>CAINED010000092.1 GCA_903847605.1 uncultured Hyphomicrobiales bacterium | reverse complement strand
TTGCGCTGCCCTGGAGGACTGCTTTTCTCTCCTCCAGTCTGACATGTCCGATCCTTGCGGGATCGCCACATCAGTGCCGAAGCCCACGACGACACGGGTAGGCGCAACTTGGGCCGCCAGATTTCACGGTGCATGACGCCGTTCCACCTGGCCTCCGCTCCCGGCCCACCCGCTCTCATGCAAGAACGAACCCCTCAGGCTGTGACACCCTTAGGCCGGGACGCGCGCAGTGTGGGGGATGGCTGGGGGGAGGGGGAGAAATGAGGTGGAATTTTTTTTTGTCGCGAAATTTCGCGGGGGTATCCCCTTCTCCCCTTGCGGGAGAAGGTGGCTGCCGGAGGCAGCCGGATGAGGGGTAGCGCGAAGCGCTTTCCTTGCGACTTCGCTTTTCCTGCATTCGAAAAACTCTGGAATATTCCCGCCGTGGCACGATGGATAGCCCTGCGGGCTACCCCTCATCCGTCACGCTTCGCATGACACCTTCTCCCGCAAGGGGAGAAGGGAGCACGCTCCCAATTTCGCGCTCAAATCCCGTGGTTGGGATCGTGGTACCACTCGCCAACCTGCGCGGTGTAACCCTTCTTGCCGTCGGTCACGAGGGCGTAGCGTCCGTCCTTGTCGCGGCCGATACGGCCTTCCTCGCGCAGCCGATCGATCTCCGCAGCGACTTCTCGTCCGTCCGAACTGCCGACGGCTTCCACCACATGTGAATAGAACAGCGGTCCCGCCTCGAGCGCTTGCTCGACGGTCTGGAAGCGTGCAGGGCCGGTAAAATTCTTCGCCGCGCAGCGCATGTGGATGATCTCATGACCGCGGCCAAAGGGACGCGTGCAGTCGAAGCCGGCCTTCGCGCCCGTGCGGCGGCCCTCGAGAGAGGGATCCATCGGCATGCCCATCATCCCGTTGATGGTGATGATGTCCTTGTCGGCCTGGAAGCGTGTGCCCATGGCCCATTCGCATTCGCGGTCGTTGCGGATGTTGATGTCCTCGTCATAGACAAAGATCGTCTTGATCTGCCGCATCGCGCCGAAGATGGCGAGCATGGCGTTGCGGGCTTCGCCGTGAATATGCTGCTTCATCGAAATGCGTAACGTGCCCGAACCTCCCGAAAGCGAGCGTGAATAGGCAGCTATCGGTTCGCGCACGACATTCTTGAGGATGCGCATGGCCGTCGCCTCGACGCGAAGGGCGGTCATGCAGGCGGCGTCCGTCTCGTCGAGCTTGAACGCAGTGCCATGCTGCAGGGTCTGGTACATCACGTCCTTGCGCATCGTGATGGCTGTGCAGGTGAAAATGGGATCCATGTGGATCGCGCCGTAGTAGCCCATATATTCGCCGAACGGCCCTTCCGGTTCGCAATAGCCGCGTTCGTCGAAATAGCCTTCGAGAATGATCTCTGCATCCGCGGGCACCAGGATGTCATTGGTCAGGCTCTTGACCAACGGCGTCGTCTCGCCGCGCACGGTCGACACCATATGGTGCTCGTCGCCCTGCTGGCGCGTCGTTGCGCCAAACATGTCGAGCGGATGCGCGCCGATGGTGAAGGTGACGGGCAGACGTTCCTTGCGCTTCGCGCAGGCCTCGTAGATGCGCTTGAGGTCTGATGGCGCGGTGATGTTCGTGCCGGTCTGGTAGCGATTGCGCAGCGAGAGACGCCGGCTGCCGACATTGGAGCGTCCGGTCGCCGGATCGATCACATAATCGATGCCGGACGAGATATAGCAGGAGCCGTCGAACTCATGTTGCGGATGAAACGGCAGCTTCGTGAGATCGACGTCCTTGCCGGTGATCTTGATGGCGTGAACAGGCGCTTCGTCGGATGGAATCTCCACGGACTTCTTTGGCGTTGCGAAGCGTGCGAGGAAGTCGTCGTAAATCTTCTCCTCGGTCGAATCGAAAGCCGCGATCAGGCGTTTGCGTGCGCCCGCCGCCTTGGCGATCATTTCGATTCTCTCCGGGCCCGCACTCTTGAACAGCACGGCCTTTGGCGAGTTCTCGATGATCGAGCTCAGGTGGATGAGGGGCGTATTTTCCTCGCGGACTTCCACCTCGTCCAAGTCGATCAGACGATCGACGAATTTGCGCAGACGGAATTTCTCGAAATCGAATTCCTTGCCCTGCATGCCGGTTGCGGCCATGTTTCCACCCTTGGTTGACGGTTGATGTTCGCCCGTTTTGCGAGCGCTTTTGCGAATGAAGCAAGTCTATACGGCGGCCATCGCAAAGCAAGCCGGACTACTCCGTGCCCGAGCCCACCAATTCCCTGGTTTTCGCCACGACAGACGGCGGCGTCCCGACCATTTCCAGCACCACCTTCTCGACTTCGCTCCAGCCAACCGGCTGGATGTCGAGCGCCTGCTTGTCGCCTTCCGCGAGAAAAGCCTTGTTCTCCATGGTCGCCTCGAAGGCCTTGCGCAGGATGCTCACCCGGTCGGCGGGCACGCCTGGCGCGACGAAATAGGGCCGCCCGAGCTTCACCGGCGTCGAGATGAAGCGGAGCACCTGCCGCGCCTCGTCGTCCCTAGCGAGTTCGGTGATCAGCGGCGCATCGGGCATCGCCCTGTCGCGTTCGAGGCCGATCTGCGCCACGAACAGAAATTTGCCGGCGCGGACGAGGTCCGGATGCAATTGCACGACATTCGAATAGCTGACGCCGCCGCGCCCTTGAACCTCGCCGCGCTGCAGGGCGAGATCGACTTCGGCGCCTGTACGATAGCCGGTCACGATCTTGAACTTCGTGCCTAGCAGCTTGTTCATGGCGTTGGGATAAAGAAAAGTGCCGGAGCCCGCGCCTGTCGCGCCCATGACGATCTCGCGCTTGAAGGCGTCGTCGATGGATGTCAATCCGCTGTCGCGCCAGAACGCAATGGTGAGATTGCTGAGGCCAATGGAGCCGAGCCATTGAAACTTTGCCACATCGAACCGCACGCCGCGCCCGTCGACCATCTGGTGCATGGGAATGCTGTTGCCGATATTGCCGATGGTCAGGCCGTCGGGCGGCGAATTGTTCACGACGAAATTGGTCGCCAGCGTGTGTCCGCCGCCGGGCATGTTCTTCACGACAATCACGGGAGCGCCCGGGATATATTGCGGCATGTAACGGGCGAGCGAACGGGCCGCGCCGTCGTAGGAGCCGCCCGATCCCGTCGAGACGATGATCGAAATCGTCTTGTCCCTGTAGAAGTCGTCGGCCATCGCGGCGGGTGCGGCGAGAAAAGCAGCGAACATCGAGCCACAGAGAAACGCGCGGTTGTATGCGCCGTCGCGTCTCATTCGATGACGATTCCGCTTTCCTTGACGATCGGACCCCACTTCCTGATTTCTGCATTGACGAAATTCGTAAAATTCTCGGGCGTCATGCTCGTCGCGCGGATGCCGATATTCGCGAGCCGTTCCCTGACGGCAGGATTGCCGGTCGAATTCGCAAGCGCTTTATAAATCTTGTCGACGATGGGCGCAGGCGTGCCCGCCGGGGCGGCAATGCCGATCCAGACGGACATGTTGCCGAGGTCTTTCAGGCCCGGAAACGAATGAAGCGGCTTGAGATCGGGCAGGGAGGCGAGCGGCGCGTCATCGAGTTTCGCCAGGGCGCGCAGGCGACCGTCCTTGACGAGGTTGAGATGCGGCGCGATGCCGTCGACGGCATAGTTGATGCTGCCGTCGAGAAGACCCTGCACGACTTCTGCGCTGCCCTTGTAGGGCACGAAGGCCGCTTCGAACCCCGCCATCTTCGTAAAGAGGAAGCCCGCAAGGCGCGTCGGGATGATGCCGGCGCCATAGTTCAGTTTGCCCTTGTTCGCCCTGCCGGTGGCGATCAAGTCTTCGACTGACTTCGCGCCGCTGGCCGGTACGACGAGAATGGAGGTCGTCGTCGCGACCAGCGATACGAGGGCGAAGTCAGACAGCTTGTAGGAAATATTCGTGGTGCGGAACGCGTTCATCACGAGCGTCGTGTCGAGCGCCACCAGTAGCGTGTAGCCATCGGGAGCGGCGCGCGCGACCTGTTGCGCGCCGATGGCGGTGTTACCGCCCGGCCGGTTCTCGATAATAAAACCCTTCGGCCACTGTTCGCTCATGTGCTGGGTGAGAATGCGCGCGAACACGTCCGCAGGTCCGCCGGCGGGGAATGGCACGACGAACCGCACGGGACGATTTGGAAAATCCTCCACGCCGCCTTGCGCCGCGACTTGATTGCCCGTGACCAGAATAGCAGCCAGCGCCAGTGCGGCCGAAAGCTTCGCGCGCATGTCATCCTCCCCGAAAATCTTGTTGGCAGGAGTTTAGCCGGAGGCGGCATCCGCGCAAGTGCCGCTGGATCCAAGTTCATGAAATCAGGGGCTTGAATACTGCCTAACGCCACGCCCCAGACTTTCTGCGCCGGCGCTGCACATGCTTTGACCGTTCTGCCCGCAAACTGGCACGAGACTTGGATTGATCGCCTCTGAAGCCGTTCGCAGAATTAGGCGCGCGGCAGACAACAGGAGCAATCATGTCGAAAACCACGCATTCGCCCGTCTCCGGAGCGCTCTCTCGCCGGCGTCTGTTGAAATCCACCGGCGCCGTAGCGCTGATGTCGATGGCGAAGGCAGCTTTCCCGAGCGGCGCGTTCGCGCAAGGCGCGGGGCCCGAAGTGAAGGGGACGAAGCTCGGATATATCGCCCTTACCGACGCGGCACCCATGATAATCGCGAAAGAGAAGGGACTTTACGCGAAATACGGTCTGCCTGACATGGACATATCCAAGCAGGCGTCATGGGGAGCCACGCGCGATAACATGGCGCTCGGCACCAAGGCGAATGGTATCGACGGCGGCCACATTCTCAGGCCGAAGACGCATCTCTACACGACCGGCAAGGTGATGCAGAACAACCAGCCGCTGCCGATGTACACGTTGCTTAATCTGAATGAGGATTGCCAGGCGCTTTCGGTCTCCAATGAATACAAGGATCTGCCTGTCGGTACGGATGCATCTCCGCTCAAGGAAGCTTTCGCGAAGAAAAAGGCCGCGGGCAAAGATGTGAAAGTCGCCATGACTTTCCCCGGCGGCACGCATGATCTCTGGATTCGCTACTGGCTGGCCGCAGGCGGCATCGATCCCGACAAGGATATCTCCACCATCGTCGTTCCGCCGCCGCAGATGGTTGCGAACATGAAAGTCGGCAACATGGATGCCTTCTGCGTCGGCGAGCCCTGGAACGAACAGCTCGTCAACCAGAATATCGGCTTTACCGCTGCCACAACGGGCGAAATCTGGTTCCGTCATCCCGAAAAGATTCTCGGCATGCGCGCCGACTGGGTCGATGCGAATCCGCGCGCCACGCAGGCCATTCTGATGGCTGTGATGGAAGCGCAGATATGGTGCGAGAAGATGGAGAACAAGCAGGAGATGGCCGAAATCATCGGCCGCCGTCAGTGGTTCAACGTGCCCGTGCCGGACATCATCGGCCGTATCAAGGGCGACATCAATTACGGGCGCGGCAAGGTTGTGAAGGGCACGAACCTGCTGATGAAATATTGGGGCCAGAACGGCGAAAGTTCGTATCCATGGAAGAGCCTCGATACATGGTTCGTCACGGAAAACATTCGCTGGGGCAAGTTCGAGCCGACGATCGATATCAAGGGTCTCGTCGACAAGACGAACCGTAGCGATCTCTGGCAGGCAGCGGCGAAACAACTCGGCGTCGTCGGCTATCCGACTGGCGATTCCCGTGGCGTCGAAACCTTCTTCGACGGCGTGAAGTTCGATCCTGCCAATCCGATGGCCTATTTGAATGCGCTTAAGATCAAGCGCGCTGTCGGTTGAGCAGCTTGCTTAATTGAAAGGCGGGAGCCTGATTTTTGTGCAATGCACAATCAGAGGCCTCCCACCTCCACGGCTTGGGATGACTTTTATATCGTAAATTTAGCAGGTTAGAGCGAATCGGAGGCGCTGGCACGGTCCTTGATTAGACAGGGTGGAACAGGCGGGTGACCGCCTCGACACGACAAGGAAGGACCAGCACGATGGGCGCTGCAAATCTGAGTTTGGCTCAGACCGAAAGCCGCACGGCGAAAGTCGTCAGCATTTCCAAGACGGCGACGCCGGTTGCCGAAGCTCTCGAACCCGCAGCTGTCATTCCGCTCGGCAAGCCGGGCGAAGGCTGGAAAAAGACGGCTTCGCGCTGGGGAATATGGTGGCTCGTCAACGGCGTGCCGCCACTCATCACGCTCGTTCTCCTGCTTATCGTCTGGCAGATCGGCTTCTCCAAGCCGGGCGCTTCCCTGCCGTCGCCCAGCATCGTCTGGTCCGAGGCCAGCGATCTCATCTTGCAGCCGTTCTACTGGGCGGGTTCGCAGGACATGGGGCTCGGATGGCGTGTGCTCACGTCGCTGCAGCGTGTGCTCATCGGCTTTGGACTTGCCGCGGTCGCCGGCGTGATCGTTGGCGCCATCATCGGTCAGTCGGTCTGGGCGATGCGCGGTCTCGATCCGATCTTTCAGGTGCTGCGTACTGTGCCGCCGCTGGCTTGGTTGCCGATTTCACTGGCCGCATTTCGCGACGCCAATCCTTCGGCAATCTTCGTGATCTTCATCACTTCGATCTGGCCGATCATCATCAATACGGCAGTCGGCATCCGCAACATTCCGCAGGACTATCGCAATGTTGCCGCCGTGCTGCGGCTCAATCACATCGAATTCTTCTTCAAGGTCATGCTGCCGTCTGCTGCACCCTACATCTTCACGGGCTTGCGCATCGGCGTGGGTCTCTCGTGGCTTGCCATCGTCGCAGCGGAAATGCTGACGGGCGGCGTCGGCATTGGCTTCTTCATCTGGGACGCCTGGAACTCTTCGAAACTGCCCGACATCGTCGTCGCGCTTCTCTACATCGGCTTTGTCGGATTTCTCCTCGATCGGATCGTGGCGGCTGTCGGCAACCTCGTCACGCGCGGCACTGCCGCTTCCTGAGAGATCGTGTTCGCAAGGATCAACATCATGGCAATGCCCTATCTCAAAATCGATCACGTCGACAAATCCTTCACCCGCGGCGCGGCGACAACCGAAGTGTTGCGCGATATTTCGCTGACCATCGAAAATGGCGAATATGTCTCGATCATCGGTCATTCCGGTTGTGGCAAGTCCACGCTTCTGAACATCATCGCCGGCCTGACGCCGGTGACATCGGGCGCGGTGCTGCTGGAAAATCAGGAGGTCAACAGTCCCGGCCCGGACCGCGCGGTGGTCTTTCAGAATCATTCCTTGCTGCCCTGGCTCACAGTGTACGAGAACGTCTCTCTCGCCGTGAACAAGGTATTCGGGGGCCGCAAGAACAGGGCGGAACGCGACGAGTGGATTCGCCACAATCTTGCGCTCGTTCACATGTCCCACGCTCTCGACAAGCGCCCGTCCGAAATATCCGGCGGCATGAAACAGCGCGTCGGCATAGCCCGCGCGCTTGCGATGGAACCCAAGATCCTGCTGCTGGACGAACCTTTCGGCGCGCTCGACGCGCTCACCCGCGCGCATCTTCAGGACTCCATCATGGATATCCATATGCGCCTCAAGAACACGATGATCATGATCACGCATGACGTCGATGAAGCAGTGCTCCTGTCCGACCGGATCGTGATGATGACAAACGGTCCCGCCGCGACGATAGGCGAAGTCCTTCCGGTACATCTGGCGCGTCCGCGCAAGCGCCTCGACCTCGTCGCCGACGCGACCTATTCACGTGCCCGCGCTGCCGTTCTCGAGTTCCTTTACGCGCGGCACAAGGCGCCGTCGATAGCGGCATAGGTTGGACATGAGGCGTATTCTGGTCATCGGCAACGGCATGGCGAGCGTGCGCTTCGTCGAGGAACTGCTGCGCGCTGCGCCGGGCAGATTCGACGTGACGGTTGTCGGCGCCGAGACCTCGCCGGGATATAATCGCGTGCTTCTCTCCGCG
This sequence comes from uncultured Hyphomicrobiales bacterium, assembly GCA_903847605.1. Lineage (GTDB taxonomy): Bacteria > Pseudomonadota > Alphaproteobacteria > Rhizobiales > Beijerinckiaceae > Terripilifer. Next base: position 17,814 of record CAINED010000092.1, on the reverse strand, counting down.
TTGCTCGCCGGCGATGTCAAGCAGGACGATATCCTGTTGCGCGGCCGTGACTGGTATGAAGCCAACGGGGTCAGGCTTCTGACCGGGGATCCCGTGATTTCCATCGATTGCGAACTTAAGGTCGCGACCCTCGCTTCGGACGAGACAATAGAATTCGACCACTGCGTCTTCGCGACGGGCTCCAACCCGATCAAACTGCCGTTGCCGGGCATCGACCTGCCTGGAGTGCGCGCCTTTCGCGATCTTTCGGATGTTGATGCGATGGAAGTCTGCGCATCAAAAGGCGAGAAAGTCGCGGTCATCGGTGGCGGCCTTCTCGGCATCGAGGCTGCTTACGGCCTTGCGCGGCGCGGCGCCGATGTCACGCTCGTTCACGTCATGGATCGATTGATGGAGCGCCAGCTCGACGCGCCATCGGCAGCTTTGTTGCGCCGGGCGATGGCGCGCAAGGGCGTGAAGGTTTTGCTGGAAAAGTCGACGCAGGCAATTCTTGGAGACGATCATGTATGCGGCTTGTCTTTCACCGATGAATCGTCGCTCGATCTATCGCAGGTTATCTGCGCAGTCGGCATCAGACCGAATGCTGCGCTGGCAAAGACTGCGGGACTTGATGTCAACAGAGGTATCGTCGTCGACGACGCCATGCGCGCCAGCATCGACGGCTTCTTCGCCATCGGCGAATGCGCCGAACATCGTGGCGTCGCCTATGGACTGGTCGAGCCGGCCTATGCCCAGGCGCGCACGCTTGCCCTTCACCTGGCTGGCGCCGCTGCGCCCTTCGAGGGAATGGTCCTGGCGACTAACCTGAAAGTGTCTGGCGTACCCGTATTTTCCGCTGGCGAATTTCTGGAGCCGGAAGGCGCCGATATCGTCGTCATGCAGGATCGCGCGAATAGCATTTATCGCAAATGTGTGATCGCAAACGGACTGCTGATCGGATGCATACTCGTCGGCGACACGGATGATGCGCTCTGGTATCTCGATCTCATCCGCGCGAAAACCGATATAAGCCTCGCCCGTCGCATGCTGGTGCATGGTCGCGCATTCGCCGAGCCATTGCTGACGCCGCCGCTTGCGGACAGGGCGGCGTGACATGAGCAGCGACTTCTCCTCGGATCAGAAGCGCTATCTCGAAGGCTTCGTTTCTGGCATCGAGGCGGGAAAACTTGCGGGTGGCGGACGCAAGCCTGCGGCGGAAGTCACGGGGCCGGATGCGATCCATATCAAGGCGCAGGATGCGACCGTCGCACGCGGCGGCAAGCTCGCCGATCAGGAAAAGTGGAAGCGTTCCGAACATCCCTTCGACGCCTATGCGCGCTTCAAGGCGCAAGGGGCGCGCGGGGAATATCCCAAACCCGACGACAATTTCCGCTGGCGCTATCTCGGCCTCTTCTACGTTGCGCCCGCGCAGGACAGCTATATGTGCCGTCTGCGGATTCCCAACGGCATTCTCACCCATTGGCAATTCGCTGGCGTGGCCGACATCGCCGACGCCTATGCGGGCGGCTATGCGCACGTCACGACACGCGCCAACCTGCAAATTCGCGAAATCAAAGCAATTCATGCCGCCGATGTTGTCGAGCGCATTGTCGAATTGGGTTTGGCTTCGCGTGGTTCCGGTGCGGACAATATCCGCAACGTCACGGGTTCTGCCACAGCGGGCATTGATGCACAGGAGATCGCCGACACCCGCCCGCTCGCAAAAGCATGGCATCATCATATCCTGAATTCGCGCACGCTTTACGGCCTGCCGCGCAAGTTCAATGTCGCCTTCGATGGCGGCGGTGTCATACCGACACTCGAGGAAACCAATGACATCGGGTTTCAGGCCGTCGTTGTGAAAGAAGGGTCGGGCGTCGAGTCCGGCGTCTGGCAGCGGATCGTGCTTGGCGGCATCACCGGCCACAAGGATCTCGCGCGTCCGTCGGGTGTCTATTGCCGCACCGAAGACTGCACGACCGTCGCCGACGCCATGGTGCGTGTCTTCATCGAAAACGGCGACCGCACCAATCGAAATCGCGCACGATTGAAATATGTTCTGGATCAATGGGGGTTCGATCGTTTCGTCGCCGAGACCGAGAAGCTGCTCGGCCGATTTCTTGTTCGTATACCCGATGAGGCTGTTGAAAAGCGTCCGCCCTTCGATCGCATGGCGCATATTGGTGTGCACAAGCAGGCGCAAGTTGGATTGAATTGGCTCGGCGTCGTGCTCCCTGTTGGAAAAATGACGACGCAACAGATGCGCGACATTGCCGAAGTGGCTCGACGTTTTGGCGACGGCGATATCAGGCTCACCGTCTGGCAGAACTTTCTCATCTCGGGCGTGAAGGACGCCGATGTCGCTGCGGCGACGCAGGCGATAGAGACGACGGGACTTTCCATTTCCGCTACATCCTTGCGCGCAGGCCTCGTCGCCTGCACAGGCGCGACCGGTTGCAAGTTCGCGGCGGCGCACACGAAGGAAGATGCGCTGGCCATTGCCGCGCATGTCGATACGCAACTGGCAATCGACCAGCCGGTCAACGTGCATCTTACCGGTTGTCATCATTCCTGCGCGCAGCATTACATTGGCGACATCGGGCTGATCGGCGCGAAAGTCGCGATCAACGACGACGGCGACACTGTGTCCGGTTACGATATCGTCATCGGCGGCGGTTTCGGCGCGGATGCGAAGATCGGCAAGGAACTGCGCAAGGGCGTGAAGTCCGAGGACGCGCCGGCCTTCGTCGAGCGATTGCTGCGTGCATGGATGACCTCGCGCGCATCGCCGCAGGAGAGTTTTCAGGCTTTCGCCAATCGCGTCGCCATCGAAGACCTCTTGCTGATGGTCGAGACCGAGGATGCGCTCGCATGACCTTTCAGCCGCCGCCCGTCAAAACCTTCGATCTCCTGCCCGAAAACGCGCCGTTCACGGCAGAGCAGCGCATCTGGCTCAGCGGCTTCTTTGCCGGCTATCTCAATCTCGATACGGCGGCCGTCACCGCGCTGTCGCCTGGCGAAGCGCTTGAGATCGTCGGCGCGCCCGCTGCGGTCGAGGAAGATGCGCCCTGGCACGATCCAGCCATGCCCATCGGCGACCGCATGAAGCTGGCCGAAGGGCGTAGTCTGAAACGCCGCATGTTCGCGGCGATGGCGCAACAGAATTGCGGCCAGTGCGGCTATCAATGCGAGACCTATTCCGCAGCCATCGTGGAAGGCGGGGAAAAGCGGCTCAATCTTTGCGCGCCGGGCGGCAAGGACACGTTGCGGGCGCTGCGCCAGTTGAACGAGGAATTGTCGGGCGCAAGCGCTTCCGTTGCCGTCGAACCAGCGTCGGCAGCGTCAGCCATAACGGCGAAGGGAACGTCGCGCGACAATCCTGCGGAAGCCGTGTTTCTTTCACGTCGCCGCCTCAATGGCGAAGGTTCCGAGAAAACCACCTATCATATCGAATTCGATATTTCCGGGAGCGGCGTCGGCTACACCGTCGGCGATTCCTTCGGCGTGTTCGCGCAGAACGATCCCGCTTTGGTCGATGCGATTATCGCCTTGCTTGGCGCGCGACCGGAGGCGGACATCGGCGGCTTGAGCTTGCGCGAGACGCTGATCCGCAAGAAAGCACTGGGCGCAGCCCCGGATTCGCTGTTTCAACTGATCTCGCTCGTCAGCGGCGGGTCACAACGCGTGAAGGCGCGTGCGCTGGCGCAAGGTGAGGATGTGGATGGCGATCTGGCGCTGCTCGATGTACTGGGCACCTTGCACAAGTTTTCGGGAGTTCGCATAGGACCCGAAGCTTTCGTCGAGGCGCTCGACGAGTTGCAACCGCGGCTCTATTCGATCTCGTCCTCGCCCAAACATGCTGCCGGCCGCCTGTCGTTGACGGTCGATTGCGTGCGCTACAAACTTGGCCAGCGTATGCGCGCGGGTGTAGCCTCTACGTTTCTCGGCGAACGCATTGCTCCAGGCGCGAAGTTGCCCGTCTATATACAGGCGGCCCATGGCTTTGCGTTGCCGCAAGATATGTCCAAAGACATTATCATGGTTGGGCCGGGCACAGGTGTCGCGCCGTTCCGCGCTTTCCTTCAGGAGCGCGTCGCAACTAATGCGCCCGGTCGGAACTGGTTGTTCTTCGGGCACCAGCGCATGGCCAGCGATTTCTTTTATGCCGACGAATTTTCGGCGATGCAGGACAAGGGACAGCTCAATCGGCTTACGCTTGCCTGGTCGCGCGACGGCTCAGAAAAAGTCTATGTGCAGGATCGCATGCGCCAGACCGGCGCAGACCTTTGGGCTTGGTTGCAAGCCGGCGCCCATTTCTATGTTTGTGGCGACGCAAAGCGCATGGCCAAGGATGTCGAGCGCGCGCTGGTGGATATAGCATCCGAGCACGGCGGCCTCTCAGGGGATGCCGCGGTCGCCTATGTTGCGGACCTGAAAAAGCAAGGCCGTTATCAGGCGGACGTCTACTGATGAGCGCCGGTTCGAACATGGCGACAGGCGCGAGCGTGAAGACGACCTGCGCCTATTGTGGCGTCGGTTGCGGCATCGAGATGCGCAAGCTTGGCGATGGCGGCTTCGAAGCGACGGGCGATCCTTCGCATCCTGCGAACTTCGGGCGCATCTGCGTCAAGGGAGCGGCGCTTGGGGAAACCCTGGCGCTCGATCGGCGGTTGTTGTTTCCACGCATCCATGGCCAGCGTGCGACCTGGAACCAGGCGATCAACTATGTCGCCGACGGGCTCAAGGCGACACTCGAAAAGTATGGCCCGGGCGCCATCGCGTTTTACCTATCCGGCCAGATGCTGACCGAGGACTATTACGTCGCCAACAAGTTCGCGAAAGGTTTTCTGGGCACGCCGCATGTCGATACCAATTCGCGCCTCTGCATGGCATCGTCTGTCGCAGGTCATCGGCGCGCCTTCGGTTCGGACACGGTCCCGAATTCTTATGAAGATCTCGATAGCGCCGACTTGATCATTCTGGTCGGCTCCAACGCGGCCTGGTGCCATCCGGTTCTATTTCAACGCATGCAGGCTGCGCGCGACACGCGCGGCGCGAAACTCGTCAATATAGATACGCGACGCACGGCGACGAGCGATGGCGCCGATCTGCATCTCAACATCAGGCCGGGAATGGACAGCGTCCTGTTCTCATGGCTATTCCGTGAGATTGGCGCACGCGCGGCGATGGACGCCATCTATGTCGCCGAACATACCTCGGGCCTCAATGAGGCGCTGTCGCGCGCACGCATCGTCGCGCCAGATATGGAGACAGTCGCCATTCGCACCGGCCTCTCGCCGCAGGAGATCAATGCCTTCGTCGACCTCTTTATCGCACGCGACAGAACGGTCACGTGCTACAGCCAGGGTGTGAACCAGTCCGCCCAAGGCACGGACAAGGTCAACGCGATCATCAACTGTCACCTCGCGACGGGACGCATCGGCAAGTCCGGCAGCGGGCCGCTGTCTCTCACAGGCCAGCCCAATGCGATGGGCGGACGCGAGGTTGGCGGCCTCGCAAATATGCTTGCCGCGCATATGGGCTACGGCGAATCAGACGTCGATCGGGTCAGCAGATTCTGGAATGCGCCGAACATCGCAAGACGCGAAGGGCTCAAGGCCGTGCAGATGTTCGAGGCGATCGAACGGGGCGAGATCAGGGCGCTCTGGGTGATGCACACCAATCCTGCGGTGACATTGCCGCGCGCGGATGAGATGCGAGATGCTCTGCGCAAGCTCGACCTGTTCATTGTGTCCGAAGCCATGGAAGAGACGGATACCACACGCTGCCAGCCGCACGTGCTTTTGCCTGCCGCCGCATGGGGTGAGAAGAACGGCACGGTGACGAATTCGGAGCGGCGCATATCGCGCCAGCGCGCATTCATGGAGGCCCCGGGCGAAGCGAAGCCGGACTGGATGCACATGACGCTCGTTGCTCAGCGCATGGGCTTCGCGGAGGAATTCACCTATGAATCGCCGGCGGCGATCTTCCGCGAGCACGCTGCGCTTTCCGCTTTTGAGAACGGGGGCGCGCGCGATTTCGATATCGGCGCGCTCGCCTGGCTCGACGAAGGCGAGTACGAGGCGCTTGAGCCGGTGCAATGGCCCTGTCCGGAACAGGGCGAGCCGCAGGCGCGTCTCTTTGCACAGGGCGGATTTTTCACAGGGGATCGCAGGGGCCGGTTCGTCGCCATTGAGCCTCCCGACTTGGCGCAGACGCCGACATCAGAGTTTCCCCTTGTGCTGAACACGGGCCGCGTGCGCGATCACTGGCATACGATGATGCGAACCGGTCTCTCGACGCGCCTTGCGCGACATGTCGAGGAGCCGCAACTTTCGATGCATCCCTTTGATGCGGCAGCGGCTGGACTGGGGGAAGGGGATTATGCGCGCATAGAGAGCGCGCATGGCGCGGCGACCCTTCGCGTCGCATTCGATGAGGGACTTGGTCGCAGCTCAGTCTTCGCGCCAATTCACTGGAACGATGCCACAGGCGGGCTCGCGCGCGTCGATGCGCTTGCGGCGCCTTGTACCGATCCTTTCTCCGGACAACCTGAGCTGAAGGCAACGCCGGTGCGTGTGCAACGCATCGCGATGCGTTGCGAGGGATTTCTGCTGAGTCGCCAGCGCACCGAAATGCCGTCGTGGTTGGCGCATGCGCGGGTGACGATTCCCGGTGGCGAAGCGGTGATCTTTGCTTCGACACGCGAGGCCATGTCGCTGCATGCGCTGCTCGTCAATCATCTCGGGGAAGCCGGTGAACGCGCCGAACTCAGCGATCCAGCCAGCGGCGATTTTCGCTTTGTGGCGTTCGACGGCAAGCGTCTCGAAGGCGCGCTTTTCGTTCAGCCAAAGCGCGATGCGCCGGCGCTTGACTGGCTTATCGACAGCTTCGGCAAAGCGGAACTGAGCGTAGGGGAGCGAAAGGCAATATTGGCCGGCCGCGCGCCAGCCGGGCTTGCCGGTCTGGGGCCGCTCGTCTGTTCTTGCTTTGCCGTGAGAGAGACAGCGATTGCGGACGCTGCCCGCGAAGGCGCGGAAGATGTCGAAGCGATCGGCGCACGGCTGAAAGCAGGAACGAATTGCGGTTCGTGCCGGCCGGAAATACGGCAGATCCTCAACAAGCTCGCGCCGGCCAGGCAGGCGGAACTCGCGGCCTGATTCCGCTATCGGCACCGTTGCGCGCCGCGTCATCGCGTATAGACTCTTGCCCGGAAGGCGTATTTTGCCGCGTCGACAGGAGCAAGCAGCCGATGACCTCATCAACTTTGCGGCGACACTTTTCCGCCGCTTCGCTGCTGCACATTCTCGCAGCTTTTCTTCTCGTGCTCACGCCGTCCACTCCACGTGCGCAAGAGCCGGGGATCAGCGACACGCAAGCGATCGAGGATTGCCTTGAAATGGGAACGCGCCGCGAAGGCGGACGCGGCAGCGAGCCGGTCTCCGATGTCGAGATCGCTACCTTTTCCTTCCGTACCGAGGTCGTTCACGATGCGGCCGCGATGTGCAATCGGGCCCGCAAATTGCGGCCTGACGACGCGAAAGTGGTTGCGGCGCAAGAACTTTGCATGCAAATGGTTCGGATGCTCGTATTCGGACTGAACGGACCGAAAGACGACGAAAGGAGATTCAGTCAGGCCTTCGTCATCGCATCGACGGAGCGCAAAATCCCCGGTGCGTGGGCGAAGTTCTATCTGGGCATGGCTTTCGAATACGGTCTCGGCGCCAAGGCGGACAGGCTTGCAGCCATCCACTGGTATGGAGCGGCCGAACGCGATGGCGACATGATTGCGGCGCGCGAACGCGCGCGGCTCGAATCCATCAAGTGAAAGAGGAGGCGAACCAATGAGCGAACCGCTCGGGATCAAGGGCGCTTGTCATTGCGGCGCCGTGCGTTTCCGGGTGCGTCTGCCGGATGGTTTCGCATCGGCGCGCCGCTGCGATTGTTCCTATTGCGGCATGCGCGGCGCGGTGGCCGTCAGCGCGAAGCTTGGCGATATCGTCTTCGACGAAGGCGAAGGCCTGCTCACGCTATATCGGTTCAATACAATGCAGGCAGAACATTATTTCTGTTCGCGCTGCGGCATCTATACTCATCACAAGCGCCGCTCCAATCCGCACGAGATTGGCGTCAACGTGGCTTGTATCGAAGGCAAGAGCCCATTCGATTTCGAATGCGTGCCTGTCCTGGATGGCGTAACGCATCCCGCAGATGCCGGCGCGCGAGGTTATCGTATTGCCGGCCATCTTCACTACAAGAAAGCGCCAGCCGGCTGACCTTCACGCGAGTTCTTTCACCTTTTCGCGCAGGCCCGCGCGTTCCATGCGCGGCAGGACTTCCTGATTGAAGAAGGGCATGTCCTTGACGTAATCGAGGAAGGTAATGGCCGCGCCGCGCAGGCCCGCCTTTTCCAACAGCACCATTTCCTCAACAATGTCGTCGGGCGTGCCGACGAATGTATAACTGCCGGGAAATGAGCCGGGATAGATCTTGCCGCGATAGCGGGTGTGAACCTCCGGATTGAAATCGGCGCGCTCCTTCTCCGGTGTGTCGCTGCCGGCGGTCTTTTTCTTCATCGCGGTCATCTGTTCGAGGCAGGCGCGATCGGCCATGGTCTCCGCGAAGTAATAATAGAAATCCTCCGCTTCCTGCCGCGTCGGACGGCAGACGATATGGCTCGAAGTGAAGACCTGGATCTCGCGATCGTATTTCTTTGCGTAGTCGTGCACGCTCTGCACGATAGCGGGCGCGCGCTCGATCGTGGAGACGCTGGTGAAAAGAAGATCGGCGGCCTGTCCCGCGAAGTCACGGCCCTTGTAAGAAAAGCCCGCCGACATGACGGGAATCTTCTTCTGCAGGGGCAGGGGATCGGTGACGGCATTCTTCAGCTTGAAATATTGCCCGTTCCAGTCGAAGGGCTTGCCGCCTTCGAGCATTTTCGAAAGCACTTTCCACCATTCGAGGCCGTGATCGTAGCGATGCTCCCCATCGATCTCGATGCCGTGGACGTCGAACTCGTTTTGGTTCCAGCCGCACACGATGTTGAGGCCCACGCGGCCGTGCGTCGCCGCATCGATGGTGGCGAGACATTTGGCGACATAGGCTGGCGTGAGCACGGGCGCATGAACCGTGACAAACATGCCGATACGCTTGGTAAGCGCGCCGATCGCGGCGCTATGCGTCATGGTCTCGTAGGAGCGGCCAAGATTGTCGGCCTCGCCGCCAAGGCCGCGCCATTTCGCGACCGGCAGGATGAAGTCGATGCCCGCTGCGTCCGCCCAGAGCGATATCTTGACAATGTCGTCCCAGTTCGCGGCCCAGCGTTCCGGGGCTTTCGAAATGGCGAAGCCGCCGTCGCAATTGGCGTTGAACAGGCCGAGCTTGAAACGGTTCGGCCCGAAGACGGGATTGGGAACTTGCCCAGGGGCAAGTTGCGGCATGGTTTCCTCCATTTTTCGCGATTATGCCGGGCGCGGTGCAGCGCTGCAACGCCAGTTTGGCAAGGCAACCGATCCATGCGAATTTATGACCCGAATGAAACAAAGGGAGGACATCTTGAAAATCGAATTGTTTTACGCGCCCGTCGCCTGTTCGATGGTCCCCTATATCAACCTGACCGAAGCCGGCGCGGATTTTTCGGTGCGGACCGTCAATTTCCGCAAAAGCCAGCACATGACGCCCGAATATCTCAAGATCAATCCGTTGCACAAAGTGCCAATGTTATCGATCGACGGGCGATTGCTGGCAGAGAATGTCGCCATCAACACCTGGATCGCGCGCACTTTTCCCGCTGCGCGCCTGCTGCCGTCAGATCCGCTCGACGAACTGCAGGCGATTTCGCATATGGGCTGGTTCGGCTCCGGCATCCATCCGCATCTGTCGCGCATCAACTCGCCGTCGAAATTCTGCGACGTTCCGGGAACCGAGGAATCGGTCAAGAAACTTGCGCGGGATTTTCTCGCCGAAAATTTCGCCGTCGCCAACGAGCGGTTGCATGGACGCGACTATTTCTTCGATCACTACACGGCAGTCGACGCCTATTTCTTCTGGTGCGTGCGCCGCGCCGCGCAGCTTGGCGCGGCGATCGATCCGCATCCGGCCGTCAAGGCGCATTTCGAGCGCATGCAGCAGCGCGACAGCGTGAAGAAGCTTCTCGCCTTCGAGGCGAAAACGCTTGAGGAGCTGACAGCGGCCTAACGCAGCTTCAGCAGCTTGATCGCGTTCTCCTTGAGAATGAGCGGCTTCACCTCGTCACGGAAGCCGGCGGTCTCAAAGTCCTTCAGCCAGCGGTCGGGCGTGATCGCCGGGAAGTCCGAGCCGAAGAGAACCTTGTTCTTGATCAGCGTATTGGAATAGCGCACCAGAATTTCCGGGAAATATTTCGGCGACCAGCCGGAGAGGTCGATATAGACGTTCGGCTTGTGCTGGCATACCGCGAGCGCTTCTTCCTGCCAGGGGAAGGAGGGATGCGCCATGATGATGGGCATATCCGGAAAGTCGGCGGCCACTGCATCGAGATACATCGGGTTGGAATATTCAAGCTTGATGCGAAAGCCGGCGCGCATGCCCGAGCCGACGCCCGTCTGGCCTGTGTGGAAGAGCGCGGGCTTTCCGGTTTCCTGAATGGCTTCGTAGAGCGGGTAGCACATGCGGTCGTCGGGATGGAAACCCTGCACCGAGGGGTGAAACTTGAAGCCCTGCACGCCGAACTCCTCGACGAGCCTGCGCGCCTCGCGCGCGCCGAGCCGGCCCTTGTGCGGGTCGATCGAGGCGAAGGGGATCATGATGTCGGAATTCTGGTTCGCGAGTTCGGCGATCTCTTCATTGCTGTAGCGCCGGTGGCCGAGATAATGCTCGCTGTCGACCGTGAAGATGACCACGGCAATCTTTCTCTCGCGATAATAGGCCGCCATTTCGGGAATGGTCGGCTGCTGGAATTCCTTCTTGAAATATTTGCGCATGCCCTCCTGCAACTCCTGCGCATCCTCCCAGGCGTGTGTGCCGCATGGCGCCTCGGCGTGAGTGTGGATGTCGATGGCGACGAGGTTATCTAGGTCGAGCATGGGTCGCGTCCGGGTTGAAGCAGAGGGGGCCGCCAGGAGGCGGTCATGCCTTTGCCGCATAGCGAGAGCGGCCGCCCTTAGCAAGCGGCCATTGGCATAAGGGTTGCCTGTGATGGAGCGCAAAACCCGGAGGCGCCCATGTCAACTTCCTTCAATCCGCTCATCGATCGCCGTCTTTTTCTGGCAACGGCCAGCGCTACTGCGGCGTCTCTCGCCTTGCCTCGCGGTGGATTTGCGCAGGGCCGAGGCGACACTTTGCTCGTCGTGCAGGAATTGGGCCCAAACAGCCTGGATATGCAGGGGGTAGGCAGCAATCAGACGGTGAATGGGCTCTCATGGAATTGCTATGATCGATTGATGTCCTACGGCGTGAAATCTCTGGCCGACGGGACCCCTTCCTACGACCGCATGAACCTGACGCCCGAGCTTGCGGCAAGCTGGACTCTTGCACCGGATGGCATGTCCTGCACGTTCAAACTGCGAACGGATGCGACCTTTCACGATGGCGCGCCGGTGACCGCGAAGGACGTGAAATGGTCTTTCGACCGGGCCGTCAAGATTGGAGGATTTCCGACCTTCCAAATGTCTGCTGGCTCGCTTGAAAAGCCTGAACAGTTCGTCGTGGTCGACGACCACACCTTTCGCGTGGACTTCATCCGCAAGGATAAGATGCTGATGTTCAACCTGGCGGTTGTCGTTCCCTTCGTCATCAACTCCGAACTGGCCAGGAAAAACGCAACTGCCGAAGATCCCTGGGCAACGGCATGGCTGAAGATGAACGAGGCCGGCGGGGGCGCCTATAAAGTCGAGACATGGCGTCCGGGCAGCGAAGTGATCCTTACGCGGTTCGACAGCTGGAAGAGCGGACCTTTGCCAAAGATACGCCGCATCATCGCCCGTGACGTGCCGGCGGCCGGCACGCGACGCGCGATGCTCGAACGCGGCGACGCGGACCTCTCGGCCGGGTTTCCACCGAAAGACTTCGATCAGCTGAAGAAGGACGGGAAGGTGACAGTCGTCGCAACACCTATTCCGAACTGCCTCTGGTACGTGGCGTTGAATTGCTCAAAGCCGCCCTTCGACAATGTGAAACTGCGCCAGGCCATCGCCTGGGCCATGCCCTATCAGCAAATTCAGAGCAATGCGTTCTACAATCGCGCCAATCCCATGTATGGCGGAAATTCTGTCCAGAATGCTTCATGGCCGCAGCCATTTCCCTATGTGACAGACCTGGAAAAGGCGAAGGCGCTGATGGTCGAAGCTGGCTTCGAGAAAGGCTTCGAGACATCCCTTGCCCTCGACACAGGCACGGCAACTGTGGGCGAGCCCGCAGCGATTCTGATCCAGGAGAGCCTCGGCAAGATCGGCATAAGGATTGTGATCGACAAAATTGCCGGCGCGAACTGGCGTACGACGTTGAACAAGAAGGAACTGCCGATGGCGCTCAATCGCTTCAGCGGCTGGCTCGATTATCCCGAATACTACTTCTACTGGAATTTTCACGGCAATAACTCGATCTTCAATATCTCCGCCTACCGCAACCCTGTCATGGACGCGATGATCGACAAGGCGCGCTTTACGGAAGACCCCGGAGAATACGATAAAGCCGTGAAGGATTTCATTTCGCTATGCATGAGCGATGTGCCGGTCGTGCCGCTCAACCAGCCCTTTCACGACGTCGCCATGCAGAAGGCGATCGCGGGCTACCAGTTCTGGTTCCACCGCGAGCCTGATTACCGCCAGTTCGCGAAGGGGTGAGTCTTATGGAGCTTCCGACCTAAGCTGACCGCTGGGTCTATGCTGGACCTTGGATTGGTGCCGGGGGCGGAATCGATCTAAAGTTCAAGATACTTAATTTACAAAAGCTTATAAAGCTTGACTATTCGATAGGGTCCGGATTTCTACCCGTAACCAAGCGTGTGTCTACGGTTCGGTTCCAGAAACAGCTAAATTACGCCAGTTATCCATAGCTTTTTTGCATCGCGTTTCGTAAATGCATATCCTGTTTCGTGAGTTTGCACCATAGCAGTTTGCTTCACCTACCAGACGTCGCGAAACAAAAATTGTGCGACGATGAGATCGTGGCTCAGTTGCGCCATTTTGTAGTTCCCCTTCATTGTGAGTTTGCATTCCTTTTTCATTGAAATGCATTCCGCCCCTGGGTATTTTTCTTTTTGAGTATTCTTAGATGCGTATTCTTATATAGAGTGACCGGCTGATTTTGCCGATTTTGGTCGGCTACAATTGCCGTTCCAGACCGGCAAATTTTGCCGGTCAGTTCCGGCGATTTGGTATTGGCTTCCTCACAGTCAGGAAAAGCCGGTAAATATTGGTTTTGCCCAATCCCCTCTGTTTGATTTCGAGTAGACCAGCATTTTCAAGCTCTTTGAGATAAGTTCTTATGCTGCGCTCCCCCGCCCCAAGGTCGTCCGCCAACTTTGTCTGTCCGGGAAAGCACGCTTCATCACCCCAAGCGTACTTGAGCAACATTGCATAGGAAAGCTTTGCGCCTACCGAAACGTCCTTCGTCGTCAGAATGAAATTTGGTACCTGCGTGAAGCCATGACGTGTGACTGGATCGGCACCAACAATTTCAATGTTGCGAGCGATCTCATTCAGGCGTTTGGAAAGATGTTCCATAACTCAACTATACAGCATGCTTTCGCGTAGAGCATGGTTATGCACATTTACGGTTCTGACGATTCAGTTTGCCTTATCATCAGGTCGTGGCGGATATGGATCAGGTGATCCGAGTAGCGGGGACAACATTCTCTGCAGCCCGCCAATCAACAAGTTCGTTTCGCGGCTACGTTCTGAAAGCTCCTTGATTTGTGCGTTCTTGGTTGCGATCTCTTCCCGTAAAAATGTGACTTCTTCTTCTAATCGATTGACATACTTGTCGGCATAGCCAGGTCTAGTCGCGACAAGTCGTTGCTCGTCATCAATGCGATCGTCATGTTTTCCGATCTCACTGCGAGAGTCTGCCGCGACGTGTCGCGACATGTCCTGAACAGTCGGAGGAGCTTGCCACTGAGTATTTTGGTTTGGCTGAGGAGTATTGTATTGAGCGACAAGGCGCGACAGGTCGCGGCCTGTCGTCCTCGTCACTTCGTCAATTTGCGCGATGTGTTTTGCTACAGAAGTTGGTGTGATGAGATATTTTTCGCCAAATGCGGTTTCCTGCCGAAGGCAATCAAGATCGCCTCGTGCGCAATAGCGCTGTATGCTTCGAATTGTCCGAGGGTGTCCCGCGTGATCATACCGATAAGAAGCTTCTTCGATCGACAAGGAATATTCGTCGGGGCTTGTCGCGCCTAGTCGCGACGTGTCATTTGGCATGAACCAATTTTAACGTGCTCAATCGGGCATTTGGCCGTTATCCCCAAAACGGAAGACCGCCCCGCAGTCGTAAGCCTTCTTAACTTTCGTGTGGCACGAGGTTTCGGTGATGGCTCTGCCTCTTTTCTTTCCCGAAAGCTGGACGGTTTATTCCGAGCACATGGCGCGGCCTTTCGCATTAGAGAACAGGTCGTCGACTTGTGCCGGGCTATTACATCCGCACTGAGGGCGCATCGCCCATGCAGAATTGCGCTACTGGAACGCGTGGCCGAAATCGCCTGTGGCAGTATCGCAGAGGAGATGCGTCTTGACGGCGAGGCGTTTTGCCTTTCATGTCGGCCCATGCAGCGCGCGCAACCTTTCCGGATGAGCATCTGGCGGCTGGGGCTTCTGGTCCTCGGCTGGTATGCGCTTGTCCTGCAGGCGCTGCTGGGCGGACAGCTTGCCCCGCGCGCCGCTTTCGATCCCGCCGGTATGGCGGCGCTGTGCAGCGGCGACGTGACATTTCACGGGGCGCCGGACAAGCCACTGCATGTTGCCGGCGCGTGCGATTGTATCGCCCATTGTTCGAATGTCGCGGCCGGCGGCCCGCCGCGCGGTGCTTTAGCTGTCGAAATCGCGCGCAGCTTTGCAGTCGAACCCGCCTTTGCGGCGAAGAAGACTTTCATCCCTGTCGTTGTGCATTTCGGCGCGCCCGTGCGCGGCCCGCCAGAACGCGCTTTTCATTTCGCCTGAAAAGCTGCTCGCCATGGCGCGGGCGTTTCCATTCGACAGACAGGATCATCCTCATGAACTCCGTTCGCGCGGCGGCGTTGGCCGTCTTTTCATTCGCTGTTTTTCTTTCTTCGCTTCCCGCTTGCGCCCATTCGACACTCGAAGTCGCTCAGGCCACGATTGGCGCGGGCTACAAGGGCGTCGTGCGCGTGCCACACGGCTGCGCTGGCGAGGCGACGCATACAGTGCGCGTCTCCATTCCCGACGAGATCGCCAATGTGAAGCCGATGCCCAAGCCCGGCTGGACGCTGACGACGAAAAGCGGTCCCTACGCCACGCCCTTCAACAATCACGGCAAGATGATGAACGAAGGCGTGAAGGAAATCGTCTGGAGCGGCGGCGCATTGCCCGATGCGCATTACGATGAATTTGTTTTCACCGGCACGATCATTCCCGGCGCGAAGGCGGGCACGGTCTATGTTCCGGTCGTGCAGGAATGCGCCAACGGCGCGGAGAAATGGGTGGAAACGCCGTCCGCGCACGATGCGCAAGCGCGATTGAAATATCCTGCGCCGCCGCTCGTTCTGGTGCAATCGACACAGCCGCATGGACAGGCGCATTCCACCGCCAAGACCTATTCCGTCGGCGCGCTGCGCATCGAAGCGCCGTGGACGCGCGCGACTCCCAAAGGCGCGCAGGTCGGCGGCGGTTATCTGAAGATCACGAATGCCGGCAAGGAATCGGACCGGCTCGTCGGCGGATCGCTCCCCATCGCCGGGCGGCTGGAAGTGCACGAGATGGCGACCGTCGATGGCGTCATGCGCATGCGCGAACTGCCGAAGGGTCTGGAGATCAAGCCGGGCGAAACGGTCGAACTCAAGCCGGGCGGCTACCACATCATGTTCATGCAATTGAAGGAGCCGCTCGTCGCGGGCAAGCCGCTCAAGGGCACGCTCGTCTTCGAGAAAGCCGGGACCATCGAGGTGGAATATAGTGTTGCGCCCATCGGCGCGCGCGATATGCCCGCTGCCGGCGGTGGCCACAGCCATCATTGATCGGCGTGTTCGCCATTTAGCGCATCCACGCAAAGATATGCGTGGATGCGCTGTGTCATGATCTCCTGCTTTGCAACTCCGATATGGGAGCCTGCTGTGAAACGTCTTGTTCTCCTGATTTGTCTTTACGCCCTGTCTTTTACGCCCGGCTTCGCACAGGGCCATTCCGATCGTGCGGCGATCGCCACCGTTCTGATGAAAACCTTCGACCGGCCGGAAGCGCGGCTCGTCGTCGAACCTGTGATTGTCGAAGGCGATATTGCGATCGCCGGTTGGTTGCAGGAGGGGCGCGGCGGCCGGGCGCTGATGCGTCGCAAGGGGCACCACTGGATTATTGCTCTTTGCGCTGGCGAAGCGCTGCGCCACGAACATGGCCTGCGGCAAGTCGGGCTCGAAGCCGCCGCTGCAAAACGCCTTGCAGCCGCCATTGCGAAAGCCGAAAGCGCTCTGCCGAAGTCGACGGTGGCGCAGTTCGACAGTTTCGAAGGCACTATCGTGATGGACGAACACGGCAATCATCCGCCGGTGCACGGCCATGGCGCTGCACATTCGCAACACGCGCAGCACATACAACATGGACAGCACGCTGCCCCTGCAGAGGCGCAGCATGCCCATGAAGGCGCAGCGCAGCATTCCCATCACAACCGTTTCGACGACGCGGCCAGATGGTCGAAGACGTTTGACGATCCGCAACGCGACGCATGGCAGATGCCGCGCGAACTTCTGACGGTGCTTGCTTTGAAGCCGGGCGATATCGTTGCCGATCTCGGCGCGGGAACAGGCTATCTTGCCGCGCGGCTTGCCCATCATGTGCCGCAGGGCAAGGTCTTCGCCGCCGATCTCAGCAAGGACATGGTGGCCTTCCTCGCCAAGCGGGCGAAGGAGAACAGTATCTCCAATCTGATCGCCGTACAGGCGAGCGAGACGTCCCCCAATCTGCCCGAAAAGGTCGATGTCGCCGTCCTGCTCGATGTGTACCACCACATCGGCGGACGCATCGCCTACTTCAAGAATCTCGCGCCCTCGCTGAAGCCGGGCGCGCGCGTTGCTGTCATCGATTTCAGGCCGGAATCCCCCGTTGGCGCGCCCAAGCACATGCGCCTGCCGGTTTCGAAAGTGGATGAAGAAATGCAGGCGGCAGGGTACGAGCGTATCGCGTCGCACGACTTTTTGCCGCGCCAGTATTTTCTCGTCTATCGGCTCAAATAAACCAGCAATGTGGCCGAGACGATTTTGGGGCACACAGGAGAGTGTGATCCCTCCCTCCACTCAGGGGAGGGTGCCAGGCCCGACAGGGCCTGACGGGTGGGTTGGGTGAAAACCTCGCAGTTTTGTGACCAACCCCCTCCGTCACGCTATTTTTCCGGACAGAGTTGCGAATGTATGAGAAAGTTTATAAGAGTTCCTAACCATCCGTTTGGAACTCAGCCATGCAGCTCCGCCGCCGCGATTTTGATCGACCTAGCCTGATGATTCCTGCGTTGGCGGTAGCCGGGCCTGACGGACTTCTGGCGCACCATGGGTTTGGCAGCTTCGACATCAAGGACATGTATTATATCGAAGGTCGCATTCTTCATATGGAATGGTCGAACCCCCATATTGATGTGGATATTGAGGTATTGCCGGGCATTCGCCTGCCTGACGATATCTGGAAGATAGCGATT
>CAINED010000091.1 GCA_903847605.1 uncultured Hyphomicrobiales bacterium | reverse complement strand
TTACTTTCGACACTCGCAAGATCGCGCGACCCCCACCCCTAAATCCCCTCCCCACAAGGGGGAGGGGACTTTATTGAGCACGAGATTTAAAGGGCCAGCTTCTCGCGCACCCAGGACGGCAGGCGTTTCGGCCTGCCATCGGCGATGCAGGCAACGCGCACTTTCGCAGCGATGAGAAGTTCCTCGCCGCGCAGGATACGCTGCGCGAGATCAATCGACGCCCCGCCAATGGCGTCTGCCGAAGTTTCGACGCTCAGCATGTCGTCCATACGCGCGGGTTTCAGAAAATCGATCTCCATGCGCCGCACGGCAAAGCCGAAGATATCGCCATGCGCGCCGTCGAAAATCGCCTGCTGATGAATGCCCAGTTCGCGTAAAAATTCCGTGCGCGCGCGTTCCATGAAGCGCAGGTAGGAGGCGTGATAGACGACGCCGGAAAAATCCGTGTCTTCATAATAGACGCGGACCGGAAAGATATGCGGGACCGCCATATTCACACTCACGCCTTCAAACCGAGATCGATCACGACGATTTCCGGCGCAGCCCCGATCCGCACGGGAATGCCGGAACAGCCGAGCCCGCTCGATACGATGATATGCCTGCCGTCCTCGATCTTGTGGCCATAGACATAACGCGAGCCGTAGCGCGAGGGGACGACAGGCGTCCAGCCGAAGAGATTGATCTGCCCGCCATGTGTATGGCCGCTCAGTGTGAGCGAAACGCGCTGTGGCACATGCGGAAAGATGTCGGGCTCATGCGCCAGCAACAGCACCGGCGCATCGTCGGTCACCTGCGCCAATGTTCCCGCAAGATCGTCCATGCCGTATTTCGGATGCCGCCAGCCGCGTTGCGGAATGAAGGCGATCTGGTCGCCGAGCCCGGCGAGCCAGAAGCCACGACCATCTTTCGTGAGCCTGACGGACTGGTTCTGGTAAATCGGCACGCCCGCATCCTGCAGAGCAAGTCCGGCGGCGGGAAGCCCGTGACCCCGCGCCATAGCCCTCTGGTCGTTCCACCAGTCGTGATTGCCGAGCACGGCATGAACACCGAGCGGCGCTTGCAATTTCGCCAGCGCATTCGCCCAGAGTGCTGGCGCGAGCGGACGCTGAAACCTGTGCGTCGCGATGTAGTCGCCGAGCAGAAGGATCACATCCGCGCCTGAATCGTTGGTCAGCGCAACGATGTTTTCGATATGGCTTACGGTCATCCAGGGATCGCAGGCGTGCAGATCGGTGACGATGGCGACACGCAAGGAAAGATCCTTCGGCCAGCCCGGCGGCGTCAGCGCATAGCGCTTCACATGCAGGCGCAGGAAAGGCTCGACGATCACGCCATAGGCGGTCGATACCGCGCCGAGCGCGACAGCCGAACCGAAAAGGCGAAGGAAAGTGCGGCGCGAAATCATGTCTTGCGGAGTTCGCCATCATCATCGGCAAACAGCCCGAATTGCGAGGCCTCGCGCTTCGGCTCGGCAAGCCCGAGGTGCCGGAAGGCCGCGGCAGTCAGCAGACGTCCGCGCGGCGTGCGCTGCAGAAAGCCCTGCTGCAGCAAATAGGGTTCGATGATGTCCTCGATGGCGTCGCGCGGCTCGGAGAGCGCTGCCGCCATTGTGTCGATGCCAACGGGGCCACCGCCGAAATTTTCCGCGATCATCGAAAGATAGCGCCGATCCATCTGGTCGAGACCGATGGCGTCGACATCGAGCAGCGACAGCGCGCGATCGGCAACGACGCGCGTGATGCTTTCTTCCCTGTCGACGATGGCGAAATCGCGCACGCGCCGCAACAGCCGTCCGGCGATGCGCGGCGTGCCGCGCGAGCGCTTGGCGATTTCGTTGGCGCCATCCTCGCTCATGGCGACGCCGAGCACGCGCGCGCCACGCGTCACGATGGCCTGCAATTCCTCGATCGTGTAAAAATTCAGCCGGATCGGAATGCCGAAGCGGTCGCGCAACGGCGTCGTCAGAAGTCCTGCGCGCGTCGTTGCGCCCACAAGCGTGAATTTCGAAAGATCGATCTTGACCGAGCGCGCGGCAGGACCTTCGCCGATGATGAGATCGAGCTGAAAATCCTCCATTGCCGGATAGAGAATTTCCTCCACCGCCGGATTGAGGCGATGGATCTCGTCGATGAAGAGCACATCACGCTCTTCCAGATTGGTGAGCTGCGCGGCAAGATCGCCGGCCTTGGCGATGACCGGGCCCGAAGTGGATCGGAAGTTGACGCCGAGTTCGCGCGCCACGATCTGCGCCAGCGTCGTCTTGCCAAGGCCGGGCGGCCCGACGAAGAGCACGTGATCGAGAGCATCGCCGCGCGATTTCGCCGCCTCGATGAAGACCTTCAGATTCTTGCGCGCCGCCTCCTGCCCGGTGAAATCGTCGAGCGAGAGCGGACGGATCGACGCTTCCGCGTCGTCTTCGCGCTTTTCGGGATTGAGCAAACCGGGGCGTGCTGGTGCGGCCATGAGGTCTTTTAGACCAATCCGCGGCGATTCGCGCGGCAGAGGCAGGCGCGCAGCTATGGCGGCGGAACCGCCGGCGAAGCGCTTGCCTGCTTTGCCCGCGACGCCTGATAGCGCGCCGTCATCGCCTGCGAGAGCCGGTCGAAACTCGTGTTGAGGCCGCTCGCCGTAACGCAGAGCCCGTCGACGCCGAGGCTGCGGTTCGGCCCGCGCGTCCAGCGCGCCGTGCGCGTCAGCGTCAGTTGTTCTTCCACGGCGGGATCGATGCTCAAGACGAGCGACTTCTGCCGACCGTAGTGCCACAGCGCGAGATTATGCACGGCAGACCAGGGAATCTCCTCTTTCGCGATGCGAATGTCCGTGACGCCGTTGTCGCTGATCGTGAGAACCGGCCCTGACGTTCCCAGCCATTGTTTCGCGATGAGACCAGCCGCTGCGCCAAAAAAGAGAATGCAGACGACGCCGATGAATTCGCGGAAGCCGCCCGATGGCGTCGTGTAGAGCTGGCCCGTGACGATGGCGATCCCGAGCGCCACGAAGCCAAGCGCCGCCATCAGCAGGCTCGCCATGCGCCAGTGGGAGTAGCGGTATTCGAGTTT
>CAINED010000090.1 GCA_903847605.1 uncultured Hyphomicrobiales bacterium | reverse complement strand
CCGACGTGTTCGATTACATCGAGAGATTCTACAACACGGTCCGCCGGCACTCGACGATCGGCTATCTCAGCCCGGTTGAGTTCGAACGGAAGGTAGGATTAGCTTAACTGCCCGTCCACGAAACCGGCAGCAGGCCAGGCGCGTCCGATCTCGCCACGCCCGGATGGTCTTTCATGAGCCCGCTCCTTTCCCATGACCTTGTGACGCTGCGTCTGTACATCGCCCTGTGTGAGACTCGCAGTTTCACGGCGGCGGCGCGGCGGTTGAATATTGCGATATCGGCAGCTAGCCGGAGGATCCGCCTGTTCGAGGAAAGCGCCAGCGTCGCCTTCTTCAAGAGGCTGCCGCACGGCATCGAACCGACAGCGGCCGGGCTGACCGCCCTTCGATATGCGCGCTCGGTCGTCAACATGACCGAAGAATTCGCGGGGAACATGGAGGAATATGTTTCCGGTGTGCGCGGGCGCGTGCGAGTCTGCGCTTCGTCCTCCGCGCTTGTCCAGCGCCTCGCGGGAGACCTCGCATATTTTGCGAAGGAAAATCCTGCCATCAGGATCGATCTGGAGGAGCGGCCGACATCGGAGACTCTGGAGGCGCTGGTGCGCGGTCAGGCCGATATCGGCGTCGTGGTGCGCGGCGCGCCCATGGACGGCCTGACGACGTTCTCCTATGCGCGAGATGTTCTGGCTGTCGCCATGCGGCGGGATCATGCCCTGGCGCGAAGGCGCGTACTGAAACTGGAGGACATTTTGGGGGAGGAAATGGTCTCTCTCGACGAAGCCAGCGCCATCTATCGACTTCTCATCGAAAGGGCTGCCGAGCTGGGAAGTCATCTCAAACTGCAGGTGAAAGTGCGCAGTTTCGAAGTGGCTTGCCAGATGGTGCGGCAAGGCCTCGGGATTTCCGTCCTGCCCGGGGACGCGCTACGTCCCGTGGCCAAAGCGCTCGATCTGGCGCTGGTGCCATTGTCCAATTCATGGGCGCGGCGCGAGCTTGACGTGTGTTTTCCAAATGGCGTCGAACTGCCTCCGCCAGCGCGGCGGCTCGCCGATCTGCTGAAATCCCGCGCCGTTCGGCCGTTATCCAGGGTCAAGCGGTCGGCAAGATGATGTGGCTGGTTTCGCAAAATTAGAAATCAGCCTGCAAAATTTGCAAATTTGAAAAATGTGGCGCTTGTCCTAGCTTGTCCGGAAGCGGAGGTGTGATGCAGCTGGCGACCCATGAAGATCATGTGGATTTGCGCGAGGCCGTGCAGGCCTTGTGCGCGCAATACGACGGCGTCTATTGGCGCGGGGTCGATGAGGCGCGCGCCTATCCCGACGAATTCGCAGATGCCTTGACCAAAGCCGGGTGGATGGCTGCGCTGATACCCGAAGAATTCGGCGGCTCGGGGCTGAGCCTGACGGAAGCCTCCATCATCATGGAGGAAATCAATCGCTCGGGCGGCAATTCCGGCGCCGTGCATGGGCAAATGTACAACATGTCCACATTGTTGCGGGCAGGATCGCCGGAGCAAAAGAAAAAATATCTGCCGCGCATCGCCACGGGCGAGTGGCGCTTGCAGTCCATGGCGGTCACAGAGCCGACAACGGGGTCCGACACGACAAAACTCAAGACGACTGCGGTCCGCAAGGGCGATCGCTATGTCGTCAATGGACAGAAAGTCTGGACGTCCCGCCTGCAGCATTCGGAACTCATGATCCTCCTCGCGCGCACGACGCCGCGCGAAGAGGTGAAAAAGCGTACGGATGGCCTTTCGGTCTTCATCGTCGACGTTGGCGAGGCGTTGAAGAAGGGCATGAGCCTCACGCCGATCCGCAACATGGTGAACCACGAAACGAACCAGGTATTTTTCGACGACCTTGAGATACCCTGCGAGAATTTGATCGGCGAGGAAGGGCAGGGGTTTCGCACGATCCTCGCGGGACTTAACGCCGAGCGCGTGCTGATCGCCGCCGAATGCATCGGCGACGGCTATTGGTTCGTCGACAAGGCGCGGGCCTATGCGGGCGAGCGCGTCGTTTTCGATCGTCCCATCGGCATGAACCAGGGAATCCAGTTTCCGATCGCGCGGTCATATGTCAACATCCGCGCGGCCGACCTTATGCGTTACACCGCTGCGGCTCTCCACGATGCCGGCAAGCCGAATGGCGCCGAGGCCAACATGGCGAAACATCTGGCGGCCGAGGCTTCATGGGAGGCGGCGAATGCGTGCCTGCAGACCCATGGCGGTTTCGGCTTTGCTGCGGAATATGACGTAGAGCGCAAGTTCCGGGAGACACGCCTTTATCAGGTTGCCCCGATCTCGACCAATCTCATTCTGTCCTACATCGCCGAGCATGTGCTCGGCATGCCGCGATCCTATTGAGGCATGCGATGAGCGGCGCGCCCAATTCTGCACCTGACACAGCAGACCGCGTCGCATCGGTATTCGATCCCCCGGCAGATAATTGGCATGCCTTCGTCGAGCGATTTTCGCCCTTGCTGGGCGAGAGCGAGGGACCACTGACGCGCATTCCGATCGCGCTCAAGGATATGTTTGACATCGCGGGGCGGACGGCGGGATGGGGCATAGGGCGGGCGGGCGCGCCTGCCGATGTGGATTGTCCGTTCGTATCGTCGTTGAAAGAGGCCGGCGCCCGGATTGCCGGAATGACCGCGATGACTCCACTGGCCTACGAGCCGTCGGGCGCGATCCCGAAAGACAAACATCCCCTGAATCCGATTGATCCTGCCCGCATCTGCGGCGGGTCTTCGTCGGGATCGGCCGTGGCTGTTGCCGCAGGTCTTGTCGATATAGCCGCGGGTTCGGATACAGGTGGCTCCGTTCGAATTCCCGCCCATTGTTGCGGTATCACGTCGCTCAAGACGACTTATGGCGCAATACCGCTGGAGGGCGTGATGCCACTTGCGTCATCTCTTGATACCATTGGTTTTCTCGCGAAGTCAGCGGCTACGATCGAGCCCTTCGCGCGCGCGGCAATGACAGGTGTCAGCCGTGCCGCAGAAATAGTGCGGGTGGGTATGGCGCGCGATGTTCTGCAGAAGACTGCGCCTTCGATCGCCGCGGCCTGTCACAAAGGCGCGAGCGCATTAAGTAATTGCGGCAAGAGCATCGAAGCCGTTGAAATTCTGGATTTGATCGAATCCTGTGACGAGCCGTTTTTTGTCGTTCTACAGGGTGAAGCAGCGGCTGCGCATGGCGATTGCAATGAGACCGGTGCAATCGATGCGACGTTCCTGAAACGATTGCGCAAGGGCCTTTCACTGGGACGTGTGGAGATAAATGCAGCCGTCGACCGTTTGCACGAGTTCGAAAAAGCATTCGAGACCGAGATATTCGGCAAGGTCGATGCGGTGCTTCTCCCTGTGATGCCAATCGAGACGCCACGGGTCGAGGAATGCGATCCGATATCTCCCGCGTTTTCTGCGCAGCGGCTCTACGCCCTGTCTGCGTTTACGCGTTTCGTGAATGCTATGGGCTATCCGGCCGTCGCATTTCCGACAGGCCGCGATTCAAATGGAATGCCCGTCGGCTTGCAGCTCGTAGGGCGGCGCGGTTACGACTTTGCTCTACTGGATGCCGTGATGGCCTTGCAGGAGCGTTCCGGGTGGAGACCACTTTGATGGAAGCACTGCCGTCTCAAGCTTTGAAGGGGTTGCGCATCCTCGATCTGACGCGCGTACGCGCAGGGCCGACATGCTGCCGCGTCTTCGCGGATTTCGGAGCCGATGTCATCAAGGTCGAAGCGCCGCCTGGTGTCGATCCGAACGAAGACATGTCGGGCGCACGTCATGGCTATGACATGCAGAACCTGCATCGCAACAAGCGATCTCTTACGCTGAATCTGAAGAAGCCGGAGGGCCGCGACGCCTTCATGCGGCTTGTGAAGTCGGCGGATGTCGTGGTCGAGAATTACCGGCCCGATGTCAAGGACAGGCTTGGCATCGATTATGACAATCTGCGCGCAGTGAATCCGCGGATCATACTCGCGTCGATTGCCGGTTTCGGTCAGCATGGCCCATATCGCACGCGCGCCGGTTTCGACCAGATCGCGCAGGGCATGGGCGGGCTGATGTGGCTCACCGGCATGCCCGGACAGGGCCCCGTGCGGGCCGGCATTGCCGTCGCCGACTCGTCAGCTGGTCTCTACGCAGCCATTGGCATCCTCGTAGCCTTGCGCGAACGCGAACAATCCGGCGAGGGACAATGGGTTCATACGTCGCTGCTCGAAGCGATGATCGCCATGTGCGATTTCCAGGCGGCGCGCTACCTTGTGGATGGAAAGGTGCCGGAGCAGGCGGGCAACGATCATCCTTACTCGACGCCTATGGGCGTCATGAAGACGGCTGACGGTTACATCAACATTGGCGTGGGTGGCGAGGGACAATGGAAAGCATTTTGCGGGGCGCTGGATATGCCCGGCCTGGCAGTTCATGCGGATTTTGCCGACCGGGACCTGCGTTTCAAGAACCGGCCGAAACTCGCCGATTTGCTTGGGGGCATATTTGCGCAGAAGACGTCTGCACAATGGCTCGAGCAACTTGAAGCACACGGCGTGCCGGCCGGCCCTATCTACAAGATGGACGAAGTCTTCGCCGATCCCCAGGTGAAGGCGCTAGGCGTGGCGCGGAAAGTGCATCATCATGCGCGCGGAGACATTCAACTCGTTGGGCAGGCAGTGGCATTGTCCCGCACGCCCTCGGCAATTGTCCGCGCGGTTCCCGAACCGGGAGAGCACAACGACGAGGTTTTGGCCGAGGCCGGGTTCAACGAGACGGAAATTGCGGCGCTCCGCACTGCCAAGGCCATCTGAAAGGCCTCGTCCAATATCTGACGACTTAGCTGCACGGGTTTAACAAAGGAGGTCCACATGTTCAGAAGACAGGTTCTCAAGAGTCTTGCCGCCGCAGGCCTGTTGGCGGCGACGGCCTTCGCCTTTCCAGCGACAGCGCAGAACGCAAAACTGACCGTG
The DNA here is from genome assembly GCA_903847605.1 of uncultured Hyphomicrobiales bacterium. Lineage (GTDB taxonomy): Bacteria > Pseudomonadota > Alphaproteobacteria > Rhizobiales > Beijerinckiaceae > Terripilifer. Next base: position 94,525 of record CAINED010000090.1, on the reverse strand, counting down.
GGCTATCAGAAAGTCGCGCATCTCGCGCCGATGATTCTTGTCGCCGACGAACTCAAAAAGCAGGGCGTCGATCTCGAATTGGTCGAGTTCGTTCGCTATGCAGATGCGCGTACGGCGCTTCTGTCGGGTTCGCTTGATGTCGCATCCGTGGGCGCGGCGGACCTCGCAATAGCGCTGGCGAACGGTTCGACCGGGGTTGTCGGCATCATGGGTGTCGGGGCTTCGCCGAAATATCCCGTTGTGAAAAAGGGCATGACGCTCAACTCATGGGAAGACATCAAGGGCAAGAAGATCGCGATAGCGCCGGGTTCGGCGGTCTGGTTCCAGTTTGCAGCGACGCTGATCGAGAACAAGATACCCTATAACAGCTTCACGGCCGTCAACATTCAGGGCGCCGGCTCGAACTTCACGCAAGCGCTGCAGCGCGGCGAAGTCGACGCAATCATTACATGGGAGCCCTTCGAGTCGACTGCGGTCATGCAGGGCTTTGGCGAGTTTGCGAAGAACCTCGATTACAGCAAGTCGCAATCCGTTGGCGCCGAACTCGGCATGCTCATGGCGACAAGAGCGGCGACCACTGGAAAGCGCGACGCGGTTCAGAAATTCGTCAACGCCTATGTCAAGAAGATGAAGGAGCTTTCGGCGTCGAAAGCCGAATTCGCGCAGGCGATTGCGAAACTGACCGGCCTCGATGCCGCATTGGCAGCGCGAATTGCCGACGTCATCACGCTCGGACCGGTGGTCACTCCCGAACAGATCCGGCGTCAGGCCAAGGCGTTTAACGAACTCGGCGTCATCCAGAAGGACGTGTCCGGCGAGATTGAAAAATACTGGGATGGCGATCTCGTGAAGACGGCCATGGGCGGCTGATTTATTTGAACCGGGCAACTCAGTGACACTTGTCATGCAACAGGGCGCCAGCGTGCCCGCCGATATTGTCGAGGCGCTTGCCTCGGCAGAGCGGCGCGCGCGCTCCGCACGCCGCAGGCGATTGTTGCTTGGCATTGTGCTTCCGCTACTCTTGCTTGCAGTCTGGCAATTGAGCGGGCGCAACGGCACGCTTTTCGGTGGGGCGTTGCCAACACCGGAACGCGCATTCCATGCCTGGTGGGCCTGGGCATTTGCGAATCCGTCGCCGGGCCTCAATCCCTATCTCGGCACATGGTTCGATACGGTGATCTTCTCGACCATCCGTGTCGCCAAAGGATTTGGCCTGGCAATTCTCGTCGGAGTGCCGCTTGGCATCCTCGTTGGATGGTCGCGTGTGGCTGCGGCTTCTGTCGATCCGACGATACAGCTTCTGCGGCCGATCCCGATTACCGCGTGGCTGCCGATTACGCTTGCGATTTTCGGCATACGGGATTTTGGCGCGGTCTTTCTCATCATGCTCGGAGCCTTCTACCCGATTGTCATCAACACGACGCAAGGGGCGCGAGACGTCGAGAAGACTTGGATTCGGGCTGCGCAGATGATGGGCGCATCGAGGCTCGACGTTCTGCTGCGTGTGGTCTTGCCTGCGGCGCTGCCATCCATATTCACGGGGCTACGCCTGGGTCTGGGTATCGCCTGGACGGCAGTGATCGTTTCGGAAATGGTCGCCGTCAAATCCGGGCTCGGCTACGTGATGTGGGACGCGTATTATGTCGGCCGCATGGATATCGTCATTGCCGACATGGTCTCGATCGGATTGCTGGGCTACCTGTCCGACCGTTTGATCGTGTTGCTTGAAACATGGGCGCTGCGCTGGCGCCGTATCCAGTCCTTCAACGGTTGAGGCTGGCCATGGGTTCGATCAGCTTTCAACGCGTCAGCAAATATTATCCGGGCAAGTCCATTGTGCGCGCCCTTGAGAATGTGGACCTGAAAATTGACGAAGGTGAATTTGTCGCGCTTCTTGGCCCATCGGGTTGCGGAAAATCGACACTGCTCAATCTTCTGGCCGGATTTGAAAATACCAGTGGCGGCGACATCGCATTCGAAGGTTTTCCAGTTTCGAAGCCCGGTCCTGACCGCGGCGTCGTATTTCAGGAAGCCGGTCTCCTGCCGTGGTTGACCGTATGGAACAACGTCGTTTTCGGGCCCAAGGTGCAGAAGAAACCGCGCGAAGACTATGAAGCGCGCGCACGTGAAATCTTGACTCTGGTGGGGCTGGACGGGTTTCACGATGCACTGCCTGCGCAACTGTCCGGCGGCATGCGTCAACGGGTCGGGATTGCGCGCGTGCTGGTGATGCAGCCGCGAGCGCTGCTCATGGATGAGCCCTTCGGCGCCCTCGATGCGCAAACGCGGCTCAACATGCAGCAGCTTCTTCTCGATGTCTGGCAACGGTTGCGCACGACGGTGCTCTTTGTCACCCATGACATCGACGAGGCAATCCTGCTGGCGGACAGGGTTTGCGTCATGTCGGCGCGGCCGGGCCGCATCGTCGAGAACATACCGATTACGCTGCGCCGGCCGCGTTCGATCGACGATCTGACGTCGCCGGAATTTATCCAGTTCAAGGCGCGCATCATGAAGGAATTGCGCAGCCATCTGGCCGAACACTAGCGGAGCATTCGATGGCAAATCCCCGCGTTCCCTACAGGCTGAGTTCGTCGCGTCCCAAATTGCCGGCGATGAAAGGCAAGCGCATCATCGTACATCTGGTCGTGAACGTGGAGCATTGGCAGTTCGACCAACCGATGCCACGGACGATCATCACGCCGCCGCACGGACGCGAGACTGTGCCGGACGTGCCCAATTTCTCATGGGCCGATTACGGCATGCGCGCGGGCATGCCGCGCATTCTCTCCCTTTTTACCCAGCGCGGCTTGCCGGCTTCGACGAGTTTCAACGCAGGTGTGATCGACGCTTATCCCGAGGCCGCCGCGGCGATGCGCGATGCGGGCTGGGAATTCATCGGCCATGGCGTGCATCAGAAAGCCATGAACCACGTCGACGGCGGTGAAGAAGCCACGATCAAACTGGCATTGGACAAGATTTCTGCCTTTACGGGCAAGAAGCCGAGGGGCTGGTTGTCGCCTGGCCTGCGCGAAACCGTCGACACGCCGGAGCTGCTCAAAGCCAACGGCATCGATTACGTTTGCGATTGGGTCATCGATGATATTCCCTCTTGGATGACGACGGCGCGCGGCCCGCTGGTCGCCATGCCCTACAATATCGAGGTGAACGACTCCATTATCTACGCGGTGGAGCGTCATGCGACCGGCGAGATGGCGCGCAGGCTTGAATTCACCTTGCGCCTGTTCGAGCGGGAAGCGCGCGAGCAGCCGCGCGTGCTCGCGATTGGGCTGCATCCGCACCTGATTTCCGTGCCGCACCGGTTGCATGAGCTGGAGCGCATACTTGATCTGCTGCTGGCATCGCACGACGTCGTTTTCGCAACGGGGTCGGAGATCTGCGACTGGTATATGCAGAACGAACAGCCGGGGAGCTGAAACATGGATCTGGGGCTTCGATCGAAGAAGGTACTTATTACGGGCGGGACGCGCGGCATAGGCCGGGCCTGCGCCCAGACATTCGCGGCAGAGGGCTGCGATATCGTTGTGACCGGCCGCGAAAGCGCTTCCGTCGCGGCTGCCGTGGCCGAACTCGGCAAGGGCGTGAATGTTTCTCTAAGTGGTTTCGCAGGCGATCTCGGACAAGCCGGCGATCGTGAAAGACTTTTTAGCGAATTCGGCGATGCCGATATTCTCGTCAACAATGCCGGCGCGATCCCTGGCGGTGGGCTTCTCGACCTGAGCATGGAGACATGGAATGCCGCCTGGAGTCTCAAGGTCCAGGGCTACATCCATCTGACGCAACTCTATCTCGGCATGATGAAGGCGCGCGGCAGTGGCGTGATCGTCAACATCATCGGCGGTGGCGGACGCAGCCCGCGCTATGACTATGTATGCGGCGCGACCGGGAATGCTGCGCTGATGGCCTTTACGGGAGCCATAGGCGGCAAGTCTGGCGACTGGGGCGTGCGCGTCTTCGGCATCAACCCTTCGGCGACAAAGACCGACAGAATTATATCGCTCTCGAAGGAAAGGGCGAGGGTTGCCCATGGCGACGAAAGCCGCTGGGAGGATATGCTCTCCGGGCTGCCGCTCAACCGGCTTGCGGACCCTGGCGAAATTGCGCGTGCGGCGGCATTTCTCGCGTCACCCGCCTGCGGCTATGTCAGCGGCGCCACGCTCGATGTCGATGGCGGTTCGGCGTTCCGGGGTTGAAGATGTCGCTCGTCTATCGACGTGGCAAGGGGCCGCTTTCGACCTATCGCCCGCAACCTGAGCGAACAGCAAGAGGATAGAAATCATGGCGCAGGGTGACGTATTGGGATTTCGCAAGCAGATCGGGATCGTGGTTCCTTCGACCAATACGGTCGTGCAACCCGATTGCGACGATCTGCGGCCGCGTGGCGTGACCAATCATATCGGGCGCATCCCGACGCTGGAGCGCGGATTGGGAACGGTGCAGACCTATGAACAGCACATGCAATTGATGCGCGACGGTATCGGCGGAGCCATGGATCTCGTGATGTCGGCCAAGGTCGATCACATGATCATGGGCGTGGCGCTTGAGGCGTTTCAGGGTGGCGTTGCAGCATCCAACAAGCTCCAGCAAGACCTTGAAGACCGCGCCGGCGTTGGCGTGTCCATGGGCGCCCCGGCCACGGTTGCGGCCCTGAAGGCGTTTGGCGCGCGCACGATTTCCATCGTCACCCCGCATCAACCCAAGGGCGACGAGACGGTCCGTGAGTATATGGAGGAAGCCGGTTTCAGGATTGCGAAACTGATCGGCCTCAAATGCGAGAGCCCGCTCGCGATTGCCCGCGTCAGCGCCGAACAACTCGGCAATACGCTCAGAGAGCTCGATGGTCCGGATGTCGATGCGATTGTGCAGGTAGGCACGAATTTGTCCGGCGTGCGCGTGGCGGCGAATGCCGAATTCTGGCTGAAGAAGCCGGTTCTCGCCATCAATACCGTGACCTATTGGGATGCCCTGCGCCGTTGCGGCATCGAAGACCGCATCTATGGATTTGGCCGCATCCTGGAAGAATTTTGATGGCCGGACAACAATCACCCGTCCTCGTCTGCGGTGCAGGGCCGGTCGGACTGACGGCGGGGCTTTATCTGGCTCGACAGGACGTACCGGTGCGAGTGTTCGAGCGCTACGAGGATGTTTTCGAAGATCCTCGTGCAGCAACCTTCCATCCGCCTACGCTCGAACTTTACGAGGCCACCGGTGTAACGCAACGGCTGCACGAGCTTGGCATCGTGGCGCCGCGCTGGCAAATGCGCGACAGGCGCAGGGGCGTCGTCGTCGAATACGATCTGAGCCTGCTGGCGGACGTGACGCGGTTTCCCTATCGCCTGCAATGCGAACAGCACAAGCTCTCGCGCGTGCTGCTTGAGAAACTCTCGAGTTATCCAAACGTCACGGTCGAGTGGGGCAGGGAAGTCATCGACACCCGGCAGGATGTAGACGGTGTCGAAGTCGTATTTGCAGACTGTTCCAGTGCCAAGGGAAGCTGGCTGATTGGGACCGATGGCGGGCGCTCCATCGTGCGCAAGTCCCAGGATATCGGCTTTGAGGGCTTCACCTACGAGGAGCGTTTTCTCGTCATCACGACGACGCACGATTTCGAGCCCGACGGCTACACATTCTCGAATTACGTGTCGGACCCTGAGGAATGGGCGGCTCTGTTCAAGGTGCCGGGAAAGGGACCTCCCGGCATATGGCGGGTGGTGTTTCCCGTTCCGGTGCAAGACAGCGAGGAGTCGTTGCTTGATTACGCGGCAGCCGAACAACGCCTTGTGAAATTTTTGCCCGTTCATGCGAACTACGAAGTTATTCACACCAACCTTTACCAAGTTCATCAGCGTGTCGCTTCAGCTTATCGGAAGGGACGAGTTTTCCTCGCAGGGGATGCCGCGCATGTGAACAATCCGCTCGGCGGGATGGGCATGAATTTCGGCATTCACGATGCGATCAACCTTGCGGAGAAACTTGGTCAGGTTATCCGCGGGGACGCGGATCAGACTGTTCTCGACCGTTATGATCGGCAGAGGCGCCATGTTGCCCATGCTTTCCTGCAGGCGATGACGATCCAGAACAAAAAGTTGCTGGAGGAGTGCGACGAGGAGAAGCGTAAGAGCGCGCAGGACGAATTACGCGCGCTGGCTGACGACCCGCAGCGCATGCGCGAAGTGCTCATGCGAACTTCCATGATCGAAGGATTCCGCGCCGCCGCCGCCATCGTGTGATGCTGGAAAGTGGCGCTGGCAAGTATTGCTGGCAAGTCGTGCTGGTACGCATGTTGCTTCGTTAGCCCGACGAAGCCGGATATCAGGAGCTTGAGATGATCACACGCCGAAATGCTCTGGGAATTTTGGCAGGCATGCCCTTTGCCGGATATTCCTTGCCGCTTGCGGCACAAGGAGCCTGGCCGAACCGGCCTGTAAAAATACTGGTGCCTTTTGCGGCAGGTGGAAATACAGACGGTCTCTCACGACTGATGGCGCAATGGCTATCGGATCGCTTCAATCAGCAATTTTCGGTCGAGAACAGGCCCGGCGCCAATGGTTCGCTCGCGGTGCAGGGCGTGACGCGTGCATCTCCGGATGGTTATACGCTCATCATGGCAGCAGTCGCGCAGATCGCGATTTTTCCGGCGATGACCAGCGTCCCCTACGATGCCGTGAAGGAACTGGCGCCAATCAGCAATGTCGGCATGAATCCTTTCGCGCTGATGGTGAGCGCCAAACTGCCGGTCACCAATGCGCGCGAACTCGTCGACTATGTGAAAGCGCAGCCCAGGACCGTGGCCTATGCTTCCGGCGGCACGGGCAGTCTCAGCCACCTTTCCATGGTTCTTTTCCTTCAGCGCGCTGGGCTCAAGATGGACCACGTGCCATATCGCGGTGGAGGCCCGGCGATTGCCGATCTGGTCGCCGGTCACGTGCCCATGTATTTCGGCAATCTGTCGGAAGCTCTGCCCCATGCAGGCGGCAACGCCATTCGCGTCCTCGCCATTTCCGACGAGAAGAGATCGAAACTGCTTCCGAACGTGCCCACAGTTGCCGAGGCGCTGTTCCCGGGCTTCAAGACCGTGACGTGGAACGGACTGTTCACGACCGCAGGAACGCCACCGGAAATTGTCGATTTGATCAGCAAGGAGGTTCAGGCCGCGCTGAGCGACAAGGGTATTCTCGCGAAACTCGAAGGGCTCGGCGTCGATCCGGTCGGCGACACGCCCAATGCGTTTGCAAAGACAATCGCGGAAGACATCAAACTCTGGGCGGAAGCGGTCAAGATTGCCGACATTAAACTCTAGGCTGGCACCTTGCCGGAAGCGATGCGCGAACTCGATGGCAGTGGGCAGCAGTCTCGCGTGCAAATGCGCAGGAATTTTTGCACAATTGCACGCCCTCGGGACAGCGTGTCCGAGCTCGTGCACTCCAGTTCCTGGCAAAGCTTGGCAACAACGGATTCACGAAAACGTGAGAACGCTTGCAAAGCTGAAGGAGTAACTTAAAAACAAACCGCCCGGGCAGGCAAAGCTCATCCGGGCGCCCGCGGCGTTGTCACTGCGCGGGTCGGGGAGGAGGATTCTTATGGCGAAACTGAACATCAACGGTCGCGTCGTGGACGTCGACGTGGAGCCGGATACACCATTGCTCTGGGTGATCCGTGAGCAGGTCGGATTGACTGGCACAAAATACGGATGCGGTGTCGCTCAATGCGGCGCATGCACGGTCCACGTCGATGGCGCGGCAATGCGGTCCTGCTCGCTGCCGCTCAGCTCCATAACGGAAACTCAGAAAATCGTTACGATAGAGGGGTTGTCGCCTGACAGTTCCAACCCGCTGCAGAAGGCATGGCTCGATCACGATGTGCCGCAATGCGGTTACTGTCAGTCCGGGCAGATCATGTCGGCAGCTGCACTGCTGAAGGAAATTCCCAAACCCACCGACGCCGATATCGATCGCGAGATCACGAATATCTGCCGTTGCGGCACCTACAATCGCATCCGCGCTGCTATCAAGCAGGCGGCTGGCGTTACCGGCTGAGGGAGGCAGAGCACATGAACGCAATCGATGTCTCCCGTCGCAACTTTCTTGTTGGCGCTTCGGCGACCGCAGGGTTGACGCTTGGTTTCCATGTTCCCTTCGCTGGTGACGCCGCCGCGCAGGCAGCAACGCCTGAGGTAAATGCTTGGGTCGTCATAAAGCCCGACGACACAGTGGTAATTCGCATCGGCCGCCAGGAAATGGGGCAAGGCACACTTACCGGTCTCGCGCAGCTCGTCGCCGACGAACTCGACGCCGACTGGTCCAAAGTCACCACCGAATATCCGTCGCCCGGCCAGAATCTCGCACGCAAACGTGTGTGGAACGACATGGGTACGGCTGGCAGCCGCGGTATCCGCGCCTCCGTGGAATACATGCGCAAGGGGGGCGCTGCGGCCCGCGCGATGCTCGTGCAGGCAGCAGCTAACGAATGGAAAGTCCCGGCCGCCGAAGTGACTGTGGAGAAGGGCGTCATAAGCCACAAGGCTTCGAACCGTTCGACCAGCTTTGGCAAGGTCGCCGCAGCCGCAGCGAAGATCGCGCCGCCTGAAAATCCCGTGGTGAAGGATCCGAAGTCATGGACCATCGCCGGCAAGCCACTGAAGCGGCTTCATCAAGCCGGCAAAGTCAACGGCTCGCAAGCCTACAGCATGGACTACAAGGCTGCGGGCATGCTGAATGCGGCCATTCGCGACTGTCCGATCTGGGGCGGCACGATGAAGAGCTTCGACGCCACCGAAGCGCAGAAGATGCCGGGCGTAAAGAAGGTCGTCGCCATCGACAAGAATGCCGTTGCGGTGATCGCCGACACGTGGTGGCGCGCAAAAACAGCGCTTGAGAAAGTCAAAATCGAATACGACGCTGGCAACAGCGCGAGCGTCGACAGCGCATCGATCGACAAGTGGCTCACCGAAGCGCTGGATGCGCCGGAAGCTTCGGTCGGCAACCAGGCCGGCAATGTGGACGAGGCCATCAAGGGCGCGGTCAAGACCGTGGAAGCGGTCTATACATTCCCCTATCAGCATCATGTCACGTTAGAGCCGATGAACGCGACGGCTTTGTGGACGTCCGACAAATGCGAAGTCTGGACCTCGACGCAGAATGCCGAAGCCGCGCTTGCGACAGCCTCCAATGCCGCCGGCCTGCCGCTCGACAAGTGCGACGTCCATCGCGTCGACCTCGGCGGCGGTTTCGGTCGTCGCGCGACGAGCCAGGATTATGTTCGTCAGGCCGTGCTTATCGCGAAGGAAATGCCCGGCACGCCCGTGAAGCTGATCTGGTCGCGTGAGGAAGACATGCTGCACGGGTGCTATCACCCGACATCGAAGTGCAAGCTTGTCGGCGCGCTCGACAAGGATGGCAATGTCGTCGGGTTGAAGATGCGCATTGCCGGTCAGTCGATCCTCGCCACGATCCGGCCGGAGGCGATGAACAACGGACGCGACATGTTCGTGTTCCAGGGCCTCAACCCGGGCGGTGCGGAAGGCGCATTCGGTTATCAGATTCCGAATCTTCGGATCGATCACGCCATGCGCAATCCGCCGCTGCGGCCGGGCTTCTGGCGTGGGGTCAACAACAATCAGAATGCGATCTATCTCGAATGTTTCGTGGATGAGATGGCAAGTGCTGCAGGGGTTGATCCGCTCGAGTTCCGCCGCCGCATGATGAAGAACTCGCCGAAGCATCTGGGCGTGCTCAACGCCGTCGCGGAGAAAGTCGGCTGGGGCAAGCCAGCGCCTGCCGGCGTCTTCCGGGGACTTGCGCAGCATATGGGTTACGGCAGCTATGTCGCGGCCTGCGCCGAGGTTTCCGTTTCGAAGGACGGCAACCTGAAGGTTCATCGCATCGTGGCCGCGACTGACTGCGGTCATGCGGTCAATCCGCGCCAGATCGAAGGACAGATCGAGGGTTCTTTCGCCTACGGGCTTGGGCCGTTGCTGCTCCACGAGATCACCGTGAAGGGCGGCAAGGTTCAGGAGGAGAACCTCGACTCCTACCAGATCCTGCGCATGGCGGAGATGCCGGCGGTCGAAAGCATCATCACGCCCACCGGCGGCTTCTGGGGCGGCGTTGGCGAACCCACGATCTTCGTCGCTGCGCCCGCGGTGCTGAACGCCATCTTTGCCGCCACCGGCAAACGGTTGCGCAAAGTGCCGATCAAGCAGGAAGATCTTCGCGCATAAGCTATTGTGATGCGGCGGCCTGTGGGCCGCCGCTCCGCGCCGGAGACAGGAATGACCAGATTTCTCACGGCTGCCGTTTTTTGCCTTCTGCCATTTCTGGCATCTGCACAGGTGGCCCCGCCCGGCGCAGAATCATGCGGTGGATGCCATGGCGTACCCGGCACAGCCTTGCCGGCGCTTTCGCAATTGAAGTCGGACCAGATCGCCATTGCGATGGCGGATTTCCGCAAAGGCGCACGCGAAGCCACGGTCATGGACCGGATTGCAAAGGGGTTCTCCGAACCGGAGACCGAGGCTATCGCGAAATGGCTTGCCGCACGTGAGCACCGGCCATGACGGTTTCCATCAACAGACGCAAGGCGATCGCGGGCATCGCGGCCAGTACGACGACGCTGTTCGCTCCTGCGGTCCTCGCGCAGACGAAGCCGCGCGTAATCGTGATTGGCGGTGGGTTCGGCGGCGCGAGTTGCGCGCGCGCCTTACACGCGGGCGGCATGGCCGTCACGCTCATTGAGGCAGATGCGCGTTATGTCGCCTGTCCATTCAGCAATCTCGTCATTCATGGTTCGCGCGACATAGGCCTGCAGACCTTTGGCTACGAAGGCCTACGCAAGAGTGGGATCGACATCGTCATCGGCCGCGCAACAACCGTCGACACTGACAGGAAAAATGTTGGACTCGCGGACGGCAAAACGCTCGCCTATGACAGGCTTGTCCTCGCGCCGGGCATAGACATTCGCTTCGATGCCCTGCCGGGATACTCCGAAGCGGCGCAAGAAATCATGCCACATGCCTGGAAGGCTGGCACGCAGACGCTGCGCCTGCGCCGGCAACTCGAGGCGATGGATGATGGCGGCACCGTCATCATGTCCATCCCCGCCAATCCCTATCGTTGTCCGCCGGGGCCATACGAGCGGGCAAGCCTCATTGCCCATTATCTCAAGACAAGTAAGCCGAAGTCGAAGCTGATCGTGCTGGATGCGAAGGACACCTTCTCCAAACAGCGCCTGTTCCAGAATGCCTGGAAAGAAATGTACGACGGCATACTTGAATATGTGCCGCTGGCTTCCGGCGGGAAGACGACGGAAGTCATCCCGGCCGAAATGACAGTCGTGACCGAGTTTGCCCGGCACAAGGGCGCTGTCGTCAATGTCATCCCGCCGCAACGCGCCGGGGCGATTGCCGCAGCGGCTGGCGTTGCCGACAGAAGCGGGTGGTGCCCGATCAATCCTGTCACCCTCGAATCGCAACTGAAGCCCAGTGTTCACGTTATCGGAGATGCTTCGATCGCAGGCGCAATGCCGAAATCTGCATTCGCGGCGAATGCGCAGGCGAAGCATTGTGCGGCGGCCGTCGTGGCGCTGCTGGGCGGAGAGACGTCGCCGTCGCCGAAGCTGATCAATACCTGCTACAGCATTGTTGCGCCCGATTACGGAATTTCCGTCGCAGGCGTCTATCAGCCCGCCAACGGAATTCTCGCCGACGTGCCGAACTCCGGCGGCGCAAGTCCGGTCAATGCGTCCGCAGCCTTCCGTGCGCAGGAAGCAGCCTATGCCGATGCATGGTTTACGACGATCACGGCCTATGCGTTCGGCAATGCTTAGGAATGCGGCCTTGATTGCTGCAGCGATGGCTATATCTGTGCCTTCAATGGCGCAGGAATTTATTGTCGACGGCGACAGGATTTCTGCCCCTTTGACATCGCAGCCGGGCGATGCCGTCCGCGGGCGGGCGATCGTCGTCGATCGGCAAAAAGGGCTTTGTCTGTTATGCCATACGGGTCCGTTCGCCGAGCAAAAGTTTCAGGGCAATCTCGCGCCTGATCTTTCCGGGGTGGGATCACGGCTGGACAGTGGGCAGTTGCGCTTGCGGCTTGTGGATAGCCTGAAGATCAATCCGCAGAGCATAATGCCGTCCTACTACAGGGCCGACGGACTGCACCGGGTTGGAACGAACTGGCGAGGCAAGACGATCCTGAGCGCGCAAGATATAGAAGATGTGATCGCCATGCTTGCGAGCCTGAGCGAAGCGGATGCAGGAGGCGTGCAAAAATGAACGGCTTGTTCGGCATACCCACGCGGCGCGAATTTCTTGCTCTGGGAGCGGGGGCCGCAGCGGCGCTTGCTGCTTCTCCGTCCAACGCGACGCCCGAGGCCATGGAGAAGGCGATCCGCGAATATACCGGGGGTATCTCGCCAATGCCGGGCCGCGTGAAGATTGACATACCGGTCCTGCTTGAAAGCGGCAGCGCCGTTCCGACGACAGTGACCTGCGAAAGCCCGATGACCGCCGCCGATCATGTCAAGGAAATCGCCATCTTCAACGAACGCAATCCATTGCCCAACGTGGCCATATTTCATTTTAGCTCGAAATCCGGCCGCGCCTTTGCTGCTACGCGTATCCGCCTCGGCGATTCACAGAAGGTCGTTGCGATCGCGCGCATGAGCGATGGTTCTCTTTATACTGATGCCATTGAGGTGGTCGTGACCTTGCCCGCTTGCTCGGAGGATTTTGGCTGATGGCGCGCGCTCTCATCAACATCCCTGCAAAGGCGGCGAAAGGTCAGATCATCGAGATCAAGACATTGGTCTCTCATCCCATGGAAACGGGCTTCCGGCCTGACAACCAGGGCAAGCTTATCCCGCGCGACATCATCAACCGGTTCGAATGCGAGATCGACGGCGAGAGAATTTTTGCTGCCGATCTATATCCGGCCATGTCGGCCAATCCATTCCTCACCTTCACCCTGCTGGCTGAGCGCAGTGGCGAAGTGACGTTTCGCTGGAAGGACGATCGCGGCGAGATCACCGAGGAAAAGCGAAAGCTTGTCGTGGAATGATCCGCACTGCGCTGATTGCTTTCACGACGACGGTCGCGGTGACGGCGATTGCACAGATTGCGCCGGGGGAGCGTCGATCAGGGGCCGAATTCATGAGCCCGTCGACGCAGGCCATGCAGAAGGACGATACCTCCAACCCCGGCATGCTGGCAGCGCTGGAAGGCGAAACGCTCTGGAATGCGCCAGCCGGTAATGAGGGCAAGTCCTGCGCTTCATGTCACGGTCCTGCCGATAAATCGATGAAGGGCGTGGCGGCCCGCTATCCCGCCATCCACCAAAGCACATCAATGCCTGTCGACTTGCAAGGGCGCATAAACCTGTGCCGCTCTGATAACCAGAAGGCGTCACCACTGCGCTTCGAAAGCCGCGAACTTCTGGCGCTAACGACCTATGTGGCCCTGCAATCGCGGGGCATGCCGGTTTCTCCGCCCGACGACGCTCGTCTCGATCCGTTCCGCAATCAAGGCGAAACATTATGGCGCCAGAGGTTTGGTCAGCTCAATTTTTCCTGCGCGCAATGCCATGACGACAATTGGGGCAAGCGCCTTGGGTCCGCGCCGATCCCGCAGGCGCATCCCAACGGCTATCCCATCTACCGGCTCGAGTGGCAGGGCATGGGCTCGCTTCAGCGCCGTCTTCGCAATTGCATGGCGGGCGTACGCGCCGAACCTTTCGGCTTTGGTTCCGATGAATTCATCGCGCTCGAACTCTACCTGATGTCCCGCGCCGCGGGCATGCCGATGGAAACGCCGGGCGTCAGGCCGTAGGGACTCGAGTATTGTTTATCATTAAAGCCTTCCCCGAGACGTTTGTGCCACGTCTGCGGGCTTGGGCGGCGGGCGCGTTTGCCCCCGTGATACGGCGAGAGCCTCTCGCGTCTCACCCCGAAGTAATTCTCGGCATCGGTCCGCGCACGCTGCGGGTCGGCGTAGCACGCTTGGGCGGATTGTCGAGGCGCTTGTCGAGATAGGCGCCGACTTCCTCGATCAACGGATCGACGCAGTTTTCGAAAAAGTGGTTCGCGCCTGGCACCACGGCGTGCTCGATCAATATGCCCTTCTGCGTCTTGAGCTTCTCGATGAGAGCCATGACTTCCTTCAGAGGGGCGACGCGATCCTGATCGCCGTGCACGAAGAGGCCCGAGGACGGGCAGGGCGCGAGAAACGAAAAGTCGAAGCGGTTGGCCGGCGGCGCGATGGAAATAAAGCCTTCGATTTCCGGGCGGCGCATCAAAAGCTGCATGCCGATCCACGAGCCGAAGGAGAAGCCGGCGATCCAGCAGGCGCGGGCCTCGGGATTGATCGACTGCGCCCAGTCGAGCGCCGAGGCGGCGTCCGACAATTCGCCCTGGCCGTGGTCGAACGAGCCCTGAGAGCGCCCGACGCCGCGGAAATTGAAGCGCAGGACCGAAAAGCCGCGCTCGGCGAAGGCGTAGTAGAGATTATAGACGACCTGATTGTTCATCGTGCCGCCAAACTGCGGGTGCGGATGCAAAATGACAGCGATCGGCGCGCCCTTCTGCTTGGCCTGATGAAAGCGGCCTTCGAGGCGTCCTGCCGGTCCAGTAAAGATGACTTCAGGCATGCTATCTCCGATGAGAAACCGGCGCTGCGGCTGGCAGCGCGAATGTTATGCCGATATGGCGTTGGAAACCCGCCAAAACCACCCTGTTTGCTTGACTTGAGAGCGCTAAAAGCCGAAAATAGTGTTAGAATAATTCTAAACTAGGCCTATGTGGGATATGCCCCAAGCCCGGAAGAATTCTTCGGCAGCGCGTCCCCGGTCTGAATCAGGACGGAAAAGGTTTCCTTTCGGGCGCGCTTTTAACATGCACAGCATCCGCAAATGCAAGGAAATTGCATGTTGGGGACGCGGTTGGGGCAGCGAGTGGCGAAGGTTCGCGTGGGACCGTCCGCCGTAAACAGTTACGAGCGGGACGGCGGCGATGCCGGCAGGACGGATTTACCTCGACCATAACGCGACCGCGCCTCTGGCGCAGGGCGTGCGCGAGGCCGTATGCGCGGCGCTGGAACTTCAGGGCAATCCGTCGTCCATTCACAAGGAGGGTCGCGCGGCGCGCGCGATGGTCGAGACGGCGCGCCAGCAGGTCGCGGCGCTCGCGGGCGTTCCTGCGTCCAGAATCGTTTTTACGTCAGGTGCGACCGAGGCGGCGGCGGTGGCGCTCACGCCGGAGATTTCCGCACGCGGCGCGAAGCAGTTCGACAGGCTACTCATAGCAGGCGGCGAACATCCCTGCGTGCGCGAAGGCCATCGTTTTGCTGCGGAAAACGTGGCGCAACTGCCGCTGACGCCGGACGGAACACTCGATCTGTCCGCTTTGGCGAGCGCACTCGACGCCGCAGGCGAGCGCCGGGCGGTTCTCGCGTTGCAGGCCGCCAACAACGAGACCGGCGTTATCCAGCCGGTGCGGCAGGCTGCCGACATGGTGCATGGGCGCGGCGGAATCGTCGTCTGCGATGCCGTGCAGGCGCTGCATCGGGTCGATGAAAACGCGATTTCGCTGGGGGCCGATATCCTCTTTTTTTCCGCGCACAAGATGGGCGGCCCCAAGGGCGTCGGCGCGCTCGCGCTGGCCAATCCGGCGCTGGAAATCGATGCGCCGCTTCTGCGGGGAGGTGGACAGGAGCGCGGCCTTCGCGGGGGGACCGAAAACTTGGCGGGTATCGCGGGTTTTGGCGCAGCGGCGGCTTGCGCTCTGGAGAATCGCGAATTCGAGGCGAAGCGACAGGCTGCCTTGCGGGATGCGTTCGAAGCGGGCCTGCGCCAGCGCTTTCCTGAGGTCACGATTTTCGGCGCATCTGCGCCGCGCCTGCCCAACACCAGCGCTTTCGCGATTCACGGCCTGACTGCGGAAACGCTGCTGATTGGGCTCGATCTCGACGGCCTCGCGTTGTCTTCAGGCTCAGCCTGTTCGTCCGGCAAGGTTAAGCCGTCGCATGTCCTTGAAAGCATGGCCGTGCCGCCCGATCTTGCGCGTTGTGCCTTGCGCGTAAGCCTTGGCGTTGGCACGGCGAAGCACGATATAGAGAACGCGCTCGAAATCATCGGCTGCGTGGCCGACAGGATCGCCGCCCGGCGCATGAAGCCGGCGGCTTGAAATGAATTCGGGGCGTGCATGCGTCCCGCGACATAGGCTCAACCAGCGGTCCTTGAAACCGCCAAGGTGAGGGGTAAGAAGATGGCGGCTGTTCAGGAAACAGTCGATACGGTGAAGTCTGTCGATGTCGATGCCTACAAATATGGCTTCGTCACCGATATCGAGTCCGACAAGGCCCCCAAGGGCCTGAACGAGGATATCGTACGCTTCATCTCGGCGAAAAAGAACGAACCCGTGTGGATGACGCAATGGCGCCTCGACGCCTATCGGCTCTGGCTGACCATGACCGAGCCGAAATGGGCGCGCGTCGAATATCCGAAGATCGACTACCAGGATCTCTATTATTACTCCGCGCCGAAATCGACGCCGGGGCCGAAATCCCTGGATGAAGTCGATCCGGAACTGCTGCGCACCTATGAGAAGCTCGGCATTCCCCTGCGGGAGCGCGAGATCCTGCTCGGCATCGAAGGCGCGGGCACCCGCGTCGCCGTGGATGCCGTGTTCGACAGCGTTTCCGTCGCGACGACCTTCAAGGCCGAACTGGCGAAATCGGGCGTGATCTTCTGCCCGATTTCGGAAGCGGTGCATTCGCATCCCGAGCTCGTGAAGAAATATCTCGGCTCCGTCGTGCCGGTCAGCGACAATTATTTCGCGACGCTGAACAGCGCGGTCTTCTCCGATGGCTCCTTCGTCTACATTCCGCCGGGCGTGCGCTGCCCGATGGAATTGTCGACCTATTTCCGCATCAACGAGAAGAACACGGGCCAGTTCGAGCGTACGCTGATCATTGCCGATAAGGGATCCTACGTCAGCTATCTCGAAGGCTGCACCGCGCCGATGCGCGACGAGAACCAGTTGCATGCGGCTGTCGTCGAACTGATCGCGCTCGAGGACGCCGAGATCAAATATTCGACGGTGCAGAACTGGTATCCCGGCGACAGCGAGGGCAAGGGCGGCATTTACAACTTCGTGACAAAGCGCGGCGATTGCCGCGGCGACCGCTCGAAGATTTCGTGGACGCAAGTTGAAACAGGCTCTGCGATCACGTGGAAATATCCGTCCTGCATCCTGCGCGGCGATCATTCGCGCGGTGAGTTCTATTCGATCGCGATATCGAATGGACGTCAGCAGGTCGACTCGGGCACGAAGATGATGCATCTCGGCAAGAACACGTCGAGCCGGATTATCTCCAAGGGTATCTCGGCAGGCCGTTCCAACAATACCTATCGCGGACAGGTGTTCGCCCATCGCAAGGCCGACAACGCGCGCAATTTCACCAATTGCGACTCGCTGCTGATCGGCGACAGGTGCGGCGCGCATACGATTCCCTATCTCGACTCGCGCAATCGCAGCGCGGTGTTCGAGCACGAGGCGACGACATCGAAGATCGCGGAAGACCAGCTTTTCTATTGCCGCCAGCGCGGCCTCGATGCTGAAGAGGCGACGGCACTGATCGTCAACGGCTTCGTCCGCGACGTGCTGCAGCAATTGCCGATGGAATTCGCCGTCGAAGCGCAGAAGCTCATCGCTGTGAGCCTTGAGGGGAGCGTGGGGTGAGTATTGCGATGCAAGACTCGGCCATCACCGTTCTCGCCGAGGTCTTCGGCCGCGCTGTCGCATGGTCGCCGGTGGCGTTGTCGCAAAGCGAATGGCCTGAAGAAGCGTTGGACGGCGCCGTCACGGGATTTCGCGAATCCACCTTTGGCGCAGCCGAATATCTTGTTGGCGTGCGCGGGGTATGGAATGCCGAACCTCATCAGGCGAAGTATTCGCTCTGGCGCATGAACAAGGATGAATCGGAGTGGCGCTTCCTCGGTCATTTCGACCGCTGGCCGGAACAATGGACAAAGGCAAGTTCGTAACATGCTCGAAATCAAAAACCTCCACGCCAATGTCGGCGGCAAGGAAATTCTCAAGGGTCTCACGCTGACTGTGAAGGACGGCGAGGTCGCGGCCATCATGGGGCCGAATGGCTCCGGCAAGTCGACGCTATCCTATGTCGTCGCGGGCCGTGAGGGCTATGAGGTCACGCAGGGCGAAGTGCTGCTGAATGGCGAGAGCATTCTCGACATGCCGCCGGACGAGCGCGCCGCGAAGGGCCTGTTCCTTGCGTTTCAATATCCGGTCGAAATTCCCGGCGTGAACACCATGACGTTCCTGAAGGCGGCGATGAATGCGCAGCGCAAACATCGCGGCGAGAAGGAATTGCCGACGCCGGAATTCATGAAGATCGTCCGCGAGGCGCAGGGCAAGCTCGGCGTAGCCCAGGACATGCTGCGCCGCGCGCTCAATGTCGGATTTTCCGGCGGCGAGAAGAAGCGCATGGAAGTGCTGCAGATGTCGCTGCTCGATCCGAAACTCGCAATCCTCGACGAAACCGATTCCGGTCTCGATATCGATGCCTTGCGTGTCGTCGCCGATGGCGTGAATGCTTTGCGCGGGACCGATCGCGGGTTTCTCGTCATCACGCACTACCAGCGCCTGCTCGAATACATCAAGCCGGACACCGTGCATGTTATGGCGTCCGGGCGCATCGTAAAGACCGGCGGGCCGGAGTTGGCGCACGAACTTGAGGCCAGGGGCTACAAGGAATTCATCGGGCAGGCAGCTTGAGATGAACGCAGTCGTGAAGAGAGCCAGGACCGAAGTCGAGAGCGCGCTGTCAGGCGCTTTCGATGCGCTTGCGCCGCAATTGCCGGGGCAGGCGCGCGTACGCGCCTTGCGCGCCGATGCAGCGGCCTTGTTTGCATCGCAAGGCCTGCCGACGCGCCGGGTCGAAGCGTGGCACTACAGCGACCTGCGCGCGCAGATGAAGGACGTGCTGCCGCTCGCCGGCAGGCCTGATGCTGGCGCCATTGCGCAAGCGCAGGCGGTCTTGCAACCCGTGCGCGAAGGTCAGGTGCGTGCTGTTCTCGTTGATGGTTACTTCATTGAGGAACTGAGCGCTGGTCTTGTCACTTCGGATATCACCCTGCGCACGCTCGACGATGTGCTTGAGACGGGCGACAAGGTCGCCATCGACATCCTCTCGGCCAAAAATCTCGGCAAGGGCGATACGGCCCTCGCTTTGAATACGGCCTTCATGCGCGGTGGCGTCGTGATCGATGTGGAGCCAGGCTATCATGCCGCGCTGCCCATCGAACTGGTATCGATCACGATTGCAGATGCGCCCAAGGCGATTTTTTCGCGCTCCATGGTGCGCGCGGGCGCGGGGGCGACATTCACCCTCGTCGAAAAGCACATCACGCTGGGTGACGCGCGCGTCCAGAAGAACGACGCGCTGGTGCTCTTCGCGAGCGGTCGCTCGCAAGTGGAGCACAGCTTTCACCGCGCCCGCACCGGCGATAATGAAGTGCATGTGCATTCGCTGCTGACGATCGTATGGGAAGAGGCGAAACTGAATTCCGTCGCGCTCGTGGAAGGCGGCGGTTTCCTGCGCCGCCAGATTTTTGCGCGCTTCGAGGCTGAAGGCGCGGAACTTTCGCTTGCCAGCGCAACGCTTCTGCGCGGCAAGGATCACGCGGATACGACGCTCGTGGTCGATCACGCCAATCCAGGCAATACCAGTCGCGAATATTTCAAGCATATTGTCGATGAAAGCGCGACAGGCGTCTTCCAGGGCAAGGTCGTCGTCGCGCAGCATGCGCAGAAGACCGATGGCGTGATGAAGTCGCAGACGATTTTGCTTGGCGACGATGCGGCCATGTACAACAAGCCCGAGCTTGAAATCTTCGCCGATGACGTGACCTGTGGCCATGGCGCGACGGTCGGCGCGCTCGATCCCGCCCAATTGTTTTATGCGATGTCGCGCGGCATTCCGCGCGCCGATGCGGAGACGTTGCTGCTGGAAGCTTTTGCGGGCGACGCCATCGAACGGTTGAGCGATGAATCACTGCGCGAGGCCATGCTGCAGCGTGTACGCGACTGGCTGAAAGGGAGGGTTGCGTGATGGACGCAAAGGCCGCTCCCTATGACGTGATGAAAGTGCGCGAGGATTTTCCAATCCTGCGCGAAAAGCCCTATGGCAAGCCGCTCGTCTATCTCGATAATGGGGCGTCGGCGCAGAAACCGCGCCAGGTGATCGAGCGTCTCACCTACGCCTATGAGCATGAATACGCCAATGTGCATCGCGGGCTGCACTATCTCGCGAATGCCGCGACGGACGCTTACGAAAGCGCGCGCGAAAAGGTGCGCGCCTTCCTGAATGCGGAATCGACCGATGAG
Source organism: uncultured Hyphomicrobiales bacterium (assembly GCA_903847605.1). Classification (GTDB taxonomy): domain Bacteria; phylum Pseudomonadota; class Alphaproteobacteria; order Rhizobiales; family Beijerinckiaceae; genus Terripilifer. The sequence continues at coordinate 74,104 of CAINED010000090.1, read as the reverse complement.
ATCATCTTCACGCGCTCGGCGACTGGCGGGTTGAATGCGGTCGCTGCGAGCTTCGGCCTCGCGCATATCCAGGAGGGCGACGAGATCGTTCTCTCCATCATGGAGCACCACTCCAACATCGTGCCCTGGCATTATCTGCGCGAGCGCAAGGGTGCAGTGCTGAAATGGGTCGATGTGGATGACGAGGGCAATTTTTCGCTTGAAGCCTTCGAGAAGGCCCTGACGCCGCGAACGAAGATTGTCGCGATCACGCATATGTCGAATGTTCTGGGCACCATTGTGCCTATCAAGGAAGTTTGCGCCATCGCCCATGCGCGCGGCATCCCGGTTGTCGTCGATGGATCGCAGGGCGCGGTGCATCTGCCTGTCGACGTGCGCGACATCGACTGCGATTTCTATATCGTCACTGGCCACAAGCTCTATGGCCCAACGGGCATCGGCGTGCTCTACGGCAGGAAGAAGTGGCTGGAGGCCCTGCCGCCGTTCGAAGGCGGCGGCGAGATGATCGTCACGGTCACGCAGGACGACGTCACCTACAATTCGCCGCCCCATCGTTTCGAGGCGGGCACGCCCCCGATCGTTCAGGCCATCGGCCTCGGCGCGGCGCTGGATTACATGGATGGCCTCGGACGCGACAACATCCTCGCGCATGAGAATCGTTTGCGCGATTACGCGCACGAGCAGTTGCGCAAGCTGAACTCGATCCGCATCATCGGCACGGCGCGCGAGAAGGGCGCTATCGTTTCCTTCGAGATGAAGGGTGCGCATGCGCACGATGTCGCCACCGTGATCGACCGTTCCGGCGTCGCTGTTCGCGCCGGTACGCATTGCGCCATGCCGCTGCTGACGCGCTTTGGCGTCACGTCCACATGCCGCGCATCCTTCGGTCTCTACAACACGATGGAAGAGATCGACATTTTCGTTGACGCGCTCAAGCGCGCCGAAGCCCTTTTTTCGTGAAGGCACAGCCCATGTCCGAAACGACACAAGAGAAAAAGCCCGCCGGCGAGGCCAACGAGATGCAGCCTAACAGGCCCGATCTCTCGCTCGCGCCCGCCATCCCGCCGGAAGAACTCGATCGTCTCACGGACGATATCGTCGCGGCGCTGAAGACGGTGTTCGACCCGGAAATTCCGGTCGACATCTATGAACTGGGCCTGATCTACAAGATCGACATCGACGACAATCGTTTTGTCGCGGTGGACATGACGCTCACGGCGCCGGGCTGTCCTGTCGCCGGCGAAATGCCCAAGTGGGTGGAGAACGCGGTTAGCGCGGTCGGCGGCGTTTCCGGCGTGAAGGTCGACATGGTCTTCGATCCGCCATGGGACCAGAGCCGCATGTCGGACGAGGCCAAAGTCGCACTGGACATGTGGTGAAGAAACGCATGCGCAAGGCTTTCGCAATCGCTGTTGTCCTGGGCTTCGCTGCTACGGTCGCACAAGCGGCCGACAAGCGCTGGTGCAGCGGCGTCAGCGAAAGTTCAGGCGATGATACGCTGCGCATCGCCCGCATCGCTTCGAAAGCGCCGCGCGTTCATTTTGTCTCCAATCCCGGCGACACCGAGAAAACCAGGGATTGCCCGTCGGCGGCTGCGCCGTGTCGCGAGCGTGCGTTTCTCGTGCCTGGCGATGAGGTCTTGGTCGATGAAGTCGAGGGCGATTTCGCCTGCGTGTCGTTTGTCTCCAACCGCGTTGCCGAAACGGGTGGCTGGATACCAAGGGACGCCATCGAGACGCTTCCAGTCCAGCCGGTGCCGCGTCCGCAGGATTGGCCGGGGACATGGAAACGGATCGAGGCGACGATCAAGCTGAAGCTCAGGGACGGCAAGGTCGAAGCCGAGGGAGAGGCTGTCTGGGGATCGCGCGATCCCGTGCGTGTGCGCAACGGGGCGGTTCACTCCGGTGGTTTTGACGGGACCGCCGCGCCAGAGGGCAACCGCCTGGCGTTTGGCGAAGGTTATTCCGTCAAGGACTTTCCCGATCGCAACAAGTCCGATTGCCAGGTGCTGCTGAGGCACTTCGGCCGCTATCTCGTTGTCGAGGACAACCAGCATTGCGGCGGGGCAAATGTCAGTTTTTCCGGCATCTATGTGCGGGCTGGCCGATGAGCGGTCTAGGACTGTAAGAGCGCCCGGATCGTTGTTACATTAATACCCGACTCTTCCTCGCGGGCCTTGAACCCGTCGCCGGAGACCAAGATGGCAAGCATGAACCCGAGACCGAGACCCAAGGTTATGAGCTTGACCGACGCTGCTGCGCAGCGCGTTCGGGAAATCATGGCTGGTAACGACAAGCCCGTCGCCGCGCTGAAGGTCGGCGTGAAGAACGGCGGCTGCGCCGGCATGTCCTACACGATGGAATGGGCATCGGAGATCGGCAAGTTCGACGAGGTCGTCGAGGACAAGGGCGCAAAGGTCGTCATCGATCCCAAGGCCATCCTGTTCCTGCTGGGGACCGAGATGGACTACAAGACCGACAGGCTCAGCTCCGGCTTCGTTTTCAAAAACCCGAACGAGACATCGGCTTGCGGATGCGGCGAGAGCGTCGCGATCACGCCTGCAAAGCCGGAGGCGTTGGCGGCGAGGGAATAGGGAACGTGGACCGCAGGGCCATTGAAGATATCTTTCGCCCGCTCGGTCCAGTCATCATCAAGCGCATGTTCGGCGGCCACGGCATTTATGCCGGAGCTCTCATGTTCGCGCTCGAATACCAAGGCGAAATCTATCTGAAGACCGACGAAAGCAGTTTGCCAATCTTCGAGGCTGCCGGATTGCGACCCTTCGAATTCGAGAGCAAGCGCGGGCGGATGGTCACCTCCTATCGCCTGCTGCCCGAAGATGCCCATGAGGACGAGCGCGAGTTGAAACGCTGGTGCGCTCTGGCGATGGAAGCCGCACAACGCTCTGCTGCCGGTAAGACCAAAGGGACCGGCAAGCGTATGCCGAAGGCAGCGGACGACGGCGCAGGCAAATCCCTTGCGAACAAGTCCCCTGCGAAAAAGGCGGCAAAGAAATCGGCTACGAAATCACCGTCGAAACGGCGCTGATCATCTGACCGGCGTCACCGATTGCACGGCGGGCGCGCCGCCATTGGCCGGCCGCTGGCCGTAGACGATGCGATAGGTCTCGCCGCTGTCGCAGCGCGCGATCATGGGGCGAAGCCCCTTGGACTCGATTTCCTGCGCTTCCGGACCTGACATGGCCTGAATGGAAACGCCGCCCTTGCAGGAATGCCCGGCGCCGACGATGTCGCTGGCGATTCCGCCCGGGCGGGGCGAAGGCGCGATATCCGCGCGGGTGGTGACGGCGGTGGATGTGCCGGCAAGCGCCGCAACCAGCACCATGGCGGCGATACGATCTTCCATGACGCAACTCCTTTTCCGGGCTGCAAACTAGAGCAGCCGCGCGCCGTGAAAAATATTAAAACGTGCGAAATTGGCACAGGAAGTAAGAATTTCGTAATCAATATTAATATCGACAAAATGTCTTAACGCGAGGCGGGATTGGAACTTTCGCAGACCTCGGCATTCCTGCTTTCGCTAGCGATTGAAGGCGCTGCGGCGGCCGTCCTGCTCTTCGCGACGCGCTGGTCCGCGCCGTGGCGGGGCGCACTCGCGGCCATCGCAGGGACATGCATCACCCATCCTTTCGTCTGGCATGGCGTGAATGCATTCGCAGACCGCTGGGGCTACTGGAGCGCCGTCGCAGTCGCAGAAATTCTTGCCGTTGTCGTCGAGGCCATCGTCTGGAAATTCGTGGCGGGCCTCGATTGGCCGCGCGCATTGGTCGGCGCTCTTGTCGCGAACGCCGCCTCCTTTGGCTTCGGCATGGCGATTTATGTTCTGATGTGATCGTTCAGAGTTTGGTGATCCGCAAGGCGCGAATGATATCGATGTGCCGCCTGCCGCGCGGCAGTTGCTGGACGATCATGCGGTAGCGCGGGCCGTCGGTGCAGACGATTTCGAAAATGCTCGCGTCCACCTTTTTGAATGCGGGCTCCTGCGCTTCGCCCGCGAATTTGCGCTCTGAAATGCTGGCGCACGCATGTTTGTCGGCGCGCAACGCATCGAGATAGGGCCGGTTGCGCGCTTCCGGCGGCGGCGGAATATCTGCGAGTGCTGAACCGGCAATGACGACTCCCATGCAGATGAAAAGATTACGCATGGTCTTTCCTTTCTTCAGGTCGAAGCAGGGTGAAATGGCCTTCTGTCCAGCGCGAGGATAAGTACCGGAATTTCGAGCCATGCGTGCACCAGCGCAATGAGTGCGTAGATCTTGCGCGCAGCGCCGTAGTCGAAGGCGTAAAAGCCGACAAGCGCGAGAGACGCAGCGGCGACGAGCGTCGCGAAGAGATATCGGGAAGGCGGTCGATACGCCTGCGCCGGAGCCTCGCGCATGATTTTCGGCAGCAGCCATATCGTCGCAATGTAGTGCATGCATTGCGCAAAGACGGCAGCGGAAAACATGTCGATGACGCGCGGATGTGTATCGAAGCTTTCGGGAATATACGCGCCGATATTGTCGTCGAGCCGCCCGGCGCGAAACAGGGTGGCTTCCGGCGAAAGAAGACCGATATCCTCCATGACATCGCCGGGAAGCCCGCTCGCGATCAGAAGCGGCAATGCCACCATAACGAGAAATCCGAGGGCCAGAGCGCGCCGCCGACGCGGCGGCTCCATCACATCGGCGATGAAGGCGAGTGGCGAGAGATTGTGCAGCACCGCAAGCAGCAGCAATGTTTCGATGGGCGCAAAGACCGCGCCGGCCGCGAAGGGCAGGGCGATGCATAGTCCCGCCAAACGATGGCGCTTCATCGCCAGCACTGGAATGACCGCGAGTATCGCGCCGGCAGCTAGTTCAATCGCCGTGCCCGTCACGCGTGGAATGAAACCGTAGATCGCAAGCCCTCGCGCAAGGATCGCGATGAATATGGCAATCGCAACAGCAGGCAAGACAGCTCCGCGCAGACGCGGCGCGAACCGCCAGGCGACATAGCGCATCTCATAGGCGACATGCGCGAGGCCGAACAATGCAAGGGATGTCGTGTAGGTCGCGAGCGGCACGGCGACAGCCGCGCAAAATGCAAATGCAACGAGCGCCGCAACACCCGCGAAAGCGCTTATATCGCGCCTGTCGGAGGGAATTTGCGACGCCGAAATGCTCATTTTGCCAGCCCATCGTCCTGATCAGACAAAGTGCAGGCAATCTCTCACCAACTTGGCCGCAGGTCCACGGCCACAGTCGCGATCATTCCTCGGGCTGGGCCTGCTGGGCCGGAGCAGCCTTGGGCGCGCGCTTGATGACGACCGGGCGCAACATGAAGGCGGGCATGTGGTCGCCCATGCCAACCACCGCCGGGCCATCGTCGTTGTCACGGTAGCGGCGCTGGTTGTCCGGGCGGGCCTGCGGCTGGCGCATCGGGGGCTGCTCTTCGCGCTGCGCCTCGACCGGAGCAGGGCGGGCATTCTGACGGTCGCGGGTTTTTGCCGGACGATCCAGGCTGGGACGACCTTGAGTTGTGCGATCCTGCCTGTCGCGAGAATTGCGGCGCGGTCGCTCCTCGCGTGTCTCGGCAGGCGCAGCCACGAAAGCTGCATCGTCGATGACAGGCTGATCGCTCTCCGCCGCCACCGGGCGCGGCGAGCGCGCGCGTTCCGGACGCTCGCCGCGGGCAGGGCGTGCGCCCTTGCGTTCGCCGCGTTCGCGCCGTTCGCCACGGCGTGTCCGGTCGCCTCGGGCGTGGCCGCGTGGATCGGGTGTCGCCTCGCCGAGTTCGTCGAGCTTCGGCCCCATCCATTCGACGGGCTTGTCGATGAGTTTTATGATCGCCTCGATATGGCGCACGTCCTCATGCGTGACGAGGGAGATCGCGGTGCCGAACTTGCCCGCCCGGCCCGTACGGCCGATGCGATGCACGTAATCGTCGGGATGGACGGGCACGTCGAAATTGAAAACGTGGCTGACATCGGGAATGTCGAGGCCGCGTGCTGCGACGTCCGAACAGACGATCAGCGAGACTTCTCCTGATTTAAAGGCTTCGAGCGAGGCCATGCGCGCCGGCTGGTCCATGTCGCCATGCAGCGCGCCGGCAGAGAAGCCATGCTTTTGCAGGCTCTTGTGCAGGATCGCGACATCGCGCTTGCGATTGCAGAAGATGATCGCATTGCGGAAGTCTTCGGCGCCGCGAATGAGCGTGCGCAGCATCTCGCGCTTTTCGTGGCCGCCGTGCGTGGCGACGAGCCCTTGCGTGATGTTGATGGCGGTGGAGCCCACGCGGGCGACTTCGACGCGGAGCGGGTTCTGCAGAAACTGTTCTGTGAGGCGGGTGATTTCCGGCGGCATGGTCGCCGAGAAGAACAGCGTCTGGCGCGTGAACGGCACGAGCTTGCAGATCTTCTCGATGTCCGGGATAAAGCCCATGTCCAGCATGCGGTCGGCCTCGTCGATGACGAGAATCTCGATACCGGTAAGCAGCAGCTTGCCGCGCTCGTAAAAGTCCAGCAACCGGCCCGGCGTTGCGATCAGCACGTCCGCGCCGCGCATGATCTTGGTTTCCTGGTCGCCGAAGGCCATGCCGCCGATCAGCAGCGCGACGTTCAGTTTGTGCTGCGCGCCGTATTTCAGGAAGGCTTCCTCGACTTGCGCCGCCAGTTCGCGGGTCGGTTCGAGGATCAGCGTGCGCGGCATACGGGCGCGGGCACGCCCCTGTTCGAGCCGGCAAAGCATGGGCAGGACGAAGGCGGCGGTCTTGCCGGTGCCAGTTTGAGCAATGCCGAGAATGTCGCGGCCCTGCAGGGCGTGGGGGATGGCTTGCGCCTGGATGGGGGTGGGCTCGGTGTAGCCCGACGCTTCAACGGCTGCGAGAACCTTCTCGCTGAGCCCTATTTCCTTAAATGACATGTACTGCTTTCGTAGGAAGATTTAGTCCCTGTGCTCTGCGCCTCCCGGGGAGGGGCATTTTGAGGGATGTCCGTGATATCCGGAACCAGCGTCGCTTGCAGCGCCCGTAACCAAGCCCTTTTGAGCCGGGCCCTTTCGGTCGGATCCGGATGTCCGACACAGAATCTGGCGCGCTTGACGCAGCGTTCACATAAGCCTTTTGGGCCAAAAGTCAATGAATAGCGGCGGCTACGCCTGCATTTGCCCGATAATTCAGCAGAAAATCAGGGAGTTTGTTTAATTGGGCATGCCCAGCGCAGGATCGGCTACGACGTTTTTGATGCGCTGGCGACTGGCCGGAATCGAGGCCGTTGGCATATAGTCGACATTGCCATAGCGGATGCCACCCACGGGATCGGCAGAACGCGGGATGCCCGCCATGTTGCGGGCGGGATCGCCCGAACCGCCCCAAATCTGGATAGATGCGAGCGAGCCGTCGCGCGCCGCCCGGTCGAGAAACCCGGCTGCTGCAATCGCGCAGATTGCAACGAGCGCGCCGCCGATGGCGACCTGACGGACGAGTTTGCCATTTCCGTCCAGTGTCGAATTCCCGAACCAATTCATGCGCGCGCCCTTTGGTGAGTCAGCGCATTATGGAATCGTTAGGGTAAAGGAAGGGTTATGCGCTCGCCCTGCACACTGCGGGCTGGAGAATATAGGTCTTGTCGCCTGGGTTCTTGCCGCCGAAGGCGAAGTCGCCGATGCGCAACTCGCCTGCGCCGCGCAGGACAACGCCGCCCTCTGCGCCGCGCCACAGGGTAAATGCGCCACCGTCGTTCTCGAGGCTGCAGGAAATCTGGCCGGAGCGCAGCGTGCAGGTCGCGGGGGCCGTGTGCCATGCGCCGGTCTGCCGATCACGTGCATTCACCCGAATCTCGAAATTTGTCTGCCCGTTCGACGCCGCCAGCATCGAGCCGGCGTTGTCGATGGCGATGCCGCTAATGACCTGCCGGGAGCGCTCTGCAAGCTGCTCGGCGGTAAAGCTGCGCTCGAAACAGCCCATCGCAAAAGACGGCGCGGCCGCGCAGGCGAGGGATACGCCAACTGCCAGAATACGCGCTGCACTCTTTGCGATATTGCCAATCATGGTCCCGATCTCCGGAGGGCGACAACCGCCCTGTCTTGATCGGGTTCATACGTGAACTGTTTAGACCTGATTGTTACCTGCGGCACATGTCAGAAGTCCCGTGTCGGCTGCTCGGTGCTGCAGCGCACATGCGCCTGGCGCGAACTTTGTTGCCGCGGAGGTTTGTGTTGCCGCTCAGGGATTCACACAAAAGGTTGAAGTGCTTGACAATCGCCTGAGCAAATCTGACCCTCCGCCTGTATTGAGCATCAAGCGAGGTTCCACAATGGAAGATGACGAACCAGTTGCGCGAATTCTGGATATGAAGTTGCTCAAGGGCGTGCATTTCCCTCAACATTACTTCGCAGGCAAATTTATGCCCGTCGTCACGAGCGGCAACATGACGGGGCCTGTTCAGGATGTACCGGCCGTGATCCTGCGTCACGAAAACCAATTGACCGGAGCCGTCGCGAGCATTGGAACGTTGTTGTACATCGGCGATTTCATCAAGACCGGCCCGGACACGATCATGGCGATCGAGTTTCTGATTGGCGGTCGCGTTGGGGTTAATCGAGGCACATGCATTGAGATCGTCAACGAGCGCTCTGTTGCAGATGGCCACAATGGCGCCCGTCGGCTCGTGCTGAAAAATGCGGCCCTTTGGACCAAGGCCGATGCCAAGGCGCTGAAACAGCCGCTTGAGATCCAGACCAACGGCGGGACGATGGCTATCAAAGGCTGAGGTCCGAAGCCGCGAATCCTCAGGAAGCTCCTTAGCAATCGCAATCTTCCGTGCTTTGCCGAAGTTCGACCCGCGGATAAGCTGCCCTGTGCGCGCGTAAATTACGAACGTGGCGCGCATATCGGGAGGGGCACATGATCCGCAAAGGAATATTTGCAGCGCTGGTTTGCGCTTCGTTTTCATGTGCAGCGTTCGCGCAGACATGGCCGGCCAAACCCATCACATTCATCGTGCCTTCCGCCGCGGGTTCCGGCGTCGACGTGCCGACGCGGCTTTATACCGAGCGGCTCGGCAAGGCGCTCGGCCAGACGATTGTCGTGCGAAACATCGTGGGCGCTTCCGGTGCCATTGGCGCGCAGGCCGCCGCCAAATCGGCACCGGATGGCTACACGTTCTTCATCGCCAGCGCCGGCCATCTTATCGTCAACAAATACACGATGAAGACGCCGGGCTACGATCCCTACAAGGACTTCACACCGGTAGCGCTGCTCAATCGCGCGCCCTACATGTTGCTCGCGAATACGTCTGTGCCGGCGAAAACGCTGGCCGAATTGACGGCACATGCGAAAGCCAATCCCGGCAAGCTGTTCCTCGCGTTCGAAGGCGCTTCGGTCAAAGCTGTCGCCACCTATCTGAGGGCTGCGCTCGATTTGCCCATCGAACTGGTCGCCTATAATTCGCCGCTCAACGCGATACAAGACACGCTCGGCGGTACCGCGCAATTGCATGTTCAGGGCACCGCGATCGGCCTTGCTTTCGTGAAGGACGGACGGCTTCGCCCGCTGGCCGTGATTTCCGCTTCACGCCTGCTGCAGCTTGCGGACGTTCCGACTCTGGCCGAACTCCATCCCGGCTTTGGCGCTTTCGACGCCTGGATGTCTGTGGTGGCGCCAACGGGCACGCCGGCCGACATTGTCAGGCGCATGTCAGCGGAGCTTCACACCATTGGTTCGCTGCAGGAAGTGAAGTCGGTCTTCGAGAAACTCGGCTTCTTCGAGGAAACCGACCGCTCGCCCGAACGCGCCGCCGCCTATATCCGCAGCCAGTCCGAACAGTTCGACAGGATGGCGAAGACCGCGAATTTCGTGCCGGAGTGAGCCGGGCGTTCGCAAACCCCCGTAGGCAAAGATCAGATCGCCATGCCCACCATGACGAGCGAGCCTATCGCCAGCGCCAGCGGAGCGAAGATCAGCACATAGATCCAGCGCCCGAAACGCTGGCGCAGCGAGGCCTCGATGCGCGTTTCCTCGAACCCCGCGATGGCATAGCCTGCGGCGTCTGCTGCATTGACGAGGCCGGCGGAGGAATGCGTGCGCCGCGCGTGGGAGGAGAATCGAGCCATAAAGAATTCTTTCACGCAAAAAGTTATCAACGACCTAACTTGCCCGAGGCTCGCATGCTTGCTCCTGATTTCATGTCACTGTCATATTCCCCCAATAACCCCGCGGGATCAGTTGGTCGGAGGCCGAGATGAGTGACGCAATGCCAAATCCTGACGCCATGTCGCGCTCAAAGGCAGCGGAGGCAGCCGAAGATATCGGCTCCAACAATTCCGCCAATCCAACGCTCGGCGAAATCATCGACACGCGCTTCGGCCGCCGCAGCTTTCTGCGCGGCGCGCTGGCGACCACGGCGATCTCAGCCATCCCCGGATATGCCTTGCTCGGTGAGGCCGCCGCGCAGGGGGCCTCCAAATCCTCTTTCGATTTCGAGGAAGTGCCTGTTGGAGGGGACGAGAAACATCACGTTGCGCCGGGCTACGATGCCGACATTCTGATCCGCTGGGGCGATCCGGTCCTGCCGGGCGCGCCGGCTTTCGATCCCATGAAACAGACGGCCGCCGCGCAAAAGATGCAGTTCGGCTACAACAACGATTTTATCGGCTATCTGCCGCTGCCGGGCGCAGCCAACGGCTCGAAACACGGCCTGCTCTGCGTCAATCACGAATATACGAACGAAGAGCTGATGTTCCCCGGCCTCGGCGGTCCGCAGCAGCATAAGAAGAACATGTTCGCCGGAATGACGAAGGAGCTGGCCGCCGTCGAAATGGCCGCGCATGGCGGCGCGGTCATTGAAGTGAAAAGCGAAAACGGCAAATGGCAGGTCGTTCCCAATTCGAAATATGCGCGGCGTATCGACGCCGACACGCCCATGGCCATCACCGGCCCGGCCGCCGGTCATGCGCGCATGAAAACGAAAGCGGACCCGGACGGACGCCGCGTCCTCGGCATGCTCAACAATTGCGCTGGCGGCATGACGCCGTGGGGCACATGGCTCACGTGCGAGGAAAATTTCAACGGCTATTTCTGGGGCAAGCAGGATGCTCACCCGGAGGCTGCAAAGCTGAAGAGATATGGACTGCCGAACGGACAATATAACTGGGGCGTCTATTTCGACCGCTTCGATCTCGCCAGGGAACACAACGAGGTGAACCGCTTCGGCTGGATCGTCGAGATCGACCCGCTCGATCCGGCGTCGACCCCGAAAAAACGCACGGCGCTCGGGCGCTTCAAGCGCGAAGGCGCGGGCGGGATCACAAACCGCGACGGCCGTTACGTCGTCTATTCCGGCGACGACGAGCGGTTCGACTATGTCTATAAATTCGTGACCGAAGGGAGTGTCGATACTGCGAACCGCGCGGCGAATATGGACCTTCTCGACAAGGGAACGCTTTATGTCGCGAAGTACAACGCCGACGGCACAGGCGAATGGCTGCCGCTTGTTCACGGCCAGGGTTCGTTGACGTCTGACAAGGGCTTTGCCTCGCAGGCGGACGTTCTGATCGACACGCGCCTCGCTGGCGACGCTCTCGGTGCAACCAAGATGGACCGACCGGAGGATATCGACGTCAATCCGCGCACCGGCAAAGTCTATCTGATGCTCACCAATAACTCGCGCCGCTCGGCGCAACAGGTCGACGCCGCCAATCCGCGCGCCAACAACCGCTTTGGCCACATCATCGAAATGACGCCCGATGGCGGCGATCATGCCTCGACGAGATTCGGCTGGAATATCCTCGTAAAGGGCGGCAACCCCGCCGACCCCAAACACGAAGCGTCGTTCGGCACAGGCACCACCGGCAACGGCTGGTTCGGCATGCCCGACAACGGCGCTTTCGATGCGCGCGGCCGTCTCTGGGTCGCAACCGATGGCATGTCGAAGAAATCGGCCGGACGAAACGACGGTCTTTTCGCCGTTGAGACGGAAGGACAGCTGCGCGGCGTCTCGCGCGGCTTCTTCCGCGTGCCCGAGGGCGCCGAAATGTGCGGTCCCTGCTTTACGCCGGATGACGAAACGCTGTTCCTGGCCGTGCAGCACCCCGGAGAGGGCGACGAGGAGGCGGGAGAGGGCACTTTCGAAAAGCCGGCCACCCGCTGGCCCGATTTCCGCCCGGACATGCCGCCAAGGCCATCCGTTCTGGTCGTCACCAAGCGTGGCGGCGGGAAGATCGGCTGAACTGCCGGGACTTATTTTTCTTTCACGGAAGACTGCTTGGTACAGTCTTCCGTTTTTGCTTTGTTCTCACATTGCCGGAGAGTATCGCCTATATTGTTCCTGACGAATCACTGGACACGGCGAAACAAGCATGGCTCCCGAAGGCGATCTCTTTGGCGGCGAGGATCCCCGCCGCAAGGACGCGAACAAAGTGGCGAAACCTGCGAAGAAGGCGGCTCCCGCGCGCAATGGCGCCCCGGGCGAGGCCGAATACAACGCTGACTCGATTGAAGTTCTGGAGGGCCTCGAGCCGGTCCGGCGGCGGCCGGGCATGTATATCGGCGGCACCGACGAAGCGGCCCTGCATCACCTCTTTGCCGAAGTGCTCGACAATTCCATGGACGAGGCGGTCGCCAAGCACGCGACCTGGATCGACGTCACCCTCGAAAAGGACAACTGGATCACCGTCATCGACAACGGCCGCGGCATCCCCGTCGATCCGCACCCCAAGTTTCCGAAGAAATCCGCGCTCGAAGTGATCATGACGACGCTCCACGCGGGCGGTAAGTTCGACAGCGGCGCATACCAGACTTCGGGCGGATTGCACGGCGTCGGCGTCTCGGTCGTGAATGCGCTGTCCGACAAGCTGGAAGTCGAGGTCGCCAGGAGCCAGCAGCTTTACAGGCAGGAGTTTTCGCGCGGCATCCCGCTCGGCAAGCTGAAGGAACTTGGCAAGGTCCATAACCGTCGCGGCACGACGGTTCGTTTCCATCCCGACGATCAGATTTTCGGCAAGGGCGCGAGTTTCAAGCCAGCGCGGCTCTTCCGCATGGCGCGCTCCAAGGCCTATCTGTTCGGCGGTGTCGAAATCCGCTGGCATTGCGACCCGGAACTCGTCGCGGGCACGCAAACGCCCGCAGAGGCGGTCTTCCGCTTCCCCGGCGGTCTCAAGGACTATCTGGCCGCCGATCTCGAGGGCAAGGAACTCGTCACCGACGCCGTCTTCACGGGCAAGGTGGAAAGGCCGAACGGCCACGGCTCGGTGGAATGGGCCATCGCCTGGATGGCGGCCGAGGATGGCTTCGTCCACTCCTATTGCAACACCATCCCGACGCCCGATGGCGGCACGCACGAGGCGGGGATGCGCGTCGCGCTCCTGCGTGCGCTCAAGGATCACGCCGAGCGCATCGGCCAGTCCAAGCGCGCGGCAAACGTCACTACCGACGACGTGCTGGCGACTTGCGCTGCACTGATCTCGATCTTCATCCGGGAACCGGAATTCCAGGGCCAGAACAAGGGCCGGTTGATGTCGCAGGAGGCCTCGCGCGTCGTCGACGGCGTCATCCGCGACGCCTTCGATCACTGGCTCGCCGCCTCGCCGGTTCAGGCCCTCAAGGTGCTGGACTGGTCGATCGAGCGGTCCGAAGAGCGTCTGCGCCGCCGCGCGGAAAAGGACGTCGCGCGCAAGACCGCCGTACGCAAGCTGCGCCTGCCCGGCAAGCTCGCCGATTGCTCCAGCAATTCGATGGCGGACTCTGAACTATTCATCGTCGAAGGCGACTCGGCGGGCGGCTCGGCCAAACAGGCGCGCGATCGCGCGACGCAGGCGATCCTGCCGCTGCGCGGCAAGATTTTGAACGTCGCCTCCGCGACGCGCGACAAGCTCAGCGCCAACCAGCAGCTCAGCGATCTCGCGCAGGCGCTCGGCTGCGGCACCGGCACGCATTATCGCCATACGGAACTTCGCTACGGCAAGGTCATCGTGATGACCGACGCTGATGTCGACGGCGCCCATATCGCCTCGCTGCTCATCACCTACTTCTGGCGGCAGATGCCCAAGCTGATCGAGGAGGGCCATCTCTATCTGGCCGTGCCGCCGCTCTACAAGCTGACGCAGGGCGCCAAGACCACCTATGCGCGCAACGACGCGCACAAGGACGAGCTGATGAAGAGCTTCTTCACCGGCCGCGGCAAGGTGGAAGTAAGCCGCTTCAAGGGCCTCGGCGAAATGATGCCGGCGCAATTGAAGGAAACGACGATGGACCCGAAAAAGCGCTCGCTGTTGAAGGTTCAGGTTATCGCCGAAGAAAAGGAAGCGACAGCCGATTCAGTCGAGCGCCTGATGGGTAACAAACCCGAGGCAAGGTTCGCGTTCATTTCCGAGAACGCGCAGTTTGCGGATGAGGCAGCGCTGGATATTTGAGGCTACGAAGGCGCTCTCCCTAAAAATTGTATCGTTGAGGATTCCCTGTTCCGGTGATTGCCGCTTCCCGTTGGCGTGGCGACCAAGGCAAATACGGGTAGTCGGGCGGCATTGCGTCGGCTAAGCGGAGTGGGGAAATTGCTCCAAATCCTCGCCTCGGCCTATCCGCCGCGTTGAGCAGGCGCAGTCGTGCACCTATGGTGCGCGGCAACGGAGGCGCGATTCCCTTGCGCGCTCCGATCTGGATGACGCGATGTCACTGAAAAGCATGACCGGCTTTGCCCGCTCTGGCGGCGCGCTCGCGCCGTGGCGCTGGAACTGGGAGATCAAGGCCGTCAACGCGCGCGGGCTCGACCTGCGCGTGCGCGTGCCCCCGGGCTTCGACGCGCTCGAAGCCGAGGCGCGTTCGCGGCTGGGCGCGATGCTCGTGCGCGGAACCTGCTACGCCAATCTTTCGGCCCAGCGCGAGCAGGCCGCTCCGGAAATTCGGGTGAACGAAAGCGCGCTCGGCGCGCTCGTCGCGGCGGTGGAGCGCCTGCCGAAATCTGCCGCCGTTCAGCCTGCCTCACTCGACGGGCTTCTCGCCATTCGCGGCATCGTCGAAATCGTCGAGGCCGCCGACAGTCCCGAAAGTCTTGCCGAGGTCAGCCGCGCCATGCTGGCCGGTTTGGAGGAAGCCGCGCGCGCGCTTATCGCCATGCGCAGTGGCGAAGGCGAGGCTTTGCAGCGCGTTCTTTCAGGGCATCTCGCGCGTCTTCGCGAATTGAGTGAAGCCGCCAATGACAATCCCGGCCGCAAGCCGGAAGCCGTGCGCGCCCGCCTCGAACAACTCGTACGCGAACTCTCCGCCAATTCGAGCGCGCTCGATCCACAGCGCCTTCATCAGGAGGCCGTGCTTCTCGCCGCCAAGGCCGACGTGCGTGAGGAGATCGACCGGCTTTTCGCGCATCTCGCAGCTGCCGGAGAACTCATCGAAACAGGCGGCGCTGTCGGACGGAGGCTCGATTTTCTGGCGCAGGAAATGGCGCGCGAAGCGAACACGCTCTGCTCGAAGTCGAACGACAAGGATCTCACGGCGATCGGCATGGAGATGCGCGCCATCGTCGAACAGTTTCGCGAGCAAGTGCAGAATATCGAATAGGCAGATCATCGAATAGAGCAAAGGCGGGAAGCCGCATAAAATGTCAGACAGCAATTTCAAGAATGGACCGATCCGCCGTCGCGGCATCATGCTGATCCTGTCATCGCCTTCGGGCGCCGGCAAGTCGACGATTACGCGCGATCTCCTGCTCGACAAGTCGCTGGATCTCACCTTGTCGATTTCCGTCACGACGCGGCCGCGCCGCTCAAGCGAAGTCGACGGCATACACTATCACTTCAAGACCAAGCAGGAATTCGAGCGCTTGCGCGTTTCAGACGATTTGCTCGAATGGGCGGAAGTGCACGGCAATTTCTACGGTACGCCGCGCTCCATCGTCGAAGACAAGATCGAGCAGGGCAAGGACGTTATCTTCGACATCGACTGGCAGGGCACGCAGCAGGTGCGCAAGAAAGCGCCGAAAGATGTCGTGACGATTTTCATCCTGCCGCCGTCGATGGAAGAATTGCGCTCGCGTCTCGAACGGCGGGCGGAAGACGCCGCCGACGTGATCGCCAAACGTCTGGAGAATGCGCGCAACGAAATCGAGCGCTGGAAGATGTACGACTATGTCGTCGTCAACGATGACCTCCAGCGCGCGCTTGGCGAGGTGAAGGCGATCCTTATCGCCGAGCGTGTGAAACGCACGCGTTCGCAGGACGCAATCGAAGACTATATTACGAAGCTGCTGCAGGGATAGTTCAGGTGGCCAGCTCTTGAAGAAGGTGCTGCGCCCAGGCGCGCGCGGTGTTGTGTAAGTGTTGGTCTGTCGCGCAGGCGCGCAATTGTTCTTCGAAAGCCAATTTCGCCGGTGGCGGGAATTGTTTTGCTGCTTCCGCCATCGCTTTCAGTCCGTCGATAGCCCATTTCACGTCACTGGCCGCGGGCAGGCCGATCAATTCGACGATGCGCCGCGTCGAGGCAGCGGCCTGCGCGCCGCATAGCCACGCAACACGTGCTGCATAGGCAGCCGGCAGAAATGCGAAGGTCGCGTAATCGCCGATATACGCCCCCTGATCGTAACAGGCTTCCGGCAATTCGATCGATGCATCGTCATTCAGTATCTTTAACACGGGATCCGCTGGGAGCGGGAGGTTCAGGGCCAGCAATATGCGCATCGCTGCCAGGGCGATAGACTGGTGTCCGAGCCCCGGATTCTCCATGTTTGTGCAGGGAACATGCTGCGAACTGGACAGCAAATTCACGATCGCAGGCAGCAAGCGCACACTCTGCTCGCGCGAGTGTCCGACGATGTCGAGCGTGGCTAAGACGCTCTCTGGATCGTCGGATTCAAGCAGGCTAACGGCGATGTCATGAAATTCATCCTCGTCTGTTCCTGTCAGCAGGGCGCGAAGGCGATCCCGCTTGGCATGTATAAGGGAGACCATGAAACGCTCGCTGATCGATTCAAATAAACTAGAGCATCGGCTTAGTGACAAACCGGGTACACTCTTTCGCCCGATGCTGTAGATGCAAGCTACTCGCAAACGGACGCGACGGTTTCGCAGTTGACGCCACCCTTGCGCCGGCACCCGTGCCACGCCGCATTTGCGGCTGTGGAAACGGAAGTGCCGCGACTGACGGCCCAGGGTTGGCCGCGTCCTGCGGAGACGACGGCTGCACATGTTCCCTTGCCGGAGAAAACAACGGAACATCCAGTCCCGCATTTCGAGACGGCCCGCCGGCGCACATCGTCGATGTTGAAGCTCGAATTATCGGACGCGCCACGTCCACTCGACGGCGAATAGGCCAGAGCAACCGCGGCCTGTGCGCCCGAAGCGCCGATGATACCGAACAAACCAAAGACTGCTGCAATGGCGTGAAGACGCATGGCCGCTCCTCCGGGGATATTTTAAGTCCGACCCAGCGATGATGACGCGGTCAGTCGCTCGCCGCAAGCCTCAGAGATTCGACCACGCGTGCGAGCGCCACGAAGCCCGCAACCTCGATTTCTTCCGCGCGCGCCGTCGGTTCGATGCCTGCCGCATCGAGCACTGGCCCGGGATCGACTCCGAGACTTCTGAGGGATTGCCGCAACATTTTGCGGCGCTGCCCGAACGCGGCTTGCGCCACGGTTCGGAGCACCGCGGCGTCGCAGGGCAGGGGCGTCGCGATGGGCAGGAGTTCGACAACGGAGGAAGTGACCTTCGGCGGCGGCGTGAAAGCAGCCGGCGAGACGTCGAAGAGAATTCGCGCCGTCGTCCGCCAGCCCGCAAGCACGCCGAGACGTCCGTAGTCCGCGCGCTGCTTTGGCGTTGCAACGATGCGCAAGGCGACCTCGCGCTGAAACATGAGTGTCAGCCGATCGAAGAACGGTGGCCATGGCTCGCTTTCGAGCCAACCAGCCAGCAGCACTGTTGCGATGTTATAGGGAAGGTTGGCTGCGATGCGGACTTTAGTTCCCTCCGCCCGTCGTTGCGCCAGCGATGCATAATCAATTGCGAGCGCATCGGCGTTTTCGACTTCAAGCCTGCCAGGATAGCGCGCAGCGATCATCTCAAGCGCGGGCAGGCAACGCTCGTCGCGCTCTATCGCGATGACCTTGCGCGCGCCATGGGCGAGCAGGGCGCGCGTGAGCCCGCCGGGACCCGGACCCACTTCGATCACCGTAACATCTTCGAGGGGTCCGGCGGCGCGTGCAATCCGGGAAGTCAGATTGAGATCGAACAGAAAATTCTGACCCAGAGACTTTTTGGCGTCGAGACCGAAATCGCGAACGATGTCGCGCAACGGCGGCAAGTCGTCGATAGCGCTCAAGGCGCGCCGTCCTGCATCGCCACAGCAAGCCGGCGTGCGAGTCTGAGCGAAGCGATCAGCGAATCCGGCCTTGCAATCCCATTACCGGCGATGTCGTAGGCCGTGCCGTGATCGGGCGAAGTGCGCACGAACGGTAGCCCCAGCGTGACGTTGACGCCTTCGTCGAAGGCGATGGTCTTGATCGGGATCAGCGCCTGATCATGGTACATGCAGATCGCCGCGTCGTAGGTTTTGCGTGCTGCTGCATGAAACATCGTATCGGCCGGCAAGGGCCCGCGCGCATCGATGCCTTCGGCGCGCAGCGTCGCGATGGCAGGCGCGATGATGTCGCGATCTTCGGTTCCCATCGAGCCGTTTTCACCGGCATGCGGATTGAGACCGGAAACCGCCAACCGCGGATTTGCGACGCCGAATTTTTGTTGCAGGTCGCGCGCCGTGATGCGTGCAGTCTCGGCGATAAGTTCGGGCGTGAGCTCGTTGAGCACGCGCTGCAGGGGAATGTGGATCGTCACCGGCACGACGGCGAGTTCCTCGCACCACAGCATCATCACCGATTGCGCCTTGACGCCGAAATAACGCTCCGACAGTTCCGCAAGAAACTCGGTATGGCCGGGATGGGTGAAGCCGGTGCGATAGAGTGCATCTTTCGTTATGGGGTTTGTCGCAACACCGCTCGCCAGACCCTTCGCCACGAGTTCCACGGCGCGTTCGATGGACTCTATCGTCGCGGGCGCATCTTTCGCATGCGACACGCCGGCTTCGCCGTTGACGCTGTTGCGCAAGGGGAGAACGGGAAGTGCGTTGCGAAACGTCTTGCGCGTGAAGTCGCGGACATTCTCTTCGCTCGCGACGGCAATGGGCACGGAAAGATTCATCGCTTCCGCGCGCCGTTGCAACAGGCCGGGATCGGCAAGCGCGACGAAAGCGTGGTCCGTCTCATGCAAGGCTTGCCAGGCCTTGAGCGTAATCTCCGGCCCAATGCCTGAAGGATCGCCCATCGTCAGAGCAATAGGCGCATCGCGGCGACTGCGCGCGAGATTGCACGCACCGGTCTCGATATCTGCGCCGGAAATGCTCATGGCAAGCGAGCCACCTGTTTTGAACTTCGCAGCACACATGGGGCCGAATGAATTCGCGCCCCTTCTATTAGCGCCGCACGATGATCGCGCGTTTGCGAATTTCGGCAAGCCGCTTGTCGGCATCGGTCTGCAACTTGCGCAACAGTAATGTTTCGCGAATGGATTCGCTTGCTGCAGAACCCGAGCCCGCGTCGGACTTGCCGCAGACCGCGACCATCTCGATGCCCGTCGGCCCGCGCGAGGGCGGCGTGGTTTGTCCGACTGGCGTGCGGTCGAGCAGCGCCACGAGTTCGGCGCTCAGCGTATTGGCGCGGCGCGAGACTTGCGGCTGCACGGCCACGTCGCGCAACGCGCGCGCGAGCTGAATGCCGCTTGCGCAATCGCGGAAGCGGGCGCGCAACCCGTTCGCTTCAGCCGAACGCGCGCTGTAGGCGGCAGGCCCTGCATCGCGCGGCACGACGAAGACGATCTGCTGGATGCGGAATTCCTGCGCGGCGATCGAACTGCTCTTCTTCGCCATTTCGGCGCGCACTTCTTCTTCGCTCACGCTGACGGATTTGTTGAGCGCCGAAACGAGAATGCGCCACGAGAGACCCGCGCGCCAATGTTCCTGCCAGTGCTGCTTGTCGATGCCCGCGCGTTGCAGGCCGGCGCCGAGTTGCTGCGGCGTGATCTTGCGCTCGCCGGCGTCGCGGGTCGCTTCGTTGGCGATATCAGGTTCGCCGGGATTGATGCCGTATTTGCGCGTCTCGATCAGCTTGAGCCGGTCGTTGATGAGGCTCTCCACGGCGGCCTGCTGGTTCGCCGGCGCGCGCAATACGCCGAGCAATTTCATGCGCTGGGCGATATCGTAATTGGTGATCGGGCTGTCGTTGACGGTGACGACGACATTCTGCGCAACAGCCGGTGTTGCGGCGATGCCGAAGGCGGACAGTGCGACGAATGCAGCTGTCAGGCAAGCCCTGCCGTTGAAACGCGGTTTCATGCTTTGCTTCCCTGTTGATTGGTCAGCGGATCGGGCTTGCGCCCAAGCCGTCCTGAACCGGCACTTCGCCGAGATTCGAGCGGGCGCGCGTGTCGCCGACGGTACGCAATTGCAACGAGACGAGCAGGGTCTGGTTGCGGATGGCCTGTCCGGCGCCATTGGCCTGCAGCACTGATGTGTATTGGACGCCAAGCGTCGTGCAGTCGTCGGAATAGGTCGCGCCGACGCCGAGACCGGCGATGGAGAACAGCGGCGCAGAGCGGATCGTCGCGGTGTTTGCCGAGTTGTTGTAGAGGTGGCGCGAGAGATCGAAGATCACGTTGCCGTTGACGGAAAACCCTTCGGTCAGCTTGTACTTGGCGCCGGCGGCGAGGCCCTCGCGGCGCTTGTCGTAGCCGAGCATCGGTTGCTGGGCATAGCGCGCATATTGCACAGTGCCTTCGAAGGACCCGAAATTCATATTGGCCATGAGGTCGACGCGGCGCATTTCCTGCGTCGTCGGATCGAAGCGGCCCTTGGCGATGAAGGCGAACATCGAATTCGGCGCAAAGGCGAAGCGCCCCACGAGATCGGATTGCGGCTTGTCGAGACCTGAGTCGATGCCGATATTGGCAGCGTCGCCGAGCTGATAGGAATTGCGGCCCGAGAGCTGCGTCGACTGGCCGATCATCGCGTTGAGATAGCCGCCGCTCTTGAACGTGGCGGTGTACTGGAAGCCGTAGTTGGCGCGCGTGCCGCCTTCGAAGCGGTCGTAGCCCGAGAATTTCGAACGGTCGAAGAGATTGGTTTCGTCGAAGACCAGGCTTTGGGAATCTTCATTCACCCGCAGCGTGTTGCGCGGCTCGTTAGGCCGCACGATGATCTGCGCGATCGGTTCGAAGACATGCCACGCGAGCGACGTCGAGGCCATAAAGGGATAGCGGTATTCGAGACCGACGCCGGGCATAGCCTGCCCGCGGAATGTGTCGCCGGTGTTGTTGAAGAATATCGCCTGATCGGCGTTCGACAACATCGAGGCGCATTGCCCGACGAAGGGGCCGGCCGTCGTCGGATTGGTGCAATTGACGTTGTTCACAAAGGTCTTCGAACCGGACGTGTTTGTCGAAAGCCAGCTGCCGTTGATATGCGCGAAGGCGAACGGGGTCCACACCTGCCCGATGGGGTCGATGAACTTGCGTTTCCATTCCACGTTCAGCGTCGTGCGCGCATAATTGCCGGCCATGCCGCGCAACAGGCATCGGGTGCGGTCGTAGGTGCGATTGCCGGCCGTATCCTCGCAGACGTCGAAGAGACCATAGGCGCGGTCGAGCCGGCGTCCGCCGATCGCTTCGAACGAAGCAAGCTCGCGCGAGATATTGGTGAAATTGAAATCGATCTCGACCTGTCCGCCAATGCCGTAGGTGAGGGACGGCGGCAGATTCACGCGCTTGTTGTAGTCGAGCACCGGCGCGACGACGGGCTGTTGCGCCTGAATGTCGGCGCGCGAGAGACCCTGGAAGTAAAAGCCACGCAGATCGAAGAACCCACGGTCGCCCTTGCCCGTGAAGTAGACGCTCGACGTCGCTTCGCGAAAATAGTTGGAAGAGAGTTGCGTCGAGGGCAGGCGGTAGTCCTGCTGGAACCACTTGTCGCTGAAGAGTTTGAGATCCCAGCCTGTCTTCCAGCGCGGGTTGATGTGAAACTCGCCCTTGGATTCCAGAGACCCGCGGACATTACGCGAACCGGGCCCGTAGGGCGCATTTTCGAACGCGCCGGGCTCGGCCTGAAAGATGCCGGCGGCGCGGATGGAATAAGAACCGTTCACCAGACGATGGCGCCATTCGACGTCGCCGAAAAAGCCCTGCCGTGTGAGCAAGGTCGGCGACAGCGTCAGGTCCATGTTCGGCGCGACGGCCCAGAAATAGGGAACGGTCAGGCCGGAGCCCAGACGGGTTCGCGCGGTATAGCTGGGCGCCAGAAAACCGCTCTTGCGTTGGACGCTGGGGTCCGGCATCGAGAAGAACGGCAGCCAGGCAATCGGCATGCCCCAGAGTTCGAGCGTCGCATCCTCGAAATAGACCATCTGCTCGCTGTTCTGATGAATGATGCGCTTGGCGCGCACACGCCAGAACGGCGGCCTTTCCGGATTTTCCTTGCAGGACTCGCAGGCAGTGTAGGTGCCGCGTTCGAAGGTTGTGGTCTCGCCTTCGCGTCGTTCGGCGCGCGGCGCGGAGAAATAGGTTTTTTCCGCTGTCTCGATGCGCAGGCTGTCGACGAAGCCGGTCTTGAAATCGTCGGTCAGTTCGGCGCGGTCGGCGTAGGAAATCGTGCCGTCGCGCTCGGTGATTTTCACGCGGCCTTCGGCGAAGACGCGCTTTGCGGCGCGATCATAGATGACCTTGTCGGCCTGTAGCGCGCGGCCCTGATAGAAAAGCTGCACGTCGCCGCGGGCCTCGATGGAGTCCCGGTCGCGGTTGAATACCATTTCGGCGGCATCGACCAGCATCCGGTCCTTGCCGCCCAGCGGCGAGGCAGGCTGCGCGCTGCGGCGAGCGAGGCGTTCGTTGATTGTCTGGGCGGAAGCGGAGTCGACAAAGCCCGTTGCCGGAACGGCAAGCGCTCCGAGCATGAATAACCCTGTCGCCGCCACCTTCGAGAGAAGGCTGCGGGCGGGCAGACTGGCGGGGCTAAGACGCCGCCCCATTTCAACCGTCCTCCAAATGCAACAGAACAAGCACACCCAGCATTGTCCCGAGGATCGCCGGCAACCATGCCGCCACGGGAGCGCTGAGCAGGCCTGCTCCGCCCAGGTCAGATGCCAGTTTAGTGGCTACATAAAGCACGAAGCCCGCAGCCACGCCACCTGAAACCATGCGCGCAATACCACCAAACCTGAAGAATCTTAAGGAAAAGGATGCAGCAATAAAAACCATAGCGGCAAGTAGCAGCGGACGCGCTGTAAGCTCCTGAAATTTAAGATAATACTTGTTGGCGTCGACCCCCGCGGCCTCGCTGCGCCGCACCAGCGGCAGCAGGTCCCAGAATGGCACCGCGTCGGGCGCGATGAAAGCCTGCGTGATCTGGTCCGCGTTGAGATTCGTTGCGAGACGGTAAGTCTCGACGACGCGCGGGTTTTCGCCGGGCGCATTGACCCTTGCGTTCTCGAGTTCCCAGGCTCCGGGCGTATGCCGGCCCCGCTGCGCCTCGACGCGTTCGACGAAGTGCCCGTCGCGGTCGTAAACGAAGGCGGTGATCGCTGCGATATTCGCGCCGGCGTCGCTCGAAGTCTCCGCACGCAGGATCGACTGCCCCTCAGGGCTGCGCTGGCGCAGCCAGACCCCGGCATCGGCCGAGGCCTTCAGCGTGCGGCCGGCAATCTTCGTCTCGATCCGGTCGGCGCGCAGCTTCATGGACGCCGAGAGTGGATTGTAAACCGTGGTTGCGAAAATGCCGAGCAGGATCGCCAGCACGACGATGGGGGTCAGGAATTGCCAGACGGAAACCCCGGCGGAGCGGGCGACAACCAATTCGAGCCGCCGGGTGAGATTGACGAGCGCAATCATCGCCGCGCCCAGCATCACGAAGGGGAGGACTTTTTCGGCGATGGCGGGCGTGCGCAGGAAGGACACTGCGGCGAGAAGCGCTGTGGTCGCGCCCGGCAGATCGGCTGCGCGGCGCAGCATTTCCACGAAATCGAGGATGAAGATCAGCGCGAATATGCCCCCGAACACCGCCGTGATGGTGCGCAGGAAACGCAGGCCGATATAGCGCGAGAGGGTGGAAAATATCATGCCGCCGCTCCCTTCGCCTTGACGGGAGCGGATGGCCTGTTGCGCAAATTCGGCAGACGCAGAAGATCCGGCCGGAAGATAGCCAGCAGGGCGAGTCCGGATGCGCCTATCGGTACAGCATAGGCGAGCGGCGTCAGCGTCGGCGAACGGCCGATCAGTCCGGAAATGAGGAAGCCAAGCGCGCGCACAGCCGAGGCGAGCACGACGGCGGATGCGATCGCATAACCGCGCCCCTGTCGCGTCGTCTTCGGTTGCCCGAGAAATGCGAATGCGATGAGCGCCATGGCGATCGCGTAGAGCGGCCCGGCGAAACGATCATGCAACTCGGCCTTGAAGCGCCCGTAATTCGCCGCGATGTATTTGTCGGAACGATCCAGACGCATGAGTTCGCTGGTCAGCCGTTCGCGCGGCTTGAGCGGCGCGCCCGGTCCTTCCGAACCGAACTGCGCGAGGTCGATGGCATAGCGCTCGAACTGCACGATGGCAGGATCGCGGTCGCCGCGCGCATGGCGTTGCAGACTGCCTTTTTCGAGAATGAGAAAGCTCTGCGCATCGTTTTCGACGGTGACGCCGGTTTCGGCGATGTATGTGTTGACGCGCGCAGGATCGCGCCGGTCCTGGATGAAAATACCCATCAGCGCGCCGCCGGGGCCGCGCTCGCGGTAGTGGAAGACGAATCCCTGATCGAGCGTCGTGAACTGTCCCTCGCGCACGATGCGCGTCAGAACGTCGGCGCGGATTTTCGTGATGATGTCGCGAATGCCGCGAAAACTGTTCGGCATCGCCCAGAGCGAGACGACCGCGACGAAGAGCGTGACCAGCACAGACAGCAAAAGGAAGGGCCGCAGGAGCCTGCCCGGTGAAGTTCCCGCCGCGCTCATCACGATGAGTTCGCTGTCGCTGTTGAGACGGTTCAATGTGAAAATGACGGCGATCAGTAACGCAACCGGCGCGAGGATGAACATCAGCGAGGGAATGGTCAGCAAGGTCAGGTTCAGGAAGACGAGGATCGTCTGACCCTTGCCGGTCATCAGGTCGATTTCGCGCAACGCTTGCGTGACCCAGATCATCGCCGTCAGCACGAAAAGCCCGGCGAGAAAGGTCATGGCCGCGGAGCGGAAAATATATCGTTCGGCCGTCGCCATCCTGTTTCCTGTGGAAGGGCCGGCGCACCAGACGCCGTTCCCGCCGAATCTGATCCGCCAAGTCCCTGTAGGAAGGCAGTTTTCCCCTACCGGCAGGCGAGAGCAAGGCCGCACAGCCCTGCCGCGAAACATTTCGCCGAGGTGTTGCGGATTCGCCCCGCCCGAATGCGCTTTGACAGGGATTGCGCGGCGAATTTGGGGCGGGCCGCTTGCGCCGCGAACGAAAGCCCGGGATGAAGCTAGGCAATGCCCGCCGGATCGAACGGATTCACGACTTCGACATCGAAATGCACAAAATCTTTGACGTTGCGCGTAGCGACGCGCAGTCCGTTGGATATGGCCGTGGCGGCTATCATGCCGTCCAGAGCCAAAGCCTCTGGCCGCCGATGCATCTGTCTCGCCCAAATTCTGAAACAGGCGGCGTCCACCGGCAGGATATTCCACGCGCTTTCCACATCCAGCAGCCAGTCCTGAAGCTGATTGGCCCGAGTGGGATCATTCCGACGCGTGATTTCAATGCCACGCTGGATTTCGCCAATGGATACGGCGCTTAGAAAGATTTGCTCCTCTTCCAGCGTGCGTATCCATCTGACGACTTGCCCATGTGGTTTCGGCTTGCGAAGTTCCGAAACGACATTTGTGTCGAGGAGAAACAAGCTGGCCTCAGGAAAGGTCTGGGGGCGGGCGAAGCTTCGTTTTCTTGCGGGAAGGAATAGGAATTTCCCCTCTCGCGATATCCGAGAGAAGCAACGCCTTGAGGCTTGGTCGAGCCATGGGGGCAAGCCGCTGCCAATCCCTTACGGACATGACGACAGCAGTGTCCTTGCCGTGACGGGTTACAACCTGCGGCCCGTGCTGCAAGGCTACGTCCAGCATCTCGCTAAATCTGGCCTTGGCGTCCTGCACCGGCCATCTTGCAGGGGAGGGAGACATCGGCTTCAGACTCTGACTATAAGTCTGACTAATTTACGCCCGAAGGCGGGTTGGGTCAAGTTGCCAAGGCGTCAACTCGACGAGATCTCTGCCCAATGAACTGGCTGCGGCTTCGCTGCCGGCCAGGTAAACTCCCTTTATTCGATCAGCGCTTCTTTTCGATCTTCTCCTCGATCCATTGCAACAGGAGGGCGGCAATCTCGTCGCTGTTCGTCTCCCACATCATGATGTGGCCATTGCCCCAGATGCCCGCCTGCCTGATCCGGTCGTAGAGTGGCGTGGATGGCAGCTTTGGCAGCGACAGATAGGTTGCGTCGCCGCCCGCCTTGTTGATGCGATCGTAGGTGTCGACGCACGGCGCGGTGTCGGCGCGGCCAACCTGATTGATGCCGTGAATGGTCAGGACCGGCATACGCGCAATTCCCTTGATCTCGGCCTTCGGCGAAACCGCACACACACCCGCCGGCTCGATGCCTATCATCGCCCTGAAGAGATCGGGATTTTGATTGGCAAGCGCGCCGCCATAGGCGCCCGCCTGCGAATGGCCGATGTATATGGCCGGGCCGATCTTGCGGATGGCTTCCAGCACACCGGCTGCGGGGCCGCCCGCTACAGGGCCTTCCGGCACATGCGCGGCAAGAAAATGCGCGTAGCCCTCGGGATCGAGCGCGGGCATCAGATCGCCATTGCAATAGACCGGCGGCGCCTTGGGATCGCGCGCGTCGTTGCCGATGCAATTGGGATCGCGCGGACCATGCGATGGGGCGGGCAATGGACCCTGATTCCATTCGAGCCAGGATGAACTGTCCCACATGCGTAATTCCGGCTGCGACTTCGGCTCGGCCGCGCCTTCGCGCACATTGTTGAAGGCATCGGGGTCGAACCCGGCGCGGCCACGGCCGGGTACATCGACGATGTAAACGGGAAAGCCGCGTCGCACGAAGTAATGCGCCCAACCCTCGCGCCCGTCCGGTGTCGTCAGGAAGTGAACGCCGACAAGCGCGCCGCCCGGCACCAGCACGATGGGCAGAGTGTTCGCCCCGTTCCGCAATTCGGAGGGAATGAAATATTCGACATAGGCCTGACCGACGAGAATATCCTGCTCGCGATAGGGCGCTTCCTTCCTGTCGCCCGCGGGCTGCGTACCAACGCGCGTGCGTTTGACGACCTTTCCCCCCGCCCAAAAAATCCCGTGCGCCTTCAGCGAGAGTGGCGGCCTTTGCTGATCGGCTGGCGGGTAGGGAGCGGCATTGACTGCGATTGGCTGATTGACGATGACGATGGCCAGCAACAGCGAGAATAGACCTGAGAATGCGTGCATTTTGGACCTCCCGTCGAGCTTGACCCGTAACTCCGAAAGTTGTCCGAAATTCCTCGCCCGTGCAACCGAATGGTCCGCTTGCGCTATCACGCGAGCGCCCTCCCGCCAGCGCGCGAAGCTCCTCGTCAATCGTTTCTCGTGACCGCGATGGTCTTTCTTTCGGCGTCCAGCTTGAGCCAGCGATCGCGGATCATCGCGAAAAATCGGGGCGGCAGAAACCCATAGGCGAACGAGCGGGGCTTTCGGCCGGGAATGGCGTCGAGATCGAAACCGGGCCAATTGAATTCGTTGAATTCGGAGATCACAATCCAGCTGCGTGCCTGATCCAGCCCCGCGGCGCGAGCAATAGGCTCCGGAATCTCGATGGCAGTGACAGCGCCTTTCGGTTGTGAATGGGTGATCGGCAAAACAAAGACGCGGGCCGGCGTTTCGGCGGTCTTGGTGATGGTCATGACCACCGCGGCGGGGCGAGCTTTCGCGCCGGATTCAGCGCCTGCTTCGGCTTCGCGCGCCCACAAATAATGGTAGCGCAGGACAAGTCCCGGCAATGGCTCCGGCAAACTCATTTACGGGATTTTTCGTCAGCCGCCTGCAGCCTGGCAAGATAGCGCTCACGCTCTTTCTTGTTCGGGACGCGGGCAGCTTGCGCAGCGGAACGCTCGTGTTCGCTCAACGAGCCTGTGCGGCGCGCGCGCCGAAACGAAAGCTCCATTTCCGCGTATCTTTCCGCGGAAAGGATCACCACATGGTCGTGATCGTGCTTCGTCACGACGACAGGTTCGATACGGGCACGGTCGATGGTCTGACCGAGCTTCTGGTGAAGTTCGAGAGAAGAAACGCGCATTTGGCAGTGTGTCCAAAATAGATATTCTATCCATAATATCGACTTTTAGCTGTCTCTGCAATTTGGAGTTCATGTCAAATTTCTGCGGCCACAACCTTGCCCGCGCTGGACGTGTTCAGCATGCCGCCCAGATCGCGCGTGCGCCCGTTCGGCGTCGCAAGCGAGCGCTCGATGGCCGCCACGATGGCGGCGGCGGCTTCTTTTTCGCCGAGATGATCGAGCATCATGGCCGCCGACCAGATCTGCCCGATGGGATTGGCGATGCCTTGCCCCGCGATGTCAGGCGCGGAGCCATGCACGGGCTCGAACAGCGAGGGGAAATCGCCTTCGGGATTGATGTTGCCCGAGGGCGCGATGCCGATGGTTCCCGTGCAGGCGGGGCCGAGATCGCTCAAAATGTCGCCGAAGAGGTTGGAGCCGACGACCACATCGAACCAGTCGGGATGCAGCACGAAATTCGCGGTGAGAATGTCGATATGATATTTGTCGACTTTCACATCGCCATAGTTTTTCGCCATCGCCGCCACGCGGTCGTCCCAATAGGGCATGGTGATGGAAATGCCGTTCGATTTTGTTGCGGACGTGAGATGTTTCTTCGGCCTGTTTTGCGCGAGGTCGAAAGCGTATTTCAACACGCGGTCGACGCCTTTGCGCGTCATCACCGTTTCCTGCATCACCATTTCGCGGTCGGTGCCCTCGAACATCTTGCCGCCGATGGACGAATATTCGCCCTCGGTATTTTCGCGCACGACTAAGAAGTCGATGTCGCCGGGCTTGCGGCCCACGAGCGGGCAGGGCACGCCAGGCATGAGGCGCACGGGGCGAAGATTCACATATTGATCGAACTCGCGCCGGAACATCAAAAGCGAGCCCCACAGGGAGATGTGATCGGGAATCTTTTCAGGCCATCCGACCGCGCCGAAAAAGATTGCGTCATGGCTGCCGATTTGCGCCTTCCAGTCCTCCGGCAGCATGCGTCCGTGCTTCTCGTAATAATCCCAGGAGGAGAATTCGAACGTGTCGAGTTCGATCGAGAAACCAAAGCGCGACGCGGCTTTCTCGAGCACGCGCAGACCCTCCGGCATGACTTCCTTGCCGATGCCGTCGCCGGCGATGGTAGCGATACGATAGCGTCTGTTGCTCGATGTCATGCAAAGTCTCCCCGAAAGAATTTTCCGTCTAGGCCGCATCTTCCAGAATGTAAACTTGCCCCCAGTCCCGCATGGCGAGCAATACAGGCTTCAGGGAAACTCCCCTCGCAGTCAGGCTGTACTCGACCTTTGGCGGCACTTGCGGATACACGCGGCGTTCGATCAGCCCATCGGCTTCCAACTCGCGCAATTGGTTCGTCAGCGTGCGTTGCGTCACTTTAGTAAGCAGTCTTTGCAACTCGCCGAATCGTTTTGTTCCGTCAAACAGCAGGAACAGGATTACGCCTTTCCATTTGCCGCCGATCACATCCAGCGTCGCTTCCACAGGACAATCGACATAAGCAGAATGCCTTTGTTTGCGGGTCATGATCGCGCCTCCTAGTGAAAAACAGGACACTATCGGCAACATTACTGCCTACTTCCTACTATCGCCGAACAACGTCAGAAAGGAAACCGTTAGACGGGAGATATTCGATGTTGCACGCAATGACGGGGGAGCTTTACTGGGCGTTGGCTACGGCCTTTATGACTTCGATTTTCTGGGTGCCGCATATCGCGATGCGCATTGTCGAGATGAAGCCCTATGCTGCCTTTCGCGATCCCTATCACGACCAGCCGACCCTTGCCGCATGGGCACAACGAGCCATCAGGGCGCACACGAACGCCGTCGAGAACCTTGCGGTTTTTGGTATGTTTGCTCTTGCGATTCAGGTGCTCGGCGCAAGTTCGCCCACGACGGTGCTCGCTGCGAAAGTCTATTTCTTCGCGCGTCTCTGTCACTTCTGCATCTATACACTCGGCGTACCATGGCTGCGTACGCCAGTTTATCTGGTGGGATTTGCGGCACAGACAATGATGGCTGCTCGGCTCGCTGGGCTCCTGTAGTAGCGGGAGGGGCCGGGCTATGCGTGCTCCTGTCGGGCATCCGCCTTGAAGAAGGCGCTTAACGCGCGCGCCGTCTCCTCCGGCAATTCCTCCGCGAGATAATGCGCGCCGGGCATGGCAAGGCCAGTTACATGCTCCGCGCGCTGCCGCCACAGCGCCAGCGCGTCGAAACATTTTTCGATGGCGCCTTTTTTTCCCCAGAGCACATGCAAGGGCATCGGCAGTTTTTGCGTTCCGTCCTCGTCGTCATGCACGATGTCGATGCTCGCGCCGGCGCGATAATCTTCGCAGGATGCATGCACGCAGGCGGGATCGCGGAAGCAGCGCAGATATTCGGCCAGCGCTTCGGGCGCAAAGACATCGGTGGTCTTCGACCCGGTTTTGGATTTTCGCGACCAGTAGGCGTCGGTATCCGCCAGTATCATGCGCTCGGGGAAATCGGCGGGCTGGATGAGAAAGAACCAGTGCCAGTAGGCGCGCGCGAACGCTTCCGTTGTGTTGCGATACATTTCGCGCGTCGGCGCGATATC
This sequence comes from uncultured Hyphomicrobiales bacterium, assembly GCA_903847605.1. GTDB lineage: Bacteria > Pseudomonadota > Alphaproteobacteria > Rhizobiales > Beijerinckiaceae > Terripilifer. The sequence continues at coordinate 43,180 of CAINED010000090.1, read as the reverse complement.
GAGCACGGCGATTTTTTCGACGCGATCCGCATGGTCCATCGCGAGGCGATGCGCCACGCGCCCGCCGCGATCATGTCCTGCAACCAGGAAACGGCGATGGCCCAGAAGGTCCATCAGCGCCGCCATGTCCTTGCCCATCTCGCGCTTGGAATAGGGCATGTGCTGCGCATCGCTCGCCGGCTTTGAACTGTCGCCATAGCCGCGCAAATCCGCGACGACGACCGTGAAATCCTGCGCGAGGATCGGCGCCACGAGGTGCCACATGACGTGCGTCTGCGGATAGCCATGCAGCAGGAGGAGCGGCGGGCCCTTGCCGCCCGTGCGCCCGCGCAAGGTGATGCCGTTGCCGACATCGGCGTCGAAGGCGCGAAAACCGGGGAAAAATCCGTCCGAAAGCTTGATATCCCTGAGCATGGCCCCTCCGGCGTTCACCTTCGCGTGCTAGATCAGCGCGCCGTGCTTTCCGATGGTATAACCCGGCGCGAAAGCCGATTCATCCGTTACGGCCGTTTTCAGCGCAATGAGGAACACATGTCCACCACACTGACCATCCGTTTCGCGCCCTTCAGCCAGATTGCGGCGCCGAAGCCCGGACGGGGCGTGAAAGCGGATGGCACGCCGACCGTTTTGGTCGTCTTCGCCGGCAAGGATGGCGAACTCTCCGTGGGCACGAAAAAGCTCCTCGGCGGCGCCAAGGAAACAGTGGATCGCGCGGCGAAGGCCACGAAATTCAAGGGCAATGTCGGCTCCTCGCTCGACATTCTCGCCCCGCATGGCCTTGCCTTCGATCGCCTCATTGTTCTCGGCACGGTGCGCAAGGAAGACGAAAAGGATCTGCCGCCCCAGCCGAAGGATGCGCTGGCCGGCGGCGCGCTGATGGCCAAGCTTTCAAGCGCCTGCAAGGTCTCGGTGCTGTTCGATCCGCCGCACGGGGCGAGTGCGGACGAAGGCGCGGCGCTGGCGGCGGGCATGCGCCTGCGCCACTACAAGTTCGAGACCTACAAGACGAAGAAGAAAGACAGCAAGGACACGAAAGGTCCCGAGGCGATCGACGTGACCGTCGGCGTCGCCGATCCCGCCGCCGTGAAACGTGCGGCCGTCGTTCAGGACGCGATCGTCGAGGGCGTGATTGCCGCGCGCGATCTCGTCAACGAACCGGCGAACGTCCTGACGCCCGTGGAATTTGCAAAGCGCGCCGCCGAACTGCGCAAGCTCGGCGTGCAGGTCGATATCCTCGACGTGAAGGCCATGCAGAAACTCGGCATGAATACGCTGCTCGGCGTGGGGCAGGGCTCCATCAACGAGTCCCGCATGGTCGTGATGCGCTGGAACGGCGGCGGCAAGGCGCAGCCGGTGTCCTTCATCGGCAAGGGCGTGACGTTCGATACCGGTGGCATATCCATCAAGCCTGCGGCCGGCATGGAAGACATGAAGGGCGACATGGCCGGCGCCGCCTGCGTTACCGGTCTCATGCGCACCTTCGCTTTGCGCAAGGCGAAGGCCAACATCATCGGCGCCATCGGCCTTGTCGAGAACATGCCCGGCCACAATGCCCAGCGTCCCGGCGATATCGTGAAGTCGATGTCCGGCCAGACCGTGGAAGTGATCAATACGGATGCCGAGGGACGTCTCGTTCTCGCCGACGTGCTCTGGTACATTCAGGACAAGTACAAGCCGCAGTTCATGATCAATCTGGCGACGCTGACCGGGGCGATCCTCGTCGCGCTCGGCAATGAGCATGCGGGCCTCTTCTCCAACAACGACGAGTTGAGCGAGCGCCTCGCCGCCACCGGCAAGGCGACCGGCGAGAAAGTGTGGCGGCTGCCGTTGTCGCCCGGCTACGACAAGATGCTGGATTCTAAATTCGCGGACATGAAGAACATCGGCGGGCGTTTCGCCGGCTCGATCACCGCCGCGCAGTTCCTGCAACGCTTCGTCAACAAGACGCCCTGGGCGCATCTCGACATCGCGGGAACCGGTATGTCCTCGCCCTCGAACGATATCAACCAGAGCTGGGGCTCGGGCTGGGGCGTTCGGCTCCTCGACAGACTGGTCGCCGCGCATTACGAGAAGTGACGAGTTTTACGCCGGGTCGGAACATGCGCCGTCTTTATGCTTTCGCCATATCAGCCTTCCTCGTTCTGCCTGCGGGCGGAGCCATGGCGGCGACATCCTGCGAAGGCTTTATGGCCCATATGCAGAAGTCCCTGCCGGAACTCGATCCGAAATTCGTGCGGCCGGTCGTCGTCGGTGGCGGCGCGGGGCGCGGCGATCAGCGCGACATGGTGGTGAAGCAGCGCGTCGACAGCCAGCTCATCTGCAATGGCGACCGCTTCGTGCGTTTCGAGGCGCGCATTCAGGAGCCTTCGACGCCGCCCTTGCGCGACGCATTCTATCGCATCCAGCAGCAGGCGTCGGTGTACAAGCTGCGCTGGAGCGCCAGCCACGCGTCGCGCGAAATCCAGTCGATGACCGCCGAAGCGGCGGACTATCTGCGCGGCTCCGCAGAGCGCGAGGACCATGTCGTGGCCGGCAAGGTAGAGCGTCACGCTGGCGAAGCCGGCGATCTCGGCCTGATCTGGACGCGTAACGACCGCACTTTCATCCTCGTCGAATATACGCCCTGACAAGGCGACCATCATGGCGGAAATCTGGTTCTATCACCTGACGCGCCAGCCGCTGGAACGAGTGCTCCCGTCATTGCTCGAAAAGTCGCTTGAGCGTGGATGGCGCGCCGTGGTGCAGACGGCGAACGAGGAACGCCTGCGCGCGCTCGACGATCTCCTGTGGACCTATTCGGACGAAAGCTTTCTCGCCCATGGCACGCCGCATGACGGCGAGCCGTCGATGCAGCCGGTTTATCTCACGTCAGGGGATGAGAACCCCAACGCTGCGAAAATTCGCTTCTTTGTCGATGGCGCGAAGGTCGTGGCGCAGGACGCCTACGACCGCACGATCCTGCTCTTCGACGGCAACGATGACGAAAGCCTCGCCGAGGCGCGCACGCAATGGAAAGCGCTGAAGGATGACGGGCACGCGCTCGCCTATTGGCAGCAGAACGAGAACGGCGGCTGGGACAAGAAGGCATGACGACGCCGCAACCGGCGCAAAGCGCAGGCGACGCCGCCGCACGCGAGGCCGGTTTCATCGACCGACGGGCGCGCATCGAATTTGCGGCCATGTGTTTCGCCGCATTCCTGTTTTCGGTGACGCATAACTATTCGGCGCTGCTCGCCATCGTTTTCGACAACAACGGACACTCGTTGCAGGCGACGGGATTGCTCCTGTCGCTCTTCGCCATTCCCTGCATCGCCGGGGCGTTGCTGTCGAGCGCCGCCTGCGCGCGGCTCGGCGTGTTGAACACGGCGCGCATAGCCTTTCTTCTGACGGCGCTCGGCATGGGCGCGTTTGCCTTTACACGCGACGACTTCTGGCTGGCGCTCGCCTCGCGCGTCATTCAGGGCTTTGGCGTCGGCGCCGCCATGCCGGCCGGACTGGTCTATGTGCAGAGCCGCATCACGCCGAAGCGCTTTGTCTATTTCGTCACGGTCTATTCGGCGGTCATTCCGCTGGCGGCAGCCTTTGCGCCGCCGCTCGGCGAATGGACGATGAAGCGTTTCGGCGAAACGGCGCTGTTCATCGAGGCCGCCATACCCAGTGTGCTCGCCATCGCCTTCACGTTCGGATTGCGCGACGCGACGCGCCCGCGCAACACGGGTGGCCTCAATCTCGGCAATGCGTTCCAGCGCCGGTTGCTGCTGCCCTATATCGTGATTTTCGCCGGCGGCGGCCTCTACGGCTTTTCCGTCAATTATCTCGCGGCGGATCTCCATCAGCGCAACTTCGCGCTCGCCGCCTTCTTCGTGCCCTCGTCCATCGCGTTGATCGCAATCCGCTTCGTCGGCATGCGCGCGCTGGCGCGCTTCTCGCCGCGCATCCTGGTGACGGCAGGCCTGTTCTCTTATGGCTTGGGCTATCTGCTGATCGTGCTCGCGCAGGACTCGATGGTCATGGGCGTAGGCGCGGCCTTTTTCGGTTTCGGCAATTCCGTGATGTTTCCGGTGGTCTCGGCCTGGGTCGTCGAGGGGCTCGAACCGCGCGATCGCGCCGGACCGCAAGCCGTCAACACGGCATCCTTTTATACAGCGATCTATGCGCTGCCCTGGCCGCAGGCGTTCATCATCGGCGCATGGGGATATGCCGCGGCGGAGTGGATCTGGGTCGCCGTCGCGGCAGCTCTTGGAGCCTATCTGTCGATGAGGCTCGCGTTGAAGCAGATGAAGTGATCTGATGTGTCATCCCGGAAAAATGCAAAGCATTTTATCCGGGATCGGCTGGCGATTGACTTGATAGCGGTCCCGGCTCAGGCTTCGCCCGGCCGGGATGACATATCAATTCCCGAGAACTTCCTCGGCAACGTCGCCGATGGTCTTGTCGAGATTGCGAGCGCAGGCGGTTGCGAGTTTCTCCGCATCCTTGGCGATCTTGTCGAAATCGATCACGGAATCGGCGTCCTCATCGGCGTAAAAGCCGTCGAGCCATGCCAGCGTGATGACGATCATTTCCTTCGGCGACTTCAGCCACTCCTCGCACTTCACCTTGCCAAGATCGAGTTTCTGCGCGCTAGCGGGCAGCGAAAGGGCGAAGACGGCAGGCAATGCGATGGCAAGGGCAAGCAAAGTTTTCTTCATGTCTGGGCTCCGTGATGGGCAGATCATGGTGATGCCGGACATGGCGTCATGCAAGACAATTGTTTGTGCGGTCTCGCCATTTTTCGCAGGTTTCCAGCGATACCCTCAGCCTGCCAGATCTTCGTATTCCGCCGAGAGCGCCAGCCATTCCTCTTCCGCGGTTGCCAGCGCTTTTTCGAGTTCGGCGCGCTGGCGCGCAAGCTCGCCGGCCTTGCCGGCATCGCGTGCGAATGTGTCGGGCGAGGCCAGTGTGTCGTCGATGCGGCGCATGAGATCTGTGAATTTTTCCATGCGCAGTTCCAGCGCTTCGATCTTCTTGCGCAGGGGCGCGGCTTCCTTGCGGTTGCGTGCGGCTTCGCGTCGCTCTTCGCTGCGGGAGTTGCGCTCGCCGGCGTCGCCGCTTTCGCCATTGCGCTGGCTCTCGCGCGCCTGTTCCAGCACGTAGCGGCGATAGTCGGCCATATCGCCGTCAAAATTCTTCACCGTGCCGTCGGCCACCAGCCAGAGACGGTCGGCGCAGGCTTCCAGCAGATAGCGATCGTGCGATACCAGAATGATCGCGCCTTCATATTCGTTGATCGCCTCGATCAGTGCCGCGCGACTGTCGATATCGAGATGGTTTGTCGGCTCGTCCATGATGATGAGATGAGGCCCCGAAAAGGTCGCGAGTCCCATCAGCAGACGCGCCTTCTCGCCGCCCGACAGCGACGTGATCCTCGTGTCGGCCTTGTCGGCGGGAAAGCCGATCTGCGCAGCGCGCGACCTGATCTGCGCCTGCGTCGCGTCCTTCATCAACGCGGCGACATGAGTAACCGGCGTGCCGCTTGAGTCGAGATCGTCGATCTGGTGCTGCGCGAAAAATCCGACATCGAGCCGGTTGGAGCGTTTGATTTCGCCCTTCATCGGATCGAGCCGTCCCGCAACGAGTTTGGCGAATGTCGATTTGCCGTTGCCGTTGGCGCCGAGCAATCCGATGCGGTCGTCGTTGGATATCGAGAGATTGAGACGGGAAAGCACCACGCGCTCGCCGTAACCGGCGCTCACGCTCTCCATGGCGACGAGCGGCGGCGCGAGCGGCTTTGCAGGCGAGGGAAAGTTGAACGGCAGCACGCTTGCATCGACTATGGCTTCGACTGGCTCCATCTTCTCCAGCATGCGCAACCGCGATTGCGCCTGCCGCGCCTTCGACGCCTTGGCGCGGAAGCGATCGACGAAGGCCTGCAGATCCTGGCGCCGTTCTTCCTGCTTCTTCTGCGTCTTCTGCAGGATCGCCATCTGCTCGCGGCGCTGTTTCTCGAAACTCGAATAATTGCCGCGCCACAGCGTCAGCTTCGCACGGTCGAGATGCAGAATGTGATCGCAGACGTCGTCGAGCAGATCGCGGTCGTGGCTGATGATGACGATGCTCGCGGGATAATGTTGCAGATAGTCCGTAAGCCAGAGCGTGCCTTCGAGGTCGAGATAGTTCGTGGGCTCGTCGAGCAGAAGAAGATCGGGCTGCGAGAAAAGGATTGCGGCGAGCGCGACGCGCATACGCCAGCCGCCTGAAAATTCCGAGAGCGGGCGCTGTTGCGCCTCGTGGTCGAAGCCGAGCCCGGAGAGGATTTCCGCCGCGCGGGCAGGGGCGGAATGCGCGCCGATATCTGCAAGCCGCGTCTGTATTTCCGCGATGCGATGGGGATCGCTCGCGGTCTCCGCTTCGCTCATGAGGGAAGCGCGTTCGGTGTCGGCGGCGAGAACGAAGTCGGCCAGTTTTTGCGGTCCGCCGGGCGCTTCCTGTTCGACACGGCCCATGCGCGTCTGGCGCGGCAGGCTGATATCGCCGCTTTCGAGCGCAGCTTCGCCGGCAATCAGGCGGAACAGTGTCGTCTTGCCTGCGCCGTTGCGTCCGACGAACCCGGTGCGCGCCCGCGCGGGCAGGATTGCGCTGGCGCTATCGAACAGCGCGCGTTCGCCGAGGCGATAGGTCAGGTCACGGATTTGCAGCATGGCGGCTTATTGGCGGTAGGAATGGACCGATGCAAGCCGCTGAAGGGGCGTCATCCCGGAAAAATGCGCAGCATTTTATCGGGGGCCGGTTGGGGGCAATCTCCTGCGGTCCCGGTTCTCGCTTCGACCGGCCGGGATGCCGGCGCTCTACCGAGCCGCCACAGCGGCCCCGCGCGCGCCAAGGGAGCGCTGGAAGTCGCGCCATGTCGGACTGGCGAAAAGGGCGGTTTCTCCGGAGCTCACCAGAAGATCGACCGTCGCCCGATCAAGTTGGAAGCGGGTCGGCACCGCGTCGAGCCGGGCGCGGTCGCCTGAGACATCGTCGAAGGATACGCGCCCGACGAAGAATTTCACGTCACGGCAGTTCCACCCGGCGGCGCTGCCGCGCAGCCGCGCCACCTGTCCTGATGACAGGGTGCAGCGCCATTTGCGCAGGTCTTCTTCCCATTCGTTCATCACGGCCAGAAACGAGTCGTAGCCCTTGTAGGCGCCCGCATCGATGGCGGCGTCGGTGACTGCGCCGGCGAGATCGAAGGCCCCCGGGGAGGCGAGGCTGCGCGTCCAGTCGCCGGCCGGACCGCGCCCGGAATCGATGACGAGGAACAGCATTCGCCTGATGCGCGCGCCCTGTTCCTCGGTCAGCGGAACATGACCGCGCGTCCGGTTCTCGCGCATCACCGTGAGCGGCTGCACGCCGAAATTGTCGGTCAATCCGCCGTCGAGCAGTTTGAGATATTTGAACCGCTCGGGATCGGTGCGGATGCGCTGCATGGCCAGAGCGCTGGCACGCTGCATGGCCGGAGCGCGGCGATCGTTGATGGCGCGCGTCATCCAGCCGGGCATGCGCGAATTGCAGGACGTGCCGAAATTCTCGACATTGATCGGCGAGAAGACGCCGGGCACAGCCGCTGATGCCGCGACGGCTTCGGATATGCGCGTTCTCCCCAGGTCGCTGCAGATCGCGTTGAACGTCAGCGGCTCGAAGGTGAAGGGCACGCGGTTGTAGATGTCGGAAGCCGATATCCAGACGATCGGTTTCTTGCGGCGGAAGAGATCGGCATAGGTCGCGCCGCCGAACAGGTTGTCGTCGAGCCATTTCGGAAAGCGCGAATTGTCGTTGACGCCGCCGTCGCCGAGAATTTTCAGCACATTGCCGAGCGAGACGCGCGTGTCGAAACCTTCCTCCGCGTTGCGATAGAGGAAGCGCGCCGGAAAATCGGCGAGGCCCTGCCGTCCGTGCAGGCCGAAATAGGCGGCGGGAACGGAGCCGCCGGAAACCCCGGCGATGAAATCGACTGTTTCCGTCATGGGACGCGGGCCGTTGCGCCCGTTCAGCGCCTGCCGGTCGAGACCGCTGAGCACGCCATGGGAAAACGCTGCGGCGCGCATGCCGCCGCCGGAAAAGGCGAGGCCGATCACCGTTTCGTCGAAGTCCGATCCGCCGAGCGCCCAGCCCTCTTGCGCATTGACATCGGCGATCGCGGGATTGATCGGCGCATTGACGCTGCTCCCGCCACAGCCCGCGAGCGTCAGCGCAGCCGTAACCGCAATCGTCAGTCGAAAACGCTTCAACGCCAATACCTCACACGCGAACGCGACAATTATCCGATTTTGCGCGACCCGCGGAAAGTGCGCGGCGGACACACTGTCGCGCAAAATTAAGAATGGTTAACGCGCGAAGGGTTATTGCTTCATCTGGATGTTCGCCGCCTTGACGAGTTCGCGTATGCGCACGGACTCAGCCTTCAGGAGCGTCTCAAACTGGTCCGCGCCCCCGGCCGTGGCTTCGGTTCCCAGAGCAAAGAAGCGGTCGATGATCTCCTTGTTTTTGGAGACTTCCATGATGAGCGACGCCAGTTTCTGTACGGCCGCGTCCGGCATGCCTGTTTTCCCATACAGTCCGATCGAGGGCGCATAATCGTAGCCGGGAACGCGCTCGGAAATGGCCGGCAGATCGGGAGCCAGCGTCGAGCGCTGCAGGCTGTTGGCGGCCAGCATCAGGACCTGCTTCGTGTTCGCTGCGCCACTCAGCGAAGGAAACGCCGAATAGAGCAGGTCGATATGCCCGCCGAGCAGCGCCGGCACGGATTCGCCGGTTCCCTTGAAGGGCACATGCACCATGTCGAGATTGAGCGCACGTCCAAGCGCGACCATGCCGAGATGATGGACGCTGCCGACGCCGGACGAGCCATAGTTCAGCTTGCCCGGATTGGCCCGCGCATAGGCGATGAATTCGTCGAGCGTCTTGACGGGAACTTTCGGATGGACCGTGAGGAAAAGCGGGGCGCGCGCCATCAACGCCACCGGCTTGAGATCCTTCTCGGAATAGGAGAGGCCCGGATAAAGCGCCGGATTGGACGCGTAGATGCCGCCGTCGGTGACGATCAGCGTATAGCCGTTGGCGGGCGCGGCGAGCATCGCGCCCACGGCCACCGTCCCGTTGGCGCCCGGCCTGTTCTCGACCACGATCGATTGACCCAGCTTCGGCTCCATGAAGCGCGCATAGAGGCGGGCGACGGTGTCGGGCAGGCCGCCCGGCGGATTGGTGATGAGAATACGGATGGACTGGTTCGGATAGCTCCCCGCATCCTGGGCAACGGCGGGCGAAAGCCCCGCCATCACGGCCATCGCAGCGACAACAGCAAGGCGCGAATTGAAACGTGTCATGTGGCCATCCAGTATAAGTCTCTGCGCCCCTTTCCGGGCCGCGCTAAAGGGTGTGTAGCGTATGACAGGACCCGCCGCCACTGGGGCGCAACCATGGCCAAATACCCGGCGCACCCCTATGATGAGCGGGAAATATCCGGCAGGAAACATCCGGGAAACGAGCGGGAGACGATGGCGATGAGTTCCAGGACAGGCCGGCTTGAGATCGGCGGCATGATGTGCGCGATGGCGATGGCCCTGGGAACGGGTGTCGCCTCGGCCCAGCCCGCCGATTATCCCAACAAGCCGATCAGGATCATCACCGATGCGGCCGCGGGCAATGCCAACGACGTGACGATCCGCCTGCTCGGCGAACAGCTCACGCAGATGTGGAAACAGCAGATCGTCGTGCTCAACCATCCCGGCGCGGGCGGCGGCATCGCGGCGCGTACGGCCTCGCAGGTGGAGAACGACGGCTACACATTTTACGTGCCTGCGGCATCGGCCTTTCTTGCGTTGAAAGGCGCGCCCGGCGTGTCGCCCAATCTGCCGGTCGTCATTCCACGCGACTACCAGCCGGTCGCCATGTTGACCTTGCAACCGATGTTCATCGGCGTTTCCCACAAGTTGGGCGTCTCCTCGATCAAGGAGTTGATCGATCTCGCGAAGCAAAAGCCCGGCGAGATTTCTTTCGCCGCCAATGGCCGCGGGCGCATCACCCATCTGACGATGGAACTGTTGCAGGAACGCGCGGGCATCAAGCTGACGTTCGTGCCATATGCCGGCGGCCCGCCCGCAGCGATGAACGATGTGACCGCGGGTCGCGTCGGAATCGTTCTGGAAGGCTATTCGGGAATGGGCGGCGCCATCGAGGGCAATTCCATCAAGGGCATTGCCGTCTCGACGCTCGAGCGCCTGAAAGAGTTTCCAAACATGCCGACAGTCGCCGAAACGCTGCCCGGATTCTTTGCGGGCGGCTGGACTGTCCTCGTCGCGCCGAACGGTACGCCCGAAGGCATTATCAGGAAGGTCAGCGCCGACATCCAGAAGGTGCAGGCTAATCCCGAATTCGTCGCGCGGCTCGGAAAGCTCGGCGCCTATCTCACCAAGATGTCGCCAAAGGACGTCATGGACTTCGTCAACCGGGAACAGGAGACTTGGCGTCCGGTGCTCGAAAAGCTTGCGCAGTCCGAGAACAAGTGAAGACATGCTGTTTGTGACAATGGGAGGGGACATGAAAATGACAATCTTGCGCGGCGCGACCGCGCTTGTCGCCGCTGCCGTATTCGGCGGCGCGGCTTCGGCGCAGCCGGCCGATTATCCGAACAAGACCGTACGCATCATCTCGGATTCGGCGGCGGGTAGCTCCAACGACGTGACCTCGCGCATTCTCGCCGAGCAGTTGAGCCAGTTGTGGAAGCAGCAGGTGCTCGTGCTCAACCATCCCGGCGCGGGCGGCGGCATCTCCGCACGCATCGCCGGGCAGGCCGATCCCGATGGCTATACGTTCTATACGCCTGCGGCATCAGCCTTCCTCGCGCTGAAAGGCGCGCCGGGCGTTTCGCCGAACCTGCCGATCGTTCTGCCGACTGACTTTCTGCCCGTTGCGATGTTCACGCTGCAGCCGATGTTCGTTGGCGTGTCCCACAAACTCGGCGTCAAGACCGTGAAGGAACTCATCGACCTCGCCAAGCAAAAGCCCGGTGACATTGCATTCGCGGCGACAGGGCGAGGACGCATCACGCATCTGGCCATGGAGCTTTTTCAGGAACGGGCAGGGATCAAGCTGACGTTCGTGCCCTATGCGGGCGGACCTGCCGCCGCCATGAATGACGTCACGACCGGGCGTATCGGCATCGTGCTTGATGGCTATGCGAGCCTGGGTGGCGCAATCGAGGGAAATCTGATCCACGGTATTGCCGTGGCTTCGCCTTCGCGGCTGAAGGAATTCCCTAACTTGCCAGCCATGTCGGAGACGGTACCCGGTTATTTCGCGGGTGGCTGGAACGTCGTCGTCGCGCCGATTGGCACGTCCGATGCGATCGTTCGAAAGGTCGGCGCAGACGTCAACAGGGTGCTCGACAATCCCGATGTCGCCGCGCGCCTCGCCAAGCTCGGCGCTTACCTCTCGAAAATGTCGCCCGAGGAAACGACGGCCTTCGCACGCAAGGAACAGGACACCTGGCGACCGATCCTGGAGAAGCTTGCACAGGGCGACGGGAAGTAATCGGAGGTCATCCCGGAAAATCGCGCAGCGATTTATCCGGGATCTTTCGGTGTCGTTATTGGCATAGCGATCCCGGCTCTCCGCTTCGCTTCGGCCGGGATGACAATCTTTCGACGATCGCCCCGTCAGTCCAGATCGCCCGCCAGTTCGGCACGCACGGCTTCGGACACGACAGCCATGTGGCTGTAGTTGGGATGTCCCAAACCCACAATCACCTGAACGCCCGGCGTCTTGAAGGCTTGCGCCTGCGCATCCGTCAGCGGGAAATGCACGAATTGCACCGATGACGCCTTGCCCTCGGCGGTGGTGCGATCCTGATCCTCTTCGGGCTTCGACGCGACCTTCTCGCCGTTGATCATGACGAACGCCGTCTCCTCGACACCGCCCAGCGTGCCCAGCACGCGCTTGCGCCTGTGGGGATCGTCGATCTCGATCATGAAAGTGGCGACGAGTTCGCGTCCATTGGGAATGAGGGGATTGTAGGCGGCGATTTCGTCCTTGGCCTGCTCCGCGCCGCCCTTCTCGATATAGAGCATTTCGTGAACCTGCGACCACATCGTGTCGTAGTTCTCGAAGTAGAATGTCACATGCGGGCCGACATCCACGCGGCGGTTTTTCTTGCGCGCGGCGAGTTCCTTGCGCCTGATCATGCGTACCTTGGCATATTCGGCGACCGGCATGATATCGGCGAGCGTGATTTCGTGACGTGCGGTCATCGCTGTCTCCATTTGCTGTCGATACTGCGATACGGCAAAAAGCTTTGGCCGGATCAGAGGCCGTAAGCTCTGGCCATCAGTTGAATCGGATGCTTGATCAGTTCGGCCTTGGGCTTGCCCGAGCCCAGCGCATCGACGCCCTGTTGAATGTGTACGCCTGCAAGCGGGCATTCCGATGTCACATAGCGCTTGCCGCCCGTATCGACCTGCCGCGCAACGGGCTTGCCGACCTTCATCGCCGTGTCGAAGTGCGGCTTCTTGAAGCCCCACGCGCCGCCATGTCCCGAACAGCGCTCGATCACCTGCACATCGGCTTCGGGAATGAGTTTCAGCATCTCCGTCGCCTTCTGGCCCATGTTCTGGGCGCGCGAATGACAGGCGATATGCAGCGATACGCCACCCGGCACCGCCGTCATGCCCGGCGCCATACCATTACGTTTGGCAATATCGACGATATATTCGCTGAGATCGAACGTGTTCTGCGACAGCTTTGTGACGTTCGCATTGCCGGTCACGATCAGCGGCCACTCGAACTTCACCATCAGCGCGCAGGACGGCACGAGCGCGATGATGTCGTAGCCCTTGTCGATCCAAGGCACGAGCGCATCCGCGACGATCTTCGCGTTCTTCGCGACTTCCTCGATACGGCCCTGTTCGAGCATCGGCATGCCGCAGCAATGGGGATGGACGACGACGGTCTCGACGCCGTTTTTAGCCAGCACGGCGCGCGCGGCGAGGCCGGGGTCCGGATCGTTGTAATTGGTGAAACAGGTCGCGTAGAGCACGGCCTTGCGACCGAAGGCGGGCGCGTCCCGATTGATTTCCGGCGTCGCGGCATTGGCCTGGTTGATCAGGCTCGCGCTGGCGTATTCCGGCAGTTCGGCGCGCGCATCGAGGCTTGCGGCCTTTTCCATGATGCCGCGCGTAAATTTGTTCGACGTGCGCGTCGCCCAGTTGGCGATCGGCGCAAGGGGACCGGCGAGTTTCGCGTTGCGATCCGTCTTGGCGATCTCCTTGTCGGCGAACGTCAATTCGCCTTTTTTCGCTTCGAGCGCGCGGGCGCGCAGCATCAGATGCGGGAAATCCAGGTTGAATTCGTGTGGAGGCACATAGGGGCACTTGGTCAGGAAGCACATGTCGCAGAGCGTGCAGGCGTCGACGACCTTCTTGAAATCCTTGGTGTCGACGGAATCGAGTTCGCCGGTTTTCGACTCGTCGACGAGATCGAACAGGATCGGGAAGGAATCGCAAAGATTGAAACAGCGGCGGCAGCCGTGACAGATGTCGAAGACGCGATGAAGTTCGGCCTCGAGCTTCGCCTCGTCGTAATAGTCGGGGTTCTGCCAGTCGATGGGATGGCGGGTCGGCGCTTCGAGACTTCCCTCTCTCATCTCTCGTATCCTCTTCCGGACGATGCGCGGAATTTGCTGCGCGCGGCGCGCGCTTTCTACCCTATGGAAAAACGAACCGGCCGGAGCATGACCCCGGCCGGCCGCAAATTGCATTGATGCCGATCAGCCCTTGATCAACCTTTGGCGAGTTCGTCGAACGCGCGCTGGAAGCGGCCGGCGTGCGAACGCTCGGCCTTCGCCAGCGTCTCGAACCAGTCGGCGATTTCGTCGAAGCCTTCCTCGCGCGCCGTGCGGGCCATGCCCGGATACATGTCGGTGTATTCGTGCGTCTCGCCGGCGATGGCGGCCTTGAGGTTCAGGTCGGACGTACCGATCGGCAGGCCGGTGGCGGGATCGCCCGAAGCTTCGAGATATTCGAGATGACCATGGGCGTGGCCCGTCTCGCCTTCGGCGGTGGAACGGAACACGGCGGCGACATCGTTGTGGCCTTCCACGTCTGCCTTTTGGGCGAAATAGAGATAGCGGCGGTTCGCCTGCGATTCACCAGCGAAGGCTTCCTTCAGATTGCCTTCGGTCTTGCTGCCTTTGAGGGCCATGTCTCAACTCCCTTGAACGAGTTTACGGATCCGTCGCGACCGGCCTGCGCGGGCAATAGGCGCAGCGGCCAGCCGGGATCGGATTTGATAGCCGGGGCCGATAAAGTCAACGCGCCTGGCGGCTCCGGCGGGGCGATTTTCTGGAATTGTTCCAATTAGCCGCAGGGCCGATTGGCCGGACCTATCGGAGCGATAGGCAGGGCCGATGGCGGTCACGTCTCAGGCGGCGCGTTGGCGAGCAACGGGGAAGCAACTCGTCGTCAGGCCGGAATTCCGCACGTCCTTGATCGGGCGCGAAATGAAGAATCCCTGTGCTTCGCCGCAGCCGATCGCCTTGAGGAAGTTGAGCTGCGTCTCGTTTTCGACGCCTTCGGCCGTCACGTCGATGCGCAATTCGCGCGCCAGCCGCACCATCGCGCGGACCATCTTCTTGCACTCTTCGGAAGTCTCGACCTGACTGACGAAGAACTGGTCGATCTTGATGCGATCGATCGGCAGCCTGATGAGATGAACGAGCGAGGAATATCCCTTGCCGAAATCGTCGAGCGCCACGCGCACGCCGATCTGCCGCAGTTTCGTCAATACGTCGCTGGCGCGTTCGATATCTGCCAGAATCATGGATTCCGTGACTTCGATCTCGATGCGGTCGGCGGATATGTCGGTCTTGCCGATACAGCGCTCTATGATCCCGGCAATTTCGAGCGTGCGGAACTGCGCTGCCGAGACATTGATGGCGACGCGAAGATGGTCCGGCCAGGTCGCGGCTTCATCGATCGCCTTGCGAATGACCCATTCGCCGATTTCGTGAATGAGGCCTGCTTCTTCGGCGAGTGGAACGAAATCCGAAGCGTTGACGAGGCCGAGTTCCGGATGTTGCCAGCGTATCAGCGCTTCGAAACCGGTCGTCAGTCCACTATCGACACCCATCGTTGGCTGGAATTCGAGATGGAAGGATTCGTGCGCAATGGCGCGCTTCAATTCGCGCAGCAGCAGATTGCGATAGGCGATCTTTTCGTCGTCGCGAATGTCGCAGAAGCGATAGGTGCCGCGTTGTTCGCGCTTGGCAGCGTAAAGGGCTTCGTCCGCCCGCTGCAAAATCGCTTCCGCGTCGACCCCATCGTTCGGCAGCATGGCGATGCCGATGCTCACGGAGCCCTGAATGCTGCGCTCCTGAATATGGAAGGGGATGGCGAAGGCGCGCTGAACGCGCTCCGCAATATCCGCGACCGTCTCCGATCCTCCTGCGCAGGAGAGGATGATCGCAAACTCGTCGCCGGAGATGCGTGTGACGAAATCGACTTCGCGTACGCTGATGCGCAAGCGGCTCGCGGCCTGAATCAGGAATTCGTCGCCGCCGCCATGGCCGAACGTGTCGTTGATCTCCTTGAAGCGATCGAGATCGAGCAGAAGCACGGAGTAGGTTTCGCCGAAACGCTTCACTCGGTCGACGACCTAGTCGAGCCGATCATTAAACGCAAGACGATTGGGCAATTGTGTCAGCGCATCGGTGCGTGCGGCCTGCTCGTGTTCGATCTCGGCGATGAATCTTACCGCGGTCTGACCGGCGTAGATGAACATCGCGCGCATCAGGACGGCGGCATAAACGATCAGCAGGCCGATCACGAGGCGATAGACCATCTCCCCGTTCCACACCAATGCTATTGCGGAAGTGATGACAAGCGGAGCGAGATAGGAAAGACCGGCTGCCGGTATCGCCGACAGCGTCAGCGCGCCGCCGCACATCATGCCGATGGAGAGCGCGACGATAATGATTTGACCGTTGGGTCCAGCATTCGGAAACAGCAACAGCGGCAGCAATGCCCACATCACGCCGAGGCACATCGCGTTGAACATGGCGCGGCGAATGGCGCGCCGCGATGCCGTGCGTCCCTTTTGATAAACGGGCGCATAACGGCGGCGCAGATAGATGTAGGCCGAGAAGGTGATGACAGTGAAGCCCCAGCCGATGGCGAAGCCGTGCTGCGGCGTTCCCCAGAATGCGGCCATCAGGATCCCGGCGTTGAGAACATTCGCCAGCATCATCGCCGGCGTGAAACGCGCAACGATGGCGATCTGCGCCGCGCGCAATCGGCCTGCGATCGCCTGATCTATGACCGGTCCGCCGAAGGGCGTCAGGTCGCCGTCGAGAATTCTTTTGAACGCCAGTCCGAATTCATGCAGTCCCATGCCCGCCCCATGTGCTCTTCCTGCATTCCGATGCATATGAGCCTCGTCCGGCGGCGGTTAAAATTGTTTTGGCGACTGAGCCGTTTGGCGGCAGTCGCAGGGGATTTCAAAAAAATGGATTAGGCGGACTTCGCAATTCGAATTCAACTTTCGGGACGCTGTTAGTCCTGCATTAAACATGAGGATGCTCGCGCGAAACTTGCGATCCTACTTCCCGAGATGTCTCACGCTGGACGGCAAGGCCGCGCGTACAATCCGCGCCAGTTCGATGACGGCCTTCGCGCGCGGCGAATTGCGGCGGTAGATCAGCCTTACGCGTCGCGATGTCTTCTCGCCTTCCAGCGGCCGGAATGCGAGCTGGTCTGTCGAAGCGCGCCCGCTTTCGATGGCGAGTTGCGGCACGAGGGTGACGCCGTATCCTGCGGCTGTCAGATGCAACAGCGTTTCGAGCGACGTCGCGCGCATGTCAGCCATATTCTGTTCGCCGGCGAGCGGGTGCGTGCAGAGGTCGAGCGCCTGATCGCGCAGGCAATGCCCGTCCGTGAGCAGCAGCAGGCTCTTGGGATCGATATCGCTGGTGCGCAGGCGCTTTCTCGCGACGTAGGGATGATTGGCGGGCGTGACGACGAAGAAGGGCTCGTCGAAAAGTTCGATCCCCGCGATGTCGGGCAGGCCGGGGTCGGTCGCGATCAGAGCCGCGTCGAGTTTGCCCTCGCTGACAAGCGGCACGAGGTTTCCCGTGAGATCCTCGACCAGCATCAGCGGCGCGAGCGGCAGTTTTTCGCGCGCCATCGGCAGCACGTAGGGCATGAGGTAAGGGCCGAGGGTAGGGATCACGCCGAGCCGCAGCCGCCCGCTCAGGGGATCGCGATGCGAGCGGGCGCTGTCCGTTATGTCCTGCGCCGCCGCGAGCGCCCGGCGTGCATGGGCGATGATTTCTTCCCCGGCTTCCGTCGGGCGGATGGTGCGGCCCGCGCGTTGAAAGATTTCGACGCCGAGTTCCTCTTCCAGCTTCGCCACCTGACCACTCAGCGTGGGCTGGCTCACGTGACAGGCCTCGGCAGCACGGCCGAAATGCCCGTGTTCGGCGATGGCGACGACGTATTGGAGATCGCGAAGGTTCATCTTGGCCCGTAAAATAGGTAGGAACTATCAGAGTAAGATATTTGATTGGCAGTTTCAATGATCGGCAAGCGTGCTGCGCAACGTCAGTGCGCCGCAGCGGCGGAGTCGCGCTGGAAAATGGTCGCGCCTTCCTCACCGTCGATCCGCCGGCGCGTGATGTCGGAATCCAGTCCGTCGGTAAGTGCGAGCGCTACGGTGCCTTTTGCGAACAGGGGCGCGAGACAGGCCCCGAGCGCCGGCGCAATGCGCTGGCGGACCCCCTCGAGGTATTGTTCCCGCGGTTGCGTTCCCGCCGGAGCGACGGTCGCGGCTACAAGGAAGGCAAGCCGGTCCTCATTCGAGGAGACTGGCCGGTTAACTGCCGAAATTCTCTGAAGTTCGCCGACCCGGGAGAGACAGGCCGCGAGCCGTTCCCGTGCTTCAGGCTCGAACAGCACCGGGGCGATGCGGGTTTCGGAAGTCAGCGTGCTGCGTTCCGTGACGGCCGCCGCATGGCGGGTCCTGATGGCCGCTTGCCGGGTCCGGAGTTGATTGGTTTCCGTGGCATGCGGGTGTCGGCGCGAGAATTCCGCAACGACCGCCTGGGCGCGGGGCAAGTAATCGATATCCCGTTCCGCTGCGGCCACAACCGACGCTGCAAACTCGTAGTCGTCACGTGGCACAGGCGCGACCGGCTTCATCTGCCCGGCGTGAACCTCCTTGAACCCGCTGTTCCCGGGCTTTGGGGACGCTAGCACGGGGGCAGGGGCGGGCTTTTGCGCCGGGCGTTGCGCGCCGCCCTGATTTCCGGCCGCCGCAGGTCGGGCAGGAGCTGCGTCGGCTCGCTGCAGGTTGGCATTTTGGTCCTGTTGCGCGGGACGCGGCGGCGGATTCGCAGACGGTGAGGAAGCCGGGCGCGGTGTAGCCGGTTGCGCCGGCGCGGACTGCGACTGTTGCCGCTTCGCGACGCCGGACGAAACGAAGGCGAGATCCCAGCCTCCGCTGGCCGCCTTCGAGTCCGCAGGCGCATTTTCGGACGCAAAGTGGTCGCGCAGGGAACCACCTTCGCCAGAGCCGCCGGCGGGTTGGCCCGGCTTGCCGGCTTCGCCGCCCTTGCCGAAACGCTCAAAACCCTTCCAGCGGGCGAGCGGCGGGCTCGATCCGCCCAGCGAGTGGCCCTTGAGGGCGTCGCGGTCGGCCTCGATCAGAGCCTGAAAGAAAGTTCGTTGGGTTCCCGCAGGCGCCTCGCGCCGCACTTCGGGCGACCGGCGTGCGGGCTCGGGCTGCTGCAGGGCCTGGTAGGCTCCAAAGGCAGCGCTGCCGACGGCGCTGATGGCGATAGAGAATTTTATGAATTCACGGAAGCGATGCCCAGCGCTCGCAGATTGCTTTGCCGACGGGAGACCGCCGGCTTCCATCAGCGATATGCGCGCTCTTGACGCCACGGCTCAACTCACAGACCTCTCGATCGTCAACCACGCTGCGCCGTAAAAATTGATTAAAAGCTGAACTATTCCGGAATTTCGCGGGATGGTTACCGGAATGTTTCGCGCAGACGCCCTCGACGCCGATGCCGCCGCTTGTGCCGGCGCTGCGCTCGCGGCTATAAGCGCGCGCTCCATTCCTCAAGCATGAAGGCAATTCGCTGATGGCGATAGAACGCACTTTTTCCATTCTCAAGCCCGACGCGACGCGCCGCAATCTGACGGGCGCGATCAACGCGAAGATCGAACAGGCGGGCCTGCGCATCATCGCCCAGAAACGCGTGTGGATGACGCGCGGCCAGGCCGAGACATTTTACGGCGTCCACCGCGAGCGTCCCTTCTTCGGCGAACTCGTGGACACCATGACATCAGGCCCGGTCGTCGTGCAGGTTCTCGAAGGCGATAACGCCATCAAGAAATATCGCGAAGTCATGGGCGCGACGAACCCGGAAAAGGCCGACGCCGGCACCATCCGCAAGGACTTCGCCGTGTCGATGGGCGAAAACTCCGTTCACGGCTCCGATGCGCCCGAGACCGCCGCCATTGAGATCGCGCAGTGGTTTTCCGGTAACGAAATCGTCGGCTGAATTTGCCAGCTTGCGAATTTGCGAAGGGCCGTCCGCGAGGGCGGCCTTTTTTGCGCGCTCACGCTCTCATCACGCCCCTTTGAAAATTGCGACGGGACATGTGACCCCGGCAAAACCAAGCGCGTGTTATCCGATCGTGGCTTTTATCGCCTGAGGGAGAATGACATGTTTACACGCCGTCTCGTACTGTCCGCCGTTGCCGTTGCCGCGCTTTCCTTGCCTGCATTCGCCGCCGATACGAAGAAATTCGACATGAAGGCCTTTCAGGCTGCGCAAGCTGCCGGCAAGTCGATCGTCGTGGAAGTCCACGCCGATTGGTGCCCGGTGTGCACCAAGCAGAAGCCCGTATCCGCTTCGCTGCGCGCCAAGCCCGAATTCCAGAAGGCCGAGTTCTTTACGGTCGACTTCGACTCGCAGAAGGATGCTCTGACTCATTTCAAGGTCAGCAAGCAGTCGACGATCATCAGCTTCAAGGGCACGGCGGAGAAGGGCCGTTCGACCGGCGTGAGCGATCCCGCCGAAATGGAAAAGCTTTTCCGTACTGCGCTCTGATATCGAAGTAAGTAACGGAGGCGCGGCATGGCGACGATTGGACTGGCCTTTCTGGCAGGGGTGCTGTCGATCCTTTCGCCCTGCGTGCTCCCGCTGGTGCCCATGGTTCTTGGCGCAGCTGTATCTGAACATAAATGGGGCCCGGCGGCGCTCGCTGCCGGGCTCGCTATTTCCTTCACAGTTCTTGGCCTCTTCGTCGCGCTGTTCGGCTTCGCGCTCGGTATAGGCACGGATTTCTTCCGCATCGCCGCGGCCATCCTGATGATCGGCATCGGCGTCGTCCTGATGCTGCCGAAGGTGCAGACGCGGTTTGCGACCGCCGCCGGCCCGGCGGCCAACTGGACCGAGAGCCGCTTCGGCGGCTTTTCGACCAGCGGGCTAAAGGGACAGTTCGGCGTCGGATTGTTGCTTGGCGCGGTGTGGAGTCCCTGCGTGGGACCGACGCTTGGCGCGGCCTCGGTGTTGGCTTCGCGCGGCGAGAATCTTTTTGCAGTTGCGATGACCATGCTCGCCTTCGGGATCGGGGCGGGACTGCCGCTGCTCATTCTCGGATTTCTGTCGCGTGAAGTGATCCTGCGCTGGCGCGACAGGCTGATGCAGGGCGGCAAGGCCTTCAAGGCTGTCATGGGCGGCCTGCTCGTCGCCGTGGGCGTCGCGATCCTCACAGGGTTCGACAAGGCAGTCGAAACCTGGCTCAACAAGATGTCGCCGGCCTGGCTTATCGATCTCACGACGAAATTTTAGGCTGAATTCGGCGGCGCACCCGCTATGCTTTGCGCAGACGTCTGCCCAAAGGTCCAGCCATGAACGCGCCCGCGAAAGTCGAACGCCGCCCCTCCGTTTGCCCGCACGATTGTCCCTCGACCTGCGCGCTCGATGTCGAAGTCATCGACGGCCGCACCATCGGCCGCATTTATGGCGCCAAGGATCAAAGCTACACGGCCGGCGTCGTCTGCGCCAAGGTCGCGCGCTACGCCGAACGCATCCATCATGCCGAGCGCCTGCTTTATCCATTGCGGCGCACGGGGCCGAAAGGCTCGGGACAATTTGAGCGTATTTCGTGGGATGAAGCGCTCGACGAGATCGGCAGGCGCTTCATAGAGGTCGAGAAAGAATTCGGCCCTCAGGCCATCTGGCTGAACTATTATGCTGGCACGATGGGCAAGGTGATGCGCGACGGCGTCAACCGTCTCGCGCATGCGAAAAAATACTCGCGACATAACGGCACGATCTGCATCAATCTCGCATGGCCCGGCGTACTCGCGGGCACCGGCAAGATCGCGGGCCCCGACCCGCGCGAGATGGCGAAATCCGATTGCATCGTACTCTGGGGAACAAATCCTGTCGCGACGCAGGTCAACGTGATGACGCATGTCATGCGCGCGCGAAAAGAGCGCGGGGCAAAAATTGTCGTCGTCGATATCTACGACAATCACACCATGCAGCAAGCCGATGTGAAGGTCATCCTCAAGCCCGGCACCGACGCGGCGCTCGCCTGCGCGCTGATGCACGTGTTGTTCCGCGACGGTTACGCGGATTGGGAGTATCTCGAAAAATACACCGACGATCCCCATGGCCTTGAAGCGCATCTGAAGACGCGCGATCCCGCCTGGGCGTCGAAAATTACGGGCCTGCCCGTCGCCGAAATCGAGTCGCTCGCGAAAATGATCGGCGAAACGAAGCGCACCTATTTTCGTCTCGGCTACGGCTTCACGCGCCAGCGCAATGGCGCAGTCAGCATGCATGCGGCACAGTCCATCGCGCTTGTCACCGGCGCGTTCAAATACGAGGGCGGCGGCGCGTTCCACAACAACGGCGCGATCTTCAAGTGGAAGCAGACTATGACGACCGGCGCGGACGTGATCGATCCCGCAACGCGCCTGCTCGACCAATGTCAGGTTGGCAAGATTCTCTGCGGCGATGAAACAGCCCTGTCCGGCGGCCCGCCCGTGAAGGCCATGCTGATCCAGAACACCAATCCCATGTCCGTTGCGCCCGATCAGAACCGCGTGCGCGAAGGCTTTGCGCGCGAGGATCTGTTTCTCGTCGTGCACGAGCAGTTCATGACCGAGACGGCTCTGATGGCGGACATCGTTCTGCCGGCCACGATGTTCCTCGAACACGACGACATCTACACCGGCGGCGGCAACCAGTATATTTCGCTGGCGCAAAAGCTGATCGACGCGCCCGGCGAATGTCGCAACAATCACGAAGTTATCAAGGCAATCGCGGCGCGCCTCGGCGCTGTGCATCCCGGCTTTGAGAAATCGCCAAAAGAATTGATCGATCACTCGCTGCGCGAGTCCGGCTGGATGGGCGTCGACGATCTTGCAAAAATCAACTGGATGGATGTGCAGCCGGATTTCGAGACCTCGCACTTCCTGAACGGTTTCAACTGGCCGGACGGAAAATATCGCTTCAAGGCGGATTGGCCGCGCGTCGCCTTCGGCGGCGTACTGTCGGGGCCGTGGCGCAACATGCCGTCGTTTCCCGATTACTGGCCCGTCATCGAGGAAGCGGATGCCGAACATCCGTATCGGCTTGCAACGTCGCCTGCGCGCTCGTTTCTCAATTCCACATTTAATGAAACGTCTTCGTCGGTCGCCCGCGAAGGCAAGCCCTGCCTGCTGATTCATCCGGAGGATGGGGAAGCTCTTGGCATTGCGGATGACGATAAACTCCTAGTCGGCAACACGCGCGGCGAAGTGCGCCTTCACGCCAAGATATTCGAAGGCGTCAGGCGCGGCGTCGTGATCTCAGAGGGAATCTGGCCCAACCACGCCTTCGAGGACGGCAAAGGCATCAACACGCTCACGGGCGCGGACGCGCCTGCGCCCTTCGGTGGGGGCCCGTTCCACGACAACAAGGTTTGGATCAGGAAAGCTTGAGTTCGCTTTACTGTTTCTCCACGCCAATCGCCGCGGCTGTCTCCAGCGCATTCTTCGTTTCGCGTTCGAGCAAGGCGGCCATCTCCTCGGGAGTCGATGGCTTGGGCACGAGGCCCGCGCCGCCGAGTTTTGCAATCGTCTCGGGCTTTTTCGAAAAGTCTGCGACCTCAGCCGCGATCATGCGCCTGATGTCGAGAGATGTTCCCGCCGGCGCAAACAGGCCGAACCACACGGTTTGCGCGAATTCCGGCAGGCCAGCCTCTGCGGTCGTGGGCACATCCTTGAGCGCCGCAAGTCTTTCCGATGAGGTCACTGCAAGGGCGCGAATTTGTCCTTTCGACAGGGGTTCGATGGCCGTCACGGGTGTTGCGATGCCGACCTGAACTTCCCCTGCAGCCGTCGCCGCCATCATCAGCGCCTCGCCGCGATAGCCGACGAGCGGCATCTTCAGACCGGACACGAGATTGAAACGCCCGCTCGTCAACAGGGAGCCCATTGCGAAGGTGCCGGAATTCAGCTTGCCCGGATTGGCCTTGCCATAGTCGATAAGTTCTCGCAGCGTTTTCGCGGGAACGCTGGCATGGACTGTTATAACATTGGGCATTTCGACCAGTTGTGAAATAGCGGAAAGATCCTGCAAGGGCACGATCGGTAGGACTTTCATCGTCGCCGGCGCGCTTGCAACCGTCGGGGGGCCGAGCAGCAGCGTGTAGCCGTCGGGCGCGGATTTCGCGACATAGGTGACGCCAAGCATGGCATTGCCGCCCGGCCTGTTGTCGACGATAACAGTCTGCTTCCAGACCGAAGACAGATGCGCCGCGAGCAGTCGCCCGACGAAATCCGTGCTGCCGCCGGGAGGCAGGGGGATGACGAGCTTCACCTGTCCGGCGGGATAGGCCTGCGCTTGCGCCGGCGCCGGCTGCGAAGCCATCCATAATGCGCAAGCTGCAATCGCAAACTGCTGCACTGCCTTGAGCATGCTGTCCTCCCGCCTTCTATCGCCTCTGGATCTATTGTTTCTGAATGCCGATGAGTTTCGCGATTTCGTTCGCGGACTTCGTTTCGTTCGCCAGAAAAGCAGCCATTTGTTCCGGCGTCGATGCCTTGGGGACAAAGCCAACTGTTTCCAGTTTATCGGCAGCTTCCTTCGTCTTCGCCCATTCGGCGACGCCCGTCGCGACGAAACGCCGAATTTCGAGCGGCGTGTTGGCCGGCGCGAACAGTCCGAACCACGCGGTCGGATCGAAGGCGGGCAGGCCGGCTTCGCGGGCTGTCGGCACGTCGGGAAAGCCGGGGATTCTCTGTGCGGAACTTACCGCTAGTATGCGCAATTGTCCTTTCGACAGAAATTCGGCGAGACCGACAGGCGAGGCGACGCCGACCTCGATTTCGCCGGCGGCGACGGCGGCGATCATCAGCGCTTCGCCGCGATAGCCGACATCGCGCAGCTCGATATTCCCAGCCACGTTCAGCCGCCCGCTGTTGAGCCGCGAGCCCATGGCGTAGGAGCCGGAATTGAGCTTGCCGGGATTGGCCTTCGCATGATCGACGAGTTCGCGCAGTGTCCTGAATGGCGTCTTGCCATGCACCAGAACGACAAGCGGGCTTTCGACCAGCTGCGAAATGGGCGACAGATCCTTTTGCGGATCGATCGGCGGCACGTTCATCGTCGCGAAGACCGAAGCGATGGATGGCGGCGCCAGCAGCAGCGTATAGCCGTCGGGCGCAGCTTTCGAAACCGCCGTCGGCGCCAGCATGCCGTTGCCACCGGGCCGGTTCTCGACAAGCACGGGCTGTTTCCACATCGCGCTCAGATGAGCGCCGACAAGACGCGCGACCAGATCGCTGCTGCCCCCGGGTGGAAAGGGAACGACGATCCTGACGGGCCCGGTCGGATAATCCGCCGCGCGCGAAGACGGGGCAAAAGCCAGCCACGCTGTCAGCACAGCGACGCCGATGCGCAGGAAATTCGCCATCTGTCTGCTCCTCCCGGAGGCCGTCTTCGGCGATCCCGCCAGCGGCTTCAGGCAATCCTGCACCTTGCTGCCCGGGCATTGCAAGTATTGCGGCAGGCCCCCGCTGCAGCAGCCGACTTGTGCGTGCCGGACTTGTCATGTGTCATGCCTGCGAGCCATAACTTTGAAGATGCAGGGAGGATCGACAATGCTGACACGCAGAAGCCTGGCGAAATGGGGCGCGGCCGCCGCAGGAACGCTCGCCATGCCCGCCATTGCGCAAACGCCTGCGAAGGTCACGCTCGGCGTGCCCAATGCCGCAACGGACGTCGGCTATTTCGTCGCTCATGCCCGCGGCTATTTCAAAGAGGAAGGTCTCGACGTCGAAATCCTGCCGTTTCCGTCGGCCGCGCGCATGATCGCGCCGATGGCGTCGGGCGAATTGCATACGGCCGCGGGCGGTCCTTCCGCTGGCCTCTACAACGCCATCACGCGCGGCATCGAAATTCGCATGGTCGCCGACAAGAGCAAGAATACGGTGGGGCGCAGCTCCATCAAGATCGTCGTGCGGAAGGCGCTGGTCGAGTCCGGGCGCGTAAAAACTATCGCCGATCTCAAGGGCTTGAAATACGCCAACGGCGCGCCCGGCAGTTCGGCAACATCTGGCTTTCATCTGCTCTTCAAGAAAGCCGGCATTCGTCCGGACGAAGTGACCGAAATCTCCATGAGTTTCCCGCAGCAGGTGCAGGCGCTGGAAACCGGCGCGATCGATTTCGCCATGCCGCCCGATCCTGCCGGCACGCTCGCCATCAAGCGCGGGACCGTCGTGAAGTTGATGGATGGATGGGAGCTGATCCCCTCGCACCAGGTCGCGGTTACGCTTTATGAAGGGCGCTTTGCCGCGCAGCGCGTCGAACACGGGCGGCGCTTCATGCGCGCCTTCTTGCGCGGCGTCCGCGACCACAATGACGCGCTCGACGATCAGGGCAATTTCGCCGGCGCCAAGGGCGACGCGATCATCGACATTCTCGTCAAATACGGCTCCTTCAAGGATCCGGCGATCTACAAGGCGTTCACGCTGGCCTATTGCGATCCCGACGGCACGCTCGACATGAAAAGCCTGCAGGACGACATCGACATCTTCCAGGAACTGAAAATGCTGGAGCGTCCCGTCGATCTCAAGAAGGTGGTCGATCTCAGCTTCCGCGATTGGGCCTTGCAGCAACTGGGGCCTTACAAGAAAAGCTAACCGTCCTCTTCCTCGTCGAGCGCCGGCACGACCAGCGGTGCGTGCTCAACGCGCGGGCAGGCGCCAAGGACACGGTGCCCTTCGATATGCACCCGGCCCGAGGCCACCATTTCGAGCGCGCGCGGATAGATCACATGCTCCTGCGCGAGCACCCGCGAGGCCAGCGTGTCCGCCGTGTCGCTGTCGAGCACGGGCACCGCGGCCTGCGCGATGATCGGACCGGAATCCATTTCCGGAACCACGAAATGCACGGTGCAGCCGTGAATCTTCACGCCATCCGCCAGCGCGCGTTCATGGGTATGCAGGCCCTTGTACGACGGCAGCAGGGCAGGGTGAATGTTGAGCATCCGGCCCTGCCAGCGTTGCGTAAAAGACGGCGTCAGCAGCCGCATGAAACCGGCAAGGCAGATGAGGTCGATGCGATGCATCTCCAGCATCTGTTGCATCACGGCTTCGAAGGACTCGCGTCCCACATAGATCTTGTGATCGACGGCGGCCGTCGCGATGTTGTGTTCTTTCGCGTAATCCAGCCCCGGCGCATCCGGCCGGTTGGACAGGACCAGCGCGATATCTGCCGGAAAATCGTGGTGGCGCGCCGCGGCGACGAGCGAGGCCATGTTGGAGCCACGGCCTGAAATCAGGATAGCCGTGCGGCGGCGGGTGTTTCTCACAGCGCCAGCCTCCCGTGCGTCGTGACCGCTTCGCCAGTGCGCAGCTCCATGACGCCGATGCGAACGGGATTTTCGCCGCCGTCGCGCAGCGCCTTTTCGACCTCTGCCGCCTTTGCGGCAGACGCGACGACAATCATGCCGATGCCGCAGTTGAAGGTGCGCAGCATCTCCGCCTCGGCGACGCCGCCTTCTTTCGCGAGCCATTTGAAGACCGGCAGAACCGGGATGGCGTCGAGGTTGAGCCTGCAGGCGAGGGTGTCGGGCAGCACCCGCGGGATATTGTCGGGAAAGCCGCCACCGGTGATATGCGCGAGCGCCTTAATGCCTTCGGTGGCCTTCAGCGCCTTGAGCAGCGGCTTCACGTAAAGCCGCGTCGGCGTCAGCAGGGCGCGCGCCAGTGTCTCGCCCGCCATGAAGGGCGCGGGGGCATCCCACGCAAGGCCCGTGCGCTCCACGATACGGCGCACCAGCGAGAAACCGTTGGAGTGAACGCCGGAAGAGGGCAGACCGAACACGATGTCGCCGGCAGCGACGTCCTCGCGCGGGAGCAGCGTGCCGCGCTCCGCCGCGCCGACGGCAAATCCGGCAAGGTCGTAATCGCCCCTGGCGTAGAGCCCGGGCATTTCCGCGGTTTCGCCGCCGATCAGCGCGCAGCCGGATTCGATGCAGCCGCGCGCGATGCCCTTCACGATGGCCGCGCCGGCGACCGGATCGAGCTTCCCCGTCGCGTAATAATCGAGAAAGAACAGCGGCTCGGCGCCCTGAACAATGAGGTCGTTCACGCACATGGCCACGAGGTCGATGCCGACCGTGTCGTGAATGCCGCTGTCGATGGCGATCTTGACCTTGGTGCCGACACCGTCATTCGCCGCGACGAGGATCGGGTCCTTGAAGCCCGCAGCCTTCAGGTCGAACAGCCCGCCGAATCCGCCGATTTCGGCGTCCGCGCCCGGCCGGCGCGTCGAGCGCACGTCCGCCTTGATCTTCTCGACCATCTCGTTGCCCGCGTCGATGTCGACGCCGGCCTGCGCATAGGTGAGGCCCGGTTTGCCGCTTTCAGCCATGAAATCCTCGCGGGTAAGAACCTCGCCTGCGGCGGGTTAATACCTGCCGGACCCACGCGCAAGGCGGCGCGGTGGCGCGCTGCTTCTTAGCCGGGGACAATCAGCCCTTACTGCGGCACGAGCCCCGCCGCGGCGACATAGGGCCCCCAGTCCCTGACATCCTTGACGAGTCGCGCCTGTCCGACTTCCGGCGTCGAGATCCAGGGTTCGCCGCCGAACTTGGTCAGAAATTCTTTCGCATCCTCGGTGGCGAGAACCGTATTGAACCACTTGTTGATCGTCAGGACGATGTCATCAGGCGTTTCCATGGGCACCATGGCGGCGAACCAGCCCTGCAGGTCCATGGGATAGCCGAGCTCGTTCATCGATGGCACGTCGGGCACCGAAGAAAGCCGCTCCGCCGTCGCGGCCGCAAGCAGGCGAATCGTGCCCTTGCGCGCCTCCTGCATGGCGACCTGCGGATCGTGCAGCGCATAGTCGACGGCGCCCGATTCCATCTCCTTCAGGGCTTCGGTTCCGGTCTTGTATTTCACCTCGACCGCCTGCAGTCCGGCGAGCTGCTTGTAGAGCGCGCCCATGATGACGCCGGAATTGGCTGTCGTCGCATAGGTGGCCCGTTCGCCCTTGGCCTTCATGGCCGCAGTGAGCGACTGCACGTCCTTGTGGGGCGAGCTGGCGATGACGGTCAAAAAGAATCCCTGCTTGTTGATCGTCGCCGCGATCTTCACCTGCTTCACGGCGTCGATCGGATTGTTCTTGATGAGATGCTGGTTCGAGGCGACCGTATTGCCGGCGTGAACGAAGATCGTGTGGCCGTCGGGCTTGGCGCGCAGCATGAATTCCGTCGCCATATTACCGCCGGCACCGGGCCGGTTCTGCACGATGACCGCGCGGCCAGTATGTGGTCTCACCTTTTCGGCGAAGTAGCGCACCAGCACATCGGCGCCGCTGCCGGGCGGGAAGGCGCAGACGAATGTGATGTCGCGATTGGGAAAGTTTTGCGCCTGCGCCGGCAGCCCCACTGCCGCGAAGGCAAGTCCCGCCATCAACATGCGCGCAAATGTAATGCGAACGAACATGGTTCCTCCCTCCGTGGCGTCCGATATCCCGTTGCCGGGAGTGTTTCACAGCCCGCAGCGCGCGTCGAGAGTGTAGGAATGCGAGTGGCGGAAGCTGCCTGCGTCAGCACGCGGGCTTGCGCCGGGACTCGGCAACTGACAGTTTGCGGCACGATAAAAGAAGGCCAGAGCTTGAGCTGGAGAGCGCCATGAGCATCCGCATCGCAGTGCATGATCCGCGCGGCTATCCGCCTGTTGTCATCGGCAAGCGCCTCGCGCCGCGCCTCGACAGCCTCGACGGCAAGCTTGTCGGTCTCGTCGATTGCCTGTTCGACAATTCCGACGTGTTCATGGAGCAGTTACGCCTCTGGCTCGCCGAGCACTTGCCGGGCGTGCGCACGAAAGTCTTCAAGCCCAAAGCGAGCTGGACCGACGATCCGGAAATGCGCGCGGCCATTGCCGCCGAAACCGATGCGGCTATCCTCGGCGTAGGCTTATGAAGCACCTGTAGCCCCACGGTCGTGGGGCTGGCCATGGAACTGGAACTGGCGGGCATCCCGACGATGCCTGTCCACACGCAGCCCTTCGCGCGCCTCGCGCAATCGGTCGCGCGCGCCAACGGCATGCCGCGCGCCCGCCAGGCCTATGTGCCACAACCGCTGGTTGGACGCTCGCCGTCGGAATTGCGCGCCTATGTCGACGGCGCGGACCCGATCTCGAAGCGGCCCTTCATGCAGGAAGTCATCGAGGGCCTGACGAAGCCGCTGTCGCCCGAAGATCTCGAAGGACTGAGTTTCGAGCGTTCGACGCCGCGTCTGCTTGAACCGGACACGCGCGAGAACCTGCACGAACTTTTCCGGCAGAACCGCTGGACGGACATGCTGCCCATCGTCCTGCCGACGGAAGAACGCGTCGCCGCCATGCTGAAAGGCACGAGCATTCCGGCCGATCGCATCGTCGGCAAGATGCGCCCGACAGCGTTTCGGGAATTCTGGCAGTTCGACGTCGAAAAGATCGCGGTCAACGCAGTGATGGCCGGCGCGAAGCCCGAATATTTTCCGGTCATCCTTGCGATGATGGCGAGCGGCATCACCGCGCGCTCGTCATCGACGACATCCTTCGCGACGATTTCGGTGGTCAACGGTCCGATCCGCGACCAGATCGGCATGAACGCCGGGATCGGAGCACTCGGACCCTACAATCACGCGAACTCGACCATAGGCCGGGCCTTCTCGCTCGCGTGCCAGAACCTGCAGGGCGGCTCGACGCCGAATGAAACCTTCATGGGCACGCTCGGAAACTTTTTGGGCTACACCGCCTGCTTCGCCGAGAACGAGGAGCGCAGCCCCTGGGCGCCTTTCCATGTGGATGAAGGTTTTAAGGCAAGCGACTCGACAGTCAGCGTCTTCTTCGGCGGCTGGTACACGCAATCGGGCTATGGCCCGCGCGATAGCTGGAAGGAGAAATTCATCCGCTGCCTGACCGCGACGGAATTCTACCAGCAGCCGCTGATCGTGATGGACCCGATCGTCGCGCGCGGCTTCGTCGATCGCGGCTTTACGAAGCAATCGCTGATCCATTGGTGCGCCGACAATGCAAAGCTGCCGGCGCGCGATTACTGGGACGATCAATGGTCGCAGACGCTGACCCTGCCGCACGCCGTCGCCGGCATCGAGCCCTATGCAAGCCGCCTGAAGGCCAAGCCCGACGAACTCGTCAGCATCTTCATGCCTGAGGACATCAAGATCGTCGTAACCGGCGGCGAGACGCAGGGCGCGTTCAAGATGTTCGGCGGCCGCTACGCTGGCCGCGGGCCCGGTACGTTCAACAGGGAAAACCCGACCGTGCTGATCGACGCGTGGCGGTGAGAGCCCCGGTCCGCGATTTGACGCAACGCAATCCGTCAGCCCTTGCGGCAGGCAGGCGTAGCCATGCTATCCTGCCTGCACAATGAGCAGCGCCCACCTTTTCGCCAGTCTTCCCAATATCATCTCCCTCGGCCGGCTCGTGCTGGTGCCGGTCGTCATCGTCTTCATCATCCAGCCGGACTGGATGGGGGCCTTCCTCCTGTTCGTGATCGCCGGAATATCCGATGCGGTGGACGGCTTTCTCGCCAAACGCTTCGACCTGCGCACCGAACTTGGCGCCTATCTCGATCCGCTCGCGGACAAGGCGCTGCTGATGTCGATTTATGTCACGCTCGCGGTCGAGAGCGTGCTGCCGGCGACGCTGGCGATTCTCGTCGTCTCGCGCGACGTGATGATCATGGGCGCGGTCATGGTGTCCTGGGTGCTAGACAAGCCGGTCGCCATAAAGCCGCTGCTCGTTTCCAAGGCGAATACCATGGGCCAGATCGTGCTCGCGGCAGCCGTTCTCGGCGGCAAGGCGTTCGGCGTCGCCTTCGGCATGTGGTTTCAGGTGCTAATCTATACCGTCGCGGCGTTGACGCTGGCCTCGGCTGCGGCCTATTTCGTGCAATGGCTCCGGCACATGACCGATTGAGCCGCTTATGCACCATTGAACGATTTCCTTTAATCCTGCGCTGACCTACGCGGAGCGGCCCGTGCGAATCGAACGTCACGCGATATTCTGGACTGGCGCGCTGGCGCTCTTCGCCGGCTTGTTGTGGTTGCTCTCGGGCGTGCTGATGCCCTTCGCTGCCGGCATGGCGCTCGCCTATCTGCTCGACCCGCTCGCGGACCGTTTTCAGCGCTGGGGCATGGGCCGGCTGACGGCGAGCCTGATCATTCTCGGTCTTTGCCTGCTCTTTTTTATCGTGATCCTGATCGCGGTCGTCCCTTTGCTCGCGCATCAACTCGGCGGCTTCATCGAAAAGCTGCCATCCTATGTCGGCAAATTACAGGAACTCGCGCGCAGCCAGGGCGCATTGCTCACCGAGAAACTCGGCTTCGACATCTTCGAAAAGCTCGGCGTCGGCACGAGTTCCGGCGACGGCTCCCGCGCCGTCGGGGATATCGTCGCAAAGGGCGGCCAGATTTTCGCGGCTTTTCTGGCCTCGTTGTGGTCGGGCGGACAGGCACTGCTCGGCATAGCTTCTCTGCTCGTCATCACCCCGGTTGTCGCCTTCTACATGCTCGTCGACTGGGACAAGATGGTGAACGCCATCGACGGCTGGATACCCATCAAGCAGCGCGACACGGTACGTCAGCTTTCGAGAGAGATCGACCGGGCCATCGCGGGTTTCATCCGGGGGCAATCACTGGTCTGCCTGTTCCTCGGCCTCTGGTACGGCATAGGCCTGTCGCTGGTCGGGCTGAATTTCGGCTTCCTGATCGGGATCAGCGCCGGCATTTTGAGCTTCATTCCCTATGTCGGTTCGCTGACGGCGCTCGTTCTCGCGGCGGCAGTGGCGATCGCGCAGGGCTGGCCGAGCTTCTGGCTTCTGGCGATGGCCATGGCCGTTGTCGGCGTTGGCCAATTTCTGGAAGGCAATATCCTGACCCCGCGCCTCGTCGGACAGTCCGTGGGCCTTCATCCGGTCTGGCTGATGTTCGCGCTGATCGCTTTCGGCTCGCTGATGGGGTTTACCGGGCTGATCATCGCCGTACCCGTGGCCGCCGCGATCGGCGTCCTCGCGCGTTTCGGTCTGCGCCGCTATCTCGAAAGCCCCTATTATCAGGGCAAGGGCACGCTGACGTGACCCGGCAGACGCGGCAACTCCCGCTCGATCTGCCGCTCGAACCCCGCTACGGCCGCGAGGATTTTCTCGTCTCGCCCTCCAACGAGGCGGCATGGACGCTGTTCGAGAACTGGCCGGACTGGCCGGGCCGGATGCTGCTGCTTGTGGGACCGGAAGGGGCAGGCAAGAGCCATCTCGCGGCCATCTGGGCTCAGCACGCGAAGGCGCGCGTTCTCTCCGCTGCTTCCTTGCCACTCGCCGATCTGCCGGGCCTTGCGCGTTCCGGTGCCGTCCTGGTCGAGGACGCCGACAAGGCGGCGGGTGTGGAGACGGAATTCTTCCACTTGATCAATCTTTTGCGCCAGAACGACGGCTTTCTGGCCATCACGGCGCGAAACCGTCCCGATCTGTGGAGCCTTTCGACCCCCGACCTTCTCTCCCGGCTTCGCCTTGCCCCCACCGTCGAGATCGGCGCACCCGACGATGCGCTCGTTCGCGCCGTTCTGGTCAAGCTGTTCATCGATAGGCAGCTCGTGGTCGATACTTCCGTCATCGAATTCCTGGCCCTGCGTATCGAGCGCTCGCTCGACGCCGCCCGCAAAATCGTCAATCTCATCGACCGGGAAGCGCTGGCGCGTGGCCGCCCGGTCACCCGGCCCATCGCCAGCGAAGTGCTGGCCCGCCTCGATGCTGGCTTGGGAAGTTGACGGCTCTCTACGAAATTGACGGCTCTCTACGAAATTGACGCCCGTCATCGTAATGTCACACAATTCCATCCGATGTTGGCAGTATGCGCCGTGAACCCGCCGGAAACCGGCGAGGTGTAGATTCGACAAAATTGTCTGACAGGAAAAAGGCCCGATGGACCCCCAGCCCGCCCGCACGCTCGCCAATATTCGCGCCCAAATCCTGACGGAAGTCGCTGCGCAGGCCGCCAACGCGTTCCCGAACGCCAGGGAGCAGCCCTTGCCGGAGGCGCGGATAACCGAGGTCTGCGAGAGCGAAATCGACGAGAACCTCATCGCGAGCCCCGCGCGATTCATCAATCGCGAACTCTCCTGGCTCGAATTCAACAATCGCGTGCTGGAGGAAGCGTCGAACCCGCGTCATCCGCTGCTCGAACAACTCCGCTTTCTCTCGATCTCGGCCAACAACCTCGACGAATTCTTCATGGTGCGCGTGGCGGGCCTGCGCGGGCAGGTTCGTTCGGGCGTGACGACGCCATCCGACGACGGTCTTTCGCCTGCCGAACAGCTCGCGCAAATTCGCGAGCGTGTGAGCACCCTGGCTGCCGCGCAGCAAAAACGCTGGCGCGAATTGCGCAAGGAGTTGCGCGGACATGACATTGTCATCGTCGATCCGCGGGAACTTGGGGAGGCCGAAGCGCGCTGGCTCGACGACTATTTCATGCTGCACATTTTCCCAGTGCTGACGCCGCTCGCCATCGATCCCGCGCATCCCTTTCCGTTCATTCCCAATCTGGGCTTCTCCGTCGCGCTCGAACTCGTGCAATTGCGCGATGGCAGCCGATTGAACGGTCTGGTGCGTTTGCCTTCGAAGGTCGAGCGCTTCATTCGCATTCCCGACTTGTTCGGCAACAAACAGGCGCGCTTCGTGCCGCTCGAAGCCATGATCGCCTCGCGTCACGAAACGCTGTTTCCCGGTTACAAGGTCGTGGGGCAGGGGGTTTTCCGGGTCATCCGCGATAGCGATCTCGAAATCGAGGAAGAGGCGGAAGATCTGGTGCGCTTCTTCGAAAGCGCTCTCAAGCGCCGCCGCCGCGGCCGTGTCATCCGTCTCGAAACCGATGCCAGCATGCCCGAGGACCTGCGCGAATTCGTGGCTCAGAAATCCGACATTTCCAGCGACGAAGTCTTCGTGCTCGATGGCATGCTCGCGTTGAACGAATTGTCGGAGATTGTGTCCATCGATCGCGCCGATCTGAAGTTCAAACCCTATAACCCCCGCCATCCCGAGCGCGTGCGCGACAATGGCGGCGATTGTTTTGCAGCCATCAAATTGAAGGATCTCGTCGTCCACCATCCCTACGAGTCCTTCGACGTGGTGGTGCAGTTTCTCTCGCAGGCGGCGCGCGATCCCAATGTCGTGGCGATCAAGCAGACTCTCTATCGCACATCGAACGACAGCCCCATCGTGCGGGCGCTGGTGGAAGCTGCAGAAGCAGGCAAGTCGGTCACCGCGCTGGTCGAACTCAAGGCGCGCTTCGACGAAGAGGCGAATATCCGCTGGGCCCGCGACCTTGAACGCGCGGGCGCGCAGGTCGTTTTCGGCTTCATCGAATTGAAGACGCACGCCAAACTGTCGATGGTCGTGCGCCGCGAAGGCTCCGGCCTCACGACCTACTGTCATGTCGGCACCGGCAACTATCACCCGATCACCGCGCGCATCTATACGGACGTTTCCTTCTTCACCGCCGACCCCGTCATCGGCCGCGATGTGGCGCGTATCTTCAATTTCATCACCGGCTATGCGGAGCCCGGCGATCTCGAACGCATGGCCGTGTCGCCGCTGACGCTCAAGGCGCGCCTGCTGAAACATATCGAAGACGAAGTTTCACACGCCAAGGCGGGCAAGCCCGCCGCGATCTGGGGCAAGTGCAACGCGCTCGTCGATTCGCAGATCATCGATGCGCTTTATCGCGCCAGCGCGGCCGGCGTCAGCATCGATCTCGTGGTGCGCGGCATCTGCTGCCTGCGGCCGGGTGTCCCCGGCCTCTCGGAAAACATCCGCGTGAAATCCATCATCGGGCGCTTTCTCGAACACGCGCGCATCTACGCCTTCGGCAACGGCTACGGCCTGCCGCACCCGCAGGCCAAGGTTTACATCTCGTCCGCCGATCTGATGACGCGCAATCTCGACCGCCGCGTCGAGGTGATGCTGCCGCTCGGCAACGCGACCGTGCAGGAGCAGGTGCTCGACCAGATCATGGTCGCCAATCTCATCGACAATCAGCAGAGCTACCGGGTGCTGGAGGACGGCTCCAGCGAGCGCGTGGCCATGGCTCCGGGCGACGAACCCTTCAACGCCCACGAATATTTCATGACCAACCCCTCGTTGTCGGGACGCGGGAAATCGCTTCGGGATTCGAGCCCGCGCACCCTGTTCAAACGGGGCGCGCCGCGATAATCATCGCCGCGACTTCACCGCAGCCCAGGCCTGAACTTGACAGTATCTCCTACGCTTGCACGCAGCGACGCCCCCGGCCGCCTCGGCGCAGTCGAACCCGTCGCTGTCGTCGATATCGGCTCGAACTCCGTGCGCATGGTCGCCTATGAGGGCCTCACGCGCACGCCGACGCCGATTTTCAACGACAAGGTCATGTGCGGCCTCGGCCGCGGCGTCGCCGTGACGGGCAAGCTGCACGAGGAGGGCGTCGAGCGCGCCCTCGAGGCCCTGGAGCGTTTCCGCGTCCTCTGCAAGACCATGCGGATCAGGGATGTCCACGCCGTCGCGACGGCGGCCGCGCGCGACGCGAAGAACGGCCCGGATTTTCTCAAGGCGGCGCAGAAGGCCATCGGCGTTCCCATCGAACTCCTGTCCGGCAAGCGCGAATCCCACCTCGCCGCCATGGGCGTCGTCTCGGGTTTTTATCAGCCGAACGGCGTCGTCGGTGATCTCGGCGGCGGCTCGCTCGAACTCAACGAAGTGCGCGGCAGCAAGGTCGGCAAGGGCGTGTCGCTGCGCATCGGCGGCCTCTCGCTGATGGACATATCGGGCAATTCGCCGCGCAAGGCGCAGAAGATCGTGCGCGAGGCGCTGGAAAGCGTCGACTGGCTCGACGAATTGAAGGGCCGCACCTTCTTCGCGGTCGGCGGCACATGGCGTTCGCTCGCCTTGCTCCACATGCGCCAGCGCAACTATGCGCTGAATGTCATGCACGGCTACATCATGCCCGCAGCCGACGCCGCCGATTTCGCGGCGCTGGTCGAGCGCGTGAATGCCGAAGCGCTGGTCGCCATCGAAGCCGTGTCCTCGGCGCGCCGGCCGCTGCTCGCCTATGGCGCGGTGGTGCTGGAAGAAATCATCCGCATCGCCAGGCCGAAAGACATCGTCGTTTCGGCCTATGGCCTGCGCGAAGGCGCGCTTTACGAACGTCTCGACGAGGAGACGCGCAAGCACGATCCGCTCATCGAATCGGCGCGCGAACTGAATATTCTGCGCTCGCGCGCCCCGCGCCATGGCGAGGAACTCTGCGACTGGACCGACGCTTTCATGGAATCGACCGGCCTCGACGAGACGAAGGAAGAAGTAAGGCTGCGCCATGCGGCCTGTCTTCTCGCCGATATCGGCTGGCGCGCTCATCCCGATTATCGTGGCGAGCAGTCGATGAACATCATCGCCAACGCCGCTTTCGCCGGCATCGATCATCCCGGCCGCGCCTATCTCGCGCTCGCGACATCCTATCGCCATACCGGCGAGGCCGATGTCGGGCCGATGCTGCGTACTCTGGCGACGGCGCGCATGCTCGACCGCGCGCACGTGCATGGGGCGGCCATGCGGATCGCCTACATCATCTCGGCCGCCATGCCAGATGTCCTGCCGCGCGCGCCGCTGCTGTGCAAGAAGAACAAGCTCGTGCTCACGTTGCCGAAAGATCTCGCGCCGCTCGCCAATGCGCGCGTACAGGGCCGCATGCGCACGCTGGCGCGGCTCATCGGCCGCGACCCCGTGATCGAATTCGGAAATTGAGAGGCTAAGCCCTCATCTTGAATAGCCTTGCAAAGCAGGGCGTATCTAGGACGAGGGCGCGTTTCGACGCCGTTTAATCTTCGTGCGAGAGCAGGCTCGTGTGAATGATGCCGCCGATGGCGGCGCCTACGATCGGCGCGACCCAGAACAGCCAGAGCTGTTGCAGTGCCCAGCCGCCGACGAAGAGGGCAGGGCCTGTGGAACGCGCGGGATTGACCGACGTGTTGGTCACCGGGATCGAGATCAGGTGGATCAGCGTCAGGCCGAGCCCGATGGCGATGGGCGCAAAGCCCGCCGGAGCCTTCTTGCCGGTCGCGCCGAGAATGACGATCAGGAAGAAGGCTGTGAGCACGACTTCGGCAACCAGCGCCGCGGTCAGCGAATATTTGCCGGGCGAATGATCGCCATAGCCGTTGGAAGCGAAGCCGCCGGCGAGCGAGAAATCCGCCTTGCCCGAGGCGATGAGATAGAGAACTGCC
The DNA here is from genome assembly GCA_903847605.1 of uncultured Hyphomicrobiales bacterium. Taxonomy (GTDB): domain Bacteria; phylum Pseudomonadota; class Alphaproteobacteria; order Rhizobiales; family Beijerinckiaceae; genus Terripilifer. The sequence continues at coordinate 5,335 of CAINED010000090.1, read as the reverse complement.
GCGGCCGCGACAGCGCCGATCACCTGCGCGACGACATAGGGGACAAGTTCGCCCCAGGAAAAGCGCCCCGCCACCGCGAGGCCGACTGACACGGCGGGATTGAAATGCCCGCCAGAGATCGGGCCGACCGCATAGGCCATCGTCAGCACCGTCAGGCCGAAAGCGATGGAAACGCCCGTAAGTCCAATCCCGACCTGCGGGAAGGCCGCCGCCAGCACTGCGCTGCCGCAGCCGCCGAAGACGAGCCAGAATGTGCCGAAAAATTCCGCCGCCAGTTTCTTTTGCATGGTGCCCCCAGTGCCGTTGCGCTTTGATCCTGCGAAGCTTCTAGCATTGGGAGAGCTTGTCAATTCGCGGGGCGCTTGCCTTTCACATCATTGATTTAGGGGAAGCGGCGCGTGACGAAGGAGGAGCAAATCGCGCATCTGCCTTGCGCAGGCAGTGGCAGCAGCTACCATGGACGTAAAGATCCGCGCCGCCACCGGCAGCAGACGGGAGGGAATATGCACGATCTCATTCGGAAAGCCGGAAGCCTTGCGGCGGGCGCCGCGCTCGCAGCGAGTGTTTTCTGCGGCCCTGCCGTCGCACAATCTCCTGCCGAATTCTACAAGGGCAAGACGCTCGTCATCCTTGTCGGCATCGAGCAGGGCACGGGCTTCGATCTCTACGGGCGCACGCTGTCGCGCCACATCGGCCGGCACATTCCCGGCAATCCCACCGTCATCGTCAACAACATGCCCGGCGCGAGCGGACTCGTCGCCTTCAACTGGATGGCGAACGTCGCCCCGCGGGACGGCAGCCTCTTCGGCATCGTCTCTTTTTCGGTGCCGTTCGAGCCGATGTTCGGCAACAAGCGCGCGCTCTTCGATGCAACGAAGTTTCAATGGATCGGCAATATGGACCGCAGCGTCAGCGTCTGCGCCGTGCGCACCGATGTGGGGATCAACTCTTTCGACGACATGCTTTCGAAGGAAGTGCTGATCGGCGGAACCGGCAGCGCCGGCCCCATCAGCCAGTCGCCGACGGCGCTCAAAAATCTCACGGGCGCGAAGATTAAACTGATCGAGGGTTATAAAGGGACGGCGACTGTGAAACTCGCGGTCGAGCGCAACGAGGTTCAGGGCATCTGCGGCGTCTCCTTCTCGACGATCCGCACGCAATGGCGTCAACTGATGGACAAGGGCGAAGTGCGCCTGCTCATCCATCTCGGCAATGCGCCGCACGCCCATCCCATGCTCAAGGGTGTGCCGCATGTCTACGAATATGCGCAGACGCCGGAGCAGAAACAGGTCTTCGATCTCGTCTTCGGCCCGCAGGGCCTGGGCCGTTCCTTCGCCGCGCCGCCGGGCGTGCCCGCCGACCGCGTTGCTGTTTTGCGCGAAGCTTTTGCTCGGGCGATGAACGATCCTGCTTTGCTCGCGGAAGCCGAAAAGGTCGACCTCGATATCGCCCCGCAATCGGGCGAAGAGGTACAAGCGTTTATCGAGAGAGCCTATGCGTCATCGCCCGAGATCGTCGCGAAGGCGAAGAAGGCGCTGGAGAACTGAGGCTCGGTCGGCGCAGGGCTTACATAGTCGCTCTCCCGCTCACTCGGCCGCTTCCTGCCGGGCGGGCTTTTTGCCCTTGGGCTCTTCCGCTTCCGGCAGCGGCCTTCGCGCCAGCACGTCCTTGAGGAAGCGGCCGGTATAGGAGCGCGGCTCTTTCACGATATCCTCAGGCGTGCCCTGGGCGACGATCTCGCCGCCGCCGTCGCCGCCTTCGGGACCGAGGTCGATCACCCAGTCGGCGGTCTTGATGACTTCGAGATTGTGCTCGATAACGACGACGGAATTGCCCTGGTCCACGAGTTCGTGCAGCACTTCGAGCAGTTTCTTCACGTCGTGAAAGTGCAGGCCGGTTGTCGGCTCGTCGAGAATATAGAGCGTGCGCCCCGTGGAGCGGCGCGACAATTCCTTCGAGAGTTTCACGCGCTGGGCTTCGCCGCCCGAGAGCGTTGTCGCCTGCTGTCCCACATGTACGTAGTCGAGGCCGACGCGCTTCAGCGTCTCCATTTTGTCGCGGATGGCCGGCGCCGCCTTGAAAAGCTCGCGCGCTTCCTCGACGGTCATGTCCAGCACGTCGGCAATGCTCTTGTCGCGATACTTCACTTCCAGGGTTTCGCGGTCGTAGCGCTTGCCCTTGCAGACATCGCAGGTGACATAGACGTCGGGCAGGAAATGCATTTCGATCTTGATGACGCCATCGCCCTGGCAGGCCTCGCAGCGTCCGCCCTTCACGTTGAAGGAGAAACGGCCCGGCTGATAGCCGCGCGCCTTGGCTTCCGGCAGTTGCGCGAACCATTCGCGGATCGGCGTGAAGGCGCCGGTATAGGTCGCCGGATTCGAGCGCGGCGTGCGGCCGATGGGCGATTGGTCGATGTCGATCACCTTGTCGAGATGTTCGAGACCTTCGAGCCGCGTATGGGGCGCGGGATGTTCCGCCGCGCCGTTGAGCCGGCGCGCCACCGCCTTGTAAAGTGTATCGATGATGAGCGTCGACTTGCCGCCGCCTGACACACCGGTGATGCAGGTGAACGTACCGAGCGGAATATCGACGCTCACGTCCTTCAGATTGTTGCCGCGCGCGCCGACGATCTTCAGCTTGCGCGCCGGCTGGATTTTTCTGCGCGTGCGCGGCGTCATCACGGCCTTGCGGCCCGTGAGATAATCGCCGGTCAGCGATTTATGGTTGGCCATGATCTCAGAGGGCTTGCCTTGCGCAACGATCTCCCCGCCATGAATGCCCGCGCCCGGGCCCACATCGACGACGTAATCGGCGGTCAGGATGGCATCCTCGTCGTGTTCGACGACGATGACCGTGTTGCCGAGATCGCGCAGGCGGCGCAAAGTTTCCAGCAGCCGCGCATTGTCGCGCTGGTGCAGGCCGATACTGGGCTCGTCGAGCACATAGAGCACGCCCGTCAGGCCCGAGCCGATCTGCGATGCCAAGCGGATGCGCTGGCTCTCGCCACCCGACAGCGTACCGGACGAGCGCGACAGCGTGAGATAATCGAGGCCGACATCGACAAGGAAGATCAGGCGGTCGCGGATTTCCTTGAGAATGCGGCCGGCGATCTCGTTGCGCTTGGCATCGAGTTTTTTCGGCAGATCCTGCGCCCATTCCGCTGCTCGGCGCACGGAGAATTCCGCGACTTCGCTGATGTGCATGCCGTCGATCTTGACCGCGAGCGCTTCCGGCTTCAGGCGCGCGCCCTTGCAGGCGGCGCAGGGTGCATCCGCCATGTAGCGGCCGATTTCCTCGCGCGCCCATTCGCTTTCGGTTTCGACCCAGCGCCGTTCGAGATTGCGCACGACGCCTTCGAACGCCTTCTTCACGTCGTAGGCGCGCAAGCCGTCATCGTAGGAGAATTTCACTTCATCTTCGCCGGAGCCGAAGAGGATCACGTCCTGCACCTTCTTCGGCAAATCGCCGAAAGGCGTGTCGAGGCGGAACTTGTAGTGCTTGCCGAGAGCTTCCAGCGTCTGCAGGTAATAGGGCGAGGACGATTTCGACCACGGCGCAATCGCGCCCTTGCGCAATGTCACCTTCGGATCGGGCACGACGAGTTCGGCATCGATCTTCTGCTCGAAACCGAGGCCGGAGCATGTCGGGCAGGCGCCGAAGGGATTGTTGAAGGAGAAGAGGCGCGGCTCGATTTCAGGAATCGTGAAGCCGGAAACGGGGCAGGCGAACTTTTGCGAGAACATGATCTGTTTTGGCGAATGGCGAGCGGCGAGTGGCGAATTGCCTTTTGCTGTCTGCCCTTCTCCCAACTCGCTATTCGCGACTTCGCTATTCGCTGGCGCATCCGCGAACTCGATCACCGCTATGCCATCGGCGAGGTCGAGCGCCGTTTCAAAACTCTCCGCGAGGCGCGTCGCAATATCGGGGCGCACGACGATGCGGTCCACGACGACGTCGATATTGTGATTGAACTTCTTGTCGAGCGCCGGCGCGTCGGCGATCTCGTAATAGGTCCCGTCGACGCGGATGCGCTGGAAACCTTTCTTCATATATTCGGCGATTTCCTTGCGGAACTCGCCCTTGCGGCCGCGCACGACGGGCGCCAGCAGAAAGAGGCGCGTCTTCTCCGGCAGCGCCAGCACGCGATCCACCATCTGGCTGACTGTCTGGCTTTCGATGGGCAGGCCGGTGGTCGGCGAATAGGGAATGCCGGTGCGCGCCCAGAGCAGGCGCATGTAGTCGTAGATTTCCGTCACCGTGCCGACGGTGGAGCGCGGATTGCGCGAGGTCGTCTTCTGCTCGATGGAGATGGCGGGCGAGAGGCCGTCGATCTGGTCGACATCGGGCTTCTGCATCATTTCCAAAAACTGCCGCGCATAGGCGGAGAGCGACTCCACGTAACGGCGCTGGCCCTCGGCGTAGATCGTATCGAAGGCGAGCGAGGATTTGCCGGAGCCCGAAAGACCCGTGAATACGACGAGCTTGTCGCGCGGGATCGACAGATCGACGTTCTTGAGATTGTGCTCGCGCGCGCCACGGATCGAAATCGTCCGCATCTCCGCAAAGGGCAGGGCGGGCTCGAACCGGTCCGCGTCGGACTTGCTCGGGGTGTTCTTGGGCATGGCGGCTCCGCGGGGAGACTTCCTGCTTTGCTTCGGGCTGGCTGCCGGGCCTGGCTTTTCGGGTGCAGCTTTACGGGACTTCACTGAGGGCATGAATTTTGAACCAGCAGGGCCGGGCGCGCCGGCATCGTTGAAAACCATCTTGCACAGACGCTTGCGCAAGCGAATGTCGCATGCTAGAACATAACACGAACAAATTACCGATCCACGGTAATTTTGATCGTACGATTGTGGACAAGTCTTGCTGCGGATCGCAGCGGGGTCGAAACGCTTTCCCCTCGCGGGAGCGAACGGCTAGTGAATGCGTAGATAGGTTCTGCGGCGCGCCAGCCAAGTGCGACCAGAGCGGAACCGGCGGAATTCGACCGCAAGATTTACACGCATCGGGATGTCAGGGAGTTCGTCATGGCAGGCAGCGTCAACAAGGTCATTCTCGTCGGCAATCTCGGCAAAGACCCTGAGGTTCGGCGCTTTCCCAACGGCGGACAGGTCGTGAACTTCACGCTGGCGACGTCCGAAAGCTGGCGCGACAAAGCCTCCGGAGAGCGCAAGGAAAAAACCGAATGGCATAATGTCGCCATCTTTAATGAAGGGCTCTGCCGGGTCGCCGAGCAATATCTCAAAAAAGGCTCCAAGGTTTACGTCGAGGGGCAATTGCAGACCCGCAAATGGCAGGACAAGGATGGCAACGACCGCTACACGACGGAAGT
>CAINED010000089.1 GCA_903847605.1 uncultured Hyphomicrobiales bacterium | reverse complement strand
GATTTCTGGGCCGACTGGTGCGGCCCCTGCAAGATGATGGCGCCGCAGTTTGCAGCTGCGGCGCGCAAGATGGAGCCGCAGGTCCGCTTTGCGAAGCTCGATACGGAATCGCTCCCGGATGTCTCCGCACGCTATGGCATCCGTGGCATTCCCACGATGATCCTGTTTCACCGGGGACATGAAATTGCGCGGCAGAGCGGCGCGATGGATGCAGCGCGTATCGAACGCTGGATCTCCGGAGAGCTAGGCGCCTGACGGTTTCGCGATATCGAGCCGATAGACTTGCGCAGCAGTATCGAAAAACAACGCTGACTTTTCCGCTTCGTTGCAGGCGGCTGCCAGCCGCTTGAAGGCATTCCAGAGCGTATCGTAACGTACGCAGACCTTGTCGACCGGAAAATTGCTTTCGAACATGCAGCGCTGCGGACCGAATGCATCCAGGCAGCTTTCGAAATAGGGCCGCCACATCTGCGCCAATTCATCCGACGACATAGGCGCTTCGCGCTCTCGCAATCCAAAGCCGGCCGTACGCATGGCGAGACCGCCAAGTTTGACGGCGACATTGGGGCGCTTCGCCAGATCGCGAATGGCTGCCTGCCAATGCGGGAAGTCTTCGGTCAGCTTGCCGCTGTGCGCGCCAACGCCGAGCACGCCGCCGAAATGATCGAGCACAAGTTGCGTCTGTGGAAAGGCGTCGGCGAGATCGGCGAATTCGCCAAGCTGCGTCCACCACATCCACCCATCGAAGGAAAGGCCTAGCGGCGCGAGGCAAGCAAATCCCTGGCGGAATGTATCGTCGAGCAGGAGCCCCTTCGGCGGAATATGCGGCGTTCCACGGATCGAGGGATCTTCGTGCCAGACCGAGGAGTTTCTTATGCCGCGAAAGCGTCCGTTGCCAGCCTTCACTTGCGCTTCGAGCATACCGCCGGCGCGTTCGCCGAGAAGCAGGTCCACGTGACCGATGATACCCGCGCAAATGCGAACCTGTCCGTAGCTGCCGCTCGCGCTCATCGCGGCGATGCCGTTGACGAATTCCGTCTCGCCGAGACAGGCGAATTCCGGCGGCCCGTCGGCGCGATACATCGAGCGGCATTGAATAAAGACAGTGGCGCGGATGTTATGCCCGCTGCGCGTGTCGGCGAGCAGTTCCTCGAAGAGATAACGCGACGGCTCCGCCCAGAAGTGATGATGCGGATCTATGATCGGCCTTTCCGGCTCGATGACCGGCTCGCTTCGGCGCGCTAGCCAGGCATGATCGACATCGAAGAGATTGTCGGAAATCGAGACGGTCATGGAGACTTCCTGACGCTATTTGAAAATCTCTTTCGACATTTTGAACATCAGTTCGGTCTTCGTGCCGTCGCGCGCGCCCAGAAGCTTGGTGCTCGCATAGGGCCGCAGGAGGGGCGGAAACTGATCGGCAAGCCCATCGAGAATGGGCCACAGACCATTCGCGGCGATGATGCTTTGGCCTTCCTTCGAAATCATGAAATCGATGAAAAGCCGTCCGGCATTCGGATGCGGCGCGCCGCGCACGAGGCTGGCGCTGAAGGGCGTATAGGTCACGCCCTCGGCGAGAATCACTGGCTGCACCGGCAGGCCCTGCAGTGGCGGCCAGTTGTTGAGCAGGAAGGGCAGATAGACCGCATATTCGCCGCGCGCCACGCGCCGTTCCGCGCCGCGCTGGTCGCGTGTGAACGTGACATCGTTAGCTGCGAGCTTACGCAGGAAACCTTCGCCGAGTTTTTCCCATGTTACGGTGAAAAACGTGTTGCCGCCGCCCTCGGCGCGGAAATCGTCGGCGAGGATCTTGCCCTTGAAGCGCGGGTCGGTGAGATCGGCATAGGTCTTCGGCAATTCCTTCACGAGAGACGTGTTGACGAGCAACCCGTAGCGCAAGGTAAAGATGGGCACGTGCATGTCCGGGTTCGTCCAGAACTCGCGCAAATCCTGACTTATATTGCCGATGTTGGGCACTGCGCCGAACGGCTGGATTGTCTTGTCGTCGATGGCGAACTGGCGCGTCTGAACGGCCGAAGTCCACATCGTGTCGACGAGAACGCGGTTGGCAACCGATTCGGTTCGCACGCGCTCGCGCAACTCCGAGGCCCGCACTTCGAGTATTTCGACGCGAATGCCATATTTCGCCTGAAAGGCGGCGGCGACCGCCTTGGCTGCCGTGCCGACGAGGCCGGAATAAAGGGTGACGACGCCTTCCTTCTTCGCGCCCGCAATGACTGAATCCCAATCCGCGGGCGTCTGCGCGAACGCAGGTCCAGTCGCCATTGTCATCGCCGCCGCGCCGAATTGCCGTCTCGTGATCATTCGTATCCTCCCTTGCGCGCCGGTCTCGTGCAGGCGCTGGCGTTTCCATGGGTTGAAGCTAGTCTAGAGTCGAGACGGGGCGCCTGCAACGTGGGCCGCCGGGGTTAACAGGGAAACGCTTATGAAAAGCCATGCTTACGTGCTCAGAAACTTCGGCGACGAATCCGTTCTCCGGTGGGAGGAGATCGAACTGAACGCGCCAGGCGAAGGCCAGGTGTTGATCCGTCACACGGCCGTGGGCGTGAATTTCGTCGATATCTACATGCGCGAGGGGCATCACACGCGATTGCAGCTTCCGGCCATTCTAGGTGTCGAAGGCGTTGGCGTCATCGAAGCGGTTGGACCCGGCGTCAGCGGCTTTTCCATGGGCGATCGCGTCGCCTATGCGGGCGGCGACAAGCCCGGCTCCTATTGCGAGCATCGCCTGCGTAACACGCACGGGCTGATTAAATTGCCGGATTGGATGGAGGATAAGTTCGCCGCTGCGGCCATGACCAAGGGCATGACGACCGAATATCTCTTCAATCGCACGCACAAATTGATGCCCGGCGAGACGATCCTGCTCACCGCTGCGGCTGGCGGCGTTGGTCTCATTGCCTGCCAGTGGGCAAAGTCGGTCGGAGCCACCGTGATCGGCACAGTCAGCACGGATGAAAAGGCCGCGCTTGCCCGGGCACATGGCGCGACGCATGTCATCGTGACGCCACGCCAGAATGTCGTCGAGGAGGTGATGCGCATCACCAACGGGCGCGGCGTCGATGTGGTCTATGAATCCATCGGCAAGGATACTTGGAAGGATTCGCTCGAATGTGCGAAATTGCGGGGTCTCGTCGTATGTTTCGGTACAGCATCGGGCGATCCGCCGCCTTTCGACGTTGTGGGAGAAGGCAGCAAGAAATCGATCTATGTGACGCGCGCGACGACGGCGAATTATCAGACGGACGACGCCATCCGCAGGCAGAGCGCCGCCAACGTTTTCGAGAAGATCAGATCGGGCGACGTGAAGATCACGGTTCAGCACACCTATCCGTTGCGCGACTTGCCGCAAGCGCATCGCGATGTCGCGGCGCGCAAAACGACAGGGCAGGTTGTCGTGTTGCCGTGATTGTCGACCGACGCCGCACTATTTCCAGTTGATGGCGGACGCCATGGCCGGATAGGTCGAGACTCGGCTGAGCCTCACGGACAGTTCGCTGCGATGAACCGTCAATACGGGGAATGGCGTCAGCGGCATGAAATAGGCGCGCTCGGTGGCCATGTCGAATATCTGCCGTCCCAGATTCTTGCGCTCCTCGGGATCCATCGCTTTCAGCGCGCGCATTGCGAGCGCTTTCAGTTCCTCGTCGCCGTGATAATCGGTCGAAGGCTGCGGAGTGTAGAGAAAGCCGAGGGTTTGCGCGACGTCGGGCATGCCGCCGCCTGGCCACGGCGACGAGAAAATCTCGACTTTGCCGTTTGACTGCTTCTGTCGGTATGCGCCGATGGGCATGGATTCGACGTCGGCGACGATGCCGATGCGCCGCAATTGGCCGGATAGCGCCTGCGCGACCGTGGCATAATTCTCGCCCGCGAATGTCGTGATATTTGACCTGAAGCCATTGGGATAGCCGGCCTCGGCAAGCAGTTTTCTCGCTGCATCGGGATCGTATTTCGGCAACGCCGCAGCGTAATCGCAGCCCGTCTGGAATCGCCAGCACATGGCTTGCGGCCGTTCGATCGAGGGACTTGTTCCGGCAATCGTGCGTGACAGCGCCTCGCGGTCGACGGCCATCATGATCGCCCTGCGCACTCTTATGTCGGTCAAGGCCTTCTGGCCGGAACGGCCCTTGGCGTCGAGCGCCAGATAGATATTGCCGTTGCCCGCAGTGGCCGCAAGTTCGACGCCCGGCATCTTGATGAGATTCTCCACGAGATCGATCGGAATCTGCGTCGGCAAAATATCGAGATTGCCCGCCATGAACTCGGCGATGCGAGTGCTCGCTTCGGGTATCGAGCGGATGGCGATGCGCCCGATGTTGCTCGGCGGTTTGGCGCTGCCGCCATGCCTGTAGTCGGGATTGCGTTCCAGAACGATACCCGTCTTCTGGTCGAAGCTTGCGAGCCTGTACATGCCGGTGCCCACGGGCTTTTGACTGAACAGCACCTTGTCGGGCGCAGTGCCATGCGCATGGGCGGGCAGGATGACCGTCTGGAATGCGATCTGCGCGAGATCGTAGGGCGTGGGCTCCTTCGTGACGATGCGAACCTTGTGAGTTCCCAATTTCTCCGCAGATTTGATGAACGCCCAAAAATGCGCAAAGCGCAGTTTCGACGCAGGGTTTGTCAAATATTCTATGGTGTGAACGACATCGTCGGCCGTGAATGGCTGGCCGTCATGCCACTTCACATCGTCGCGCAGATCGAATTCGAGTGTCACCGGGTCGACGCGACGCCACGCCTTCGCGAGAAGCGGCGCAAAAGTCTGCTTGCTCTCGTCCCAGGCGATCAAGCCGTCAAATACGGCGTCGGACGCGTAGACCGTCTCGGGTTTAGGGTCGAGATAGTAGGAGATGCCTTGGGAGGAATCCGCATAGGGCAGGCGCAACGTGTCTTTCGACTTTTGCGCAAGACAGGGCACTATGACGCCCAGTAACGCCACCATAGGCAGAATGGCGCGAAGTTCCTTACGCATGGCGCTCTCCTAACCCAGCGATGCCCGGTTGTGCGGCGTCGTAAAATCGACCGGAGATCCCTTGGGTATGATACCCGGGGGGTTGAGCCGGTCGATGGAATAATAATTGGCGATGTATTGACGCGGATGCACAGTGGCTGCGACGCCCGGCCATGCCACGAGATCGCAGACATAAGGCCACAGATGAGCGTAATCCTGGATACGCTTCTTGTTACACTTGAACAGCGAGAAATAGGCGACGTCGAAACGCACCATCGTCGGCAGAAGCCGCCAGTCGGCTTCGGTCGGCTGACTGCCGCACAAGAACCGCTGCGTCTTCAGGCGTTCGTCGAGTTCGTCAAGCGTCGCGAAAAGTCCGTCATAGGCGTCTTCATAGGCCTGCTGCGATTGCGCGAAACCGCAGCGGTAAGCGCCGTTGTTGACGTTGTAATAGATTTTCTCGTTCAGACGATCGATCTCATCGCGATGTTGCCGAGGATAAAAGTCGAGATCGTTTCCGGCGACGCCGACGAATTCGCTGTTGAACATGCGAATGATTTCGGAAGACTCGTTGTTGACGATGCGTTTCGTCTTCTTGTCCCAAAGCGTTGGCACCGTCACCTTGCCGGTGTAGTTCGGCTCGCAAGCGGTATAGACCTGATGAAGGTAGCGAAAGCCCGGATGTTCGCTGTCCTCGCCGCATTGCGGAAAGACAGGATGCTTGCCGAACGTCCAACCTTCCGTGCGTACGTCGGGCAGAAGATAATCGACGGTGATCGCATCCTCGAGACCTTTGACCGCGCGATAGATCAGCGTCCGATGCGCCCAGGGGCAGCCAAGTGTGACGTAAAGGTGATAGCGCCCGGCCTCCGCCTTGTAGCCGGATGATCCATCCTTGGTGATGCGATTGCGAAACACGCTCTCCGCGCGCAGAAATTCGCCGGATTTGCCGGTCTCCTGCGGCAGCCGCCCTTCCGTCCAGCGTCCCTCGATCAGCACGCCCATTGTTTGCTCCCCGGTTGCCTTGGTCTCTTTTGTTGTTTCAGTATAGTCGGGGCGAAATCATAAAGGAAACGCTCGATGGCGAAGCAGCCCTCATCCCGCCGCAAGGAAACGCATGTGCCGGTACTCATCGTCGGCGGCGGCCCGGTCGGGCTTGCGCTGGCCGCGGAACTCGGCTGGCGCGGCGTTGCCTGCAGGCTCGTCGAACAGACCGACGGGGCGATCCACACGCCCAAGATGAACGAAGTCAACGTCCGCACGATGGAGTTCTGCCGCCGCTGGGGCATCGCCGAGCGGGTTCACAATTGTCCCTTTCCTGCGGACTATTCGATGGACATTGTCTTCGTGACGAACATGAGCGGCCACGAACTCGGGCGCATGAAACGCCCCGCCAAGGGCGCAACCAAGCCTGGCCCGCATTCGCCCATGAATCTCACGATCTGCTCTCAGAAATGGTTCGATCCCTTTCTCCTTGATCTCGCGCGCGGCTTCGACGGTGTCGACATCACACACAAATGCCGCATGGACTCCTTCGAGTTGCATGCGGGCGGTGTGACAGCGCGACTTACCCACATCGAAAGCGGCGAAGAGGAGATCATCCACGCGCGCTATTTGGCGGCCTGCGATGGCGCGAACAGTCCGATCCGGCGGCAACTCGGCATCGGCCTCAGCGGCGACGAAGTGATCAGCAGGCCGGTACATCTTTTCTTCCGTACGCCTGACCTGTGCAGGCAGCTGGGCATTGAAGAGGGTACGTTCTTTCTCGCCGTGGACCGCGACGGCATGTGGGCGAATATCCGCGTGATCGATCCTGTGGACGGACTTTGGCGTCTGATGGCGCTAGATTCGCCCGGCGACCTGCGACCCGAAGATATCGACCGAGAAGGCATGTTGCGGCGCGCCCTGGGACGCGATCTCGAAGTCGAATGGGTCGGCGCAAGCATCTGGACGCGCCGTGGCGTCGTTGCCGACAAATATGTCGATGGCCCTGTCTTCATCGTCGGCGATGCCGCGCATCAGCTTTCACCGACTGGCGCGCTCGGCATGAACACCGGCATCGGCGATGCCGTCGATCTCGGCTGGAAACTCGCCGCAGTGGTGCAGGGCTGGGGTGGCGAGAAGCTGCTGCAATCCTATCAGGACGAACGCCAGCCGGTTGGGCACCGCAACGTGGCCATGGCGACGCAGTTCTATGAGAGCCATGTCGAATTCGGCGAGGGCGTTGCGGCGATAGAGGACGACACGCCGGAAGGCGCGCGCATGCGCGCGGATGTTGGCCCGAAAATGACATACGAAGTCTCGCGCATGTTTCGCACGGCGGGACTGCAACTCGGTTACCGCTACGAGAATTCGCCCGTGTGCGTTGATGACGGTGCGCCGCCGCTGCCGGACGATCCGGAAAACTTTATCCCGTCGGCTCGGCCCGGCTCCCGCGCACCGCATGCATGGCTGCCCGATGGCCGTTCGACGCTCGACCTGTTCGGCAAGACTTTCGTCCTGCTGCGGATAGGCCGGGATGCGCCCGCGGCGCATGAGTTCGAAAACGCGGCCAAGGCAGCGAAAATGCCGTTCTGCATTGAAAGTATAGAAGAACCGGAGATTTCGCGGTTATACGAACGCAAGCTCGTGCTCGTGCGGCCGGACGGTCATGTCGCCTGGCGCGGCGATACTGCGCCGGAAGACTGCACGGCGATCCTGGCTAAAGTTTGCGGGCGCTGATTACGCCGCATATTCCTCGGTCAGCAAATCGAGCCTTTGCAACACGGGGCGATCCGTCGTGATAAAGATACGCGCCGTCTGGCTTTCGGCGCGATGGCTGATCCAGGCGCCGCGAGGTAGCGAAAAGACATCTTTCGCCACCCAGTCGAAGCGCGTATCGCCGATCTTGCTGTGACCATAACCTTTGACGACACAGGCGACGGCGTTGGCGCTGGTGCGGAAGGCAACGGTTTGCGTTCCGCCGGAAATCTCGATCAGCCAGCAGTCGAGCGAGAACATTACAGGACCGCCATCAAGCGGATTGGTGTAACGCAAGCGCTTGCTGCCATCGCGCGAGATTGGCGCTGACGACAGTGCGGACGCAGCTTCCTTCCATCCATAGCGGAAGACCGGCGAATAATGATGCGCCCACTCGCCGGTATCCGGCACGAGGCCGCTTCCCGCAAAGACAGAATCAGGTGGCAGGGCAGGCAGATCGTTCGCCGGTCCCGGCTGGAACCGGTCCGTGCCGAGATAGCGATGAAGCGAAGCATCGAGAACATCGAGCCATACGATAGGCGCGCTGCCGTGATGCGCATGTTCGTGCCAGCACCAGCCCGGAGTCGTCACGAGATCGCCCTCGGCCATCTCGCATTCCTTGCCGTCGACAACCGTGACGGCGCCCTCGCCGGACATCACGAAGCGCAGCGCGTTCATGGAGTGGCGATGCGGCCGCGCGCTTTCGCCGGGCTTCAATATCTGCAAGCCGCCATTGAGATTCAGCGTCGTGCCGGCCTGTCCCTTCACTTCGGGCGAATGCGGCGAGACGAGGGAGAGGACGCGTCGCTCGGCGACTTCGGTGGATTGCAGGGCGAGCGCATCCGCGATCAGCGGCTGCATCTCGCTCCAGCGCCAGATATAGGGCTTCTCGATCGTCTCGTCGCCACGCTTGTGCGCGTCGCGATTTTCCCACAGCGGACTGACATTGGCCTTCCGCCAAGTCTCCTGCGCGCGGGCATATTCCGCAGACTGGGACAGTTGCTCCGCCGCCATAATTGCCTCCGCTATTTGCCGCCTTCGACGACTTCGATGATCTTGCGCACTTTCTCGAGAATTTCGGGAGGCGTTTTCACAGCCTCCTGTACGATCTTCTCGAGAACTTCACCTTTCATGGGCCTGATGTCGAGCGCCTGCTTGTCGGCTTCATCCATGAAGGCCTTGTCCTGCATGGTCGCATCGAAAGCTTTGCGCAAGATGGCTATACGCTCCGCAGGCACTTCGGGCGGTGCGATATAGGGACGGCCGACGGCGACCGGCGACGACAGGAAATGCAGGATCTGCCGCTGCTCGTCGTTCTTGGCAAGTTCGGCGATGAGCGGCGCCTGCGGCATCAGGGGATCGCGCTCAAGGCCGATCTGCGCGGCGATGAACAGCTTTCCGTCCTTCAGCCAGTCGGGATGTTCCTGATAGATCGTGGAATAGGAACCGCCGCCGCGTCCTTCCACCTCGCCGCGCTCCATTGCGAGATCGACCTCGACGCTGGTGCGATAGCCGGAGATGATCTTGAACTTAGTACCGAGAACCTTGTTGATGGCGTTGGGATATAGAAATGTGCCTGAGCCAGTGCCAGTCGCACCCATGGTGACTTCGCGCTTCATTGCATCTTCGAGCGACTTCATCTTGCTCGTGTGCCAGAAGGCCATGGTGAGATTGCTGAGACCCACCGAACCGATCCAGTGAAATTTGGCGACATCGAACCGGACGCCGCGACCGTCAACAAGCTGATGCATGGGCATCGAATTGCTGACTGTGCCGATGGTCGTGCCGTCCTTCGGCGCTTGCGTATAGATGAAATTGGTCGCGCGGGTGTGCCCGCCGCCGGGCATATTGCGCACGATCATCGTGGGATTGCCGGGAATATGGCGTGGCATGTGGCGCGCAAGCGTGCGGGCCGCCCCATCGTAGGAGCCGCCTTCGCCCGTGCTCGTGATGATCGAGATGGTCTTGTCTTTGAAAAAGTCCTGCGCGAGCGCAGGGTCGATAAAGGACACAGCGCTCGCGAGAAGCAGGAAGCCCAATTGTTTCATTCCACTCTCCATACTATTTCGCCGGGAGCCCGAGTATCTCGCGCGCTTCCTTCGGCGTCGCGGGTTCGAATCCCAGGGAACGCATGATTCCAACGCCTTTTTCCACTAGCTGCGCATTGCTTTTCGCCAGTTCGCCCTTTGCGATGTACAGATTGTCCTCGAAGCCGACGCGGGCATGGCCGCCGAGAAGCATGGCTTGCGCCAGCATCGGATATTCGTGCTGGGCGATGCCGAAGGCCGCCCATTGCATGCCCTTCGGAAGCAGGTCGCGCATATACATCATCGTCTCGGGCGAAGCGCTTGCGCCGAAGCTGACGCCGAGCACGATCTGATAAAAGGCCGGCGTGCGGATCACACCCTTGGCTATGAGATCGGCGGCGAGATGCAAATCGCCGGTGTCGAAAATCTCCAGTTCCGGCGTTGTGCCCGCTTCATAGATGTACTGCGCCATCTCCGTGATCATTGCGGGCGAGTTCACGAAGGCGCGATCGCGGAACCACATGGTGTTGAAGTCGAGACTGCAGATTTCCGGTTTCAGTTTCACCACATGCGCGACACGCTCTTCTGCGCGGCGCATGTTGCTGCCGGGGCCGGCAACGCCAGGATCGTCCTTCGATGGCGCAAACATTGCGCCATCGCCTGTCGAAAGGTTTATGATGACATCGACGCCGTTGTCGCGAATGCGTCCGACGATTTCCTCGAACAGGTCGACGCGCATGCTACCGCGCTTCGTCTCGGGATCGCGCGCATGAAGATGCACGACCGCCGCGCCCGCTTTCGCAGCTGCGATCGCGGATTCAGCGATTTCCTTCGGCGTCACGGGCACATTGGGATTGCGGCCTGTTACGGGCGCGCCGCCCGTCACTGCGCAGGTGAGTATGCGTTTGGTCATCGATCCTCCAGAACTTTCTTCAAGCCGTCGCAGGCAAGGGCGGCAGGCCGCGGATCATGTCGGCGGCTTTTTCAGCCATCATGTAAACGCAGGCATTGATATGCGCCGTGACGATATTCGGCATGGCCGAGGCGTCGACGACGCGCAGGCCTTCGACGCCATGAACGCGAAGTTCCGGATCGAGCACCGTGCCGATGGGGCACGTGCTGGAGGGATGGTGCACGGTCAGCGCCGTCTTGCGGATCCAGTCTTCCATGTCCTGCTTCGTCTTCGCTTCCCTCGGCGGCGCATGCGGCGCGCCCCGGAATTCGTCGATCTCCTTGCGCGCGGCAAGATCAAGCGCGCGTTGCGTAATCTCCAGAAGGTCCACCATGTCCTGCGGTTCGCGGAAAAAATCGAAGAGGATGAGGGGGTGATCGGCCGGGTCCTTGGAGCGCAGGCGCACCGTGCCGCGGCTCTTGGGCTGCAGCAGGGTCGGACGGATAGCATAAGTATCAGGCAGCGGCGCGCGGATGCCCGGGAACCAAGGCCGCGCATCCGGTCGCGTCGCACGGAAAATGAATTCGCCATCGGGCGATTCGAGATCGCTGCGCGTCTTGATGAAGGCGAAACTCGCGCCCGGCAGGCTCGTCGCCGCGCCGGTTCCGAAAAGATAGCCTTGCACCATTGCCAGTGAGATGCGGTCGAAACGCAACAGGTGATAGAAGTCGCCGGGCTCCTTGCGAATCCAGTTGAACCATGCGGCGATGTGATCTTGCAGATTGTCGCCGACGGGCAAATCGACAAGCGTGTCGATACCGATGTCCTTGAGATGCGCCGAGGGTCCGATGCCGGAAAGCATCATCAGTTGCGGCGTGTTGAATGCGCCCGCGCTGAGCAGGACTTCCTTCGTCGCCGTCGCTGTGAATGTCTGCCCATCCTTGCGATATTCGATGCCGGTCGCGCGCGTACCCTGCATGGTGATGCGGGTGACGAGCGCGTTGATTTCGAGCGTGAGATTTTTGCGATTGAGCGCAGGTTTCAGGTAACCGGTCGACGACGACCAGCGCTTGCCTTCGCCGATGGTGCACTGGATGCGCCCGAAGCCCTCGTGCTGCGCGCCGTTGAAATCTTCCGTGAGCGGGTACCCGGCGGCCTTGCCGGCGGCCGTCCAGGCATCGAACATGCGGTCCTTCGAGCGCGCCCATTCGGTCTTCATGGGGCCGTCGCCACCATGCCACTTGTTCGCGCCCTCTTCCCAGCATTCCCCTCGGCGGAAGTAGGGCAGCACGTCCTTGAACGCCCAGCCTGTCGCGCCCTCGCGCGCCCATTTGTTGTAGTCGTTGTGAGCGCCGCGCGTATAGGCCATCACGTTGATGGAGGAGGAGCCGCCCAGAACCTTGCCGCGCATCGCCTCGATCCGGCGTCCGCCGAGGCCCGGCTCCGGCTCGGTGTCGTAGCCCCAGTCGTGCAGGCGCTTTTCCCATATTTTGCCGAGGCCGATGGGGATCTGGATCAGCGGATCGTTGTCCTTGCCGCCGGCTTCGATGATGAGGACGCGCGCCCCGGAATCTTCGGTCAGCCTGTTGGCGAGGACGCACCCCGCCGAACCTGCGCCCACGACGATGTAATCGTATTCTCCGCCCTGCGGCATTTCTTCCCCTCTTTTTATTCGCGAGATTTGCGATCAGGCTCGGCCCCCGCGCAACGTCACGCGCCCGAGGTGGATGCCCGAGGCCACGCGCGCCCCTGCAAAGCTCTATAGTTGCCCGGATTATGCCCCGGCCCGCGGCGATGCGCCAGATGGCTCAGGCAGCGAATGCGGCAATGCGGAACGAGTCTCCCCGCACAAGACTTTTTGAAGCAGGCTCGCTTGCCCGCTGCCGCAGGCCCCATTAGGTTGGCGGCGATACAGGCGCGTCAGTCGCGTATCAGTGGAGGATTTTATGAGCGTAATGAAAGTGTTTCCTCGCGCGGCCGCGCTGTCCCTGACCGGTATTGTCATCGCCGCCGGCATTGCTTTCGCGCAGGCGCCGAAGCCGGACTTTCAGCCGGAAGTCGGCCAGCAGGGCAAGGACGTGGTGTGGGTGCCGACCTCGCAGCCTGTCGTGAACAAGATGCTGGAACTCGCCAAGGCCGGTCCGACCGACTTCGTAATGGACCTCGGCTCGGGCGACGGCCGCACGGTCATCACCGCAGCGAAGCTCGGCGCCAAGGCGATGGGCATCGAGTACAATCCGGACATGGTTGACCTTTCGCGCCGGAACGCCGCGAAGGAGGGTGTTGGCGCCCGGGCTTATTTCGCCAAGGCCGACCTCTTCGAGATGGATTTCTCGCAGGCCACCGTGCTGACCATGTTCCTTCTGCCGAGCATCAACACCCGCCTGCGTCCGAAGATTCTCGATATGAAGCCCGGCACGCGCATCGTCTCGAACAGCTTCGATATGGGCGACTGGACCGCGGACGAAACGGCGCAGGTCACCGAGGGTTGCCAGTCCTATTGCCGCGTCTATCACTGGGTCGTGCCGGCGAAGGTCGAAGGCACCTGGAAAGTTGGCGGTGACGAACTCAAGCTCGAACAGAAGTACCAGATGCTGACTGGCACGCTGAAGGGCGCTGCCATCAGCAACGGCAAGATGAGCGGCAATCAGATCAATTTCACTGCCGGCGGCGTGCAGTACACCGGCTATGTCATCGGCAACCTGATCGAAGGTGTCACCTCCGCGTCGGGCAAGATGGGCAACTGGAGCGCAACGAAGTAATTCTTCGCAATCTCAATCAAGCAAAAAGGGCGTCCTTCACGGGCGCCCTGTTTCTTTTCAGAAGTATGGTTCTTTCCACTCGTAGTCCTTCGGCCCGACTCCCTGCTTGATGGCGCGGGCCGCCGCATAGCCTGCGATCTCGCCGGTTTGCGTGCACCATGGGAAATTCCGCATCACCATGAAGATCGTTTCATAGCTGAAGGACATGGATGCGCCGGTCAGCAGGAGATTGCCCACCTTCTTCGGCAGAAAGCTGCGATAGGGCACCTCGAACGTGTGCTTCCGATATCCGTCCCAGTAGAACGTCTTGGTCATCGGCTTGGTGACGGCGTCGCGAAAGTGAGTTCCTGCTCGTGCATCTTCGATCGTAAAGACATGCTCTCCGATCGGATGCCTGCCGTCCCGTATGCCGACGAAACGCCCGATATCCGTGAGTTCCGCCGCCTCGAATCCCGGCACATATTTTTTCAGGAAGCGCGCTTCCGCGTCGATGAAGGCGCGCAACTCCCGGCGCGCACGTGTCTCGTCGGCAGCGCTCTCGTCCATGTGCAGCGCCCATTCGTAGGGTACGTTCTGCCAGATGATGAAAGTGCCCGGGGCGTTGATGGGACTCATGTCGAGCGTGGGATGGCCGACATAGGCCTCGCCATAGACGCCGGCGCCGCCGCCCATCCGCGGCCTGTAGAGGCCCGCAGGAATGTCCTTGGCCGCGCTCGCCTCTGCAATCAAGGCGGTCAACGCCGGATCGTTCGATGTCTGCTGGTAACGGATCAACTTCTCGTACTGGACGCCGGTCATCGTCCACAGGAGGCCGCCGGGAATCGGGCGCTTTACGCCATCCCATTCCGTGCCGTCCGGTTGGCCCCCGCCGCCGCTGACATAAGGCGCGCCCGCGCGCGCCGCGAGTTCGGCCGTACCGGTGCCGTCGATGAATATCTTCCCGCGTATAGCCTGCATTCCGCCCGCGTTCTGCACGATGACGGCCGTCATCTTCTTGTCGCCTGCGCCGTCCTCGACCACCGCGTCGACGAAGGATGTCTGGTAAAAAGCAGTAACTCCCACCTCGTCCAGCATCTGCACCATCTCGCAACCTGCACCCTCGGGATTGAAGCTCGCGCGCTTGAAGGATGCGCCGGGCTTATGGTTGCGCTCGTAATGCGACAGCGGATTGCCCGCCCAGCCCGGCAGATCCTTTTCCGAGGCGACATAGACGTAGCCCTTGGCCGCGAAGCGTTCCATCAGTTCAGTATGGATGCCGCCGACGCCCTCGTTCGCCGCGCCCTGCAATCCCGAAGTATGCACGCCGCCGGGCATGTCGAAGCGCTCGATCATCGCGACGCTGCAGCCCATGCGCGCCGCCTGCAGCGCGGCGGCGAAACCGCCGGGACCGCCACCGACGACTACGACATCGGCTTCCATGACCACCGGCACCCGCCTCGCGGGAAACTCCAGCATTGCGGACGACGATTCAACGCTTGTGGTTTTCGCTGTTACGGCCACGTTTCCTCCAGCAGCTGTTTTGACGTTTATCCGCCGTTGCAAGCGAACCTTCAAGCCGCCAATCGGCGTCAAGCTGGACGGGCTTGATAACGGCCGCTACAAGCCCGTACGCCGGTCGTCAGACTGCCGGATGGAAGCAAGAGCGCAATGTCCCAGAATTCAACTGGTCCGGTAGAAGCAAAGTCGCCGAATTCAATTGTCGCATTCCTCACATCTCCTGTCGTTTGCGTCGTCGTCGCCATGTTCTGCTGGGGCGCGACGACGATACTCGTGCGCTACGTCCGGAACGATGCGCCGCCAATGGGCCTCGCCTTCTGGCGCAATATGGCATCCTTTTTCATCTTGCTGCCATTCGCGATACGCCCGTTCATTGCGCAATGGAGCCTTGTGCGGGAGCATCTGGGCATACTTTCGCTTCAGGCGGCGCTCTTGTGGGTGGGCGGCAATGCGCTGCTGTTCCTCGCCCTGCAATATACGATTGCGATCAACGCGGCAGTTATAAACTCCGTAGAGCCAGTCTTCATCATCCTTGTGGCGTGGCTCCTGTTCCGCGACCGGTTTACCGGCGTGCAGGCCTTGGGCGTCGTCATTTCGCTGGCGGGTGTACTGTTCCTGATCTCGGATGGCTCGTTCGAGCGGCTATTGCGCCTCGAACTCAACATCGGCGATCTCATCGTAACCTGCGCTTATTTCTTCTGGGCCTTCTACGCCGTATTGCTGCGCAAGGTGCCGCGCAGTATCGACACGCGCGTGATGGTTCTCGTCCTGATAGGCCTCGGCGCAATCTTCGTTCTGCCGCTTTATCTTTACGAGACATTTTTTGTGCGCAG
Organism: uncultured Hyphomicrobiales bacterium; assembly: GCA_903847605.1. GTDB lineage: Bacteria > Pseudomonadota > Alphaproteobacteria > Rhizobiales > Beijerinckiaceae > Terripilifer. Next base: position 33,214 of record CAINED010000089.1, on the reverse strand, counting down.
CTTCAGGCCGACGCCCGAAACCGTGGGAACCGTGCTGACACTTGCGGTCTTTTCCAGCGTCATCGCAACCCTGCTCTGGAATCGCGGTATTCGCATGATGGGCGTGACGCGCGCCGCGCTATTCCTGCACCTGATCCCGGTATTTACCGTGATCCTCGCAATCGCCTTCCTCGGCGAGGCGCTCGCTTACTACCACATCGTCGGCATGGTCATGGTGGCGATCGGGATTGCGATCACGTCGCGTCAGGGCGCGCACTGATCACACTGCCACCCATTCCACGTTCTCGCCATCGAACAGCGAGACGATCTCGCCTTCATTGCCGATCCTGACCGGCGTCGGCGAGAACGGCTCGCGCTTGCGATATGTGACGCGCTCCTCGTTGACGGGCAGACCATAGAACGCGGGACCGTTGAGCGAGGCAAAGGCCTCGAACCTGTCGAGGGCATTTTCTTCCGCGAAGACGCGCAGATAGGCCTGGATCGCGACCGGCGCGCTGAACACGCCCGCACAACCGCAGGCCGCTTCTTTCAAATGACGCAGGTGCGGCGCCGAGTCTGTGCCGAGGAAGAACATCTTCTCTCCGGACGTTGCCGCCTCGCGCAAAGCCAGTTGGTGAGTTTCGCGCTTGAGCACCGGCAGGCAATACATGTGCGGACGCAATCCGCCCTGAAACAGGGCGTTGCGATTGTAGAGAAGATGCTGAGGCGTGATCGTCGCGCCCATTCTGTCGGCGTGAGCCCGGACAACGTCGGCCCCTTCCTTCGTCGTGATGTGTTCGAGGACGATCCGCAGACCGGGAATACGCGCCAGCAGGGGTAGCAGAACCTCGTCGATGAAGCCCTTCTCGCGGTCGAAGATGTCGACGTGCTGGTGCGTCAGCTCGCCATGAATGAGCAGGGGGATTCGGGCTTCCGCCATGGCTTCGAGCACGGGATATATTTTTTCGACCGAAGTAACGCCGAAGTGCGAATTGGTGGTCGCATGGGCCGGGTAAAGCTTTGCGGCGGTAAAGACGCCATCGCGATGCCCGTGCACCAGATCGGTGGCGCCTGTGTCATCGGAAAGATAGCAGGTCATCAGCGGCGCAAATCTCACGCCCGCCGGGATCGCCGCGCGGATACGCTCGCGATAGGCGCTCGCCATCGCCGCCGTGGTGACCGGAGGCACGAGATTGGGCATCACGATGGCCCGGGCGAACATCTGCGCTGTGTAGGGCACGACCTCTTTCAGAACCGCGCCATCGCGCAGATGCACGTGCCAGTCATCCGGCCGCCGTATGGTGATCGTGTCCATATTTTCTCTCGGGTTTCGCAGTTTCCTGCTTTTCCTCCGGGGAGGGCGGGGAATCAAGCCGCGCCTCTGGCGTGACGACGCAAAAAATTGTTAGAGATGGCAACGAAAAGCAGGCCCGCGCAGGGCTGTATGGGGAGGATTTTATGCCAATCGCGAATGTCCGCGGCGTCAACATCCGCTACCAGATTATCGGCGACAACGGCCCTTGGGTGGCTCTGATTCCCGGTGGACGCCGCAGCCACGACGAGTTCATTCCGCTCGCCAAAAGCATCGCCTCCGAAGGCTATCGCGTTCTGCTGCATGACCGCCGCAACACTGGGGCGTCGGACATTCTGATTGGCGGCGAGGACGGCGAGGAGCCGATCTGGACCGACGATCTCCACGAACTGCTGCGCCAGCTTGGCGCGCTGCCCGCCTTCATTGGCGGTTCGTCGTCAGGCGCGCGCACCTCGATGCTTTTCTACCTGCGCCATCCCGAAGCCGTGCGCGGATTGATGCTGTTTCGAGTCACCGGCGGCGCTTTCGCCGAAGGGCGACTCCCGAACCAGTATTACGGCCAATACATCAAGGCCGCTCAGGAAGGCGGCATGGCCGCGGTTTGCGCAACCGAGCAGTACCAGGAGCGCATTGCCGCCAATCCAGCCAATCACGAACGCCTGATGGCCATGGACCCGAAAGACTATATCGCCGTCATGCAGAACTGGCTGAAACTGTTCACGGCGGTACAGGGCACGAAGATCATGGGCCTCACCGAGGCACAGGTACGATCGATCAAAGTCCCGACTGTCGTCATTCCCGGCAACGACAAGACGCATTCTTCCATCTCTGGAAAGGCGGCGCATGAGATGATCGCGGGCAGCATCCTGCATCAACTGCCGATCCAGGATGAAGATCGCGACATCATTCCGATGGACGAATGGGCGGTTCACGAGCCGGAGATCGTGCGCACTTTCGTCCAGTTCATGAAGCAGGTCGCGGCGGCAAAGCAAACAGCTGCAGAGTAACGGGTATGACGACTAGAACGGCACTCGTCACGGGCGCAGGCCCGGGCCTCGGCGCTTCGCTGGTGCGTCGTTTTCGCAAGAGCGGACTGCATGTGGCGGCCTTCGCGCGCAACGCTGACAGGCTGAAAGACACGTTCGGCGACGACAGCGGAATTACCTGCATCGCCGGAGACGTGACCGATGCTGCCGCAGTTGCCGCTGCGGTCGAACAGATCGAAAAGATTGGGCCGCTCGATATCGCCATCGCCAACAGCGCAGCGTGGAAGATCGCTCCCGTCCTCGATTTCACGGCGGAGGATTTCGAAGCTGTTTGGCGCGCTGGATGCCTCTCGGCTTTCAATGTCGCCCGCGCCGCCGGCAAGGCGATGGCGGAACGCGGACAGGGCACGTTGCTCTTCACCGGCTCGGCGGCGCAGATGCGCGCGGCTTCCGGCTTTGGCGCGATGGCGGTCGCCAAGAACGGGCTGCGCGCGCTGACGCAAACGTTGGCGCGCGAGCTTGGCCCGAAAGGCGTTCATATCGGCCATGTCGTGATCGACGGTCCCATCGATTCCGCGCGTACGCGCGCCGCCAATGCCAACCACGACCGTCTCATCGATCCCGAGGGCATCGCCGAAGTTTTTCACGGACTCTACGTCCAACCGCGCAACGCCTGGGCCAATGAAATCGACGTTCGCACCTTCAGTGAGTGGCCGGCCTGATTGCCGCAGGCGTATGCGTCCGGTAATGATCGCGCAATAGAAGATCGCAAGCGGGAAGCGCTCGATATGACCCTATCCAATTCCGAGATCGAAGGTTTGGCGTCGCGGCTGCGCAATGCGGCGGAAACAGGCGTCGCCATAGCGCCCATTCGCGACGAACTCGCCGACGGCGGCGTGGCTGCCGCCTATGCCGTGCAGAACGCCAATACGAAATATTATCTGAAAAAGGGCCGCCGCCTCTCCGGCCGCAAGATCGGCCTTACGTCCAAGGCGGTGCAGAAACAGCTCGGCGTCGACTCGCCGGACTTCGGCATGCTCTACGCCGACATGGAAATCCCCGATGGCGAGGAAATCGCGCTGTCGCGCCTCATGCAGCCGAAGGTCGAAGGCGAGATCACGCTCGTGCTCGGCAAGGATCTCGATCACGAGCAACTGACGCTCACCGACGTGATGTCCGCCGTCGCCTATGCGCTGCCGTCCATCGAGATCGTCGGCAGCCGCATCGAGAACTGGAACATCCGCCTGCTCGATACGGTCGCGGACAATGCATCGTCCGGCCTCTACGTGCTCGGCGGCCGTCCGACGAAGCTCGATGAAGTCGACTGGCGTCTGTGCGGCATGGTGATGGAGCGGCGCGGCGAGCAGGTTTCCTTCGGCGCCGGCGCAGCGTGCCTCGGCAATCCGCTGAATGCAGCACTTTGGCTTGCGCGCACCATGGTCGAAGTCGGCTCGCCGCTGAAGGCGGGGGACGCCATCATGACGGGTGCGTTGGGACCGATGGTGACGGTTGCGCCAGGCGATGTCATCGAAGTGCGCATCAACGGGCTCGGCTCGGTCCGCGCGAATTTCGGCCGCTGAGGGGAAGAAGAACATGGCAACGAAGAAACCCTCGAAGAAATCCGTCGCAAAGCCCGCCGAGAGGAAATCTGACAAGAAGAAGGCCGCCAGCGCTTCACGCCGTGCGAAGCCGAATATCTCGATGATCGCGCGTACGCTCGACGATGCCGCACGTAACGTGCAGGCGACGACGCAGATATCCGACAGCGTCGAGCTCACTCTGGCGGAAGCCTATGAAGTGCAGCGTCAGGCTATCGCCCTGCGCGTGCGCCGTGGCGAGCGCCGCGTCGGTATCAAGATGGGTTTCACCAGCCGCGCGAAGATCGTGCAGATGGGCATCTCCGACATGATCTGGGGCCGGCTGACGTCGGGGATGATCGTCGAGGAAGGGGCTCCGATGGATTTCTCGCGCTTCATCCATCCGCGCGTCGAACCGGAAATCGCTTTTCTGCTGAAGCGTCCGCTGTTCGGCCTGGTCACGCCGATGCAGGCGATGGATGCGGTGGAAGCGATAGCGCCGGCGCTCGAAATCATCGACTCGCGCTACGACAATTTCAAATTCTCGCTCGGCGACGTCGTGGCAGATAATGCTTCCTCCTCTGGCTTCGTCACGGGGCCCTGGGTGAAGCCTGATTTCGACTTCTCCAATCTCGGCCTCGTGCTGAACTTTGACGGCAAGCCGGTGCAGATCGGCTCGACGGCGGCTATCATGGGCCATCCGCTGCGCTCGCTCGTCGCCGCCGCGCGCTTTGCTGCAGAAGCGGGCGAACCCTTGCAGACCGGCTGGATCGTGATGGCAGGTGGGGCGACGGCAGCGGAAGGGCTGTCGCCGAACCAGCATGTCGAGATGGAAATGGAAAAGATGGGCCGCGTGTCATTCACGACGCGGGCCTGACCTGACAATGTTATCCCGGAAACCGCAAGGCGGTTATCCGGGATCGCGCAGCTGAATATGATCAGACGGTCCCGGCTCTCCGCTTCGCTGCGACCGGAATGACAGCATCGAGAAAGCTTATGTCCAAAATCAAATGCGCCATCGTCGGCTCCGGCAATATCGGCGCCGATCTCATGATCAAGATCATGCGCACGGCGAAAAATCTCGAAATGTCGGTCATGGTCGGCATCGATCCGGAATCAGATGGTCTTGCCCGCGCAAGGCGGCTGGGCTTTGCGGCCACGCATGAAGGCGTCGCGGGCCTGCGCAAGATGCCGGAATACAGGGAAATCGGCATTGTCTTCGACGCGACCTCGGCGCGCGCGCATATCGCTAACGATGCGCTGCTGCGCAAGGATGGCAAGAAGATCATCGATCTCACGCCGGCCGCCATCGGTCCCTTCACCGTGCCGGTTGTGAACCTCGAACAGAATCTCGACGAGCCCAACGTCAACATGGTGACATGCGGCGGACAGGCGACGATCCCCATCGTTCACGCCGTGCGCCGCGCGACAGATCGCGTCGTCTACGGCGAAATCGTTTCTTCCATCGCCTCGAAATCGGCTGGGCCGGGCACGCGCGCGAACATCGACGAATTCACCGAGACGACATCGAAAGCCATCGAAACGGTTGGTGGCGCGGAACGTGGCAAGGCGATCATCGTGCTCAATCCCGCCGAGCCGCCGCTGATGATGCGCTCGACCGTGTTCACGCTCTCGCAGGGCGGCACGCAGGAGGCCATCGAGAAATCCATTCTCGATATGGAAAAAGCGGTGCGCGATTACGTGCCCGGCTATCGCCTGAAGCAGAAAGTGCAGTTCGAGCATATCGGCGACAATGCGCCGGTGCGCATTCCCGGCATCGGCCTCGCCTCCGGCCTCAAGACTACGGTATTTCTCGAAGTCGAGGGCGCGGCGCATTACCTGCCCGCCTATGCCGGCAATCTCGACATCATGACATCGGCGGCGCTGGCGACGGCGGATTTGTGGGCCGCGAAGCAATTGCAGAAGGAGCCGGCGTGATGGCGCGCCCGAACAAGAAAAAGATCTATATCCAGGACGTGACGCTGCGCGACGGCATGCACGCGATCCGCCATCAATATGGCATGGACGCGGTGCGCGCGATCGCGCGCGCCCTCGACGATGCGAAAGTGGACGCAGTCGAAATCTGCCATGGCGACGGCATCAACGGCTCTTCGTTCAATTACGGCTTCGGCTCGAATGATGACACCGACTGGATCGGCACGGTTGCGCAGGAGTTGAAGCACGCGGTTGTCACCGTGCTGCTCATCCCGGGCATCGGCACGTTGCACGACCTCAAGGAAGCCTATGAACGCGGCGCGCGCAGCGTGCGCATCGCGACCCATTGCACCGAGGCCGATGTCGCCGCACAGCATATCGAGGCAGCGCGCAAGATGGGCATGGACACGATCGGTTTTTTGATGATGGCGCATATGACGCCGACAGAAAATCTCGTCGTGCAGGCAAGGCTCATGGAGAGCTATGGCGCGGAATGCGTCTACATCACCGATTCCGCTGGCGCGCTTTTGCCGGGTCAATATTTCGAACGCGCGAAGGCGTTTCGCGAGGCTCTGAAGCCGGAGACGGAGATCGGGGTGCACACCCATCATAATCTCACGCTCGGCGTTGCCAATGCGACGGCAGGAATTGAAGCAGGCGCGGTCCGCGTCGACGCTTCGCTCGCCGGCATGGGCGCGGGCGCGGGCAATGCGCCGCTCGAAGCGCTGGTCGCCGTTCTCGAGCGCATGGGGATTCCCACGGGATGCGACCTCAACAAGCTGATGGATGCCGCCGACGATCTCGTGCGCCCGCTGCAGGATCGCCCGGTACGCGTGGATAGAGAATCGCTGTCGCTCGGCTATGCCGGCGTCTATTCGAGCTTCCTGCGCCATGCGGAAAACGCATCGAAACTCTACGGCGTCGACACGCGCTCGATCCTCACGGAACTCGGCAAGCGCCGCATGGTCGGCGGTCAGGAAGACATGATCGTCGATGTCGCGCTCGATATGCTCAAGCAGCAGCAGGCGGCGAAATAGCTATTCCGCGCCGCGCGCCGCAAAGCGCTGGCGCAAAAAATCCATAAACGATCCCTCGACGAGGATCGCAATGCCGAGCCGCGCGCCGGCGATCATGCCAAGAACGGCGACTGGCCAACTGACTGCAAGCACGGAGCCCGCCGTCAGGCCCTGACCGATCGTGCAGCCGCCCGCGAGAACGCCGCCAAAACCCATCAGCGCTGCGCCCGTGAGATGGCGGCGCATCTCGTGATGGTCGTCATAGGCTTCCCAGCGGAATTCATCATTCAGCCGCGCATGCAGAAACGCGCCGAATACGACGCCCGGCACGCTCATCGCGCCGAAGTCGAGCCATTCCGCGTGATTGCCAATGACGCCGAAAAGAGCCCGCGCCACGGGGCCGACAAAGGTGAGGCTGCGCACGCGGATATGTTCATCGAACGGATCGGCAAGCGGACCCGTGATCGCCCAGCCCGCAGCGACGCCGAGGCCGAGCACGCATCCGGCGAGCAAGAGCCGTTTCGACTTGCGCAGGCGCGCATCCGCGAGCGCCCAGATGCTAAGCGCGAGGGCGCACACGACGCTCAGCAACAGGCGAATGTCGAAAGCGAATACACGAGACAGCAACGAGGCGAAGTCGGAAGGCGCGCCGCCCGGCATGGGCGTGTTGATTTTTTCGAGCACATCGACGCGCAGCGGCGACAGCACGCCGCGCAAAGTCGCATAGGCGACAATGCCGAAGAGTAGCATCGAAATGAGACTGCGCAGGTCGCCGCCGCCCAGCCTGACGAGAGAGCCGAAGGCGCAGGTGCCGACAAAGGCCATGCCGAGACCGAAGACCACCGAGCCGAGGACGACCGAAACAAAAGCAACTTGCGCGGGGACATAGGTCGATTGCGCGGGATCGAACAGGCCGGCAATGGTCATCGCCTGTGTGAGCGCCAGCGCGATGGCGAGCGCCAGCGCGAACGTCTTCATGCGCCGCCAGTCGCGCCCGATGAGCGCATCCTCGATGGCCCCGAACGAGCAAAGCTTGCCGCGATGCACGGCATAGCCCGCGGCGCAGCCGATCAGAAATCCGCAGATGGCGATGGCCCAGCCGGGCATTCTTCCTCCCGCTGGCGCGCTTTCCGACCGGAAGAATTTCGTCCAGTCGCGAGAGAACGCGCCGCAATTCGATGCGGCGTGTCCTTTGCGAAAAAGTCATGCAACTTTTTCGGGACACGCCAGTGCACAAAGCGCGCTTGTTTTACTTCTTGTCTTTTCGCGACGTGCAGAACATGTCGTAGATCACGCCGACGAAGCGTTTGATGTCTTCGCTGGCAATGCTGTAGTAGATCGTCTTGCCGTCGCGGCGCGTCGTGACGAGATCGTCGTAGCGCAAGCGCGCAAGCTGCTGCGACACCGTTGGCTGGCGCAGGGCGAGAATATTTTCGAGTTCGCCAACGGAACGCTCTTTCTCGCAGAGAAGGCAGAGCAGCAGTAGCCGGTTTTCGTGCGAAAGCGCTTTCAGAAAATCGCTCGCCGAGCGCGCGTTCTTCATCAGTTCCTCGAGCTGCGGCGAATGCTCGGGACCGTCGCGCAATTCTTCCTCGAGCGTGCGTGCGAGGGCTGGCTGGCTCATCAGTGTTTCTCCCGCGAAGCTTCCTGCGCGGCGGGCCCTGCGCCGCCGGAAGCATCCAGTTTTGCAATCATGGGCATCAGCGTGCCCCAGAACATGGCGTTGTCGATATAGCCGGTGATGCGGCCGACTTCCTTGCCGTTGTCGACGAGAACGAAGGTTGGCGTGTAACGCACGGGACGCTCAAGCGTGACGTCTGTCGGCTGCCCCTTATCGAGGTTGTGCCGACGCAGCGGCGCGCGCTGACCCTCGGCGGTCTTGGTATAGGCAGGCGCGACCTCGGCATCCCACCGTGCGCACCAGGGACAACCCGCGCGTTCGAACATCACGAGTTCGGCCGATTGCGCAGGCGTCCACGCCAGCCCTGCACTCAACGCAAGCGCCGCCGCAAACACAGCCCGTCGTGTTGCCTTTCCCATCATGAACATAATATACGTATATTCGAATATAATTGCTACCGACTTGAGTTGAGGCGACTTTGGGCCTGGAAACCTCTGCCGCAGGCGCGGCGCTCGCCGGCCTTTTGTCCTTCCTTTCGCCCTGCATCCTTCCGCTTGTGCCCGCTTACCTGGCCTTCCTGACCGGCTCCGAACTCGGCGCACTGACGGGAGACCAGGCGAGCGATCCCGGCGTCGGCCGCCGCCCTGTCATCCGCGCAATCGCCTTTGCCGTTGGTTTTGCGACGGTTTTCGTCCTGCTCGGGGCCGGTGCCAGCTATGCCGGGCGTTTGCTTTCAGTCTGGTTCGACTGGCTGGCCGTGATCGCCGGCGCGATCATCTCGATCATGGGGCTGCACTTTCTCGGCGTGTTCAGGATTGCGCTCCTGTTTCGGGAGGCCCGCTTCCAGACCTCGGGCCGCCCGGCCAGTCTGCTCGGAGCCTACGTGGTGGGCCTCGCCTTTGCCTTCGGCTGGACGCCCTGCGTCGGGCCTGTGCTGGCCTCGATCCTGCTGGTCGCGGGCGCGCAGGAGACGGCGACGCAAGGCACACTGCTCCTGGGCGCCTATGCGCTGGGAATCGGCATACCTTTCGTCCTGGCCGCGGCCTTCGCCGGCCCATTCATGCGATTCCTTGTGCGCTTCCGCAGGCATATTGGCATGATCGAGAAAATTCTCGGGGCTACGATGGTAGCGACCGGACTGTTGATCATGTCTGGTAAAATGTCGCTGGTTGGCAACTGGTTGCTCGAAACATTTCCGGTATTCGGCAGGATTGGCTGAGGAGAGATCGATGGTCACGCGCAGATATTTCATGGGGGCGGCAGCTTCCGTGGCGTTGGCGCCACGCGCTACGCTCGCGCAGATCAAACCTGGTGAAGACGGCCTCTATCACTTCGACTGGTACCTGGAGAGTTTTCTCGATCTGGCCGAGGACGTATCGACGGCGACAAAGAACGGCAAGCGCCTTGCGATCATCGTGAGCCAGCGCGGCTGCATCTATTGCAAGCGCATGGCGGAAGACTATTTCGCCGATGCGAAATTGGTGGACTACATCCGCAGCAATTTCGAAGTCATCCACCTCGATCTTTTCGGCGCGAAGGAAGTGACGGATTTCGACGGGTCGAAACTCGGAGAAAAAGCCTTCGCGCAAAAATACGGCGTGCGCGCCACGCCGACGATCCTCTTCTTTCCGGAGAATCCCGAAGGTCTCGGCAAGCTCGACATGCGCAAGCGCGAAGTCGTTCGCATGCCCGGCCTGCTCGAAAAGCGCGAATTCCTGGGCATGTTCCGCTACGTGCGCGAAAAGGGCTACGAGAGGTCGACCTTCAATGAATGGCTAAAAGGGCAGGGATGACTATTCTCATCCGCGCCGAACCGCAGCGGAGAGTGGAATCGCTCTCCGCGTTCTTGTGCGATACCGGATCGACTGTGGCGCTCAGGGCAACAGCGCTCACTTATTGACCGGCGATTCCTTGTCGAACAAATAGGCCATCACGTCCTTGAGCTGCGCTTCCGTGAGAAATTTCATGGAGCCGAAACGCGGCATGTTCGAACAAGCGAATACAGCCTGCGCGTTGTACACTTTCGTCCACGTGTCCTTGATGACCTGCGGATCGTAATTCCGGTCCTTCCCATATCCGGCGAGGCTTGGGCCGAGCGTTCCATAGCTCAGCTCTTTCGGATCCATCTGATGGCAGGCAAAACAGTTTGCGCCTATAGGGCCGCCGGGCCTGTCGGAGAATTGCCCGCCCGTGCCGGTGTTCGCGACCTGAAAGCCTTTCTTCCAGTCGCCGAGGAATTTGCCGTCGGCCGGTTGAACGACGGTTGCAAGTTCGCGCTTCTGAATGGCTTCCGCCTGCTGGGCATTGGGCTGATTGCGCGAGTCGGTGCAGACGCGCTGGGTTTCGTCGAGATTGGTGCGCGCCTGCCATTCCGGCGACACTTTCGCGAACATGTCCTTGATGATGGCGTCGACTTTAGCCGGATCGGCAGCCGGCGCATTTTGCGCCATTGCCGTTGTGGCCGAAAGCGCAAAAGCGGCGGCGATGAATATCGTCTTGTTCATGGGTCTCTCTCAGCGCTTGATCGAGGGAACGGTGATTTCGCCGCCCGCCGCCTGCTTGTTCAGGAACATGACCAGCGCGGTGATTCCGTCGGAGGCGTAATCGGGGTTCGGCCAGCGCTGCTGGCGCATGCAGTCCCACATGCGATGCTGCATCGTGCGCAAGGCGCTCTGCGACACGCGATAGGTCGGCCACGATCCCATCGTTTCCTGCGCCTGTTTGCCGGGCTTTGAGAAATCCGGCAGGCCCTGCAGACGAATGCGCTTGCCGGGTTCCGCGTGGCAGGTCGCGCAGGAGAAATCCATCACGCCCGCGCGGCGGTAGAACAGCGCTTCGCCGATTGCAGTGAGTTCGGCTTCCTTCGGATGTGAGGACTGCGGCTCGATCCTCCTGCCGCTCGACTTGTTGGCGATGAAAGCCACGAGATCTTCCATGTCGGAATCGACGCCCGGCGACGCGAAACGCCGCTTGATGACATCGGCCGTATCGAGCGCCTGAATCTTCTCCATGCACCAGAGCAGGCGTTGCTCGATTTCCATGACCTTGTCCGCATCCTTGAAATAGCGCGGCAGCTTGGCATAGGCGCCTTCGAGCTTGCCCGGCCCTTCGCCGAGGTCGCAGGTTTCCAGCGACACATTGTTCTTGCCGCGCTTCTCGCTCCACAGCCGCTCGCCGCGGTCCACGGCAAGAAATCCGGGGTTCGACATCGGGTCGGAAATCATCTCGCGATAGCGCTCGATTTCCTTTTCGGCGTCGGTGGTCTGCGCCTGCGCAGCCACATAGCCGGCCGCGGCCGAAAGCCCCACGGCGACGGCAAGCGTGGCCAAGCGGCTGATTTTTCCGTTCGTTCGGGTCATTTTCCCTCCACTTCGTTCATAACCCATCCCCAATTCGTCTGTTTTTCGCAAGCCGGACTTTACATTCAAAAAAATGTATATCAATATGTGTGCAAGCGTGCGCGATAGATCGTCTCTCGTCAAGGGGGGAAACTCCGGGTAAGAGTCCGGTCTTTCGGGAATGCCCAAACGCATTATTGGTTCACGCGGAAGCGGGCAAAAAGCGAGGAGAGGTGCCAATGTCGCTGGCGACAAATTCACGGCGCGAATTTTTGAAAACGGGATCGCTGGCCATGCTGGCCGCCGTCCTTGCGCCGCATATGGTAATGGCCGAAGAGGCCGATGTGAAGGCTGCAATCGAAAAGCTCTATGCCGGCAAGTCGATGGCGTCAGGCAAGATCAAGCTCGATCTGCCGCAGATCGCCGAGAACGGCCTTGTCGTTCCCGTCGGCATCGAGATCGAAAGTCCGATGACGGACGGCGACTATGTGAAAGCGGTCCATATCTTCGCCGACGGCAATCCGCTGCCGGGCGTCATCAGCTACAAGTTTACGCCGGATTGCGGCAAGGCCTCGGCCTCCGCCCGCATGCGCCTCGCCAGGACGCAGAATATCGTTGCGGTGGCGGAAATGTCGAATGGTTCTCTCTTCACGGCCAAGCAGGAAGTGAAAGTGACCATCGGCGGTTGCGGCGGTTAATTCGGGCGAACAGGAGACGCACAGATGTCAGACGTGAAAGCACCCGTGCCCCGCGTTCGTGTTCCCGCGAACGCCAAGGCTGGCGAACTCATCGAAATCAAGACGCTCATTTCGCATGTGATGGAAAGCGGACAGCGCCGCGACAGCGGCGGCAATGTCATTCCGCGCCATATCCTCAACAAGTTCACGGCTGCCTTCAACGGCAAGACTGTGTTCGAGGCCGAATGGCACCCGGCGATTTCCGCGAACCCCTATCAGTCCTTCTTCTACAAGGCGAAGGAATCTGGCGAATTCGTCTTCAAATGGACGGATGACAAGGGCGCGGTCTTCGAAGCGAAGAGCAAGTTGACGGTCGCCTGAGCGGCGTTTCGTTCTTTTAACATCAGTATGGAAGCGCTCCGGCGCTTTCCTGGACTACAGAGGCCGGCAGACGCGAGGGCGTTTGCCGGAAGGGGAGAATTTTGCCGATGATATCGCGCAGGGAGTTTTTGCAGGCGACAGCGGCTGCATCCGCGATTGTTACTGCTGGCGGCCTTGGGCCCTTGGGGCGTGTCGCCGCGCAACAGAAGCTGTCGCAGGCCGAAATTCTGCGCTTCGATCCGTTGGGAAAACTGACGATCGTGCATGTCACCGACATTCATGCGCAGTTGATGCCGCTTTACTTCCGCGAGCCCGATATCAATCTCGGGGTCGGCGATGACAGGGGTCGGCCCCCGCATCTTACCGGCCAGGCGTTTCGCGATTACTTCAAGATCGCCAGCGGCTCGGCGGAAGATTACGCATTGACTCACAGCGACTTCGTGGCGCTGGCGAAGAATTATGGCCGCATGGGCGGCATGGATCGCATCGCGACCGTCATCAACGCGATCCGCAGCGAGCGCGGTGCGGACAATGTTCTGCTGCTCGATGGCGGCGACACCTGGCAGGGAAGCTGGACCACACTCCAGACCAAGGGCCAGGACATGGTCGATGTCATGAGCGCGCTGAAAGTCGACGCCATGACGTCCCACTGGGAGTTCACGCTCGGCGCCGAACGCGTCAAGGAAATCGCCGACAAGGCGCCATTCGCCTTTCTTGCGCAAAATATTCGCAGCGTCGAATGGCAGGAGCCTGTCTTCAAGGCCCGGCAAACTTATGAGCGCGGCGGCGCGAAAGTCGCCGTCATCGGACAGGCCTTTCCGCGCACGCCCATCGCGAACCCCCGCTGGATGATCGCCGACTGGGAATTCGGCATCCGCGAGAACGAACTCATCAAGGAAGTGGCCGACGCTCGCGCCGAAGGCGCGGATATCGTGGTCCTCCTGTCGCACAACGGGTTCGATGTCGACCGCAAGCTCGCCTCGCGCGTCAAAGGCATCGACGTCATCCTCACCGCGCATACGCATGATGCGATGCCCGGCGTACTCAAGGTCGGCGACGCCATCCTCGTCGCAACCGGTTCGCACGGTAAATTCGTTTCGCGCATCGATCTCGATGTCAGGGACAAGAAAGTCGCTGGCTTCCGATACAAATTGCTGCCGATCTTCTCCGACGCCATCGCGCCGGATGCGGCAATGAAGGCGATGATCGAGAAAATTCGCGCGCCTTACGCGCAAGACTTGTCGCGCGAATTGGCGCGCACGGAGTCGCTGCTCTATCGCCGCGGCAATTTCAACGGCACCTATGACGATCTCATCTGCAACGCAATGCTGAAGGAGCGCGATGCGGAAATCGCGTTGTCGCCGGGCTTCCGCTGGGGCGGCACGCTCGTGCCCGGCGATGCAATCACCTTCGAGTCGCTCTCGAATGCAACCGCGATGACATATCCCAATTGTTACCGCATGGAGATGAGCGGCAAGCAGCTCAGGGACATTCTCGAAGATGTTGCCGACAACATCTTCCATCCAGATCCCTATTTCCAGGGCGGCGGCGACATGGTTCGCGTGGGCGGCATGGGCTATGCGATCGATGTTTCCAAGCCTGTGAATCAGCGCATTTCGAACATGACGCTGCTGAAGACCGGACAGCCGATCGATCCCGCGCGAAATTATGTCGTGGCCGGCTGGGCCAGCGTCAACGAAGGCACGCAAGGGCCGCCGATCTGGGAAGTCGTGCAGAAGCATCTGGCCGATGTGAAAACGGTTCGGCTCGAACCGAATGCGTCCGTGAAAGTCAGCGGCGCCTGATCGCCTTGTTCGGTTTTGATATGCAGGAGAAGTAGATGATGAGCGAGAAAAAAGCTCATGATGCCCTCGACAGGCGCAGCTTTCTGCGGGCGTCGGGCCTTGCGGGTGCGGGACTGTTCGCCACTTCAGCACCAGTATTGAGCCAGCAGGGCAAGCCGGATCCTGCGATCACGGACGTGCAGGACTGGGCGCGCAATCTCGGGCCCGGCGTCGTGTCTTCACCCTATGGCAAGCCGTCGGAATTCGAAAAGCACGTCATCCGGCGCGATGTCGAATGGCTCACAGCGGGCAAGGAATCTTCTGTCAGCTTCACGCCGCTGCATGAACTCGATGGCGTCATCACGCCGAACGGTCTCTGCTTCGAACGCCATCATAGCGGCATTGCGCATGTCGATCCTGCCAAGCATCGTCTCATGCTGAACGGCCTGCTCGACCGACAGATGGTCTTCACCATGGACGATCTGAAACGCTTTCCAGGCCGGCAGAACCGCGCCTATTTTCTCGAATGCGCGGCGAATTCCGGCATGGAATGGCGCGGCGCGCAGCTCAACGGCTGCCAGTTTACGCATGGCATGGTGCATAATGTCTGGTACACGGGCATCCCCCTGAAGACGCTGCTCGACGAAGCGGGCGTGAAGACCAACGGCAAGTGGATTCTCGCCGAAGGCGCGGACTCATCGGGAATGACGCGTTCCATTCCCCTCGACAAGGCGATGAAGGATTGCATGGTCGCCTGGGCGATGAACGGCGAAGCGCTGCGTCCGGAACAGGGCTATCCGCTCCGTCTCGTCGTGCCCGGATGGGAAGGCAACATGTGGGTGAAATGGCTGCGACGCATCGAAGTCGGCGACCAGCCCTGGCATGCGCGGGAGGAGACGTCGAAATATACCGACCTTCTCGCCGACGGACGTTCGCGGCGCTTTACCTGGATCATGGATGCGAAGTCCGTCATCACAAATCCCTCGCCGCAGGCGCCGCTGAAACACAAGGGGCCAAATGTGCTCACGGGCATTGCGTGGTCCGGACGCGGCAGCATTACGCGCGTCGATGTCTCCATCGATGGCGGGAAGAATTGGCGCACGGCGCGTATGGATGGTCCGTCGATGCCGCTCTCGATGGCGCGCTTTTATGTCGATTTCGACTGGAACGGACAGGAGCTTCTGCTCCAGTCGCGCGCAATGGATTCGTCGGGCTATGTGCAGCCGACGAAGAACGACCTGCGGCAGGTGCGCGGCACAAACTCCATTTATCACAACAACGGAATCCAGACGTGGCTCGTCCGCGCGAATGGAGAGGCCGAAAATGTCGAAGTCAGCTAAGTTCATCGCCATCGCGGCGGCGGCGACGATTGCTTTCGCCGTTGCTCCGGCGCTTTCGCAAGGCAAGAAGAAGTCCGGTCTCGGCCGCGTGGCGCTGCCCGAAGAAATCGCGGCATGGGATACTGACGTGCGTCCGGACGGAGCGGGCCTGCCGCCGGGTAAGGGCAGCGTGAAGGAAGGCGAAGCGCTGTTTCAGGAACAATGCGCCGCCTGCCACGGCGAATTCGGCGAAGGCGCAGGGCGCTGGCCGGTGCTAGCCGGGGGGCAGGGATCGCTGAAGTCGGAAGGGCCGGAAAAAACCGTTGGCTCTTTCTGGCCCTATGCCTCGACGACCTTCGATTATATCCGTCGCGCCATGCCCTTCGGCAATGCGCAGTCTCTGACGCCAGATCAGGTTTATGCGCTGACGGCCTATGTCCTGCAGCTCAACGATCTCGTGAAGGAGGATTTCGTCCTGTCGCGCGAGAACTTTGCGTCGGTTAAACTGCCGAACGAGAAGAATTTCTACGACGACGATCGCGAAGTCAGCGAAAAGCATTTCTGGAACAAGAAGCCCTGCATGACCAATTGCAAGGTGGAAGTGAAGGTAACAGGGCATGCGCGCGTTCTCGACGTGACGCCGGATTCGAAGACCGGTCCGAAAGTGGATTGAAGCCATGCGAGGAGGGGGAAGGCTTTCGCTGTTCGCATTCGCCCTGCTTGCAGGCGGCCAAAGCGCGCGCGCCGGCGATATCGCGCTGGGCGAATACCTGTCGTCGGCCTGCGTGACATGCCATCAGAAGTCGGGGCAGGTTACAGGTGGCGTTCCCGCCATCGTCGGCTGGCCGGCCGACCAGTTCGTCGCCGTGATGAATTCCTACAAGAACAGGGAACGCGACAACGAGGTCATGCGGACACAGGCCGCCAGCCTCTCGGCGGACGATATTGCCGCGCTTGCGGCCTATTTCGGAAGCCTGAAGCCTGCAAAGTGACGGATAGGATTGCGCGGGATTTCGGCAAGCCGGAATTTGAATTGACGCGAGAAGTCGGTATCGGGGGTAACGAGCGGAGCCTTTGCCACCGTCGCGCGCCGATAGTATGGGAAGCAGTCTCGACTGCCTTTGGTATGGGAGGGTTTGTGATGATTGTCAGCCGCAGAAGTTTGCTTCGCTCCGGTAGCGCCGCCGCAGGCGTATTCGCGCTTGGCGCGCCCGCGATTCTGGGACAGGCGAAGCAGCGCGTCGTCGTCATCGGCGGCGGGCCGGGCGGCGCGACCGCCGCGCGCTACCTCGCCAAGGACAGTGAGGGCAAGCTCGATGTCGTTCTCGTCGAGCCCAAGAAGCAGTTCACCACCTGCTTCCATTCCAACCTCTATGTCGGCGACTTCAAGAAATTCGAGGAAATCACCCACGGCTACGAGAAGATCGCCGCGCAGGGCGTGCGCATGAATCATCAGATGGCGAATTCCATCGATCGCGACAAGAAGGAAGTCGTACTCGCGGATGGCTCGCGCCTCTCCTACGACCGGCTCGTCGTCTCGCCGGGCATCGACCTCAAATACGATTCCGTCCCCGGCTGGGGCCGCGAGCATGAAGAGACGATGCCGCACGCCTGGCAGGCCGGCGATCAGACAAAGCTTCTGAAAGCCAAGCTCGACGCGGTTCCGGACGGCGGCGTTATCGTCATGATCGCTCCGCCCAATCCCTATCGCTGCCCGCCGGGCCCCTACGAGCGCGTCTCCATGATGGCGCATGTGCTCAAGGCGAAAGGGCGGAAGAACGCCAAGATCGTCGTCATCGATCCCAAGGAAGCTTTCTCCAAACAGGGCGTCTTTCAGGAAGGCTGGGAAAAGCACTATCCCGGCATGATTGAATGGATGGGCCCGAAGACCCATGACGGGCTCAAGTCGGTCGATCCCAAAACCAACACCGTCGAAACCGGCTTCGAGACCTACAAGAATGCCGCGCTGGTGAATGTCATTCCCGCGCAGATGGCCGGCAAGATCGCCCGCGATGCTCAACTCGTGAACCAGTCCGGTTTCTGTCCGATTCTGCCGGAGAGCATGAAGTCGGCGCTCGATCCGAATATCTACGTTCTCGGGGACGCCTGCATCGCCGGCGACATGCCGAAGTCCGGCTTCTCGGCCAACAGCCAGGCCAAGGTGGCGGCCATGATGATCCGCGGCGAACTTCTGGGCGCCCGCACTTTCCCGGCCCGTTATACGAACACCTGCTGGAGCCTGATCGAAACCGACGACGTCATTAAGGTAGGCGGCGCTTACGAGGCCAAGGACGGGGCGATCAAGGCTTCCTCCACGTTCGTCTCGCAGGCCAAGGAATCCGCGGAACTGCGCAAGCAGAATACGCAGGAGAACATCGGCTGGTATGCCGGAATCGTAGCCGACATGTTCGGTTGACCATCACGGAAAAGGCGCTACATGGAGCCCGGCCGGAGTAGGCCGGGTCCGACGCCCGCGTCTTGTGCTTTGCTCAGGGGAAGGAACGAAAGATGAAGAAGTTTGCGGTTTTCGCTGGCGCTGCTTTCATGAGCCTCGCGGCCATGCCCGCGCTGGCTCAGGATGACAAGGAAGCGGCGATCAAGGCCGGCGAGACGATTTTCGCCCAGTGCCGCGCCTGCCATCAGGTCGGCGAAAAGGCCCGCAACACGGTCGGCCCGATCCTGAACGGGCTCTTCGGCCGCAAGTCCGGCACGATCGAAGGCTACAACTATTCCGAAGCGAACAAGAATTCCGGCATCGTCTGGGACGAGAAAACCTTCGCGGAATATATCGAAAATCCGCGCGCCAAAATTCCCGGCACCAAAATGGCTTACGCCGGCCTCAAGGATCCCAAGCGGATCGAAAACCTGACCGCCTATCTCAAAAGTTTCGACAAGGACGGCAAGCCGGCGAAATAGGCTGAAACGCGGGCGCTTTATTCCTCGCGCGCCTTCGAATAAACTGCTGCAAAGCCACGGCGCGGGCCCCCGCGCCGTTTTCGTTTGGGGATTAGGAAAAACGCATGGCAACGATCCGGAAAATCACGCCGCATGTGTCCGTCGCGCCTCAGATTTGCGTCGAGGACGTGAAGGAGATCGCCGCCGCCGGCTACCGGACCATCATGAACAATCGCCCGGATGGGGAAGCGCCTGACCAGACGCCTTCCAGCGTTATCGAGGCGGAGGCCCGCGCCAATGGCGTCGATTATGTCTACTTGCCGATCGTCTCGAGCAATATCACACCGAGGAATATCGAGGACTTCGGCAAGGTGCTGACGGAAGCGAATGGGCCGATTCTCGCCTACTGCCGCACAGGTACGCGCTGCACGAACATGTGGGCGCTCGCTGAAGCCGGCAATTGCGGCACTGACGAATTGCTGAAAGCCGCGGCAGGCGCCGGCTACGATCTGCGCGGCCTTGCGCCGACGCTCGATGCACTGGGCGCGCAGCGCAAGAACTGAGTTCGGCGGAAAACGATATGACCGAAGATGCGCTCGTCGATCACCTCGAGCTGAAAGATTTTGTTGCCGCGTTGTTCGCGCATGCGGGGATGTCGGCAACGGACGCAAACACCGTCGCAGATATTCTCGTCTGGGCGGACCTGCGCGGCGTCGAATCACATGGCGTCGAGCGCGCGCCTCGGTATCTCGCCTTGATGAAAGGCGGCCAGATACAGGCTGCCGCCACGCCGGAAATACAGGACGTCGCCGGGGCTGCCTTCCGCGTCGATGCGAAGAAATCGTCCGGCCCGGTCGGCATGATACGCGCGCTGAACGAAGCCGCGGCGCGTGCCCGCACCAGTGGCGTTGCGCTCGGCGTCGTCGCCAACGCCACGCATACAGGCGCCATAGGTTATTATGCGGAAAAAGCCGCGCAGCAGGGGTTCGCTGCCATCGTGATGGCGGCCGGGATGCCGCTGATGGCCTGGCCCGGAACCAAAGTCCCGAGCATATCGACATCGCCTGTCGCCATTGGCGTTCCCGGCGGACCTGACGGCGTCATGGTCTTCGACATGTCCACCGCCATCGCGGCGAGCGGCCGGCTGCGCAAGGCGACGCTGGACAAGAAGCCGATCCCCGAGGGCTGGGCGCTCGACGCTGAAGGCAAGCCGGCGACCGATCCGGCCAAGGCCGTAACATCCCTGCCTGTCGGCGGCGCAAAGGGCGCCGGCCTGTCGCTGATGATCGAGATTCTTGCAGGCGTCCTCGGTGGAACGCCCATCGTCGCGCCGATGGCGCAACCGGGCGCGCAGAAAGCGCATTCGGCCAACGGGCTGGTCATCCTGATCGATATCGCAAAGTTTCGCCCATTGGCCGGCTTTGCAGGCGACGTCGATCTTCTCTGCTCGGTCATCAAGGGGCTTCCGCAGCTTGAAAACGCCGAAGCCGTGCGTATGCCCGGCGAGCGCGGCAATGCGGAATTGAGAGCGAGGCAGGCGAACGGCATCCCGCTGAACGCGCGCCTTGCAGGCACACTGGCAAAGCTCGCAACAGAGTGCGGCGTCGATGTGCCGGAGGCTCTGAAGAAATTCGCCTGAGCGGCCGCGGGGAGGCGACGTTCGCGCAATAAGGGAGGGTGAGATGGGTTTTGGAACCGTTCGCATACGGTCGATTGTCGCCGCACTCGGCTTCGTTCTGCCTTCCATTGCTTCGGCCCAGCCGGTCGCGGACTTCTACAAGGGTAAATCGATCACGTTTCTCGTCGGCGCAGGCGCGGGCGCGAGCTACGATCTCTATGCACGCACGCTCGCCGAGTTCATGGGCCGCCATATTCCCGGCCAGCCGAAAATTGTCGTGAAGACGACAGGCGGACAATCCGGCGGGCGAGATGTCGCGGAAGCCATGAGCAATCAGGTTCCGCCCGATGGCCTCACCATCGCCATGACGCAACAGACCATCGTGTTGCATCAGGTGCTGGAGCCGAAATTCGCGCGTTACGACGCGCGCAACTGGTACTGGCTCGGCAACATGGCGCCGATCCGCAACATGCTGCTCGTCTGGCATACGGCCAAAGCGCAATCGGTGGAAGAAGCGAAAGAATACGAGGTCGCCATCGGCGCGACGAGCACGGCGTCTCCCACCTATATCGTGCCGAACATCCTGAATCGCTTTGCCGGAACCAAGTTCAAGATCATCACCGGCTATAAAGGCGTCGGCGATCTCGACCTCGCCATGCGCCGCGGCGAAATCGAAGGGCGCGGCGCATCGTGGATCAGCGCGCAGATCGCGCTTTCCAACGAAATCCGCGACAAGCAGGTGAAGGCCATCGTCTTTGCGTCTCGCACGCGCGATCCCTCTGCGCCCGATGTTCCGACGATGAGCGAAGTCATGCCCGACGAAAAGGGCCGCAGGGTCGCCGATTTCATGGCTGCCGAATCAGACTTTGGCCGTAGCGTCTTCATTCAGAAGGCTGTAACGGAAGATCGCGCAAGAGCGCTTCGCGCCGCGTTCGAGGCGGCGATGAAGGACAATGATTTTCTCGCCGCCGCGAAAAAATTGCGGCTCGACATCGAACCAACGAGTGGCGACACGCTTGCAGCGTTGACGCTCGACATCGTCAACGCGTCACCAGAGATCATCGAACTCGCGAAGTAAACAAAGGCATCAAGGGAGGATTGATTTATGCAAGAGAACGTCACTTTCATGTCGGAGGGTCTGAAGCTTACGGGATTCATCACCATTCCGGAGGGGCACAAGCCCGGCGAGCGCCGTCCTGCTGTGATCGTGTTGCACGGCTTCGGCTCCAACAAGGCTTCCGGTAATGTCAAGATACCCTGCGAGATGCTCTCGAAGATGGGCTATGTCACGCTCGGCTTCGACATGCGCGGTTGTGGCGACAGCGAGGGCGAAAAGGGCCGCATCATCTGTCTCGATCAGGTCGAGGATACAAAGAGCGCGCTCACCTACATGCAATCGCGCCCCGAGGTCGATCCCGACCGCATCGGCCTGCTCGGTTCCTCCTTCGGCGCGGCCGTTTCGGTTTACACGGCGGGCGTCGACAAGCGTGTTGCCTGCGCTATTTCGTCGGGTGGTTGGGGTGACGGCGAACGCAAGTTTAGGGGACAGCACCCGGGCGAAGCCTGGAAGAAATTCACGGACATGCTGGCGGAGGGCAAGCGTGTGCGCGAGACGACCGGCAAGTCGCTGATGGTGCCGCGCTACGATATCGTGCCGATTCCGCCCGAATTGCGCGGCCATGTGGTTGCCGGCTCGATCCAGATGTTCCCCGCTGAAACGGCGCAGTCGATGTTCGACTTCCGCGCCGACGATGTCGTCGGCAATATCGCACCGCGGCCTCTATTGCTGCTGCATTCGTCGGTCGATTCGGTGACGCCGACTGAGCAATCCGTCGAAATGTTCAAACGGGCAGGACAGCCGACCGACCTGCATCTCTTCGCGGAAACCGATCACTTCATGTTTGCGGAAGAGAATACGCGCGTACGCAGCGTGATCGTGGATTGGCTTGCCAAATATTTCCCGGCGACCGTGAAATAATCATTGGAGCAGGCGAGCCGGCCATATCCTGTGTCCGGCTCGCCTATCTTGGCGCGTTCCTGACGAAATTTTCGATCCAAGCCTTGTCTTCGGCGGGCACGCTGAGGGCGTTCTTCACAAGGTCCTGCACATTGTCGCCGGCTTCATAGTCCGGAACGAAGCCAACGGTCTTTTCTGCGTCTGTGGCGAACTCCTTGTCGAATTCGAGCCTGCGAATGGCCTCGCGCAAGGCGTCGATGGCTTCTTTCGGCACGCCCGGCGGCAGGACAACCATGCGCTGCATCGCGCCGTTGATGGCGAGTATGTGTCGATAAATGTCCCAGGCCTTGCCGGAGGGCTCGCGCCCCGTAGCCTCGCGGAAAAACTCGTTGAAGGGTTTCATGTCCAGGCCCTTCACCTGCGCGGGCTGAGCATAGCGTGTGCCGTTCCAGCCGGGATCGTAGAACAGGGGAATTGCTTCTCCTTTCGCCACGATGCCGGGCGCCACAATCGACCGATAACCGGGCGGAGATTCCGAGAACATGCTGATCTCGCCGCGTTGCAGGGCGAGACGCGCCCCGGCATTGCCCTTGTAGCCGGTGACGTATTTATACTTCACGCCGAGCATATCCATCGTGAGACGCAGCAGCAGGTCTTTCGATGAATCGGCTGCAAGCCCGCCAATAACCAGCGTTTGCGCCTTGAGAATATCCGACGCCGATTTCAAACCGGGCGCAACGTCCGTGCGCGCATAATAAACCGTTGTGCCCGGCTGATAGGCGACGACGTTATACGTGAGAAAGTCTACGCGTGATTTTTCCTTGACGCTCACATAGCGCCACGCTGGCCCCGGGAGATAGGCGAAAGTCGTGCCGTCGCGCGGCGCGACTTCGCCCAAATAATTCGTGCCGATGGCGCCGCCCGCACCGTCCATGTTCTGCACGATGATCGTCGGCTGCCCCGCAATGTGCTTGCCGATGTGACGCGCGAGCAGACGTCCTTCTATGTCCGTCGGACCGCCCGGCGCGAAGTTGATGAGAAGCGTGAGGCGCTTGCCTTGATAGAAGGCCCCCTGCGCAAGGACCCCGGTGCAGGAGCCCAGCAACAAAGCCGCTCCGATGGTGACGCCGCGATAAAACCGGCTCTTGCTTCCGCGCATTGCCTCACCTCACTTCGGCGCGTTCTTTATGTAATTGGCGATCCACTGCCTGTCGGCGTCACTCACCTTGAGCGCATTGGCAATGAATTGTGGCAGGTCCGCACGCGCCTCGTAGTTGGGAACAAAATTGACGAGCTTTTCGGCGTCCGAGGCAAATTCCTTGTCTGCATTGAGCTTGCGCACCGCGTCCTGCATCGTGTCGATGGCCTCTTTCGGGACGCCCGGCGGAAACGTGATCAGCCGCGCCATCTGCGAGTCGAAGGCAAGGATCGACTTGAAGATATTCCACTCCGGACCGGACGGCGGCTTGCCTGTCGCTTTCTCATAAAACTCGTGAAAGGGAGGAATGTCAGGAAAGCTCTTCACCATGAACGGGACGTAGTATGAGGCGCCGTTCCAGCCCGGATCGGAGAAGAGCGGAATTGCAATGTCCTTGGCGATGAGCGCCGGTTCGACTTGCGCGCGATAGCCAGGCACGGTTTCGGCAAACATGCTGATCTCGCCGCGCTCCATCGCGAGACGCGCGCCAGCGCTGCCCTTGTAGGCGGTGACATACTTGTATTTGAGACCCATCACGTCGGCGAGCAGGCGCAACTGCAGGTCCTTGGATGAGTCGGCGGAAAGTCCGCCGATGACGAGGTTCTGCGCTTTGAAGATGTCGGCAGGCGTCTTGATCCCCGGCGCCACATCCTTGCGGACGAAATAGATCTGCGCCACGGGCTGAAAGGCAACGAACCCATAGGTGAGAAAGTCCACGCGCTGGCGTTCGCGGGCAACGATGTAGCTCATGCCCGCGCCGGTGAGATAGCCGAGCGTCGTGCCATCCTTGGGCGCCACTTCGCCGATGTAGTTGGTGCCGACGAGCCCGCCCGCCCCGTCCATGTTCTGGACAATGACAGTGGGGTTGCCGGGAATGTGTTTGCCGATATGTCGCGCGAGCAGCCTTCCCTCGATATCGGTAGGCCCGCCCGCGGCGAAATTGATGAGAATGGTGAGCCGTTTGCCCTGATAGAAGTCGGCAGACTTTGCAGCCTGGAACGCGACGCAGATGAGCGCGGCAGCCGCCGCAGCACGAAGCAGACGCATGGTGTCCTCCCGTCAGCCAGGGGCTGTTCCGCCACCGGCAGGGTCAGCATGGCGTGAAATAAGATACTATGCAAATTCCGGTTCAACCACATAGTGAGGTGAGCACAAGTTTTGTTAATCCACGCTTCCGCGGCGTTTTTTACCGGACTCACTGCCGAATGGTATTTTGATACTCAGGATATGCGGTCCGAACTTGGCAGCCGAAGCACGAGCACGGATTGCGCTCATAAAACCAACACCGCGGCAAATTCAACGTGCGAGTTGGGTGGCGCGCAATTCTGCAGCGTCAAGAAGCGGAGGACGATTCCCCATGTTGTCCAGCATCCTTGCGCTTGCCTGCTTGCCAAAAAGCAACCGGCCTGAAATAAGCTGGCCATCTTTTTCCTTGGGATATTGGCGGCATTCGGCAACTTTATCGGGAGGCGACAAACCCAATTCTCCACAAGCACGGAAAAGTAATTCGGAGACTTGTTGAAAATGACGTTGGTCCGGCACAAGCCGCAAGCGAAATCTCGAATTCATTTCCCGTATTGCCGGCATCCAATCTCGGAAATTTGAGTAGCCCTCATTATATATGGTTCTCATGCGACTGCATTCGGCCATGCGATCTTCAAGGTTTATCAGGGGATATCCCGCATTTTCCCACACACCCGGGGCCCGACAAAGAGAATCCCTCATCACCAACAGGTCGAGTTCGATCGAATCGCGCCACAGCGCGCCCATACGATGATTTCTCTCGTATTGTTGAAACGAAAACGTCAACAGCGAGGTAATTAGTTCACTCGTATTTGCAATCGCCTTTGCCGAAGTATTCATCGCCTTGAGATAGTCGGTACCGACCTGAAACAGGTCGTCGAACGGAGTCTTGCCCGTAAACGCCTGAGTGAGTGCAAGGCTGGTCTGCCTTTCCGCAGCTGGCTGCAGAACGTCGAATGCGGTTCGCAAGATCAGGGCGTCGAGTTCCGCCATGCGTTCGTCGAAAAACGCACAGGGCGATCTCGGATTGTCTTATGCGCATTCGAACGCTACGGATACGAGATTCACACCGCGGCCGATGTTCGCCGCGAGCCCCACTTTTTCATTTGTGTTCATACCGCTCCGGCCACCCAATTTTGCGAGGGAGGCCAGCAAAACATAGCTTCTTAGGACGCGATGCTCCTTAGAATCGGCCGGAAAAATGATCGCGTCCATGACGAGATCTGTTGTACCGCCTCGATTTGAAAATGTGCCGCATGCCGACAATAAAAGAGCAATTACGGTCGCAAGCGCCAAGGATTGCAATTTACTCATGCGGAAGCCCCCACCCGCGTATTCTTATTATATTAGGCGAGCGTGTCACACGGACCTGTTAAATGTCAAGCTCGTGTTTCCCAATTGTGGCTAGCTCGTGAAGTGACCGTTTTTTGTAGCGCGTGAACTGTCCGGTTTTCAGACTGTCTCTTTTGGAGACGGCGATGGGACGGACGGGAGTGCTGCAAGAGGTTCGTCTGATGCGTTTTTCGAGTTTGCTGGATCGTCATGAGCGGGGCGAACTGAGCCAGTCGGAGGCGGCGGATTTGCTGGGGATCGGGGAGCGAACTTTCCGGCGCTGGCGCGACCGGTTCGTCGAGGAGGGTGCGCAGGGTCTTGTCGACCGGCGAATCGGCCAGCCTTCGCGCAAGCGCGCGCCGGAAGCCGAGTTGATGCGGATGCTGGGTTTGTACCAGAGCCACTACGAGGGCTTCACGGTGAAGCATTTTCACGAGCAGTTGCAGAAGCGGCATGGCTACAAACTTGACTACACGGTGACGAAGCTGCGGCTTCATGCGTCAGGTCTGGTGAAGCCGGCGCTGAAGCGTTCGGCGCATCGCAAGAAGCGCCCGCGCCGTCCGATGATCGGGATGCTGCTGCATCAGGATGGCTCGCGGCATGTGTGGATCGAGGCGCTTGGCCGGGCTCTTGATTTGATCGTAACGCTGGACGACGCCACGAGCTCGATCTATTCGGCGTTTCTGGTGGAGGAAGAGGACACGGCGTCGAGCTTTCGCGGCTTGCGCGAACTGGTTGCGGCGCATGGGCTGTTCTGTTCTCTCTACACCGATCGCGGCAGCCATTATTTTCATACGCCCAAGGCTGGCGGCGGCGTCTCGAAGACGCAACTGACGCAAGTGGGCCGGGCGCTGGCGCAACTGGGCATCGAACATATCGCGGGCTACTCGCCACAAGCGCGCGGACGTTCGGAGCGCGTGTTCCGCACCTTGCAGGACCGGCTGCCGAAGGACATGAAGCTGGCCGGGATCGCGAGCGTGGAGGCGGCCAACCGCTGGCTGCGCGAGAGCTATATCGCCAGCCACAATGCGATGTTCGCCGTCGCGCCCGAACAGGCCGGAAGCGGTTTCGTGCCCGATGCGGCGGGCGTCTGGCGCCAGGCGCTGTGCGTGCACGAGGATCGCCAAGTCGGCAACGACAATACGATTCAGTGGCGCAAGCGGGCGCTGCAAATTCCGCCGAGCCCGCTGCGGCCGCATTTCGTGAAGGCCAAAGTGCGCCTGCTCGAGGATCCCGATGGCAAGGTCTCGATCTATCTGGGACCGCATCATCTGGTCGACTACGACGCCACAGGAAAAATGCTGGCGGCCAAACCAAAGCCCCGCGCAACGCTTCCGCGGACGCCGCAATTGGCCATGGGCATGCCCATGGCCAATCGAAACAAGAAGCGGTCAATTCATGAGCTACAAAATCCGGCCAACTTGATTAGCTAGCAACAGCTCGTGTTTCCCAATCAACGCTTTGGCCATGCGGCCGGAATGTTCGCCGCACGCAGGTCGGATCGGCTAAACGAACGGTTGCAGTTTCGTCGCCCGAGTTTTCGGAGTGTCTTAGATTCAGGCTGCGAGTGCCGCTTTTTACCGACTCGCTTTTTTTCAGGATGGCGTGCTAGGCGGACCCATCCGCAGTGATTCTGGAAAATTCCATGCCTCGTGACCTCCGCCGCATTACTCGCGCGCTCATCTCCGTTTCCGACAAGACCGGCCTCCTCGATTTCGCCCGGACGCTGGCGGGACACGGCATTGAACTGATTTCTACGGGTGGCACGTCCAAAGCGATCGCCGATGCGGGCATCGCCGTGAGGGATGTTTCGGAAATTACCCAGTTTCCGGAGATGATGGATGGCCGCGTGAAGACGCTGCATCCCAAGGTGCATGGCGGTCTGCTCGCCATCCGCGAAAACCCCGAGCACGAAGCGGCCATGCTCGCCCATGGCATCGGCCAGATCGACCTGCTGGTCGTCAATCTCTATCCCTTCGAGGCGACCGTCGCGAAGGGCGCCGGTTACGACGACTGCATCGAGAATATCGACATCGGCGGACCTGCCATGATCCGGGCCGCCGCGAAGAACCATGGCGATGTCGCCGTCGTGGTCGACGTGTCGGATTACGCGGTCATTGCCGAAGCGCTCGCCGCCAATAACGGCGCGACTTCGCTCGAACTGCGCAAGAAACTGGCCCAGAAAGCCTATGCGCGCACGGCCGCCTACGACGCCGCGATCTCCAACTGGTTCGCCAACGCCATCGGCGAGACGACACCGGCCTATCGCGCCATCGGCGGCGCGCTTGCCGAAGCCATGCGTTACGGCGAAAACCCCCACCAGTCCGCTGGCTTCTACCGGACGCCCGAACAGCGTTTCGGCGTTGCGACGGCGAAGCAGTTGCAGGGCAAGACGCTCAGCTACAACAACGTCAACGACACCGACGCCGCCTTCGAATGCGTCAGCGAATTCGATCCGAAGCGTACGGCAGCCGTCGCGATCATCAAACACGCCAATCCCTGCGGCGTCGCAGAAGGCGCTAACCTGCGCGAAGCCTATGAGAAGGCGTTGCGCTGCGATCCCGTTTCCGCCTTCGGCGGCATTGTCGCGCTGAACCGCAAGCTCGATGCTGACGCCGCACGCGAGATCGTGAAAATCTTCACCGAAGTCATCATCGCGCCGGAGGCCGACGAGGAAGCTATCGCTCTCGTCGCCGCCAAGAAAAACCTGCGGCTGCTCGTGACGGGCGGGCTGCCCGATCCGCGCGCGCAGGGCCTCTATGTCCGCACCGTCGCCGGCGGGTTGCTCGTGCAGGGCCGCGACAATGCGGTCGTAGACGACATGGAATTGAAGGTCGTGACAAAACGTGCGCCAACTGCGGCGGAGCTGGCCGATCTCAAATTCGCCTTCCGCGTCTGCAAGCATGTGAAGTCGAACGCGATCGTCTATGTGAAGGGCGGCGCCACCGTCGGCGTCGGCGCGGGACAGATGAGCCGCGTCGATTCCTCGCGCATCGCCGCGTGGAAGGCAGCAGAAGCTGCAAAGGCAGCGGGCCTGCCGGAGTCGCTTGCCAAGGGTTCGGTCGTCGCATCCGACGCCTTCTTTCCATTCGCTGACGGGTTGCTGGCCGCTGCGGAAGCCGGCGCGACCGCCATCATTCAGCCCGGCGGCTCAATGCGCGACAATGAAGTGATCGAGGCTGCCGACAAGGCGGGGCTCGCGATGGTGATGACGGGCCATCGCCACTTCCGGCACTAGCGCAACGGGCGTTCAAGTGCGTAGCGGTTGAACGCGAAAAGTTGCGCCAGATATGAATTGTCGAGCGGCTTATCGGCGGTCATTTGATTCCAAATGACCGCCGGACGCTCTAAGGCCGATCAGGCGGGCCGCTCCGCCACGATCATGTAGTTCACATCCATGTCGCGCGATGTCCGCCATTCGCGCGTCAGCGGATTATAGATCACGCCTGTGCGCTCGATGACATCGAGATGCGCGTCCTCGACCATGCGTTCGAGTTCGCGCGGGGTGATGAACTTTTCCCACTGATGCGTGCCCGGCGGCACCCAGCGCAGGACATATTCCGCGCCGACGATGGCCAGCGCAAAACTCTTCAGCGTGCGATTGAGCGTCGAAAGAAACAGCAACCCGCCCGGCTTCACCAGCGCGGCGGCTGTCGCGACGAAGGCGGCGGGCTTGCGCACGTGTTCGACGACTTCCATCGCGCAGACGACATCGAAGCGCGCCCCTTCGGCCGCCAGAGCCTCGGCCGTGATTGCGCGGTAATCGACTTCGACACCTGTTTCCTCCGCATGGGCGCGGGCGATGGCGAGATTATTCTCGGCGGGGTCGATACCCGTTACGCCCGCGCCGAGGCGCGCGAGCGGCTCGCTCAGGATGCCGCCGCCGCAACCGATATCGAGAACGGAAAGGCCATCGAGCACGCCGGGCCGCGCCGTATCGCGCGCGCCGCCGTCCGCCGCGGGAAAATGCCGGGCCATCGTGTCGCGCAGCCAGCGCAGCCGGACAGGATTCATCCGGTGCAGAGCCTTCATCGGCCCTGTCTCGCTCCACCACTGCGATCCCATGGCTTCGAATTGCGCGATTTCGCGCGGATCGACGCTGTCGGGGGATGCCTTTCCTGCGCTCGCCACAGCCTGCTCCGGGCTTCGAAAATCATGCGAATTGAGCGTTGACAGCCCAACAAGCCGCCGTCATCTATACGCGCCCTCTTCGAGGGTTGTCATCCCGGACGCCTCAGGCGATCCAGGATCGCTCTGGGGCCGCTTTCCGGCGCACGCGATGTCAAACCTCGCGCCCCCTTGCGGTCCCGGCTCTGCGCTTCGCTCCGGCCGGGAGGACAGCGTTTTCTCCACCGGCCCAGAAAGCATCATGGCCCGTCTCGTCATGAAATTCGGCGGCACGTCCGTCGCCAACATCGAACGCATTCGCAACGTCGCCCAGCATGTGAAGCGGGAAGTGGACGCCGGCAATCAGGTCGCCGTCGTCGTTTCCGCCATGTCCGGCAAGACCAACGAACTCGTGGCCTGGTGCCGTGAAGCCTCCGTGCTGCACGATGCGCGCGAATACGATGCCGTGGTCGCTTCGGGCGAACTCGTGACGGCGGGTCTCCTCGCCATAGCCTTGCAGGATATCGGCGTTCAGGCGCGTTCCTGGCAGGGCTGGCAGATACCGATCCTGACCGACAATGCGCATGGCTCGGCACGCATCGAATCCGTCGATGGTTCGGATATCGTCAAGCGCTTCACGGAGCGTGAGGAAGTGGCTGTCATCGCCGGCTTCCAGGGCGTCCACAAGGAAACCGGCCGCGTGACGACGCTGGGCCGTGGAGGCTCCGATACCAGCGCCGTCGCGATTGCCGCCGCCATCGGCGCGGACCGCTGCGACATCTATACCGACGTCGACGGCGTTTACACGACTGATCCGCGCATTGTGCCGAAGGCGCGCAAGCTGGAAAAGGTTGCCTTCGAGGAAATGCTCGAAATGGCTTCGCTCGGCGCCAAGGTGCTGCAGGTGCGCTCCGTCGAACTCGCCATGGTTCACAAGGTGCGCACCTTCGTGCGCTCGTCTTTCGACGATCCAAAAAATCCCACTGAAGGCACGCTCATTTGCGACGAGGAGGAAATCGTGGAACAGCAGGTCATCACCGGCATCGCCTTTTCGCGCGATGAGGCCCAGATCACGCTGCGCCGCGTCGCCGACAAGCCGGGCGTCGCCGCCGCGATTTTTGTGCCGCTGGCCGACGCCAATATCAATGTCGACATGATCATTCAGGTCGTCTCCGGCGATGGCGCGAAGACCGATATCACCTTCACCGTTCCCACCGCCGAATACGACCGCGCCACGGCGATCCTCGGTAAGGCGAAAGAGCAGATCGGATTCGAAGCTGTCGAAGGCGCGACGGACGTGGTCAAGATTTCGGCCATTGGCGTGGGCATGCGCTCGCACGCGGGTGTTGCGGCCAAGGCCTTCAAGGCGCTCGCCGAAAAGGGCATCAACATCCGCGCGATCACGACGAGTGAAATCAAGTTCTCGGTGCTGATCGACAAGGATTACACAGAACTCGCCGTGCGCACGCTGCATTCGCTCTATGGGCTCGACAAAGTCTGAGCCCGAATTTCGAGCTATTGAAATAGGCCGCGCCGGAAGACGCGGCCTTTCTTTTTACTTAGAAATTTCTTCAAGTACCCTGTTCTTTGTTTCGATGGCGAAGAGGGCGACGACGGCGACACCGATCGCTGCAACGATAGCAAACATCAGCCATACCCGCGGCAGGCCGTAACCGTTGCCGAGGATGAAGCCGACACAGATGGGCGCTATGGCTGATGCGAGGCGCAGCCATGCTGTCGCGATGGAAACAGCGAGGGCGCGCACGCGCGTCGGATATAGCTCGGGCGTATAGACATAAAGCGCCAGCGAATTCGTCGAAACGAAAAGCGCCGTGGCCGCGCCCATGACCAGCACATGCTCTGCCGTCGGCGTGCCGGTCGCCCACATCAGCGTAAAGCCGATGACGCCACCCGTAAAAGCCATCATCACCCAATTGCGGCGGCCGACCTTGTCTATGACCAGCGCGCAGGTTAGCGAACCGAAGAAGCTGACGCATTGCGCGATCAGCGCGTAGTTGAGCGCTGTCGTCAGCGGCGTCTTCATCTGCGACATGTACATGGTCGGCAGCCATGTCGAGAGCCCGTAACCTATGAAATAGGCGCAGAACCAGAGCGCCCAAACCATCAGGGTGCGGCGCAGGTAAACGCCCGCGAAGAGATCGCGCCAGGTCGGCGGCTGTACGACGGCAGCCGGCGCAGCAGCTAGCGGTGGCAGAGGCTGCCCATAGGCCTTTTCGACGCCCCTTTCGATGGTTTGCAGCGCTTTCTCCGCTTCCTCCATGCGTCCGCGCGAGGCGAGCCAGCGCGGCGATTCCGGCAGGACAAACCGTAGCACGAGCGCGATGATCGCAGGTATGGCGCCGACGTAAAACATCGATTGCCAGCCCCATGTTGGCACCATCAGACGGCCCGCAAGCGCCGCTGCGACAAGGCCAACGGGAAAGATGAGTTCGTAGAGTAGCAGGAAGCGACCGCGATTCTTGGCGCCTGTCATCTCGATGATGAAGGTCGCAGCCACAGGCACTTCGCCGCCGAGTCCGATGCCCTGGATGAAGCGAAAGATGAAGAATGAGTTATAGTCCCACGCCAGTGCGCAAGCGATGCTCATGATCGCAAACAGTGCAATCGATCCGATCATCGCGGGCATGCGGCCATAGCGTTCGGCGACCCAGCCGAAAAACAGCGCGCCGATAATCTGGCCAACATAGCTCGACGAAATCAGGAAGCCGACATCCTGCGGGGACATCTTGAAGAGAGGTACAAGCACCGGCAGAACATAGGCGATGGTCAAAGCATCGAAGGCGTCGAAGAATGTCGCGACACCGACGATGACACGCGCTTTCACCTGCCATGCAGTGATGGGCAGACGCTCGAG
This sequence comes from uncultured Hyphomicrobiales bacterium, assembly GCA_903847605.1. Lineage (GTDB taxonomy): Bacteria > Pseudomonadota > Alphaproteobacteria > Rhizobiales > Beijerinckiaceae > Terripilifer. The sequence goes on along the minus strand of CAINED010000089.1, from coordinate 284 downwards.
ACGTTCTACGACCTTGATATCAGGCCCGGATGCCGTTTGTGTTGCGCTCATGGCTTAACCCCCCGGTTACCGCCCGCCTGTTTATCGGCGATGCAGGAGCGGGAGGCTATGCCTCCACGCCATCGGGCGCAACGGGTTTCTAGCCCGTCCTATTCACCGGGGCTTGTAATTTCTACGCGGACGGTGATCGCTTGATTACGGTCATGCGGCATTACGCGGCGCTTTCGCCGCTTTTTGATTAAGACTGTTGTGACGCGTTGGAGGGACAGATCGGGTGCACGGGG
>CAINED010000088.1 GCA_903847605.1 uncultured Hyphomicrobiales bacterium | reverse complement strand
GCGTCAGGATTACGAATTCGGCGGCATGGTCTCGGCTGCGCCGATGGCGGGCGACTGGTTCCACCAGCACTTCGGCGTGAGCAAGGATCCCCTGCGTCTCACCGCATGGTTCGGGCCCAACAATTCGCGCGCGCGCAAGCCGGGCGTGCCGGGCGAAGCCATTACGGACCGCGGCGCCATCGACATCAAGGATGGCGGCGACGCGATCCCCTATTACGAGGAAGATCCCTATCTGCGGAAGGAATTCGAGGAATCGCTCGCAAAGGAAGGCGTCGCCTCGCGCATGAACCCCGCTTTCTATACCGGCGACTACATCGGCAAGGACGAACCGGGCAACGTGTTCTGAAACAATTGGAGACAGGCGAGCGTGCCGTCGCTGCGCACATTCTATATCGCGGCCATGTGGCTCACGGGGATCATTGGCGCGACATTGCTCGTGCTCAAGCCGTCGCTGCGCGGCGGCATGATTCCGCCGATCCTCTGGCTCATGCTGGTGACGCTCGCGATCGACACGATTGCGCTGCGCACGCTGAAGAAGGCCGACGGACAATTGCATCCCCTGCCGCTGAACGCGCGCGGCTTCGGCTTCGTCGGCGCGGCCATTCTCTTCCTGGCGATCTGCTTCAAGAACGGCATCAGCCCAGTTTAGCAGGCGGCTGTAAATGTCATGAGTGAAACCCTCGTGGTTCGAGACGCCTTGCGCAAGGCTCCTCACCATGAGGGTTGCACTGAAAATTGCCAGGCAGCCCTCATCCTGAAGAGACCCCGCAGGGGCCGTCTCGAAGGACGAGGGCGCGCCAATCATCGGCCTGCTCCATTCCGGCACACGCGCCGCAGGCGCGCCGGTAATATCCCTTCAAGCCTAATGGGCGATAACCTTTCGACGGGCGTTCGCAGGGATCGACTGTGGCTTTCGAGTCACGCCGTGCACGGCCGGGAATGCGGTGTCGTTGCGTGCCGCGTCGGTTTGAAGGGCGCATGTCCGTTTCGAAAAGTCTGCAACTTTTTCGGGACATGCGCTGAGTTGAGGCTCGAATGGGTCGGTCGCGTTTCGGATGGGCTTTGGGAGCGTTGGCGCCGTGGTGTCTCGGCGTCGGTCTCGTCGTCTCGTTCACCGCTTCGGCCGGCATCGACGTTTCCAGCGGCGGCACGATTTCCGGCCTGCCCGCCATCCCCGTGCAGGGCGCCGGCGAATTCATGAGGGAATCCGGCTACAGGCCTGCGCTCAACCTCTCGAGCGACCGTTCGCCCGTCGCAGCTCTCATCCAGCCCGCCGCGCTGTCTCTCGGTCCGCCCGGTGAATTCCGCACGGTGCCCGACGAAGTCGAGCCGCGCGAAGACCTGAAGGCGCAGCAGCGCCAGTTTCCAACGCCGGACCGCAGCAAGAAGGGCGATCCCTTCGTCGGCCTGCGCCCGACATTCGACACGAGACTGCGCGAGGGCGGCGGCATCCATCGTGTCGCGGCCAAGGGCATGCTGCTTCTCAACCGCGATTTCCTGGCCTTCGAAGGATTTCAGAAGGACGACGAAACCGAAGCGGAAAGCGTCAGCGAGCAGCCCGCCACGCCTGCCAGCCCGCGCGAGGCGAGCGCCAGCCCCGTCAGCGGAACCGGCTCCGCGCTTTCAGGCAGTTCGACCCAGAGGCTCGTTTCCGGCGGACGGCAAAGACATTTCGACGGGGCGACGCCGCGCGTGGCGCGCGCTGTCGCGCTGGGTTCGAACACGCCTGTGTCCGCGGGCGACAGCGTCGTCGTCGTCTCCGCGCCGCAGGTCATGCCCGGCGCGGTCGCAGCGCCCGCGACGACGGTCGCAAACCGCACGAAGCCGCAGCCCGATTACGCGGCGATGGTCGAGGACGCGAAATCGCCCGCGCAACGCAAATGCCTCGCCGAAGCCATCTATTTCGAAGCGCGCAGCGAGAGCGAAGAGGGCCAGGCCGCTGTGGCGCAGGTGGTTCTCAACCGCGCGCTGAGCGGCCTCTATCCCGCCAGCGTCTGCGGCGTCGTCTATCAGAACCGCCACCGCTACAAGGCCTGCCAGTTCTCCTTCGCCTGCGAAGGCAAATCGCTGCGCATCACCGACGGATCCTCATGGGACAACGCGGTGCGGATCGCCAACGAAGTGCTGGAGGGCCGAACCTATCTCTCCAATGTCGGCGGCGCGACGCATTATCACGCGACCTATGTTCGCCCCGGCTGGTCGCGGCGTCTGGAACGCGCCAGCAAGATCGGCACGCATATCTTTTACAAGCTGAAGCCCGGACAGACGTGAG
>CAINED010000087.1 GCA_903847605.1 uncultured Hyphomicrobiales bacterium | reverse complement strand
TGGTCTGAAGGACACGGTGAAGACGACGGTGACCGGCGTTGAAATGTTCCGCAAGCTGCTGGATCAGGGCCAGGCGGGTGACAATATCGGCGCGCTGCTGCGTGGCACGAAGCGCGAAGATGTGGAACGTGGCCAGGTGTTGGCGGCGCCCGGCTCCATCACGCCGCACACGAAGTTCAAGGCGGAAGCCTACATCCTGACGAAGGAAGAGGGTGGCCGAAACACGCCGTTCTTCACCAACTACCGTCCGCAGTTCTACTTCCGCACGACCGACGTGACGGGCGTGTGCACGCTGCCGGAAGGCGTCGAGATGGTGATGCCCGGCGACAACGTGACGATGGAAGTCGTGCTCATCGTTCCGATCGCGATGGAAGAGAAGCTCCGCTTCGCTATCCGCGAAGGTGGCCGCACTGTCGGCGCCGGCGTGGTGGCCAGCATCATCGAGTAATTGACTCGCTCGCCGGACCGGGCTCCTCCGGTCCGGCGTTGCGGATCGTTCTCTAAATCGTCGGGCGTCTCGGGATGCGCGATGTGACAGCGGAATGATCGATTAAGGACACAACGATGAACGGTCAGAATATCCGCATACGCCTCAAGGCGTTCGATCACCGGATCCTTGACGCCTCGACGAAAGAAATCGTCTCGACGGCGAAGCGGACCGGCGCCCAGGTGCGCGGGCCCATCCCGCTGCCGACGCAGATCGAGAAGTTCACAGTGAACCGCTCGCCCCACGTCGACAAGAAGTCGCGCGAGCAGTTCGAAATCCGCACGCACAAGCGCGTGCTCGATATCGTCGATCCGACACCGCAGACTGTCGATGCTTTGATGAAGCTCGATCTCGCCGCGGGTGTGGACGTCGAAATCAAGCTCTGAGGCGAATGCCCCGAGTTAACCGGCACCTCTTCCCGTCTTGAGGGAATGTGCCCAGCGGAGCGAAAGCTCCATCGGTATGAGATGAGGCTCCGGCCTCGAAGGGTTTTGAAACATGCGGTCAGGAGTCATCGCACAGAAGGTCGGCATGACCCGCATCTTCACCGATCAGGGCGAACACGTGCCCGTGACGGTTTTGAAGATCGACGGTTGTCAGGTCGTGGCCCATCGCACCGAAGCGCAGAATGGCTACAACGCCGTTCAGCTCGGCATCGGTCGCGCCAAGGTCAAGAACGTGCCGAAGGCCGAGCGCGAACGCTTCGCCCGTGCGGAAGTCGAGCCGAAGCTGAAGCTCGCGGAATTCCGCGTCGAGGCGACGAACCTCATTCCGGTCGGTGCGGAAATCACCGCCGATCATTTCGTCGCCGGCCAGTTCGTCGACGCGACCGGCACGACGACGGGTAAAGGCTTCGCCGGCCCCATGAAGCGCTGGAACTTCGGTGGTCTTCGCGCAACGCACGGCGTGTCGCTGTCGCACCGCTCGCATGGTTCGACCGGTAACCGCCAGGATCCCGGCAAGACCTTCAAGAACAAGAAAATGGCCGGTCATCTCGGCGTCGAGCGGGTCACGACGCTCAACCTGAAGGTCGTGCAGACCGATGTGGATCGCGGCCTCGTGCTGGTGCAGGGCGCAGTGCCCGGCAAGGCCGGCGGCTGGATCTACCTGCGCGATGCGATCAAGCGCCCGCTGCACAAGGATGCGCCCGTGCCCGGCAAGTTCCGTGCGCCTTCCAAGGCGAATGGTTCGGCCAACGGCGAGGCAGCGCCCGCTGCCGCCGAAGAAAGCAAGGAGAGCTGAGCCGTGAAGATCGACGTATTGTCTCTCGACGGCGCTGCCTCGGGCTCCATCGATCTCGATGACGAGATTTTCGGTCTGGAGCCCCGCGCCGATCTGATCGCGCGCATGATCCGCTATCAGCTCGCCGCGCGGCGCGCCGGCACCCATGCGGTCAAGAACCGCGCGGACATCTGGCGCACCGGCAAGAAGATGTACAAGCAGAAGGGCACCGGTGGCGCCCGTCACGGTTCGGCCCGCGTGCCGCAGTTCCGCGGCGGCGGTCGTGCCTTCGGCCCGCAGGTTCGCAGCCATGCGCATGACCTGCCCAAGAAGGTTCGTGCCCTGGCCCTGCGCCATGCGCTGTCGGCCAAGGCCAAGGACGGTTCGCTGATCATCTGGCAGAGCGCCGATATCGCCGAGGCGAAGACCAAGACGCTGCGCAACTCGTTTGCGAAGATCGGCCTCAGCAATGCGCTCATCATCGATGGCGCGCAGCCGCAGGCGAACTTCCAGCTTGCCGCCCGCGGCATTCCGAATGTCGATGTCCTGCCGATCCAGGGCATCAACGTGTACGACATCATCCGTCGCGACAAGCTTGTGCTGACGCGCGCGGCCATTGAAGCGCTGGAGGCGCGATTCAAATGAGCCAGGCCCGATTTGCCGACGAGCGGCACTACAACATCATCGTCTCGCCCGTGATCACGGAAAAGGCGACTGCTGCGTCCGAGCAGAACAAGGTCGTCTTCCGCGTTGCGCGCGATGCGACCAAGCCGCAGATCAAGGCTGCGGTCGAGAAGCTCTTCGACGTGAAGGTCGAAAGCGTCAATACGATTGTCCGCAAGGGCAAGAGCAAGATTTTCCGCGGTTCGCGCGGCCGTCAGGGCGACGTCAAGAACGCTGTGGTGACTCTCGTCGAGGGTCAGCGCATCGACGTGACGACGGGCCTGTGAGCGAAGGGCAGGGAACACGATCATGGCACTGAAGAATTTCAAGCCGGTCACGCCTTCGCTGCGCCAGCTGGTCATCGTCGACCGGAGCGAGTTGTGGAAGGGCAAGCCGCTCAAGAGCCTTACCGAAGGCAAGCCTTCGAATGGCGGACGCAATAATACGGGCCGCATCACCGTGCGTTTCCGTGGCGGCGGCCACAAGCAGAGCTATCGCATCATCGACTTCAAGCGCCGCAAGCTCGATGTCGCCGCGAAGGTCGAGCGTCTCGAATACGATCCGAACCGCACCGCCTTCATCGCGCTGATCAAGTACGAGGATGGCGAGCAGTCGTATATCCTCGCGCCTCAGCGCCTGTCGGTTGGCGACACCGTGATCTCGGGCGCCCAGGTCGACGTGAAGCCCGGTAATGCGATGCCGCTGGCGAGCATGCCGATCGGCACGATCGTTCACAACGTCGAGATGAAGATCGGCAAGGGCGGCGCGATCGCCCGTTCCGCCGGCAACTATGCGCAGATCGTCGGCCGCGATCAGGGTTATGTGATCCTGCGTCTCAACTCGGGCGAGCAGCGCCTGATTCACGGCCAGTGCTTCGGATCGGTCGGCGCGGTGTCGAACCCCGATCACATGAACACGACGATCGGCAAGGCCGGCCGTCAGCGCTGGCTCGGCCGTCGTCCGCATAACCGCGGCGTCGTCATGAACCCGGTCGACCATCCGCACGGCGGCGGCGAAGGCCGCACTTCCGGTGGCCGTCATCCGGTGACCCCGTGGGGCAAGCCGACCAAGGGCAAGAAGACGCGGTCGAACAAGTCGACCACCAAGTTCATCGTGACCTCGCGTCACAAGGCGAAGAAGAAGGGCTAAGACGATGACCCGCTCGATCTGGAAAGGTCCGTTCGTCGACGGTTACCTCCTGAAGAAGGCCGATACCGCGCGCGCGTCCGGCCGCAATGATGTCATCAAGATCTGGAGCCGCCGCTCCACCGTCCTGCCGCAGTTCGTCGGCCTGACATTCGGCGTTTATAACGGCCACAAGCATATTCCTGTGGCTGTCACCGAGGACATGATCGGTCACAAGTTCGGCGAATTCGCGCCCACGCGCACGTTCCCGGGCCATGCGGCCGACAAGAAAGCCAAGAGAGGCTGAGAGAGGCTGCGATGTCGAAGCCCAAAGCAAAACGCCTCCTGGCGGATAACGAAGCGAAGGCCGTCGCGCGCAATCTGCGCGTCAGCCCGCAGAAGCTCAATCTTGTCGCGCAGATGATACGCGGCAAGAAAGTCGACTCGGCGCTCGCCGATCTCGAATTCTCGCGCAAGCGCATCGCGACTGCCGTGAAGAAGACGCTCGAGAGCGCGATCGCCAACGCGGAAAACAACCACTCGCTCGATGTCGACGATCTCGTCGTCGCCGAAGCGCATGTGGGCCGCGGTCTCGTGATGCGCCGCTTTCATGCGCGCGCCCGTGGCCGCGCCGGCCGCGTCGAAAAGCCGTTCGCACATCTGACGATCGTTGTGCGCGAAGTCGAACAGGCCGAGGCCTGAGGAGTTCACGATGGGTCAGAAAGTCAATCCAATCGGTCTGCGCCTCGGCATCAACCGGACGTCGGATTCACGCTGGTTCGCGCGCAAGGGCGAGTTCGGCAAGCTGCTGCACGAGGACATCGCGATCCGCGCTGCGCTGATGAAGGCGCTCAAGCAGGCCGCGGTGTCGAAGATCATCATCGAGCGTCCGCACAAGAAGTGCCGCGTCACGATTCACTCGGCTCGTCCGGGTGTCGTCATCGGCAAGAAGGGCGCGGACATCGACAAGATTCGCAAGCTTGTCGCGAAGCTGACGGAGTCGGAAGTCGTCATCAACATCGTCGAAGTGCGCAAGCCCGAAATCGACGCGACGCTGGTGGCCGACTCGATCGCCCAGCAGCTCGAGCGCCGCGTGGCTTTCCGCCGCGCCATGAAACGCGCCGTGCAGTCCGCGATGCGTCTGGGCGCCCAGGGCATCCGCATCAACTGCTCCGGCCGTCTCGGCGGCGCCGAAATCGCGCGCCTCGAGTGGTATCGCGAGGGACGTGTGCCGCTGCATACGCTGCGCGCGGACGTCGACTACGGCATTGGCACAGCGCATACGGCCTACGGCACCTGCGGCATCAAGGTCTGGATCTTCAAGGGCGAAATCCTCGAACACGATCCGATGGCCCAGGACAAGCGCGCGGCCGAGGCCGACAATTCTGGCGGCGGTGAGCGCCGCGGCGGACGTCGCGACCGCGATCGCGACAACCGCGACGCGGCCTGAGCCCGCGTGCTGAGAGACAGAGAGCAGGACAATGCTGTCACCTAAACGCACAAAGTTCCGCAAGGCCTTCAAGGGCCGTATCCGCGGCAATTCGAAGGGCGGTTTCGAACTGAACTTCGGTCAGTTCGGACTCAAGGCCATGGAGCCGGAGCGCATCACGGCGCGTCAGATCGAGGCGGCCCGCCGCGCGATGACCCGTCACATGAAGCGCGCCGGACGCGTGTGGATCCGCATCTTCCCGGACGTGCCGGTTTCGAAGAAGCCGGTCGAAGTGCGCATGGGCAAGGGCAAGGGCGCGCCGGAATACTGGTGCGTTCGCGTCGCGCCGGGGCGCATCATGTTCGAACTCGACGGCGTGCCCGCGACCGTCGCCAAGGAAGCGCTGATATTGGCGGCCGCAAAGCTGCCGATCAAGACGCGCTTCATCGAACGCATCGCCGAGTAAGGAGAGAACGATGAAATCGAAACAGCGTGTCTCCGAACTCGTCGCCCTGAGCGAAGATCAGCTCGAGGACGAAGTCATCAAGCTGCGCAAGGAGCAGTTCAATCTGCGTTTTCAGCGCGCCACCGGGCAGCTTGAAAACACCTCACGCGTGAATGTCGTGCGCCGCGATATCGCTCGCGCAAAAACCATTGCGGCGCAAAAGCGCGCCGCGGCCAAGAAATAAGGGCCATCAGATGCCGAAACGAATCCTGCAGGGCGTTGTCGTCAGCGACAAGCAAAACAAGACGATCGTCGTCAAGGTCGAGCGTCGCTTCACGCATCCGCTGCTGAAGAAAACCGTGCGCCGTTCCAAGAACTATCACGCGCACGACGAGAACGAGAAATGCAAGGTCGGCGACAACGTTTCCATCGAGGAGACGCGTCCGCTGTCCAAGCTGAAGCGCTGGATCGTCGTCGAGGCGGCGAAGACGGCCTAAGTTTTTAATTGGCGCGGATTCCGGTCGAAAAAGTCTTCGACTTTTTCGGGATCGGCGCAGAACAAGGGAGCGCAAGCTCCCTTCAGGCGAAGTCCGACGCAGCGCGCAGCTATGTGCGCGAGGCCGGAAACCGATCTGACAGGAAAGACGTGCAGTCATGATTCAGATGCAAACCAATCTCGACGTGGCGGATAATTCCGGCGCACGCCGCGTCATGTGCATCAAGGTGCTTGGCGGGTCCAAGCGCAAGTATGCAGGCGTGGGCGACATCATCGTCGTCTCGATCAAGGAAGCCATTCCGCGCGGTCGCGTGAAGAAGGGCGACGTGATGAAGGCGGTTGTCGTGCGCACCGCAAAGGACATCAAGCGCGCCGACGGTTCGGTGATCCGCTTCGATTCCAACGCCGCCGTGCTGATCAACAATCAGTCCGAGCCGATCGGAACCCGCATCTTCGGGCCCGTGCCGCGCGAGCTGCGCGCGCGCAACCACATGAAGATCATCTCGCTCGCGCCGGAGGTGCTGTAATGGCTGCGAAGATCAAGAAGGGCGACCGCGTCGTCGTGCTCGCCGGCCGCGACAAGGGCCGTTCGGGCGAAGTCGTTTCCGTGGCTCCGGCCGATGAGCGCGCTGTCGTTCGCGGCGTGAACACCGTGAAGCGTCACACGCGCCCCACGCAGAACCAGGAAGGCGGCATCATCTCGAAGGAGATGCCGATCCATCTGTCCAACCTGGCGGTCGCCGATCCCAAGGACGGCAAGCCGACCCGCGTCGGTTTCAAGACTCTCGAAGACGGACGCAAGGTCCGTTTCGCCAAGCGTTCCGGAGACCTGATCGATGGCTGAGGAAAAGAAAGCACAGCCGGCCAAGGATTCGGCACGGGTGAAAAGCGAGCCGAAGGCCAAGCGCGGCGATGTCGCGGTCGGCGCGAAAGGCAAGGTTGCGGCGCTTCCCGCCGGCTATTCCGCGCGTATGAAGAAGCACTACGAGGAAGTGGTGCGGCCTGCGCTGGTCACGGAATTCGGCTACAAGAACGCGCTCGAAGTTCCGCGCATCGACAAGATCGTGCTGAACATGGGCGTGGGCGACGCGGTCAACGACACCAAGAAGGTGACGGCGGCTGCAGGCGATCTCGCGCTGATTGCTGGCCAGAAGCCGGTTGTCACCCGTGCGCGCAAGGCCATCTCTGGCTTCAAGGTTCGCGAGAACATGCCGATCGGCGCCAAGGTGACTTTGCGTCAGACGCGCATGTATGAATTCCTGGACCGCCTGATCACGGTCGCGCTGCCGCGCGTCCGCGACTTCCGCGGTCTCAATCCGAAGTCGTTCGATGGCCGTGGCAACTTTTCCCTCGGCATCAAGGAGCACATCGTGTTCCCTGAAATCGACTACGACAAAACCGAATCGATCGTGGGTATGGACGTCATCGTTTGCACGACGGCCAAGACCGACGACGAGGCGCGCGCTCTCCTGCGTGCGTTCAACTTCCCGTTCCGGCAGTGAGGCACCGCCTCAGACGCGGACACCAGAGGTAGAGGCTCATGGCAAAAAAGAGCTCAGTCGAGAATAACGAAAAGCGCCGCAAGACCGTGAAGAAGTTTTCCGGTCCGCGCGGGCGCCTGAAGAAGATTGCGATGGACAAGACGCTTTCCACCGAAGAGCGTTTCGATGCGACCCTCAAGCTTGCGCAGCTTCCGCGCAACGGGTCGGCGACGCGCATTCGCAACCGTTGCGAAGTGTCGGGCCGTCCGCGCGCCTACTATCGCAAGTTGAAGATGTCCCGTATCGCGCTGCGTGAACTTGGTTCGCGCGGTCTCGTGCCGGGCCTTGTCAAGTCGAGCTGGTAAGGAGGCGGACAGATGTCAGTGAACGATCCGCTGGGCGATATGCTCACCCGTATCCGCAATGCGCAGATGCGCCGCAAGAGCAAGGTCTCGACTCCGGGTTCCCGGCTTCGGGCCCATGTGCTCGACGTGCTCAAGGACGAAGGTTACATTCGTGGCTATTCGTCGACCGAGTTTGGCAACGGCCGCACCGAGTTCGAAATCGAATTGAAGTATTTCGAGGGCGAACCCGTCATCCGCGAGATACAACGCGTCTCGAAGCCCGGCCGCCGCGTTTATTCGGCAGTCGACGCGATGCCGCGTGTCGCGAACGGCCTCGGCATCACCATCGTTTCAACACCCAAGGGCGTCATGGCCGATCACTCTGCTCGCGAGCAGAATGTCGGCGGTGAAGTGCTCTGCCGGGTCTTCTGATCCGGAGGATGAACCATGTCACGTGTAGGTAAGAAGCCAGTCCCCGTTCCCTCGGGTGTGACCGCGAAAGTAGAGGGACAGAAGGTCTCCGTGAAGGGCGCGAAGGGCGAACTCAACTTCGCCGTTCCCGACGATGTTGCCGTGACCCTCGATGGCGGCTCGATCAAGGTCGATCCTCGCTTCGAGACCAAGCGGGCCCGCGCCATGTGGGGCATGTCGCGCGCGATGATCAACAACCTCGTCACCGGCGTCAGCAAGGGCTTCGAGCGCAAGCTCGAAATCACTGGCGTTGGTTACAAGGCGGCGGTTGCGGGCAAGAACCTGCAGCTCTCGCTCGGTTATAGCCACGATGTGACCTATCCGATCCCCACGGGCATCGCGATCGTCACACCCAAGCCCACGGAAATCGTCATCAGCGGTTCAGATCGTCGTCAGGTCGGTCAGATCGCAGCCGAAATCCGCGCGTTCCGTCCGCCGGAGCCCTACAAGGGCAAGGGCGTGAGGTACGAGGGCGAATTCATCTTCCGCAAGGAAGGCAAGAAGAAGTAGGAGCCGGGCAGATGGCAAACAACGACACCACCGCTCGTCGCAAGGCACGTGTGCGCCGCTCTATCCGCGCGCGCGCCTATGGCAAGCCGCGGCTTTCGGTGCATCGTTCGTCGAAGCAGATCTATGCGCAGATCATCGACGACGAGCAGGGCAAGACAATCGTCGCTGCTTCTTCTCTCGAGAAGGACCAGCGTTCGGCGCTCAAGTCGGGCGCGAATGTGGAAGCCGCACGCACGGTCGGCAAGCTCCTTGCGGAGCGCGCCAAGGCGGCGGGCCTCACAGACGTCGTGTTCGATCGTGGCGCCTATATGTACCACGGCCGCGTCAAGGCGCTGGCCGAGGGCGCACGCGAAGGCGGACTGAATTTCTGATTTGGTTTGCAATGCAATGCGCCCTTCACTAGAAGGCGCATTCCCTGAAGCGAGCGGCGATGTTGCAAGGACGCGCCGCGCAAGTGACGGAAAACAAGTATGGCTCGTGAAGGTGAAGGCGGCGGAGGCCGCGGACGCGATCGTGAAGAGCGCGACAGCGAATTCGTCGATCGTCTCGTCCACATCAACCGCGTTGCGAAGGTCGTGAAGGGCGGACGCCGCTTCGGCTTTGCGGCGCTCGTCGTTGTCGGCGATCAGCGCGGCCGGGTCGGTTTCGGCCACGGCAAGGCGCGTGAGGTTCCCGAAGCAATCCGCAAGGCGACGGACGCCGCCAAGCGCGCGCTAATCCGCGTGCCGCTGCGCGAGGGCCGCACGCTGCATCACGACGTGATCGGCCGCCACGGCGCCGGTCGCGTGACGCTCCGCGCTGCCCCGGCCGGTACCGGCATCATCGCCGGTGGCCCGATGCGCGCCGTCTTCGAGACGCTCGGCATGCACGATGTCGTCGCGAAGTCGCAGGGGTCTTCCAACCCCTACAACATGGTCCGCGCGACCTTCGATGCGCTCAAGCGCGAAGATTCGCCCCGTTCGGTGGCTGCCCGCCGCAGTCTCAAGGTTTCCGTTCTCCAGTCGCGCCGCCAGGGTGGCGAGGCTGAGGCTTCGGATTCGTGAGCGGAGGCTTGTCATGTCGAACACTGCGAAAAATACAGTCACGCTCCAGCAGGTGAAGAGCCCGATCGGACGTCCCGGCTATCAGCGCCAGACGCTCATCGGCCTGCGCCTCAACAAGGTTGGCCGCACCTCCACGCTTGAGGATTCCCCGGCCGTTCAGGGCATGATCGCCCGCGTTGCGCATCTCGTGCGCGTCGTCGAGACGAAGTGAGGGCCGCGCCATGAAACTGAACGACATCAGGGACAATCCCGGCTCTTCCAAGAACAAGATGCGCATCGGACGCGGCATCGGTTCCGGCAAGGGCAAGACCGGCGGACGTGGCGGCAAGGGCCAGACGGCCCGTTCCGGCGTGCGCATCAACGGCTTCGAGGGCGGCCAGATGCCGCTGCATCGCCGTCTGCCCAAGCGCGGCTTCAATGTGCCGAACCCAGTCACCTACAACGAAGTCAACCTCGGCCGCATCCAGGAAGCGGTCGATGCGGGCAGGCTCGATGTGGCGCAACCCGTCACCATCGCGGCGCTGGTCGCCGCCGGCGTGTGCTCGAAGGCGCGCGACGGCGTGCGCATCCTCGGCATGGGCGAATTGAAGGCCAAGCTCGCCTTCGAAGTCGACGGCGCATCGAAGTCGGCCCAGGCCGCCATCGAGAAGGCTGGCGGTTCGATCAAGCTTCTGGCTCAGGCAGCCGCCGAAGCCTGACGCCATTCGGGACGGGGTGACAAACCCGTCCGGAAGTCCCATATCGGCGGGGTGCGAGGCGAATTGCTTCGTACCCCGTTTCTTCTAGGGCATCGTGCGCAAGTGGACCCGGCTTCACGCAAGCGCTGCTCTGACCTGAATTAGCCCGGGCCCCGCGCCCACCGGAGCATGACATGGCATCGGCAGCCGAACAGCTTGCAGCCTCCATCAATTTTTCGGCCATCGGCAAATCGGAAGAGCTGAAAAAGCGGATCTGGTTCACGCTTGCCGCGCTCGTGATCTATCGGCTCGGCACCTATGTGCCCTTGCCCGGCATCGATCCGGCCGCCTTCGAGCAGAGCTTTACGGGCAAGCAGCAGGGTGTGCTCGAACTCTTCAACATGTTCGCGGGCGGCGCCGTGCAGCGCATGGCGATCTTCGCGCTGAACATCATGCCGTATATTTCGGCCTCGATCATCATCCAGCTTCTCACCTCGGTGGTGCCGACGCTGGAAGCCCTCAAGAAAGAGGGCGAGTCCGGCCGCAAGGTCATCAACCAGTACACGCGCTATCTCACCGTCGTTCTCGCGGTCTTCCAGGCCTATGGAATCGCCATCGGCCTCGAAGGGCAGGCGGGTATCGTCGCCAACCCCGGCTGGTTCTTCCGCATCTCGACCGTGCTGTCGCTGCTCGGGGGCACGATGTTCCTGATGTGGCTTGGCGAACAGATCACCGCGCGCGGCATCGGCAACGGCTCCTCGCTGATCATTTTCGCGGGCATCGTCGCCGCCTTCCCGTCGGCCATCATCTCGACGCTGGAACTGGGACGGCAGGGCGCCATCAACACCGGCCTCATCATCGCGGTCATCGTGATGGCGCTGGTCGTGACGGCCTTCATCGTCTTCATGGAGCGTGCGCAGCGCCGTCTGCTGATCACCTATCCCAAGCGGCAGGTCGGCAACCGCATGTACGAGGGGCAGACGTCCTTCCTGCCGCTGAAGCTGAATACATCGGGCGTCATACCGCCGATCTTCGCGTCCTCGCTGCTGCTGCTGCCGACGACGATCGCCAACTTCTCGCAGGGCGACGGAACGGGCTGGCTCGCGACCTTCAACACCTATTTCGGTCACGGCCGTCCGCTCTACATGCTGACCTATGCGCTGCTGATCCTGTTCTTCGCCTTCTTCTACACGGCCATCGTCTTCAACCCGACGGAGACGGCCGACAATCTCAAGAAGCATGGCGGCTTTATTCCCGGCATACGTCCGGGCGAGCGTACGGCGCAGTTCATCGATTCCGTGCTGATGAAGATCACGGTGCTCGGCGCGGGCTATCTCGTGCTGATCTGCCTCTTACCCGAATTCCTAATATCGTATTGGGCGCTGCCCTTCTATTTTGGCGGCACATCGCTCCTGATTGTCGTCAGCGTGACGATGGATACGGTCTCGCAGGTGCATGGCCATCTGCAGGCGCAGCAATACGAAGGTCTCGTCAAGAAGGCGAGGCTGAGGGGCCGCAAGCGTTAAAGGACGCGACGGTTTTTGGGGGCTGGCAATGCGTTTGATACTTTTGGGTCCGCCGGGCGCCGGCAAGGGCACGCAGGCGTCGCGTCTCGTTGAGAAGCATGGAATTCCCCAGCTTTCGACAGGCGATATGCTGCGCGCCGCCGTCAAGGCGGGAACGCCGGTCGGTTTGAAGGCGAAAGCCGTGATGGAAGCGGGCGGTCTTGTTTCGGACGAGATCGTTGTCGGCATCATCGCCGACCGTTTCGACGAGCCCGATGCAAAGAAGGGTTTCATCCTTGACGGCTTTCCGCGCACGGTCGCGCAGGCCGAGGCGCTCGACAAGATGCTGGCGCAGAAAGGCCTGAAGCTCGACGGCATCATCGAGCTGAAGGTCGACGAAGCCGCCTTGCTGGCGCGAATCAAGAATCGCGCGGATGAAACTATCAAGGCGGGCGGCACGGTGCGCGCAGACGACAATCCCGACGCCTTCAAGGTGCGCCTCGACGCCTATCGCGCGCAAACGGCCCCGGTTTCGGCCTATTACGCCGGCAAGGGCGCGTTGAAGCAGGTCGACGGCATGTTGCCGATCGATGCTGTCACGAAAGCGATTGACGCGGCGCTGGGCGGCTGAGCCTGAGGCAGCGCTATTCTTTGTTGGAAAATCCGTTTTCCGGCGGAATCCTGTTGACGGGCTTTTTGCAACGCACTAGAAGCCCCTCATCCATCGGAGACTTGTCCCCGGGGCCCGCTTCGCGCGGGCGCGGGTTCATTCGTTTTCGGGACGGGAATTTTCCGGGAACGGGGAACTCCCGAAGCGCCTGCAAGGGCCGGCCTCCACCGGACGCAGGCATCCCGGCCGGGTTCACCCGGCCAACATCGCCAGGCCGGTCTTCCGGTCTTCACATGGAGTGAGCAAGTGGCACGTATAGCCGGCGTCAATATTCCCACAAACAAGCGGGTGATCATCGCCCTTCAGTACATACACGGCATCGGCCCCAAGAATGCCGGCGAGATTTGCGAGAAGGTCAATATCCCCGCCGACCGCCGCGTTTCGCAGCTGACCGACGCGGAAGTGCTGCAGATCCGCGAAGCCATCGACCGCGACTATATGGTCGAAGGCGACCTGCGCCGCGAAGTTTCGATGAACATCAAGCGCCTGATGGATCTCGGCTGCTATCGCGGCCTGCGCCATCGCAAGCAGCTCCCGGTTCGCGGCCAGCGCACGCATACCAACGCCCGCACCCGCAAGGGCAAGGCGAAGCCGATCGCCGGCAAGAAGAAGTAAACTTGCGAATTGCGAATAGCGAGTTGCGAATAGGGGCATCTCTATTCGCCATTCGCTACTCACCATTCGCTCTGGTGTAGCCGCTGGCATTACGGCGGCGTCGAGACCGAAAGGCAAGAGTATCAATGGCAAAAGAAGCACAACGCGTCCGCCGCCGCGAACGCAAGAATATCGCCTCGGGCGTCGCCCATGTGAATTCCTCTTTCAACAACACGATGATCACCATCTCGGACGCGCAGGGCAACACGATTGCCTGGTCTTCGGCCGGCACGATGGGCTTCAAGGGTTCGCGTAAATCGACCCCCTTCGCCGCGCAGATGGCCGCCGAAGACGCCGCGCGCAAGGCTGCCGAACACGGCATGCGCACGCTTGAGGTGGAAGTTTCCGGTCCGGGTTCGGGCCGCGAGTCTGCGTTGCGCGCGTTGCAGGCTGCGGGTTTCACCGTGACGTCGATCCGCGACGTGACGCCGATCCCGCACAACGGCTGCCGCCCGCGCAAGCGCCGTCGCGTCTGATGCATTGACGGCCGGGCTGCCGACGGGCCGCCCAGCTTATTTCACGTCCCGGTTGTGCGAGGCCAAGGTCGACGGACCGATATGCCCGCGCCACACAGAAAGGCGTCACCGTGATCCAGAAGAACTGGCAAGATCTCATTCGCCCCAACAAGCTTGAAGTCACCTCGGGTGACGATCCGCAGCGTTCCGCTACGCTTGTCGCCGAGCCGCTCGAGCGCGGCTTCGGCCTGACGCTCGGCAATGCGCTGCGCCGCGTGCTGTTGTCATCGCTGCAGGGCGCAGCCGTGAACTCCGTCCATATCGACGGCGTGCTGCACGAATTCTCCTCGATCCCCGGCGTGCGCGAGGATGTGACCGACATCGTTCTCAACATCAAGGACATTGCGTTCAAGATGCAGAGCGAAACGTCCAAGCGCATGGTGCTGAAAAAGCAGGGACCGGGTTCGGTCTTCGCCGGCGATATCGAGACAACCGGCGACGTGCAGGTGCTCAACCCCAAGCATGTCATCTGCACGCTCGATGAAGGTGCGGAAATCCGCATGGAGCTGACGGTCAGCGCGGGCAAGGGCTATGTCCCGGCCGATCGCAACCGCTCGGAAGATTCGCCGATTGGCCTCATCCCGGTCGACAGCCTCTATTCGCCGGTCAAGAAGGTCAGCTACCGCATCGAGAACACCCGCGAGGGCCAGATTCTCGACTACGACAAGCTTACGATGACCGTTGAGACGAACGGCGCGATCACGCCGGAAGACGCGGTGGCCTATGCCGCCCGCATCCTGCAGGATCAGCTCAACGTCTTTGTGAACTTCGAGGAGCCGCGCCGCGAGGAAGCTGCCCCGTCGATCCCCGAGCTTGCCTTCAACCCGGCGCTGCTCAAGAAGGTGGACGAGCTCGAACTCTCCGTGCGTTCGGCCAACTGCCTGAAGAACGACAACATCGTCTATATCGGCGACCTCATCCAGAAGAGCGAAGGCGAAATGCTGCGCACGCCGAACTTCGGCCGCAAGTCGCTCAACGAGATCAAGGAAGTTCTGGCGCAGATGGGCCTGCATCTCGGCATGGAAGTGCCGGGCTGGCCGCCTGAGAATATCGACGAACTCGCGAAGCGGTTCGAAGAGCATTATTGAGCGAGTGGGGCGTGGCGAATAGCGAATTGGTGCAATCCATTCGCTACTCGCCATTCGCTATTTGCACAAACACCAGCCGTACCTTGGCACGGCGGCTGCAAAAACGAGGAGTAAGCCATGTATCACGGTCGCCAGAGACGGCGTTTCAATCGCACATCCGAACACCGCAACGCGATGTTCGCCAACATGTGCCAGGCGCTCATCAAGCATGAGCAGATTACAACAACACTTCCCAAGGCCAAGGATCTGCGTCCGGTCGTTGAAAAGCTGGTCACCCTCGGCAAGCGCGGCGATTTGCATGCGCGCCGTCAGGCCATTGCGCAGATCAAGGACGTCAAGATCGTCAAGAAGCTGTTTGACGTTCTGGGCCCCCGCTACAAGGATCGCAACGGCGGTTATACGCGCGTGCTGAAGGCGGGCTTCCGCTTCGGCGACAATGCCCCGATGGCCGTCATCGAATTCGTCGATCGCGACGTGGACGCCAAGGGCAAGGATTCCGGTCCGGTGCAGGGCGGGGAAGCTGACGCGGCCTGAATTTTTGGCGAATAGCGAATGGCGAGTAGTGGATAGAGGGCTCTATTCGCTATTCGCAACTCCCTATTCGCGACTCGGTTATTTCTTCACGTAATTATCCGCCCATTCGGGAATATCATCTTCCGCGAAGTCGTAATCGAAGAGGAGCTGCTCGCCCGTGCGGATATTGCGCAGCGCCGTGAATTCGATGGTCCAGCCTTCATTCGTTAAATTCCATTCCTGTTCGACATTGGGCGCTTTGGCGGAATGATTGAGCAGACTGGCAAGTCCCAGCGCCAGAAAGCCGACCGCCTCTTCGGCGGAGGGATCTTCAGCGACGAAAAAATAATCGTCGAAGATCGTTTGCGCAGCATGGTCCTTGTCCTCAGCAGGGATGGCGATCGTATAGTCGCGGATGACGGTCGTTCCGGCCCTGATCGGCGCCCGCGCAAAGACGCCGCGTCCCATGCCTTTGACGAAGCGCACTTCCAGCTGTCCACGCGTGGCGGCGGTCGCATCTTTCGTCGACCAGACAAGGCCCAAAGCGGAGAGAAGGGCGGCGGCAGACGACGTAAAGATGTTGCGGCGGTTCATATCGGCTCCAGAAGAGATCGCGACAGTGTGAACGATCCGGGGCAGGACGCGCAACGGCTTTGCTTTCGGGATTGTTAGTGTGTCGCTACATTCTCCACCGGAGGATTACTATGTTCGCCAGATCGATTGCCTTCGCCGTGTTTGTTGTCTGCGCTTCGTCGGCGTTGGCGCAGGAGAGTGCCGTACCCGCTCAGCAGATTTTTCATGCTGCGGTTGCGCGCGGGGATGAAAAGTCCGTCGTCACGCTCCTCGACAAGGGCATTGCCTTCGACACGCGCAACGCGCAGGGCGAGACGGCGCTGCTCGTTGCCGTGCAAAACGGGCGCAAGCGCATGGCCGAATTGCTGATCGCTCGCGGCGCCGACATCAACGCGCAGGCGCAGAACAAGGATACGCCGTGGCTTCTGGCGGGCGCGCGCGGCCAGACCGCGATGCTCGCGGCCATGTTGCCGAAAGGGCCGGACTATCGCCTGCGCAACCGGTTCGGCGGCTCGGCGCTGATCCCGGCCTGTCACTACGGCCACGTGGAAGCCGTACGCTTCCTGACGCAAAAATCGAAGATCGACGTGGATCACGTCAACGATCTCGGCTGGACCTGCCTGCTGGAAGCCGTACTTCTGGGCGATGGCGGCCCCGCTCATCAGGAAATCGTGCGCATTGTTCTGGCCGCAGCGGCCAATCCCAACCTCGCCGACCGGGATGGCGTGAGCGCGCTCGCCCATGCGCGAAAGCGGGGGCAAGGCGCTGTGGCGAAGATCATCGCGGATGCGGGCGGCAAATAGGGCATCGCGCCGCGCTTTGCCGGGTGGGCAGGAGTGACTATATCCCCCACCAGACATCACGAGGACCGCAGACATGATTGCACGCGCGCTGATCGCTCTCCTGGCCCTTGCCGGCGCTGGCGGCGCCGAGGCCCAGCAGCCGCAACGTGTCGCGCCCACGGAGCGCTCCCAGATCGTCTATTCCTATGCCCCGATCGTGAAGCGCGTGACGCCCGCCGTGGTCAACGTCTATGCCCAGCGGACCGAGCAGCGGCAGGCGCGCAATCCGCTTTTCGACGATCCCTTCTTCCGCCAGTTCTTCGGGCAGCAACCGCAGACGGCCCGCTCACTCGGCTCTGGCGTGATCGTCGATGCGGGCGGGTTGGTCGTCACCAACAACCACGTCATCGAGGGCATGACGGAAGTGCGCGTTGCGCTGCCCGACCGGCGCGAGATCGAGGCCGAGATCGTGCTGCGGGATCCGCGCACCGATCTTGCTGTGCTGCGCCTCAAGAATGCGAAGGGGCTGGCGGCGCTCGACCTCGGCGATTCCGATCAGCTCGAGGTCGGCGACATCGTGCTGGCCATCGGCAATCCCTTTGCCGTCGGCCAGACGGTGACGCAGGGCATTGTTTCGGCGCTGGCGCGCACGCAGGTTGGCATCACCGATTATGGCTTCTTCATTCAGACGGACGCCGCCATCAATCCCGGCAATTCCGGCGGCGCTCTGGTCGACATGCAGGGCCGCCTCGTCGGCATCAACACGGCGATCTATTCGCGCAGCGGCGGCTCCGTCGGCATCGGCTTTGCGGTGCCGGTCAACATGGTGAAAGCAATCGTGCGCGCCGCCCAGGGCGACGGCAAATTGCGGCGTCCCTGGCTCGGCGCGACCTTGCAGAACGTCACCAAGGAAATCGCCGACTCGCTCGGCATGGACCGGCCATCCGGCGCGCTGGTGTCCAATGTCGTCGCCGGCGGCCCCAGCGAGCGCGCGGGCCTGAGGCGCGGCGACATCATCACGGCGATAGATGCCCAGATCATCGACGACATGCAATCGCTGGGTTACCGGCTCGCCACCAAGACGCTCGGCGGAACGTCGACAATCTCCGTGATGCGCAACAACCGCAAGGTCGATATCTCGCTCAAGCTCGATCCCGCGCCCGAAAATCCTCCGCGCGAGGAAGCCAAGGTGACGGGTCCGTCGCCTTTCGCCGGCGCGACCATCGTGAATTATTCGCCGGCCATTGCGGATGAAATCACGCTGCATGAAAGCGTTACGGAAGGCGTGGTGATCAGCGATATCGAAGAGGGCTCGATTGCTGCGCAGGTCGGTCTGCAGAAGGGCGACGTCATCATCGCCATCAACGATGCGCAGATGAAGCGCACGCGCGATGTGAGCCAGGCGACGCAGTCGCGCCGCGGTTTCTGGAAGCTCACCATCGGCCGCGACGGTCAGACCCTGACGACAGTGATGGGCGGGTAAGTCGACGCGGTGTCATCCCGGAAAAATGCATCGCATTTTATCCGGGATTGCGTCGCCCTCTGCCGACAAAAGCAATCCCGGCGCTCGCTGTGCGAGGCCGGGATGACAATGCCAATAACGCTGATTGAACGCGCCTTACGCCGCTTTCTTCGCGGGCTTTGCGTTTCCTTTCGCCATGCGGCGCTTCACCGACTTCCAGAGCTTGCGCATTTCGTCGGCAGCCATGCCGGATGAATGCAATTCGGTGACGCCGAGGCCCTGGCGCGCGGCTTCCTGATAGTCGACGCGGCTTGCGATCATCGGTGTGATGAGGCCGCCCATCGCTTCCAGCGCCTTCGCGCCTTCCTCGACGCGCGCGCTTTGCTGCGCGGGCGGACACTGGTTGAGCAGGAAGACGTATTCGCGCTTGAGCGCGCGCAGCGCCTTGCGGGTCGCTTCGCTCGCCCAGAGATCGAAGACATTGGGACGCGCGGGAATGATGCAGAGATCGGCGACCTTCATCGCCGCTTCCGCTGCCGGCGAGTCGGTTCCGGGCGTGTCGATGATGACGAGCGAGACGCCGGCCTTGTCCAGCGCCTTCAATGCGGGCGCGAGCTTGCCGGGTGTCACGGATTCCACCGCAACGTCCTTGCCGCCACGAACCTTGAACCATTTCACGAGCGAAGCCTGCGGGTCCATGTCTATGACGAAGACACGTTCGCCGGCCTCATGCGCTGCAATCGCAAGAGACGAAGCAATCGTGCTCTTGCCGGAACCGCCTTTCTGGGTCACGAGAGCGAGAATTTGCATGCCGCCTTTTCCTTCTCCACTGCCGCCGTTCCATGGGCGGCTTCCTCCAGCCAAATAGATCTGTGGCCAGTCAATGAATCCCCTTGAACTCGAATCACAGCACGCAACGCATGAAATATGCGCGTCACGAATCCGTTAGGGAAATTCAAAATTTGCGGACGTCTCGCGGAGCACGCTTTTTCCCGGCGATGCGGTAGCTGTGCAACACTAAAACCGGCTTTGCCGTAAATGTGGCGATGCAAAATGTGGCGAAACCCGTATCCCCGGGGCATAATGCGAGCATGTCTGACCTCTTCGCTGCTTCCGGCTTCGACAAGGATGCGCCGCGCCCGCTGGCCGATCGTATGCGGCCGCAAAGGCTCGAGGATGTTGCGGGGCAGCAGCATCTGCTCGGTCCCGATGGCGCGCTTTCGCGTCTTGTGCGCGCTCGCTCGCTCGGCAGCCTGATCTTCTGGGGACCGCCGGGCACAGGCAAGACAACTGTGGCGCGGCTTCTCGCCAACGAAACGTCGCTCGAATTCGTGCAGATCTCCGCGATCTTTTCGGGCGTCGCAGAACTCAAGAAAGTGTTCGAGGAAGCGCGCAAGCGCCGCGCGATGGGGCAGGGGACGCTGCTCTTCGTCGACGAGATTCATCGCTTCAATCGCGCGCAGCAGGATTCCTTCCTGCCCGTGATGGAAGACGGCACGGTCACCCTGATCGGCGCGACGACGGAAAACCCGTCTTTCGAACTCAACGCGGCTTTGCTGTCTCGTGCGCGCGTGATGACATTTCACGCGCTCGACGAAGTGGCGATTGCGCAACTGCTTGCGCGCGCGGAAGCCGAGGAAGGCCGGCCGCTGCCGCTCGATGAAGATGCGCGCGGGGCGCTGATGCGCATGGCCGATGGCGATGGCCGCGCTGCGCTGACGCTCGCAGAAGAAATCTGGCGCTCAACTGAAGATGGAGAGCTTCTCGACGCTGCAAAGCTCGGCGATGTCGTGCAGCGCCGCGCGCCGATTTACGACAAGGCGCAGGAAGGCCATTACAATCTCATCAGCGCGCTGCATAAATGCGTGCGCGGCTCCGATCCGGATGCTGCGCTCTATTATCTCGCGCGCATGCTCGACGCAGGCGAGTCGCCGCTGTTTCTGGCGCGCCGCATCGTGCGCATGGCGATCGAGGATATCGGCATGGCCGATCCGCAGGCGCTTGTGGTTTGCAATGCCGCGAAGGACGCCTACGATTTTCTTGGCACGCCCGAAGGCGAACTCGCCTTGGCGCAAGCTGTCATCTATGTCGCGACCGCGCCGAAATCGAACGCGGCCTATGTCGCCTTCAAGGCCGCGCAACGCCTCGCGAAAGAGCATGGCTCGCTGATGCCGCCAAAGGTCATTCTCAACGCGCCGACGAAGATGATGAAGGACGAAGGCTACGGCGCCGCCTATCGCTACGATCACGACGAGCCCGACGCATTCTCCGGCCAGAACTACTGGCCGGAAAAAATTGGCCGGCAGAGTCTTTATAAACCTGTCGAACGCGGCTTCGAGCGCGACGTGAAGAAGCGGCTTGAGTATTGGGCGAAGCTCAGGCGTGAACGCGGGGAGTAGCGTATCAAATAATCACGGGCCTCCTTCGATACGCCTTGCTTCGAAAGGCTACTCAGAATGAGGAGCTACAAGCCCTCATTCTGAGTAGCGAACGAAGGTTACGTAACCACGCGCGGGGGCGCTTGCGTGCGCCGTCCTCAATATTCTCAGTGCGAAAGCAGCAACGGCACCGATGTCGTCGCGCTCAATTCGCGGGTGACGCCGCCGAGGATGAATTCGCGCAGGCGCGAATGGCCGAAGCCGCCCATCACGGTGAGATCGGCGCCCGACGTGCGCGCATAGGAATCGATCGTGGCCGCGACGGAGTTCTCCGAAAGCGGGAGGTCGACGACATTCGCATCGATGCCGTGGCGCGCGACATGCTGCGCGGCGTCGACGCCGGGCACGCGGCCGGCATTGCCTTTCTTCGAGAGGATGCAGACGATGTCGACCTTCTTCACATCGGGGAAGAGGCCGAGCGCATCGCCGCGCGCGCGCGCCGCGACGGTCGTGCCGTTCCAGGCGACGCACATGCGTTCGATGCGCTCGCTGACCTTGTGCGGCGAGGCGACGATGGCCGGACGGCCGGACGAGAAGAGAACCTGCTCGAAGAGCGCTTCCTGAATCTGCAAGGTTGCGCCGGTCCGGTCGAGCACGGTCACGTCTGCGAGCCTTGCGCGCTGTCCGGCCCAGTCGGCGATATCGCCGAGCATGCCTTCGCGCACCGCGATCTCATGAATGACGCCCGATGTGCGCGCAGCGTCGCGCGCCGCATTGGCTGCCGCATCGGCGCTCTCGCGCAATTGCGCATTGGCGGTGTTGATCGCGCCGGAGACGAGCGAACCGCCGATACTTGCGCCGGGCGGGGTCACCTTGCGCGCTGCGGCGACCACAGTGAGATGGGCGCGCTGAAGATTGGCGAAGGCGAGCGCCTGATGGAAGGCTGGGGTCAGCCCGCCCTTTTCGGATTCGAAGACACAGAGGATATCGCGGCAAGCCATCATTGTTCTCCCATTTGCCGACCATAGTAAGCCAACCGTCTGTCGCGGCCTTGCTTTACATCAACGGTGTCACGAAAGCGCCAGCCCTGTCAAAGCGGGATGTTGTCGTGCTTCTTCCAGGGGTTTTCGAGCTCCTTGTGCCTGAGCATGGCGAGGGCGCGCGAGATGCGCCGGCGCGTCGAATGCGGCATGATGACTTCATCGATATAGCCGCGTTCGGCCGCCACGAAGGGCGACAGAAAACGATCTTCGTATTCTTTCGTATGCGCCGCGATTTTTTCGGGGTCCTTGATGTCGGCGCGGAAGATGATCTCGACAGCGCCTTTCGCACCCATGACCGCAATCTGCGCCGTGGGCCAGGCATAGTTCATATCGCCGCGAAGATGTTTCGACGCCATCACGTCATAGGCGCCGCCAAAAGCCTTGCGCGTGATGACCGTGACCTTCGGAACGGTTGCTTCGGCATAGGCGAACAGCAGTTTCGCGCCGTGCTTGATGAGCCCGCCATATTCCTGCGCGGTGCCAGGCAGGAAGCCGGGAACGTCCACGAAGGTGACAATGGGGATGCCGAAGGCGTCGCAGAAGCGCACGAAGCGGGCGGCCTTGCGTGCGGAATCCGAATCGAGAACGCCCGCCAGCACCATGGGCTGATTGGCGACGAAGCCGACGCTGCGTCCCTCGATGCGCCCGAATCCCGTCACGATGTTCTTGGCATGCGCTTCCTGAATCTCGAAGAAGTCGCCTTCGTCGGCGACTTTACGGATGAGTTCCTTGATGTCGTAGGGCTTGTTGGGATTGTCGGGAATGAGCGTGTCGAGCGAATGATCGAAACGCGCGCTGTCGTCGAAGGAAGGCCATTCCGGCACGTCGTCGCGATTGGACGAGGGCAGGAAATCGACCAGCCGGCGCATCTGCAAGAGCGCCTCGAGATCGTTGTCGTAGGCGCCATCGGCAACCGATGATTTCGTGGCATGAACCGATGCGCCACCGAGTTCTTCCGCGGTCACGGTTTCATTCGTGACGGTCTTCACGACGTCGGGGCCGGTGACGAACATGTAGCTGGTGTCGCGCACCATGAAGATGAAATCGGTCATGGCGGGCGAATAGACGTCGCCACCGGCGCAGGGGCCCATGATGACCGAGATCTGCGGAATGACGCCCGAGGCGAGCACGTTGCGCTGGAAGATTTCCGCATAGCCTCCCAGTGCCGCGACACCTTCCTGAATGCGGGCGCCGCCGGCGTCGAACAGGCCGATGATCGGCGCCCGGTTCTTCAGCGCCATGTCCTGGATCTTGGTGATCTTCTGCGCATGGGTTTCCGACAGCGAGCCGCCGAAGACGGTAAAATCCTTGGCGAAGACGAAGACGGTGCGGCCGTTGATCGTGCCCCAGCCGGTGACCACGCCATCGCCCGGCACTTTGGGTTGCTTGTCCATGCCGAAGTCGGTCGCCCGATGCTGCACGAACATGTCGTATTCCTCGAAGGAGCCGTGATCGAGCAACAGTTCGATACGCTCGCGCGCCGTGAGTTTGCCGCGGGCGTGCTGGGCGTCGATACGGCCCTGTCCGCCGCCGAGGCGGGCTTCGGCGCGGCGCTTTTCGAGGGTCTCGAGGACGTGTTTCATGGGGCGTTTTTCCGGCTGGTCCCTGTCGTTGCCTGCCAGTTAGCACGGGTGGAAGGGGCAGAGCTATTGGCGCAAGGGATGAGCGTCAGAGGGCAGTTTGCCATTGCGACAGTCCCACCAGCCGATCACCATGAGCAGTCTCCTTGAGTTTGGTTGCGAGTTTTCTATCGGCCGTGACCAAGGGAAGAGCATGACGTTTCGCGAGGGCAAGATAGATGCAATCGTAAATCGGGTGCTGAAGTTCGCACGCCAGTTCGAAGGCCTCAGGCAACAAGGCAGTGGTCGGGTGCCAGTGGTTGATGCTGAGTTCCAGTTCGGGCAAGACAACGTGGAACGCATCCGCAGGTATGTGGCCTCGGAGCACGTTTTTCCAAAAGGCGTTGCCGAGTTCCAGCTTCAGAAAGTCGGGCGCATGGAAGGCAAACCCTTGCGCCAACAGGGCATCTGCGGTGGGGCTATCTGCCTCGGGAATAAACCATTTGATAGCAACGCTGGCGTCGATCACAGCGTGCTTCATTCGAGGCCTTCCCGGATTTCATCCAGCGTCATGGAAGGAAAGGGCCCACCCTTGAATTTGGAACGGATGGCGCGCGCGATGGCCACGCGTTGTTCCGGCGTGTAGGGGGCGTGTTGCTCTATCAGCGTGCGGATTTCCTGCTCGAGCGATGTGCCCTTGGCTTTCGCCCGCATGCGAAAGGATTCGAGCGCATGGTCGGAAACGTTGCGAACGAGGATCTGGCCCATTGCCGGCTCCGTTAGGAATGATATCAATAATGATATCATAGTGTCGGCGCGTTGTCCAAAGCTGTGGCTCAATTTGTGCTTTGGGGCACATCGGGCTCGCAGGTTTTCGGGCTAGAATGTTTTCACGTCCAGCGCGGATTTTGCGCGCTTATGGAGCCGGGACATGAAGCGTCGTTTTATTCTTGCTGCCGCCATTCTCACATCCTTCGTTGCCGGCAGCATCGCGCATGCACAGGACAGCGCGGCCGTGCCGGCGTGGACGCCGAAATTCGAACAGAGGGCGACCTGGAAGATAGAGCAGGTCAAGGAACGCAGCAGAACCAGCCTCTCCCAGCGCTGGGAAGAGGCGCGCGGCGAATTCGTTCAGCACATGAGCGTCCTTGGCAGAACGCTCGGCGGTTTCAGCGTCGGCTGGGATTTCGATCCGCCCGACGAATCCATCGAATCCAACCGCTTCCAGAAAGCGGTGATGGCGATTTACGGCGTCGACAAACTCTCGATCGGCGTCAATCTCGCCGGCCGGCCGCTGATTGCCTATGGCGCCGAAAGCCGGGATCAGCAGGTCGAAACCTATGCCGCAGGACTGCCGCCGGAGCTTGAAAGTGAAGCGCGCCTTCTTGCGCAGTTCCGGGCGCAGGCCGCCGACGATCCGATGTTCGAGGTCCAGCTCTTTGCGAAACCCGCCATCATGATCGGCCGCTTGCAGCGCGCCGAATCCTGGATCGCTCAGAAAGGCGAGACATTTCGCCTGCAGCAGACCGACCACATATACGATGCTCCGGTCACTGGCGAAGCCGTTTTCAAGGTCGAGGATATAAACACATCGACGCAGCGCGTGACGGTGAGCTGGATCTGGGAAATATCGACGGAAAGTCTGCCGACTACAATGCGCAGACAAATCGCCGAGATGCTCGAAGGCGCGGCGGGGCAAGCTGCCGTGCTGCCTTTGCCCCTTCGTGCCGATGCGGGCTCATCGAGCTTTGTTTACAAGGGGCAGGCGCAACTCTCGCTCGATGACGGCTCGCTCCTGTCGGCGCAGGAAGAGCGCATCATGCGGATCGGATTCGATACCGAATATCTGACCACGCGCATGACGCGCGAGCCGTAAGTTTAATGCGCGGCCATCGCAGCGCGCGAGGCCGAGACGATGCGCTCGCTCGACGCGGCGAGGTCGCCATAGATTTTCTTCAGATTGTCCGCGACGAGCTTGCCGTTTTCCTTGCGGACGTTTCCGCCGACGATGACCGTATCGACATTGGCGATGCCGGCCTGCATCATCACGGATGCGACGGGATCGACAACGGGGAACATGTTGGGATCGCCGGCGGACAACAACACGATATCCGCCTGCTTGCCGGGCGTGAGAGAGCCGATCTTGTGATCGAGCCCCGCCATGCGCGCGGCGTCCATGGTGATCCATTGCAGGGCTTGCGCGCAGGTGATCGAAATCCTGTCGAGACCCTTGCCGGTCGCGGTCATGGCGTCCAGCGAGTCGATGAAGCGCTGCGCCTGCAACGCCATGCGCGCAACGGTGAACATGTCGCCTGTCATGCTGGATTCGATATCGGAGCCTAGCGTGATGGGCGCGCCGAGCTTGCGCAAACGCCCCGTTAGCGGCCGGCCGAACGACATCTGCATCTCGACTTCGGCAGTGACAGTGAAGGAGACGCCGCGGTCCGTCAGCATTTTCAATTGATCGTCGTTCAGCGTGTTGCCGTGGACGATATTAAAGTTGTCGGCGAGCAGTCCCGCTTCATCGAGGCGCTCGAATCCGCCCGGCGTCTTGCCGAGGCCGGTGACATGCATGCTCGCGACCATGTCGAGATCGCGCGCCAGTTTGAAATCGGCCTCGCACACTTCCCATGTGCCGAAGTCCGGCCCGAGGATCGCAAGCCCCATTGTAACGAGCGCATCGTCGGACGAGAGTTTCGTCTTGCGCACGCGCGCGACTTCGTCCGCAGGCATGGGCACTTCGGAAAAGTGTTTCTGGCCGGGTTTCGGATCGGGCTTGGGCGAGCCATGCAGGAACAGCGCGCGAATGCCGGACTGCTGCAGGCCTTCGATGGCCGCATCGGTATGCGCTGGCGTCGGATTGTTGTGGCACCAGTCGACGAGCGTCGTCGTGCCGCAATGCAACTGGTTCAGCGCGCCCGTGAGATTGGCGATGTAGATATCTTCCGGCCTGAAGAAGGTCGCCAGTCCCGCGTGCATGGCGCGCAGATATTCCGAGATCGTCCAGTCTGCAGCGATGCCGCGCAATCCCGTCTGCCATGTATGGATATGCGCATTGATAAGGCCGGGAATGGCGATCTTGCCTGCGGCGTCTATCACGCGTGCGCCCTCTGGCGTATCGAGACGCGGCGCGATGGCGGCGATCCTGTCGCCTTCGATCAGAATATCGCCGCGCAGATTGCCGACGCTGTCGTCCATCGAAACGATGTCGGCGCCCTTGATCAGAAGCCGTGCGCTCATTCATTCCCTCCCGAATACGGATTTATGCGACGCGAAGATGCGTCAATGTTTGGCCGGCGGCTTCCATCTCGCGCCAGCGCCGCGCGCGCCGCGCCAGCGCTTCGGCGTCGCTGCCCCAGGCGCGCATCTGAAAGTCCTCGTCGAGATGGGCAATCGACCATGCTTCCTGCGTGCTCAGTCTGCCCGTTGCGACAGCCAGTGCGAGAATGGCCGATCCGGTCAGCGTCGTCACGACATTGAGCGCGGCTGCGCGCAACGGCGCGCCACCGCCGGAGTCCACGACTTTATCCACCGCCTTGGCAATTGCGGCCAGCGTTTCCGGCGGTTGCTCCACGAACACCACGCCTTCCGCCAGATTGAAGCGCGCCCCAATCGTCTCGCGCATCCATGCGAGCAGTGGATTCCATTTTTCCGATTGCTCGAGCACCAGCGCGTCTGGATCGCCCGCGCGATAGCACAGAAGATCGGAGCCGGCATATTTCACGATCTCGGCCGACGTCGCGGCGATCTCTCTTGCCACGCCGTCGAGCGCGGAATTGATCAGGCGGGTGAGCGGCATATCCGCGGGGTCGATATGTTCGCCCTGCGCGTTCCATTCGGCAGCAAGTATTGCGGCGAGTTCGCGCGACGGCGCCGCCAGAACATTGCGGGCGGGCGTTCGGGCGCGGCGGCCATCGAGCGTCAGAGCGAAGCTTTCGCCGTCCTCTTCGATCCCGGCCTCCTTGTAGAAGCGCTTCGGCAGCGATTTTTTCAGATCGCGGCGGGCGAGTTCGACCGGGTCGATCGTCTCGCCTTCCCGCGGCAACAGCGCCTTGCCGAGATCGTCGCGCATATCAGCCAAGTCCGGTCCCCAATAATGTGTCTGCAGCATTGCCGCGTGACTTATGGCACATATAGGGGAAGGGCGTCACGATATCCGCTGCGCAGGTTTACCTTCGGGGTTCAGGTCATGAAATTCGGCAGAAAGATGGAGAAGACGGTCAAATGCCTTCTCGTGCTGGCGGCGGCGCAGCTGCTCGCCGGCGCGGGGCAACCTGTCTCGGCGTTCAAATGGACGGGCGTGAAGATGACGGACACCGAATATCTGATCTACCGGTCCGTTCCCAAGGACTCGACGGTCCATGACGTTTACATGACCTGCAAGCGCGGATCAGAAGACATCAAAGTCATGATGGTCACGTCGCGGCAGGTGAAATACGCGGACGACGAATTGGTGAACGGCGGCAAGCGCCTGCCGCAGGAGGCGCAATTCATTGTGGATGGCAAGCCAGCCGACAAGCTGGACGTGATCGCCGGACAGGCAGAGGCCTTCGAATCCGGCGACGATCGTCGCGCCGTCTCCATCGAATTTGAAATGACCAAGGACGACGCGCTGTTCAAGGCGATGCAGAAGGGCAAGAGCCTGCGCTTCACCTTGCCCAAGGCGTCATCGCATACGATTCCACTCGGGCCCTTCGCTGGCATGGCCAGGGCAATGGTCGCGCATTGCAAGTTGTGACCGCTACTCCGGCAGGCGCGGGAGGCGGCTGCCATCGGGTGTATCGACGCGGCCCACATTCATGGTCATCGCGAGCATCGAATAATATCCAATGACGCCGCAGATATCGATCAATCCCTTATCTCCGAACATCTTTTCCGCGCGTGCATAGGTTGTGTCGCTGACGCGACGCGTCACGAGCAGCTCGCTGACGTAATCGTGGATTACCTGTTCGTCGGCCTTCAGATCGTCAGGGCGGCGCGCTTCACGAATGGCGTCGACGGTGGCCTGCGACAGGCCTTCCTTCAATCCGATTTTCGCATGGGCATACCATTCGAAATCGGCGCTCCAGTGGCGTGCGACGAGCAGGATCGCAAGTTCCGACAGGCGGCCCGAGATCGCGCAACGATAGCGCAGATATTCGCCCATGCGCTGCGTCAGCGTCATCAGTTCGGGGCTGCGGATGAAAATGCCCCATGGCCCGGCGAACGAGCCGGGCTGCGGCGCTCCGCCAAGATGTTTGCCGCGCGTCGCATAGAACTCGTCGTAAGCGGCTTTCTGTTCGGGCGAATAGTTTTCCAGTTCTATTGGCGGCAGACGTGCGGGCATGTTTCCTCCATTCATCTTGTCATCAACAGCTGTAGGGCGTGTCATCCCGGAAAAATGCGTAGCATTTTATCCGGGATCGTCTCGAATAATCGGCGGAAGATCCCGGATCGGCCTGCGGCCATCCGGGATGACAAAGGCCGCCCTTACTCCACCGGCGCGTCGTCGATGGGATCGTATTGTTTTGCATCGAATCCGAAAAGATCGAAGGTCTGCTGCATATGTTCGGGCAACGGCGCGCTGACGTCGAGCGTGCCGCCCTTGGGATGGGGAAGGATCAGCCGCCGCGCGAGAAGATGCAGCTTGTTCGATATGCCCGACGGCAAGGCGCGAAACGGATCGCTTGTGCGCGGATCGTTCGCTGCCATATCGAGGCGGTACTTGGGATCGCCGATGATGGGATGGCCGATGGCCTCTGCGTGCGCGCGCAACTGATGCGTGCGGCCGGTGATCGGGCGCATCGACAGCCAGGCAAGGCGCGGCGCAACCTTGTCGACGATCGTGTAGAACGTCACGGAATGCTGCGCATCTTCCTCGCCATGCTTGGCAACGCGCACTTTTTCGAGGTCGCTCTTCGCGCGTGTCGAAGCCTGCCGCTTGTCGGCGACGGCGCGGTCGCCGACCATGCCCGGGCCCTTCTTGAGATAGAGGGATATGCGTCCCTGGAATGGTTTGGGTACGCCATGCACGACCGACCAGTAGACCTTCTTGGTCTGTCGCGCGCGAAAGGCTTCGCCAAGGTCGGCCGCCATCAGCCGCGTCTTGGCGACAAGCAGCACGCCGGACGTGTCGCGGTCGATGCGATGGACGAGGCGCGGGCGTTGGCCCTTCGCGTCGGTCAGCGCTTCGAGCATGCCGTCGATATGGCGCTTCGTGCCCGGGCCGCCCTGAACGGCAAGCCCCCAGGGCTTGTTCAGCACCATGAGATGGGCGTCCTCGAAAAGCGTGATCGACTTCAGGAACTTTGCGTCCTCGGGCGAGGATGACGAGCGCTTCACGGCAGGCGCGGCCGGGTCGAGATTGAGCGGCGGGACGCGTACGTGATAGCCCGGCTCGAGGCGCGTCGAGGTTTCCGCGCGCTTGCCGTTCACGCGTACCTCGCCCTTGCGGACGATCTTGTTGAGGTGCGAGAGGCCGAGCGCCGGAAAGCGATGGCGGAACCAGCGGTCGAGCCGCATGCCAGCTTCGTCCTCGCCGACTTCGAGGGTCTGCACGTGCCGCTGCGTGGCGGCGGGTTGGGATTGGGTCATGCGAGAGTCCGGACGAACGCAAGCCCTGCGGCCAGCGCTACAATGGAGAGAATGACGGAACCGACGACATAGAAAGCGGCGGCGGCGATCTGTCCGCGCTCCCACAGCAGGACGGCGTCGAGCGAATAGGCGGAAAAGGTCGTAAAGCCGCCGAGGATTCCGGTGGTCAGAAAGAGCCTCGCATGCTGGCTCCAGCCTTCCCCCGCCCTGAAGGCGAGCCAGCCGGCGATCAGCCCCATGGCGAGGGATCCCGCGACATTCACCGTCAGCGTGCCCCAGGGAAAGTCGAGCCCGCACCAGCGCGCGCAGCCGGTATTCACGCCGTGGCGCATGGCCCCGCCGATGCCGGCGCCGAGGAAAACGAGAAGATAGGCGGTCATGCCGACTCTATAGCGGCTGGAGGGCGGGGCGTCATCAATCGAACCTTGGCGATTGCCTAATGGGGCCTCACCGGCGAAGATGCCCGCCTCACCGGGGAGGTTTTCATGGCCGCATTGCAGATTCTGGGTATGCCGCTCAGCAATTATGTCTGGTCGACGCGCATCGGCTGCGTCGAGAAGGGCGTCGACTATGAACTCGTCAATGTCCGCCCGCATTCGCCCGAGATCAACGCCATCAATCCGCTCGGCAAGATGCCGGCGATGAAGCACGGCGAAGTGCAGCTTTGCGAATCGAAGGCCATCCTCAGCTACATCGACACGGCCTTCGAGGGGCCCGCGCTTGCGCCGCGCGATCCGCTCAATGCGGCGAAAGCCGAACAATGGGCGTCGGTCATCAACACCGCGACCGATCCCGCGATCATGCGCGCCTATGTGGTGCCGATCATCTTCGCGCCGGGCGGCCAGCCCGACCGTGCGAAGATCGAGGCAGCCTTGCCCGCCCTCGAAAAGCAGATGGATATTCTCGACAAGGCGGTGGCGGAAACCGGCTATCTCGTCGGCAAGTCCTTCACGATACCGGACATGCTGCTGGTGCCGATCCTTGCCGCAGCGAGCCGTTTTCCCGAATCCTCTGCCGCGCTGGCAAAGCGCCCGAACCTGCAGAAATACCTGCAGACCCATATCGCGCGAGACAGCGTGCGGACAACTGCCCCGCCGCCTCCTAAGAGCTGATACAGGGTTAGCGAGGATTCAGGATCGCTCAACCAATCGCCTTGCACTTCGCTTAACCCTTAGACCCGTTAACCTTTGCGCGTTCATTCGTTGGCAACGCCTGAGGCCATAGCGTGACCCCCATAAAGAAGGCCGGCGACCCATCACGGGCCGAACGGTTTGCAGGGGAAAGGCGCTGAACATGTCGAACTGCGACGAAGCGATGACGAAACATTTCGATGGCTGCCGTGCGGCTATCGTCGGGCTGATGGGCAAGGGCGAAGTCACGCGTGACGATGTCGCCAATCTGCGCCGCAGGGTATTGGGCGACAATGCGGTGACCCGCGATGAAGCCGAAGCGCTTTTCGCGCTGGAATGCGCGCATCTGCCGAAATGCCAAGAATGGACGGCGTTTCTCGTCGAAGCCATCACGGATCATGTCGTGTGGCAGGCGCGTCCGACCGGCGTCGTCAACACGCCGCAGGCCGAATGGCTTCTCGCGCAGGTCGATCGCGCCAGGAGCGTCACTTCGCTCGCCGTTCTCGTGAACGTGCTGGCGGAAGCCCATCGCGTGCCGATGTGGCTCGCTGCCGCTGCACGCGGTCGCGCCAATGCCGGCTGGCCCGGCGTTCGCGAAGCGCTGGAAGCTGCAAGGCTCGAAATGGCGCAGGCCGCTTGAGCGTAGCACCTTAATCAAAACCAGAAAAATCTCACGGTATCGGGAAGCGTAGAGTTATGCGTCGATTCAACATTGCGACCCTGGCGTCGAAGACTGGGGCGAACGGAACGATTACGGCGGACGAAGTCGCCGTGCTTCGAACAAATCTCTTCAATGGCGAAGAAGTCTGGCCGCCCGAAGTGCGCGCCCTCTTCGCGCTGATGCACAGGCGCATGCCGGCCTGCGACGAATTCAACGCCTTCATCGTCGAGGCGCTCAGCGCATATGTCGTCAACGAGCTGGAGCCGCGCGGCGCCGTCGACGAGAAGAATGCGCGCTGGCTGATCGCCATGCTGCGTCAGGGGCAGGAAAGCTGGTCCGAGATCGATCTTGCGGTGGTGCGCGCCGTTCTGGAGAAGGCGGGAGACGCGCCGCTGTCGCTGCAGCATTTCGCGCTGGAAATGACGCAATGTCTGATGTCCGGCGTCCCGGTCCGGCACGCTGCCAGTTCCGATGCGCCTGCTGCGAACGCGCCGACTTTCATGGCTGACCCGGCGCGCGCGCATCCCGAGGCTGCGCTGGCGGAATTGCCTGTGGACGTGGCTGCCTGAAAAGGCAAACTGCGCCACGGCGCTTCGCCGTTCGGCCTATGGACTAGTCCCCGGCACGGCCATAAGACTGGCCCCGAACCGACCCGGCTGCCCTGCGCGGCCGGGACTTCGCATCGGCCGGGGCAAAATGTTCAAGAAAATCCTGATCGCCAATCGCGGCGAGATCGCCTGCCGCGTCATCAAGACGGCCCGGCGCATGGGCATTGCGACGGTCGCCGTCTATTCCGATGCGGATCGCGACGCCATGCATGTCGCAATGGCGGACGAAGCCGTGCATATCGGCCCGCCGGCCGCCGCCGAATCCTATCTCGTTATCGACAAGATCATCGCCGCCTGCAAGGCGACGGGCGCCGAGGCCGTGCATCCCGGCTACGGATTTCTCTCAGAGCGTGAAGCCTTCGCTCATGCGCTGAAGGAAAACGGCATCGTCTTCATCGGCCCCAATCCGCATGCCATTGCGGCGATGGGCGACAAGATCGAGTCCAAGAAGGCTGCGGCTGCAGCAAAGGTCTCGACCGTGCCGGGCTATCTCGGCGTGATCGAGGATGCGGCGCATGCCGTGAAAATCGCCGACGAGATCGGCTATCCCGTGATGATCAAGGCGTCCGCCGGCGGCGGCGGCAAGGGTATGCGCATTGCCAATTCTCGTGCGGAAGTCGCCGATGGTTTCGACCGCGCGAAGTCCGAAGCGAAATCGTCCTTCGGCGACGACCGCGTCTTCGTCGAAAAATTCATCGTCAATCCGCGCCACATCGAAATCCAGGTGCTCGGCGACAAGCACGGCAATGTCATCTATCTCGGCGAGCGCGAATGCTCGATCCAGCGCCGCAACCAGAAGGTCATCGAGGAAGCGCCTTCGCCGCTGCTCGACGAGGAGACGCGGCGCAAGATGGGCGAACAGGCAGTCGCTCTCGCCAAAGCCGTGAATTACGACAGCGCCGGCACGGTCGAATTCGTCGCGGGGCAGGACAAGAGCTTCTACTTCCTCGAGATGAATACGCGCCTGCAGGTCGAGCATCCCGTGACGGAACTCATTACGGGCATCGATCTCGTCGAGCAGATGATCCGCGTCGCCTATGGCGAACATCTCGGCATCAAACAAATCGACGTGCATCTGCGCGGCTGGGCGGTCGAGAGCCGCATCTATGCCGAAGATCCCTTCCGCAATTTTCTGCCTTCGACAGGACGCCTCATCAAGTATCGCCCGCCGGAAGAAGGCCATGAAGACGGCGTCACCGTGCGTAACGATACCGGTGTTTTCGAAGGCGGCGAAATCTCAATTTATTACGATCCCATGATCGCCAAACTCGTGACGCATGCCGGCGACAGGGCGACCGCGATCGAGGCGCAGGCGCGCGCGCTCGACGAATTTTATATCGACGGCATCCGCCACAATATTCCCTTCCTGTCTTCGCTGATGCAGCATCCGCGCTGGAAATCCGGCGCGCTTTCGACGGGCTTCATCGCCGACGAATATCCCGATGGTTTTGCGCCGCTCGTCGCGCAGGGCGAGGCGGCGCATATTCTTGCCTCCGTCGCGGCGGCTATCGATCACGTTCATAACGAGCGCAAGCGCCAGATTTCCGGGCAGATGCAGACACAGCGCAGCGTGACGTTCGAACGCGAGCGCGCTGTCATGCTGGGCACCGCGCGGTACGATGTCATGCTCGACGATGGGGATGGCGCATTGCTCGTTCGCTTCGACGATGACAGCGCGCACGCGCATCATCTCTCGTCGAACTGGGTTCCAGGCGAAGCCGTATGGCGTGGCCTGGTGGACGACGAGCCGGTCTCCGTGCAGGTGCGGCCCATTCTCAACGGCTTCACGCTCGACTGGCGTGGCATTTCCGTTGCCGCGCGCGTCTATACGCGGCGCGAGGCTGAACTTGCCGCGCTGATGCCGGAGAAGAAGGGCGCCGACACTTCGAAATCGCTGCTCTGCCCCATGCCCGGCCTCGTGAAATCGCTGCAGGTGAAGGAAGGGCAGGAGGTGCGCGCAGGCGAGCCGCTCTGCATCGTCGAAGCCATGAAGATGGAAAACGTGCTGCGCGCCGAGCGCGACGTAATCGTCAAGAAGGTGAATGCGAAAGAAGGCGACAGTCTTGCGGTGGACGCCGTGATCATGGAGTTTGCCTGAAGCGGCCATCTTTTCGCTGTGTTGAAAGCGAGGATGATGACAATTTGCGATTCCAGTAGCCCTTCGATTTTGCGGGCAAGCAAACTGCCGGGGTCTAATGATCTTGGGATTATTGAG
This sequence comes from uncultured Hyphomicrobiales bacterium, assembly GCA_903847605.1. GTDB lineage: Bacteria > Pseudomonadota > Alphaproteobacteria > Rhizobiales > Beijerinckiaceae > Terripilifer. The sequence continues at coordinate 63,037 of CAINED010000087.1, read as the reverse complement.
GCCCGATCTTCGGCTAGCGAGGCTCCCCTACCTCCGCGGGTTCATTTTCGTTTTCCTGCTTTTCTGGATGTCTTATCAAATTCTCCAATTGCACGGTTGGCATTGGCTTGGCGGATTTGTATTGGGCGCACTTGCTTTCTGGATGACAATATCAATCATGATCAATCGCGCCCGTGATGCCGATGCGTTGATCGTCCTGGTTGCTCCTTTCGGGCTCCTCGGCATTGCCTTACTATTTTTGTTCTTTCTCGGCATTTTACTCAATATCGGCAACGGGGTTTCCGATCATATGATCTTCGCTGTTGCCCTTACTGGAGGAATGCCCGCTCTAAGCTTGATCTGGGTGCTGAGCATGCTTGTTCTCGGGCTGCTTCCAACTTCGGGGACACGGTGAACGGCACGGTCGCATCCGGTCCGAAGGCACCGTCCTGTACGAATAGGCCTGCCTTGACCGCCTTCCGCGCTTCTGCGACGCTCCCCGCCCATAAATGCTGGGAGGGAAAAATGCGCGCCAAATGGATTTCCTGCACAGCTTCGCTCGCGTTCGCTTTGTTCATCGCCCCGGCCTCGGCGGAAACCATCCGCATGGCCGTGGGTCAGCAGGGCATCTGGGAAACCTCGATGACGGAGATGGGCGTCAATGCCGGTCTCTTCAAACAGGAAGGCATCGAGGTCGATATCCTCTACACGCGCGGCGGGGCGGAGACGGTGCAGGCGCTCCTGTCGGGCAATGTCGATATCGCCGTCGCCAATGGTATTCTCGGCGCCATCGGCAGTTATTCGAGGGGCGCGCCGCTGCGCATCACGGCGGCCTCGACCACGGGCACGGCGGACGTGTTTTGGTATTCCCGCGCGGACAGCGGCATCAGGACCATCAGGGATCTCGAAGGCAAGAAGATCGGCTTCTCGCAGCCCGGTTCCTCGACACATCTCATTGCGCAAGCGATGATCGACGCCTTCAATGTGAAGGCGACGCTTGTACCCTCGGGCGCGCCCTCGGCGTCCTATACGATGGTGATGACCAAGCAGATCGACGCCGGCTGGTCGGGGCCGCCGTTCCGGCTGCAGGAAATCGCCGAGGGCAAGCTCACCATGGTGGTGCGCGGCGGCGATATTCCCGGCCTGCAGCAGCAGACGGTTCGCGTCCACCTGACCACAGTCGATACGCTCGCGAAGAAGCGCGATCTGCTCGTGCGTTTCCATCGCGCTCTCGCGAAATCCATCGACTATGCCTACACCAGCGACAAGGCGCTCGAGGATTATGCGCGCATCGCCAAGGTGACGCCGGAAGTCGCGCGGCAGGTGCGCGAGTTCATTCCGCAGAAGGGTTTGCGGATGAACGAGATCAACGATCTCGCGCAATCTCTCCGGCAGGCGCACCAGTTCAAGTTCACGGACAAGCTGCTGCAACCTGAGGACGTGAAGGGGATGATCGATATTCTCGCGAATTGACCTGAAACGATCATTGTGACCCCGCTTGCTGCGGGGACATTCTTCAAGGCTTGATGAACGACAGCATGATCCTTCTGGCCCTGATCCATCCATTCGCGCGGCTGCGGCGTGCAAGTTATTTCTTCTCTGTCGCGATACTGATTGCGATCGCCGCCGCAGGTCATTGGGTGTCGCGTTATGGAGAGATCTACAGCGACTTCGGCAAGTTCATGACCTATCCTGCGCTGTGGTGCGTTCTGATGGCGATGATCAACCGCACGCGTGATGCGCGCGCGTCTCCGGGTTGGGTGCTCATGCCCGTCATCCTGACGGCTTTGGCCCTTTTCATCTGGATGAAAGTTGCCGCCGCCGACGCGCCGCAGCCGCATCCTGCGACCGGCAGGACTTCACTGGGCGAATTATTCGAGTGGGCGGTTGTCTTGGGCACTTTTCTGTGGTTCGGCGCATTGGCGGCTGCGGCGACCTGGACGATCTCAATTCTAGGACTGGCGCTGCTGCCTTCGCGTGCGGCAGAGGCTCAAAAGCGCAACAAGTTGCGCACGGGCTGATCGGCGCTTGCGCTGCGGCGCTGCATCCTTATCCTGCTCGCCATGCCTCTCTATTTCGCCTATGGCGCAAACATGGATACCGATGCGATGCGCGCGCGCTGTCCGCGCTCGACGCCGCTCGGCCGCGCCCGCCTCATGCGTCACCGCCTCGCGCTGATCGCCGAAGGCTATGCCACCGTGACGAATGATCCGCGCGCCGCGGTGCATGGCGTGTTGTGGGATCTTGCTCTATCGGATGTGCGTGCGCTCGATGCCTTCGAGAGCGTGTCGAGCGGGCTTTACCGCAAGATCATCCAGCCCGTGTTCCGCGAGGGATCGGCGTCCTCGCGCGCGCTCGTTTATGTAGGTCGTCCCGATGCCTCGGCGCGGCCTTTGCCCGGTTACATGGAGAGCGTCATCGCTTCTGCCCGGCAATGGGAACTGCCGGACGCCTATATCCGCGAACTCGAAGCCTTTCGCGCGGGGACAGCGCGTGCTGCGCCTGCCGCCGCAGGATTTCGCGCGCCGCGTCCAAAGCCCGCTACACGCGCCGAACGCGATGAAGCCGGCAATGTGAAAGTGCGCCCCCGCTTCGCTTCGCCGCTCGACAGGTCGCGGCCGTGAATGACGGCGCATACGAGCGCATCGTGCGCGCGGTCGTTCGCGGCAAAGTGCAGGGCGTCGGCTATCGCAACTGGACGGAGCGGCAGGCGCTGGCGCGCGGCCTCGCAGGCTGGGTGCGCAATCGCAGCGACGGTTCCGTGGAAGCCGTGTTCGCGGGCGAGGCTGACAATGTCGCCGCCATGTCGGAGTCCTTATCGCGCGGACCGCCAGCCTCGCGCGTGAGCGGCATTGAGATTACCGAAGCGGATGCAGGCGCTCTGGAAGCAACATTCGGCGCGAGGTTTATCGTGCTGCCGACGGCGTGAGGTCGAAGATTATTGATTGCGCCATTGATGTATATACGCCATTGGCTTATATTGGGGGTGTGGTTGATGGATAGGTCGCTGCACACGATTGTCGAAACGCCTCCGTACTTGCGCGATGCGGCTGCGTTCGGCCTCTCAGAAGACGAGAGGACGGAGATTGTCAGTGTTGTTGCGGAGAGGCCGGACTGGGGTGACGAGATCATTGGCGCAGGAGGCGTCAGAAAATTTCGTTTCGCTGGTCGAGGAAAGGGCAAAAGCGGAGGTTATCGCATAACATCCTTTTATGCGGGTGAAAATGTTCCAGTCTATCTCCTTGCAATTCTGAGCAAAGGAGAAAGAGCGAATTTCAGCGCCGCAGAAGTTAATGCTTTTCGGCAGTTTGCAGACGGGATCAAAAAGCAATGGCGAACGAGACTAAAATGAAGAAATTGTCCGAGCGTATTCTCGAAGGGCTCGCCGATGCGCTCGCTCATGCCGAAGGCAAGCCTGTGCCCGGCATGCGTGTGCATGTACCCGAGCAGGTCAATGTCGCTGCCATTCGCAAGAAGACCGGCTTGTCTCAGGATGTTTTTTCGGCCCGGATCGGCGTTTCCGCCGCAACATTGCGGAATTGGGAACAGGGCCGTCGTCAGCCCGAAGGTCCTGCGCGTGTTCTGCTGGCTCTCGTCTCCAAGCGGCCGGAAATCGTGCAGGAGATGCTCGGCTCGAGAATTTAGTTTTAAGCCACCTCCGCCCGATCCAGCGCACTCTCCGTCTGCGGCTCGATCTGCGTTTCCTGCCACTCCAGCGTGGCGACCTTGCCGTTCTCGATGGTGAGCGCGAGGCGCCCGTGTTTCAATTCCAGCGCGCGCGCGCCGAAGATTTCGCGACGCCATCCCTTGAGCGCGGCGACATCGGAATGGTCGCTGCCGGCGATGGCTTCGAGATCGTCGACTGTTGCAATCATCTTCGCGGCGACGCCGTGCTTCTCGCTCACCTGACGCAGAAGAACTTTCAACAATTCGACGGTGGCCGCTCCGCCGCTCGAGCTGCGTCGTTCGCGCTCGATCTTCGGCAGGGATTTTTGATCGCGTGCGAGGCCGCGTTCGATGGCCGCCAGAATTTCCGCTCCGGAGCGCGAGCGTTCCATGCCGCGCGGAAAGGCGCGCAAATTGCCGAGCGCATCGGCCGTGCGCGGCGCGGCCAGCGCAATCTCGATCATCACGTCGTCCTTGAGGACGCGCGAGCGCGGCACGTCGCGCGCCTGCGCTTCCTGCTCGCGCCAGGCCGCGACTTCCATGAGCACCGCAAGATCGCGTGGTTTGCGCGCGCGGTTGCGAAAGCGCTCCCAGGCGTTGAGCGGATTCATGTCGTAAGTCGTTGGCGACATAAGCGTCGTCATCTCGTCGGCGAGCCACGCATCGCGGCCGCTGCGTTCGAGCTTTGACTGCAGATGGCGATAAACGTCGCGCAAATGCGTCACATCAGCGAGCGCGTATTCGATCTGCGCGTCGGAAAGCGGGCGTCGCGACCAGTCGGTGAAGCGCGAGGATTTGTCGAGGCTGACGCGGCTGACCGACGAAACGAGTTCCTGATAAGAAACCTGGTCGCCGAAGCCGCAGACCATCGCAGCAACCTGCGTGTCGAACAGGGGCGCCGGGATCAGCTTGGCGTGGTTCCAGATGATTTCGATGTCCTGCCGCGCGGCATGAAAAACCTTGGTGACGTCGGGCTTCGCCATGAGCTCGAAGAAGGGCGTCAGGTCGATCCCTTCGGCCAGCGCGTCGATGGCGGCGGCTTCGTCGTCGGAGGCAATCTGAATCACGCAGACCTTCGGCCAGAAAGTCGTCTCGCGCAGAAACTCGGTGTCGACGGTGACGAAGGGATGCCGCGCCAGCCGCGTGCAGATGTCGTGGAGGTGGTCGGTCGAGGTGATAAGGCTCATGTTGGCGGCCGGTATAACCGAAGGGAAATCGTAGCGCGAGGGCTATAGCATCGCGCGAAAAGCGGAAACCGTTTTTCGCGAAAGCTGATCTATTGGCGCAGATTCGCGCCCCCGTGGCGAGGCTTTGGCTGCCCCGTTGGCGATTTGCGCCCAAAGGATTAGCTTTGCTCCCGGATGGCCCGACCCCGCGATTCAGAACTCACCCGCAGGACGCTGCTCGCCGGCATCGGCGCCGGCGCGGCGCTGTCGTCCGCCCACGCGCAGGGCGGGGAGAGCGCGTCGGTCGATCTGCAACTCGTGCTGGCGGTCGATGCGTCGGGCTCGGTCAGCCAGCGGCGCTTCGAGCTGCAGCAGAAGGGCTATGTGGACGCCTTCCGCAATCCGCGTGTGATCAAGGCGATCCAGTCCGGCATGGCCGGCGGCATCGCGGTCACCATGTATCAATGGACGGGGCCACGCCTGCACCGGCCGGTCTTCAGCTGGACCCGGATTACCGATGCGGCTTCGGCAGAGGCGCTCGCGGCGCGGCTCGACCGATCGCCGCGGCTGCTGTTCGGCGGCGGCACGTCAATCAGCGGCGCCATCGACTATGGCGTGGGCCTCTACGCCTCCTGTCCGTTTCCGGCGAGCCGCAAGGTGATCGACGTTTCCGGCGATGGGGCGAACACCAGCGGGCGGCTGGTGACGGATGCGCGCGACGAAGCGGTGTCCAAAGGCGTCGTCATCAACGGCCTGCCGATCCTCGCCATCGAATTCGATCTCGACCGGCATTTCCTCGAAGAGGTGATCGGCGGACCCGGTGCGTTCATGATCGCTGCGAAGGATTTCGAGAGTTTCGGCGAGGCCATCGCCCGCAAGCTGGTGCAGGAGATATCGGCTGCGCCGTCGCTCCCGCACGGCTGAATGTCAATCCCGCTTGCCGTAGAGCATCCAGAGCAGCGACGCTTCGGCGACAACGGGGATAAGGGCGAGCCAGATCACCGTCTGCAGTTCGACGCCGAAGCCGAGCAGGGCGCCCGCCGTGAGCGAGCCGAGCACAGCGCCGATATCCCAACCTGTCTCGGCGACACATTGCAGGCGGAACGTGCAGGGGGCCTTCTTCGCCTCGTTGTAGAAGGCGGTCATGAAGGTCGGCGTGTAGAAATGTAATAGCACCGTCGAGGCCGCGACCACTGCGAGCAAGGCAACGACATCCGTGCCGACCACCGCGCGCATGGCGTATACAGCACATCCTAGTATCGCCGCGATCATCACCGCGGTGCGGCCATGGCCGAGATCGATGCGGCGGCCGACCGTGAAACTCGCGACGCCCCCGGCGACAGCGGCGAGCGCCAATACGAAGCCGTAGGCGTCGAAGCGCTCGCCCATGCGCTCGAACAGAAGCATCGACCAGGCCGTGCCGGCGCAGAGCCAGAGGAAACCGTCCGAGAGAAAGAGCAGGGCACAGGGCAGGGCCGCGCGCCACACGCCTGGCGGCGTCTGCGCCGCAACGGGATAATCGCGGATGCCCAGAAGAGGCCAGACCGACACGAGCGAGACGATGGTCGCCGCGCCGAAGGCCGCCCAACCGCCGGCGAAGGTCAGCAGGAGGCCGCTGGCGAGCGGCCCCAGTATGCCGGTCATCGCGGAAATCGCCTGCCGCGCGCCGAGTTGCTTGCCCCTGTCATGCAACTCCCCGGCAGCCGCGAATACCGGGTGATAGAGCGTCCAGTAGAGCATGTTGCTGAAGGCGGTGAAGGCGATATAGGCGATGAGCGTCCGGTCGTAGCCCGTCACGAGCGCGATCGCGCCGTATTGCCCTGCAATGGTCACCGTGCCGGCGATCAGCATCTTGCGCATGCCTAGACGTGGCATCAGCGGTAGAATGACCGGGCGGATCAGCGCTCGAATGGCGAAGATCGCCGCGAAGGTCATGAAGACCTGCGCCGGCGTCAGGCCAAGCTTCAGGAGATAGGCTGCGGAGAAAACCGCTGACATGTTGATGGCGAGCTGGTTCAGGGCGCTATGCGCCTGCAGCCGGTACATGTCCTGATTGGGGGTATAAAGCATTCGGCTCGCGGTTTTCTCTTTTTGGCCGCGTGTCCGTAGCACAGGGCTTTGGCGGCGTCTGGTTCGCCCCGATGTTTTACTACGGTCCTGGCTGGGGCGCGCACAGAGGATTTCACAACACTGTTATTGCCGGACGCGGCAGTCTTCGCCGTCCCCGACTGACTTTCGGGTCCAACCGCGTTAGATTCAGGCTTCGTCGTCTCTGTCGCGTCAGGAGGAATGTATGACCTACGTCATCCTCAATCGCCGTAATCTCGTCGCCGCCGGCGGCTCCCTTCTGGCAACGGGAATTTCCGGGCTCCTGCTGCCCGCCGGGGCTCAATCGCTTGCGCCGACGAAGTCGATGCCGGGCGGGGCCAACAACTACCGCAAGGGCGCGCCGGTCGTGGCGCGGATCGGCAAGGGCGGCTTCTGGATGAGCGGAACGGTTCGTCGCGCCGGCGATGGCGCCCCACTCGCCGGGCAGCGCATCCAGATCTGGGCGCATACCACCGAAGGGCAGGAGCACGAACAGCGCAGTCACGGGGCCACGGTCACCGACAGGAATGGCGTGTTCCGCCTCGAGATGCCTCAAATCGTGCCGGTCTTCGGGCAACCGCACGGACATCTCGCCTATGACAGTGGCGAATTCAAAACCGTGTTCCTGCGCCCGGTGATGCGCAGCGCAAAAGACAAGAGCCTCGAGGCGCATTTCGTCCTCGAGCGCGCCTGATCCGGCGGCAAACGAATGAGATCGGTCGGGGCGACCCTTATCTGGGCTGCCCTTGCGGCCGCCATTGGCATCCCGATCTTCGCTGCGTCAGCGAGCCCCCTGCTGGCCTGGCGCGATGCGGTTTACATCGCAGCCGGCTTCGCCGGAATCGTCGCGCTCGCGCTTGTCCTCATTCAGCCCTTGCTGATGGCCGGATACTTGCCCGGAGTGTCACGTTATCGCGGCCGCCGCGCCCATCACTGGGTCGGAGGCGCCCTGGTCGCAACGGTCGTGGTTCACGTCGCGGGCCTCTGGATCACCAGTCCGCCGGATATGGTCGACGCGCTTCTTTTCGTATCGCCGACGCCGTTCTCACCCTGGGGCGTACTCGCCATGTGGGCGATTTTCGCGGTCGCACTCCTGGCTGTGTTCCGCCGAAGGTTGAAGCTTGAGCCGCGAAAGTGGCGGATCGCTCACATGGTCCTCGCTGTCGTCATCGTCGTGGGGAGCGTCGTCCACGCCGTGCTGATCGAGGGGACGATGGAAACGATTTCGAAGACGGCCCTTTGCGTGCTGGTCGTCGTGGCGGCGGTCAAGGTCATGGCTGACTTGCGCGTATGGCGGAAGTGAGCCCGATGGCAAGAAATGTGGCCAGCTTCACGGTTACCGCAAGGCTTGTTCGACCGAGAATTTGCCTCTTGCCCCATTTTTGCCCGCTGGTGCATGCTATGCGCGTTAAGCAAGGAATAACCATAACATGATGGATTGATCGCCCGGTGCGGGCAGGCTGCGCGAAAAGGCGTCGCCGCTCTCGTCCGGGTGTCCTGCGTCAGGGTTCGCCGTTTTGCCGTATCTGCTTCCACCGCCCGGTCCCGCTCCCGTCGTCGTCATGAAGGACGTCGGCGGTCTCGTGACGGACTACCAGCGACAGACCGAAATCTACCGGCGGGAAGGCCGGGAGGTGCGCCTGCACGAATGCCGCTCGGCCTGTACGATGGCGCTGAGCCTGCCCAATGTCTGCGTCTATCCGACGAGCGTGCTGCGCTTTCATCAGGCCTATAACCGCGACACCAAACAGGTCGATCACCGGATTTCCTCCGACCTTTTCGCGACCTATCCAGAGCCGATCCGCCGGCGTCTGGGCTATCTCACCCGCCAATACCGCTCGCTGAGCGGGAAGGAACTGATCGACCTCGGCGTGCGCGACTGCAACGAGACGCCTGTGATGTTCGCCCAGCGGATGCAGAAGAAGAACGGCGGCACGCTGGTCGCAAGCGCCGCGCCCGCAGGCGGCGCGCAGGAACCGAGCACGCTCTCCCGGCTTGCCGGCACGCTCAGCGCCATGCTGACGGGCGGGGCGCAGCCGACGTCCGCCGCCATTCCGACAAGGCCCTCCGGTCCGACGCTCATCGCGCGCGCAGAACCCGTGCCGCTGCCGCCGGTACGCCCGAGCGATCTCGGCGAGACGCCTGCTGCGGTCGAGGACGAGGCGGCCGGCGATGCGCCGGTGCCTCCGGTGCGTCCGGCTCACCTGGGAAATACCGCTGTGGCGGCGATTCAGGTCGCCAGCCGCCCCAATCACAATCCCTACGGCGAATTGCCGAAGATGATTACCGGATCATGGCCGGTGTTGCCCGCGAGCTTCAGCGCCTACGCTCCATTGCGATAAATCGAATCCTTTGAATCGCTTGATGGTCTGACTTGAAGTTCATGTAAAGAGTCAGGTTTCGGCCGGGCCAAAGACTTTCGAGAATTCTCGCCGCAGCACGCCGTCCACTTCCGCCATCGTCACGGGAATGCCCAGATCGACGAGGCTGGTGACGCCAAGATGTTGCTCGGCGATGCCGCAGGGCACGATACCCTGGAAGTGCGAGAGATCCGGATCGACGTTCAGCGACATGCCGTGGAACGTCACCCAGCGTCGCACGCGGATGCCGAGGGCGGCGATCTTGTCTTCGGCCATGGCGCCGTCGAGGCCGCGCGGTTTCTCGGGCCGCTGCACCCAGACGCCGACGCGATCCGCCCGCCGTTCGCCGCGCACGTTCAAGGCGGCCAGCGTCAGGATGATCCAGTCCTCCAGCGCGCAGACGAAAGCGCGCACGTCCTGCCGCCGCTTACGCAGGTCCAGCATCACATAGGCCACCCGCTGTCCCGGCCCGTGATAGGTGAACTGGCCGCCGCGCCCGGCGCGATAAACGGGGAAGCGCGCCTCGCGCAAGTCCCCATCCTTCGCCGAAGTTCCCGCCGTGTAGAGCGGGGGGTGCTCAACCAGCCAGACGAGTTCGCCAGTCTCTCCGGCCGCGATGGCATCGGCGCGCGCCTCCATGAAAGCGAGGGCCTCCTCGTAGGGGGTGAAGCCGGGCGCGATCAGCCATTCGGGTTCGGGCGCACCCGGCGCGGCGCGCATAAGATGCGAGAGGCTGCCGCGTTCTGGCGAGAGCGTGCAGGCGGGAGCATCAGAGGTCTCGGACATCAGGCTTCTCTACCAGAACCTGCGACGTTTCTCATCCGGGCAGCTTTTGGCTGGCCGGGATGGTAAGAGAGCGACGACAAATCCGGAGGCGCTCCCATGAAATACAGATCGATCCTGACCGGCCTCGCCGTTCTCGCGGCCGCCTCTTTGCCCGCCGCGGCGCAGGACTATCCAAGCAAGCCGGTGCGCATGGTCATTCCCTTTGCGGCGGGTGGAGGAACGGATGTCGTCGGGCGCATCGTCGCGCAGGAACTCAGCAAGCGATTCAACCAGCAGTTCTTCGTCGAGAACAAGCCAGGCGCCGCCGCGCAGCTCGGCACGGATCATGTCGCCAAGTCCGCGCCCGACGGCTACACGCTGCTCTGGACGGTCACCGACGGGCTTTCGATACTGCCGGCGGTGAAAGCCTCGGTGCCCTATAAAATTCCCGACGATTTCGCGTTCATCGCGGGCGTCCTGCAATTGCAGTTCGCCGTCACCGTGAACGCCAAAGTGCCGGCCAGGACGCTGGCCGAACTCATCGCTTATGCTAGGGCCAATCCGGGCAAGCTGAATTTCGGCAGCGCAGGCGTCGGCAGCGCGCCGCATCTGGGCATCGCCCTGATGAACAACGCTGCCGGGCTCGAGATGGTGCATGTGCCCTTCGCCGGGACGGGACCGGCCTTGCAGGCCGTCACCGCCGCGACGGTCGATCTCGCTCTGATCACGACTCAGCAGGCCAAGCCCTACGTCGAATCAGGTGCGGTGCGGGTGTTGGCGGTCACCGGCAACCGGCGAGATTCGCTGCTGCCCGATGTCCCGACGCTCAAGGAGGCTGGCCTCAACGTTTCGACGATCGTCGGCTACGGGCTCAGCGCGCCTGCTGAGACGCCCGCGCCCGTCGTCGCCAGGCTGACACAGACCATCGCCGCCGTCATGGCCGACAAGGCCCTGCTGGAGCGCCTGAAGGGCCTTGGCTACGAAACGGACCTGCAATTGGGCGACGCCTATCGCGATTTCATCGTCAGGGATCTCGAACAGTGGCGGGCTGTCGGCAAGGCCGCGAATATCCGCATCGACAAATAGTTGGCGGCTGCCGGGGGCGGGGCCGGAAGCGCGCTTGCAACCCTGTCAGCTATTTGTTAGAGGCAGCGCCGGTCGGCGCTGTCTCTGCGGCCGGGCCTGCGGGGTCACCCCCGCGAATTTCTACCTGCGGCCATGGCGGAACTGGTAGACGCGCTAGCTTGAGGTGCTAGTGGGGAGACCCGTGGAGGTTCGAGTCCTCTTGGCCGCACCAATACCCACGCCGCAGGCAAGCCGGCTTATACTATTTTCGCGAAAGCAGTATAATTGGCTCGTGCGGCGGCTCGGCGCTCGTTGCCGGACCTCCCTTTCGGCAATGCCGGACAGGCATGAAACGCGCCCGCTTTCGCACTTCGACTCACTTCGCAATCGTCTGCACCCGCACCTTCACCGCGCTCACCTGCGCGGGATCGAAGCCCTCCGCGCCTTTCTTCGACACCAGCACCCACGCCTCCGATTGCTCGTGCAGATCGATACAGCCGCCCGGAGTGACGATGCTGTGGAAGAGCCGCGCGCGATCCTTCAGGGTGCCTTCGCTTGTCACGAGCGACAGCGCGCCGGCGGGCAGGGCCTTGGCGTCGGCGACCGCGTCTTCAGGGAAGCAGAGCCGATGGTTCACGATGCGCCGGGGAATCGGCAGCTTGCAATAGGAGGAAAAATCCTGCGCCGCTTCCCAGTTCGCCGGCACTTTCTCGCAGCGTGCGCTTTCCGCGCGCGCCGCGGAAAGCCCATGCACGCGCGCGCCTTTCACGGGCGGGTTGATGGCGCCGTCCTCGCCGAGCGGAAACGTCACGCCTTCCAGTTTGCCCTTACCGAATGAGCCCCAGCGATAGGTCTGATAGACGCCCTTTATTTTCAGCGCTTCGCCCTTTTCCGTAATCAGGTCCAGCCGGGTGGGGCTGTCCACGCCAAAGCATTCGCGCGGGGCGATCTTCTTTTGGTTGATGCTGTTGAACTTGTAGCGCAGCACGATGGCGTGCGTGCGGTCGGCGTTGCAGACGACATAGCCATAATTCAGAAAATCCTGCAGGCCCGGCGTCGACCATGCGAGGCGCGTGTCCGTGTACGGATCGCCGTGCAGAGCCCAGGTCGCGGGCGCAGGCGGCTGTTGCGCCATGACGGCCGGTGCGCACGAAGCGGCGACGAAGGCGAGCGCCGCGCGCCGCATGTGCGCGCCGAGTAAAAATGATCCGATCAATGCAAGCTCCCGATCTCCCGGAATTCCCGCTGCATAGTTCGAGGCTGGCGAAGGTTTGTCAAAGTCCCGGCGGGGGCCTCGCGCGGCGCGCGCGCTGTTGCCAGCCGCGCCGAAAAGCGGTCTGTGAACGCCAGCGGTCCTTCGGGTGATTCTGCGCAGGCCGCGCTTTCGCCGGACCCGACCATGCCCGAAATACTCTCCGCAGAAGCCGGGAAAAATCGCTCGCCGCGTGACGAGAACGACGATCTGCGCGCCAGCTTCGTCGCCGATGTCACGCGCGCCGTCGAAGCGTCCGACAAGGTCCGCGTGCTCGAGCTCGCCGGCGACCTGCACGAATCCGATCTCGGCGATCTCATCGAGGCGCTGGAGCACGACCTTCGCCCGAAGCTCGTCGAACTCATGGGCCGCGAATTCGACTTTGCGGCGCTGACGGAAGTCGAGGATATCGTTCGCGAGGAAATCCTCGAGGAACTGCCGACCGAGACCATTGCCGAAGGCGTGCACGAACTCGAGGCCGACGACGCTGTCACCATTCTCGAAGATCTGCCCGCCGACGAGCAGCAGCAGGTTCTGGAATCGCTGCCGGCGGGCGAGGCCATCGCGCTGCGCCGCTCGCTCGAATACCCGGAGAATTCCGCGGGCCGCCTGATGCAAACGACGATGGTGACTGCGCCGCCGTTCTGGACTGCTGGTCAAACGCTCGATTTCATTCACGACGTCTCCGACGACGATCTGCCGGATTCCTTCTTCGACATATTCGTCGTCGATCCCGCGCACCGCTTTCTGGGCAATGTGTTTCTCGACGCACTGGTGCGCGCGCGCCGCACGCAGACGCTCGAAGAGCTGATGAATCCCGAGCGCCATCGCGTCTCGGTGCTGGAAGATCAGGAAGAAGTTGCGCGCATCTTCGAGCGCTACAATCTCGTTTCCGTGCCCGTGGTGGACGAAGGCGACAGGCTCGTTGGCGCCATCACCATCGACGATATCGTCGACGTCATCCGCGAAGAGGCGGAAGAAGACGTGAAGGCGCTGGGCGGCGTGCGCGCGTCCGAGGAACTCGCGGACTCCGTCACCTGGATCGCGCGCAGCCGTTTCCTCTGGCTGTTCGTCAATCTCTTCACGGCGTTTGTCGCGGCTTGGGTCGTGCGGCTTTTCGAGGGTCCGATCGAGAAAATGGTCGCGCTCGCCGTGCTGGTTCCGATCGTCTGCAGCCAGGGCGGCAATGCGGCGACCCAGACCATGACCGTCGCCGTGCGGGCGCTGGCGACGCGCGAACTCAATCGCGGCAACGCCATGCGCATCCTGCGCCGCGAAGTGATGGTCGGGCTCATCAATGGCGTGGGCTTCGGCATTCTGACGGGCATTGCGGCGGCACTCTGGTTCGGCAAGCCGATGCTGGGCGTCGTCATCGCCATCGCGATGGTCATCAATCTCGGGGCGGGCGTGCTCGGCGGCATGCTGATCCCGATCACGCTGGAAAAGCTCGACTATGACCCGGCGATTGCCTCGAGTCCCTTCGTGACGACGGTTACGGATGTCGTCGGCAATTTCGCCTTTTTGGGAATCGCGACGCTTGCGTTTCACCTCATTTGAAACGCATGTCCCGAAAAAGTTGCAGACTTTTTCGGGACATGCGCAGAAAGCCCGTTAACGCAGCGTTACCGTCTGCGCTATAATTTGAGCCGATGATGCCGATGAGAATTTTCAAAGCGGGCTCGCGTCGAGCGGGGCTGTTGGCGGGATTGTTGCTGCTTGCGGGTTGCGGCGGCGGCGGACCTGCGCCGATTTTCGAACATGTCGACGGCGAGGGCGGCCGCGCTGGCGCAGGCAACGAGCATTTCGCCGGCACGCATCCCAACCAGTTTCCCATTCACGGCATCGACGTCTCCAAATACCAGGGCAATATCGACTGGCACGCGGTGAAGCGCTCGGGCGTCAAATTCGCGTGGATCAAGGCGACTGAAGGGGCCGATCACCTCGACTCGAAATTCCGCCAGAACTGGGATGCGGCGCGCGCCGCGGGCGTGCCGCGCGGCGCCTATCATTTTGTGTGGTGGTGCAGAAAGCCGCACGAGGAGATCGACTGGTTCAAGCGGAACGTGCCGGTCGACCCCCATGCGTTGCCGCCGGTGCTCGATGTCGAGGCGACGCCGACATCCAGGACCTGCAAGCGCACGCTTCATCGCGAGGAAGTTTTGCGCGACATGCGCGAAATGCTCGTCGACATGGAGCGGCACTACGGCAAGAAGCCGGTGATCTACGTGACCGTGGACTTTTATGCCGGCATCATGCACCCGAACGAATTTGCCGACTACAATGTCTGGGTGCGTTCGACCAAGCACGGGCCGGAAACGCCTTATCCGGGCCGGCGCTGGACCTTCTGGCAATATCAATCCGACGGCGCTGTGCCCGGCATCAAGGGCAAGGTCGACAAGAACGCCTTTTACGGCAGCGCCACGCAGTGGCAGGAGTGGCTGGCGGGCAGGCGCTGATCCGCGTGGCGCTCAGGCCACTCGCTGTGCCCATGGGAAATATGTCGCAATGATCTGTTGTGCTTCCGGCTCCGGCACGGGACGGCTGAACAGAAAGCCCTGCGCCTCTGCGCATTTTTCCGCCTGCAACATTTCAAGCTGTGCGCGCGTTTCGACGCCTTCGGCGACAGCTCCGATTCCAAGACTCGCGCTTAGTCCAATGATGGCGCGCACGATGGCCAGAGAATCCGGCCGCGTCATCATCTGCCGCACGAACGAGCGGTCGATCTTGATCCTGTCGAACATGAAGTGTTGCAGGTAATTCAAGCTCGCATATCCCGTGCCGAAATCGTCGAGAGAAATGATCGCGCCGAGAGCGCGCAGTTCGCGCAAAATCCGGCAATTCTGTTCGCTGTCGCTCAGGAGAACGGATTCGGTCACCTCGATGCTGAGCCTGCGCGCCGGCAAACCGGATTGTGACAGAGCGTGCTTCACAATTTCAACGAGGCTCTCGTCCTTGAATTGTACTGCAGAGACGTTGACCGACACGGTCAGGGCGTCCGGCCATGTCGCGGCCTGTCGCGCTGCCTCGGCAATGACCCATGCTCCGATTTGAACGATCAAGCCGTTTTCTTCCGCGATGGGAATAAACTCGGCGGGAGATACGAGACCAAGCGTCGGATGGTTCCAGCGCAAGAGAGCTTCGAAGCCTTGCAGGCTGCCGTTGGCGACGCTCAGGATGGGCTGGAAATAAAGTTGGAGCTGGCCATCCTCGACGGCGCGGCGCAGGTCGAGCGACAGATTATGTCTGCGGCGTAGTTCGCCTGCCATTTCTGCCGAGAAGAACTGGAAGGAGCCGCGCCTGCTTCGCTTGCCGCGATAGAGCGCATGATCGACATGCCGCAACAGCGTTTCGGAATCGCGTCCGTCGCGAGGCGCCAGCGCTATGCCGATGGTGGCGCCGATATAGATCGAATGACCTTCGAGCCGCACAGGCAGGGAGAGCGCATTGATGATTTCGCCCGCCATCAGCGCCGCTCGTTCCTGAATACCGGCACTGGACAGGAGAACCGCGAACTCATCGCCGCCCAGTCTGGCTATGAGCGTCGCCTCTTCGCACGTGCGCGAAAGTCGATGCGCAACGTCCCTGAGCAAGGCGTCGCCGGCCGCATGACCGAGATTGTCGTTGACGTCTTTAAACCCATCGAGATCCACCGACAAAAGCGCGAAGGGTGTCTGATTGCCGGCCAGAAGGGCGAAGGCCTGCTCCAGAGATTGCTGAAAAAGCCGCCGGTTCGCGAGCTTGGTGAGCGGATCGTGATTTGCGAGGAACTCGACAGCTCTCTCCGCGCGCACCCTGGCTGTTATATCGACGACTGTCGAGAGAACGGCAGGTTCGCCGCCCATTTGTATCTGGCGCGTATATTCGAGAATGACACGCTCGGCATTGGACTTCGTGCGGTGGGTTACAATATCGACCGCCTGTCCATGTGGCACATCCGTAGCGCCCGGAGAGGGGTGACGGCCGGATTCGCCGAGGGCTCCATACCCCTGACGAATTAGCTCTTCGCGTTCGTAGCCGTAGAGCGCACAGGCGGCCCGGTTGACGTGCAGAAACGCGCCGCTCCGGCAACTGCGAACGTACATCGGAGCAGAGTTTTCGTCGAACAAGAGACGAAAGGACGATTCGCGGGCTTTGAGGTCGCGAATGTCGGTCAGCGTCACCGCCAATATCTCGCCTAGGGCTATGGCGCTGACCTGCAGGCACATCGAGCCGTCCGGCGAATCGAATTCGAGGTCGAACGTCTTATTCGAGCCCATGGTAACGGCATGCCTGAAATGTTGCATTGACGCGCTGCAATTCAGCGAGTCCAGCAATTCGCCGAGACTTGCGAACTGCAGTTCGGATTCGGCGCGATTAAATAGTCGCGCTGTTGCGGCGTTGACTTGCAGAATTCGAAAGTCCGTCGGACTTCCGTCGCCCGATGCTAGTGCTGCGAGCGCCATCAGCCCGTCGGATGTAGACCGTATAATGAGATCGGAGAGATTGAGTTGTTCCGGGCGCGGCATAATGATCACCAGCGCCAGGAGTTCCCTCCAGCGTGTATTGAGAGGCAATGCCATGATTTCGTAGGTTGTTACGAGACCATCGACTTGCGAATGATAGGTCAGCCTTTCCGGACGACGGCACTCGATCGCTCGCGTCAGCGCGTTTATGACCGGCGCCGAATGGACGCGCGGCAGATTTCTCGCCTTCAATGTGCTGCATGCCATGCCCACGGCGTTCTCGAAACGCCGGCCCGCGCGAAGTATCATGTGCTGGCCTGCAGGATCAAAACGCACAAGTGCGACATCGTCCGCGAGACGTCCCAGGCTGCCGAGCGCGAGTTCCTCGAATGGCGGCAAGTCATTCCCGACGATTCTTGCGGCATGCCACACCTTGACGAGATATTCGAATTTTCGCTCGAGAGAGAAAAGAGGAATGTCATAAGCTTGGGTAATCCGCTGGGCCGTCATTAGCTCACCGTGGAAATTGCAAATCGTGCTAGATTCGCTGCGCAGTTCCGCCTCGCCTGAGCGGCGCCGCGAAGCCTTCAAAGCGATTAGACATTGCGAAAAAGCTGAGCCATAGCTGTAAAAATATATTTAAACGCAGTGGTATGCGCGTGTTGAGACGCGCTGAAACGCCTGTGAAATATGGCTCTTTGTTAAACACTGCGTGTACAATTGTTGGTATTATTCATGCCGCTGTCATAATTCGTTGTCGCAATGATTGCGATGTTTTGTTTAAGGCGAAAAAATGCGCCGTGAAGCCAGCTAAATTGCCGCGCATTTTCGGATATTCAGTCCACGAACCCGTGAGAACAGGCATTGTTAAGCAAAGATCGTGGCGATACTGTCATAATCGGAGATTGACGCAACTGGAACGTCTGCCACATCAATCCGACGGCGCGGTGCCCGGCATCAAGGGTAAGGTCGACTAGAACGCCTTTTATGGCAGCGCTGCGCAGTGGCAGGAGTGGCTGGCGGGGAAGAGGTAGGAGCGAATTGCGAGTAGCGAGTAGAAGAGGCGCAGCTGCGTGGCTGCCTCACCTATTCGCAATTCGCTACTCCCTATTCGCCACTCTATTCGCCACTCTCACGGCGGTGGCGAAGAGATCGCCACCGCCCTCGCCACGATTTCCTTGGGAAGCGAAAAGCTTTCGGCCAGCAGCTTGTCGATTTCCTCGCCGGACATCAGGTTGATTTCGCGCCGCGTCTTTTTCGCATATTCGAGAAATTCCTTGTCGCGCGCCATATCCACGAAGGCCTTGCGCAACGCCTGCAGGACGAAAGGCGGCAAATCCGGCGGCGCGACGAAGGGGCGGCCGAAGGCCAGGTTCGCCAGCACGAGATGCGCCGCCTTGCGATCGTTATCATTTGTGATCATGTCGAGGAAATTCGGCACGCCGTTGGCTTTCATCTCGGGATCGGGCGTGACGCCAAATTGTGCGATGAAGATACCGGTCTTCTCCGCGATATATTGCGGCTTGTCCGCTTTCACGCAGGTCCAGCACCAGCCGACGATGCCGTCGAGTTCGCCACGCTCGATGGCGAGCGCGATTTCGTTCGAGCCCTTGTAGCCGCGCACGGGCTTCAGCTTCGTGCCGAGCAGTACGTTCATCATCTCGGCATAGGTTTCGCCCCCGGTCGTCGGTCCGCTCGATCCGTAGTTGAACTCGTGCTGGCGCAGATCGTCCATGGTGCGAAAGCGTGTCTTGTGCCAGGCGAATACGATCGGCGTAAAAGCTTCGAGCGAGCCGAGCCAGGAAAACTTTTGCGCATCGTATTTGGCCGCAGCCTTGTCGCGCTCGATGCCGATGAGATGGGTGTAGGCCGTGCCGGCGGCGGGGATGCCGAAGGTGAGGCCATCTTTGGCCGCGACATTGTAAAGGTGATTGAGCATGGTCACGGAGCCCGCGCCGGGCATGTGACGGACGATGACGCGCGGCTCGCCCGGAATGAATTTTCCGATGAACTGACCGAGCAACTGACCATAGCCGTCATAGCCGCCGCCCGGCCCGAAGCCGACGAGCACGTTGACGGTCTTGCCGCGGAAATGCGCGGCAGCGTCCTGCGCAAATGAAGTGGAAGCGGCGATGCAGGCGCCTGCCGCCAGCGATATCAGCAGCGCGCAGCGGCGCAGGCATTTAGACGGTGAAAGTTCCGACGACACGCAGTTCGATCGCGCACCCATGAGCCGCCTCCCGATGTGCGCAGACGTTGTTTCGTCCGCGTCACGCCTGATGATGCTGGCCCACTCCGACGATTGCAAGCGCGCTGAAGTTATCTCTCGTGGCTGCCGTTGGCGCAGAAGGAAATGCGGCTCTCGCAGGTGCCGTTGCTGCGCTCGGCTGCCTGGCATTGCTGCATCGCCCCGTCTATGGCTTCCTGCAGGCGCGGTTTCAGCGAGACGCGCGCGCCGTAGTAAACGGTTTCCCCGATGGTGGCGCGATAGGTCGCCGCGGCGAGACAGGCCGAGTCTGCGGCCGATTGCGTGCTGCAATCGGCGTTGCGTCCGGCGCGGCGGCGGCATTCGGCGAGCGCGGCTTCCTCCGCTTCCTGACGTGTCGCGCGATTCCACGCGCGGCCGATCGTGCCGTTGGCAGTATAGGCAAGCGATCCCCAGACGGCGGGAATGCGCGAGTTGCGCAGGCGCTGCAGCAGCGCGTCGGTCAGAATGCCGGTCGCCTCAACGTTGATGCGCTCCTGCCATTCGCGAATGGCGGTCGTCGTCTCGTTATCGGGGACGCCGTCGAAGCGCTTGATGTCGTAATTGAGGTTATAAAGTTTCGACTGAATCTCCGCGACGAGCTGCGTATTGTTCATGTCGACACCGCCGGCCTGGCGCGGCGGCTGGAACTGCTGCTGCGGCGGCTGACGAGGCGGCTGCTGTTGTTGTTGCGGCGGCTGTGCGCCGGCGCTGCCGCCGAGTTGCTGCACGCGCAGACGCGCCAGCGGCGCGAAGACGCCGCTCGGGAAGGCCTGCAGATAGGCCTGATATTCGGCCGCGTTCTTGGAATCCTTGATGCTGTTCCAGAAGGCGATTTCCGCGTCGCTTTGCGCGAAAGCGGGCTGCGGCTGCAGGGTCGCGACGCCTGCGGCGCCGAAGGCGATGAAAGCTGCGAGGAAAATGCTGCGGGAACGGATCATGGCTCTTCTCCAACCAATCTTCGCGTGGACCTGAAACTGTGCCGAGTACTTATCTCTGATGGCTGCCGTTGGCGCAGAAAGCGATGCGGTTGACGCAGGTGCCGCGGCTGCGTTCGGCGTCCTGACATTGTTGCAAGGCATTGCTGATCGCGCGGGCGAGATCCGGCTGCAGCGAGACGCGCGCGCCGTAGTAGCGAGTGCCGCCGGTGGTGGCATTATACGTCGCCACCGCGAGACAGGCGGAATCCGCCGCGGAAAGCGTATCGCAGGAGGCGCGACGGCCTGCGCGACGCAGGCATTCGTTGCGCGCAACTTCTTCCGCCTCGCGGCGGCTGGCGCGGTTCCATGTCTGGCCGATGGTGCCGCTCGCCGTATAGGCGACTGCGCCCCAAACTTCCGGCACCTTGGAATTGCGCAGGCGCGTCAGCAGCGCTTCGGTCAGTTGCCCGTCGGGATTCGCCTCAATGCGCCGCTGCCAGTCGCGGATCGCGTCGCGCGTCGCCGTATCGAACACGCCGTCGAAACGCCTGATGTTGTAATTCAGATTGAACAGCTTGTTCTGAACCTCCGCGACGAGGTTGCGGTCGGTCGTGTCGACGAAGGCGTTCTGCGGCGGCCGCTGTTGCTGCGGCGGCGTCTGAAATGGTTGTGGTGGTTGGCCCTGCGGCTGCGGCGGCTGGCCTCCCCCTGACGCCAACTGCTGGACGCGCAGGCGCGCCAGAGGCGCAAACAACCCGTTCGGGAAAGCCTGTAGATAGGCCTCGAATTCGGCCGCCGTCTGGGAGTCCTTGATGCTGTTCCAGAAGGCGATTTCGGCCTCGTTGCCGGGCTGGGCCTGTTGCGCCTGCGCCTTGGGGGCAATCGCCGCCGGCGCGAGAAATCCGAGAGCAATGAAGGACGCCAGCAGGCTGGCTCCGGCGCGAAACATCGGCACACTCCCAATCGATTGAACCCTTCGCGCCAGTATGCGTCATGGACCTGCCCCGCGTAAAGCATCCCGCGTTGAAAACGTTGCGGTTTCGGAGAACCCGCCAAAATGCCGGGAAATGAGGAGGAATGCCGGGGCCTGACCCTTGCGAAAGTGCGTGTTCCGCTCTCGGCGTCGCTGGTCTATCTCTGGAGAAATTTTGGCGCAGCGCCGCGGAGGGCGAAATGATCCCGAATTCCAGCAGTTTCGATTTCGATCTCGGAGAAATGGCGGACGCGATTCGCGAGACGACGCGGGCATTCGCCGCGAAGGAGATCGCGCCGCGCGCCGAAGACATCGACCGCAGCAATATGTTTCCGCGCGATTTGTGGCCGCGCATGGGCGAACTCGGCCTGCATGGAATCACCGTGGAGGAAGAACTCGGCGGCTCCGGCCTCGGCTATCTCGAACATTGCATTGCGATGGAGGAGGTCAGCCGCGCCTCGGCAAGTGTCGGGCTCAGTTACGGCGCGCATTCCAATCTCTGCGTGAACCAGTTGCGGCGCAACGGCAACAAGGCGCAGCAGGCGAAATACCTGCCGAAGCTCATTTCGGGCGAGCATGTCGGCGCGCTCGCGATGTCGGAACCCGGCGCGGGGTCGGATGTCGTTTCGATGAAGACGCGCGCGGACAGGAAGGGCGACCGCTACATCCTCAACGGCAACAAGATGTGGATCACCAACGGTCCCGTCGCCGAGACGCTGATCGTCTATGCGAAGACCGATCCCAATGCCGGTTCGCGCGGCATCACCGCCTTCATCATCGAAAAGGGCATGAAGGGTTTTTCGACGCATCAGAAGCTCGACAAGTTGGGCATGCGCGGCTCAGACACGTGCGAACTGGTGTTTCAGGATTGCGAAGTGCCCGAAGAGAACGTGCTCGGCAATGTCGGGCGCGGCGTCAACGTGCTGATGTCAGGTCTCGATTACGAGCGCGTCGTGCTCGCCGCCGGCCCGCTCGGCATCATGCAGGCGGCGATGGATATCGCGCTGCCCTATGTGCACGAGCGCAAGCAGTTCGGACAGGCGATCGGCGAATTTCAACTCGTGCAGGGCAAGATTGCCGACATGTATGTCGGCATGAACGCCTGCAAGGCCTATGTCTATGCGGTCGCCAAAGCCTGCGACAAGGGCAGGACGACACGCGAGGACGCCGCCGGCGCCATCCTCTACGCCGCCGAGAAGGCGACGAAGATAGCGCTCGATGCGATCCAGCTTCTGGGCGGCAACGGCTATATCAACGATTACGCGACGGGCCGCCTCTTGCGCGACGCGAAACTTTACGAGATTGGCGCGGGCACAAGCGAGATCAGGCGCATGCTGATCGGTCGGGAGCTTTTTGCGAAGACGGGGTGAGGTTAGATCGCGAAGGTCACATCATGAAAATTCCATATACCGGCTATGCGATTTGGGACCATGTTCTTGGCTCGGCGAAGGAAATACGTATCTCGAAGGGCGAATTCGACGATATAAATCATGCTCAGCAGAATTTGCGTGCTATACAAAATATTGAAGAAAAATATTTTTTAGTAAGCGAGAGCTACAAGAATTTCGAGAAGTACATTTTCGAAGTAAAGCTCGACGGCTTGTTGTATCAAATAGATGAAGTAGGCGAATTACACGATATTCGAGTCGAAGCGGGTCGGCTGGCCCATTCGTATCTGTCAAGCGTATCGTTATACGTTGAAAACATTCAGTTGAAAAAGGTATAGAAAATTGAGCCTTCAATCCAATTAGATTTTTCCAAACAATTGAAAGAAGGATCGTTGGAATGCATTGCGATTACAAAATTGAGAAATTAT
This sequence comes from uncultured Hyphomicrobiales bacterium, assembly GCA_903847605.1. Classification (GTDB taxonomy): domain Bacteria; phylum Pseudomonadota; class Alphaproteobacteria; order Rhizobiales; family Beijerinckiaceae; genus Terripilifer. The sequence goes on along the minus strand of CAINED010000087.1, from coordinate 40,300 downwards.
GTGCATCACAACGATCTAGCGACTACCCATGCGTCATTCGGACGAGGGCGGAGCCGAGATCTAACGCAGGTCACGTACTTTGCGGAATTTTATTTTGAGACGGAACGACTTTCCGTCGACAATAAGACTACTGCCGCGCAATTGAGTTTAATCAAAACACTAGGCGATAGAATTGAATTAAAAGATTTATTTCGCAGGTATTTTGGAATTCTGGCCAGTAAACATCATGAACTGCGACAGTTATTGCATAGTCGCTCAAACCAAAGTGCTATCTTGATTGAAAATGTTCGTAGGCGTTGGCTAATCGAGTTTCCCAACTTCTCAGCCGACTGTTTTGGAGTGGTTGTCGGGAAACTTAAAGATGACTCAAGAGACGATAGCGTGCCATTGGTCTCGGTCAGTTTGCAGGTGTCGGAAAATATGAGGGCTTTGGCTAGAAGAACCGCATCATTGGAGAATATGGGAAGCCGAACGATCATTTGGTGATGCGGGTGCATATGAATCTGCTTCGATGTAAGCAGGCGTGAGTTCGGAGTTCATCGTGCGCGCAAAACTCTTCGGCATGTTAGTTATTGTTTCCGCCGCTCCCGCGTTCGCGCGCGAATGCCCGCTCGCGCGCGCGGACTTCGAGCCCGTGGACAAACCCGGCAGTTTTGTCATGAGCGTTTCGCGCGATGGCGACAGCTATCGCTTTGTGTTGCGCGCCGCGAGCGGGCGGACCGTCCCTTTCATCGGTTCCTATCAGGGCGGCACTGGAAACCTCAATCTCGACGAGGACCGCCCGCCGAATGCCGAAGGCGATGGACTTGAGAGTCGCGTCTTCCTGTTCCGCGCCAATCTCAAATCGGCGGATGCCTGGAACAAGGGGCCGAACCCCGTCGCCTATATGCTGCTGGACCGGCTCTCGACGGCCATGTGGGACCGTGCGAACGCCGATGCGAAAGACGACCGGCCGGACGCCGCGCCGCCGGACGGGCTCTGGCGGATCAAGGCTTGCCGGAAGGGGTAAGCGGTTCTTGAAGCCGTCCCGCAGTTGCTATACACGTATAGCAACTGGAGTCTGCGCCATGCTCGCCCTTCGCTTACCCCCCGAAATCGAAAAGCGGCTCGATGACCTCGCGCGCCGGACCGGCCGCAGCAAGAGCTTTTATGCCCGCGAAGCCATCCTCAAGCATATCGAGGATCTGGAGGATATCTTTCTCGCCGAACGTCGTCTGAAGCGCGGCGCGGCGCGGGTTTCGCTGGAGGAGCTTGAACGCGAATTTCACGACGAGTTGCGCGACGGCGCTTGAGCATGGTCTGGAAGGTCGAGTTCGATCCGGCTGCGGCGCGCGAATTGCGCAAGCTCGGAGCGCCAGCACGAAAGTCGATCCTGCGCTACCTGCGCACCCGCATAGCGACACCTGAAAATCCACGACGTTTCGGGAAACCGTTGGTTGGCAATCTCGATGGACTTTGGCGCTATCGCGTCGGCGATTTCCGGCTCGTCTGCCGGATAGAGGACTACATACTCGTGGTGCTCGTCGTCCGGGTCGCACACCGGCGGGAAGTTTATGACTGAGCGCGCAGGCGCGTATTTTGGTGACAATATTGATAGAATATGTCATTCTGATCAAGATATGACATCAAAGCGCAAATCGGCCATTTTGGGCCCGGCCCATCAGCCGTCCGGCTTTGCCGAGGGGCAGGGGCAGCCGCCGCTCTCGCCGCCGGTCGACGCGGCAACAGGGAAAGTTGTCCTGCCGCCCTACGCGCCGGTCGAGTTGCCGCCGCGCGGGCGCACCCGGGTGGGACCGGGTGGACGGGTCGTAATCCCTGCCGCCTTCCGCGCCGCCGCTGGAATGGAGGAGGGGGCGGAGGTGATGCTGACGCTGGTAGGCAAGGAAGTGCGGATCATTACGCCTGCTGCGGCCATTGCGCAGGCGCGCGAGACCTTGCGTGCGCATCTCGCGCCGGGGCGCAGCCTCGGCGACGAATTTCTGGCGGACAGGCCGGCCTTGTGGGGCGAAGACGAATAGATGGCGAAGGCGGTTCTTGATGCGTCGGTGGTCCTCGCGAGCTTGCAAGATGAGCCCGGCAGGGCGCTTGCTGACGCCATCGCCGCCGATGCGGCGATTTCATCGGTCAATTTTGCGGAAGTGGTCTCGAAACTGTCGGGCGACGGCGTGCCGCCAGTTGTCATCGAAGAGACCCTGCGCCTTTGGCCGCTGGAAATCGTTCCCGTCGATGGTGCGCTGGCGCTTGCCGCCGGCCTTCTGCGCGCTGAAACTCGCCACCTCGGCCTTTCGCTCGGCGACCGCTTCTGCCTCGCCCTCGGGCGGCAGTTGGCCCTGCCCATCTATACGGCGAAGCGGCGATGGGTCACCCTGTCCCCCGCCTTCGACGTCCGGCTGATCCGCTGAAGCCGGGCGTGGCCGATTGGGCACAGGCGGGCAAAACTTGTTTCGTGGCAGCGCTGAAACCGGCCGGGCGGCTTGCGCCGGGCCCGCCCGCCGCGCATGATTGCCTCCATGTGGAGACATCCCATGCGATTCAAGGATTTGCTCAAGACGGCCTTGCTGGCGGCGGCGCTTTCGGCGGCGGCGGACACGGCTTCCGCCCAGCAACGCATCGGCGAGGCCGCCGCCGTGCAGAACCAGGTGCAGCGCGTCAGCGCCTCCGGGACAGCAGGCCTTTCGGTCGGCGGACCGGTCTTCCGCAACGAAACCATTCGCACAGGCGCGGCCTCGGCAGCCCGCCTCGTTTTCCTCGACCAGACCAACCTTGCCGTCGGTCCTTCCTCCAGCGTGGTGCTGAACCAGTTCGTCTATTCCGGCGGTTCGACGGCTCAGGCGATCGGCGTCAATCTTGTGCGCGGCGCCTTCCGCTTCACGACGGGCGCATCCGACAAGAACGCCTACAAGATCAATACGCCCGTCGCGACCATCGGCGTGCGCGGCACCGTGCTCGATATATCTTCGCAGGGCGGCCGGACCCTGGTGACGATGGTGGACAACTCCCAGGCGCTCGTTTGTTCGATCGCTGCACGCCAATGCGTGACGCTGAGCGGGGCAGGGGATTCGGTCATCGTCACCGCTGGCGGCGTCGTGCGCGTGCCGCCGGGTACGCCGCGCTTTTCCTTCGCCGCCAACTGTACGGGCGGCATTTGCAACGGCAATACCGTGATCGCAGACGCCGGCACGGGCGATCTTCTCTGCGGGCGTTGAGCCCATTGCGATTTCCCCTGTGTGACGGCATTGTCGCGCCAACGACGCGACGGGAAACGCCATGCTGAAAATCTGGGGCCGCACCAATTCCATCAACGTGCAGAAGCCGCTGCTGGCGCTGGAGGAACTTGGCGTTCCCTATGAGCGCATCGATGCGGGCCTGCATTTTGGCGTGAACAATACGCCGGAATATCGCGCGATGAATCCGAACGGCGTCGTGCCGACCATCGACGACGAGGGTTTCATTCTCTGGGAGTCGAATACCTGCGTGCGCTATCTCGCGCGCAAGTATGGCAAGGGGAACTTCTGGCCGTCCGACATTCGCGCGCAGGCCGATCAGGACCGCTGGATGGACTGGCAGCAGACGACCTTGCTCGCGCCCATCAATGCGATCTTCGCGCCCATGATCCGCGGCATCGGCGACAAGTCGCCTGAAGCCGTCGACGCCGGCCGCAAGAAGACCGAAGTCAATCTCGCCGCGCTCGACGCCTGGCTCGCCAGCCGCAAGTGGATCGGCGGCGATGAGTTTTCCGCGGTCGAATGCGTGCTCGGGCCAACCATTCATCGCTGGTATCATCTGCCCGTCGAGCGGCAGACGCACGCTCATCTCGAGCGCTGGTTCGACCAGTTGATGAGCCGGCCGGCCGCGCAGAAGATCATCCTCACGCCGATTACCTGACACATGAGCGCCACGATTTAACGCCAAGCTCGCGTTATGTTCTTCTACCTCTCCAAGATCTTCTGGGCGCTTATGGCGCCTTCGAACTTCATCGGCCTATTGATCATTCTTGGAGCGATTGCGCTCGCGCGCGCACGCTGGCGTGGCGCGCGCTGGTTCATCATTCCCGCCGCGCTGCTTTACACGATGTTCGGCATCATGCCGCTGGGGCTCGCGCTGTTGCGGCCGCTTGAAGATCGCTTTCCCGTGCTGGATGTCGCGAAATTGAATCCAACTGGTATCATCGTTCTCGGCGGCGGGGTCGACGAGACGCTTAGCAAGGCGCGCGGCACGATCGAACTTTCCGAAGCGGGCGGGCGGATGACGGAAGCCGTCGCTCTGGCGCGGCGCTTCCCGAATGCGCGCATTGTCTTTACGGGCGGCACGGCGGCTTTGCGCGGGTCCGACATCACCGAAAGCGACATCGCGCGAAAGCTGTTCCTGTCGCTCGGTCTCGACGAGCGGCGGCTGACCTTTGAGGACAAGTCGCGCAACACGCATGAGAATGCGCAGTTCACCAAAGCGCTCGTGCAGCCGAAGTCCGGCGAGCAATGGCTGTTGGTGACATCGGCCTATCACATGCCGCGGTCCATCGGCATTTTCCGCAAGGCGGATTTTGCCGTTGTGCCGTTTCCCGTCGATTTTACCTCGCTCGGGGACAACAGGGACTACTTTCGCCCCTCCGCCGAAGCGCGTCTTGGATTAAAGCATACCGATCGCGCCGTGCGAGAATGGATCGGGCTTGTCGCCTATTATCTCACCGGCAGGACAAGCGCGCTGCTGCCGGGGCCATAATTCACGAACGCTTGCCCCCGTCATAGAACTGCGCAACTATTGTCGCGCACGAGTTGAGGGGGGAGAGTGCCGTGCGAGAGCTTGTCCGGAAATTCTGTCTAACTGCATCATTCGCGGCATCGCTCGTCTGCGGGATGGCAGCAGGCCATGCCCAGACCGCCCTGACTCAGCCGAGCATGAAGAGGCCAGCCGTCGGTGCGCCAACTTCGGCGATCCTTATCGGCAACAGCTTCTTTTATTACAATAATGGCTTGCACACGATGATCTCGCGTTTCGTCGCAGCGGCCGATCCTTCCTACAGATATCGCAGCACCATGGTGACGATCAGCGGCTCGGGCCTCGACTGGCACGATGTGGAATCATATTTCCGCCCGAAAGCCATCGGCAACTATAGCTTCGATGCCAGCAACAACGTCGTCTTCAACGACTTGAAGAAGTTGTTCGATATCGCCGTCATCATGGACTGCAGCCAGTGTCCCATTCATCCCAAACTCGGCGCGGTCTTCGACGATTTTGCTGTGAGGAATGCGGATGCGGTGCGCAAGCACGGAGCTGAACCGGTTCTCTTCATGTCGTGGGCCTATTCCGACAAGCCGGAGATGACCGCGCAACTCGCGGAGCGATATACGCGCGCGGGCAATCAACTCAATGCGCTTGTCATTCCCGCGGGTCTCGCCTTCGCCCGCTCCATTGCGAAGCGGCCGAACCTCAATCTTTATGCCGACGATAAGCGTCATCCCAGTCTCGCTGGCTCCTATCTCGCCGCCGCCACATCTTATGCGGCGCTGTTCGGCAAGTCGCCGGTGGGATCGAAATGGCAAGGCGGCCTCGATCAGGAGACCGCGGCTTTCCTGCAGAACGTCGCATGGGAAACTGTGCAGGAATATTACAGGCCCTGATGGCTCTGCCGCTTACGTGTCCGCAAATCGCGGAAACAGCCCCTTCGCATTGCCATTCTCGATCGCCGCGCGTGTCGAGGCGGGCATGTCGTATGCGAGGAATTCGTGCAGGTCGCGCTCGGGTTTGACGAAGGGAAAATCGCTTCCGTACAGCATATTCGAAGCGGGAAAGAATTTGAGCATCGCGGCGAGCTGCGGCGCGCTGTTGGCGGAAGCCGTATCGCAATAAAGCCCCTTCAGCGCGTGCAGGATGCCCTGCGGATTGTTGTCGCGAAACTCCTGCACGCTAGATCCCACATGTTCGATACGTTCGGCGAGATAGGGCAGCACGCCCGCGCCATGCGAAAAGACGAACTTGATGTCCGGGCAGCGCGCCAGCGTTCCCGTCAGCACGAGACTGGTGATCGAGCGCGTCGTCTCGAAGGGAAATTCGATCCCTTGCGGCACGAGGCCCGGAATAAGTTTCGCCGTTGCGGGATGCATGGTCGGATGTACGAAGACGACGGCCTTGCGGCGGTTCAACTCGTCGAAGACAGGCGCGAAGGCCGGATCGCCAAGCGACTTGCCATCATAATTTGAAAGCAGCGCGATGCCCTCTGCGTTGAGTGTGCCCAGCGCGTAGTCGATTTCGCTCAAGGCGCCCTCCGTGTCCGGCGGCGCGACGACTGCGAAAAAGCCAAAGCGCTTCGGCCTGAATTGCACGGTCTTTGCGCCTTCCTCGTTCCACTGACGCGACAGGCGTCGCGCCGCAGGCACATCTCCGAACCACACGCCGGGCGTCGATATCGAACCGATCGCTGCCGCAATGCCGTTCGCATCCATCGCTTCGACCGCCTGCTCGGCAGACCAGTTCAGAAGGCGCTGGGCATTGGCGGAGCTGTGCTTGTAGTTGGGATTGCGCTCCTGCTCCTCCTTCATATAGCTGCGCGGCCAGAAGTGATGATGAACGTCGATGCGATGCGCTTGCGCGGTGCTCATGAGGTGTTGGCTTTCTTCTTCTTGTTTCCAAAACGGACGTATTTCAATTCAGCCTGATATTGGCGGCCTTGATGACCTTGCCCCAGCGATCTTGCTCCGCCTGCACATGCTTGTCGAACTCCGCCGGGGTCGTGCGCATGGGTTCGGCGTTGAGTGTGGAAATGCCTTTCGTCACGGCGGGGTCCGCGAGCCCGGCGACGAGCGCGCCATTGAGTTTTGCCACGATGTCATCCGGCGTGCCGCGCCGCGCGACATAGCCGTACCAAACGCCGACTTCGTAATTCGGTACGGTCTCCGCGATTGGCGGAAGATCGGGAAATTCCGGGTTACGAACAAGGCCCGTGGTGCCAAGGCCGACAAGTTTGCCGGTGCGTATGAATTCGCCGACGGGCAGATTGCTGAACATCACCTGCACATTGCCGGCGATGAGATCGGTGAGCGCCAGTGCGCCGCCGCGATAGGGCACATGCGCCATCTCGATGCCGGCCAGCATCTTCAGCATTTCCGCCGACAGGTGCGGATCGGTGCCCATGCCCGGCGTCGAATAATTCAGTTTCGTCGGATTGGCTTTCGCATAGGCGATGAATTCGGGCAGCGTTCTGGCTGGCACGGATGGATGCACCAGCATCACAAGCGCGCCGCTGGCGATGCCGCCGACGGATACGAAGTCACGCGTGAAATCGAAGGAGAGTTTTTCGTAAAGCAGATTGGCCAGCACGTTGACCTTGGCGACCGACAGCAGCGTATAGCCATCGGCCGGCGCGCGATGCACGGACTGTGTCGCGATATTGCCGCCCGCGCCCGGCAGGTTCTCGATGACGAAGGGCTGGCCGAGCCGGTCCGACATGGCCTTGGCCGTCAATCGGCTCAGAATATCCGAAGTTCCACCCGGCGCCGTCGTGACTGCCACGCGCACGGATTTCGATGGATAGTCCTGCGCGATGGCCTGCAGGGGAAACTGGCTGGCGGCAGCGGCGCCCGATAGCAGGCGCAAAACGTCTCGACGTTCCATTGAAGCCGTGCCTCCCCCTTGAGTTTTGCGGGAAGCTAGCAAGCCTACGGCGGCTTGTCGAACGTAGCGAAGTTCTATTCCCGCACCGGCAATCCCAGCCGGTAAACGCCACGAAAAGTTTCGGGATCGGCGGCTTCGCCTTTGCGCAAGATCACGAGATCGCCCTTTCGCGCCATGCCGACAGCCGTGCCGCGCACCTGTTGCAGCCATTTGCGCCAGGCGAGCGGTTCGCTCTCGCCGCGATCTTCGGCAAAGGCCTTGGCGGCAGAAACTGGATCGATGCCGCGCCCGCTTTCATCGGCCACACAGAGATCGACGATCACGCGCTCCATCGTGCGGCGCGGGCGCTTCTTTTCCTCGGCGGCAGGCGCCTCGACCTCGGCCGAGCCCTTCGGCTTGCTGCGCTTAAGCGCCTTCGGAACGGCTTTCGCCCAGCCCTTGCGCGATATCCTTTTGGCAGACTTTTTTGCAGGCGGCATTTTCAAACCAATCTGGATCGGGAATCAGGTTTTCGGCGCAGGCGTTTCTCCGAAGAGAACCGCTGCCCGCGCATCCGAGCGATATTGCCGCGTCCACATCGTGAAGACCGCCAGCAATGTCGTCCCCATGAAAACCCAGGGGCCGAGGAACCAGCCCATATAGGCCAGCGCGAAGAACAATGCACGCTGTCCCCGGCTGAAATGACGCGCCGCGACGATGCTCATCTGCGCCGCGCGGTCGGCGGCGACGAAGCGGGTCGCCTCGTCCGATGTCTTCGCATCGGGCGTCGCGCCCATGAGGATCGCCGTGTAGTTGAACAGGCGGTAGGCCCACGAGAACTTGTAAAAGGCGTAGCCGAAAATCACGATGACGCCGACGACCTTCGCCTCCCATTGGGCGCGGTTCGTCAAAATGCCGAGCGGCAGTTCGGATGCGATCTTCACCAGTTCGTCGCTGGCGCGCAAAAGCGTTGCGGCGCCGCCGATGGCCAGCAGCGACGTGGAAGCGAAAAACGCCGTCCCGTTCTGCAGCGAGGCCATGATGGCGGCGTCGGTCATGCGCGCCTCGCGCGTCGCCATCTCGCGCATCCAGCGCTTGCGATGCTGATCCATGCGGCCGTTGAGGCTCTCGGGTCCACCGCGCTCGATGGCGAAGTGATAGAAGACCCATGCCAGAGCAAAAACCGCGATGGCGGCCAAGTCCTGGGGCGGGAAGAAGTCCAGGGGCGGAAAGTAGTTCTGCACGGCGAGGTCCCCGGCTGATTCTCCCGCAAGGTGTCACCCGCTTTTGCAGCGGGCAAGTCCAAGCCGCGGGGCTTGACGCGGCTGACTGTCCGTGGCCGGATCGGATCAGCAAAAAACAGGGAGGAAGAGATGACGCGCATTCCCGTTCTCAAGCGCGAAGAGATGAATGCCGAGCAGGGCAAGGTTTACGACGATGTGAAGGCAGAAGGCGGACCGCTCGGCGGTCCCTACTGGGCCTACATCCGCAGCCCCAAGCTCATGAGACTGCAGCAGGATCTCAGCAACTGTGTCGCCGCCGGCGGGCTTTCGAAGCGCGAACGGCAGATGGCGATCATGGCGATCATCCGCCATTGGGGCGCGGCCTATCCGTGGTCGGTGCAGTACAAGGCTGCACAGAACCTGGGGATTGCGACCGAAGTTCTCGACACGATCAATGCCGGGGGACGCGCCAAGGTCGCCGATGCCCGCGAACAGATGGCCTACGACGTCGCGCGCGAATTGCTGGACAGCCGCAACCTCTCCGAAGCCAGCTACAATGCCGCCGCGAAGCTCTTCAGCGAGATGGAGATGGTGAGCCTCATCACCACGGTCGGGCAATTCTCGATGACCTGCCTGACGACTCTCGGCTTCGACTGCACGCCCGCACCCGATGGCGCGCGCATCCAGAAGTAAGCGCTGCGCAGCGTCCGCTATTGCAGCTTGATGCCGCGCTCCCTGATCAGCTTGTCCCAGCGCGCCGTGCTCGCGGCGATGGATTGCGCGAGTTCTTCCGGCGTCGAGTGATGTGCCTCGACGCCATATTCCCTAAGTTTGTCCCTGATGTCCGGCCGCGCCAGGATGGTTTTCAGGTCGGCGTTGATCTTGTCGACAATGTCGCGCGGCGTGCCTGCAGGCGCGAAGATCGCGCCCCAGGTTCCGCTCTCGAATCCGGGCATGCCGCCCTCGGCGACGGTCGGCAGGTCCGGCATGATGCTGGCGCGTTTGGAGGGTGTCTGCGCGATGACCCTGATCTTTCCGGCCTTGATCATGGCGGCGGCGTTTCCAAGATCGTAGATCGCGAGTTGCGTTTCGCCGCTCGCAAGGGAGGCGATGGATTCCGTGCCGCCCTTGTAGGTGATCGTCGTGTAATTCACGCCGGCGATGGTTCGAAAAAGCTCATGCGCCAGCAGCGTCGTCGCCGATGCGCTGGCGGCATTCAGCTTGCCCGGGTTGGCGCGCATATGCGCGAGCAGTTCGGGTACGGTCTTGACCGGCAGTTCCGCATTCACGACCAGCACGAACGGATTCAGCGACCAGAAGGAAACCGGCTGAAGATCCGAGACCTTGTAGGGGAGGTTGGGGATCGCCAGTGGATTGACGACGAAGGGCGCATCGATGGAGAAAAACAGCGTGTAACCGTCGGGTGGGGCTTTCGCGACAAAGCTGGCTCCGATCGCCATCGCGCCGCCGGGCTTGTATTCCATCAGCACCGACTGTTTCCAGATGGCTGCAAGATTATCGGCCGCGAGCCGCGCGTGAATATCGAGCCCGGATCCCGGCGTCGATGCAATCACCATGCGCACCGGTTTGGATGGATATGTCTGTGCATGCGCCGGGGTGATGGCGCAAGTTGTTGCCCCCGCAAGGCAGGCAGCACCGATGCTGCGTATAAATGTTCGCATGAAGCCCTCCCGCCTCGTTTTCTTGTCACAGACCCGATGTCGGAGCAGGCATGGTGCGCGCCCATTTTTTCAGCGGCTTGCCGTCGCGCAATGCCTGCAATTCTTCGAGCCAGATCTGACGCAGCAGCACGATGGCCGTATCGGCCTCGCCCAGGTTCTCATATTCGCGCGCGACGATGGAGCCTTGCCCCATCATGATGATGCGGTCCTGAATGCGCGTCATGTCCGCGCCCGAACCGCGGAATGGAATGTCCTGAAAGCGCATGCGGCCGGACATCACATCGTCCGATATGTCTTCGACCGGCGTCAGTTTCGCGAGGTCGTCCCATTCCTTCTTGCGATGGGCGAGGAAAGCCTCGCGCTGGCTTTCTGGCACATGCGCATGCGTGACGGTGTAGGTCACATGATTATGATCGTCGATCGGCACGCGATAGCCGAGCATGTCGCGCCATGAATTCTCGCCGGGGAAGTTGGGCGGCTGCGACCAGCTGGTGAGATTGGGCATGAAGTAATAGGTGGCGCGTTTCGCGCCTTTCGAGCGCGCGCCATACTGTACGAGGCCGAAATCGGTTCTTTCCGTGGAGATGACCGGCACCTCGTTATTGATTCCGCCTTGATAAGGTGAGACGGCGTGCAGAAAGCCGATATGAACTTCGTCGATCGCGTTTTCGAGATGCTGGAAATAATTGAACGGCCAGACGATGCGATGGGAGACGACGATGCCCTCGCCCTCGAAATGCGGAAAATTCGGCAGCTCCGGCGGCTCGCCTTCGCCCATATAGGCAAAGACGAGGCCGAGATATTCGCGGCAGGGATATCCGGTGATCTTCAGCGGCCGCGACATGGGCCGGGGCTCCGACGGCTGATCCACACATCGCCCTTCGCCATCGTATTTCCAGCCGTGATAAGCGCAGCGAAGACCTTCGCCATCGACCATGCCGGTCGAAAGCTGTGTGCCGCGGTGCGCACAGCGATTGCCGACGAGATAGAACTTCCCGCTGGAGCCGCGGAACAATGTCAGATTTTCGCCGAGAATTTTGAGGGGTACGGTCCAGCCAATGGGCAGATCGGCAACCTGATAGACCGGCTGCCACGAACGCCTGAGATAACGGCCTCCAAGCGTGCCCGGTCCTGTGTGAACGATATCGTCAACGCTGACTCTGTCCTGCACAGTAGATGGCGCAGCGGCAGTGGCTGGCATGGCATTCCTCCCCGCAAACGCGGCTCGATTGGCCGCCATTCAGGAAAGTATGCTCCTCTGCAGTGCAGCCGGCAAGGTTGCCGGTTCAGCTCCGGTTCTCGAGTCCGTTTTTCTTGCGCTGGGTGCGGATGGAATCGGCCTGCTGCAATAACTGCGTGCGCATCGCGGCAAGGCCCGCGCGCGTGCGCTCATGCGCCGCCGCAAATCGGGCCGGCGGTGTGAAGGTGTCGGGATTCTTCTGGTCGTAGGCGAGGACGGCATCGAGCGTTTTGGCCAGCACGGGTATGTCGCCGAAGGCGTATTCGTTGAGCGGGCGACCGACGACTTCCGACAGCGAGGCGAACAGCGCCGGGTCGCCATCGGGCTTCAACTCGGCGTTGCGCGCCTGCAGATGCACGCGATAACGCAATTGGCCGAGATAGAAGATGAAGACGGCGTCGTCTTTCCGGCCCGCTCCGAATAGCTCGCCGGCCTTCTTGTAGTAACCGGCGGGGTGTTCGCCCGCCAGCGCCGAGGCGGCGGACAGGGCGCCCGGCGACTGCGCGGCGGCGGGAAGCGGCGCGAGCGCGAGGCTTGCGCCCATCAGCGCGAGGGCGGCGAGAAAGGCGCGTTTTGTCGGCGTGAACATTTCGGCTCCTGAAGGGAAATCTGCGCCCTTATCCGCTGGCCGTGGCGTCAGACGTGTGCGCTGGCGCACGCCGGCCCGTATTTAGCCCGCCTTCCGGCAGGCATGGTGAATCCCTGCTTATTGCGGGCTTGCGCTTGCCGTTTTGAAAATCGACAATCGCAATATCGACAATCGGCGACTCGTCCTATTTCCGGAGCCAGCATGCCCCTCAAGCTCGTCATCGGCAACAAGGCCTATTCCTCGTGGTCTCTGCGCCCGTGGATCTTGCTCGGGCAGATGCACATTCCCTTTGAGGAAGTCGCCATCAACATCTATGAGGACAAGGGCAAGCGCCTCATGCGCAAGCACGCGCCGACCGGCAAGGTGCCGGTCCTCTACGATGGCGACATCCACGTCTGGGAGTCGCTGGCGATCATGGAATATGTCGCCGAAAAATATCCGGACAAGAACATCTGGCCGAAGAACAAGGCCGCCCGAGCCCATGCGCGCGCCATTTCCAACGAAATGCACGCGGGCTTTCAAGGCTTGCGCCAGCATTGCCCGACGAATTTCGTGCGCGAGGTGAGGAAGCGTGAACTCACGGAAGCCGCGGCAAAGGATGTTGACCGGCTCGAGGCCATGTGGGCGGACGCGCGTAGGCGCTTTGGAAAAGGTGGCCCTTTCCTCTTCGGCAAGTTCAGCGCGGCGGATGCGATGTTCGCGCCGGTCGTCAATCGCCTGCACGTCTACGATGTGAAGGTGAAGAAGGCGACGCGCGAATATATGGAAGCCATCCGCGCGCTTCCCGCTTGGGTGGCATGGCATGACGAGGCAGCAAAGGAAAACTTTCGCAATCCGACTTATGATGCAATCTAGCCGGGTATGTCATCCCGGCCGGAGCGAAGCGAAGAGCCGGGACCGCATCGAGGTTGAGTAGCCAGCCGATCCCGGATCAATCGCTTTGCGATTGTCCGGGATGACACTTCATCAAGGAACTCGCGTTTGCCCATTCTCGCTTCATCCGCCGATCTCTCCTCCTCATTCGCGCAGGAAAACGCCGCGCGCTGGCAGGTGCTCGCGGAAGAGTTACACGCACGGCGCGAAACGGCGGCACAGGGCGGCAACGAGCAGACGCGCGCGCGTCACATCGCACGCGGAAAACTGCTGCCGCGCGAGCGCGTGACGAAACTGCTCGACCCCGGCGCGCCCTTTCTCGAGATCGGTTCGCTGGCGGCCTTCGGCATGTATGGCGAGGATATTCACGGTGCGGGCATGATCGCCGGCATCGGCCGCGTCGAAGGGCGCGAGGCGATGATTATCGCCAACGATTCCACGATCAAGGGCGGCACCTATTATCCCATGACCGTGAAAAAGCATCTGCGCGCGCAGGAGATTGCGCAGCAGAATCGCTTGCCCTGCATCTATCTCGTCGACAGCGGCGGTGCGAACCTGCCGCATCAGACCGAAGTCTTTCCCGATCGCGATCATTTCGGCCGTATATTCTACAATCAGGCGAATATGTCCGCGGACGGCATAGCGCAGATCGCGGCCGTCATGGGTTCCTGCACTGCAGGCGGCGCTTATGTGCCTGCCATGTCCGACGAGACGATCATCGTGAAAGGGCAGGGCACGATCTTTCTCGCAGGGCCGCCGCTTGTGAAGGCTGCGACCGGCGAAGTCGTCAGCGCGGAAGACCTTGGCGGCGCCGACGTGCATACGCGCCTTTCGGGCGTCGCCGATCACATGGCCGAGAACGACGATCATGCTCTGGCGCTGGTGCGCCGCGCCGTCGCCAATCTCGGGCCGCGCCCCAACTGCGATATTGCTTTCACGCAGCCGCGCGATCCCTTGCTGGACGCTGGCGAACTCGACGCCATCGTGCCGACCGATCTCAAACAGCAATACGACATACGCGAGGTCATCGCGCGTCTTGTCGATGGCTCGGAGTTCGACGAGTTCAAGGCGCGCTATGGCGAGACCATGGTGACGGGCTTCGCGCGCATCCACGGCATTCCCGTGGGCATACTCGCCAACAACGGCATCCTGTTTTCCGAAAGCGCGCTGAAAGGCGCGCATTTCATCGAACTCTGCTGCCAGCGAAAAATACCGCTGTTGTTCCTGCAGAACATTTCCGGCTTCATGGTCGGGCGCGAATACGAGACGCGCGGCATCGCCAAGGATGGCGCGAAGCTCGTCACCGCCGTCGCCTGCGCGCGCGTGCCGAAGATCACGCTGATCACCGGCGGCTCCTTCGGCGCGGGCAATTACGGCATGTGCGGGCGCGCCTACGCGCCGCGTTTCCTCTTCACATGGCCCAACGCGCGCATATCCGTGATGGGCGGCGAACAGGCCGCGAGCGTGCTCGCGACCGTGCGCCGCGACGGCTTTGAGCGCGACGGCAAGACCTGGAGCGCCGAGGAGGAAGAAGCCTTCAAGGCGCCCATCCGCGCAAAATACGAGGAAGAGGGCTCGCCCTATTACGCGACCGCGCGCCTCTGGGACGACGGGATCATTTTGCCCGGCGAAACGCGCCGCGTCCTGGCGCTGGCCTTCTCAGCGGCGCTGAATGCGCCGGTGGAGGAGACGAAGTTTGGGGTGTTCAGGATGTGAGGCATGCCGGATATCTCAGCAGAAGCTAAGTATGTAATCTGGTCCGGGGTTATCGCATGGGCGAAAGCGATAGAGATTCAAAAAGACCGGCTTATTTCTGCCTACAATGACCGCATGCTTGGAGAGGAATTTGGCGATATCCGGCATCGCATCGAAGAGCATTTTTTTATCGTTGCGTGTGCTAGATTCTTTTATTTTCGCCAGATGAGCCGAGAGCATTCTTTATTTGACTAAGTTTACTTTGAAGAAATCGACGTCTTTCGTCAGGATGCTATTGAATTGAGAGATATGCGCACTCACGAAGGTGAGTACATTGGAGCCAAGCCGGCACAAAAGCTCACGAAGGTAGAGAAATTTCAGTTTGAGAATATTGAACGAACTGCGCGTACCGGTAGGGCAACGCCGGTAAAGGCGACGCAAAGCTATTTTGATGGCACCTACCGCATTGGAGATCGTCTGGACGCAGAGCTTGTTGCGAGCGCCGCCACGCGTTTGCTCAAAGCACTAGAAGCAAAACCTACTGCAAAGCCTTCATCGCCCTTGCCGGATCATGATCGATAATCTTCAACAGCGCCCGCGCAGGCCCTTCCGGCTTGCGGCGGTACTGTTCCCAGTTGCGCAATGTGCCGAGAGAAATGGCGAACAGGCGTGCAAAGGCTGCCTGATCGAGCCCGGTCTTGTTCCTGATGGCGGCGACATCGACAGGCAAAGGCGCTGCGTCGGGATTCGATTTCACCTGCGCAGCGATATCATCGTCGCTCATCGCGTCGAAAGCTCTCCAGTCCATGGACTTGGCCGCAGCGCGCGCCGACGCCGGCGTTACTTTCACCGCGGCGTCCTTCCGTGGTCTGCCACGCGGAGCTTTCCTAATTACCGAAGTAGAGCGCTTGTTCGCGGCCATTGGCTTTCCTCAGCGATATGATCCGTCTGGCGCTGCCGCGCCATGTGTAAACACAGACAACGGCGCGGCCCATAATGAGCCCATAGGCGATCATGCGTGGTTCGCCATAGTCGCGGCGCTCGTCAGGCATTTCGTGGACGAGAATATCGTCCTCGAACATCAGCGCAGCGAGCGCAAGTCCGATCCCGTGTTTGGCGCGGTTCACCCGGTCCTTTGCGGGATCGAACTCGATCATTGAAAATCATCTTCTCTAAGAAATACGTCATTGGCGTATTAAAATCAAGTCTTTCCTCACCCCATCCCCACCTTCTTTTTCCACATCTGCCAGGGACGCTCGGACGTGTTGGCGATCATCTGGTTGCAGTGTTCGCCTTCCGCCTCGTCGATGAAGGTGATGGGTCCCTCGAGCGTGCGGGCCGCCAGCTGCATCTTCGCGTTCTGCTCGGTATAGATGGCGCGGAAGACGGCGAGCTTGATGCTGTCGCCGACACAGACGTTGCCGTGGCCGCGCATCAGCGCTACGGGCCGGTCGGAGAGAACCTGCGCCAGCGCCGCGCCGTGATCCCTGTTCTTCACCAGCATGTCGGTCGGGCCGAAGCGGTCCTTGATGTCGAAGACCGGCACCTTGCCGGCGAGAAAGCCCGCGACATGCAGCATGGCGCGCAGCGGCGTCTTCGTGTTGGCGAAGGGAATGACGGTCGGCGAATGGGAATGTACGACCGAATTCACGTCCGGCCGCGCCTTGTAGATTTCGCCGTGGATGAAGCGCTCGAGATAGCTCGGCGGCGCGTTGGGATCGACGAGTTCGGAATCGAGCGTGCATTCCACGATGTCTTCGCGCGTCACGGTCTCGGGCGCGATGGAGCGGGCGATGAAATAGCGGTTCGGATTTTCCGGATGGCGCATGCTGACATGGCCGTAGCCGTCGACGACATTCTCTATCGCGAGGATGCGGTTCGCCGCGACGAGGTCGTCGAGCAGTTTTGGGTCGATCCTGCCGCCGGACACGGCGCGCGCGCCGCCGCCGGAATCGGCCGGGAGGCTGAGGAAACGGGACGAGGGGGCGCAGCAGGCGCAGGCGTAAAGGCGCATTCTTCCTCCTTGGGATTTTCAGGGTATCGCTGGTTTACGTTTCTTTCCCGTGCCAGATTAGCCTTTGAATCAGGGACAGGGAAGTTTCGCAAGGCCAGATGTTCAAATCCGTTCTCATCGCCAATCGCGGCGAGATTGCCTGCCGCGTGATGCGCACCGCGCGCAGCCTTGGCCTGCGAACCATCGCCGTTCATTCGAGCGCCGATCGCAATGCGCTGCATGTGCGTAGCGCCGACGAGGCTTACGAGATCGGCCCGGCGCCAGCGGCGCAAAGCTATCTGCGCGCCGAGCGCATTCTCGATGTCGCGAAGCGCACGGGCGCGGCGTGCATCCATCCCGGTTACGGATTTCTCTCGGAGAATGCGGAATTTGCGGAAGCCTGCGCGGCCGCCGGCATCATCTTCGTCGGGCCGTCTCCCTCTGCCATTCGCGCCATGGGTTTGAAGGACGAAGCAAAAGCGCTGATGCGCCGCGCCGGGGTTCCGGTTGTCCCCGGCTACGATGGCGCGGAACAGAATATGGAGTTCCTGCGCGCCGAGGCGGTGCGCATCGGCTTTCCCGTGCTCATCAAGGCCGTGGCGGGCGGCGGCGGCAAGGGCATGCGCCGTGTCGAGCGCGCGGAGGATTTTGCCGAAGCGCTCGCCGGCGCGCAGCGCGAGGCGCAGAATGCCTTCGGCAATTCGCGCGTGCTGATCGAGAAGTATATTCTGGCGCCGCGCCATATAGAGATGCAGGTTTTCGGCGACTCCTTCGGCAACGCGGTCCATCTCTTCGAGCGCGATTGCTCGTTGCAGCGCCGCCATCAGAAGGTGATCGAGGAAGCGCCTGCGCCCGGCATGACGCAAGAGATGCGCGCCGCCATGGGCGCTGCCGCCGTCGCGGCCGCAAAAGCCGTGAATTATACAGGCGCGGGCACCGTTGAATTCATCGTCGATGGCTCGCAGGGCCTGCGGCCGGACGGTTTCTGGTTCATGGAGATGAACACGCGGCTGCAGGTCGAGCATCCCGTCACGGAGGCGATCACGGGGCTCGATCTTGTTGAATTGCAGTTTCGCGTGGCAGCCGGCGAGGCGCTGCCCTTCACGCAGGAGGACCTTTCGATCAATGGCCACGCGGTCGAGGCGCGGCTTTATGCCGAAGATCCATCCAACGGATTCCTGCCGTCGACGGGACCGATCGCCGCGCTTTATCTCGCGCAGCCCGGCGGCATTCGCGTCGATGCCGGCGTCGACGAGAAGGGAGAAGTAACGCCGTTCTACGATCCCATGATTGCGAAAGTCATTGCGCTTGGCGACACGCGCGAGGATGCGCTGACCATGCTGCATCATGCCTTGGCCGCTTCCTACGTGGCAGGCCCGCGCACGAACCGCGATTTCCTCACGCGGCTCATCGGCTCCTTCGGCTTCATGCATGGCGATTTCGACACCGGCTATATCGACGAACATATCGAACAGCTTGCGCCGTCGCGGGATGGCGTTGACGAACGCGCGGTCGCGCTTGGCGCAGTCGCGCTGCTCAACGAGCGCCGGCGCGATTTGCTGGAAGCGCCGCTCTATGCGCGCGGCGGCGTTTATTATCGCGATCCCTGGGACGCGGGCGACGCCTTTCAGCTTTCGGGGCCGCGCGCTCTGGATATCGCCGTCGATGTCGACGGCGCGAGGAAGACGGTGCGTATCGAATGGCGCAAGGATGAAATGTGCGGCGTTTTCGGCGGCGCACGGGAAAGCGCAGACTGGGAAATGGAATGGACGAGCCGCGACCGCGCGCTCAACGCCTATGTGAAGGATGGCGCGGCCTATGTTCTGCATCGTGGCGAACAAACGATTGTGCGCCTGCACGATCCCGCCCATGGCGCAGGCGCGCACGCTGGCGAGAGCGACGGCGTCATCCGCTCGCCCATGCACGGCAAGGTCGTTGCGCTCTTCGTTGCGGAGGGCGAGCGCGTGCATCGGGGCCAGCGCCTCGCCATTGTCGAGGCCATGAAGATGGAACATGTTCTCGCCGCGCCTTCGGATGGCGTCGTGATCGGAATTTCGGCTGCGGCCGGGCAGCAGGTTGCGCAGGGCGCGAAGTTGATGATGGTGGAATAGCGAACCCCTCGTGCTTCGAGACGCAGACCTTCGGTCTGCTCCTCAGCATGAGGGGTTCTTTGATGGTTGAGGCCCTCATGCTGAGGAGCTTGCGCAGCAAGCGTCTCGAAGCACGAGGGCCGACAGAACGCAGGGGAGGAATCACATGGCAGACAAGATCGCACTCGTCACAGGCGGCGGCACGGGCATCGGGCGCGCGGCGGCGCTTGCATTGGCGGGCTTAGGCTATCGCGTTGTCGTCTGCGGGCGGCGCAAGGAGCCGCTCGATGAAGCGGTCGCTGCAATCAAGGCTGCGGGCGGCAAGGCCGTCGCGCATCCCTGCGACATCGGCAAGCCCGATGAAGTCGACGAGATGTTCGCGCAGATCAAGAAGCATTTCGGGCGGCTCGACTTTCTCTTCAACAATGCCGGCATGGGCGGCCCGCCGGTGCTGCTCGAAGACCTGCCGTTCGAGGCCTGGCAAAGCGTCGTGAGCGTCAATCTCAACGGCATGTTCTTGTGCACGCAGGGCGCGTTCCGCCTAATGAAGGCGCAGGAGCCGATGGGCGGACGGATCGTTAACAACGGCTCGATCTCGGCGCATACGCCGCGCCCGAATTCCATCGCCTATACGTCGACGAAACATGCGGTGACCGGCATCACCAAGGCGAGCGCGCTCGACGGGCGCAAATACAATATCGCCGTCGGGCAGATCGACATCGGCAATGCCGAAAGCCAGATGGCCGACAAGATGAAGAAGGGCGTGCCGCAGCCCGACGGCTCGATCAAGCCGGAAGCGACCATGCCGCTCGATCACGTCGGGCAGGCCATCGCGATGATGGCGAACCTGCCGCTCGACAGCAACGTGCTGACCATGACGATCAAGGCAACGAAAATGCCGTTCGAGGGCAGGGGGTGAATGGTACCAGGAGCCAGCCAAATTCAAGCAAAAGCGGCGCTGAACTCTTAATCGGCTAATTTCGCTGAAACTTCGGCGCGCAATCTGGCCCCAACTTGACTTTTGGTAAGGTTGGGCTCGAACGGTAATTTCATAGGGTCCCACTTACCATGTTGTACTACGCCGATGTTCTTCTGAACTTCGCCGTGACCGAGCACAGTGTTGGGAGTGACCGGAATTTCATATTTTTGACAGAGCTGAGCAACGACATCGATCATCGCGTCCCATTGCAATTTTTTCATCGGCGCATTGCCTGGTTGGAACGGGCTCTCTTTTGCCCCAGCCATGCAGCAGACAGAAACTCCTATCGAGGCTGAATTCAGCCCTCTTGTGTGGGCCGCATAATCACCATCTCCTGCAGAAACGTTGTCGGCAATTGAATGAGTTCCGCGGTGGAGCTGCCCGCCTCCATCGATCAATATATGATAATGAAGCAAATCGTTCTCCGAGGCCGAATACCCGCCCGCGGTCCAATGGCAGATAATTCTTTTCATTTCGACATTTGACATCCAAGATTTTGGCACTGTCGGCATTGCGCGGGCTCCCAAATTCATATTTTCTGAGTAAATAGATCATGCTGTCGTGTAGGAGATCGCCGAATAATATCGCTTGGCGTAATCGGCGATTATGTTCGCCTTATCTTTCCCATTGATTATGCGGCGCGCATTGATCCAGTCGTCTTTGATTTGGGAAAAGTAATCAGAAAACTTCTTGCCTGTGAAATCACCGTCCATCATTCCCTTGAACATGATTGCGCTGGCATTCTTGAGATCGAGGACGCGATTCGCCGCAGATTCGGAACTCGTCAAGTCTACGTCCAGAAACTTCTGCATTTTCCTGTAATTCGTGCGGCCGGTCAGTTGAACAAACCCTCGTCCGTGAAACAATGCGCCATCGCCGACTTCCGTATTTCCCAGTTTTTCTGCAAGTTTGGGATTGGCGCCTGTAATGTCATATCTTTTCATGAAGTATGACTTGCCGCCATATTCATGGATGGGCTGCATGGTACGATCAACCTCATGATGCGCAGTACCCAGTGCGTATGCGAGCCATCGATCGTCTTTCTTGGAATACTTAGCTTCCCAAACATCCAAGATATGCGTCAAGCCCGCACTCTGTTTGACATTTAGCTTGCCATTAAAAAGATGGGCTTTGACGTTTTCAAAAAAGAAAGAGCGGTTGATCATGTGAAATATCCATTGCCTCAATCGCGACAAAGTCTGCACCGCAAATTTAATATGTCAAGTAGGTTTTTAAATGGGAGAGTAAAAATTGTGGGTTAGGAAAATAATATCCTCCCTCACATTTGCATATAATAGTGATCGTGTTTTGTCTCCTGGAGCGCGACTTCGTCTGCTGTGGTCATAAGCGCCTTCAATAATTGGCCCTGCTGGATTACTGTTTGCCAATAGCGAGTGGTCGCAGGGGGGGATGCCGTGCGTTTTGTACAAACGATTGTAAGTCTTGTTTTGGCTGCGATTTCACAATGTGTGGTCGCCCAACCCCGCCTCAACATCGGCGCAAATCAGATCCGCCTTGTCGTGCCGGGACCGCCGGGCGGGCCTGCGGGAGCAACGGCGCAGATGCTGGCGACCAAGGCTTCGCAGGCTCTGGGGCAGACTGTCGTCGTCGATTATCGCGCGGGCGCGGGCGGCAATATCGCCATCACCCATGTCGCGCAGTCGAAGGGCGACGGCGCGACCCTGTTCTTCGCCGTGCCCGCCATCATCACGAATCCCTATTTTCAGAAGATCGCGGCAAGCCCCGACGTGCTCGCGCCCGTCGTGCAGATCAACAGCGGCGCTTTCGTCCTGCTGGTGAAGCCCGACAGCCCCGTGAAATCGGCCGCCGATCTCGTGGCGAAGGTGAAGGCCGAGCCCGGCAAGGTGACATGCGCCGCGGGCGCGGTGGCGCTCTCCACCGTCGCCTGTCATCTTCTCGAGGCCCATGCCGGCAAGATGCTGATGATCAATTATCAGGGCAATGCGCCCGCAAGCGCGGCCTTGTCGCGCGGCGAGATCGACACGATGTTCGATTTCGTCAATGTCGCGGGCTCGGCCGTGCGCGAGGGACGCCTGCGCGCGCTGGCGATCACCTCGGTCCCCGCGCCGGGCAGCTACTTCAAGGATCTTCCACTCATCTCGCAGACGGTTCCGAATTTCGATCTTGTGGGCTGGCAGGGCGTCATGGTTCCGCGGGATACGCCGCGAGATGTGGTGATGACGATCAACGACGCGTTCAACAAGGTGCTGGAAGAGGCTGACGTGCGCAAGATGTTCGCCGCCGCCGACCTCAAGATCGAGGGGGGAACGCCCGAATATTTTGCCGCGCGCATCAAGCGTGATTATGAATTTTACGGAAAGATCGCGAAAGAAGCGGGTATCGTTCCGCAGTGACGCGGGACGCAGGAACCGTCAATCCGCGGTTGCGTTGTTCACCCGGCAAATATTCACGCCGGGAGAAATACAATGGCCAGTCAAAACGGACTCGAAGACCTCTTCTACGATACGCTCAAGGACATCTATTACGCAGAACGGCAGATCCTGAAGGGCCTGCCCAAGATGATGAAGGCGGCGCAGTCGCAGGAACTCAAGGCGGCTTTCGAAAAGCACCGTACGGAAACCGAGGGACAGATCGAACGCTTGCAGCAAGTTTTCGAAATCTTCGGCAAGCGCGCCCAGGGCAAGACCTGTGACGCCATCAACGGCATTCTCGAAGAGGGCGAAGGCGTCATCGAGGATTACAAGGGCGCCCCGGCTCTAGATGCGGGCCTGATCGCTGCGGCGCAGGCGGTCGAGCATTACGAGATTTCACGCTACGGCACGTTGAAGCGCTGGGCCGAATTGCTGGAAATGCCGAAGGCCGCAAAGCTGCTCGACGCCAACCTGCAGGAAGAAAAGGCGACCGACGAAGCGCTGTCCGGACTCGCCGAAGAGATCAATGTGGAAGCCGAGGCCTGAATGGCCTAGACTTCGCAGTATGAGAAGCTCTCTTGAATCACTGAAGCAGGCGGCTTGTTCCTTGGGAGCAGGCCGCCTGGTTGTATTGAGCATCGCAGCTCTTTCGGTTTCGCCTGCGCTTGCCTGTTCCTGCAAACCGATGTCGCGGGATCAGGCGATAGCCTCGACGCCTGTCGTCTTCGAGGGCCGCGTGCTGCGCGTACGGCACGACGGCGGCCGCCTCTATGCGGATATCGAAACTGGTCGCATCCTCAAGGGCGTCGTTCCGCGCGTCGTGGAAGTGGGAACGGCGAACAATTCCGCCGCGTGCGGCTATCCGTTCAAGGCGGGGCAGCGGCTCACTGTCGGGGCCCATCTGTCGCAGCAGATGTTTTCGGTGAGTTCCTGCGCGATGGATGCCTTGAACCGCCGCTGATCCCCAGCCTGTTGAAAACCGGAACGCACGCTTGTCCGGCGCGCGGGGGCCTCTAAAACCGGGGCCATGCCGCTTCATCTCATAAAGCTCTGCGTCGGCGCGGAAAGCATTCCCGATCTCGAAAGCTGGATCGCGGAAAAGCTCGCCATGAAGCGCAAGGCGAAGGAAAAGCCCGAACAGACCCATCGCACGCGCATGGTTCCCAAGCGTCAGGCGGAATTGCTGGACGGCGGTTCGCTCTACTGGGTGATCAAGGGCCAGGTCGCGGCGCGTCAGCGCCTGCTGGATATCCGGCCCTATACGGACGATCAGGGCGTCGGCCAGTGCCATCTGGTGTTGGAGCCGGAAGTCATTCCCGTTTCGCCGCGGCGCTGCCGGCCATTTCAGGGCTGGCGCTATCTGAAGGATGCGGAAACGCCGCCGGACCTTCGCGGCGGCTTTGCAGATGTCGGCCAGATGCCCGAGAAGATGCAGAAGGAATTGCGGGAGCTCGGGCTTTTGTAGTCACAGCCCCCTTTAGCGACAGCCCATGCTGCCCTCCTGTACCAAGTCGCCGAATTTTGAACGGTCCCGTGGCTTGCACCGCGCGCTCGCGCATCCGATTTAGGAAGCCTGAGGGCTGCGGAGCGCGCCATGGCGAATTCGGGCAAAACTGACACCGGCAAGGATATCGTCTCAGGCGCGGCCTCCGCGCAGGAGATCGAGGCCTTTCTCGACCGCGCGCGGCAGGTTGCGAACCCGGCGTCGAAAAAGCGCGGTCGGCTCATCTTCGCGCTCGACGCCACGCTGAGCCGTCAGCCGACCTGGGACATTGCGCAGGGCCTGCAGGGCCGCATGTTCGAAGCGGCGGCGGGGCTTGGCGGGCTCGACGTGCAACTCGTCTATTTCCGCGGTTTCGGCGAATGCCGGGCGTCGCGCTTCGTCACCAACGGCGAGGGACTCGCCGCGCTCATGTCCAAGATCGACGTGCGCGGCGGCGAGACGCAAATCGGAAAGGTTCTGAACCATGTAAAGGCGGAAGCCACCGAGGAAAAAGTCGGCGCGCTGGTCTATGTCGGCGACGCCATGGAGGAGGACGCCGACGAACTCTGCGCGGCGGCGGGCGAGGTCTCGCTGCTCGGCGTGAAGGCCTTCATGTTCCACGAGGGGCACGATGTCGAGGCGGAGCGGGCGTTTCGCGAGATCGCGCGCATCACCGGCGGGGCTTACGCGGCTTTCGATACGGGCGCGCCCAAGCGGCTGGCTTCGCTGCTCGCGGCAGCGGCGGCCTATGCGGCCGGCGGGCGCGCCGCGCTCGACAAGCAGGCGCTCGAAGGCAGCGAGGCCGCGCGCCTGCTCTTGACGCAGATGCGCTGAAAACGGGATGCTGCGATCATGCAAATTTTAGCAATTCTGCTTCTTGCTCTCGTCGTCATCCTCTGGGTGCTGCGCAAGGCTGCGCATGTTCCGCCAGCGCAGCTCGCCAAGCTGGTGAAGCAGGGTGCAGGCCTCGCAGCGCTCGCGGGCGCGGGCCTGCTCATGTTTCGCGGACGCTGGGATATGGGCCTCGGCCTCGGCGGCGTCGGCCTCTGGCTGCTCGGCATGGCGGCGGCGCCCGAATGGACCAAGTCTTTCAAGAAGGCGGGGACCGCGCAATCCGGCGTTTCGCGCGTGCGCTCGGCGATGATCGAGATGGAACTCGATCACAAGTCCGGCAATGTCGAGGGACTTGTTCTTGCCGGCATGTACGAGGGCAATCGCCTCGCCGATCTCAACCGCGAGCAGTGCAGTGCGCTGTACCGGACCTGCCTTGCCGACGATCCGGACGGCGCGCGGCTCCTAGAGACTTATCTCGACCGCCGCTTTCCCGGCTGGCGTCCGGCAGGAGACGGACACGCTGACGCGGGGAGCCGAAACCGGCAGGGCGTTTTCGCGAACGCGATGTCCGAGGATGAAGCTTATGAAATTCTGGGGCTTCAGAAAGGCGCTTCGCGCGAAGATGTTTCCCGGGCGCACCGGTCGCTCATGAAGAAACTGCATCCCGACCAGGGGGGCTCTACGAGTCTGGCCGCCAAGGTCAACGAGGCCAAAGACGTCCTGATGCGCCGACATCACTAACTCCACTCAACTCAAGCTTTAGCCGTTACAGGAATGCGTTCTTCGTTCAGTTACGGGTGGTGAAGCAGCCCAGACCCGAACGCTTGAGCGTGCGGCAGGCGGCTTCCGCGGATTTTTCGTCGAGACCGGCAAAGCGCGCGCGATACAGCGTCTCGCCGCCCTTCTGGATCGTTTCGGTGAAGGGCTTTGCGCCTGCGAGCGCGCCGCCACTGCGGCTCTTTGCGCGGTCGAGCAGTTCGCGCGCCTTCTCCTGATTATCTGTCGCGCCGATCTGGATCATCACGCCCTGCGCAGCTGCTGCCGGACGCGAGCGCGCGACGCGGACGATGGTCGATTCCTCGGGCTCGACCGCGCGGGCCGGAACTTGCGGCGCGGCGCGGGCGACGCGGGTCGCCGGCGGCTCGACCGCCGGGGCCGCAGCGGGGATCGCGGCAGGGGGAAGGGCGGGCGCGGCGGCGAATTCAGGTTTCGGAGCGGGAGCAGGCTTGCGATCTGCACCGGTCGGGCCGGCAAGCCAGCGCAGGTTCGAAGGCGTCGTGGCGCGCGCGCCCGTTGCCGTGGCGCCAGCGGACGCCTCGATCGTGCGGCTGCGGGTCGAGCCGTCGATGATGACAGGGGCATTGGGGATGGTCGCGGTCGGGATCAGGTCGCCGGTGCGGGGCGCGGCGGAAATGACGGCGGGACGCGCGGGTTCGGTGCGGGCATAGGCGGCGAGCGCCAGCGGACGTCCGGTTGCGACCGGCTCGGGACGGGGTTCCTCGCGGCGGTTCTGAAAGAAGCCGAAAACCGAGGGCGAAGCGGCGGGTTGCTGGACTTCTGCGCGGGCCGGGGCTTCGGGTTTGGCCGGCGGGCGCGGGGCGGGAGCCTGCGCAACGGCGACGGGCGCGGGGGCCGGAGCCTCGCGTTCGGCGATCATGGGCGCGCTGCGGGTTCCGGCGGCACGCTCGATATGAGTTTCGACCAGATTGGCCATCATCGCGTCGCGGCGGCCGGCGCTGGAGCCACCGAGCACGACGGCGACGATGCGCTTATTGCCGCGGCGGGCGGAGGTCAGCAGATTAAAGCCCGAAGCGCGGGTGTAACCGGTCTTGATGCCGTCGACGCCCTCGATATTGCCGAGCAGACGGTTGTGATTGCGCAGGATGCGGCTGCCGACCTGAACCGCCGGCGTCCCGAAATAGTGGAAATACTGCGGGAAGCGCTCGCGCATGGCGCGGCCGAGGATGGCGAGATCGGTGGCGGTGGTGACCTGATCCGGATTGGGCAGGCCCGATGCGTTCTCGAAATTCGTCCGGGTCATGCCCAGCGATTTCGCCTTCTGGTTCATCAACTGGGCAAAGCGATCTTCGGAACCGCCGATGGCCTCGCCGACTGCCGCGGCCATGTCGTTGGCGGATTTCGTCACGATGGCCTTGATCGCGTCCTCGACGCTGATCGTGGAGCCCGGCCGCAGGCCGAGCTTGGTCGGCGGCATGCTGGCGGCGTGCGAGGAAATCGGAATTTCGCTGTTGAGGCTGAGGCGACGCTTTTCGAGCTGTTCGAACAGCATGTAGAGCGTCATCACCTTGGTGATGGAGGCCGGATGGCGCAGGGCGTCGGCGTTCTGGGAATAGAGAACCTTGCCCGAATTGGCGTCGACCACGAGCGCCGCGAAGGGCGGGGCGTAAGCGGGCGCCGCCCGATAGACCTTTTTCGCGCCGCGGCGGGGGCGGGCTTCGGCCTGATCGATGAGCGTGGAGACGACAAGGGCTGCACAAGTGCCGGCCAGAACCGCGAGGAGCCGCTGGTGGCGGCCGGATACGCTACTCAAGAACATAAGTTCATTCCCGCAAGGGAGGCGACGCCCCGGCTGACGCTACGACCGGGTGTTGCCTGTCCGACATAGCGTTCAAACCTATGTGAATGCGGTTACGCGGCGGTTAATGGAGCCTTTCCGCCATGGCAAAAACTTCGGGGTATCCGGACCTCCCAGTCGCAAATGTATTGCAATGCGGTGGAACTGCCGCCGATTCAGTCTATTGTGCAGTGCAAAAAAATTTCTTGACGATTTATTGTGCATCGCATATAAAGAGGGCGCTGAAACGGACGGTTGTTCCGCTCTCTCACTCTCCGGGCCCCACCATTTCAGGCCCAATTACGAGGCATGACGATGTTCAAGAATGTGGAAGACTTCCAGAAGTTCAACAAAGAGCAGATCGAAGCCGTGACCGCTGCTTCCTCGACCTTCCAGAAGGGTCTGCAGCAGATCGCGTCGGAAACCGCTGCTTTCACCAAGAAGCAGTTCGAGACGAGCTCGGCCGCGATGGAAAAGCTCCTCGGCGTCAAGTCGCTCGACGCCGCTTTCCAGGTTCAGACGGATTATGCCAAGTCGGCTTACGAGTCCTTCGTCGCGCAGGCGACCAAGATGGGCGAACTCTACACGGGCCTCGCCAAGGATGCTTTCAAGCCGGTCGAAACGGCTGTCGCGAAGGCCGCCAAGTAAGAATTCCGGAAGCTTCGCAGTCGCAACCGGCTGCGAATTCCCGCTCAGGCATCAAGGTCCGGCGTTTCGCCGGGCCTTTTTTATTTGCGCGCGCGTAGCTAAGTCCTCGTCGCGTCGTCTGGCGCCGAAGCGCCTTGTGCCACTCGGCTGGCAGATTCACATTGATGTTATCGCCCGCGAATCATGCGGCGATGCGCGCAAATGAGCTGAGGACTGGCGAAGACGACTCCCCGGAACTAGATTGAGTTTTGGCGGCTTTCGGTGTTCGATAGCCTTCCGGTGGGAGAGCGTGACTCGTCCCGCACGGAAGAAAGGGGAATGAGGCGTGATCGGCTGGCTCGCATATCTGTTGCCGGAACGCGCAAAACCGGTGGGCGCAGCCATTGCATCCATGCTGCGGCGCGTTCGGGCGCCTGTCGCTTCCAACGGCGAACCCGGAAACGGCGATGGCGGCGGAAGCGGAACTGGCACGGCAATTGTAACGCGCACCAAGACTGTACCGAAGCGTCCGAGCATGTACCGCGTTCTGTTGCTGAACGACGACTACACGCCGATGGAGTTCGTGGTGACCGTGCTGCGCCGCTATTTCAACAAGAATGCCGACGAAGCTACGCGCATCATGTTGCATGTCCATCGGAACGGCGTCGGGGAGTGTGGCGTCTATACCTACGAAGTCGCTGAGACCAAGGTCACTCAGGTCATGGACTTCGCTCGCAAGCACCAGCATCCGCTGCAGTGCATCATGGAAAAGAAATAGCCAGGAGCCCTCATGCCTTCCTTTTCTTCGAATCTGGAGCAGACCCTGCATAGAGCCCTGGCTGTTGCGAATGAGCGCCGCCACGAATATGCGACGCTCGAACATCTCCTCTACAGCTTGACCGATGACGAAGATGCCGCTTCCGTAATGCGCGCCTGCTCCGTCGATCTGGAAGTATTGCGGCGCAACCTCGTCAACTACATCGATCACGAACTTGCGAATCTCGCGACCGGCGGGCGTCACGAGGAAGCCAAGCCCACGGCCGGCTTTCAGCGTGTCATTCAGCGCGCGGTGATCCACGTTCAGTCGTCGGGCCGCGAGGAAGTGACCGGCGCAAACGTGCTGGTCGCGATCTTCGCCGAACGCGAGAGCCACGCCGCCTATTTCCTGCAGGAGCAGGAGATGACGCGCTACGACGCGGTGAACTACATCAGCCACGGCATAGCCAAGCGTCCCGGTCATTCCAATCCCGCCAAGGCGCCGCGCGGCGCGGAGGAGGAAGAGCCGCAACAGCGTGAGCCGCGCGAAAACCGCGACGCCGGTGGCGATGGCGGGAAGAAGAAAGAAGGCGCGCTCGAAGCCTATTGCGTCAACCTGAACAAGAAGGCGAAGGACGGCCGCATCGATCCGCTGATCGGCCGCGAGAAGGAAGTGCTGCGCACGATCCAGGTTCTGTGCCGCCGCCAGAAGAACAATCCGCTCTTTGTCGGCGATCCCGGCGTTGGCAAGACCGCGATTGCCGAGGGACTTGCGCGCAAGATCATCAAGGGCGAAGTGCCGGAAGTTTTGGCCAAGTGCACGGTCTTCGCGCTCGACATGGGCACGCTGCTCGCGGGCACGCGCTATCGCGGCGATTTCGAAGAGCGTTTGAAGCAGGTGATGAAGGAGATCGAACAGCACAAGGGCGCGATTCTCTTCATCGACGAAATCCATACCGTCATCGGCGCCGGCGCAACGTCGGGCGGCGCGATGGATGCATCGAACCTGCTCAAGCCTGCGCTGGCGCAGGGCACGCTTCGTTGCATCGGCTCGACGACCTACAAGGAATACCGCCAGTATTTCGAGAAGGACCGCGCGCTCGTTCGTCGCTTCCAGAAGATCGACGTCAACGAGCCTTCGATTCCGGACGCCGTGGAAATCATGAAGGGCCTCAAGCCCTACTTCGAAGAATTCCACAAGGTTCGCTACACCAATGAAGCCGTGAAGGCGGCGGTCGAACTTTCGGCGCGATACATTCACGATCGCAAGCTGCCGGACAAGGCCATCGACGTGATCGACGAGACCGGCGCGAGCCAGATGCTCGTGCCCGAGTCCAAGCGCCGCAAGACTATCGGCATCAAGGAAATCGAGGCGACTATCGCGACGATGGCGCGCATTCCGCCGAAGTCCGTCTCCAAGGACGACGCCGAAGTGCTGCAGCATCTCGAAGAGACGCTACGCCGTGTGGTCTATGGTCAGGACGATGCGATCAAGGCGCTTACCGCGTCGATCAAACTGGCGCGCGCTGGCCTGCGGGATGCCGAGAAACCCATCGGCTGCTATCTCTTCTCCGGTCCTACAGGTGTCGGCAAGACGGAAGTGGCGCGTCAGCTTTCGAAGTCGCTTGGCGTCGAACTCGTGCGCTTCGACATGTCCGAATATATGGAGCGCCACACGGTGAGCCGTCTCATCGGCGCGCCTCCGGGCTATGTCGGCTTCGATCAGGGCGGCATGCTCACCGACGCCATCGACCAGCATCCGCACTGCGTGCTGCTGCTCGATGAAATCGAGAAGGCGCATCCGGATCTCTACAACATCCTGTTGCAGATCATGGATCACGGCAAGCTGACCGATCACAATGGCAAGCAGATCGACTTCCGCAACGTCATCCTCATCATGACGACGAATGCGGGCGCTGCAGACATGGCGCGCGAGTCGATGGGTTTTGCACGCACCAAGCGTTCGGGCGACGACATCGAGGCGATCAACCGCATGTTCGCGCCGGAATTCCGCAACCGTCTCGACTCGATCGTGCAGTTCGGCCGCTTGCCGAAGGAAGTCATCGCTAAGGTTGTCGACAAGTTCATCATGCAGCTCGAGGCGCAGCTCAGCGACCGTCACGTCACGATCGAACTCTCCGACGAGGCGCGCAACTGGCTCACCGAGAACGGCTACGACGAGGCGATGGGCGCTCGCCCGATGGCGCGCGTCATCCAGCAGCACATCAAGACGCCGTTGGCCGACGAAGTGCTGTTCGGGCGGCTGAAGAACGGCGGCACCGTGCGCGTCGTCGTCGCCGACGACGAGAAGGGCAAGAAAAAGCTCGCTTTCGTCTATCCCGAGGGGCCGGCGCTGCCGAAGCCCGACAAGGAAGTCATCGAGGCCGAGAAGAAAAAGAAAACCCCGAAGGACGAACCGGAAGTGCGCCGCGCCAAGACCGGCAAGTCCAAGCGTAGCGAAGGCGAGCCGCCCGCGAGTGGCGAGGATCCCAATGGCGGTTCATTGGGCGATCCGAAGGGCGGTATCGTTCCGCGCGTTCCGCTGAAGGGCTGAGTTTTCTTCTCATCGAAAAGTACGAAGGCCGGGGCGACCCGGCCTTTTGCTTTGGAATGTTGTTGGTGTTTCGAGCGCGTTACTCCATGTAAATGTCGCACGCAAAATTAACGACCCGATCTCCTTTAATTCCAGGAAGTCGTTCTATCCTTGAAGGGGAACATGACATTCGCTAAAGCCAAATCGACATTTCGCGCGATGCTTCAGACTTTGATGCCTCGATCGCCTATTGCTTCATCAATTTAGCCCAACGAAAGATCTAAACTGTCGTCACGCCAATTGATGCGCGAGCGACGGAAATTGTCAGATGAAGGCTCTCGCTTGCTGGATGCTAAGAGCGCGCGCTGCATCGATTTTAAAGGCGCGAACTCAATCAGTCTGTGTGAGACAGCACACGTCGCTTGATAAATTCTTCTTTTCGTTGCCGCATGTCGCATTAAAACGATCGAAGCGCCGCGCATATTCTTACTGAGTGCGTTAGCCAATCAAAAGAAATCCTTGCGAACCTCCGTAATCCCGGTGGAACATCTGCTTTCGAAAGAAGGGAAAAATTTCATTCTTTAATGCGTTCTTCGAAAATGCACTGTGCGAGAACGCACCGTAAAAAATTGACTGATGTGAGATTTTGCACACCTCTCTCAAAGGAGGCTGTCATGCAATTCAATGTTGCCTGGAATGCCAAATCCAATGTGCGTCGCCTGTGTGCGACGACGATACTCTCCGCTGCATTGTGTTCGGGAATGGGTACTTCCTCGTTTGCGCAAGATACGAGCGGCATAAAGCCAACCAATGTCATGTTCATCTTCGACGCTTCCGGATCCATGAAGCGATCAGCTGGCATGGAGCCGAGAATAGATGCCGCCAAACGCGCCTTTTCCGAAACGCTGATGGCCATGCCAAATCATGTCAGGACTGGTCTTGTCGCTTTCGGTCATCGCAGGCGCGCTGAGTGCCGCGACATCGAGGTCGTATCGGTTGCGGGAAGTCTGCCTCGACAGGACATCGCCGCCCGGGTGCTGAATTTCGAAGCCTTGGGCGAAACGCCCATCGGTCAATCCCTGCGCATCGCCGGCCAGGCCATGGCGGCGCTCAAGAACGAAAACAACACCATCGTCCTGATCACCGACGGCATCGAGGAATGCGGCGGCGATCCCTGTTTCGAGGCAGCGGAGTTGAATCGCCTTGGCATGGGCGTGAAAGTTCACGTGGTCGGCTTTGCCCTTGGCGCCGGCGATTCCAACAAGCTGCGCTGCGTCGTCGATCAGACCGGCGGCACCTTCTTCGAAGCGAGCGATGTGGGAACGCTGAAGCAGACCCTGGCGCAAGTCCAGAAAATCGTTGTTACGGAAACTCCGCCACCCCCGCCTCCTCCGGTCGCAGCGTCGGTCGCTCCGCCGCCCCCTCCCGCGCCCGCAGCGAAGGTTTTCTTCATCGACGAATTCGACGGCACGAAGCTCGCTGAAGATTGGGAAGTCGCCAATCCCAAACCCGCGAATTTCGGCGTGGAAAAGGGGAAACTCCTGGCCTTCATTGCCGGAACTTCTGGCTTCCGGAACGGCACCAGCCCGAATCGCTTTCAGCTCAAGAAAGAGCTTCCGGGCGGGGATTGGGATCTCGAACTCGATTTGCGGCCGGAGTTCACGTCTTCAAGCGACGGAACCTGGCTTGGCGTCTACAAGGACGACAAGAACTTTATCGGCGCCTATCTTTGGGCCAACAGGGGCTATTGCAGCGAGTTGACGGTCAGCATCATCAAGCGGACCGATGGGGAAGAGTCGATTTACAATCGCCGGATCGCAGGAAGCACGACCTGCGGCTGGGGCAAGGCGGACGTTCCCGCAGTGCTGAAGCAATTGACCGACAAGGGTGGCAAACTCCTGCTGTCCAAGCGTGGACGCCAATATACGGCCACCGCGGTCATGAACCCCGGCGTCATCGACGAGAAGGCTGTGGAAGTCACGACCGACGCCCTGAGTGTTTTGCGCCTGACCGGCGATCCCGCTTTCATGGTGGCGCAGCACGAGGCGAAGAAGGGCGAGACCCTGATCTCCGTCGAGCGCTTCAGAATCCTCGAATACTGAAGGTTAGCAGCTATTCGCCGCGAGAGCGCGGACCTGCCGATGGGGTGAATTTTCATCGGATCACAGACTGCGAAGGCCGGGGCGACCCGGCCTTTTGCTATGCATGTTGTGCCGCGCGATACGCACCGGCATAACAGCCGCAGCTATGGCTGACGGGATTCACGCGTTGCAATCTGAAAACGAGCAGGAGACGTCAAATTGGCGCGCGCCACTGGCAGCGGGCGCGCTCACCGCCGTGCGCGGCCCCATGCTCTTCCTCGGCCTCACCTTTCTGGGCATCGGCGGGCTTGCGCAGCAGGCTGACATCGGCCTCGGACCGGTGCTGCTGACGACGGTGCTGATCTGGGCCGGGCCGGCGCAGGTCATTTTCATCGGCTCGATCATGAACGGGCTCTCGCTCCCGGCCATCGCGCTGTCAATCTCGCTCTCCTCCGTTCGCCTGCTGCCGATGTGCGTCTCGCTGCTGCCGTGGCTGCGCCCGAAAAAGCCATCGCTCTGGAAATCGGTCTTTCTGGTTCACCAGATCGCGGTGACGGCCTGGGTCGAATCGATCCGCCGCCTGCCTGATATGCCCGCAGAGCAGCGCCTGCCGTGGTTTCTGGGATTTTCCCAAACCATATTCGCGGGCGCTTTTGTCGCGACCGTCATCGGCTATGCGCTGGCGGTCGCGCTGCCGAAGGAGCTTGCGGCGGGCTTGCTCTTCGTGACGCCCGTCTATTTCACGCTGGCGCTCGTGCGAAACGCGCGCGACGCGATCGACTGGTCGGCGCTCGCCTTCGGCTTTGCGTTGACGCCGCTCGCGCGGATATTTCTCGGGCCGGGGTTCGATCTTCTCTTCATCGGCCTCGTCGGCGGCACCGCCGCGTGGATGTTCAAACGCGCCGTGAAGGCGCGCGCGGGCACATCGTCATGAGCGCCGATATCTGGAACTGGTCGTGGTGGAGCGGGGGGCTTCTGCCCTATATCGCCATCATCCTCTTCGGCTTTCTGCCGAGCGAATTCTGGCGCGTCATCTCGATTTTCGTTGCCAGCGGCATCGACGAGAAATCCGAGATTCTCGAATGGGTACGCGCGGTTTCGACAGCGTTGCTCGCGGCGGTCGTCGCCAATATCGTCCTTGCGCCATCGGGCGCTCTGGCGCTCGCGCCACTCTGGTCGCGCATCGGCGCGATGCTGCTGGGGCTTGCGGTCTATTTCGCGCTGCGTAAAAGCGTGCTGGCTGGCGTCTTCGCGGGCGTTGCCGCGATAGCGGCGGCAGCGACTTGGTTTGGGAATTAAGCTTCAGAGCGCCGCGCGGATTTTCTCCGCATTGGCTTTCAGAATATCCGGTTTTTCCATAAGTTCGCCGTGGCGGCGCAGGGCGACGCCTTCCCAGCGCGGGATGATGTGGACGTGCAGATGGAATACCGTCTGCCCGCCAGCCGCGCCGTCGAACTGGCGCAGGTTGATGCCTTCAGCGCCCATCGCCTTCTTCACGGCGCTGGCAACCTTCTGCACACGCTGCATGAACGGCCCCCAGGCATCGTCGGGCATGTCGAAGAGGCCGCGCACCGCGAGTTTCGGGATAACGAGCGTGTGGCCGTCGGCCTGCGGCAGGATGTCGAGGAAGGCGAGCGCAGTGTCATCCTCGAAAACCCGATGGCAGGGGATCTCTCCGCGCAGGATTTTCGCGAAGATGTTGTCCGGCTGATACGGTTCCTTGTCCGACATTTGATACGTTTCCCCCTGTGACGTAGTTTGAAACCCTTGAAAGGGGCTTCGTCAAGCGCGACGATGCGCTCATTCCGCCGCAGCCGCTGTTGGCCTATGGACGAACGGCGGGAAACCGGCATCGTTCCGGCGCAGAGGGAGGGGTCGAAAAGTCATGTCCGGCAATATCTACGCGCAGGATCTCCCGAAAACGCCGGCCAATTTCGTGCCCTTGACGCCGCTCAGCTTTCTGGAACGCGCCGCCGACATTTTCCCGCAACGCATAGCTGTCGTGCATGGCGCGCTGCGGCGAAACTATCGCGATCTCCATGCAAGGGCGAGGAAGCTCGCATCCGCGTTGGAGAAGCGCGGCATAGGGGAGGGGGACACCGTCGCCGTCATGCTGGCGAATACGCCGCCGATGATCGAATGCCACTATGGAGTGCCGATGTGCGGCGCGGTGCTGAATGCGCTCAATACGCGCCTTGATGCAGCGACCGTCGCCTTCATTCTCGATCATGGCGAAGCGAAGGTCTTGATCACCGACTGCGAATTCGCGCCTGTCATGAAGGAGGCGCTTGCCCTCGCCAAAACAAAGCCCGTCATCATTGATTTCGACGATCCCGAATTTCCCCAGAGCGGCGAGCGGCTCGGCGCGCTCGATTACGAGGCGCTGCTAGCTGGGGGCGACGAGACCTATGTCCGCCGCTTTCCGAAAGACGAATGGGACGCCATCGCGCTCAACTATACGTCCGGCACGACATCCAACCCCAAGGGCGTTGTCTATCATCATCGCGGCGCGCATCTGCTGGCGACAGACAATGTGCTGACCTGTTCGCTGCCTGACGGAGCCGTCTATCTCTGGACGCTGCCAATGTTTCACTGCAACGGCTGGTGCTTCCCCTGGACGATTTCCGCCGTCGCCGGTACGCATGTATGCCTTCGCGCCGTGCGCGCCAGGGCCATCCACGACCTTATTCACGAACATGGCGTCACGCATATGTGCGGCGCGCCCATCGTGATGTCGACGATCATGGGCCTGCCGGAGAGCGAGAAAAAGCCTTATCCCAAAACCATCAATTTCATGACCGCCGGTGCGCCGCCACCGGAAGCTGTGCTCGCCGCGATGAAGGAGCAGGGATTCAACGTCACGCATCTCTATGGTCTCACCGAAGTCTATGGTCCTGCCGTCGTCAACGTCTGGAAGGACGCGTGGAACGATCTGCCCATCGGCGAATATGCGGCCCTGAAGGCGCGGCAGGGCGTGCGCTACACCATGCTTGAAGGCCTCGACGTGATGGACCCGGAGACCATGACATCGGTGCCGCGCGATGGCGCGACGATGGGCGAGGTGATGTTCCGCGGCAATGTCGTGATGAAGGGCTATCTCAAGAACAAGGTGGCGACGGAAGACTCCCTGGCCGGCGGCTGGTTCCATTCCGGCGATCTCGCGGTGATCTATCCGGATGGCTATATCCAGTTGAAGGACCGCTCCAAGGACATCATCATATCCGGCGGCGAGAACATTTCCTCCATCGAGGTGGAGGACGCGCTCTACAAGCATCCCGCCGTTTCGAGCGCCGCCGTCGTCGCCAAGCCCGACGAGAAATGGGGCGAGACGCCCTGCGCTTTCGTCGAGCTGAAACCCGGCATGAAGGCGAGCGCGGAAGAACTGATCGACTGGTGCGCCAGGCATCTTGCGCGCTTCAAACTTCCCAAGCACGTGATCTTCACGGACCTGCCGCGCACATCGACGGGAAAGATTCAAAAGTTCAAGCTGCGCGACAAGGCGAATCAAGGGTGATCCCTTCTCCCCGCATGCGGGGAGAAGGGAATTCCGGAGTAGATTATAATGTCCAACGACTACGTCCTCCTCGATATCGCCGATCACGTCGCGACGCTGACGCTTAATCGTCCCGACAAGGCGAATGCGCTCTCCGAAGAAATGATGGATGCGCTGGAAGCGCGTATCATCGAAGCGGATTCCGACAAGGACGTTCGCGTCATCGTCATCGCCGCCAAGGGCAAGATTTTCTGCGGTGGACACGACCTCGCGCAGATGCGCACGCATGAAGACGACGCTTATTTCGATGCGCTGTTCGCACGCTGCGCCAGACTGATGGGCGCGATTCGCAATGCGAAGAAGCCTGTGATCGCGAAAGTGCAGGGCGCGGCCGTGGCGGCAGGATGCCAGCTCGTAGCGACCTGCGATCTCGCCTATGCGGCCGACCACGCGAAGTTCGGCGTCAACGGCATTAATCTCGGGCTCTTCTGCGCGACGCCATCTGTCGCTCTCTCTCGCGCCGTGCAGCCGCGCCAGGCGCTGGAATTATTATTGACGGGAAAGCTCATCACCGCGCCGCGCGCAGTCGAACTCGGTCTTCTGAACGCTGCCATGCCTGCGGCAGAAATCGATGCCGCTGTCGATGCAGCCGCGAATGCCATTGCGAACAAGCTGCCGGAAGCCATCGAACTCGGCAAGGATCTGTTTTGGCAGCAGCTCGGCTTGAACGAAAATGAAGCCTATAAGGCCGCCAGCGCCAAGATGGTGCAGAACATGTCGTTCAAAGATACGCAGGCGATGATCGACGCCTTCGTGAAGGGGCATTGAAGTACGAAGCGTCTATGCGATCAAAAAAGGCGGCCCTTTCGAGCCGCCTTCTCCCTCCCGTCCCCCTTAGGGATGAGCCGCGTCAGAAATCCATTCCGCCCGCAGGCATTGCGGGGGCGGCTTCCTTCTTCGGCTTTTCGGCGATCATCGCCTCGGTCGTCAGCAGCAGGCTGGCGACGGACGAGGCGTCCTGCAGGGCAGTGCGCACGACCTTGGTCGGGTCGATGATGCCCATTTTGTAGAGATCGCCGTACTGGCCGCTCTGCGCGTCGTAGCCCCAGGAATAGTCCTTGTGCTCGACGATCTTGCCGACGACGACCGAGCCGTCGACGCCCGCATTCTCGACGATCTGGCGAGCCGGGGACTGAATGGCCCGGCGCACGATTTCAACGCCGGTCTTCTGGTCCTCGTTATCGAGCTTTACGCCGTCGAGCGCCTTGAGCGCGCGCAGCAGGGCGACGCCGCCGCCAGGCAGGATGCCTTCCTGGACCGCGGCGCGCGTGGCGTTCAGCGCGTCATCCACGCGGTCCTTCTTCTCCTTCACCTCGACTTCCGTCGCGCCGCCAACGCGGATCACTGCGACGCCGCCGGCGAGCTTCGCAAGACGCTCCTGCAGCTTCTCGCGATCGTAGTCAGACGTCGTGTCTTCGATCTGCGCCTTGATCTGCGCGACGCGGCCTTCGATGTCCTTCTTCTTGCCGGTGCCATCGACGATGGTCGTGTTGTCTTTGTCGATACGCACCTTCTTGGCGCGGCCGAGCATGGCGAGCGTGACGTTCTCGAGCTTGATGCCGAGGTCTTCGGCGATCATCTGGCCGCCGGTAAGGATGGCGATATCCTCGAGCATCGCCTTGCGGCGATCGCCGAAGCCGGGCGCCTTCACGGCGGCGACCTTCAGGCCGCCACGCAGCCTGTTGACGACGAGCGTCGCAAGCGCCTCGCCCTCGACATCTTCTGCCACGATGAGCAGCGGCTTGCCGGTCTGCACGACCGCTTCCAGCACGGGCAGCATGGCCTGCAGGTTCGCGAGCTTCTTCTCGTGGATGAGAATGTAGGGGTCTTCAAGCTCGGCGACCATCTTCTCGCTGTTGGTGATGAAATAGGGCGAGAGATAACCGCGATCGAACTGCATGCCCTCGACGACATCGAGTTCGGTTTCAAGGCTCTTGGCCTCTTCCACCGTGATGACGCCTTCGTTGCCGACCTTCTGCATGGCTTCGGCGATCATCTTGCCGATGGCCGTGTCGCCGTTCGCGGAGATCGTACCGACCTGCGCGACCTCGTCGGATGATGTCACCTTGCGCGAGTTCTTTTCGAGATGCTTGCTGACCGCTTCGACAGCCGCGTCGATACCGCGCTTCAGGTCCATCGGATTGACGCCGGCGGCGACGGATTTCGCGCCTTCCTTGACGATGGCGTGAGCGAGAACGGTCGCGGTGGTCGTGCCATCGCCCGCTGCATCATTCTGCTTGGAAGCGACTTCGCGCACCATCTGCGCGCCCATATTCTCGAACTTGTCGGAAAGTTCGATTTCTTTCGCGACCGTCACGCCATCCTTGGTGATGCGCGGCGCGCCGAAGGACTTTTCGATGACGACGTTGCGGCCCTTCGGACCGAGCGTGACTTTCACGGCATTGGCGAGCGTTTCCACGCCGCGGAACATGCGCTCACGCGCATCCTGCGCAAATTTCACGTCCTTTGCTGACATAGTCTATCTCCGGATTTGCGAGATGATTAGGGCCCCTGATCAGGCGGCCTTGCGGGTGATGGCGACGTGTTCGATCACGCCCATGATGTCGGACTCCTTCATGATCAGGAGTTCCTCGCCATCGATTTTCACTTCCGTTCCCGACCACTTGCCGAACAGGACGCGGTCACCGACCTTCACATCGAGCGGAAGGAGCTTGCCGCTGTCGTCGCGGGAGCCGGAACCGGCGGCGACGATCTCGCCCTCCTGCGGCTTCTCCTTCGCGGTGTCGGGAATGATGATCCCGCCCTTTGTCTTTTCTTCCGCATCAATGCGCCTTACGAGCACGCGATCATGCAGAGGACGAAACTTCATGAGGTCTCTCCGTTGAATGGATCAGATTGTCGAAGTTCGAGGCGCCCGAGGGCCGCCTCGCGCGGTGAGGTAGGAATCCGGAAATTTTCGTTCAAGAGGGGACAGACAAAAAAATTAGCACTCACCGAAATCTGCTGCTAACAATCTGATTTTACGTCGAATTTCTCTTGCGGGCGGAACGACTTGCGGTACCATCCGGGTTGTCGTTGTTCCGAATCCAGGAGGGCTTGATGACGATGATCCTGCGTAAGCAGCTAGAAGGATATGGACTGACCACCGCGAACATATTCTATCGCCTGCCGGACCATCCGACGATCCTGCAGAATTACATCTGGCAGGAATATGACCTGCACCCGAAATTTCCCGAGCTTCGCAAGTTTCTCGATTTCTGGACCGAGAAGCTGGAGGGCGCGATCCATTCGGTGATGGTCGCGCACCAGGGCCTGATCAAACCAGCCGAAATGAAGTTGATCGGCAGCGAATACAAACTTCACTGAGGCGCATTCGCCCCTGCAGCGGATTCCCGTTCAGGGCAAGAGCGAGGTTTGGCCTGCTGCCGGTTTCGTGGACGGGCAGTTAAGCTAATCCTACCTTCCGTTCGAACTCAACCGGGCTGAGATAGCCGATCGTCGAGTGCCGGCGGACCGTGTTGTAGAATCTCTCGATGTAATCGAACACGTCGGC
>CAINED010000086.1 GCA_903847605.1 uncultured Hyphomicrobiales bacterium | reverse complement strand
CGAGCTGTCCAGCAGGCCGGCGCGCCTCGCGCATGCGGATGAAGATGAGGACGGCGCTGGTGTAGCACCACACAAAGACCAACGGCATGCCCGCATGGCCCCAGAAGGCAAACGTCAGCACGACG
Source organism: uncultured Hyphomicrobiales bacterium (assembly GCA_903847605.1). Taxonomy (GTDB): domain Bacteria; phylum Pseudomonadota; class Alphaproteobacteria; order Rhizobiales; family Beijerinckiaceae; genus Terripilifer. Next base: position 2,159 of record CAINED010000086.1, on the reverse strand, counting down.
GCGTTGAGGAGGGAATCTATCGCAGCGAGCGGGGCCAGCGAATGGAATGTCTTGCGGCGGGCTGCGTTGACGCTCTCGCGATGCCCGGCGGGTACATCGACCTCGCCGAGAAAAGTCTTCTTCAGATCAGCGAGGCGCATGCCCTATCCCACCCTGAGACCGGCCAGGCGGACCGGTGCGAGGATAACATTGGCAAAACAAGGTCGATAGACCGTCAACGCGGTGCAAGAAATTTCACGCGTTGCCGGCCGGCTAGGCCAGGAGCGTTGTAAACGCCTCAATTTCCCGAGGCTCTGTCGCCCAGGAACAGACGAAACGGTGCGAACCATCGATCCATGGGTAAAAGGCCACGCCCGCAAGCTTAAGGCGTTCGTCGAGGCCGGGCGGCAGGTTGGCGAACACTTCGTTACCATCGACCGGATGCGCAAGTTCGGCGCCTGCCGCCGTTAAGGCCTGCGCAAGCTTTATTGCCGAAGCGTTGGCCTGCCTTGCAAGTTGCAACCATAGACCATCCTTCAGGTAGGCAGCCATCTGTGCGCCGAGGAAGCGCATCTTCGGCGGCATGTGCCCTGCCCGTTTGGCGCGCACCTTCAGGTCGCCGATCCGATTGCGCGCAGCGCCGAACAGCACGATCGCCTCGCAGCCGAGCCCGCCATTCTTGGTGGCGCCGAAACTCAGCACATCGACGCCGGCGCGCCAGGTCATGTCGGCCGGCGTGGCGCCCGTCGACGCCAGCGCGTTGGCGAGCCGGGCGCCATCGAGATGGACCGCAAGCCCCGCTTCACGGCCGAGCGCGGCGCGTTCGGCGACTTCGGACGAACGGTAGGCGGCGCCGCTCTCGGTAAGGTTCGAGAGCGACAATACGTGAGCCGGCGTTTCGTGCACGAAGTCATGCCGGTTGGCCGCCAGCCGCTTGCGAAGTTCGCCAAGATCGATAAGGGCGTGGGCGCCGCCAAGCAGCGAGAGCTTCCCGCCGCCGGTGAAGAATTCGGGCGCGCCGCGCTCGTCACGCTCGATATGCGCCTCGGCATGGCAAAGGATGGAGCCATGCGGCGGGCAGAGCGTCGCCAGCGCCAGTGCGTTCGCCGCAGTGCCAGAGGAGACCAGCCAGACATCGAGATCAGTTTCGAAGACGTCGCGCAGCGCCGCGTGCGCAGCAGCGGTCCATGCGTCAGCGCCATAGCTTGGGGCCGGTCCGCTTGCGGCGGCGAGCATCGCCTCAAGGATGGCGGGATGCGCCGGAGCTGCTGTGTCGGACGAGAAATTCATAGCGCCTCCAGTACCTGTGGAGCGGAAATCTTGCGCGGAGGCAAGGCGCGCCGAACCAGCTGCCGATATGGCCCAAGGTAATTCAACACCGGCGCGAGCCAGGGTCTTTTCGCGTGCGACTTGATTCGTCGCGAATGCAACGGCTAGTTTCAGTTGGGCGAATGCCTGCAACGGTTGGGCGCACTCCTGTTCGACAGCGATTGGGACGCTGCCGCATAGCGGCAGCGGGCAGCGCGCTCATATGCGTCGTCACGGGATGACCTGTTCCGGCGCCGGCTGATGAAAGCTCAGGCGATTGCGGCGGGAAGCGAGCAGCTCTCCCTGAAAAACCCTGAGTACGGCGCACGCCGGGGGATGAATGCCAAGCAGCGCCTGATCGGCTTCAGTCTGACGTTCGGTTTCGTGGCCTGGCTCTGGCTGGCGCCGACAACGGCCAGCAGCACGGCCGCGATCGCTTGTCTGTTCGGCGTCATTATCGCAATGGGCTTCTGGACAGTGACTGCTGCATTGACGCGCAAGCCCGGAGCGAACCAGCGACGCGGACCAAGCCGAAGGCGCTGAACTATGCACTGGCGTTCACACGTGGCGAGTTCATCGCGATCTTCGATGCGGAAGACTCGCCCTCTCCCGAGCAGGCGCGCTCCGCGATGGCTGCCTTTCGCGCAGGTCCAGCCAATCTGGCGGACGTGCAGGAGCCGCTTCAGGTTCACAACGGAGGCGACAGCTGGATCGCCCCGCTCGAATATGCGATCCACTTACGCCCCTGGCTGTCCTTGCTTGCGCAGCTGAGGCTGCCGATACCGCTGGGCGGGACGAGCAATTACTTCCGCAGCAGGATGCTGCAGGAAGTCGGCGGCTGGGACGCGTGGAACGTCACTGAAGATGCGGAT
>CAINED010000085.1 GCA_903847605.1 uncultured Hyphomicrobiales bacterium | reverse complement strand
GCAAATGCGCGCCGCCAGTGCGCAGCCGAGGCCCTGCTGTCCGGGCCCCTGAATGACGACGATCTTGCCCGGCCCTGCCCCGCAATCGAACCGCGTCCACTGAAAGCCATTGCCAACCGGCAGGCACATGGCCGCGATCCGCACCGGCACGCCTTCGGGAACCTTGTGGATGATGGTGCGCGAGGGCATGTAGACGAACTGGCTGTAGCCGCCCCAGAGCGAGGGCTCGACCTTCAGCGGCGTCGAGCCGTAGCGGATGCCGCCGGAAAAGCGCTGGTCGGTCGCCATGCAGGAGCGGATTTCGCCGGCGCGGCAATATTCGCAATGGCCGCAGGGCAGATATTCCTCGAGCGCGACGAGATCGCCCTCCTGCACGCCCCAGCGAAAGGCCGCCGCAGCGCCCAGTCGCTCGATCCGCCCGACCATCTCGTGTCCGAGAATGCGCGGGCCGGGCTTGTCGTTGTTGTACATGTTCCAGTCTGAGGAACAGATGCCGTTGACCTCGATGCGCAGAACGCCCGCGTCCGGCCCCACGTCGGGGACATCGAATTCGCGAATTTCCGTTTTCCGCAAGGCGGTCATCACTGCAGCGCGCGAACGCAGCGCCATCCGGTCCTCCCGATTTTCCTTATCGGGGCTAAATGCCCCGCTTTCCCCATCCTTCTACTCTGGCGGGCCGCGGATGCAACTGGCGGCTGACGGCAAACTACGGCAAACTGCGTTGGAATTGTAGTTATGCTGAAGCGTTATGGGAGGTCGGAATGGGTGCAGGGCGGCTGAGACGCGGATTCGCGATGGCGCTTGCAGGAGTCCTCCTGTCCGGGGCCGCCTCCGCGCAGACGAAAATCAACCTCATGTATACGGCGGTCAGCGCCTACGGCGCGGCCTTCGTCGCGAAGGATCAGGGATTTTTCGCCAAGCGCGGCCTCGATGTCGATCTCACCATGACGACGAATGGTTCGCTCATCATGGCCGCCATCATGTCAGGCTCCATCCAGATCGGAACGCCGACGCCGACGGTTTTCCTGCAAGCGATCGACGGCGGCGTCGATGGCGTGGCGCTTGCTGCAACGAATGTTGTTCCGGATGCATCGCAATCGGGCATTCTCGCGCGCGAAGGAGCCGGAATATCCTCTCCGGCGGATTTCGCCGGCAAGAAAGTCGGCGTGCCCGGCATGGGCGGCATGCTGCATGTGGTCTTCTCGAAATGGCTGCAGGACAACAAGGTCGATCCCAAGCGCGTTACCTTCGTGGAAATCGGCTTTCCGCAGATGAGCGATGTCTTGCGTTCGGGAAATGTCGATGCGGTCGTCGCCGCCGATCCTTTCCACTCCCGGATTCTCGCGCAGAAAACAGGCGTCTTCGTCGCCGATTATATCCGCAATCTGCCGCCGCAGACGATCGCTTCGGTTTTCGCGGCTTCGCGGCAATGGGCGCAGAGCAATCCACAGGCCGTCAAGTCATTCCAGGAGGCTGTGCAGGAAGCTGTCGACTTCATTCCAAAAAATCCCGAGGCGGCAAAAGAATCCTTCGCTCGTCATACGAAGCTGCCGCCCGCCATCGTCGCTGCGCTTCCCATTCCCGGTATCGCGGTGAAGATGAGCCCTGCCCAGATCGATTTCTGGAGCGACGTGATGATGGCGCAGGGATTGATCAGCAAGAAGCCCGACGCTGCAAAGCTGGTCTGGCCGTGGCAGGGCGCTAATTGACAGATCGCCCCGTAGCAATCTCACAAAAGAAAGAACCTGAAGCATGTTGAGATGGTCCATCGCCACCGTATCCATGGGAGGGACGCTGGAAAGCAAGCTGGCGGCAGCGGGGCGCGCGGGCTTTCGCGCCATCGAAATCTTCGAGAACGATCTCACCTTCTTCAACGGCCGGCCGCGCGATGTGCGGGCGCGGGCGCAGGATCTCGGCCTCGACATCATCGCCCTGCAGCCGATGCGCGACTTCGAAGGCATGCCCGAGCCGATGCGTGCGCGAAACTTCGAGCGTGCGCAGCGCAAGTTCGACCTGATGGAGGAACTTGGCACCCGCGCGCTGTGCATCTGTTCGAGCGTGGCGGAAGACGCGAGCGGCGATTTCGACGTGCTGGCGAAAGACCTTGGCGACCTCGCCGACCTCGCGGCGCAGCGCGGCTTCTCTATCGGCTACGAGGCGCTGGCCTGGGGCAAGCATGTGCGCGACTGGATGCAGGCTTGGGAGATCGTGCGGAAAGCAGACCGGCCGAACCTCGGCATCGTGCTCGATTCCTATCACATCTGCGTGCGCAAGAACCCGCTCGCGCCCATCGCGGAGATTCCCGCCAGCAAGATCGCGCTGGTGCAGATTGCCGATGCGCCTGACATCCTCATGGATCCGATGTCGCTGTCGCGCCATCACCGCTGCTTTCCCGGCCAGGGCGGCTATCCCATGCGCGACTTCATGGCAGCCTGCCTCGCGACCGGTTATGACGGCCCGCTGTCGCTGGAAATCTTCAACGATCAGTTCCGCGGCGCGCCGGCGCCGCAGATCGCGCGCGACGGCATGCGAGCGCTTCAGGCGCTCGGCGAATCCATCGACACGCTTCGCGCCGAGCGCGGCGAGCGGCCCCTTTCCATCGGTCAGCCCCTGCCTGCGCCGCCTGTGATCGACGGCATCGAATTCATCGAATTCGTCACCGGCAATGCGGAGGCCGCGCGGCTCACATCGCTGCTCGAAGCACTGGGCTTCGCCCGCGTCGGCCATCATCGCTCCAAGGATGTCGATCTGTGGCGGCAGAACGATCTCAACATCGTCGTCAACCGCGAACAGGATGGCTTTGCGCATTCCTTCTATTTGCTGCACGGCACGTCCGTTTGCGCGCTCGCGCTGCGCTTCGACGATCCCAAACGCGCGCTCGATCGCGCCAACGCGCTGGGCGCGCCAACCTATTACGGCCGCGTCGGCCCGGGCGAGGCCTCGATCCCCGCTGTCGGCGGCGTCGAGAATTCGCTGGTCTATTACATGCCGCGTCCGCCGAAGGACGGCTCGACTCCTTCGAACTGGGACCGGGACTTTGTCTTCGACGGCGCGCGCGAACATCCGGGGCCGCTCAACGCTATCGACCACATGTCGAATGTGCTGCGCCGCTCGGAATTCCTGTCATGGGTGACGTTCTATAAATCCGTACTCGGCTTCGTCGACGAACCGCAGGTCGAACTGGCCGATCCCTACGGCGCGTTTTATTCGCGCGTGCTGGGCTCGCCCGACAAAAGCGTGCGCATTCCCATGAACATCGGCGACGGCGGCGCGACCACTGTTTCGCGTTTCATCGACACGTTCGGCGGCTCGGGCGTGCAACAGATCGCCTTCTCCACCAACGATCTCTTCGCCTTTGTCGAAAAGGCGCGCGCCAACGGCATGGATTTTCTCGCCATTCCCGAAAACTATTACGAGGATCTCGAAGCGCGCTACGACATCGCCCCTGACCGTCTCGCAAAAATGCGCGAACTCGGCATTCTCTACGATCGCGTGAAGGGCGGCGAATTTCTCCATGTCTATACAAAGATGTTCGACGAGCGCTTCTTCTTCGAGATCGTCGAACGCCATGACTACGATCTCTTCGGCGCCGCCAATACGCCGGTGCGCCTTGCCGCGCAGATGAACGAGCTGGACGAGGCCATGCGGCAGCGTACGCTCGGGGCGATGTAGGGGATTGAACGGAGGCTCTGATGTGCGATCGTTGCATCATTGAAAACGTGAAGGAAAAGATGCTGAGCCGTCGCAATTTCTTTCGCGGCGCGGCGGCCATTGCTGCGACAACCGCCGCCTCAGCTTCGATGGCGCAAGCGCCTGCGCCTGCACCTGCACCTGCCGCAACTGCGGCGGCGGCCGCCAAAATTCATGACATGACCCATGAACTTCATCCCGACTTCCCAACCTATTTCGGCGCGCAACAGTTTTTCATGGAGCAAAAATTCAAATACTCGGAACACAAGTTCAACCTGTTCGAATTGCGCGTGAACGAACACACGGGGACGCATATCGATGCGCCCTTGCACTTCTCCGCCGACGGAAAGAGCGTCGCGGAAATTCCCGTCGAATCCCTGATCGTCCCGCTCGTGAATATCGACATTCGCGAGAAAGCGGCGAAGAACCCCGATGCACAACTGACGCCTGATGACATCAAGGCCTGGATATCGAAGAGCGGACCGCTGCCGGAAAATTGTTGCGTCGCCATGAATTCGGGCTGGGACGCGCATGTGAACAGCGCGAGATTCCGCAATGCCGACGACAAGAAGACGATGCATTTTCCGGGCTTCCACGTCGAAGCGACGAAAATGCTGATCGAGGATGGCAATGCGGTCGGCATTGCCTCGGATTCGTTGTCGCTCGACTTCGGCCCGTCGCCCGATTTCGCCGTGCATTACAACTGGCTGGCGAGCGGGCACTGGGGCCTCGAATGCATCGCCAATCTCTCGGCACTGCCGGCGCGCGGCGCGACGCTGATCGTCGGCGCGCTGAAGGTTCGCGGCGGCACCGGCGGCCCGTGTCGCGTCTTCGCTACGATGTGACGTCCTGCAAGCGAGAACGATCGGGCTTAATTCCAACAAGCGCAGCGTGTTTGCGTGCGCTGCATTGACTCATGGAATGCGCAACCCGATATTCCCGTCATTCTGGAGCCCCGAATGAGCCGTTTCAAGATCGAACCCGCCGAAGAGATGACCGGCTACGGCTGCGCCTGCTGCAATGGCGACGGCGGGGCGCGCGGCTTTGTCTATGAGGGCGAAACACCGCTCGCGGTCTATTTCGCGGAAGCCGGCGGCATGGCTTCAAAACCCGTCGTGCTCATTGGAACCGTGATCGGCAAATGGGAAGGCGACACGACGAAGGACGATCGCGTCTGCCTCGCGTTCGCTTGCTCGAAAACGGACGGCAAGCTCGCGAAGGAGCCGACGATCCCCTATCTTCTTGCCTATCCCGAATTCACCATGCTCGGCGAAAAGGTGCAGCCGGAAGAAGCGGCTGGTCATGCGGAATTCGAACGCGCGCGCGAAATCGTCGACGCCATCGTCGATCAGGACTCGCGTTTCTTTCATCTTCGCCCCGACGATGCGCCGCGCAAGTCGCGGTTCACTGCGGATGCAGGGTGACGTCATCCCGGCCGAGCGAAGCGAGAGCCGGGATCGCTGCGTTATTCGAACGTGATACCCGCGCGATCCCGGATAAACCGCTACGCGATTTTCCGGGATGACAGCCCGAAGCTTATAGACCCACTGAATCCTCCGGGCTCCAGCGCCCGTATTTCAGCCAGCGTTCCATCATCCAGATGTGATCGTTGCCGAAGAACTTTTCGCCATCGGCTATAAAGAAGGGTACGCCGAAGACGCCCTGCTCGATCGCGTCGTTCACGGCCGTCGTTAGCGCCTGCTTCACCTCGTCCGAAGCGAGCGCCGCCAGTATCTTTTCGCGGTCGACGCCAAGTCCCGCCGCGACATCCGCGCTGACTTCGACGGGCGTTATGTCGACGCTTTCGACCCACAGCTTGGCATACATGCGCTTGGCGAATTCAACCGCAAGCGATTCATCGAACGACTTGATCCACTGGAACGCGCGCATGCCCGCAAGCGAATTGTGACCCTTCAATCCGTGCGGCTTGTAGGGGACGCCGTAGATCTGCGCGAAGCGATGCCCGTCGAGATTGAGGTAAGGCCCCTTGAGCGGATAGGTCGGCAGCGGCTTCATGCCCATGATCTTGAGCACGGTGATGCCCACGAGCACCGGCCGCCAGTCCACCGTCCGCCCGTGCCGCGCGGCGATCTTCTCGATCTGCGTCGAGGCGAGATAGCCGAAAGGCGAGAAGAGATCGAAATAAAAGGCGATAGGTTGTTTGGCGGACATGCGTGCAGCTCTTTGAAAAGAAAACCCTCATGCTGAGAAGCTTCGCGAAGCGAAGCGTCTCGAAGCACGAGGGTTTTGACTTGCCCACCCTCGTCCTTCGATACGGCGCTGCGCGCCTGCTCAGGATGAGGGCTACTTTAACAGAAGCTGTCGACGATCAGAAATGCAGCGGCTTGACCTGCTTCACGCCGGGGATCGCCTTGATGCCGTCGAGGCAGGCATTCTGCACCTCGCCGTCGATGGCGACCAGAGCGATGGCCGAGCCGCCGGGATTGTCGCGGCCGAGCGCGAAGGTCGCGATATTCGTGCCGCAAGCGCCGAGCATGCCCGCGAACTTGCCGATGAAGCCGGGCTTGTCCTCGTTGGTGATGTAGATCATCGAAGGTGCGAATTCCGCATCGACCTTGATGCCCTTGATCTCGATGATGCGCGGCTTGCCGTCGTTGAATACAGTGCCGACGACCGAACGCTCCTGCGTTTCCGTCGTGATCGTCAGCGTGATCAGCGATTCGTAATCGCCTTCGGCAGCGCGCGTGATTTCGTCGATCGTGATGCCGCGCTCTTTCGCGACGATGGGCGCGGAAACGACGTTCACATCCGACAGCATGGGACGCAGGAAGCCGGCGATGGCCGCCGATGTCAGCGCCTTCACTTTCAGCGAGGCGACTTCCCCTTCATAGGCGATGGTGATCTTCTTGACGCCGGTCTCCGTGAGCTGGCCTGCGAAGGAGCCGAGCTTTTCGGCCAGCGCAATGAAGGGCTTCAGCTTCGGCGCTTCTTCTGCGGTGATCGAGGGGAAGTTGATGGCATTCGAGATCGCGCCGCGGATCAGATAATCCGACATCTGCTCGGCAACCTGCAGGGCGACATTCTCCTGCGCTTCCGTCGTGGAGGCGCCGAGATGCGGCGTGCAGACGACATTGGGATGGCCGAACAGCACGTTGGTGGTGGCAGGCTCTTCCGAAAACACGTCGAAGGCGCCGCCGGCGACATGGCCGCTGTCGAGCGCCGCACGCATCGCCGCTTCATCGACAAGTTCGCCGCGCGCACAATTGATGATGCGCACGCCCTTCTTCGTCTTGGCCAGATTTTCCGCATTCATGATGCCGCGCGTCTGCGGCGTCAGCGGCGTGTGCAGCGTGATGAAATCGGCGCGCGCCAGGAGATCGTCGAGTTCGACTTTTTCGACGCCGAGGTCGATGGCGCGCTCCGGGCTCAGGAATGGATCGAAGGCGATGACGCGCATCTTGAGGCCGACGGCGCGCGTCGCCACGATGGAGCCGATATTGCCGCAGCCGATGATCCCCAGCGTCTTGCCGGTGATCTCGACGCCCATGAAGCGGTTCTTCTCCCACTTGCCGGCTTGCGTCGAAGCATCGGCCTGCGGAATTTCGCGCGCGACGGCGAACATCATGGCGATGGCATGTTCGGCGGTCGTGATCGAATTGCCGAACGGCGTATTCATCACGATGATGCCCTTGGCGGTCGCCGCGGGAATGTCGACATTGTCGACGCCGATGCCTGCGCGGCCGATCACCTTCAGGCGTGTAGCCTTTTCGAGCAGTTTCGCCGTCACCTTGGTGGCGGAGCGGATGGCGAGGCCATCGTAATTGCCGATGATCTCGGCGAGCTTGTCCTTGTCCTTGCCGAGGTTCGGCTGGAAGTCGACTTCGACGCCGGCGTCTTTGAAGATTTGCACGGCGGCATTGGAGAGAGCGTCGGAAATGAGAACGCGAGGTTTCGTCATGATGCACCTGTTGCGGTGATGGGATTGTTTTGGGATGTCATCCTGGACGCCGAAGGCGATCCGGGATCGGTGTCTGGTGTCATCCCGCAAAATGCGCAGCATTTATGCGGGAGCGCTTGGGAGAAACTGGATAGCGATCCCGGATAGCGCTTCGCGCTTCCGGCATGACACGGAGCGATCAGGCCGCTTTCGCGAGCGCGCCCTTGGTCTGCGCGAAGGCCCAGTCGAGCCACTCGGTGAGGATCGCAACGTCCGAAGCCTCGATCGTCGAGCCGCACCACACGCGAAGGCCGGCAGGCGCATCGCGATAGCCGTCGATATCGAAGGCGATCTTTTCCTTCTCCAGCAGCGCCGCGAGATCCTTCACGAACTTGGCCTGCGCATCGTCGGGAAGCGCGGCAATCGCGGGATCGACGACCTTGAGGCACACGCTGGTGTTGGAGCGGATGTCAGGACGCGACGCCAGGAAATCGACCCAGCCCGTCTTGCGCACCCAGTTCGCCATCGTGGCGAGATTTGAGTCGGCGCGGCCGACAAGCCCGTCGAGGCCGCCGAGCGACTTACCCCATTGCAGCGCGTCGATGTAATCCTCGACGCAGAGCATGGACGGCGTGTTGATCGTGTCGCCGACGAAGATGCCTTCGATCAGCTTGCCGCCATTGGTGAGGCGGAAGATTTTCGGCAGCGGCCATGCGGGCTGATAGGTCTGCAGGCGCTCGACCGCGCGCGGACCGAGGATCAGCATACCATGCGCCGCTTCGCCGCCCAGCACCTTCTGCCAGGAGAAGGTGACGACATCGAGCTTCGACCAATCCATCTTCTGCGCGAAGCAGGCAGAGGTCGCGTCGCAGATCGTCAGACCTTTGCGGTCGGCCGGGATCCAGTCGGCGTTCGGCACGCGCACGCCCGAGGTCGTGCCGTTCCAGGTGAAGACCACGTCGTTGTCGAAGTTCACGGTCGAGAGATCGACGATATCGCCGTAGCCCGCCTTCATGACGCGGGCGTCTTTGAGCTTCAATTGCTTGACGACGTCGGTGACCCAGCCTTCGCCAAAGCTTTCCCAGGCGAGCATGTCGACGCCGCGCGCGCCGAGCAGCGACCACAGCGCCATTTCGACGGCGCCCGTATCCGAAGCAGGCACGATGCCGATGCGGTAATCCGCGGGAACCTGCAGCACTTCGCGCGTGAGGTCGATGGCGAGCTTCAGCTTCGCCTTGCCGACCTTGGCGCGGTGCGAGCGGCCCAGTGGCGCATCGGAGAGATTTTGGAGGGACCAGCCGGGGCGCTTGGCGCAGGGGCCGGAAGAGAAATTGGGATTAGCCGGCTTTTTGCCGGGCATTGCAGCGGTCATCTTAAGCCATCCTTTCAGATGGGCGCCTCCCGTTGGGGGGAGGTGTCCCGCGGATGGCGTTACTCCCCGGGGTGGGGGGAAGTCAACTGCGGCAAAATCCTCGCACGTCGCGATCGCGTAACAGACACCCGCCCCTCAATCCTTCCGCCCGTGCACGATATTGCCCGCGCGGCGTCTGACCTCAGGTTCCGTCTCCACGATTTCCGTGACGATCTTCTGGACCTCCTCGCCGCTGACGGGATTGACATCGACGCCGCGCTTGTCGGCCTCTTCCAGAAACTTCGGATCTTTCATGGTCGCGTCATAGGCGCGGCGCAAGGCTTCCACGCGATCGGGCGGCACGCCGGGCGAGGTGGCGAGCGCCTTGCTGATCGCGGTATCGGCGGAGAGCAACCGCACGACCTTGCGGTCGAGATCGTTCGAGGCGAGTTCAAGCAGCAACGGCACATCGGGCAAATCGGGATGGCGCTTCAGCGCGATCTGGATGAGGTGAACGAGTTTCTTTTCCGCGATCCAGTCGGGCTTGGTGGACTTCCATGCCGACCATGCATTGGAGCCGCGCCCGTCCACCTCGCCGCGCTCCATGGCAAGATTCATGTGGCTGCCGCCGGCATAGCCGGTGACGATGCGAAACTTCGTGCCGCCGATGAGATTGGCCGCGGCGGTGTAGGAATAGCTGCCGCTGCCCGGCCCTGCCGAAGCAATTGTCGCTTCCATCCTGCGCGCATCTTCCACAGTCTTCACACGCGATGTGGACATGACGCTGAGCAGGTTCGGCGAATCCGTCATGTTGCCGATCCAGTTGTACTCTTCGGACTTGAATTTCACGCCCTCCATTTGCAACGCCTGCGCCAGAGGCATGTTCTGCATCACCATCAGCAGCGCCGTGCCATCGCGCGGCGCCAGCGCGCTCAGCCAGTTCGCGGAAACGACGCCGCCCGCGCCCGGCATGTTGCGCGCAACGATGGCCGGCGCGCCAGGAATATGCCGATCCATATGCCGCGCCAGCAGCCGACCGCGCACGTCGTAGTCCCCGCCAGCGGGCACGCCGATATTGATCGTGATGGTCTTGCCCTTGAAGAATTCGGCGGTCGTTTCCGCAGCGGCAGGCAGAACGCCCGACGCAGCCGCAAGAAACGTCGCAGCAGCGATGCGAAACATGGCCATCGTTCCCTCCCTTTTGCCGGCTATTTTTCCTGGCCGCTTATGTTGCTGACCTGCGAAACAAACTTGAATGGGCGCGACCCCCACCCCGTCTCCGCTTCGCGGAGCCGACCCTCCCCACAAGGGGGAGGGTAAGTTCGCGCGCAATATTGCGTTCTATATTTCGCAATCCGCGCTAGCCCTCCACCTCAGGCCACTTCTCCACCGCGCGGCGATAAAAATATTCCCATTCCGGAAAATGCCGGGGATTGCGGGCCTGCCGCTTGCGCATTTCATCGCGCGTCGCGATCACATGTTCGATGGGGATGCGCCGCAGCGGCGCGCCTGTCGCGAGCGCGCGTTCGTTGAGAATACATGCGTCGATGAGACGGCGCATCCAAACGAAGGCTTCGCCCACGGTGGCACCGATCGTCAACAGTCCGTGATTCTCCATGATCAGCGCATGGCCATCGCCAAGGTCGCGCAGGATGCGCGGCACTTCCTCTTCCTCGGTGACAAAGCCCTCGAAGGCGTGATGGCCGACTTCCTCGTAAAGCGCGCAACCGCCCTGATCCAGGATGGTCAGCGGCCTGTCGAGGACCGACATGACGATGCCGGGCATGGGATGCACATGCAGCACGCAGCCGACATCGGCGCGTGCGCGCAAGATGCCGCCGTGGAAATTATATCCCGCAGGGGCGAGCTTCGCATTGGGATGGCTGAGGCGCGCGCCATCGAACGCGGATTTGACGAGGCAGGAGGCGGTGATCTCGTCCCAGCCGAGGCCGAGCGGGTTCATCAGGAAACCCATGCCATCTTCCGTGCGCGCGGAGATGTGGTTGAGGACTTCCGTGTTCCAGCCGCGATCGTAAGCGGTGCGAAACGCCGCCGCGAGCTGCTTGCGCAAGGGCATATCGTCGAGTTGCGCCGCCTCCTGCGTGACGCTGCTGTGCACGTTCATGGCTTCCTCCCGGCTATGCAGGAGAAAGGCTAACGCAAAACGGGATGGCAAGGAAGCGCAAGGGCAATGCCAAAAAGTCTGTCCACGATAACCAGAATCTATTTGCGGCGAACGATCCTGCCGAGCGAAGCTGCGAAGCAAGACACGAAAAAAAGCACCGCCGCGATCAGGGTGATCGCGGCGGACTGGTAAAATCATTCGAATGATCGAAACGCCTCGCGCGTCAGTCGACCATGTAACGGAAACCGATGCGGTATTCGCTGACCCGCGCAGACTTGCTGCCAGCGCCGAACTTGCCGAGATTCAGGAAGCGGTAGCCCATGTCGATCTTCGCATTGGGGCTCACGTCATAGGCAAGACCCGCCATCAGCGCCCAGGCCAGATTGAAGTTGCGGCGGTTGAGGATCGACTCGCGATTCTGCACGCCGAAATTGTTGACCGGGCGCGGGATCACATTGCCATTGGCGTCGAGCCAGACTTCCGGAATCGGCGAGGGATTGGGATAGAAGAGATTGGCGTTGTAAACATTGTCGTTCGCCGCATAGTACCAGTTGTAGTTCGCGCTCACGCGGCCATAAGACGTACCAACGCCCGCGCCGACATAGGGCGTCACGCCCGACCAGCTGCCGAGATCGAAATAGCCGTTCGCAAGCAGGACATGTCGCGTCAGCCGGCCCTGCTGCCGGGAGTAGCATGAGTTTTCCTGTGCGTGCAGCGCTACGACATTGCCATTGATATCGTTGATCGGATTGATGGCGTCGTAACAGGTGAAGTTTGCAGACCGCGCGTTGACATTGACCTCTTTCAGATAGTCGTAGGTCATGTCGGCGCGGAACCAGCTGTTGAACTTGTAGCCGCCGCCGAGGCCGAAAGTATATCCGTTCTGCACTTTGGTCGATTGACCCAGCGATCCATCGGGAAAGATGACCGGCGTCTTCTCGCGCGCCCAGGATATATCGCCACGAAGGTACCAGCCGGTTCCGAATTCCAATCGCTCTTGCGAGCCGAGTTGCGGCGCCGGCCCGGGCAGCATGTCGGCGGCCAGCGCGGCGCTTGATGCGATCGCGCCGAGAACGAGTGCAGCGGACAACGATTTGATACCTGACATAGCGCTATTCCCTCGAATCCTCCGCAGTGCGCGAAGGAAAACACCGACATGGGAACAAGCTGCCAGAACATGCTTAATGCGCACTTAACCATAAAGTTTTTTCGCGCTTGACACGAAAAAAATTCGGCGCTGCTTGTCGAAAAACCCCTGCGGCGCAGGCATAAGTCGGAAACAAGATTCAAACGAAAACGGCGCGGTTATGAACCGCGCCGTCGTCTTGTAAGATCGAACGTCCGATCAATACTTGCGAACCAGCGGGGGCGCCATGACCGGCGCTGGTGCATAGTCGGCAAACATGTAGCGCAGGCCGATGCGGAAGTCGTGCGAGGAGAGACGGATGCGATGCGTCTCGAAACCGCAGGGCACGTTCGCGGGCTGACACTGGATCGCGCCGCCGTTGACGGTGCCCTTGTCGAGATAGCGATAGCTGAAGTCGAGCTTCGTGTTCGGCGAAATGCTGACCGCCGCGCCGGCCATCACAGCCCAGGCGAAATTCGTTTTCGCAACGGCGGGGCCCGTGCCGAAGCCGCCGGTATTGATGCCGACATCGGTGATGGCGCTCACGCGATTATGCGCGCCGCCGAGGCCGACGCCGAGATAGGGCGTGATGCCGTGCCAGGTGCCGAGATCGACATAACCGTTGAGCAGGAACACGCCGCTCGAGATGCGCCCGTTATAGAGATCGACGCAGCGGTTGGCAGCGCCGCAGGCGCCCGTATAGCTCTCGACCTGCTTCCAGCGCGCGCCGCCCTGATATTCGGCCGTGACGTCTGCGCGGAACCAGGCGTTGAACTGATAGCCGGCGCCGATGCCCAGAATGTAATGCGAGGACAGCGAAGCCTGGTCGTATTGCAGGCCGGGTACGGCGAAATTCGGCGCAAAGGTCGAGCGGAACTTCTCTTCGCGGTTCTGTCCCGCGCCGACATCGCCGCGCAGATACCAGCCGGAGAACTCGGCAGCGACAGCGATGGGCGCTGCGATCGGAGGAGGCGGCGGCAGAATGTCCGCGGCAAGCGCCGCGCCCGACGCGAATGCGACAGCGCTCGTGACTATGAGGGCCTTATAGCTGCCCTTGAAAACGCCCATGGCGGATTCCCCTTGATGTGTGCCGGGCACGACACGGCCCACGCGACTGATGACGCCGTGGAAGATGCGCCAAAGGGGTTAAAGCCCTATTAAGCCTAAAAATTAACGCTGATAATGTTTTAACGGCAACGCTTGCGGCGGAACGAACCAGCCGCGTGGGAACGCGGCTGTCATCGCCGAACGGGTTGAAATGTCGCTGAAACTTATTCCGCGGCCGCGACGGAGGCTGCCGGCCCGCGGCCGAGCAACGCATCGCAGATCGAATCGACGACGCTCTCGACAAGCACGGGATCGTCGCCCTCGCCCATCACGCGAATGACCGGCTCCGTGCCCGAGGGGCGAATCACGAGACGTCCGCCCTTGCCGAGGCGCTGCTCGCCTTCGGCAATCACGCGCGCGACGAGATCGCTGCCGAGCGGATCGCCGCCGGAGACCCGGACATTCTTGAGAATCTGCGGCAGCGGCTCGAATTTCTGGCAAGCCTTGCTGACGGTCTGCCCGCTGCGCCGCACGGTCGCCAGAACCTGCAACGCCGCCACGAGGCCGTCGCCCGTCGTCGTATAATCCGACAATATAATATGGCCGGACTGTTCGCCGCCGACATTGAAGCCATGCTCGCGCATATGTTCGAGAACGTAACGGTCGCCGACCGCCGTGCGCGCGAGGCTGAGGCCGATGGACTTCAGATAGCGTTCGAGGCCGAGGTTGGACATGATCGTCGCGACGATGCCCGGCCGCGACAGACGTCCGTCTTCCTTCCAGCTTTCGGCGACGACAGCCATCAGCTGATCGCCGTTCACGGGGCGGCCGGTCTCGTCGACGATGATGACGCGATCCGCATCGCCATCGAGCGCGATGCCGATATCGGCGCGCGTTTCGCGCACTTTGGCGATCAGCGCGTCGAGCGAGGTCGAGCCGACATCGCGGTTGATGTTGAGGCCATCGGGATCGACGCCGATCTCGAAGACTTCCGCGCCGAGTTCCCACAGCGCTTCGGGAGCTGCGCGATAAGCCGCGCCATGGGCGCAGTCGATGACGATGCGCATCCCCTCAAGCGAAAGCGTGCGCGGCAAGGTCCGCTTGGCGAATTCGATATAGCGCGCGCGGCCGTCGTCGAGACGCTTGGCGCGGCCGATGTTCTGCGCTCTCGCAAGGCGCGGCGACAGGTCCGAGTCGATCAGGGATTCGATGGAGCGTTCGATGTCGTCGGACAGCTTGAATCCATCCGGCGCGAAGAGCTTGATGCCGTTGTCTTCATATGAATTGTGCGAGGCCGAGATCATCACGCCGAGATCGGCGCGCATGGAACGGGTCAGCATGGCGACGGCGGGCGTCGGCAACGGTCCGAGCAGGATCACGTCCATGCCGACGGAAGTGAAGCCGGCCACCAGAGCATTCTCGATCATATAGCCGGATAGCCGTGTATCCTTGCCGATGACGACGCGATGGCGGTGGTCGCCACGCATGAATTCGAGGCCCGCCGCCTGCCCGACGCGCAGCGCGAGGTCAGGCGTGATGATGCCGTTGGCGCGGCCGCGAATGCCGTCGGTTCCGAAATATTTGCGACTCATACGATACCTGCCGTCTAGATCAGCGCCCTGTAAACCGAAATCGGTTTACAGGGCATAAGCTGATCGATTCTAATATTTTATAGCATCGCTGTCGCGAAAAACCGGGGCCACTTTTTCGCGCGATGCTATAGCCAGCCCGCGCCTGCGACGGCGCGCTTCTTATTTCAGCGACACTCTACTATCAAACCTTGCGGAAAGCGTTCACGAAAAATAAAGATGTATAACCGGTTAACGCATTGGATTTACGCCATGAAAGTTAAAATCTACCACAATCCCGCCTGCGGAACCTCGCGCACCGTCATGGGCATGCTCAAGGACAGGGGCATCGAGCCGGAGGTCGTGGAATATCTGAAAACGCCGCCAACGCGCGCGGATATGCACAAACTCCTCGCGGACATGGGCATCAAGCCGCGCGACATCCTGCGACGTCGCGGCACGCCCTACGAGGAGCTGAACCTCGACAATCCCGCCCTGACGGACGCGCAGATTCTCGATGCCCTGGGTCAACACCCCATCCTCATGGAGCGCCCTGTCGTGGTGACGGCCAAGGGAACACGCGTCTGCCGTCCTGCCGATCTGGTGAACGACCTGCTTTAATTGGCTGCTCGTCGACTTCGCCCGGTTCACCTTGCGCCATAGCGCTCGGCGATCAGAATTCCGCCCGTGACAAGCACGAGCGCCAGAATGTGGTAGAGGGCGAATTGCTCGCCCAGCACGATCGCCGACATGACCGAGCCGATCAGCGGCGCGAGATTCTGGAACTGGGAGGCGCGGCCGGGGCCCACAAGCTCGACGCCGCGCATGAAGAAGATCTGGCCCAGCATGCTCGTGAGGAAGGCGACATAGAGCAGCGCGAGCAGACCTTTCCATGTCGGCATGAAGGTCTGCCCCATCGCCATCTCCGCTGCCAGCATCGGCGCCGAGATCAGCAGCGAAAAGACTGCGATGAAGCAATAAAAGGAATAATTCGGCATCTCCGGGCGGTAGCGCAACGACAGAATATAGATCGTGTAAAACACGACCGACATCAGCATCAGGAGATCGCCGATGTTCAGCTTCACGCCGCCAAGCGCCAGGATATTGCCTTGCGTGGCGAGTAGCAGCACGCCGATCGTCGAGACGATCAATCCGCCGACGCGCACTGGCCCGATGCGCGTTCCGAACCACGCCCATGCGCCGAACATCACGAGCACCGGACCCGCGCCCTGCAGAATCGAAAGATTGATGCCGGTCGTATATTGCGCGCCAATGAAGATCGAGGCGTTGCTCACGGTCATCAGGAGCGCCATGCCCAACATGAACCACGGCCGCTTCTTCGCCTGCTGCCAGTCTTGCCGAAACGAAGGCGGCCGGAACAGCATGACGGCGACGCCGACGAGCGCCCAGCGCAACATCACGATGGTCATCGGCGAAATCTCGCCTGCCGCGAGCTTCACGACGGGAGCGTTGGCGCCCCACATGAACATGGTGAGGACGAGAAGAAGCCACGCTTTGTCCCACATGCGCGACTTAAACGAACTTCGAGGTTCCGGCGAAGAGGTCATGTGTGCTGCGCCCGCCAGCGCTCGGCCAGAATGATTCCCGACAGGACGAGCAGGAAGCCGACCGCATGATACCATGCGAAGGGTTCGCCGAGCAGCGCGACAGACATCAATGCGCCCATGACAGGCACGAAATTGTAGAAGAGGCCGGTGCGCTGCGGGCCGATGAGTTCAACCCCGCGCATATAAAAAAGCTGCGCCAGCAATGTCGGAAAGATGCCGACGTATAGCACCAGCAGCCATCCTTTCCATGAGGGATAGATAACGCGTCCCGCCGCGATCTCCCAATAGGCGAAGGGAATGGATGTCACCAGCGCAACGCCGCACATGACGGTGAAGAAGACGAGCGGCGGCAGCGGCGGGCGTATGCGCAGCGAAACCGTGTAACCGGCATGCATGGCCGAAGCGGCGAGCATCATGATGTCGCCGGCGTTGAAGGCAAAGGTTCGCAGAACCGTGGTATCGCCGCGCGTCGCGACGACAAGTGCGCCACACACCGTCACGACCAAGGCAATCATGATACCCGCGCCCGCCTTCATGCGCAGAAAAATCCACGCGAAGACGATGGTCAGCACCGGCACCACCGAACAGAGCATCGCCATGTTGACGCCAGTGGTGAGATTTCCCGCGCCAAAGAAGAGAACGCTGTAAAGCGTGTAGGCGGCTCCAGAGGCGAGCAGGAAGTAAAGCCAATGCTGCCCGATGAGCTTCTTCTCAGCTTTAATCGGCCCCCAAAGGAGCGGAAAAAGGATCACACAGGCCGCCAGCCAGCGCAGGGTACCGAGAAGTATCGGCGAAACTTCGCCCGTCGCCACGCGCGAGGCCACGACATTGCTGCCCCAGAAAACAACACAAAGCGACAACAGCAGCCAGGGATTATTCCAGGCCTTGGCGACGATTTTGGAAACCATGCTGAAAGTCTGTTCCTGACACGTCGCGCGATTTCGATGCGACTGTGCGACGATAGAGCGAATTTTGGGGCACAATGGACTGCAGGGACGCCAAGGTCGAGGGTCAAGGGCCGTGATTTACCTATTTTTGCCCGATCCCGACGCAACGCTGCCCCGATAAGACCGCAATTCTGCGTGGCTATGCTCGCGCTTGCGCAACACGCTCCGGAGGAACGATGCACCTTTCCACAAAAGCCGCCGCCCTTACCGGGCTCTCCTTTGCCGCGCTCGTGACGGCGCTTCCCGCTTTGGCGGCCTCCCTCGATGCGCCTTCGAAGGTCGATGCAGTCGTGGTCTATCCCGACGCGGCGCAGGTAACGCGCGTGACGGAGGTCGAGATTCCCGCCGGAGCGACATCGCTGGTGTTCAAGGGACTGCCGATGGCGCTCGATCCGGCATCACTCAGGGTGGAAGGCGTCGGCGGCGCGCCGATCCAGATCGGCTCGGTCGAGGCGCGCGTTGCGCCGGTGCAGCAGGAACCTGTGGAATCCTCGCTGAGCGAAAAATTGCGCAAGCTTGTCGCCGATCGCGAGATAACGCAGGCGCGCATCGCCGCGCTGCAATCCAAGAAGACCATGATCGAGCGCTATGCGCAGGCTTCGCCCGAAAAACTCGGCGACAAGGCCGCGCCGCTCGATGTCGAGAAGTGGTCGGGCGCATGGGATGCAGTCGGCGAAGGCCTCGCCAAGCTGGCGGAAGAAAACCAGACCCTGCGCCTGCGGCTTGCTAACATCGAACAGGAAATCCGCGCCGTGCAGGCCTCGAACCGCACGCCGTCGCCGCGCAATCAGCCATCGCGCGATGTCACCGTGGATATCGAAGCCTCCGGCGCGACGAAGGCGCGGCTGGTCCTGATCTATCGCGTCGCCGGAGCAGGCTGGCAGCCGCTCTACGACGCGCGTCTCGAAAGCAAGGGCAATTCAAAGCCGATGCTAAACCTCGTGCGCCGCGCGCAGGTTTCCCAGCGCACCGGCGAGGACTGGAGCAATGTCGAATTGTCGGTCTCGACCGTGCGCGCGCGGCGCGGCACGCAGGCGCCGGACGTCCTTGCGCAGCGCGTGAAGATTTTCGAACCGCCGCCGCCCCCGCTCCCGCGTCCGATGGCGCGCAGCGCGCCGGGTCGGCAGGCCAACGAATTCGCTTCCGGGACGATAGCGGCCGCGCCGCCCGCACCGGCATCCGCCGATGCCCTGCGCGAAGAAAGAGCGAAGGAAGTGGAAGCGACCGTGGAGGCCAGCGCCTATGAGGCGCAGTTCCGCATTCCCGGCCGCATCGAAGTGCCCGCTGACGGATCTTCCCGCTCCCTGCGCATCGGCTCGCAAACTATCGAACCCACGCTAATGGTGAAGGCCTCGCCCTCCCTCGACACGACCGCCTATCTCGAAGTCGGCTTCACCAACAAGGACGAAGCGCCGATCCTGCCGGGCGAAGTGAACATCCAGCGCGACGGCACCTATGTCGGCCGCGGCGTGTTCAAATTGATCGCGCCGGGCGAGGACGCCAAACTCGGATTCGGAGCCGACGAACGGGTGAAGATCACGCGCGTGCCGCTCAGCCGCCGCGAAACCTCGGCCACCTGGCTTGGCGCCAATCGCACGGAACGTCAGGACTTCCGCACGACGGTTCGCAACCTGCACCCCTTCGCAGTGAAGGTCGGTATCGTCGACCGCATTCCGATCTCCGAAGATTCGAATATCGTGATCGAGCCGCTTTCGACCAACACTGCGCCGACGGAAAAGACTGTGGACGAACGGCGCGGCGTGATGGGCTGGACCTTCGATCTCGCGCCGAATACCTCGCGCGAGATTCGTCTCGGCTGGCAGGTGCGCTGGCCGAAGGACAAGCAGATCGTCACGGAGCCGCTGCCCGATAACGTGCAGCGCTAATCAGTTGGCGGTGGAGAGGCCGGCGCGCGCCAGCGCGGCGGCCTGCCGCTGCGCCATGGCCTCGACGTTGAATCCGTCGCGCATCACGGCGTTGAACATCTCGCAGAAGTTCAGGCGCGCATCGAGATGCAACAGCGCGCCGCCAAGCCCGATCGCGGCGCGATCCATGAAGACGAATTCGCGAGGAATCGTGACAGGCCCATGCTTGCGCAGGCCTTCATGCACACGCATCGCCTGTTCGCGCCCGTATTGACCGGGCGAAACGCCTTCTGCAATGGGCCGCACGCGATCATCGAGCAGCGGCCCATAGATAAAACGCGCCCAGATGTTCAACACTTCGATCAACGGCTTTTTCAGCCCGCGAAAACCCCAGGTCTCGTAGGCGCCGGCGATGCGATCTTCGTCGCCCGCACGCAGCCCTTTGTAGAGATCGATCACGCCCTGCACGAAACTTGGCGGAAAGATACGAATGCAGCCGTAGTCGAGGAGATTGATGCCCGCCGCCTGCCCGTCCTCGCGGAACACCGTATAGTTTCCAAGATGCGGATCGCCGTGGATGATGCCGAGCCCGATGAACGGATGCCACCACGCCCGGAACATCGCCCGCGCAATGGCGTTGCGCGCCTCCTGCGACGCTTCGACGAAATCGAGCAGCGGTTCGCCCTCGAGCCAGCCGAGCGTCAGAAGCCGTCCCGTCGAAAGCTCGGGATGAACTTCGGGCACGCGAACATTGGAATCGGCAGCATCCGGGCCGCAGAGGATGTCGCGATAAAGCGACGCATGTTGCGCCTCGCGCCTGTAGTCGAGTTCCTCGCGCACGCGCGCGCCGATTTCCTGCACCATTTCGCGCGTATCGACGGCGGCGTTGAAATAACGGCGCAGCGAGAACAGCCAGTCGAGCTGTTTCAGATCCGCTTCCACCACCGATTTCATGTCCGGATATTGCAGCTTGCAGGCGACCGGCGCGCCATCGAGCGTCGTCGCGCGATGCACCTGCCCAAGCGAAGCCGCATGGGCGGGATGAAGATCGAACGCGCCGAACTTCTTGCGCCAGTCCGGCCCGAGTTCCGCCTGCATGCGCCGCGTGACGAAGGATGCGCCCATCGGCGGCGCGTGCGCCTGCAAGGTGCGCAATTTTTCCGCAAGATCGGCCGGCAGCGCTTCGGGGATGGTGGCAAGAAACTGCGCCACTTTCATCATCGGCCCCTTGAGCGAGCCGAGCGCGGCAACGAGCGCATCCTGGTTGGCGTCGCCAAGGCCGCGCCCCCCTGATAGCCGCGATCCCGCCACGCGCGCAACCATGCCACCAACCCGCGCGCCGACATGCGCATAGCGCCGCGCACGGGCAGACAGGCGGTTGTCTTCGGGATCGGAGGGATTGCTCATGGTCTATTCCCCATTTGGGGCTTCAAGACATCAAAGTCGAGACTTGTGCGGCGGCGCGTCTGGCGTAACGCGCCATTTCACCCTAAATAGGTAGTGCGGCGCTGCGGGGTGCGTGTGGATCTGTATTCCCGGGGCCTTATCGATCCTAACGGGAGCTGTCCCTGGCCTTGTCCGTGGACTTGGCCAAATGGCGCCCACCTACGCTGTAGGTTTCCCGGGATCGATGTCCCACGG
>CAINED010000084.1 GCA_903847605.1 uncultured Hyphomicrobiales bacterium | reverse complement strand
GATGTGCTCGCGGGTCTGCGGCATAGGGCCGTCAGCAGCCGAAACGACGAGGATCGCGCCGTCCATCTGCGCCGCGCCGGTGATCATGTTCTTCACATAGTCGGCGTGGCCGGGGCAGTCGACGTGCGCATAGTGGCGGTTGGCCGTCTCGTATTCGACGTGCGCCGTCGAAATCGTGATGCCGCGGGCCTTCTCTTCCGGCGCCTTGTCGATCTGGTCGTAGGCCGTGAACGTTGCGCCGCCGCTTTCCGCAAGAATCTTCGTGATGGCGGCCGTCAGCGACGTCTTGCCATGGTCGACGTGACCGATGGTGCCGATGTTGCAGTGCGGCTTCGTACGCGAGAATTTCTCTTTAGCCATAGCTGGGCTCCTCTAACTCACCATTCCCTGGCGATCTGGTAATCAGGCGTATTTGGCCTGGATTTTCTCTGCTTCGTTACGCGGCACTTCCGCGTAATGATCGAATTGCATCGTGTAGCTCGCGCGTCCCTGAGAGAACGAGCGAAGGTTGTTGACGTAACCGAACATGTTGGCGAGCGGCACCATCGCGCTGACGACGTTGGCGTTACCACGCATGTCCTGGCCCTGAATCTGTCCGCGACGGGAGTTCAGGTCGCCGATGACGCTGCCGGTATATTCTTCCGGCGTCACGACTTCGACCTTCATGACCGGCTCGAGCAGGACGCAGCCCGCCTTCTGCAGCGCTTCGCGAAGACCCGCACGCGCTGCGATTTCGAACGCCAGCGCCGACGAGTCGACTTCGTGATAGGCACCGTCGATCAGTGTGACCTTGATGTCGACCAGCGGGAAGCCGGCGACAATGCCCGCGCCCAGAACCGATTCGAGACCCTTGTTCACGCCGGGGATGTATTCCTTGGGAACCGCGCCGCCGACAATCTTGGATTCGAATTCGAAGCCCTTGCCGGTCTCGTTCGGCTCGAGGATGAACTTGATGCGCGCGAACTGGCCCGTGCCGCCCGACTGCTTCTTGTGGGTGTAGTCGTGCTCGACCGCGCGCGTCGCCTTTTCGCGGTAGGCAACCTGCGGCGCGCCGACGTTGACGTCGACCTTGTGCGTACGGCGGAGGATATCGACCTTTATGTCCAGATGCAGTTCGCCCATGCCCTTGATGATCGTCTGGCCGGATTCCTGATCGGTGGAAACGCGGAAGGACGGATCTTCGTTGGCGAGCTTGAGGAGCGCCGTCGTCATCTTTTCCTGGTCGGCCTTTGTCTTGGGCTCGACCGCCATTTCGATAACCGGATCCGGGAAGTCCATCTTCTCGAGAATGACAGGCTTCAAGGGATCGCACAGCGTTTCGCCGGTGCGCGTATCCTTCATGCCGACCAGCGCGACGATGTCGCCCGAAAACGCTTCGGAGATTTCTTCGCGGTTGTTGGCGTGCATGAGAACCATGCGACCGACGCGCTCGTTCTTGTCGCGTGTCGAATTCAGCAGCGCCTGCCCCTTGCCGAGCGTTCCCGAATAGACGCGCGCAAAGGTGAGAACGCCATAGGGATCGTCCATGATCTTGAACGCGAGCAGCGACAGCGGCTGGTCGTCGCCGGGCTTGCGCTCGGTCTCTTCGCCGGTCTTGTAGTCGACGCCCTTGATCGCGCCGCGATCGAGCGGCGACGGCAGATAGTCGACGACGGCGTCGAGGAGCGGCTGAACGCCTTTGTTCTTGAAGGCCGAACCGCACAGAACCGGGAAGAAGGACGCAGTGAGGACCGCCTTGCGGATACAATTTTTCAGCACTTCCTCGGACGGCTCCTTGCCGTCGAGGTAGTCGGTCATCGCGTCGTCGTCCATTTCGACGGCAGCTTCGACGAGAGCGGTGCGGTATTCGTTCGCGCGCTCGACCAGATCGTCAGGGATCGGAAGATCGGCATTGAAATCCGCGCCGAGGGATTCACCGGACCACACTACCGCCTTCATGCGGACGAGGTCGACGAGACCCACGAAATCGCTCTCTGATCCGATCGGCAGCTGAATGGCGATCGGGCGGGCGCCGAGACGCGTCTTGATGTCTTCGAGGCACTTGTAAAAATCAGCGCCGACCTTGTCCATCTTGTTGGCGAAGACGATGCGCGGCACGCGATACTTGTCGCCCTGGCGCCACACGGTTTCAGTCTGCGGTTCGACACCCTGGTTGGAGTCGAGCACGCACACGGCGCCGTCCAGCACGCGCAGCGAACGCTCGACCTCGATGGTGAAGTCGACGTGGCCGGGCGTGTCGATGATGTTCAGGCGCTTGCCGTTCCAGATCGCGGTCGTCGCGGCCGAGGTAATGGTGATGCCGCGCTCCTGCTCCTGCTCCATGAAATCCATGGTCGCAGCGCCGTCGTGCACTTCGCCGATCTTGTGGCTCTTGCCGGTATAATACAGGACGCGCTCGGTCGTCGTGGTCTTGCCGGCATCGATGTGCGCCATGATGCCGAAGTTGCGGTAGTCGGCGAGAGCATATTGGCGGGGCATAATCTTGATCCTCGTAACGCGGCCTGTGGCCAGTTCGGCCCGGTTACCAGCGGTAATGCGCGAAGGCGCGGTTGGCTTCAGCCATGCGATGCGTGTCTTCACGCTTCTTGACGGCGTTGCCACGGTTATTGGCGGCGTCCATGAGCTCGGCCGAGAGGCGGTCTTCCATGGTCTTGTCGTTGCGGCCGCGTGCGGCTGCAATCAGCCAGCGGATGGCGAGGGCCTGACGGCGCTCGGTGCGCACTTCGACGGGAACCTGATAGGTCGCGCCACCGACGCGGCGCGAGCGAACTTCGACCGCAGGAGACACGTTTTCGAGCGCCTGCTTGAAGGCGACGAGCGGATCGCTCTTCAGCTTGCTCTCGATCTGGTCGAAAGCGCCATAGACGATACGCTCGGCAGTGGACTTCTTGCCCTCGTACATGACGGCATTCATGAACTTCGCAACGACTTCGTCGCCATACTTGGCGTCGGGCGTCATTTCGCGTTTTTCTGCACTGTGGCGGCGAGACATCGCATAACCCTCTTAATTCGTCTTACTTCGAACGCCCGATCACTTCGGACGCTTGGCGCCATACTTCGAACGGCGCTGCTTGCGGTCCTTGACGCCCTGCGTATCGAGCACGCCGCGCAGGATGTGATAGCGAACGCCGGGAAGATCCTTCACGCGGCCGCCGCGGATCATCACCACGGAGTGTTCCTGCAGGTTGTGGCCTTCGCCGGGAATGTAGCCGATGACCTCGAAGCCGTTGGTGAGACGCACCTTCGCGACCTTGCGGAGCGCCGAGTTCGGCTTCTTCGGGGTCGTCGTATAGACGCGCGTGCAGACGCCGCGCTTCTGCGGGCAGGCCTGCATGTGGCGGGCCTTCTCGCGGTACACCTTCTGTTGCCGCGGCTTGCGGATCAACTGGCTGATTGTCGGCATCCTGCGCCCTTCTCAGACTACAAATTCCGGATTTTCACCCGGTGGAATGGTTTCGAAACGGTCGGGACGGATTCCCTCGCGCTCCCTTCGCCGCATCATCCTCGCGGATTCATGCGCAAAGCGAATCTGCGCCGTAAGCCCTGACGGACTTCTGGCGCAGCCTATGCAGAGGACCACAGCCCCAGCCCCAAAGGGCGAGATTGCGGTCTTACCTCATGGACCAGCGGGCCTTGCGGCGGCGCCGGACTGACTTTTCGTCTCGGTGAGGCCGACAGCGTTTAGATCCAAGGGTCCAGACTAGGCGTCTGGACAGGAAAGAACCTACTGCCTGTCGAAAGTGGGCGGTTTCTAATCTCAACGCCTGCTCGCGTCAACCCCTTTCGCAATGCAAAAAGCATTGAATCGACTCGGGATTTCCAGGGAAGGCCGTTCAGAGCGCCGTTTGTGGATTTTGCCCCTTAACGCCCTGTAAACGTCTGAAAAGCAGAGGCCCGGTCGATGCCGGGCCTCGATCCGCCTGACAAGGCAGACGCATCAAATCTCGGAAACGGCCATGACGCTCTTCAAAAGCTGGACGCAATCGCCCTGCCCTTGCGGCACATTGACGATGCGCAAGCTGATTCTCCGGCCGGATTCGGGCTCGGAAACTGTCGCTGCCGCGCCGTCCGCGCCAGCAAGGCAGGCGCCGATGAGGCTTTCGATTATGGCGTTGGCTTCCGCGTTGGTGCCGACAAGATGATCGCTGGTGACACTGACCATGTCGCGCATCAGCTGGCAGGCCCGATCGCTGGCATGCAGCACCCTGCCGGAATCGCTCAAAAGTACCGCTCCCACGCCCAGCATTTCGTAGGCGTCGGCGATGCCGCGGGCACGGGCGCCGGCCAGCATGGGTGCGAGGATTTCGGCAGGCAGATGTTCGCGGACGGGCCGTACTTGCACCGGCGGCGCAACGGCCTTCGTGGTGCCCCCCAAAACATTCCTTTTCATGGCTCCAACTCCAAGAACTTACGCCAATCCGGTTTCTACCTTTGTTCAGACTGAACCGGACGGGAAAGGGCTGATGTGCGTAAACGCACACGCTGATGGAATTGGTAACGGATCGTTAGGATTTCTTCATGACTGCCCGTTGACCAAACCGGGGCGAAGTTGCCTTCCCCCGGTCCAAATTCCGGGGGGCTGGCCCGAGAGAGCCTCGCCCTGACAAGAAAGGCCGCCCTGGGGCGGCCTTTCGGGAGTTTGGAGTGCTGCGGGCAGCAGAGCGCCTTACTCGGCTGCCGGGAGCTGCGGCGCCGGCTGGTCGCCCGACTGTTTCGCGCGCTGCTCGAGAATGAGCTCGTCGCGCGTCGTCGCAATGCGGCGCAGTTTCGACATCGCCGCGCCCGTACCCGCCGGGATCAGGCGGCCGACGATGACGTTCTCCTTGAGGCCTTCGAGCGTATCGATCTTGCCGTTGACGGCCGCCTCCGTGAGCACGCGCGTCGTCTCCTGGAACGACGCCGCCGAGATGAACGAACGCGTCTGCAGGCTCGCCTTGGTGATGCCGAGCAGAACCGGCGTCCCCGTGGCGGGCTTGCCACCGTTCTCGATCACACGCTCGTTGACCGCATCCATTTCGACACGATCGACCTGGTCGCCATTGAGGTAGTCGCTATCGCCGGCATCGGTGATGTCGACCTTCTGCAGCATCTGGCGAACGATCACCTCGATGTGCTTGTCGTTGATCATCACGCCCTGCAGTCGATAGACTTCCTGAATCTCGTTGACGAGATAGGCAGCCAGTTCCTCGACGCCCTTGATGGCGAGAATGTCGTGCGGCGCAGGATTGCCGTCGACGATGTAATCGCCCTTCTCGACAACGTCGCCATCCTGCAGATGGATGTGCTTGCCCTTGGGGATCAGGTATTCGGCCGATTCCGCGCCCTCTTCCGCAGGCACGATTTCAAGCCGCTGCTTGTTCTTGTAATCGCGACCGAACTTCACCGTGCCGGAGATTTCCGCGATGATCGCGTGGTCCTTCGGACGGCGCGCCTCGAAGAGTTCGGCAACACGCGGCAGACCGCCGGTGATGTCGCGCGTCTTGGCGCTGTCGAGCGAGATACGAGCAATCGTGTCGCCCGCCTTCACCTTGGCGCCCGGATCGACCGCAACGATCGACTCGATCGGCAAGGTGTAACGCGCGTCGCCGCCGCGTGCGAGCTTGATGATCTTGCCCTTCGAGTCCTTGATCAGCATGGCCGGCTTCAGAGACGACGAGCGCTGATTGAGGCGCCAGTCCGAGACCATGCGCTTGGCGATACCCGTCGCCTCGTCGGTAGTCTCGGTCATCGACAGACCGTCGATGAGATCCTCGTAGTCGATGATGCCATCCACTTCCGTAATGATCGGACGGGTGAAGGGATCCCATTCGGCAATGCGCTGACCGCGCTTCACCGTATCGCCCTCGTCAACCTTGAGGCGCGCGCCCTGCTGGATGCGATGAACGGCGCGTTCCGCGCCGTCGGAGCCGACGACGACGACAGCGACGTTACGCGCCATGCAGATCAGGTCGCCATCGGTGTTGCGCGCCACGTTGCGATTGCGCATCACGACCTTGCCGTCGAAATTGCTTTCGATGAAGGACTGATCCGCGATCTGCGCCGCGCCGCCGATGTGGAAGGTACGCATGGTGAGCTGAGTGCCCGGCTCGCCGATCGACTGCGCCGCGATGACGCCGACAGCTTCGCCCATGTTGACGGGCGTGCCGCGTGCAAGATCGCGTCCGTAGCAGGTGCCGCAGACGCCGTTCTTCGTCTCGCAGGTGAGAACCGAGCGGATCTTCACTTCCTGAACGCCGGCCGCGTTGATCGGCTCGATGTCGGTTTCCTCGATCATCTTGCCGGCGCCAACAATGACGCGGCCATCGGCATCCTTGATATCTTCGGCAGCCGTGCGGCCGAGGATACGCGTCGCGAGCGAGGCGACGACCTGACCGGCGTCGATGATCGCGCGCATGCGGATGCCGTTCGTCGAACCGCAATCCACTTCGCGAATGATCGAATCCTGCGCAACGTCGACGAGACGGCGGGTCAGATAGCCCGAGTTCGCCGTCTTGAGCGCGGTGTCGGCAAGACCCTTGCGCGCGCCGTGCGTCGAGTTGAAGTACTCGAGAACGCTGAGGCCTTCCTTGAAGTTCGAGATGATCGGCGTCTCGATGATCTCGCCCGAGGGCTTGGCCATCAGTCCGCGCATGGCGGCGAGCTGCTTCATCTGGGCGGGCGAACCGCGGGCGCCGGAGTGGCTCATCATGTAGATCGAGTTGATCGGCCGGTCGCGGCCGTTCTCGTCCTTCTTCACGGACGAGATGCGCGCCATCATCTCCTCGGCGAGCCTGTCGGTGCACTTCGCCCAAGCGTCGACGACCTTGTTGTACTTTTCGCCCTGGGTGATCAGGCCGTCGTTGTACTGCTGCTCGTATTCCTTCACCAGCGCATGCGTCTCGCCGACGATGGCAGGCTTCGTCTCCGGCACGACCATGTCGTCCTTGCCGAAGGAGATGCCGGCCTTGCAGGCTTCGCGGAATCCGAGCGACATGATGCGATCGCAGAAGATGACCGTCTCCTTCTGACCGCAGTTGCGGTAGACGGCGTCGATCATCGAAGAAATCTGCTTCTTCGTCATGAGCGTGTTGGCGACGTCGAACGGCACCTTGGGATTCGTCGGCAGGAGTTCGCCGAGAATCATGCGCCCCGGCGTCGTGTCGAACACTTTCGGCACGCGCTTGCCGTTTTCGTCGTAGACGAATGCGCGGCCCTTGATCTTCGTGTGCAGGGTAACGGCTTTTGCATGCAGCGCATGCTCGAGTTCGGACATGTTGCCGAACATCATGCCCTGCCCCTGGTCGCCATCGCGTTCCAGCGTCAGATAATAAAGACCGAGCACGATATCCTGCGAAGGCACGATGATCGGCTGGCCGTTCGCGGGATGCAGGATGTTGTTCGTCGACATCATCAGAACGCGCGCTTCCAGCTGCGCTTCAAGCGACAGCGGAATATGCACGGCCATCTGGTCGCCGTCGAAGTCCGCGTTGAACGCGGCGCAGACGAGCGGGTGAAGCTGAATCGCCTTGCCTTCGATCAGCGTCGGCTCGAACGCCTGGATGCCGAGGCGATGCAGCGTCGGCGCGCGGTTCAGCAGCACCGGATGCTCGCGAATGACTTCGTCGAGGATATCCCACACTTCCGGACGCTCTTTCTCGACGAGCTTGCGCGCCTGCTTGACGGTCGTCGACAGGCCCTTCGCATCGAGGCGCGAATAGATGAACGGCTTGAAGAGTTCGAGCGCCATCTTCTTGGGCAAGCCGCACTGATGCAGCTTGAGTTCGGGACCGACCACGATGACCGAACGGCCGGAATAGTCGACGCGCTTGCCGAGAAGATTCTGACGGAAGCGGCCCTGCTTGCCCTTGAGCATGTCGGCGAGCGACTTCAGCGGACGTTTGTTGGCGCCCGTGATGACGCGGCCGCGACGGCCGTTATCGAACAGCGCATCGACAGCTTCCTGCAGCATGCGCTTTTCGTTGCGGATGATGATGTCCGGCGCACGCAGTTCGATCAGCCGCTTCAGACGATTGTTGCGGTTGATGACGCGACGGTAGAGATCGTTGAGATCGGAGGTCGCGAAGCGGCCGCCATCGAGCGGCACGAGCGGACGCAGGTCCGGCGGAATCACCGGCACTTCGGTCAGCACCATCCATTCCGGCTTGTTGCCGGATTCGATGAAGGCCTCGATGATCTTGAGGCGCTTGGCAAGCTTCTTCGGCTTCAGTTCGGTCGTCGCTTCCGCGATCTCGATGCGAAGCTGCGCGGCGATCGACTGCAGGTCCATCGCCTTCAGGAGTTCGCGGATCGCTTCGGCGCCGATCATGGCGGTGAAGGCGTCCTGGCCGTATTCGTCCTGGCAGCGCAGGTAATCGTCTTCCGACAGAAGCTGGCGATCCTTGAGCGGCGTCAGGCCGGCGTCGATGACGATGTAGGACTCGAAATAGAGAATTCGCTCAAGCTCCTTGAGCGTCATGTCCATCAACAGGCCGATGCGCGAGGGCAGCGACTTGAGGAACCAGATATGCGCAACGGGGGCCGCCAGCGAGATGTGGCCCATGCGCTCGCGCCGCACGCGCGAGAGCGTGACTTCGACACCGCACTTTTCGCAGATGACGCCCTTGTACTTCATGCGCTTGTACTTGCCGCACAGGCACTCGTAGTCCTTGATGGGACCGAAGATCCGCGCGCAGAACAGGCCGTCGCGCTCGGGCTTGAACGTGCGATAGTTGATCGTCTCCGGCTTCTTGATCTCGCCGAACGACCAGGAAAGGATTTTTTCCGGGCTCGCGATACCGATCTGGATCGAGTCGAACGGGATCGGCGTCGCCACCGGATTGAAGAGATTCATGACCTCTTGATTCATGCCTGTCTCCTGAAACTCGGGAGCGTCCGCAACGCATCCCTGCCAGTTGAATTGTGAATTTGCGGGAGGCCAACCTCCCGCAACGCGCGACGCTTATTCGGCAGCTTCGGCCGGCGGCAGTTCCGCCGGCTTGGAATTGGTCAGATCGACATTGAGGCCGAGCGAACGCATTTCCTTCACGAGCACGTTGAAGCTCTCGGGGATGCCCGACTCGAACGCATCGTCGCCGCGCACGATGGCTTCGTAGACCTTCGTGCGGCCAGCGACGTCGTCCGACTTCACGGTGAGCATTTCCTGCAACGTATAGGCAGCGCCGTAAGCTTCGAGCGCCCAGACCTCCATTTCGCCGAAGCGCTGGCCGCCGAACTGCGCCTTGCCACCCAGCGGCTGCTGCGTGACGAGCGAGTATGGGCCGATCGAGCGCGCATGGATCTTGTCGTCGACAAGATGATGCAGCTTCAGGATGTAGATGTATCCGACTGTAACCTTGCGATCGAACGACTCGCCGGTGCGGCCGTCGAACAGCGTCACCTGACCCGAAGGATCGATGCCGCCTTCTTCCAGCATTTCCACGATGTCCTTCTCGCGAGCCCCGTCGAAGACGGGCGTTGCGATGGGAACGCCGCGGCGCAGGTTCTCGCCGAGTTCGACGACAGCGTTGTCGTCGAGTGACTTGATCATGCCGGCATCACCGTAGATCTTCTGCAGGCGATCGCGGATCGGCTGCGTGCTGCCCGACTTCATGTAGGCGTTCACAGCATCCGAAACCTGCTTGCCGAGGCCCGCGCAGGCCCAGCCAAGATGCGTCTCGAGAATCTGCCCGACGTTCATGCGCGAAGGCACGCCCAGCGGATTGAGCACGACATCGACCGGCGTGCCATCCTCGAGGAACGGCATGTCTTCCGACGCCACGATGCGCGAGACGACACCCTTGTTGCCGTGACGGCCGGCCATCTTGTCGCCCGGCTGGATCTTGCGCTTCACGGCGACGAAGACCTTGACCATCTTCATGACGCCCGGCGGCAGTTCGTCGCCGCGCTGCAGCTTTTCGACCTTGTCGAGGAAGCGGTTTTCAAGCCCCTTCTTCGCTTCGTCATACTGCTTACGCATGGCCTCGATTTCGGCCATGACCTTGTCGTCGTCGATGCCGAACGTCCACCACTGCGAGCGCGGATATTCGTCCAGCGTTTCGCGCGTGAGCTTCGTATCCTTCTTGAAGCTCTTCGGGCCGGATGTCGCGACCTTGCCCGTGAGCACGCCCTGCAGTCGCGCATAGACGTTGCGGTCGAGGATCGCGAGTTCGTCGTCGCGGTCCTTCGACAGACGCTCGATCTCTTCACGCTCGATCGCCTGCGCACGTTCGTCCTTCTCGACGCCGTGACGGTTGAAGACGCGCACTTCGACGATCGTGCCCTGCACGCCCGGAGGCACGCGCAGCGAGGTGTCGCGCACGTCGGCCGCCTTCTCGCCGAAGATCGCGCGCAGCAGCTTTTCTTCCGGGGTCATCGGGCTTTCGCCCTTCGGCGTGATCTTGCCGCACAGAATATCGCCCGCCTGCACTTCCGCGCCGATATAGACGATGCCCGCTTCGTCGAGATTCTTCAGCGCTTCTTCCGACACGTTCGGAATGTCGCGCGTGATTTCCTCGGGACCAAGCTTCGTGTCGCGCGCCATCACTTCGAATTCGTCGATGTGGATGGAGGTGAACACGTCGTCGCGAACGATACGCTCGTTCAGCAGGATCGAATCTTCGAAGTTGTAGCCATTCCAGGGCATGAACGCGACGAGCACGTTGCGGCCCAGCGCCAGTTCGCCGAGATCGGTCGAAGGACCGTCGGCGATGATGTCGCCCGTGCGCACGAAGTCGCCGACCTTCACCAGCGGACGCTGGTTGATGCAGGTGGACTGGTTCGAACGCTGGAACTTCAGCAGGCGATAGATATCGACGCCGGGCTTGGAGGGATCGTTCTCTTCCGTGGCGCGCACGACGATACGGGTCGCGTCGATCTGGTCAACATAACCCGTCCGGCGCGCTGCGATGGCCGCGCCCGAGTCGCGCGCCACGATCGATTCCATGCCCGTGCCGACGAGCGGCGCGTCTGCCTTAACAAGCGGCACCGCCTGGCGCTGCATGTTCGAGCCCATCAGCGCGCGGTTCGCATCGTCGTTCTCGAGGAAGGGGATGAGCGCGGCGGCGACGGAAACGAGCTGCTTGGGCGAAACGTCCATGTAGTCCACGCGTTCGCGCGGAACCATCATCACGTCGCCCGCATGACGGCAGACGATCAGGTCTTCCGTCAGCATGCCCTTGCTGTCCATCGGCGAGTCGGCTTGCGCGACATGGTGCTTCTGCTCTTCCATCGCGGAGAGATAGAGCACGTCCTCGGTGACGTGGCCGTCCTTCACCTTGCGATAGGGCGCCTCGATGAAGCCGTACTTGTTCACGCGCGCGAAGGTCGCGAGCGAGTTGATGAGACCGATGTTCGGTCCTTCCGGCGTCTCGATGGGGCAGATGCGGCCGTAATGCGTGGGATGCACGTCGCGCACTTCGAAGCCCGCGCGTTCGCGGGTGAGGCCGCCAGGACCAAGCGCCGAGAGGCGGCGCTTGTGGGTGACTTCCGAGAGCGGGTTCGTCTGATCCATGAACTGCGAAAGTTGCGAGGATCCGAAGAACTCGCGCACCGCGGCGGCCGCAGGCTTCGCGTTGATCAGGTCCTGCGGCATCACCGTGTCGATATCGACGGATGACATACGCTCCTTGATCGCGCGTTCCATGCGCAGCAGGCCGAGGCGATACTGGTTCTCCATCAGCTCGCCGACCGAACGCACGCGACGGTTGCCGAGATGGTCGATGTCGTCGATCTCGCCGCGCCCGTCGCGCAGGTCGACCAGCGCCTTCACCACGGCCAGAATGTCGGCCTTGCGCAGGATGCGCACAGTGTCTTCCGCGTCGAGATCGAGACGCATGTTCATCTTCACGCGGCCAACCGCGGAAAGATCGTAACGCTCGGAATCGAAAAAGAGCGAGTTGAACATCGCTTCCGCGGTATCGATCGTCGGCGGCTCGCCCGGACGCATCACGCGATAGATGTCGAACAGCGCTTCCTCGCGCGAGGAATTCTTGTCGACGGCCAGCGTGTTGCGGATATAGGGGCCGACGTTGATGTGATCGATGTCGAGGATCGGCAGGTCGTGGAACCCCTGCTCGACCAGCGCCGTCAGCATCTTCGCATTCAGTTCGTCGCCAGCTTCCGCGTAGATTTCGCCGGTGTTCGGATTGAAGAGATCTTCGGCCAGATACTGGCCGTAAAGATCTTCGTCCTGCTGCTTGAGGAACTTGACGCCGCGCTCGGCAAGCTGACGTGCGCTACGCACGGTGAGCTTCTTGCCGGCTTCAACGACCACTTCGCCGCTGTCCGCATCCACGAGGTCGACCGAAGCCTTCATGCCCTTCATGCGGTCGGCGTCATAAGGCACGCGCCAGTAGACTTCCTTGGTCTTCTTGTCTTCGTGCCGGGTGTAGGAAATCGTCTTGTAGAACGTCGACAGGATTTCCATGCCGTCCATGCCGAGGGCATAGAGCAACGACGTCACCTGAATCTTGCGGCGGCGGTCGATGCGCGCATAGACGATGTCCTTCGCGTCGAACTCGATATCGAGCCACGAACCGCGATAGGGAATGATGCGGGCGGCAAACAAGAGCTTGCCCGAGGAATGCGTCTTGCCCTTGTCGTGATCGAAGAACACACCCGGCGAGCGATGCATCTGCGAGACGATCACGCGTTCCGTGCCATTGACGACGAAGGTGCCGTTCATCGTCATGAAGGGCATGTCGCCCATGTAGACGTCCTGCTCCTTGATGTCCTTGACGGACTTGGCGCCGGTGTCCGGATCGACATCGAACACGATTAGGCGCAGCGTCACCTTGAGCGGCGCCGCATAGGTCATGCCGCGCTGGCGGCACTCGTCGACGTCGTATTTCGGCGCTTCGAATTCGTAGCGGACAAACTCCAGCAGCGCGGTCTGCGCGAAATCCGAAATCGGGAAAACGGACTTGAAAACGGACTGCAAACCTTCGTCGCCACGACCGCCCTTGGGCTCGTCGACCATGAGAAACTGATCGTAGGAGGCCTTCTGGACCTCGATCAGGTTGGGCATGGCCGCCACTTCGCGGATGTGGCCGAAGAATTTGCGAATACGCTTGCGTCCGGTGAATGATTGAGCTGCCGATTGTGCCGGAATCTGAGCCATTTCGCGTCTTTCACCTCGTTCTGTGGCGGGCCCCGCCGGAGGCCGCACGCCGCTCGCACACCGGGACAATTCGCCTGTCCCTCACGCCCCGCTCAGGTGGATTCGGCGAAATGGCCGAAAACCAGCGGAGTACCCGCGATATCGCGGGGTTTGCCCCTCAAATGCGCCCGCACGATGACGCGTCGGAGAGGTGTCATTCGCCCCTTTTCAAAGGCGACAACGGTCCCGGAGCAGAACTCCGGGACCGCGGTACTCAAAAAGCGGACTGCGCGCGCAATCCGTTTGAACTCACTTGAGCTCGACCTTGGCGCCAGCCTTTTCGAGCTGGGCCTTGAGCTTCTCGGCTTCGTCCTTGCTGACCGCTTCCTTGACGTTCTTGGGAGCGCCTTCGACGAGGTCCTTGGCTTCCTTGAGGCCGAGGCCGGTGATCGCGCGGACCTCCTTGATGACCTCGATCTTCTTGTCGCCAGCCGCAGCCAGAACAACAGTGAACTCGGTCTGCTCTTCAACTGCCGCAGCAGCCGCGCCGCCGCCCGGAGCTGCCGCAACCGCGACAGCCGCCGCAGCCGAAACGCCCCATTTCTCTTCGAGCATCTTGGCGAGCTCGGCCGCTTCGAGAACGGTCAGGCTCGAGAGGTCTTCGACGATCTTTTCGAGATTTGCCATGATTTAAAGTCCTTACATAAGTCTGGTTGGATTGGTTTGCAGTGGTTCTGCAAGGGTTCCGAAAGCTGCCTCTCAGGCTGCGTCCTTGTTGGCATAAGCCCCGAACACCCGGGCGAGCTTCGCCGCCGGCGCATTGGCCAGCTGGGCGAGCTTCGTCGCGGGAGCGTTGATGAGCCCGATGAGCTTGGCGCGCATCTCGTCCAGCGACGGCATCGTCGCCAGCGTCTTCACACCATTCGGGTCCAGGGCTGTCGCACCCATCGCGCCGCCGAGGATCACGAGCTTCTCGTTACCCTTGGCGAATTCGACTGCGACCTTCGGCGCCGCCACCGGATCGTCCGAATAGGCGATCAGGGTCGGTCCCTTGAGCAGGGAGCCGATCGAGGCGACGCTTGTGCCTTCAAGTGCAATCTTCGAGAGGCGGTTCTTGGTGACCTGAACCGTGGCGCCCGCCTCGCGCATCCGCTTGCGCAGATCCTGCAGGTTGGCGACGGTGAGGCCGGAGTAGTGCGCGACGACAACCACGGACGCCTTTTCAAAGACGCCATGCATGTCCTCGACGAACTGCTTCTTCTCCGCTCTTTCCACGTTGGCTCTCTCCGACTGGCGAGCAGGCTTTCGCCTTCCCCGCCGGTTGCACCATGCGGTTCCGGATCGGCCGAAGCCGCCCTTCCCCGCGTTTTGTGCCTGTCCCCGGCGCGCGAAACGCTCCGGAAAGATGGTTCCAACCAAACTCTGGCAACCGCTATTGCGGTTGCTGAAAACCCGGTTTTCCCCGTCTGTGCTGGCTCCGGTGGCTCAAGGCCTAAGGCCCTGATAGTTCCGGTATTAAGCGGCCTCGGGACGAACCCGCTGCCGCGCCGGCAGTCTCGGACAAGTACATGGCCGCGCGAACACAAGGTTACCCCCGGGTCCGCCGGCCGTTCCGCCACACGCTAGATTCGCTGACCTTCGGTCATGCTTCATCCCCGTGCGGAAGCTGAATTGGGATTGCCGCCACCATCCAATCGTGACGACGGGGCCTTTTAGACTCGATTTTTCCGCTTGCCAAGCAGAATTCCATTGCACAGCGGATTTCGTTGATTCAACGGGCCGAACTGATGCCCCCGCCAT
This sequence comes from uncultured Hyphomicrobiales bacterium, assembly GCA_903847605.1. Classification (GTDB taxonomy): domain Bacteria; phylum Pseudomonadota; class Alphaproteobacteria; order Rhizobiales; family Beijerinckiaceae; genus Terripilifer. Next base: position 66,478 of record CAINED010000084.1, on the reverse strand, counting down.
TCCCCGGGGCCCTACGCCGCCGCCGGCTTCGGCGTCCCCGCGAACTCCCGTCGCACGCCGAGGACTAGCACAGCCGCCACGATGCAGGCGATTCCCGCGAAGATGAAAGCCGGCATATAGGTGAGGAGCGTGGCGCGCGAGGACCCGGCTCCGAAGGCCGCGACGGCCGCCCCCAGCTGATGGGCCGCGAAGAGCCAGCCATAGACGATCGGCGCCTTCTCGCGCCCGAAAATCGAGCCGCAGAGCTTCACGGTCGGCGGCACGGTCGCGATCCAGTCGAGCCCGTAGAGGATGGCGAAGAACGTGAGACCGACGACCGTCAGATCCGAAAAAGGCAGATAGACCAGGGAAATCCCGCGCAGTCCGTAATACCAGAACAGCAGCCAGCGGTTGTCGAACCGGTCGGACAGCACGCCCGAGGCAATCGAGCCCGCGATATTGAAAATACCCATCATCGCCAGCGCCGACGCCGCCATGACCGCGCCGATCCCGAAATCCGCGCAGAACGGGATGAAATGCATCTGGATGAGCCCTACGGTCGAGAGCCCGCAGACGAAAAAGCTGCCGGCGAGAATCCAGAACATGCCGGTGCGCGCGGCTTCCCCAAGCACGGAGAATGAGTTTTTCATCACCGTCAGCGGCGAGCCGACGACTGCGGGCGCGGGCACGATATCCTTTTCCCCGAGCGGCGGCAGGCCGACATCCACCGGGCGCTCGCGCAGCAGCAGCAAAACGGCTGCGGCGACGAGGATCAGGAAGCCCATTGAGGGCCACAACGCCATGCGCCAGCCGAATTTTTCAATGAGCGCCGCCGTGAGCGGCAGAAAGACAAGCTGGCCGCTGCCGACCGCCGCCGTGAAGATGCCGACGACCAGCCCGCGCCGCGCCGTGAACCAGCGGTTCGCCAGGGTGACGCCAAGCGCCATCGACGTCAGGCCTGTCGCGAAACCGTCGAAAAAGCCCCAGATCAGCACGAGGTGCCAGAGCTCGCGCATGAACTGTACGGCGACGAGGCTCACCATCATCAGACCGAAGGACGTCAGGATGATCCGTCGCATCCCGTAGCGCGCGATCAGAGCCGCTGCGAAGGGCGCCATGACGCCAAAGAGCATCATGCGAATGGCGAGCGCGCTCGAAATCTGCCCGGTGTCCCAGCCGAATTCCTTCGACAGCGGCAGGATGAAGGCCCCAGGAAGTCCCACTGCCCCCGCCGTCGCAAGCGACCAGCAGAAGACGCAGGCGACGCACACCCATCCGTAGAAGACTTTTCGCGCCGCCAGTTTTTGCGCGACGGTTTCGGCGAGCATGTCAGGCGTTTCCCTGTTCGTTTGTCAGGCGCTTATCTGCACATATTTCTACCACGTGCACCAGCGCGGCGAACGCAGATCAGATGCTCACTCGCCCACGCGCGCGATCAGGGCCAGCTTCAATTTCTGGACGACGTCGACGAAGGTTTCGAGTTCCGCCTTGGTCAACTGTCCCGCGAGCCCGTCCTGCCTTTTGAGGATATCGACCAGCACGCGTGCATGACAAGCCGCGCCGGCGGCAGTCAGCGAAATGAATTTACGCCGGCCATCGTCGGGATCGGCCGTCACCGAAATGAATCCGTGTTCGCGCAGGCGCGCGATCTCCCGGCTCACAAGCGCCCTGTCTACGGCGACGGAAGGCAGCAGATCCGTCAGCGTGCAACGTCCCATCGCATCGGTGCGCGTAAGGATGCGCCATTCCACCAGATTGAGCTTGTGCGGCGCAAGAATGCGAATCGACTGACGGTCGATCAGCGCCGCTAGCGTGGCGATCTGGTAGCTGAGCCGCGCCGACAGGTCGCCGCGCGCGACGATTTTCGTTGCGGCCGCACTGGCACGGCGGGTCCGCACGGGCGCATTCCTTGTCGCGGTCATCCAGGCTGTATCCAGCATATTCATTGACTCGTCAATGACTCTATTGATAAGTCAACGGAACGGGAGGGTCGTCATGATCAAGCGCAGCATTATCGCCACCGGACTATTTCTCGCACTATCTGCAGGCGCGTCCTTCGAGGCTGCCGCACAATGGAAACCGGCGAGCCGTGTCACCATGCTCGTCGGCTATCAGGCTGGGGGTGGAGCGGACACGCTCGCAAGACTCGTTGCGGAAGCGATCACGGCCAGCCGAGGCTGGCAGATCGTCATCGAAAATCGCACCGGCGCAGGCGGCGGGCTGATGATGACGCAGCTCGCGCGCAGCGCGCCCGATGGGCTGACGGTCGGCGTCGCCGCGACGGGCACGATCACGGTTACACCGCTATTCACGGAATCCTTGAAATATACGACGCGCGATTTCACCTATCTCGGCACGATGGCGCGCGCGCAGATGGCGATGATCGCGCGCCACGATGCGCCTTACAACACGCTCGAGGAATTCGCCGAATTCGCGCGCAAGAAAGGCCATGCATCCGTGGCGATCATGGGGCCGGAAATCGGACTCATTGCAAAATTGATGGCGAAACATTTCAAGGTCGATCTCACGATCCTGCCAACCAAGGGCGGGGCGGAAACGCTCACCGAAACGATGTCCGGCCAGATCGACGCAGCCTTTAACGCCGGGGCCCATCATCCGCTCGTGCAGGAAGGCAAGCTAAAGGTGATCGCCAACCTCAACGACACGCCTCTGGTTCTGACCCCGAACGCACGCTCGCTGATACAGTCGGGCATCGATTACGCCACGAATGTCTTCTTCCAGATTCAGGGCCCGGCCAATATGCCTGCCGAGATCAAGAAAGCCTGGGCGGACGCCATCGACGACGCGGTAAAGTCGGAACGTCTCGTCAATATGGCCGGCAAAAGAATGCTAATGGAAGTGAACAACCTCGGGCCCGACAAGCTTCAAGAACTCGTAATCCGGGATCTCGACAGCTCGCGAAAGCTGATCGAAGCGACAAAGTAAACGCGAAAGAAAAATCATGGCCGCCACGAAACCACAAAATATTCTCATCATCATGGCCGACGAACATAATGCGCAGGCCATGGGCTGCGCGGGCCATCCATTCGTCCGCACGCCGAACCTTGATGCGCTGGCGCGTCGCGGCACCCGCTTTACCAATGCCTATACGAATTCGCCGATCTGCGTGCCGGCGCGCGCGAGCTTTCACACCGGTCTCTACGTTCACGACAATGAATACTGGGACAATTCCTTCGGCTACGACGGGCGCATTCGCGCATGGGCGCATGACCTTGCGGATGCCGGCCATCGCGTCGAGTCGATCGGCAAGTTGCATTTCCAGAATGGCGGCCTGCCGACAGGTTTCAACAGGGAACACATTCCCATGCATCTCGCCAACGGCGTCGGCATGGTGCAGGGTTCGATCCGCGGACAGTTTCCTGACTTCAAGCCGCAGAAATCCTTCACGCCGAGTATCGCGAAGATCGTGTCCGGCGCGGGCCCCGGCGACAGCAATTACATTCTCTACGATCGCAAGATTGCGGAACGCGCGGTGCATTGGCTCGAAGACGCTGCGGCAAAGCCAGACGAGAAACCGTGGTGTCTCTTCGTCAGTTTCGTCACGCCGCATTATCCGCTGCGCGCACCCGCCGAATATGTCGAACCCTATCTCGCCATGAAGATGCCACTACCTTCTCTCGCGGACGATTCATACGCGAGGCATCCGTGGTGGGCGGCGAAATTTGCGAAGGACGATCCCGTATCCGCAGAGACGACACGCATGGGCGTCGCCTGCTATCTTGGCCTTTGCACCTTCATGGACGAACTCGTCGGGAATGTTACGAAAGCGCTGGACAGATCAGGCCTCGCCGACAATACGCGCATTCTCTACGTTAGCGATCACGGCGAGTGCCTCGGCAAGCGCGGTCTATGGGGCAAGTCCGTTCTCTATCGCGAGGCGACTGAAATTCCCATGATCGCCGCCGGCGACGGCTTTGCCGCCAATGCGCTATGCGACACCACTGTCAGCCTGCTCGACGTTTATCCGACCGTTCTTGAGGCCACGGGCGTGAATAGCGCTGCCACTACGAAGCGCCCGGGCCGTTCACTTTTCGCCATAGCTGGCGAGCCGGAAGACAGCGAGCGCGAAGCCTTCAGCGAATATCACGCCATGGCCTCGCCCTCCGGCGCCTACATGCTGCGCAAGGGGCGCTATAAATATCACTACTATGCCACCGGCTTCGACCCCGAGCTCTTCGACATCGTCGCCGATCCCGACGAGACAAAAAATCTCGCCCGCGATCCCGCCCACGCTGATGTCATGGGAAAGCTCGAAAAACGCATGCGCGAAATGCTCGATCCCGAAGCAACCGACATCAAGGCTAAAGCCGCACAAAAGGCGCTGATCGAACGTCACGGCGGGCCCGACGCGGTGATCGAAAAATTCGCGACCGGCGCAAAGGCCTATACCGACGTGCCAGCCGAATTGCTGGCGTGAATGTCTGCGTTCGCTACGGATAGGCGCTGCGGTCTACTGCCGCGCCGCGCAGATAGACCGCCGATATCCGCCGCGTGTTCGCGATATTCTCAAGCGGATTTGCGTCGAGCACGATGAAATCGGCGCTGTTGCCAGCCTCCAGAGTACCCGTGTCGGCAAGCCTCAGAAATTCCGCCGAATTGCGTGTCGCCGCGACGATCACCTGCATCGCAGTCATGCCCGACAGCACCATGTCGGCCATCTCGTCATGCGCCGCCCATGGACGATTGCCGTCGGTGCCCAGAACGATACGCGCGCCCGCCGCGTTCAGGCGGCGCAGATTGCGTGACTGGATGCCGAAGAACACTTGCGCATCGGCGCGCTCGCGATTGGCGTCCTCGAGCTTCTGCCACTCGTCTGCCGGCAGGATGGATTGCAGCCACGAAAGATCGGCCACGACCCCGCGTTCCGGCAGGTTGGGGATGAGCACGAGATTGGGAGTCTTCTTGAAAAGCTCCACCATCTCGTCGTCGATGTCCTTGTCGCGCACGCCATGTGCGAGCGAGTCGACGCCGGCGCGGATCAGGCCCTTGCCGTCTTCGAGATCGAAGATATGCGCGGCGACGCGAAGCCCGCGGCGGTGCGCTTCCTCGATGATCGCGCCGTAGATTTCGGGGGTGAGCTTCTTGTATTTGCCGCCGCGATTGTCGACCCAGATCTTGACGATATCGACCTTGTGGCCGGCGAGCTCCTCAACGACCTTGCGGCCCTCGGCAACGGTCTCAATCCAGTGGGGCGCCGTGATGCGGCCGGGTTCCGGCATGGTGATGCCGCGCCCGGCGCTCAGGAAGCGCGCGGCGCTGACGATGGTCTCGCCTCGCACCGGCAGCGATGCGACGGGATCGGTGCCCATGCTCAACGCTGCACCGACACCGAAATAGGCGCGCCGCTTGAGATCGCGGATGAGCGCGTCGCGCGACGGGCTGAGATGCACGTGCGTGTCGATCACCATCGGCATGATCGTCTTGCCGGCAAGATCGACCCGGCGCGCGCCGTCGGGCGTGCGAACCGTGGATGACGGCCCCGCTGCGAGAATGCGCGAACCCTCGACAATAACAGTCGCTGTTTCGACCGGCGCGCCGCCCCGCCCGTCGATCAGGCGGGCGTTTTCATAGGCGGTGACAGCGGACTGGGCGAAAGCGTTCGACGCGGCAACAGCGCATGTCAGAACGCCTGAAAGCAATGCCGTATGAAATCTGCGCATCGTTTCCTCCCTGAAAGAGGCGAAGCTAACACGGAAACGAGGCAGCACGAATCACGAGCGAGTGACGGCAAAGCTCCGGCCAAAAAAATCCGCCCCGGCTTTCACCGGGGCGGATCAATTTTTTCAGCTGACACAGAAGACCGAAATCACGTTCCCGTCTGCTGCGCCGTGCCAACGGTCGAGGGATCTACCTTCACGCCCGGGCCCTGCGAAGACGAGATCGCGACGCGCTGCAGATAGGTGCCCTTGGCGCCGGTGGGCTTGGCCTTGTTCACGGCGTCGACGAATGCCTTGATGTTCTCGACCAGCTTGCCCTGATCGAACGAGGCCTTGCCGACCGAGCCCTGCACGATGCCGGCCTTCTCGACGCGGAACTCGACAGCGCCGCCCTTGGAAGCCTTGACGGCTGCAGCGACGTCCATCGTGACCGTGCCGACGCGGGGGTTCGGCATCAGGCCGCGCGGGCCGAGCACCTTACCCAAACGTCCCACGAGACCCATCATGTCGGGCGTGGCGATACAGCGATCGAAATCGATCGCGCCGCCCTGCACTGTCGTGACCAGTTCTTCCGCGCCGACGATGTCGGCGCCTGCAGCCTTGGCCTCATCCGCCTTGGCGCCACGCGCGAAAACGGCGACACGCACCGTGCGGCCCGTGCCGTTCGGCAGGTTCACAACGCCGCGAACCATCTGGTCGGCGTGCTTGGGATCGACGCCGAGGTTCATCGCGATTTCGACGCTTTCGTCGAACTTGGCGTTGGCGCGTTCCTTGACGAGCTTCACGGCCTCTTCGACGGCGTAAAGCTTGATCCGGTCGATGCCCTCGCGGGCCTTGTTGATACGCTTACCGCTCATGGCTCAGCCCTCCACCACATCAAGACCCATGGCGCGGGCCGAACCTTCGATCATCGACATCGCCGCTTCGATCGTGTGGCAGTTGAGGTCCACGATCTTCTTCTCGGCGATTTCCTTGATTTGCGACTTCGTGACCTTGCCGACCTTGGCGCGGCCCGGCGTCTTGGAACCGGAAGCCGGCTTCTTGCCAATCTTCAGGTTCGCAGCCTTCTTCAGCCAGAAGGTGACGGGCGGCTGACGCATTTCGAAAGTGAAGGAGCGATCCTGATAGGCCGTGATAACGACCGGGATCGGCGAGCCCTTCTCCATCTGCGCGGTCTTGGCGTTAAACGCCTTGCAGAATTCCATGATGTTCAGACCGCGCTGACCGAGCGCGGGTCCGATGGGCGGCGACGGGTTTGCAGCGCCCGCGGGCACCTGCAACTTGATGTAGCCGGCAATTTTCTTTGCCATCTTGCTCTCCGTACGATGCCGGACGCAGATTTGCGCCTGCTCCGGCGGTTGACGTCCGTGGTAGGGCTTTTTCGGGCCATCCCCTCATCGAAAAAGTCGTCCAACTTTTTCGGGGGATGGCTTCGTTTCCATTTGCGATGGAAACAGCCTTCCACGCCTCTTTTCTCCGCACCGCGCAAGCGATGCGAAGATCCCACTCACATCTTGTCGACCTGAGTGAATTCCAGTTCCACGGGCGTGGCGCGACCGAAGATCGACACCGCCACCTTCACGCGCGAGCGGCCTTCGTCGACTTCCTCAACCAGCCCCTCGAACGAGGCGAACGGTCCGTCGTTGACGCGCACGCGCTCGCCGATTTCGTAATGCACGGTTGCCTTCGGACGCTCGACGCCTTCCTGCACCTGGCCCTTGATGCGCATCGCCTCGGCTTCCGAGATCGGCATCGGCTTGTTGTCGGCGCCCAGAAAGCCCGTGACCTTCGGCGTGTTCTTGATGAGATGATAGATGTCGTCGGTGAGATCGCATTTCACGAGCACATAGCCCGGGAAGAACTTGCGCTCAGACGTCACCTTGCGACCGCGCCGCACCTCGACGACGTTTTCCGTCGGGACGAGGATTTCCTCAAACTTGTGCGACAGATTGCGCTGCGCCGCCTGCTCGCGAATGGATTCAGCGACCTTCTTTTCGAAGTTCGAATAGGCGTGGACGATATACCAGCGAATGCTCATCTAGGTTTTCCGCGAGTCTCTTAAATCCGCAATGCGCGCGTCAGGATTTGCCGAGCGTCAGGATGAAGCCGAGTATGTTCTTGATGCTCCAGTCGACCGCGACGAAGAAGATCGAGGCGACGATCACCATCAGGATCACGAGGCCGGTGGACACGAGCGTCTCGCGGCGCGTCGGCCAGGTGACCTTGGACGCCTCGGCGCGCACCTGCTGGAGAAATTCGAACGGATTGGCCATCGCTCTTTCCTCGCCCGCCATCCCCATGAAGGCCGGCAACCAAAAACAGTCGCGGCGCGGGACCGGGAGGTCGCGCGCCACTTGCAGGGGTGTATAGCCGCAACCCCGGCGGAAGCCAAGGGGGGAAATGAGGCGAATGGCGAATGGGGAGTAGCGAATAGGGCGGCCCGCTCGCAGCTACTCCCCTATTCGCTACTCGCCACTCCCCATTCGCTTTACGGCCTGTCGGTCGCCGTCCAGCTTTCGATGCCCGTGTCCTGCTGGCCGATGCCGGTCCAGACACCCTGCCCGATCCGGTCGTTTTCGACGGAAAATACTGCGATTCCCGGCCTGCCCGGCCCCCCGCCCGGGGTAAACGTCTGAAAGACGATGGAAAACACCTTGTCGATGAGGATGCCGGTGCCGAACTGCGGCGTCTGGCCGACCTTCCAGATCACCGAATAGGTGCGGCCCGTGCGCTTGATCTGCGCCTCGCCCTTGTAGGTCCGCTCCTGGCCCGGGTTCTGGCCCTCGACGGAATATTGGCCTTCGATGGCCAGAGCCGGGATCGCCATTCCCGCGCAAAGCATACCGGCGGCGACCGCTCCACGGAACAGCGCCGACCGAATCCCAAAATTTGCCATGCGCCTCTCCGCTGCGTTCCGGCAGCGCCGCCGGAACCACCGGTCATCTTGCTACCTCGGTAAAAACCTGCAACCGGAAGTAACACCGCCACCCGCGATATCAACCGCCGTTTCGCAGGTTGCGCGGATGCCGGGGTCACTTCACAGTGATTTTCGAAGTAATAACGAATCTACCCAAAAAATATCCGGAGAGAAACGTGGCCCAGCCCCCCTTCCGCGCCGACCAGATCGGCAGCCTCCTGCGCCCACCTGCCCTGCTCGACCTGCGCCGCCGCGCCGCTGCTGGCGAAGTCAGCCAGGCTGATCGCGTCGCGGCCGAGGACGCTGCGATCAAGGCGGCGGTCGAGATGCAGGAGCGCGTGGGGCTGAACGTCATCAGTGACGGCGAATTCCGCCGCAACTCCTATCATTCCTATTTCTTCTCGAAACTCGGCGACTTGAAGCCGGACTGGCGCGCCCCGACCGATCAACCCGGACAGGTTGGCACCCGCGCGCCACAACCCGTCGCGCTCATCAATTCGCGGGTGGAATGGACCGGCCCGATTCACGTCGGCGATTTTCAATTCCTGAAATCGCTGACGAGGCATACGCCGAAGATCACTATTCCCGGCCCCTGCGCGCTGCACTTCCGCGGCGGTGACCGGGCCGTGCTCAAAAGCGCTTACACGAACGTAGCCGATTTCTGGGACGATACCGTGAAGGCTTTCCGCGCCGAACTGACTGCGCTTGCCGATGCAGGCTGCACGCTGGTGCAGATGGACGAGACATCGCTGGCGAAATTCGGCGACCCGCAGGTGCAGACGGAATTGAAGGAACGCGGCGAGACCTGGGAAGCCACGCTCGATCTCTACATCGACATCATCAACCGCGTGGTGCGTGGCCTGCCGCAATCGCTTCGCATAGGCATACATCTCTGCCGCGGCAATCGCGCGGGGCAGCATCACGCGGCCGGCGGCTACGATCTCGTCGCGCAAAAGATGTTCAACGCGCTCGACCTCGATCTCTTCTATCTGGAATATGATTCCGAACGCGCCGGCGGATTCGAACCGCTCGCTGCCGTGCCCGCCGGCAAGAGCGTCGTACTCGGCCTCGTTTCGACCAAGACCGGTGCGCTGGAAGATCGCGCTACGCTTGGCAAACGTATCGAGACTGCCTCGAAGTTCTTGCCGCTCGATCATCTCGCGCTGTCGCCGCAATGCGGATTCGCCAGCGTCGACATCGGCAATCCCCTCACGCAGGACCAGCAGGAAGCCAAGCTGAAACTTGTGGTGGATGTGGCTAGGGATGTGTGGGGTTGAAGGCGACCGGAAGGCCGCAACGCATTTCCTGCTATTCGCGCCACAAGTAATGCTTAAGAATAGATCGCCCTCTCGACCCAAGGCCGCCTCGCATGTCCAAGACAGTTTCGACGCAGATCGCGCTGCCCGACGGCTCCTTTGGCAATTTCATCCACCGCGGCACCCATGCCGATCTCGGCGTGATCGAACAGATTTTCCAGAACAGGGATTATGATCTCGGCTCTTTGGGACGCGGCAATGAGTTCACGCAACTTTTCCAATCAATGATTGATGCGGGCCAAAAGCCGTTGATCGTCGACTGCGGAGCCAATATCGGCGCAAGCGCCTGCTGGTTTTCCGCTGCCTTTCCCGGAGTACATGTTGTCTGCTTCGAGCCGGACGCGGCGAACTTCGAATTGCTTCGGACAAATGTGAAGGGTCTCGACACCGACCTTCGCCTCGCCGCCATCTCTGCAACGGACGGCGCCGCCATCATCGTCAATCCCGATGCTGGCGAATGGGCTTATCGCACGCAACGCAGCGCCGCCGGCGATATCAGCGTGGCCTCACTCAAGCGCATCGTCGCGGAGAAGGAAGCCGCCGGCTACGCGCCATTCATCGTCAAGATCGACATTGAGGGCGGCGAGGAAGAATTGTTTGCGCAGGACACCGGCTGGATCGCCGAATTCCCGATTCTGATCATCGAATTGCACGACTGGCTGTTCCCGAAAAAGGGAACGTCACAGAATTTTCTCAAGGCCATAGCCGCGCACGACCGTGATTTCGTCTATGTCGGCGAGAACATCTTTTCGTTGAGAAATGGGTAGGAGCGCTCGCGCACACGTGCCGATAAGCCATTGCGCGAAAGGCGAATGCTAGGCCAGCAGCTCCCGGCAATCGAGATCTTCAACGGCCGAGAATATGCGGTCGAGGTGGTTCCACCAGATAAGCGGCGGAAGCTTGCCCGTGCATTGATACAAGGGCGTTACGATGTGCCACAGGGTCGAAAGCCTGTAGTCGTCCCATAGCGCGCGCCGGTCGTAGCCTGTGACGCCATGGCGCAAGAGTTCGTCATGATAGAAATCCAGCATGTCGCGCTCGAAGCGGCGGCGATAGTCCGGAAACCAGTGCATCGCCATCATGTAGGAAATGTCGTCGGTCGCGACATCCAGACGCCAGCAGTCCCAGTCGATGATCCGGGCGCTGTCGCCGGCACGGTTGGGCAGGAGCACATTCCAAGGATGGGCATCGCCGTGCACGATGGTCATATCCCGGCGAGAATGATAGCGCGCATGCAGACGGTCGGCATTGTCGATAAGCCGGATGTAAATGTAGCGCCTTTCGGGCGAAAGCCTTTCGCCGAGTTGCCTATCGAATTGCTCAAACCTTTGCTGGAAATCCTGCATTTGCTGGTCAAACGTTTCGGTCCATGTGCCGATGGCGACGCCGAGTTCGGGCGCATTCCACCATGCCGCGTGAAAGTTTGCCCAGGCCGACAGAAGCAGCCTGCACTCCTCCGCCGTCGGCGGCAATGGCCACGGCGTCTGCAAGAGCGCATGAGTTTCGGTCAGATCTTCCAGAAGCAGCTGGAAGTCTTTCGTCGTCTCATCGAAATGCGCCTGGAAGCAGCCGGGCACGACGCCCTTGGCGAGGCGCGGCGCAACATTCCGGTAAAACTCGGTTTCATGGCGATATCCGCGCCACAGATCCGCCGGGCGTTCCGGCAGGGCCGATTTGAGAAACACGGAGTTCGGCGCCAGCCAGGTAGAACCATCATAGGTCAAGTGAAGCCGGGCCACCCGGGACAGAATCGTGTCGCGCAAACCATCGACATTGATGCCGGCGACGCGTCCGTCTTGCAGCAAGCCCCCGCGTCGAAGCGCGGCAGTCAGAGATTGCAGGTCGATCGCGGTCAAGTCAGGAAGTGAAGACATAACGCCCAGAGAACAGCATTCGGAACAAGACCACAATTACGCAAATTTCCGCTCGCTGGCGAATGGCCGTCAAATAAAATGATACAGCGTCATCACCGCGCCAACAATCCCCGCGCGATCACATGCGCCTGTATCTCGGCCGCGCCTTCGAAGATGTTGAGGATCCGTGCATCGCATAGAAGCCGCGACACCGGATATTCCAGCGCATAGCCGTTGCCGCCGTGGACCTGCAGGGCATTGTCGGCGCAGGACCAGGCGACGCGCGCGGCGACGAGCTTGGCCATGCCCGCTTCGACATCGCAGCGTCCGCCGCTCTCTTTCTTGCGCGCGACTGCATTGATGAGTTGGCGCACCATCGCGATTTCCACCGCCATCCACGCAAGCCTGTCGTGAACACGCGGAAAATCGATGATGGCGCGTCCAAATTGCTTTCGCTCCTGCGCATAGGAAAAAGCGAGATCGAATGCATTTGAAGCAACGCCAAGCGCCCGCGCCGCCGTCTGGATGCGTGCGAGTTCGAACGTCGCCATCAACTGCCGGAAACCTTCGCCCTCGATTTCGCCGAGCAGGGAAGACGCCGGCACACGCATGCCGTCGAAGGCGAGTTCGTATTCGCGCATACCGCGATAGCCCAAAACTTCGATCTCGCTGCCGGTAAGCCCGGCGAGCGGAAAGGGATTCTCATCGTCGCCGCGCGGCTTCGGCGCCAGAAACATCGAAAGTCCGCGATGCCCGCTGGCCGCTTCGCCCGTGCGCGCCAGCACCAGCATGAGATCGGCGCGCGCCGCATGGGTAATCCATGTCTTTGCGCCCGTCAGGACGTATTCATCGCCGTCGCGGACGGCGCGCGTCGTGAGACTGGCAAGATCGGAGCCGGCGTTGGGTTCGGTGAAGACCGCCGTTGGCAAGACTTCGCCACTGACGATGCGCGGGAGCCACGTCTCTTTCTGCGCTGGCGTCCCGCCGCTTTGGATGAGTTCGACCGCAATCTCCGAGCGTGTGCCGAGGGAACCCGCGCCGATATAACCGCGCGACAATTCTTCGGTGACCGCGCACATAGCGGCGATGCCCATGGCCGACCCGCCAAACTCTACCGGAGCGGTCAGACCGAAGACGCCGAGTTCCGCCAGTTTTGAAATCAGGTCGAGCGGAATGAGCTTGTTGCCGCGATGCCAACCCTGTGCATCGGGCGCAATTTCCTTCGCAGCGAAAGCGCGAAATTGCGCGCGCACCATCGCGATGGTTTCGTCATCGTCGGCGAGATCGTCCAGCGCATTGGCGCCGGCCTGCTGCAGGAGCGTGACGAGTTCTTGCCGCGCCGCGCGCGGCGTGGCGATGAGCGCGGCGACATCGGGTTGGGCGGCAAATGCCGCGGCCTCGGCTTGCAAGCCGAAATCTGAGGGACGCACGAATTCGTCCTGCGACATCGCGATACCCGCAGCGAGTTGCGCCAGATATTCGCCCGCGCCGATGGCCGCGACGAGCTGGGCGGCGCGACCATAACGTCCCGTTTCCTCGAGTCGGCGCGCCCATTGCGCGAGCGATTCCAGAATGGCCGCATAGGCCGCGATCCAGGCGAATCCATGCGCTTCATGCTGATGGATGTTGAGCGCGTCCGGATCGAGACGGCCATTACGCACACACAGACCCATGACGCGTTCGCGTACGCGCTCGCGCCACTCCCCCGCATGTTGCGCAGCGCGCATCAACCCCGAAACGTCCACGATCCCTGCCCCCTTCGCGCTTCTCTATCGCCGATTTGATCGCTCCTTTCCAGCAGCGGAGTGACAACAAAAAAACCCGGCGCGAAGCCGGGCTTTCTCGAAGTGATGAGGCGCGACGATCAATACCGCGCGACAACTGCGCCTGAAGGCATAGAGTTGAAGAGGTAGTTGATGCCGACACGGAAGACGTGAATGCCGTTGCTGCCGCCACGACCGCCAGAGAACGCGCCGCCGGGAGCCGCGCCGCCAGCGCCGAACTGATCGGCGCAGGCCGTGCCTGCCGTGGTGGTGCAGTTGTAGCGCCCGCGACGGCCGCCGCCGACGTCGGCGAACAGATATTCGCCGCGAACCGACCAGTTGTTGGAGACCGCATATTCGATGCCCGCGCCGACGGCGAAGCCGATACGATCGCCACGACGGCTGGATGTGTAGATGGCGGCATTGCCGGCAGGAGCGCTGGCAAAGGTCGCCGTGCTCGCGCGCCCGCTTTCGCCATAGGCGAGACCGCCTGTCACGTAGAACAGAGCGCGGTTGGCTGCAAAGCCAAGGCGTGCGCGCACGGTGCCGAAGTAGTTGCCGTGATCCCGACCGTCGTTGATGAGGTAGGTGCCCTGGAACGCCGCCGGCGCCGGAGCGCCCACGATCAGTGTCGACCTCCGGTTGTTGTTGCCGCCGAGATAGTTGATGTCGGCTTCGATACCGGTGACGAGGCTGCCGAACTGCCAGTTGTAGCCGATCTGACCGCCGCCGGTGAAAGCGACGTCATCGCCACTGCCACGCGAGGCGCAGCCCGCCGCAAAACCGGGCACGGTCGCACCAGTATTGTCGACCGGGCGAAAACCGTTGCAGCGATCGCCGGTCCAGGCGCCGCCCGCGTTGAGACCGACATAGAAGCCTGTCCATGTAAAGATCGGCGCCGCGATGATCGGCCCCGGGCTAACCGGCATGGACCGAGCCGGCAAATCGGCTGCCTGGGCAGCCACCCCCGAAAACGCCAAGCCGGCGACTGACGCTAGTAGAATTCGACGCATTGTTTTTACCTCCATGCCTGTTTGGCAGACATGGAAATAACACAACCAGAGGCTGTTTGAACCGCAGGAAAGAGCCAAAATTGCGCCTATCGCAGTGGGCGTGATTTGCGAGCAACACCAGTATTAACAATTAAATCAGAAGCATAACAGTGCATAACGGTATAGCTCGCTGTATGCAACCAGCTGAATTCCAAGAATTTACTAAACTCAAGATTGCAGTGACGATAAAGCTGGAAATCGGAAAAGATGGCTAAAGTTCCATTCCAATCATAGGGTTGCGAAAGTTTTTTTTATATTGGAGGGAACAATTGCACAAAAAACGCACATTGCTGTGTCGCCGCTGGCAGAAGTTTTATTTATTTTGTAAATTCAATAATTTAAAAGCACTTTACGCTGGACGCCGTCTTCTTCGATCCAGGTATCGCATGACAGGTGTCACGGTCGCCCCGTGCAGCACGACAGAAATCAACACGACGAGCCCGACGGCATTCCAGAGGCGCTCCGGCGACTCGAACGAAGCGATCCCGAGCGCGTAGGCGAGATAATAGGCCGACCCCACGCCCCTGATGCCAAAGAAAGCGATCACCGCCCGTTCGGCCGCTGAAGCCGGTGATCCCATCAGGCTGATCCAGCCGACCAGTGGGCGTGCGACAAAGATCGTCGCCAAAGCGAACAGCACCATCGGCCAGGAAATCTCCGCGATCAGTCCGCCCGCACTGATCGACCCTCCGAAAACGACGAGCAGAACCATCATCAGCAGCCTTTCGAACTGCTCGCTGAAATCATGCAGGCGCTCGTGATACTCGTGATGGCGCTCGACAGAACGGAATGCGAGAGCGGCGACGAAAACCGCCAGAAAGCCGTAGCCGCCCGCCATCTCGGTCACGCCGTAACAGATGGCCGTGATGCCGAGAGCGACGAACCCATCGGCCGTCCGCGACAGTTGAGCCCGGTTGGGCAGGCGAAAAGTCAGCCAGGCGAGTGAGCGACCAATCAACCAGCCCACGCCCACACCGACGGCGAGTTTCGAGAACACGTCCACCGTGAGCCACCGGACAAACCACGGCTCTCCCGACTGAGCAGCGATAGCCAGCGCGATGGCAAGGTTCACGAACGGGAAAGAAAGCCCATCGTTGAAGCCAGCCTCTGCGGTCAGCGTGAAACGGACTTCGTCTTCCTTCCCCTCGCCGGGAGCTCCAACCTGTACGTCGCTCGCAAGCACCGGGTCGGTCGGCGCCAGCGCCGCGCCCAGCAGGAGCGCCGACGCCAGTCCCAGACCAAGCAGCCAAGAGCCCAGGAAAGCAATCGCTGCGATGGTCAGCGGCATCCCTACGACGAGAAGACGCCACGTCAAACGGGAGTTCGCCCAGGCCAGCGGACGATCGAGCTTCAATCCCGCGCCGGTGAGGGCCACGATGACGATGAGTTCGGTGAACCTCTCCGTGATTTTGAGATGGTCTTGCGGATTTGGCGGGACGCCCGGAATGCCGGGAATGGCAAAAACAGCTGCCCCAAGCGCCACGCAAAAAATCGGGAGAGAGAGTGGCAGCTCCTTGAAAAGCATGGGTACCCATGCCGTCAGAAGCACCACCACTCCGAACACGGCCAGCACCGCAACGTAAGTATCCATCGCTGGTGAACGTCCAACAAGCTGGAGCGTTCCTGATGCGGGATGCTCCACGCGACACAATCGAGCCGGATGGAACGCGACACGGCATGCTCGCCTTTAACAAGGGAGTTTCGTCTCCCGGTGTTCGCCATGAAGTTTCTCTTGCCGCTGATGATGTTTGTTTCGCTCTCGGGCAGCCCGGCAATGGCCCAGCCGGCCGCAGGCGTCGCAATGGACCCTGCAGGCGCGCGCCGATGGCTTGAAGACTATGTGAGGATCTGGTCAAGCGATCGCGCGGTCAATGCCGACACGGTCAACACGTACTACGCGCCGGTCGTCACATATTACGGAAAGCGAATGACCCGCCGGCAGGTACTGGACGACAAGCGCCGGTATATCCGCACTTATCCCGGCCGCATGTATGAGATTGTCGAGGGCAGCGTGGCCGTGGGATGCGATGGCGCGCGGACCTTGTGCACGACCTCAGGCGTCATGAGGGTGCACCTGACGGATCGGGCCGGAAGGACACTCATGCGAACGGCACGATTGCGGTTGGCGATCAGCGCAACCGGCGGCGGGCAAATCATCGGAGAGTCAGCGGTTGACATCCCCGCTCCGGGAAAAACGTCAGGGCTTGGCCGACTTTAGCCCTGTTCGAGCGTCACCTGACAAAGGCCCTACACAATGTCCTTTCGCTCGACCCTGATCGGGCGCGCACTGCTGGACAAACCATTGACTTTATGAAGTATTTGAGGCGCTGGCAGGAGTGGAGGGACTCGAACCCCCAACCCCCGGTTTTGGAGACCGGTGCTCTAACCAAATTGAGCTACACTCCTGCATCCGGCCTTGGCCGGAGCGCCCTCATACGGCAAACCGCGACCCGCGCGCAAGCGATTCCGGGCCGAAAGCCTGCCAAAATCACTGCAGCGGCTCGACCTTCACCGCCGTGCCGTAGCACAGGACTTCCGTGATTCCGGCCATGATCTCCGTCGCGTCGTAGCGCATGGCGATGATCGCGTTGGCGCCGCCCTGCCCCGCATGTTCGACCATGTGGTCGAAGGCTTCCTGGCGGGCGTTTTCGGCCAGCGTCACATAAACCTGGATGCGGCCGCCAAAGATGGCGGCGATGCCGCCGACAAAATTGCCGACGACCGAGCGCGAGCGCACGGTGATGCCGCGCACGACGCCAAGATGCTGGACGATCCGGTAACCGGGGATTTCATTCGAAGTCGAAACGAGCATAATGGCTTCCTTGCTGCCGTTGCGTCATCTGCGACATGCCGCAACCTGCCTCCACCATCGGTAACACAGCGCACATTGCGGAGTGGTGAAGGCGGCTACCGGGCTTCCGATTATCCGCGCTCCCAGGCCTCTACCATGAGACGGCGCTGCGCGGCATCGGGCATGACGCCCGATCCGGCCGCCACATTGTCCCGCGCATGTTCGGGTTTGCCAGTGCCGGGAATGACGCAGGTGACGGCCGGATGGCCCAGCAGATATTTGAGAAAGAACTGCGCCCACGTCGCCGCGCCGATGTCCGCGGCGACCGGCGGCAAAGGCCGGCCGCGCGTCTTGCCGAAGAGCCCGCCGCTGCCCAGCGGACGATTGATCAGCGTCGCCACGCCGTGCTCGGCGACAACGGGCAAAAGCCGTTCCTCCGGCGCACGCTGGCCGATGGAAAAGGCGAATTGCACGAAGTCGATCTTCTCGCTGCGGATGATCGCGGCGAGATCGCCCAGCGCGCCATCGGTGTAATGGGTGATGCCGATATAGCGGATGCGCCCCTCGTCCTTCCACTTGCGCAATGTCTTCATGTGCGTGCGCCAGTCGACGAGATTGTGGATTTGCATGAGGTCGATGACCGGCACCTGCATTTTGGCGGAGGACTCCTGCATCTGGCGGATGCCCTCGCGTTCGCCCGAAGTCCAGACTTTCGTGGCGACGAAGACCTTGTCACGCGCTTTCATTTCGCCGAGCAGCGTACCGGTAACGGCCTCTGCGCGGCCATACATGGGCGAGGAATCCACGACCTTGCCGCCCGCTTCAAACAGCACGCGCAACACTTCCTTGCGCTGGTCGAGTCCGGCCCTGTCATTGCCGATATCGAAGGTCTGCCACGTGCCGACGCCGACGACCGGAAGGGCTTCGCCCGTTGAGGGAATGGGCCGGGTAAGCATCGTAACCTCCGCTGTTCGTTTGACCTTGGCGCCGATGATATCTAACCATCGCGCAAGCCGCCACGACGCAGAAAATCATGACCGACCATCCGCAAAGCCCACGCAGACTGCCGCTCGACGGCATCAAGGTTGTCGAGTTCACGCATATGGTGATGGGGCCGACCTGCGGTCTCATTCTCGGCGACCTTGGCGCCGACGTCATCAAGATCGAGCCGCTGAAGGGCGACAGCACGCGCAAGCTCATCGGTTCTGGCGCGGGCTTCTTCGCGGTGACGAACCGCAACAAGCAGAGCCTTGCTGTCGATGTGAAGAATGCGCGCGGGCGTGAAATTGTCCTCAAGCTTGTGGCGAGTGCCGATATCTTCAGCGAGAATTTCAAGCCCGGCGCGATGGACAAGCTCGGCTTCGGCGAAGAAGCCTTGCGCAAGCTGAACCCGCGCCTCGTCTATGTTTCGCACAAGGGATTTCTGCCCGGCCCTTACGAAAAGCGCACAGCACTCGACGAGGTCGTGCAGATGATGGGCGGCCTCGCTTACATGACCGGTCCCGAGGGACGCCCGTTGCGCGCGGGCTCCAGCGTGAACGACATCATGGGCGGCATGTTCGGCGCCATCGGCGCCATCGCCGCGCTTTATGAAAGAGATCGCGCAAATGGAGGCACGGGCCGGGGCGCCGGCATCCAGAGCGCGCTGTTCGAGAACAACATCTTTCTTGTGGCGCAGCACATGATGCAATTTGCCGTGACGGGCAAGGCGCCTGCGCCAATGCCGGGCCGCATTTCCGCCTGGGGCATCTACGATGTATTCACGGTCAGGGATGGCGAGCAGATCTTTCTCGCCGTCGTATCCGATACGCAATGGCAGATTTTCTGCGACGCCTTCGGCCTGCCCGATCTGAAGTCGGATTCCCGGTTGGCGAGCAACAACGACCGTGTCAACGCACGCGAATGGCTCATGCCGGTATTGCGCGCAAAGCTCGCTGATATGGACGCAGCGAGTATATCGAAAATCTTCGAGCGTGCGGGCCTGCCCTATGCGCCCATCGCAAAGCCCAGCGAATTGCTCGACGATCCGCATTTGCTGGCGACGGGCGGACTCGCGCCGGTCAACCTCCCGGCGGATGCGAGCGGCGCGGGACGCGCAGTCGCGACGCGCGTACCCCTGTTGCCGATCACGCTGAATAATGAACGCCTCCAATTGCGGCGTGACCCGCCTTCGCTGGGGCAGGACACGCAGGCCATTCTCAATGCGCTCGGCTATACGCAGGCCGAGATCGAAGACCTGCGCGCACAGAAGATCGTCGTCGGTTGAATCGTCTCAGGCAACGGCACGCTTCGTCTGAGCATGTTGAATCGCGCGCCAGACCTTGTCCGGTGTTGCAGGCATCGAAAGATTCTCGATGCCGAGCGGAGCGAGCGCATCGTTGATCGCGTTCATCACCGCAGGCAACGCCCCGACGGTGCCGCATTCGCCCGCGCCTTTTACACCGAGCGGATTGGTCTTGGTGGGAACGGGATTGCGGTCGATCGTATAGGATGAGAAATTGTCGGCGCGCGGCATGGCATAGTCCATGAAAGAGCCGGTGAGCATCTGCCCGCTGCCCTCTTCATAGACAACGCGCTCCATCAGCGCCTGCCCCGCGCCCTGCGCGATGCCGCCATGAACCTGCCCCTCAACCAGCAGCGGGTTGAGTTCGACGCCAACGTCATGGACGGCGGTATAGCGGTCGATGTTCAAAACGCCGGTTTCCGGATCGACCTCGACTTCGCAGATGTGGCAACTGTTGGGAATGTTGCCGGTATCGGGCGACCATGTCGCCGTCTCGAAGAGACCGATCTCGATATCCTTGGGCAGGCGCGAAGGCTCGAACGCCATTTGCACGACGTCCCTGAATTTCGCCTTGTGATCTGTGCCCGCGACGGAAAATTCGCCATTCTCGAAACGGATGTCGTCGACACTGGCTTCGAGCATATGCGCGGCGATCCGCCTGGCCTTTGCGATCACCTTTTCCGTCGCCTTGAAGACAGCCGTTCCTCCGATCGTTGCCGTACGCGCCGCGCCCGTGCCTGTACCCCATGAGAGTTTGTCGGTATCGCCCTCGATGACGCGAATATGTTCGGCATCCATGCCCAACATCTGCGAGACGATTTGCGTGTAGATGGTCTCGTGGCTCTGGCCGCCCGCCGTGGAGCCCACGAGTATGGTCACCGTGCCACCGGGATCGAAACGCAATTCCGCGGTCTCGGGCGAAGGCCCCGCCGAAGGATCGATGCTGCAGGAGACACCGACTCCACGCAACAATCCCTTCGCTTGCGAGGCGCGCTTGCGCTGTTTCAGGCCCTCGTAATCGGCAATCTTGCGGCACTTTTCGAGCAGCGCAGGAAAATCGCCGCAGTCGTATGTCGCGCCAATCGCCGTCTTGAAGGGCATGGCCTGGGCGGGAATGAGATTGCGCTTGCGGATTTCAGCGGGGTCCATGCCAATCTTGCGCGCAGCCATGTCCACGAGACGCTCGATGACGTAGGCGCTCGGCGCGCCGCCGGGCGCGCGATAGTTGGACACAGGCAACGTGTTGGTGAAGACGGCGCAGGCGTCCGCGAATGCTGCGGGGATGATGTAGGGGCCGCCGACATCGTTGATGATATTGAGCGTCGAGAGAAATCCCAGCATCGAAATATATGCGCCGACATTGTTGCGCGAGGAAAAGCGCAGGCCCAGGAACTTGCCATCCTTGTCGAAAGCAAGCTCGGCGTCGACCACCATGTCCCGGCCCTGATCGTCGGCGATCAGCGCTTCGCTGCGTTCGCAATTCCATTTTACGGGACGTGCGACACGCTTCGATGCCCAGGCGATCACAGGCACTTCCGTATAGAGACCGCCCTTCATGCCGTAGGAACCACCGACATCGCCGGCGATGAGACGCATCTGGCTTTCGGCGATGTTGAAGACGAATTTCGTCATCATCGTGCGCCAGACATAGGGACGCTGGTGGCAGGCATAAATCGTATAATGATCCCTACCCTTGTCCCAGTCGGCGACGACGGCGCGCGGCTCCATCGTGTTCGCCGCCACGCGGTTGACGACGAAGCGATCCTTCACGACATGCGCAGCGCTGGCAAAAGCCTTGTCAGCGGCTTCGCGATTACCCTTGGAGGCATAAACGGGCTCGTTGTCGGGACATTCGGCCCAGATGGCCGGAGCGCCGGGCAGGTTTGCCTTCGCCGTGTCGAAATGCGCGGGCAATGTCCTGTATTCGACTTCAATGGCCTCCGCGGCATCCTTCGCCTCTGCAACCGTTCCAGCGATGACGACGGCCACCGTCTGCCCGATATGGCGCACGCGATCGCGCGTGATGCCCGGACGCGGCGGGCGGAACATCGGCGAGCCATCCCGGCGTTTGGCCGGCGAAAGACCGCGCACGTCGCCGAGTCCATCCTTGGCCCAGTCCTCGCCTGTCAGAATTTCGATGACGCCCGGCATCGTCTTCGCGGACTTGACGTCAATTCTGACGATCTCGGCATGGGCATGCGGCGAACGCAGAAATACCGCATGCGCTTGCCGGTCCAGCAGGATGTCGTCGGTATAGCGGCCCTCGCCTTTCATCAGGCGCGGCGCCTCCACCTGACGGACGGGCTGGCTGATCGAATATCTGGTCATGGACGCTCCTTGGAGTTATTGGCCACGCGGCAGACGGCTTGTTTGCGCCAAGGTCACCACATCGGCCCGCGCAAGGCAACGCCCTCGGCGTTGACCGGGCAATGGCAATCTATAACGTGTTGCCAACAAGAATTTGGGAGGAAGTGATGAACCGGCTGCCGCTCACCATGGCCTGCGGGCCCTACGATCGCATGGAAGCGCTGGCGCTCGGCCACGTTCAGCCTGAGGGCATCGACCTGCGTTACCTCGCGATCCAGTCGCCGCCCGAAATCTTCGCGCGCATGATCAAGTCGCGCTCCTTCGACATCGCGGAAATGTCGATGGCCCATTACATGATCATGCGGGTGCGGCACGCGCAGAATTTTCCCTTTCTCGCCATTCCCGTATTTCCCTCGAGAGTCTTTCGGCACGGCTTCATCTTCATCAACAAGAACGCTGGCATCAGGTCGCCGCGCGATCTCGAGGGCAAGCGCGTCGGCGTTCAGGAATATCGCCAGACCGCAGGCGTCTGGCAGCGCGGCATACTCAAGCACGAATATGGCGTGGATCTCGACACGATCAAATGGGTGGAAGGCGGCGTAAACGAACCGCGCGCGCCGGACCACGACATGGATTTGCGCCCCGTGCGGGATGTCCCCATCGAGATCATCCCTTCAAATCGCACGCTCAACGAAATGCTTGAAAGCGGCGAGATCGACGCCTATTTCGGCGCGCGCCGGCCGGGCAATCTCGATCGCGGCAAGAATGTCGCACGGCTCATTCCGGACTATCGCACGCACGAACGCGACTATTACAAGCGTACGGGCTTCCACCCTGTCATGCACACGATCGTCATTCGCGAAGAGTTGCATCGCGAGCAACCGTGGGTGGCCGAGAGCATCTACAAGGCCTGTGAAGCCTCGAAGAAATGGGCATTGCAGGCCATGCGCTTCTCCGGCGCGCAGAAAACCATGCTGCCATGGCTGCACGAGGAGATTGCGGAAATGGACGCCCTGATGGGCTCCAATCCTTGGCCCTATGGCGTCGAGGCCAATCGCAAGCTGCTTGAAGCCTTCATGGGTTATCTGGCGGAACAGCATTTCATAGAGAAGCCGATGCCTGTCGATCCCCTGTTTGCCCAGATCATCGACTGGAGCGAATGATCAAAAGCGGCGGCTTAAAAACGCAGAGCCTGCCAAACCGAAACGCCACGGCTTATCCGCCGCTTTGGTGATTCCAATGCGAGGGCCCGTGATGTGCGTGCAAGGCTCGCTCACAGGAACGAAGGCAAAAGGCGAGTGCACCACGCTCATGGAATTGGCGCCGAGGTCGATCCCGAGGGCGGCGCATAGCCGTCCCGGTCCCGCGCACAACAGCTTCGGCGCAACTTCGCCGCGCCGGACGCTCATCTCTTCGAGCCCGGCCAGCGGCTCGAGCGCACGCAAGAGGACCGCGCTGCCCGGCGTGCAAACGATGTTCGCGCAGTAGTGCATGCCATAGATGCGATAGACATAGACATCGCCCGGGGCGCCGAACATGGCCGCATTGCGGGCCGTGCGTCCGGCAAAGCTGTGGGACGCGGGATCATCGGGCGCATAGGCCTCGGTCTCGACGATACGCCCGCCGACGCCATCGCAAAGCACCGTCGCGCCGATCAGGTCGCGGGCAACGTCAACGACATCGCGGTCGAAAAAGTCACGCGGACCCATACATGCTTTCGCGCACCTGAAGCGAGCTCATGGCGGCCCCGCGCGGCCCTTTCAGGACATGGCCGCCGCCAGCAGGACCGTCGCGCACGGCAAGCCAGAAGATCGCGCTCAGCAGCGCGAACCACGTCAGCGACCCCAGGAGATAGAGAAGCGTCATCACGATGGTGGACATGGCCGGATCATCATCAGTTCGAGCACACGAGCGTTTCGCGGCGCGCGTAGTGATGGGAATCGGTGACGGAAATGTGTTCATGGCGGTCAGATTCGAGGACACGGCAAAATAAACATCGGCCGCGCAGATGCGCCGCACTTAATCGCCGCAAACAGTGTCGAGAATCCTGCCAATATTCAGCGGGCATTCATCTGCGCGCCATGCGACGTGGCCGTCCGGCCTGACAAGCGCGAGGCGGCTTTCATAAAGTTGCGCCGCTTCGCGACTGTGCAGACCTATCGCGCGCAGCGGCATCCCCCTGTCCCGCGCCGCCCGTTCGAAAGCGCTCGTGTCGGCGTCGCCAAAATTCAGAAGCACGAATCCTCGGCCGAAGAGATCGAGAGTCGAAATGTTTTCGTCGAGCCAGACATGCGGCGCGCGATGACCGGGCCGGGCCGTGGGGACATAATTTGCTGGTTCGAGCGGCGGCTGCGCCGTCCGATCCGCAACAATGAGTGGCGAACCCTCGTACCGATAACCAAGATGCACGCCGATCGGCGCAAAATGCTTGATCTTCGGCGGCAGCCTGGCCGCGAGTGACGCGCGCGCCGCATCTCCCTTGCTGCTTTCGTCCTCGATATCGGCGAGGGCGGTGGAGATATCGCCGCTGCGCGCATAGTTGTCGGCGGCTTCCAGCGTGTTGTGCAGTCCTTGCGGCCGTCGCTCCTTCTCGTATGACCTCAGCAGATTTTCGCCGCCCCAGCCTTTCAGCCGCGCCTCCATCTTCCAGGCGAGATCGGCGGCATCGCCAATGCCAGTATTCATGCCCAACCCGCCAGTCGGAACGAAGAGATGGCAGGCATCCCCCGCCAGAAAGACGCGATCCGTCCCATATGAACTGGCGACCAGCTGGCGCGGCTGCCAGTCGAGCGCCGAAATCAGTTCGACATCGATGTCGCGCCCGATCGCGGCTTTGATAACGCCGACGGGATCGGCGACGGACGGCGTCTCGTCCGCTGCGAAATAACGATTGAACACCCATTCGTCGCCGCCATCGATCGTGTAGATCGTGCCGCCGCAGCCCGGCGCGAGCGGCCAGTACATAACGCCCGCGCCTCTGCCGAGCAGCACACGCAACTGCGGCGCCCGAAAATACAGACCCAGCGCGCTGCCGAGCGTGCCGCGGCCCTCAAGCGGGATGCCGAGTTGGGTACGTACGGTGCTGCGCGCGCCGTCGCATCCTGCAAGATAATCGGCGGTGACGGCTTCGCGCCGTCCGCTCGCGTTCTCGACGATGACGGCCTCCATGCCCTCTGCGGTCTCACGAAATGAATCCAGCCGCCAGCCAAGCCGAAGTTCGACCAGTTCGTTATCCTGCAAATGGGAGCGCAACATGCGCTCAAGCGGCGCTTGCGCAGTCCATGTCTTGTAATAGGGAGACGCCGCAACTTCGGGAATGGCTTGCGCCAGCTCCGCATGCCGTTTACCGAGATCCTCGATGGAGGGAATGCGGAAGCGGAAGATTTCCCGCGACAGCATGCGCGTCACATAGACCACATCCAGCGCCTGATCTCGGGGCACCCCGGCATCGATCACTTTCTGATCGAGCCCAAGCCGGCGAAAATGCTCCATGCTGCGCACGCCGATGGAAATGGCTCGGGGGTGGGCGACGACATCGACCTGCGGATCGACGACGAGAACGGCAACGCCGCGCCACGCCAGATCGGCTGCGAAGAAAAGCCCGATTGGCCCCGCACCGGCGATGAGAACCTGCGGTATGCGCTTGCGCGCCGGACTGTCAGGCATGACCGAAGCCATCAATGCGAATGAAATGGCTGACGCAACCCGAGCCGTTCCAGTCGTGGCAGAATCTCGTTCTGAAGAATCGGAAACTCGTCGATGTAATTGACCAGACCAAGCGCAATCCCGTTGAGCCCGGCATCGCTCAGGTATTTCATTTTCTCGGCAACCTGATCGTAACTGCCGACTATAGGCGATGTGCCAATGCCCGCGACCATCTGCGCGGTGCGCTCACGAATGACGCTCGCCGGCACGGACTGGCTTCCCCCGGCTATGCGAATGCGAACGATATGCTCGGCAGCTTCCCAATCGCCCTGCTCGTGAACGATATAATCATACCACTCCTTTGTTTCCTTTTCCGTCCGGCGCGTAAACAGATGACCGCTCGCGTACACGCCGGGATTACGGTCCGCTGGCGCAAGAGCGCGCAAGCTGCTGATGTCACGAGGCAGTGCGTCGAAATCATAGATTGCCATGAACAGGCAATCTGCATGACGCGCCGCAAATGCGCGCCCAGCCGGCGATGCGCCGGCGCTCATGAGGAGAGGACGTTCTCCACCTACGGGCTTCGGCTTGCCGAGTACGCCCTTGAGTTCGAAGAACCGGCCTTTATGATCGAACGGCTCCTCTTCGCGCCAGATACGTTCGACAATATCGACCCATTCTTCGGTGTAGGCGTAGCGATCGTCATGTTCGCCGAGCGATATGCCGAACATCGCGAATTCGCCCCGATTCCAGCCCGAGACGATATTGATGCCAAAGCGGCCGGCGCCGATATGGTCTGCCGTCACGATCTGCTTGGCCGCGAAGACAGGATTCGCGAAGGACACGTGCAGCGTGCAGAAGGCCGAAATTTCCCTGGTTGCGCCGAGAAGACCCGCGGCCCACACCAGCGTCTCCCACGTCGTGCCCTCAGTATCGGTTTCGCCCTTGTAGCCATGCCAGCGGCCGATCGGTAACAGGAACTCGAGTCCGGCGGCTTCGGCGAGTTGGGCTGCGCGAACATTGTTCTCCCATTTCTGATCCCAGCGCTCGGGCGCTTTGGTCATGGTGAGACCGCCGTTGCAGTTCATTCCAAATAGTCCGATCTTGAATTTGTTCGGACTATCCATCCTCGTGTTCGGCCGGGCCATTGCGTGGTTACCCTGTCAGTGTTTGGCGAGGACGCCGGAAAAATCTCCGCGCGAAAGCTTGACGCCCTTGACGACCTCCTTGAGCGTGCCGCTCAGGGGCAAGGCAATACGCATGTGATCTGCTTCTTGCAGAACGATCATCATATCTTTTTCCGCCCACGGCCACGGCATGCCGCCAAAATTGATCCGCTCCCTCAGGGCCCAATTGTCGGCGCTGCTGGCGAGCAGCATGTCGCGCATCGCTTCGGGATCGATGCCGAATTTCTCGCCGAGAGCAAGACCCTCGTGATTTCCGATCAGACAAGCCCAAAGGATGAGATTGTTGACCATCTTGCCCACCTGACCGCTGCCGGCCGGCCCGAGGTGATAGATATCGTTTGCGAAGGTTGCGAAGGCGGGCCTGCATCGTTCAAATGCAGTCTTGTCGCCACCGCCCGTAATGAGCAGCTTGCCAGCCTCCGCCGCCGGCTCACCGCGGCAAAGCGGAATATCGAGCGGGATCAATCCGGATTTTTCGAGCCGCTCGGCAAAAGCGCGCATCGCGCTCGGCGATATGGTCGATGCGACCCCGACTATTGTCCCTTTTGCCGCGCCTTCCGAAACACCGTCCGAACCGAAGAGAACATCGGCAACCTGTTCTTCAAAGGCCGTGAGCACGATGACAAGATCGCATCCCTTCGCAGCGTCGGCCGCAGAAACCGCAGCGCGAACGCCTGAGCTTTTCAATCGCGAAATCGCCGCGGGTTCGATATCGAATCCGGCGACATGTATGCCAGCGCCAGCAAGATGACGCGCCACAGCGCTTCCCATTTTTCCAAGGCCGATCACGGCTGCCGATCCGATCGCCTGCTGCGTCATTTTTCCTCGCCTGTTTTTCCGCGCGGCTCCTGCGCCCTCTGCTTGCAATATCTTACGCCGGCATTCGAACGACCTGATGCCGAAGATCGAACAAATCCCATCAATCTCCGTCGCCGTTGTCTTCAATAACCCTGCCGTACACTTTCGCAGCTGCATGAGCGGAGACATAACCGTTCTTAACATCTTCGATCACCGCCTCCTCACTGCGCTCATTTGGCGGACCGAAACCCGCGCCACCGCTGCGCACGAAGCGAATGACATCTCCTGCATGGAGCAAGCGTGTCTCGAGCGGCCCGAGGGATTCCTCGTCCTTGCGTCCGGGATTGAGCACGACGCTTGACGGCGGTGGCGACAAGCCGCCCTCGACGCCTTGCGAGGCGAATTTGTGATTGGCCGACCGCACCGTCAGAACCGAATCCTCGAGCACTTCGAACTCGCGCGCATAGCCCATGCCCCCGCGATAGCGCCCTGCCCCCGCCGAATCCTGAATGATCTGAAACGAACGCACGCGGATTGGATATTCGCTTTCGAAGATTTCGACGGGAGCGCCGGGCGTAAAATGGTTCATCGACATCACGATGGACGTGCCATCATGGGTGCTGGTCGCGCCGAGCGATGTATTCAACAGTTCGTAGAGCACCGCAGGCTTGCCGCTGCGCGCCTTGCGATAACCGATCGTGACGGCGCCCGAACCAAGCCCTGAAGGCGCAACGGCGCGTTTGGGATTGATCTTCGCCAGCGCCGACAGCACCGTCGCATAGATGAGATGCGCCGTCGGATAGTAATGATTGACGGTTGCCGGATGCAGGGGATTGACGATCGTGCCTTCGGGGAGGACGAAGTCGATCGCTTCGCGCAATCCGAAGTTCACCGGGATCGTTGGATCGCAGGATGAAAGAACGGCAACGAGGGAGGCCGCTTGCGCGGTCGCCGAAACAAGATTGACCGGCCCCTGCGCCTGCGCAGACGTTCCCGTGAAATCAAGCTTCAGACGCCCGGCCTTCTTCTCCGCGCGAACGGCAATACGGATCGGCTTGTCCTTGTCGACGCCGTCATGATCGAGAAAGCCTTCGGCTTCGCCGACGCCATCAGGCCAGGACTCAAACTCGCTGCGCACCCGCGCGGCCGTGAGCCCGATCAGCCTCTGCATGACCTCGAGCACAACGTCGCGGCCATATTCGTCGCAAAGCTCTGCGAGCTTGCGGCAGCCAACGCGCGTACAGCCAACTTGCGCCCGCAAATCGCCAAGCACGACGTCTGGCACGCGGCTGTTGTTAGCGATGATGGCTTCGATGGATTCTTCGATCCCGTTCTCCGTTTGAAACCGCACCGGCGGAAAAAGAATTCCGTCGTGATAGATTTCACGCGCCGCAGCGCCCGATGATCCCGGCACGAGTCCGCCAATATCAGACTTGTGCGCAAGGCTCACGCCGAAGCCGATCAGTTCCCCGCCGTGAAAGGCTGGCGTGATGGCGCAAAAATCCGGCGCATGCGGGCTGCCGCTCTTATAGGGATCGTTGGTGATAAAGCTCTCGCCCGGTTTCAGCTTTTCGGCGGGATAACGCGCAAGCACCGCCTGCACCGCCTGCTGGTAGGCCGTGAAGTGATACTGCAGGCCTCCGCTCAACATCACCACGCGTCCGCGTGCATCCGTGATGCCGGCGGTGCCATCTTTGGACTCGCGCAGGATCGGCGAATAGCCACTGTGATAGAGCGCGTATTCCATCGTGGAGGCGCTTTCGCGCAGCCGGCTGGCGACGACTTCGGTCGTGACGGGATCGACGTTCATTGTGCCTCGCTGGAGGTGATGATCAATGTGCCGGAAACGTCCGTCGCGGCCTTCTGCCCGGCCGGAACGACAATCGTTGAATCGAACTGGTCGATAATCGCGGGGCCCATGACAACATCGCCCGCTAGCAAGCGGCTGCGGTCGTAGGTCTTCGCCAGCAGGAATTCCTTGCGCTCGAGATCGTAGAGATTGCGTTCGCCGGTCAACGCCCGCGCCGGATTTCCATCGCCTTTAGCAAGCGTGGGAACATTGAACTTCGGAATCGCGATTTCCGACTGCAGGCGGAATGTCACGATCTCCGCGCCCTCCTTTGGCGCCGACTGGCCGTAGACCTGATGATGGATCTCGTCGAAGGCTTTCTTGAGCGCTGACTTGCCCGCGTCTTCGAGTCCTTTGGGACATTCGACAGGCAACGTATAGCCCTGGTGCGGATAGCGCAGATCCAGCATGCGTGTCAGCGTCACGGCATCGGGCGAAAATCCCTCGATCCTCGCCTCTTCCATCGCCTGCGTCTCGAGTTCGGCGAACACTTCGTTGATACGCGCTGCCGGAAAATTGTTGAGCGCCCCCATTTCGGACTTGAGGTAGGAGTGGCGCACATTGGTTTGCAACATGCCCATCGCGCAGTTCAGTCCGGGCGACATCGGCACGAGAACCGTGGGAATGCCGACCGCTCGCGCGAGAACGGCGGCATGCAGCGGCCCTGCCCCGCCGAAGGCCACAAGCGCGAATTTACGCGGATCCTGACCCTGCTCCTGCAGCGACAATCGCAGGTCGACCGCCATTTGCGTATTGACGATGCGCAATATGCCGGCCGCGCCTTCCACCGTGGAAAGACCGAGCGGACGCGCGACTGTATCAACAGCAAGGCTCGCCTTCTCCCTGTCCAGTTGCAGCGAACCGGCAAGCAGATTGCCGGCGCCCAGGGCGCCAAGCACGACATTGGCGTCGGTAACGGTCGGCTCGACGCCACCGCGTCCGTAACAGGCTGGGCCCGGCGCCGAGCCGGAACTGCGAGGGCCGACTTTCAGCAAGCCATCCTTGCCGATCCAGGCAATCGTGCCGCCACCCGCTCCGAGCGTGCGTACTTTGAGCATGGGCGTACCGATATCCTGCCCGGCAATCTGCCCCTGCGTCGTTTCCAGCATGCGGCCATCGACAATCACGCTGATGTCGGTCGAGGTGCCGCCCATGTCGAAGGTGATGACATGCGAACGCTGCGTCATCCGTGCAAGTTCGACGCCCGCGATGACGCCAGCCGCCGGCCCCGACAAAAGAGTCTGGTTGGGATGACGCGCGCCCAACGAAATCCGCATGAGCCCGCCATTCGATTGCATCAGGAAGAGCTGCGGCGTCGTTAGCCCGAGCTTCACCAGATTGCTTTCGAGGCGCAACAGATAGGACGCTATTTTCGGCCCGACGTAAGCGTCGATGACAGTCGTCGAAAGCCGCGGATACTCGCGGATCACCGGCAACACATAAGAGGAAAGCGAAATGCGGCAGTCAGGCGCTTCCTCGGCTATGATTTCGCCCGCGCGGCGCTCGTGCATGGGATTGATGAAAGAAAACAGGAAACACACGGCAATCGCTTCGACGCCCTTGTTCTTAAGTCGGCGCACGGATTGCCGCAGCGCCTCCTCATTGAGCGGCGTCACGGCCGAACCCTGAAAGTCCAGCCTCTCTTCGGCCTCTTCCGTCAACGACTGCGGCGCGAGCAGCGGCGGTTTGCGATAAAATGTATCGAGAAGATCGCTCCCCGTGGGCTGCGACCATCCCCGCGCCTCATACACTGCACGAAAACCTTTGGTGATGATGAGGCCGGTCTTGACGCCCTTGCCTTCGAGTAAGGCGTTGGTCGCAACTGTAGTGCCATGAACGAAAAGTGAGATTTCCTGAGGCGCGACGCCTGTTTCGAAAAGCTTTCCGAGCGCGTCGAGAACCGCTGTCGAAGGATCTGCAGGAACCGATGGAACCTTTGCGCGGCGCATTTGTCCGGAGGCCTGCTCGACGGCAATCAGATCCGTGAACGTACCGCCTGTATCCACGCCCACAAGCCAATTGCCCAACTGCGCCTCCCCGGCTTTCTTCAATTTTCTTGAATGGAGACTAGTGCATACGGCGCGCGCCACGCAAGTGTACGAAGATCAGACGATCAACGGGATAGCGCGCGATTTCCGGGGCATCCAACATCCGGAAACATATCGTTCTCGACCCGCCGCATGAAACTTGACAGGCCCTTCCGCCTGCCGCACGCTCGCAAAAAATCGTGACAGCCGCCAGGCTGAGCAACGACACGACGCCTCCCGGGAGGAAGCGAATGACGGCAATCCTGGACACCACGCGAGTTTGCGGGATCAATACGGAATTGCGGGTGATCGGCGAAGGTCGCCCCGTCGTTTACCTGCATTCGGGCGACGGCATAAAGCGCGAGCTCGATTTCGTGCATGGCCTTTCCCATCTCGGCCGGATTCATGCGCCTTCGCATCCGGGCTTTGGCAATTCGGAACGGCCGGACGATTTCAAGACCGTCGAGGATCTCGCCTATTTTTATCTCGACCTGCTCGATCAGCACAAACTCGACGACATCACGCTGATCGGCGCATCTTTCGGCGGATGGATCGCCAGCGAAATGGCCGTGCGCTCGACGCGCCGCATCCGGGATCTTGTGCTGATCGACACCGTCGGCGCGCGCTTCTCGGACCGTGACGTCGTGGATATCGCAGACATCTATATGTTGCCGGATGAGGAGTTTCGCAGCCGTGCCTTCGTTGATCCCGCCAAGGGCAAAATCGATATTGCCAACAGCAGCGACGACGATCTGATCGAGGTCTCGCGCAACAGGATCGCGCTGTGCCAGTATGCCTGGTCGCCTTACATGCACAATCCACGGCTCAGGCGTTGGCTGCACCGGATCGATGTACCGACATTGCTCGTCTGGGGCGCAAGCGACGAGATCGTCACGGTCGATTACGGACGCAAGTTCGCAGCAGAAATCCCGCGGGCGCGGCTGGAAGTCGTCGAACAAGCGGGCCACTTTCCACACATCGAGCAAGGCAAGCGCGTGATGCAACTCATCGAGAGTTTCGTCGCGCCCGCGACAGTCGCTGCGGAGTGAAACACGGGAGCAGAACATGACCATGCGCGTTTGGGGCTTCTGCGAGAATGCCTATCCCGAAGCCTGGGAACCGACGCCTCCATCGCTTCGCAACAGTTTGCCCAGCCGGTTGATGGACCCCGCCAAGGCCGCGGACATCCTTCACCGCCATCTCGACGAATGGTCGATGCTCGACGAACTCGGCATGGACATATGCATCAACGAACATCATTCGACGGCAACCTGCCTGAACTCTTCCTGCACGCTTCCGCTTTCCATCCTCGCGCGGGAAACCAAGAAGAGCCGGCTGATGTCGCTGGGCATACATATCGCCAACAGGCCCGACCCCATACGCGTCGCCGAAGAAGTCGCATTGATCGACGTCTATTCGCGCGGACGCTTCGAGATGGGGTTCGTAAAAGCTTCTCCCTACGAAGTCTATCCGGCCAACGCTCAACCCGTGGGCCAGCAGCGCCGCTTTCTCGAAGCCTACGATCTCATTTGCAAGGCTTTGACCAGCCACGACGGCCCGTTCAGCTGGGAGGGAGAGTTCTTCCACTTCCGCGACGTCAACGTCTGGCCGCGGCCTTACCAGCAGCCCTTGCCGCCGACATGGTTCGTCTCGATGTCGCCGGACGGCGGCGGATGGATCGCGGAAAAGGGCGCGGGCGTCGGCACCTTCCTGAGCGGCCGCTTGTCGAAATCTCTATTCGATTCCTATCGCCAGCGCGCTCGCGAGATCGGCAAACCTCACGGCCCCGACAAATTCGCCTATCTCGCCATTGTGGCGGTGGCGGATACGGATGAAGAGGCAAAGCGCCGCGCCTGGGAAATTCTGGGTTACGTGCGTACCTCCCCCATCGTCGCGAAGCAGTTCGTAAATCCGCCGGGTTATGTATCCGTGGAGGCGAATGCGCGGGCCTTGCGCACCAGCATCATCCCGAACTATGTGCCCCCCTATGCAACGTTCCAGTTGCGCGACGGCTCTCGCATTCCGCAGGCGACGGCCAGCGTCGACCAGTTGATCGACGCCATGGCTGTCTTCGCTGGCACGCCCGACAAGGTCTACGAACAGATCAAGGAATATTACAATTACGTCGGCGGCTTCGGGCACCTTCTCATGATGGGTCAGGGCGGAAACCTCAATCATCGTGACACCGTCGATAATTATCGCCTCTTCGCGCGCGATGTTCTTCCACGCCTGAAGGCGTTGACGCTCGATCCCCAAAGCGAGGACAAGGCTCTGGCTGCGGCGCAATAGGATTCAACCCTCATAATCTGGCGAGGCGCAAGAACGATGACAGCTCGGGTTGCAGAGGGTTTTCGAGATTTGACGGCAGTTGTCACGGGCGCCGGCAGCGGCATGGGACGGGCGACTGCCGAGGCGCTGGCCCGGCGCGGTTTGTCCGTCGCCCTGCTGGATCGCGATGGCGAGGCTGTCGAGAATGTAGCGCGGCTCATTGCATCTTCAGGAGCGCAGGCGAAAGCCTACAAAGTTGATGTATCCAGTTCCGCGCAGGTCAACAAAGCCTTCGCAAAAATCGCGAAGGAGCTCGGGCCCGTCGGCTATCTCGCCAATATCGCCGGCATCGATCAGGCCGCTCCCTGCGAGGAGATTACCGACCGGGACTGGCAAAAGATGTTTTCGGTCGCCGTCAACGGGTGCTTTTACTGCTGCCGCGCCGCACTCCCCGGCATGATGCAGAGCGGCTATGGCTCCATCGTCAACATGTCGTCGCTGCATGCCATGCGAGGTCAGGCCAACCGCGTTCACTATGCAGGTTCAAAGGCGGCGATCATCGGGATGACGAAATCTCTCGCGCGCGAAAAGGCCGCTTTGGGCATTCGCGT
The DNA here is from genome assembly GCA_903847605.1 of uncultured Hyphomicrobiales bacterium. Classification (GTDB taxonomy): domain Bacteria; phylum Pseudomonadota; class Alphaproteobacteria; order Rhizobiales; family Beijerinckiaceae; genus Terripilifer. Next base: position 32,153 of record CAINED010000084.1, on the reverse strand, counting down.
GAACGCCGTGGCGCCCGGTCCTATCGATACGCCTCTTTGGCGCGGCAATCGCAGCGTCAAGACTCTGAAGGGCGACATCGCCGAACGCGTCAAGGTTATCCCGATGGGCCGTCTCGGAACCGCCGAAGAGATCGCCGAAACATTCGTCTTTCTTCTGAGCGACATGGCCAGTTACATCACCGGCCATGTGCTGACGGCGGATGGCGGCGAGTCGATGCCGTAAGCAGACGCGACTCAAAGTCCCAGCAACAGATCGCCCAGTTTTTCGGATTTTGCGAGTTCCTGCGCCGGTCCTTCGTAGATGACTTTCCCATTCCCCAGCACATAGGCGCGATCCGCGATCTCGAGCGCATGATTGGCCTCCTGCTCCACGAGCAGGACCGACGCCCCAAGATTATCCGCGACGTTCCGTATGGCTTCATACATCTTGTCGACCATCATCGGCGAAAGCCCGCCCGACGGTTCGTCCAGTATGACGAGCTTGGGCGAAGCGATGAGCAACGCTCCGAGCGCCAGCATCTGCCGCTCGCCGCCCGAGAGCGAACCGGCGCGTGAATTGCGCCGCTCACGCAACGGCGGAAACAGTTCCTGCACGGCGCGAATGCGCTCGGGTATCGAACTCTGGTCCTTCAGTGCAAATCCGCCGAGCGCCAGATTATCGGCGACGCTGAGCGTGCGGAAGGACTCTCCGCCCTGGGGCGAATAGCCCATGCCCGCCACCACCTTGTCCGACGGCGACATGTTCGTGATGTCCTGCCCCGCGAAAGCGATGCGGCCGGCCGTCGCCGGGATGACGCCAAAAATCGCATGCATCAGGCTCGATTTGCCCGCGCCATTGTGTCCGAGGACAGCCACCACTTCACGCTCGCCGACTTGCAGGTCGACACCGCGAATGACCTGCTTCGATCCATAGCCCGCGCACAGGCCGCTGACATCAAGCAACATGGCGCTTTCCCAAATAGGCTTCCACCATGCTTCGATGGCTGCGAATTTCTTCAGGCGAACCGCTCGCGACAACCGCACCCTGTACCATCAGCACGACCTTGGCGGAAATCGACATGACGACATCCATGTTGTGCTCAATAAGCAGGATGGTCTTGCCGTCCGTCTTCACCAGCCGTGCCATAAGATCGATGAGGCTGCCGAAAGTCGCCTTGTCGAGACCCACAGTCGGTTCGTCCAGAAGGATGATGTCGGGATCGCGAATGAGTGTGCGGGCGATGCTGAGGAAACGCTGCTCGCCGAATGAAAGCGAGGCGGCGCGTTCGCCCGCCCTGTCGATCAGGCCGGTCGTTTCGAGAATCTGCTGCGCCTTTTCGCGGATACGCATTTCCTGCGCGTTGACTTCGGCGCCGCGTAGCAAAGCCCAGAGGGGATGCTCGCCTTTCTGGCGAACGCCCACCAATACGTTCTCCATGACCGTCATGTCGGGAAAGACGCGCGGGTCCTGAAAAGTACGCGCCATGCCCATGGCGGCAATTTCGTGCGGTTCCAGCCCGGCAATCTCACGCCCCCGAAAAGCGATGCGTCCGCTATCGGCTTTCAGGAATCCGGAAACAATGTTGAAAGCGGTCGTCTTGCCCGCACCATTGGGCCCGATCAGACTCGTGATCGTATTGGCTTCGACCGTGAAACTCGCTTCGTCCACGGCTTGCAGGCCGCCGAAACGCTTGGAAATGCGCTCGACATCGAGAAGGATGGTCATGTGCGAATTCCCGATTTGCCACCCGCTATCCCCTGCGGCCGGAACAGCATGAGCAATACGAGAAGCAGACCATACATTCCCGTTTGTATATGCGCGATATCGAGATTCTTGCTGCCGACGAAGCGGAAGATTTCCGGAAACAGCACAAGCACCGCGGGCCCAACGATGCAACCCGCAATGCTGCAGTTGCCGCCGACGAACAGCATCGCCCATAGAAGAATGATTGTCTCGAGGCCGTAGGAATCGGCTGTCACGAAGCGGAAATAGAATGCCGCCAGCGCGCCCGACAGAGCTGCGAAGGCGCCGCTCATGGCGAAAATGACGATCCGCGTGCGCACCACGTTGATGCCCAAGGACAGCGCAACGGACTCGTCGTCACGAATGGCGTGGAGCATGGACTTCATGGGAGAGCGGGCAAAACGCCAGTGCACGAAGAATATGAACCCCACCACGACGGCTATGAAAGACAGCATGCCGAAGCCGCTCTGAACCTGATATCCAAAGAACGAAGGACGCGGCACGCCGCGAATGCCGAAAGGACCGTTCGTCAGCCATTCCATGTTGAGGATGAGGCTCGTGACGATCAGGGTGAAGCCGAAGAGCGCCAGGATGAAATAATCGCCACCGAGCTTGAGTGTCGGGACGGCGATTGCGCCGGCGATGATGCCCCCGATCGCAAAGGCGAGAATCATCGCCGGGAACCAGTTGACGCCGGCATAGACAGTGAGGATGGCCGTCACATAGGCGCCAATGCCGTAAAAAGATGCGTGTGCGAAACTCAGAATACCCGTATGGCCGATCATGAGATCAAGCGAAACGACGAGCGAAGAGTAGATCAGCAGCATCGCGATGAGGTGCAGTGCATAATCCATGATTATTGCTCCTCAAACCCGGCGTGTCGATTGCAGGTGGCCGAATATCCCCTGCGGACGAAAAACGAGGAACACGAGCAAGGCTCCGAAAACGATCACGTCCATCCAGCGTCCCGACAACTGCCAGAGCGATAGGTTCTGCAAAATGCCAAGCAAGAACCCTCCTGCGGCCGCACCCGGCAGATAGCCTACCCCGCCGACGATGACAGCGACCAGCGAGACGAAGATCACCGAAAAACCCATTTCCGGCCGCACACCAAGGTCATAGGCGATCAGCACCACTGCAAACCCGGCAAGCAAAGATCCCACGGCGAAGATCAGCATATACAGGCGTTCCACATTGACGCCTCGCACGATCGCGAGATTGGGATTGTCTGCAAGGGCTCGCATGGCGCGGCCGTAGCGGGTCTTGGTGAGGAAAAGCTGCAAGGCAGGAAAGACGACGATTGCAATGCCTGCGGCAATGATGTGCACGATAGTCAGCCGTATTTCCCCGATATCGAAGGTCTCAAGCGTTCCTTGCCGGACATAAAGCGTGTCTGTCGTAAATATGATGGCATAGACCGATTGCAGCAGGGTCAGAACGCCTATCGAGGCGACGAAGAGCGCAGCCTCGCTGCTCTTGCGCGCCCTCAGCGGCTTATAGACAACCCTGTCTATCGCGACGCCGAGGCAGGCTGCGCCCGCAAGAGCGAACACTACGGCAATTGCCGGATGCAGCCCCAGTTTGACCAGGACATAGAGGATATAACCGCCGCATGTGAAGACAGCGGCATGAGCCATATGAAGGATGCGAGTGCCATTATAGATGATCGCAAATCCGACGGCGGTCAGCGCATAGAGCGCGCCCGAGGCGAGCCCGTCGATCAGCAGTTGCAGGAACAGCATGAAGTTTCACCATTTGCGTTGAACTGGGGCGCGGCAGGATCGCCGGAACGGAAGCGTCCCGAGCAGCTCGACACGCATCCACCCGACCGCGCCTTGCGCGTTGAAACGCTTATGGCTTGTAGCTCACGAACTTGCCGTCCTTGATGATCTTCAGAATCGGGAAGACGATCGGCTCGCCGCTCCCTTCAAAGCGGAAATCACCCACAGTGCCCTTGTAGGGGCCGAAGTTGTAGATGGCGTCCCTGATCTTGGCGGGATCGGTCGAATTCGCCCGCTTGATCGCCTCGAAAAACATCATCGTCGCATCGTAGTTCTTTGCCGCATTGGAGTCCGGCTCGAATCCATTTGCCTGCTTCCACCGTGCAACGAATTCGGGATCGACATCGAGCGTGGTGTAAATCACGCCTTCCGAGATATTGCCGCCGATCTCGGCGATTTCCTTGTCCTCGACCAACTGGTTGGAGAAGATCTGTTTCAGCTTGATGCCGGATTCACGGATCTGCTTGAGGGCCAGCCCCATGCTGCGCCCTCTCGAGGTGATCACATAGATCGTATCCGGCCGGGCCGCGCGCAGCTTCGTCAACTGACCGCGCATTTCAGAGTCCGTGATCTTGAATGTCTCGTCGCCGACGATACGGCCGCCCTCCTTCTGGAAAGCCTGCGTAAACGAGCGCGCAGTCACGCGCACCGCCTCGTTTTCCTCGCTGAGGATGGCCGCTGTCTGGATGCCCAGTTTCCGTGCGGCTCCGGCAATCACGGGCCCGGCCTTGTCGGCGGTCGGCGTCATCCGCACGGCCCATCGGCTCTTCGTAAGATCAGGGTGTTCCATCGCCCCGGCCACCACGATGACCTTGTTTTCCTCGGCAATCGGCAGCTGCGGCAGGGTCAACGGTGTGAAGGCCGTGAATACCGCGATGATCTTGTCGACATTGATCATCTTTGTCAGGGCGGCGACGGCGCTCGAGGGATCGTTGCGCGTATCTTCCACAGTCACCTTGATCTGCCGTCCGAGCACGCCACCCTTCGCGTTGATCTCTTTTGCAGCAAACTCGGTCGGCAGGACGAAGCTGCGTTTAACGTATTCCCCGTTCTGGCCGCCGATCGGCATGCCAACGCCGATACTGATGGGGTCAGATTGCGCTGCAGCAAACCCTGTCAGAAAAGAGAGCGCTCCAAGTGCAGAGCAGGCGAGTACGAGCGACCTTTTCGAGCTAGTCATGCTTCCTCCCGCATATTTGTTTGTCTGATGGCGGCGCGCTTTCCTTTTATCCGGGCAAAGGTGCGCGCTCTTCCGACATTGTTGATCCGGGAATACTATGCAAAAATGTCCTGATGTAAAGCAGCAAGCCGGTCCCGGGGACGCGCCTCCCGGCATGTCCCGGTCGACGGGCTCGAAATAGTGAGCGGCACATGGAATTTTACCTGTTCCACCTCATGCCCTATGCCGACCTCGATCTCTCCCAGACCGACACCTACGAGACGTCATGGGTCAAGTTGCCAAACAGCAATTACGATCCGCGCAAGGGACACTTGCTTTACAACCGCTATCTCGACGAGCTCGAATATGCCGAAACGCTCGGTTTCGATGGTCTTTGCGTCAACGAACATCATTCCAATGCCTACGGGCTGATGCCGCAGCCCGGCGTTCTGGCCGGGGCGCTGGCGCGCAGGACGTCGCGCGCCAAAATAGCGGTACTGGGCCGTGCATTGCCACTCGTGAACAACCCCATCACGATCGCGGAAGAATTTGCGTTGCTCGATAACATCACCGGCGGACGTTTCATTGCCGGATTCGTGCGCGGCATTGGCGCCGAATATTTCTCGTGGAATTCAAATCCGGCCATGTCGCATGAGCGTTTTCACGAAGCGCATGATTTGATCGTACAGGCATGGACGCGCGAAGGGCCCTTTGCCTTCGAAGGTAAGCACTTCAATTTCAATTACGTGAATCTTTGGCCGCGCCCCTATCAAACGCCTCACCCGCCGATCTGGATCCCTTCACAGGGCTCGACGGAAACAATCGAATGGGCCACCCATCCGGACCGGCGCTATACTTACCTGCAGACGTTTTCGCCGGTCGCTGCGGTCGCGAAGTATACGAAGCAATATCGCGACAGCGCCGCCAGACAGGGCTGGCAGGCGAGCGAAGATCAACTGGGATGGGCCGTCCCCTGTTATGTCGCCGACACCGACGAGATCGCCATGCGAGAGGCGCGTCCGCATGCGGAAGCCTTCTATCAGAAGTTTTTACGCATGCCGCCGGAAATGCTGCTGCCGCCAGGCTATCTGTCGCTCAAATCGATGGGCGACGTCACGCGTGCAAGGGCTCAGCGCATCAGCGGCGACAAGTCGCTCGAAGCCGTCATGGCGAGCGGAATGTTCTTGTGCGGCAGCCCCGCAACCGTGCGAGACCAACTCGATCACTATGCCAGGGAATTGGGCATCGGGCGGCTGCTGGTCATGTTGCAGTTCGCGACCCTCCCCGCCGACCTCACGGCTAGGAATATGAAGCTTTTCGCGGACAGCGTGATGGGGCCGATCCGCGCGCAAAGACAGGCGCTTGCATTGGCCAATTAATTCGGTAAGCTTTCAAAAAAATATCATGAGGGAGGATGCCATGAGGTTGGCAAAAGTCGCGAGCGCGCTCGCAGTCGCAGCATATGCAACGTTTGTTCATCAGCCTGCACAAGCTCAGGAAGCCATTCGCATCGGCGTGATGTATCCGCTGACGGGTCCGCTCGCCAGCCAGGGGCGTCCGACCCGCGATGCCATCAAAATGGCTTTTGACGAAATCAAGAACACCATTGCAGGACGCAAGGTCGAGCTTCTCTTTGAGGACAGCGCAGGACGTCCGGATACGGGCCTCACGAAAGTGAAGGCGATGGTTGAGCGAGACAAGGTTCATCTGCTCCTGTCGGAACTCGTGAGTTCAGTGGGCGCGGCGCTTGCGCCTTACGTAATCGAGCAGAAAATCCCTTGGGTAAGCAATGTCGCGCTCGCGAGCCTCACGCGCCAACAGAAGAGCCCCTATATTTTCCGCTTTGTGCCGTCATCTTACCAATACACTCTGGCTGCCGCGGAAGCCGCCAAATCGCTCGGCTGGAAGCGGGCCTACCTCATCGGCTGGAACGCGCCTCCGGGACATGAGGCAAACGAGGCTCTGCGCAAGATCTTCGGCGCGGACAACATCGTCGAGTCCATGTACCCGAATGTCGGCACCGCCGACTATGCGCCCTATCTGACGAAGATGGAGCCCTCGAAGGCCGATGGCGTCTTTGCGGCCATGTGGGGAGCAGACTCTCCGCGCATCGTCAAGCAATATGTCGAATATGGCCTGCAGAAGCGGATGCCCTTCATGGGCATCGCCTCCTTCACCAGCGAGGAGGTTCTGGTCAGTATGCCGCCGGAATCCGTCGGCGTTCACAGCGCTTATCTGTATTGCGGAACCTTCGACACGCCGGAGAACAAGAAGTTCGTCGCCGATTATCAGGCGCAGTTCAAGGCCCTGCCCGGCTCTTACCAGTATCTCGGCTACATGGCTGCGAGAATGGTGATCCAGGCCCTCGCCGACATCGGCGGCAAGGCCGAAGACCGCGATGCATTTGTTGCCGCTTTGGGCAAGGTGAAGATCAAGGGCCCCATGGGCGAAGCCAGCTTCGACGCCAACCGCGGCATCGTGCACGACTTCTACGCCCTCAAGGTCGCTCGCGGACCGGACGGACGCCTCTTCAACGAATGCGGCACGCGCCTGCCGCAATTGAAGGATCCGTACGAACTGTTCCCCTGATCGGGCAAGGAGTGCATGCGCGGAGCCGGCATCGCTTCATGGAGCGAACAGCGCGGCTCTGCTCCGCATGCATCCGATTGAAAAATCGCTGGAAGCGCCTCGAGTTCTTCCAGTGCGCCGTTGCAAAGCTGCGGCGATAAACGATGCCTGTATTGTCGATGGCAAAAAATCGGCCCCATCACCAAATGTATCAAGGGACGGAACCGGGGAGACATGAACTTCTGGATCATCCAAACGCTGAACGGAATCTCTTTCGGGATGCTTCTGTTCCTGCTCGCATCCGGTCTTTCCCTGATCTACGGCCTGATGAAGATCCTGAATCTTACGCACGGCTCCTTCTACATGCTCGGCGGATATGCCGGTCTGGTCGCGGTCAAATATACGGGAAGTTTCATCCTCGCGGTTCTCGCAGGTTGCGCCTGCGTCACGATCATCGGCGTGGTGATGGAGCGATTTTTTCTGCGCAGGCTGCATCTTCAGGAGATGCCGCAAACCCTCCTGACGTTTGGCTTCCTGTTCATCTTTTCCGATCTCGCCATGCTGATCTGGGGCAGCAATCCCGAAACCCTGCCAAAGCCCGCCCTGTTCGAACAATCGATCCCGCTACTCGGCACGTTTTATCCGTCGTATCGCCTTTTCATCATCGGCTTCGGTCTCGCAGTCGCCATGCTGTTATGGTGGGTACAGGAAGGCACGCGGATCGGCGCGATGATCCGCGCTGGCGTCGACAATGAAGAGATCGCGCGCGCGCTGGGAATCAACGTCTCCCTGCTCTTCACCCTCGTCTTCGCATTCGGCGCTTTTCTCGCGGCTCTCGGCGGCGTGATGGGCGGGCCGATCGTCGGCGTCTTTCCGGGCGCCGATTTCGAGATCATGCTGCTTGGGTTTGTCGTCGTCATCATCGGCGGGCTCGGAAGCCTGAAAGGCGCGCTGGTCGGCGGTCTCGCCGTCGGCCTGCTGGACAATTTCGGCAAGGTGTTCTTTCCGGAATTTGCGCTCTTCACCATCTTCGCTCCCATGGCCCTCATCCTCGCAGTCCGGCCGACCGGACTCTTCGGTCGTGAATAGGAAGCGCTGCCAACCATGAACACAGGCGCCTCCTCTCATCGCAGCATCATCCTGACGGTAGCAATCGGCCTGCCCCTGATGCTCGCCTTGCCCTTCGTTCTCACGCCTTATTATCTCGGTCTCGTCGTGAAGATGATGATCTTCGCCCTCTTCGCGATGAGCCTCGACTTGCTGATCGGCTATACGGGCATGGCCTCGCTCGGTCATGCGGCCTATTTCGGCATCTCCGCCTATACGGCTGGTCTTCTCGCGCTGAAACTGGGTTGGAGTTTCTGGATCGCAATGCCCGCTGCCCTGCTCTTGAGCGGTGTCGTTGCGGTCGTATTCGGGATGCTCGCCCTTCGCACACGAGGCAGCTATTTCTTGATGATCACACTCGCGTTGTCGCAACTCGCCTGGGGCATTGCCTTCGGTTGGCGAAGCGTCACCGGCGGCGACGACGGTTTGCCTAACGTGCCGCGACCGGACCTCAGCGCGACGATCTCGTTAGCCGACGGAACCAATTTCTATTATTTCGTACTTGCTTTCGTGTCGATCGGAGCGCTGCTCATGTTCAGGATTGCAGCTTCGCCCTTCGGCTACGTCCTGCGCGGAATACGCGAGAGCGAAACACGAATGCTGGCTCTCGGCTATAATGTATGGCGCTACAAGCTCGCTGTCTTCGTCATCGGCGGCCTCTTCGCCGGCCTTGCCGGCATCCTCTATGTTTATCTCAACCGCTTCGTCAGTCCCGACTACATTCATGTCGCGCGTTCGGCGGAAGTGCTGCTCATGGTCATTCTGGGCGGCGCTGGCACGCTGGCGGGGCCCGCAATCGGCGCAGCCCTGATCGTGCTGCTGGAGAACGTCATCAGCGGCTTCACCGAGCGCTGGATCATGATCATGGGCGTGATCTACCTCGCGGTCGCCCTCTTTGCGCCAAATGGAATGGCTGGGCTCGTCCGGGATTTCCGTCGCAAGAGAGGGCGCAAATGAGCGCTTTGTCAGCCCAGGGCGTGTCCAAGAACTTCGGTGGCGTTCAGGCGCTATCCGATATCTCGCTGGACGTGCCTGAAGGTCAGCGCCGTGTCATCATCGGTCCCAACGGCGCTGGCAAGACGACCTTCTTCAACATGCTCACGGGTACGTTTCCCGTATCAGGCGGCCGCATCAGCCTGTTCGGACAGGACATAACGCAGCTTCCTGCCAATGAGAGGGCCAATCTGGGTCTTGCCCGCACATTCCAGATTACCAATCTCTTCAGCCGCCTCACGGTCATGGAAAACCTCTTGCTGGCGCTTCAGGCCGGCACATCAGGCGCCTATTCCCTGTTCCGAAGCATGCGCGCCAACACGGCTCTGTTTCAGCGCGCCGATGAACTTCTCGAACACTGGCAGCTGACCGGCATCGCGTCCTCGCCTGCACGCGAGATATCATACGGCCAGCAGCGCCAGGTGGACCTGATGCTCGCAATGTCGAGAAATCCCAAGGTCTTGTTGCTGGACGAGCCGATGGCAGGACTCTCCGCTGCCGAAGTTGTGCGCGTCTCAGGCATGATCCACGAACTGCCGCGCGAAATGACGATCCTGATGATCGAGCATGACATGGATGTCGCCTTCGATCTCGCCGACCGTATTAACGTCTTTCATCAGGGGCAGATGATCGTGGAAGGCAACGCCGACGAAATTCGCGCCCATCCGCAAGTCAATGAAATCTACCTGGGCGCGGACTGACCCCATGCTGAACATAGAAGATGTTCATACCTATTATGGCGACAGCTACGTTCTCCAGGGCGTATCGCTGGAAGTCATGCCAGGTCAGGTCGTAGCCTTGCTCGGCCGCAATGGCGTCGGCAAGACGACGCTTGCGCGCTCCATCATGGGCCTGACGCCGCCACGCAAGGGCGTCATTCGCTTTCGCAACGCCGACATTACCCACACGCCGGCCCATCGCATTGCAAGGCTCGGCATTGGATATGTGCCACAGGGACGGCAGGTCTTCCGCTCGCTGAACATCCGGGAGAACCTTCAAGTGACTGCGCGCGGAGACGGCCAATGGACGTTCGAGCGCGTATTGGATCTGTTTCCCAATCTACGGAGCCGGATGCGCAGTTTGGCCGGCAAACTCAGCGGCGGCGAACAGCAAATGCTGGCTGCAGCACGCGCACTGGTGGGCAATCCCGGCCTGCTTCTGATGGACGAGCCAACCGAAGGACTCGCTCCTCTCATGGTCCGCGAACTCGGCAGAACCATCGGCGAATTGAAACAGGCGGGAACCTCGATCCTGCTGATCGAACAGCAGTTGAACTTCGCGCTACGATACGCCGACATCGTCTTCATCATGCAAAAGGGCGTGATCGTTCATAAGTGCCTGCCGGAGGAACTGGCCTCAGACACGGCGGCAAAGTCCAGGTTTCTGGGAGTTTAGAAAGCAACGGGTCACGACAAACAGGCGGCCGATAGAGCCGATGTACAACACGATCCGGGAGAACGTCCATGGCGCATTCATCCGCGAGCAACACGACCGATCCATCGAAACTCGTCGCGATTGTCACTGGCGGGGCGCAAGGGCTCGGGCGTGCGATGACCCTTTCCCTGCTTCGCAACGGCCTGAGCGTCACAGTCGCCGATCTTCCCTCAAGCGCTGCGCAGATCGATGAACTGAAGGGAATAGCCGCAAAAGACTTCCTGCTCGATCGCCTCCTTGTCATCAATGCCGATGTAACGAATTTTGCCGATTGCGAGCAAGTCGTGAGCGAAACACTTTCGCACTTCGGGGCGCTTCATGGCCTCGTAAACAATGCGGCCATTGGCATGCAGGACTTCGGAAATGTCCTTGTGGGCGGGCGCAAGGCTTTTTATGAACTGGATGCCGCCGCGTGGCGACGTGCGATTGACGTCAACGTCAATGGTCCGTTCATGATGGCCAAGGCCGTCGCGCCGGTTCTTGTCGAGCAAGGGTGGGGCCGAATTGTCAACATCGAAACCAGCCTGTTCACCATGCTGATGGAGGGCTTCTCGCCCTACGGGCCATCGAAAGCCGCGCTCGAATCCGCAACCGTCATCTGGTCCAAGGATCTCAAGGACACAGGCGTGAGCGTCAACGCGCTGCTGCCGGGCGGCGCGGCGAATACGCGCATGATCCCGCAAGACGAACCCGTCGACAGATCGGCCCTCGTTCAGCCCGAAGCTATGATGGAGCCAATTGCCTGGTTGATGTCGCCGAGATCCAACGGCGCAAACGGCCGACGCATCAACGCATCCGAATGGGAAAGGGAGAAAGACAAGCCGGCCGCGGAAATCGGTATTCCAGCGGGCTGGCCGGTCTGAACAAAGTCAAGAAGAAGCAGAAACGCAGCGCATACTACCCATCAAGGAGGACAAGATGACCGAATCCAACACCGTCACCTATGAAATTGAAAACGCGGTCGCGACCATCACGCTCAATCGTCCGCACAAGCGCAATGCCATGAGCCCGATGCTTCACATCGAGATGACGGAAGTTCTGGAAAAGCTACGCTACGAAAAGACGTCGCGGGTGATCGTGATCACTGGCGCTGGAAATTCTTTCTGCGCCGGCATGGACCTGAAGCAGTTCTTCGTCGAACTGCAGGACAATCCGCCGGAATTCGACCGCATCTTCAGACTGGCGACCGACTGGCGCTATCGCACGCTGCGCTACTATCCGAAGCCCGTGATCGCCATGATCAACGGCTATTGCTTCGGCGGCGCATTTTCCATCGTGGAAGGAAGCGATCTTGCCTTCGCCGCCAAGGAGGCGACGTTCGGCCTGTCAGAAATCAACTTCAAGCATTATCCCGGCGGCAGCGTCAGCAAGTCGCTCGCCAACATCATGCGCCCGCGCGAAGCCATGTTCTACGCGATGACGGGCCGCCCCTTTAACGGCGAACGCGCTGCCGAGATCGGCTTCGTCAATGCTGCCTATCCTCTCGCCGATTTGAAAAAAGAGGTTATGGCGATTGCGCAGGAAATCGCGGCAAAGGATCCCGACGCTTTGACGGCCTGCAAGGAAGGCTATCGCTATTCGCTCGAAATGACATCCGACGCGGCTATCAATTACGCAGCCGCGAAATCCGACCAGCTGACTTTGCGCCAGAACGGCTCTTGGCGCGACGAAGGGATCGGCGATTTCCTGCAAGGCAAATACAGGCCGGGACTCGGCGGGCATGAAAAGGCGAGCAGCTGAAAGTATCGGCCTGAACGCGACAATTGCGCCGGGAGCTTTGCATTGACATGCTCCCGGAATGATAGGAACCTGAGAAAAATGACCGGATGGCTGTGATGCTGTTGCGGATAAAAAGGGAGGCCTGCTTTGACTGAGAGCGCCGTTATCGATTTGCGCGGCAGCAAGGTTCATGTCCAGCGTTTCGGCCGCGGCGAGCCCCTGCTTTTCCTCCATGGCCTTCAGGGCATGTCAGAAAACGAACCGGGCCTGCTGGAGCTTTCTGAGCGCTATGAAATCATCGCGCCCGATCATCCGGGCTTCGGACGCTCCGACGTTTCGGACAATGTCGATGACGTCAAAGACCTCGCCATATTTTATCTCGATCTGCTGGACGCCCTTAAGCTCGACGCTGTTCACGTCGTCGGCCAGTGCCTTGGCGGATGGATTGCTATGGAGATGGCGATCTACGCCAGCCATCGCTTCAAATCGCTTACGCTCGTAAACAGCGCCGGCCTTCGCCTCAAGGGCGTGCCGCGTGGCGACATGTTTGTCTGCTCCGAAGGCGAATTGTTGAAGCTGTTGTTCGCCGGAGAGGGCGCCAAGGCCTGGCTTGAGACCTGGCGCTCCAGTCCGGACCGAGAAGACATCTACGAGCGCAACCGCGCTGCCGCGGCAAAGTTTTCCTGGTCGCCACGTTTGTGCAATCCGAAGCTCGATCGCTGGCTACACCGCGTCAAGGTTCCAACGCACGTTGTCTGGAGCGAGGGAAATCAGGTCATACCCCTCGCTTATGGCGAAGCACTGCGTGACATGATTCCCGGCGCATCCCTCTCGAAGGTCGGCAACGCCGCCCATCTCGTCAACCTCGATCAACCCAAAGCCTTCGCCAGAGAAATTTCGCAGTTCGTCGGGAGGACAGCGTCATGAAGATCTTCATCTTCCACCTGATGCCCTATGCTCATCTCGATATGAGTTATTACGACAAGTATCGCGCGGTTTGGGTCGTTCTTCCCAACACCTATTACGATCCCAAAAAGGGATTCGAACTCTACAACAGATATCTCGACGAACTCGAACTTGCCGACGAACTCGGCTTCGACGGGATTTCGGTAAATGAGCACCATCAGAACGCCTATGGCCTCATGCCCTCGCCGGTCGTGATGGCTGCGGCGCTTGCACGCCGCACAAAAAAGGCGCGCCTTGCCATTCTCGGCAATGCTTTCGGACTGCGCGACCACCCGCTGAACATCGCCGAAGAACATGCGATGATCGACAACATCACCGGCGGGCGTCTCATCACGGGCATGGTGCGCGGCATCGGCGCCGAATATTTTTCGACCGGCAACAATCCGGCCTTCTCGCATGCGCGCTTTCAGGAAGCGCACGATCTCGTTGTACAGGCATGGACAAAGCCCGGACCGTTTTCCTTCGAAGGCAAATTCTATCACCTCGAATATGTGAACACATGGCCGCGTCCCTACCAGCAGCCGCATCCACCGATCTGGGCGCCTTCGACAGGCTCGACAGAAACAATCGAGTGGGCCGCGCATCCCTCGCGCAAATATACCTACCTGCAGGCCTACAGCCCCACCGCGTCGGTCGTGCGCTTCCTGAATTACTATCGCGAATGCGCCGAGAAGAAGTTCGGCTATACGGCAAGCTCCGATCAGATCGGCTGGTCGACGCCCGTCTACATTTCAGACACCGATCAGAAGGCGCGCGATGAAGCGAAGCCGCATATCGAACATCTCTTCAACCGGCTTTTGCGCCTGCCGTTTGAAATGCTCTTCCCGCCCGGCTACCTATCCGCCGCGTCGCTGGCGAACATGCGCAGTCACAAGCGCTCGGTGAGCGGCCAGGAGCACACGATCGACACCCTGATCGAACAGGGCATCATCGTTTGCGGCAGTCCCGATACCGTTCGCAAGCAGTTCACGGAAACCCACAAGATGCTGGGCTTCCAGAACCTGCTCTGCCTCCTGCAATTCGGCACCCTTCCGCGCGATCTGACCGAACGCAATATCCGCCTCTTCGCAAGCGAGGTGATGCCCGCCCTCCAGGCGCTCACCGACAAGCAATATCAGGGCATGAGTATCAAGGCTGCCGAATAATCAACAGCGATTGGAATGGGAAACAGGAAGACCAGTGCACCATTGGGCTCGGCCCGATTTTCACTACAGGCTTCCCTCAACCTCCGGGGAAATCGACGTGCTCGAGAAAATGCGTTTCAACGACGAGGTGATTGTCGTCACCGGGGCAGGCACGGGAATCGGGCGCTCCACGGCTGAGGCTGTTGCAGAACTCGGCGCAACCGTCCTCCTCGTTGCGAGGCGTCAGTATACCCTTGATGACGTGAAGGCCGGCATCGAGAAGGCCGGCGGCAAGGCCGAGACATTTTCTGCGGACGTTTCCAGGGAAGAAGACGTTATAAAACTGCGCCAGTTTGTCGAGGGCAAATGGGGCCGGGCCAAGTCCATCATCAACAATGCCGGCAATAATTTCATCAAGCCTGTCACGGACCTGACCACCGAAAAATGGCGGGAGCTGATGGCAGTCGATATAGACAGCGTATACTTCATGTGCCGGGAGTTCATTCCCCTGCTGCTGAAGTCCAAAAATCCTTCCATCCTGAATGTGGCTTCCACCTTTGCCCATATCGGCAACCCGCAAATGCCCGTTTACTGCGCAGCGAAGGGCGCTGTCGTTTCATTCACGCGCCAGCTTGCTGTGGACTATGGTAAGCAGGGGCTGCGCGTGAATTCCATCTGTCCCGGCCCTACCCTGTCGCCGCGCGTTAAGGGCTACTTCGAGGGAGGACACACCGACCCTTCGGCAACATTGCGGCAGGTCATGCTCGGACGTTTCGGCGAGTGCGACGAGATCGGGAATGTCGCGGCCTTCCTGGTTTCCGACGCGGCAACTTTCGTGCATGGAGCTTCGATAGTCGTGGACGGCGGGCAGACGATTAACTGATCGGCTTTGCGATGACCAAGGTCCTCGATGGAATAAAAGTTGTCGAACTCGGCACGATGATCACCGCGCCGCTCGCCGGCATGATGCTCGCAGACCTTGGCGCGCAGGTGACAAAGGTCGAGAATCCGCAGGGCGGCGACCCCTTCCGCTCGTTCAGGGGCGGGCTCTATAGCCCGCATTTTGCGGCCTATAACCGCGGCAAGCGCAGTATCAAGCTCGATCTTCGCAAGTCCGAAGGCCTGGCGGCTCTGAAGAAGCTCTTGCACGAAGCAGACGTTCTACTGGAAAACTATCGCGCGGGCGTGATGGAGAGACTCGGACTCACGCGTGCGGTTCTCAAGGAGATAAATCCGCGGCTCATCCACTGTTCGATTACCGGCTTTGGCGCGGCAGGCCCCTACAGCAACCGGCCCGCCTTCGACAGTGTTGGACTCGCGCTGAGCGGCATATCGAGTCTCCTTCTTGATCCCGAACAGCCGCAGGTGTGCGGACCAACCATTCCCGACAACGTGACGGGCATGTATGCCTGCTCTGGCATTCTCGGGGCCCTCTACGAGCGTGAACGAACGGGACAGGGCAGGTTCATAGAAACCAGCATGCTCGAATCTTCCATCGCCTTCATTCCCGACCTCTTCGCCAACCACACCCTGCTCGGCATCGAGAACACGCCGACGACGCGCGTGGCGAGTTCGCACTCTTTTGCCTTCCGCTGCGGCGACGGCAAACTGCTGGCGGTGCACTTGTCGTCGCAGCCAAAATTCTGGGAAGGAATGCTCAAGGCGATCGGCAGGCCCGATCTGCTCAAGGAGCCTCGCTTCATCAACCGCGAATCGCGCATCGCGAATTTTCTCGAACTGACGCGTGTTCTCGGCGAGACCTATGCCACACGCCCCCGCGGCGAATGGATGAGCCTGCTCGAAGCCGAGGATGTGCCTTTCGCTCCCATCCACAACATTCCCGAGGTGATGGAAGACGAACAGGTCAGGTACCTCGAAGTCTTCCGTGAGATGAAGCACCCCGACGGTCGGTCTTTGCCGACAATAAGGCGGCCCTTGCGAATAGATGGAGGCCGTGACGGATCGGACCTTCCCGCGCCGGCTTTTGGCGATCACACCGAAGAGATCTTGCGCGAGCTTGGCTATGGAGACGAAGACATAAGCGCGATGCGCTCGGCCTCGGTCGTCTGACATTGGCTCAAGATCGTTAACTGATGCAGAGGCGCGGGAGGATCAAATGACCGACCAAAGTAAACATCCACCCATTCGGCGCGTCGTGACGGGGCACGATACCAACAATGTCGCCAAGGTCCTTACCGACGCGCCCGCCACCAATTCGAAGTCACCGGGTTCGGGCCTCGTGTCCACGTTGATCTGGAGTACCGATGGGTCGCCCGCCAAGGTTCCCATCGGCGAGAACATCGAGGACATGGGCGCCCGCATTCTCGGCAGCGCGCCCCCGCCGCACGGCAGCCGCTTCGCTGTCATCGATTTTCCGCCGGGCGTCAGCTCCGACATTCATCGTACGGAAACCGTCGACTACGTCATAGTGATCGAGGGCGAGATCGAAATGGATATGGACGATTCAACGGTGAAACTGAAGCAGGGCGACCTGCTCGTGCAGCGAGGCACCAATCACGCCTGGGTCAACCGCAGCGACAGGCGCGCCCGTGTTGCGTTCGTCCTTATCGATGCCGAACCGCTTGGCATCGGCCACCCGATCACCGGGTCGGCAAACGCACGCTGAACCAGTACAAGTCGAGTGACGCAAATGGATTTTGAACTTCCCGAAGACCTTCGCCTTCTCAAGCAGACCGTCGCGAATTTCGTCGACAAAGAATTGATCCCCATTGAACGCACGTCGATGGACGGCCCCATCATGAAGCCGGACGTGCGCGCCAGGGTAGAGGCGAAGGCTAAAGAGCTCGGGCTTTGGCTGCTGGAAGTGCCGACGGAATATGGCGGCCAGGGCCTCGGGCTTCTGGGAATGGTCGTAGTCTGGGAAGAGATGGCGCGAACCATAGCGCTTCCGCCACGCGGTCCCTTCGTCTTTGGTCCGGACTTGCGGCCCATCCTCTTCACGCTGACGGAAGAGCAGAAACAGAAATATCTGTATCCCGTACTTCGCGGCGAGAAAACCACCGCCTTCGCGCAATCGGAGCCCGATGCGGGAGCCGATCCGGGATCCATGCGCACAACCGCCGTGCGCAAGGGCGATAAATACATCATCAATGGCTACAAGCGCTGGATCACCAATGCAGGAACGGCGGACTTCTTCCAGCTTGTGGCCGCAACCGATCGCGCCAAGGGTAGCCGCGGCGGATTGAGCATGTTTCTGGTCGACGCCAATACGCCGGGCGTCAAGATCGTCGGACGCATCGAGACGATGATGGGCGATGCGCCCTATGAGATTGCATTCGACAATGTCGAGATTCCCGCCGAAAATCTCATCGGCAAGGAAGGCGACGGCATGAAGTCGGCGCAATCCTGGATTACTTCGGGCCGGCTCTATCAGGCTTGCCGCGGCCTGGGCGTCGCGAAACGATGCCTCGACATGTCCGCATCCTACGCCAAGCAACGCGTCACCTTCGGCGCCCCGTTGGCCGAAAGGCAGGCAGTCCAGTTCATGATCGCCGACAGCTACATGGAACATCACATGACGCAGCTTCTGGTTTACCAGCTCGCTGCGCGCACGGATGCCGGGGTAGCGGCGCGGCACGAGAGTTACATGGCGAAGATCAAGGGAACAGAGCTCGGCTTCCGTGTCGCCGACCGATGCATGCAAATTCACGGTGGCATGGGCCTCGCCAACGAAATGCCGATCGCCAAGATGTGGCGCGATGCGCGCAGCTTCATGATCACCGAGGGACCCGTAGAGCTCATGCGGTGGGTTCTGGCCCGAGACATTCTCAGGCAATATTGAGCGCCGTCCAGGTTGAGAAAGATCGGGGCGCTGTCGGAGTTGTCTCATGACCGAGTTCAATCGGGCAACACCCGCCGAAAGATTGCAAATCGCGAGCCGCTGGCTCGACGCGTTGGCTGCGATGCTCGGCCGTCGCGATTTTGCAGGGGTTGCGGGGCTGATCCATACCGACGGTTATTGGCGCGATCTGCTCACATTCGGCTGGGAATTCGTGAACCGGCACGGCCATGCAGAAATCGCTGGATGGCTCGGCGAAAACTTCGAGACAAATCCCGCCACAAACTTTCGCATCGAAGGCGAACCCTTCGTCGGCGCTTTGGGTGAACACAAGGTAACGCTTGAATTCTTCTATGCCTTCGACACAGCGGTCGCATCGGGTCGCGGTTTTGTGCGACTTGTTCCTGGTTCCAGCGAAAGCGGAAATCCGCAAGCATTCACTATCCTTACGGCGATGAAGGAATTGAAAGGCGCGCCGGAGCGCGTCGGCCGTCAGCGCTTTCGTGACGATGTAAGCGTCTCGGCGTTCGAACGTGAGAACTGGCTGGATCGCCGTCGCGCCGCAGCAGATTTCAGCACGCGCGATCCCGAGGTCCTGGTCATTGGCGGCGGCCAGTCTGGACTTATGGCGGCGGCACGGTTGCAGCAAATCGGTGTGCGCACGCTTATTGTCGACAAATCGAAAAGGCTCGGCGATATCTGGCGCAAGCGTTACCGCTCGCTGAAGCTGCATAATGAAATTTGCATGAACCATTTCCCCTACCTGCATTTTCCCGAGAACTGGCCGGTTTACATCCCCAAGGACAAGCTCGCTGACTGGTTCGAGTTTTATGCCACCAGTATGGAACTGAACGTATGGATGGAGACAACCTTTCTGGGCGGCGCGTACGACGATGCGGCGCGTCACTGGATCGTCAGACTTCAACTGTGCGATGGCTCCATCCGCGAGATGCGGCCGCGCCACCTCGTCATGGCGCTGGGTGTCAGCGGGATACCCAACGTGCCCGATATCGAGGGCATCGAAACCTTTAGAGGTCCGGTATTTCACTCGAGCGGCGAGAGCGACGATCTCGCCGTGAAGAACAAGTCTGTTCTTGTCGTCGGCGCGGGCACCAGCGCTCATGACATCGCGCAGGATATGTATCTGCGTGGCGCAAACGTGACGATGCTTCAGCGCTCGCCGGTTACCGTTGTCAGCCTCGAGCCGAGCTCGGTTCGTCCTTATGAAATCTATCGGCGCAATGAGGGCATCCGGCCTCTGAACGACACCGACCTGATGGCGTCATCCATCCCCTACAGCCTGACAATGCGATT
The DNA here is from genome assembly GCA_903847605.1 of uncultured Hyphomicrobiales bacterium. Lineage (GTDB taxonomy): Bacteria > Pseudomonadota > Alphaproteobacteria > Rhizobiales > Beijerinckiaceae > Terripilifer. The sequence goes on along the minus strand of CAINED010000084.1, from coordinate 12,466 downwards.
GCATGTCGGCCTCGCCCGCCAGATGACACAGGACGACGCAGAACTTTTGAGCGGTCTGCAGAAAGCCGGCTTTCTCGTCGACAACTACGATGACGAGACCGGCTATTTCATCAAGCTGCTCCGCTATCAGGCCGGATATTACCTCGATGTCGGATGCTCGAGACTGATTATCGATGGCAAGATCAAGATCAGGGCAGGGACTGAAATCGCGCGCATCAACGGCGATGAAATACTCCTCAAGGACGGAACGCCGCTTCATGCGGATGTGATTGTTTTCGGTACGGGTTACCGGCCCTTGCAGGACGCAGTCCGCAATTTACTGGGCGACGAAATCGCCGATCGCGTCGGGCCGATTTGGGGAATTGACGACGATTATGAACTTTGCGCCATGTATGGCCGCACCGGGCAGGAAGGCTTTTTTGTGAACGGCGGCGGCTTCATGGGCGCGCGCGTCTATTCGCCTTATACAGCCATGCTCATCAAGGCCGATCTCATGGGCATTTTGCCGCGCCGCCGAAAAAAGCCTCCTCGCGCAGACCACACCGCCAACAAGCTGGAACACGCGCACCGCTGACCGCGCAACAAATGCTGGAGAGTTTGAACCATGCGGGATCGACTTGAACTGCCGCGGCTTTCAATCGCCGAGCGCGACCGGCGCTGGAGCGCGATGCGCAACGAAATGCGCCAGCGCGGCATCGATTGCCTCGTCCTCTGGGGATGGCCGGCCATGTGGGATTTCTGCACGGCCAACGCGCGCTATCTCTGCCCCATCGGCGGCAATGCGGAAAACAATACCCTGATCTTTCCGCTGGAGGGCGAACCCACATCCTTCGTCTTCATGCCGACCTTCACCGAATACTGGCGGCGCGCGCAGGATTGGGTCACCGACATACGCTCACGCAGCGGGACCTGGGCCAACACGGTCGTAACCAGGATCAAGGAATTGGGTTTCGAACGCGCCACCATCGCGATGGATGGACTGGCCGGCCCGCTAGATCCAGATGGCTGGCTGCCGCACAGTATCTATGAAGGGATAAGGCTCGCCCTCCCGAACGTACGTTTCGTCGATCTCGGCGATCTCCTTGAGACAATGCGTTCGACCAAGAGCCGCGAGGAAATCGCGATGCTCGAGCAAGCCGCGCGACTGGGCGACAAGATGCTCGAGGCTTGCCGTGAACACGCGGGCCCCGGCGTCCGCGAGTCTGAAGTGCATGCACGCATGACCGCGACAATGCTTGCAGACGGCGGCGAAGAGCCCACACTGTTTCTCTGGGCCTGCGACCGCTATCCCCTGCCCCATCCGTTCCGCATGCCAACGACGCGACCGATGGAAGCCAGGGATCTCATCATCTGCGAGATCCACCCGAAGATCGGCGGTTATTTCACCCATGTCGAGCGCACCTTCTGCCTCGGAGAGCCTGACAGGGAAACGCGACGGATCTACGATGGCTGCGTCGCTGCATTCGACCGCGGCATGGAATTGTTCGGGCCCGGCAAATCCATTCGCGCCTGCATGGATGAAGTAAAGCGCGTGATCGACGATGCGGGCCTCGGCATTTGCGAGACCGGCATACACGGCCACGGCCTCGCCTCGCTCGAATATCCGCGCTATCGATTCCACGCGCTGAAGGCGGATCAGGCCGCGCTCGCGACGATTGGCGACGAATTCAAGACCGGGATGGTCTTTGCCTTCAACATCGACCTGTTCGATCCCAAATGGCGAAATGGCCAAACCGGGGCTGTATTTGCCGACACCGTCGTCATCACCGAGACCGGCGCCCGCGCGCTACACCAGTTCTCGCGCGAGCTGCAGGTCATCGGCTAAAACTAAACCTTTGCCTTTTCTTCCAGCGACCAGATGTTTTTCAATGCGCGCGTCTGCTCATTGGTATCGGGGAATTTGAGCGCCGTGCCCATGGCAGGATGGCAGCTCTTGTAACGCTGCGGATATTGCAGGAAATCGCCAAGTTCGTGCGCGGCGTGCCATGCCCAGCGTGGATTGTAGAGCGCGCGCCGCGCGATCGCGATGAAATCCGCCTTGCCTTCGGCCAGGATGCTTTCGGCCTGCGCCGGCTCCCATATCTGCCCGACGGCCATGGTCGCAATGCCGGCCTCACGGCGAACCTGCTCTGCAAAGGGTACCTGATATCCCGGCCCGGACTTGATCTTCTGCTCGTGGGATACGCCTCCGCTGCTGAGGCACACATAGTCGCATCCGCGCGCCTTCAATTCCGCGGAGAGCGCGACGGAGTCCTCGATCTGCCAGCCACCATCGACCCAATCTATGGCCGACAGGCGCACGCCCATTGGCTTGCCCTGCGGCCATACCTCCCGGCAGGACTCGAAGATTTCCAGCGCATAGCGCATGCGGTTCTCGCGCGAACCGCCGTAATGGTCAGTGCGTGAATTGATCAGCGGCGAGAGAAACTGGTTGACCAGATAGCCATGCGCGAAGTGCAGTTCGATCATGTCCGCGCCGATGCGATCGGCGCGTATCGTCGATTGCTTCCAGGCCTCGCGCACTCTGTCGATGTGAGCGAGGTCCATGACGCGCGGCGGCGTATGCACCTTGTCGACATAGTAGGATGGGGAGGGTGGAATCCATCCGCCTTCTTCCACCGATACGGCATTGCGAATGATGTAGGAGGGCGGGACCGATCCCTTTCTGCCGGCATGGGCGAGCTGGATCCCGATTTTCGCGCCCTCTCCGTAAGTCCTGAAGAAATCGACCACACGGCGCAGCGCTGCCTCGTTCTCGTCGGAGTAAAGACCGAGACATTGCGGAGAGATCCGTCCCTCCGGTTCGACGGCCGTCGCTTCGGCGATCACAAGCCCCGCGCCCGATACCGCATATTGGCCGAGGTGCATGATATGCCAGTCGGACGCCGTGCCATTCTCGGCCGCATACTGACACATGGGCGAGATCACGACCCTGTTCGACAATTCCAGATCGCGCATGCGCGCCGGCGTGAATAAACGGCTTGCCATTGATGTCCTCGCCTTTCGTCCCTTTGAACTGCAAACGGGAGACTATGGCGCAAGCGGTTTGATCGCTTCCATCCCGATCCGGCCTTGCCTCCCCAGCCTTTCGGTCATCATGTCAAATCAATCGCGCTTCTCATAGCAGGGTGTTTTGTAGCGCCCTCGAAGATGGACCGGACATAGGTTCGATGCTGTTCGACGTAGGCAGAATCCGTTCCAGTTAGGACTTTTACACCCGGACACAGAAGCTGGCCGTGAGGCCTCAATACATTGATAAAACGATACTTTTTTGGAGCGGGTGAAGGGAATCGAACCCTCGTATTCAGCTTGGAAGAGTGAATTGGCTGTATTCCCTGAATTGCCTTGAGTTACCAAAGGTCGCTTTTCCCTTGCCGCACAGTGGTTTTCGATTACCATGGAAGTATCGAGATTGCAGTGGATTTCCTCTTCTGCGCCGACTCCGTGCCGACTCGAGAGGTGGCCTGCTGCCGCGTCGCCAATCGGGCGCGGGGATTCGGGAAGTTTCGCATGCGCGCAGGAAAAATTCTTGGGCCCGTTGTCATGGGCGCAGTTTGTTTACTGATGTCGACCGGCGCAATTGCGCAAAAAAAGCCGGCAAGAATGATCTGGGATTTGCTCAATGTGCGCGACACGCTTTCGCTGACGTTGCGGCAGGCTGACGGTCTCGGCGATCAGCCTTTTTTTGCTGCCTGCGCGGCTGGCGGCGAAATTGATCTTCGTTTCGGTGCGCCGCTCGACGGCGTCACGAAGAGCGATGAGCGGGTTTCTTTGACCTTGAATGCCAACAGGGTGGAATCGACGCTGACCGGGCTTTCGGAAATCTATCAGCCGACAGGTTCGATGCGCGCCTTTGTGCGCATCCGGGCTGACGATCCCGTCTTTGCGCTGCTCGCAACGGGCAAGCCGGTGACGATCGTTCATGTCACGAAGAAAAAAGTGGTCTGGCCCGCGGCAGCTCCGCGCGACGTGCGCGACTTCGTCGAAGCTTGCAAGACCCGATCCGAGCATTGACGCGCTAGCAAGCTGGTGTCGTCAGGCAAAGCCCTTGGCAATCTCCGCCTTGATCGCCTCGATCTCTGCAGCGGTCATGGCGCTGCGAGGATTTGCAATTCCGATCTCGGTCGCGAAGCGCGTCGGCGTGCCCGACATCACCGCGATGCGATCGGCCATCGCGATGGCGTCATCGAGATCATGACTGACCAACAGCGCCGTCAGCCGCTGGTCGACGACGAGTTTCACGATATCATCGCGCAGGCGGATGGCGAGCGACCGGTCGAGCGAGGCAAAAGGTTCGTCGAGAACGAGAAGCTGCGGCCGATAGGCGAGCGCGCGCGCGATGGCGACGCGGCGGGCGAGACCGAGCGACAATTCGCCGGGGAAATGACGCCGATGATCGGCAAGGCCGAGATTGGCGAGAAGATCCAGCAATGCGTCATTGGTCATGTCAGGCGCGACGAGGCGGACATTCTCTTCGACGTTGCGCCAGGGCAGAAGATTTGGCTCCTGAAACACCATCCCGATGCGCCGGTCCGAGAGCCCCGTGATTTCGCCGTCAAAGTCCCTGTCGAGACCTGCGATCATGCGCAGCAACGTGGTCTTGCCGCAGCCGGACGGCCCCACGAGCGCCAGCACTTGTCCTTCCGCCACATGAAACGAGAGATCGCGAAACAAGGTGCGCGCGGAGCCGGAGGCCGCGCGCAGGATCTTCCGATCAATGCGGCATTCAAGCCGGCCGTGGCCGCCAGCGCGTCGTGTATCGTTCAAAGGGCTGCACCAGAAGAAGTTCGATCGCCAGCATGACGAGGATGAAGGCGAAGGCATAGGCCAGAATGCGCGCAACGTCGAAAAGCTGGAAGGCCGTTCCGATTTCGAAGCCGACGCCATTGGGGCGGCCGAGCAACTCCACTACAAGCACAATCTTCCAGATCAGCGAAAGGCCCGAGCGGCTGGCGGCGGCGAGGTAGGGCGCTAGTTGCGGCAGCAGCACCTGCCGGAAAGTCGTCCAGCGCGAGAGTTGAAACACTTGCGCCATATCGTCGAGGCCGCGATCCGCGGCGCGCGCGCCTTCGCGGATCGTGACGATCGTGTTGGGGATCTTGTTGAGCGCGACGGCGAGGATCGCGGCAGCCTCAGTCAGCCCGAACCAGATGTAGCAGAGCACGATGACGACAAGCGCCGGAAGATTGAGCAGGATGACAAGCCAGCTGTCGGCCGCCCGGTCGATGCGCGCCGAACGGCCCATCGTGAGGCCGATCAAGGCGCCGAGGATCATCGCGAGCGCAAAAGCGGTCAGAACGCGCAAGAGCGTTACGCCGAGATTGGCAAGCAGGCTGCCGGTCTTTGCTTCCTCGACAAGGAGGGCCAGAACCTCGGCGGGCGGCGGCAACAGGCGCGCGCCTGCGCCCAGCGACGCCAGTTGCCAGACCGCCACGAAGGCGAGGAGCGAAAGGGCGCGAACGAACATCAGCTTCCCGAGCCCGGCGTGTAATAGATCGCGGCGTCGAGTGCGCGGACATTGCCCATGAGCGATTTCCCGCCGGATGCGACGAGCACGTCGAAGAGTTTGCGCGTATCGGCGATTTCATCTGAAATCGAGCGCGACGGGATTCCCTCGCGATAACGCCTGCGCATCACGTCCAGCATGGCATCGTTTTCGGCGCGTAGCGTTGGCGCGAGACGTTTCCATTCTGCGTCCGACGCGCCGAGAATCTCCTTGGCCTCGCGCATCGCGACGAGAAAGCGTTTCAGCGTGTCCGCATTTTTCTCCGCCCACTCGCCTTCGAAAACATATCCCAGCGTGGCGACGGGTTTTTCGACGCCGGCAAGGCGCTGGAGTTCGGCTGCGCTGGCCAGGATACGAAAGCCCCGGCTTTCCAGCGCGGCGTTGAAGTTCCAGTAGTTGAGAATGGCGTCCACCTCGCCCTGCCGCGCTTTTTCCGAAAGCAGGGCGGGCGCTCCGAACACAAGCGTGGCGTCTTTCGTCAGATCGATCCCCTCGCGCAATAAATGTGCGCGCAAGAATATCCAGCTCTTGTCGAGCGGGCCGCCGCCGATGGCGAGCTTGCGGCCGCGCAGGTCCGCGAGCGTGCGGATGGCGGAATTCTGCGGCACGAGGACCGATCCGAGCGCTGTCGAAAAAGGATAAAATTTCAGCGTACCGCCGAGCGCGCGTTCGCGTGCAACCCAGGTGATGTCGGCCACGACGATGTCGGCATTGCCTGCTTTCAGCGCAATCTTCTGCGCTTCTGGGCTGGCCAGAAAGACAGTTTCAAGTTGCAGTCCGGCCTTCCTGTCGAGTCCGTGCGTACGAACGACATCGAGTTCCCACGCCAGCGTTCCGGTTTTCTGGGCGGCGATCCGGATGCGATCGGCGGCATGCGAGGGCGCTGACGCCATCCAGGCGAGAGCAAGAAGGAATAGCCAGCGCATCCGTTTCATCCGTCGAGCCCCGGTCGTTCCATCATGCCGTTTGGCGCGCGCGCCGGATCAACCCTCGTTGAGGATCATAACCCAGCACCGCCAGAAAGAAGAAGAAGATCGCGGTACACGCGACGACGAAGGCCGAAAGCGGCTCGAACATGCCGTAAAGCGCGTGCCGGATCAGTTCGACCGCATAGGTGAACGGATTGATCACGGCGGCGAGCCAGACATATTCGGCACCGCTTTCCCTGAGTTTCCAGAGCGGAAAGAGAGCCGATGAGATGAAGAACATGGGAAATATCACGAAGTTCATGGCGCCGGCGAAATTCTCCATCTGCTTGACATAGACCGACAGCAAGAGACCCGTCGATCCCATCAGCAGGGCGCCCGCAAAGATCGCCGGCAGCACGGACAGCCAGCTCCACCATTCGAAGGTCACGCCGAACAGGATGCAGGCAGCCAGAAACGTATAGGCCTGCAAGACCGACAGAACCGCGCCTGCGAGCAGCTTGCACAGCAGCAGAACCCAGCGCGGCAGGGGCGACGTCAGCAGCAGGCGCATGATTCCCATCTCGCGGTCGTAAACCATGGCGAGAGAAGACAGCATGCCGTTGAAGAGCAGGACGATGCCGATGAGTCCGGGGACCATATAGACCTGATAGGTGATGTAGGTCGTATAGGGCGGGATGATGGAAACGCCGAAGACATTGTGAAACCCGGCGCCGAAGACGATCAGCCACAATAGCGGCCGCACGACGCCCGACAACAGACGCCCGCGCTGCTGCGCGAATTTGACGACCTCTCTCGTCGTGATCGCGCGAAAGGCGCGAAAGGCATGCACGAGCATCAGCCGGCCCTTTCGAGTTTGCACACGCTTTCGCGGCTGTCGAAGCCCAGAGTATCGAGCGTCTCCGTCTGATGCAGAAAGCCCGGCATGGGCGCGACGCCCGCCACTGCATCGCTCGTCGCCATAAAAATCTGTTGCCGCAATTGTCTGTCCCACGGCCTTACACTTAGCGCCGCGCCCTTGGCGCCATCGAACCGTCCCTCGTTGACGATGAAGTCCCGTTGTTGCGCAAAGTCCGCCGCGCCCTTTCGCAGCGTGGCTTCAGCAATCATCTTCACGGCCATCCAGCCGGCCCAGTCGGTGTCCTGCATCTTTCGGCCGCGCGAAATCCTGCGGAAGGCCGAATTGACCTGAGGTCCGCCATTGCGTTCCCACGTCCAGTTCCAGGCGCCGGCTTCAAGACCGATGGCGCCGACAAGGGGGCGCGGCCGGGACGTGCGATAGTTGATGTCTCGCGCAAGATCGAGACGCGCGTCGGCGACGAAGATGGCGTCGTAGTCCGACGAACTTGCGGTCAGCAACGCCGGATTGTTGCTGTCCCGCTGGCGTGGATCGTTGCCGGAAACGAAAGTTTTCTGCGCCACGATGCGCGCGCCGAATTTCTTCATGCTGCGCGCAAAGGCCTGGGTCAATATGTGATCTTCGGGATCGGGCCCTTCCAGCACAAGAACATTCTTCCAGTTGCGCGCGACCAGAAATTGCACGAGCGCATCCGCCAGCATGGCGCGGCTCGGGATGACATGAACCAGTTCGCGCGCGCAGGACTTGCCGCGCAAATCGTCGTCGATTTCCGAAATGTTGAACAGAAGGACATTTTTGCTTCGCGCCTCGCTCAACAAGGGCGCATAGGCGGCCGAGGGAAGATCGGCGATGAAATAGCGCACCTGCCGCTCGGACATGGCGCGGCGCAAGGCATCGGGCGCATCGCGCGCATCCTTCAAAGGTATTCTGATGGCCTCGAATTCGGCATTGGCGATCCGGCCCGCAGTCGCCGCTTCTTCGATACCCGCGCGCACGCCATCGAACGGCGACGCGCGTTCGCGGATCACCAGCCGCCCGTAGGCGGTAAGGGAGCTGTGCCGCGGATCGTTTTCCAGTTCGAGGAAGCCAATGACAATTGCCGCAGGTTTCTCGGCCGGGGTTTGCTGCGCCATCGCGTTCGAGGACACGAGGGTGCAAGCAAGCCACAAGAGAACGGATCGTTTGCGACAGCGTCCTTTCCAATCAGTCATCGATGACGACGCCCCAGGGCACTTTCCCGACGGGGATCGACTTCAACGCCTTGCGTGCGACGGCGTCGATGACCGTGACGTCGTCGCCCAGACCGTTGGCGACATACACGCGTTTTCCGTCGGCGCTTGTGCGTACGCCCCAGGCGCGCTGGCCCGTCAGAACATAATGCGTCACCTTGCGCGACGGCGCATCGATGACCGCGACGTGATTGGCGCGGCCGAGGCCGACCCACACGGTCTTGCCATCAGGCGAGAATGTGAGGCCAACCGGCGTCACGTCGGTCTTGCGCATGCCCGGCGGCAAAAACTCGATCTTTTCCCGCGCTTGCGATGTTGCAATGTCGATGATGTGAACTTCGCCGGAAAGCTCTGTCGTGACCCACAGCTCCTTGCCATCGGCGGAAATCGCGAACCGGCGCGGGCGTGTGCCCGTTACGATATCCGCGACGATCTTTCGTGACTCGATATCGATGCGATGAACGACATTCGCTGCCTCCGAGGTGACGAAAATCGATTTCCCATCGGGCGCGACGATCACGCCTTCGGGCTCGTTGCCCGTCTTGACCGTGAACGAGGTCTTGCCGGAGGCAAGGTCGATGGCCGCGACGTTGTTGTCTTCCTCGTTCGTGACATAGATGCGCTGGTTCGCGTGGTCGATTGCGAAAGTTTCGGGGCTGTCGCCTGTCTCGATGGTGCGGATCACTTTCAGGCTTGCGACGTCGATCACCTGAATGACGTTCGAATTGCCGCAGGCGACGAAGAGCTGTGTCTTGTCGGCGGAAAAATGCATGTCGCGCGGGCGCTTCGCGGTTGCGATGGTCTGCACGATCTTGTCGGTGGCAGGGTCGATGACAGTGATCGTGTCCGATTTTTCATTGCTGACGAAGATCAGGCCGGTTCCCTTGGCCAACAGATCTCCAGCCGACGACAGCGACATCGTGACAGCAAAAAAAAGCGCGCAAAAATATCTGACCGGCGCCAATGCTCCCTCCACGCTCCGTGTTGCTTCGAAACTTGGGCGCGATTATAGGCAGAGAGGCAGGCCTAGCAATAGGCGTTCGAGGGAGGCGATGTGGACGTCGGCGCCGCGGATTTGGCTCTTCGCATATCTGACGTGAGCAAGAGCTACGGGCCCGTCAAGGCCCTGGACACTATTTCCTTCGATGTCGCGCGTGGAGAATTCGTTGCGCTGCTCGGCCCCAATGGTGCGGGCAAGTCGACCTTGTTTCAAATGTTGTCGGGATTGTTCGTGGCGGACAGCGGCCGCATCGTTGTCGATAGCCACGACATGGCGCGCGATCCCGTGCCGGCGCTCGCGGGACTCGGGATCGTGTTTCAGCAGCCGACGCTCGATCTCGAATTGACCGTCGCGGGCAATCTTCATTTTCATGCGGGATTGCATGGGCTTTCGCGCGCAGAGGCCGGCAAACGGATCGCGCGCGAACTGGCGAATGTCGGTCTGTCCGGCAGCGAACACGTGAAGGCAGCAACTCTTTCCGGAGGCAATCGCCGCAAGGTCGAACTCGCCCGCGCGCTGATGCATGACGTGCGCATTCTGCTGATGGACGAGCCCACAGTCGGTCTCGATCCCGCCAGCCGCGCGGATATATTGCGGCTCGTGCATGCACTCTGCAACGAGCGCAAGATCGCAGTGCTCTGGGCAACGCATCTCTGCGAAGAGGTCGGCGGCGCGAGCCGGATTGTTGTGCTGCACAATGGTCATCTGTTGAATGACAGCACGCCCGATACTTTTCTGGCGCGCAGCGGAAAGCCGAACATCGAAGCTGCATTTCTCGATTTGACTGTGAAGAAGCCGCCGACGTCGCGTTGATATTGCAGCGCAACAATCGCGTGCAATATTCAATGCAAATTTCCACCGCGAAATTTTTGTCTTTACAGCCGAGTTGAGCTGAGCCGTAATGCGCCGGCGCTCGGGCTGCGGCAGAGGGACGGACGCCATAAAAATAAGCCGTGCGAAGGAAGCGGCGGCCGGGCGCGCGATCAGGAGGAATACCGATGATTAAGGGTAGGCCGGCGCAGCTGCTTGCGGCTGCTGTCATGACATTTGGTTCGGGTGTTGCATTCGCGCAGAGCGACGCCGATCTCTTGAAGGATCACACCACGCCCGGCGACGTTCTCGTCTATGGCATGGGCTACAACGCCCAACGCTACAGCCCGCTGAACCGGATCAACAAGGGCAATGCCGCCAACCTCACGGCGAAATGGGGTCTGGCGCTGACGGACAACCGCGGCGCGGAAGCTTTTCCCGTCGTCAAGGACGGCGTGATCTACACGACGATCCACAATGCGACGATCGCGATCGACGCCATCACCGGCCGTCAGATCTGGCGCGTCAATCACGATTATCCGCCGGAAGTTCTGCGTGTCGTATGTTGCGGTATCGTCAATCGCGGCGCGGCGATCTACGAAGGGCTCATCATTCGCGCGCTGCTCGACATGACGATCGTTGCGCTCGACGCGAAGACCGGCAAGGAAGTCTGGAAAGTAACCTCGCCCGACGGCGCGACGGCGGCCAACGGCTTTTCCTATACGGCAGCGCCGCTGATCGCCAACGGCGTTCTCATCATGGGCGTGGCCGGCGCGGAATACGGCATTCGCGGTTTCATCGAAGGCTTCGATCCAAAGACCGGAAAACATCTGTGGCGGAAACATACGATTCCGGCCAAGGGCGAGAAGGGCAGCGAAACCTGGGCCGGCGAATCCGCAACGGTGGGTGGCGGTTCGAGCTGGGTGACCGGCAGCTACGATCCCGAAAACGATCTCGTCTATTGGGGCATCGGCAATCCGTCGCCGTGGAATCCGCGCGGCCGCAAGGGCGATAACCTGCATACGAATTCGATCATCGCGTTCCGTCCGAAGACAGGCGAGCCGGTCTGGTACTATCAGACGACGCCGGAAGATCCGTTCGATTACGACGCTGTGCAGACGCCCGTCATCGCGACCATCCTCGTGCAGGGCAAGCCGCGCAAGGTTGTCATGCAGGCCAATCGCAACGGCTTCCTCTATGTGCTCGACGCCAAGGACGGCAAGCTGCTCGCCGCCAATACCTACGGCCGCGTCAACTGGGCCGATGGCGTGGACCTTGCAACAGGCCGCCCCAAGGTGAACGATGTTTTCAGGGGCGCGCTGGAAGGCAAGAACGTGACGGTGTGGCCGTCGGTGACCGGCGTCACCAACTGGCAGCACATGGCCTATCATCCCGGCAAGAACCTCCTCTACATCAACACGATTCATATCGGGATGACGTATGAGGCGCCCGAGGCGAAGCTTCTCAAGCCCGGCCAGCCCTCGGGTCCCGGTTCGGTGAAGCGCACGACGGTGACCGAGGATCCCAACGTGCGCGGCTTCTTGAAAGCCGTCGATCCCATGACGGGCAAGGAGCGGTGGTCGAAGCCGTATCAGAGCCCGAACTGGTCCTCGACTCTCGTCACCGCCGGCAATGTCGTGTTCACCGGCGTGATGACCGGTGAATTCCAGGCGCTCGACGCCGATAGCGGCAAGCTGCTCTGGAGCTTCCGGACGCCGTCGGGAATTCTCGGCCAGCCCATCACCTGGGAGAAGGACGGTAAGCAATATGTCACCGTCATGAGCGGGATCGGCGGCGTTTACGCGCTGCGCGCGGGCGATCCCAATCTGGCGAATGTGCCGGCAGGCGCTTCGCTCTGGACGTTCGGGCTGCGCTGAGTATCTGTTGATGAAAAGCCGGAGGCTCGTCCCCAGGGGCGGGCCTCTTGCGCACTCCATGATGAACAAAGATGACTCGTCCGGCTTCTCTCCTGCTCGCTCTGCTTGCCAGCCTCGGTCTCGCCGTCGGCGCTTCGCAAGCGCAAACGTGCAACTTTGCAAATGTGAAGCAGCACATCGATCGCGTGATCGATCGCGACCCGGAACTCGGCGCGCTCTTCCGCAAGGAGTTCAAGGAAGGCTACGATTCCATCGCGAT
>CAINED010000083.1 GCA_903847605.1 uncultured Hyphomicrobiales bacterium | reverse complement strand
TGCGTGAGGGAAACGTCGCCTGCACAACGAGCGCCGACGAGCGCGGCGCGCTGGAAGCGGAAATCGGCCGGCTGGCTAAGGAGAACGCGGGCCTGCGCGAACGCCTCGCCGAAGTCACCCAGCGCGGCCCTGCCGCGCGGCTTCATGACGCGCTGCCGAACGACGAGGAAATGAACAAGGCGCTCGGCCTTGCCGAAACCTTCATGCGCCGCATGATGCGCATCATGCGGGAAGATGGCCCGAAGGGCGATCGGCTCTGATCGCTGCTTGGCGTTACAGCAGAGCGCTCCCCATATAATCGTCACGGCTCCCGCCGCCCGTTCGAGGTCTTGCAGAACATGTCCGACAGAGTTGAGCCGCCGCGCCCTCAGGATCCTGCCAGTTGGCAGGGCGTGAGCTGGAAAGATAGCAAGCAAGCCGCTCCGGGCGCGCCTGCAGCGGAGGCTTCTGCGCTGAGCCGCTTTCTCGGCGGATCGCCGATAGCAGTTTTCACCCGCCTGTTGCTGATGTCGCTCGTCGTCGGCGCGCTGCTGATCTGGCTGGATATCCGGCCCTACGAAATCTTCCGCGCCTTCGAGCGCCTGTTCCAGCGCCTCTGGTACATGGGCTTCGACGCCATCCGCGAAGTCGCGAGCTATATCGTCGCCGGTGCCATGATCGTCGTGCCGATCTGGCTGCTGCTGCGGCTGATGAACATGAAGAACAGGTGAGCAGCGAGACGCTCTAGGCGCAATCCCGCAGCAAGCGGCGCAAGGCGTGCCAGTCGATTTCCGCTTGAGTTGACAACGCGCGGATCGCATCCGCTTCCCGTTCCGCCTGTTCCGCCAGGCATCTTTCGACATCGATCACGCAGTCGATCCGCGCGCTTCCGCCTTGCGCCAGATGCGAGACGCGCGCCCGCATTTCCTGCAGAAACCCATGCACGAAATCGTCGATGCCGGCGTGTACGGTTTCGAAGGGGATGCTCAAGCTCGCCCTTTCGGGCAGCCAGCTTTCATCGCCGTTCCAGCGCAGGTGCATCGTGTCCCCGATACGCCACATCCCCAGTTCCGGCGTGCCGGCGAGATGTGCAAACTGGATGTATCTCTGGCGCCACCATGACCTCACCTGATCGATTCGGTCGAGACGATCTTCATCGTTGTCATCTGTGGCGTCGAATGCCTGCGTGATCCATGCCTCGACGGCATTATCCAAATCCTGCGGGCTCCGGCATTTGAAGAATTCGACGACATTTTCTTGCACGGGTTCGCTGGCATGAGGCCAGATGGTGAGCATGTCTTCGAACAGCCGGGCGACCTGATAGTCGCACCATTGCGCTCTCGATGTCTTCGAATTGAAATATTCGAGGAGTCGGCCGGCATCAGTTTCGATGCAATGGCAGCCATAACTCATGCCATACCAGCCGAGCGTTTTCTCGGCGCCGCCCCAAGGCTGGATGCTCTCCACGTCTTTCAGGCGATAGCGGATCGCGAACACGCGAAACCCGATCAATCGAACTGGGTTAGCGCTGTCACGCCGGCAAGGGCGGCAGCGTTTCCTTTTCCTTCTCGTAGACCTCGTCCATGTTCGGCTTCACGTTGTGGCGCGACAGCGCCTCCGCAAACATGTCGCGCACTTTCTTCGTCTCGTCGGCATAGTCGATCTGCGTGCCGCCGATGCGCTTGCTGATCCATGAGGTCGGCACGCCCTGCGCGTTGCGTGGCGAATTATGCTTGAAGGCGAGATAGCGCGCCGGTGTCGCGCCGCCGTTGAAATGCTGGTGATAGGTCGCGTTCGGCGGCACGATGAGCGAGCCGGGCTTCCAGTCGAAACGCTGCGGCTCCTCGCCTTCCTGCCACATCAGCGAATAGCCTTCGCCGCTGAGAATGATGACATGCGCCCCCGGCCCATGTGCATGCGCCTTCTTGTAGGTACCGACCGGGAATTGCGAGATGTGGCTCGCCATTGAGCCTTTCGCCATGTTGAAGCGGATATGCCCGCCGCCCGCGCCACGCTCCTTCGCGGAGATGAGCGGCAGGTTCACGGCATCAGGCACGAAATTCGTCTTGAGCAGGAAGCCCACCTGCTCGCCCTTGGCCGAGAAATAGTCCGGCTCGCCGTTGAAGCGGTTGGGGAAGTCGCGCTTGAGACCGAAGACGAAATCCGGATCGCCATAGAGGTTCAGCACCCACGGGCAGAAGGTGACGCCCACATAGCGCGCGGGCTCCTGTCCGGAGCCGTTGAAGTGCTGGTGGTGGCAATTGAGCGGGATGGCGAAAATCGCGCCTGCCTTCCATTCGAAGGTCATGCGCTTGCCGGCGTCGTTCCAGATCGTCGTCGAGCCGCGGCCCGAGAGGATCAGCACCATTTCCTCAAAGAGCTGACGATGCGGCGCCGTCTTACCGCCCGGCGCGATCTCGAGAACATAGCAGTCGTTGGAGACGCGCGAGGCGTCGTGATTGATCATCACGCCCTTCGCGTTGCGCGCCGCCCACGGCTTCAGGTCCACCGTCCGCAGGTCGGGCACGTAGTTGGCAGGGATGATGTCGAGCCCCTGCGAGCGCACCCAGGCGAGATAGGGCGTATCCTTCTCGCTGGCAAATTTGCTGGCAAGATCCTCGTTGACGCGCGCGTCCTTGGCCATGGGGCTTCCTCGTGATTTTGTTCCAGGATGGATAGCATGAGGGGACCGGAGATGTGAACCGGGCGATCTTTGCCGCACCTGGAACCGCGCGATCAGGGAATTGGGGCAATTCCAGAAGCGGATATAGTCACAACCAATCCACATTCCCGGGGCGATTGCGAAGCAATCGAACCCGGGACCCAGAGCGACCCCGGATCGCCTTCGGCATTCGGGGATGTGGCTGGGAATGCGTCATCCGACAGGACGACAGCGCCTTTCGGCGCCCGTAGTCACGCCGCCTTCTTGCGCGATTCCAGAAACGCTTCGTGTTCGCTCTTCAACTCGCCCGATAGCGCTTTCGCGATCAGCGCGCGCGTCTCGGCGAGGCCATACAGCGCCGCAAACGAGCCGAAGCGCGGGCCACGGTTCTCGCCGAGCAGCACCTGATAGAGCATGTTGAAGAAGTCGTTCGATACGCCGGGACGTTCGGGCGTCGCGCCCTTGGCCTTGAAATCCTGATAGCGCGGCGTCGGGCGCGCCACATTGTAGATCTCGAACTGGATGTCTTCCGCGCTGGCGTCAGCGGGCATTGCGGCCACCGCCGCGTCGAGGCGCGCGAGAACATCGCGTTCGACATCGTCGGCGAGACGATAGACTTTCGCGGGACGCACGAAATCGCGGAAGTAAGCGATGGCATAGCGCACGAGCGCATCGAGACGCGGATGCGTTTGCTGCGAAACGCCCGGCGCATAGCGGCGCAGAAAGCCCCAGACGACAGCGGGATCCTCGCTGTTCGCGACAGCGACGAGATTGAGCAGCATGGCGAAATTGACCGTCGCCGCGGGGGCATCGGCGCCGTGGTGCAGCACTTCGGGCGCAGGCGGCTTGCCCGCGTGAATATGCCAGACGGGATTGCCGAGCCGGCCCTTCCAGTCCTGCTTTCCATAGCCAGCGAGGAATTGCAGATATTCGTCGACCGCGCGCGGGATCACGTCGAAATGCAGGCGCTTGGCCTCGCGCGGCTTCTGGAACATGAACAGGGCCAGCGTCTCGGGCGCGGCATAGGTCAGCCATTCCTCGATGGTGAGGCCATTGCCCCTGGACTTCGAAATCTTCGCGCCCTTTTCGTCGAGGAAGAGTTCGTAGTTGAAGCCTTCGGGCGCATTCTTGCCGAGCGCGCGCACGATGGAGCCGGAGAGTTTTACGGAATCGATGAGATCCTTGCCGGCCATTTCATAATCGACATCCAGCGCATACCAGCGCATCGCCCAGTCGGGCTTCCATTGCAGCTTGCAATGGCCGCCGGTGACAAGCGTCTCGAAGGCCTCGCCTGTGTCGGGATCGCGCCATGCAATCGTGCCGGCATCCGCATCGATCTTCTCCACGGGCACCTGCATGACGATGCCGGTCTTGGGATGCACGGGCAGGAAGGGCGAATAGGTGGACGCGCGTTCCTCGCGCAGCGAGGGCAGCATGATCGCCTGCACCTTGTCGAAGTTGCGCAGCATGTGCAGCAGCGCCTCGTCGAAGCGGCCGGACGTGTAATAATCCGTTGACGACGCGAATTCGTATTCGAAGCCGAAGCGATCGAGGAAGTCGCGCAGCATCGCGTTGTTGTGATGCGCGAAGCTCTCGAACTTGTTGAAGGGATCGGGCACCTTGGTCAGCGGCTTGCCCAGATGCTGCGTCAGCATCTCCTGATTGGGCACGTTGTCGGGCACCTTGCGCAAACCGTCCATGTCGTCGGAGAAAGCGAGCAGGCGCGTCTTGATCCTGCCTTCGGTCAGCGTCTCGAAAGCGTGGCGCACCATGGTCGTGCGCGCGACTTCGCCGAACGTGCCGATATGCGGCAGGCCCGAGGGGCCGTAACCGGTTTCGAAAAGCACCTGCGCTTGCCCCGTGCGTTTCACCCGCTCGACCAGCTTTCGCGCCTCCTCGAACGCCCAGACGGGCGATTGCGCCGCGATGGCGGCGAGTTCGGCGGAGGTCATGGCTTGAATGGCCGGCGCGGCGGCGGACGACATATCGATTTCCCTTGGGGTTGGCGCTTCGGAGAGCGCTCTTTCGCCCTTTTAGGGCCAGTTGAAGTCAGCCGCAAATTTTGTGCTGCGTTGCGGCGAAAAGTCAGACGCATCAGGAGCCGCCGCGCGCGCGCTTTTTCGCCAGGCCATGATCCGTTTTCAGCCAGTGAAAGGGGTTGCGGATGAAATCCAGCACCGCCCACCAGGCGGCCACCGTGCTCAGCATCCAGTAGGGGATCATCAGCGGAAGGCTGACTGCAATGTCACGCAAACCGCGCCGCCGGATGCCGAGGACCGGCGGCCAGAAGGCGCAGACGATCCCGGCGAGCGCCACGAAACACCAGCAAGTGCTGGCGGCGATTTCAAATGCGGTTTCGGGCGTCAGCAGCCGCCCGAAGATCGCTTCATGCAGCGCCAGCAAAGCGAAGAGAGGGCCGAGCAATGCGCCCGCCAGTGTCCCGCCGACATAGAGCGAAGCAGCGAGCGCGCGCAGAAAGCCCATGCCGCGGATAGCGCCGAGCGGATCGGCAAAATGCACCAGCAGCGTCTGAATCCATCCCTTGAACCAGCGCCGGCGCTGCCGCATCCAGGCGTTGAGTTCGGCAGGCGCTTCCTCGGCGGTTGATCCGCTGATCGCGTCAGTATCGTAGCCCATGCGCGCGAGGCGCAATCCGAGGTCGATATCCTCGGTGACGTTCCAGGCGTCCCAGCCGCCGATGTCGCGTAGCGCCTGCGTGCGGAAATGGTTTGACGTTCCGCCGAGCGGCACAGGCAGGCGCAGCGCGCAGAGGCCGGGATTGATGACGTCGAAAAGCGCCGCATATTCGATGGCGAAGCAGCGCACGAGCCAGCCATCGCCCGTGTTGTCGATGGCAAGCCGACCCTGCAGGCAGGCGGTATTGGCAGGCGCGGCGGCAAAGCGCGAAGCCGCCTCGCGCAACTGGCCGGGCTCGGGGATATCCTCCGCGTCGAAGATGCAGATGAGGCTGCCACGGGCGCCCGCCAGAGCAATGTTCAGCGCGCGGGGCTTGGTGCGGGGCTGCCCGTCCGGCGCGACAGTGATGCGATAGCGCGCGGGCAGATTCAGGCTCTCCAGCGCGGCAAAAGTCGCCCGGTCTTCCGCTTCGACGACAAGCTGAATGTCGAGCTTGCCGGCAGGATAGTCGATCCGGTTTAGCGCGGCCACGAGATCGGCGGCGACATTGGCTTCGCGATAAAGCGCAACGACGATGGAATAGACGGGCAGTTCGTCGTCCCGCAGCACCGG
>CAINED010000082.1 GCA_903847605.1 uncultured Hyphomicrobiales bacterium | reverse complement strand
TCCTGGACTTCAGGACGTCATCAGTTTGCGTGCGGCGCGGCCGAACATACCGAAGGGATTATGCAGCGCCTCGAGCATTTCGAAATGGTTCGTGCCCTGCGCGACGATCAATTCATGCGGTTTTCCGGCCTCGGTGAGCGCCTTGGCAAAGGCGGGAGTCTGACGCTGGAATTCCGGCGATTCCAGCGTGCCGTAGCCGAGCACGACAGGGCAATGCACATGCCTGATATGCCGGATGGAGCTCAGGCGTTCGATGGTTTCGGGCGTGAACTTCACATATTCGGAGCGCTTGGACAGCGCGACGGGCGTGAGATCGTACATCCCGGAAAGAAGAGCGGCGCCCTTCAGAAGATTTGCCGGCAGGCCGAAATCGCTCGCCCAGTCGGTGACGAGGATGCAGCCGCCGAGATGCCCGCCGGATGAATGTCCTGCGATGAAGACGCGGTTCGCATCGACGCCCAGCGTCGCAGCATTGCGATAGATCCAGGCGACGGCGCTGCGCACCTGCGTCGCCATCGCGATGAGATTGCCGCCGGCGTCATCGATATTCGTGAAATCGAGAATCGCGCAGTTCAATCCAAAGCTTGTGAACGTGTCGGCGAGATGGGCAAAATTGCGCGCGACGCCGCTGCGCCATGCGCCGCCATGTACGAATATCGCAATGCCCGCGCCCTGCGGACCGCGATAGAAGTCGAAACCTTCGATGGGCGATGGGCCATAGGCAAAGCGCGTGGGTTTCAGGCGCGCATAGGCTTCCTCGGAGGCGACATCGCGACGTGTGTGAATCGCTTTCTGATTGGGCGCCCAGACCGACTGATCGTAGGCGGCGTCGAGCGCCGCCTGATCCATGTCAAGCCAGATTTTCGGCCCCGCCGTCCTTACTGCATCGTCCGCCATTGCCGCCCCGCCTGATTTGTCGTTCGCGTCATTTTGCGACGGCAGGCGATGGCATGCAACCGGTAGAGCATGTCCCGAAAAAGTTACATGACTTTTTCGGCGAGGACATGCTCCGCTTGAATAAAGAGGCGCGATCTCGCGTCGGCTGGATCGATCTATCCAATCGGTGATCGCGCCGCTTTCAGATGCCGCCGCCGGAATCGTTATTGTCCGGAGCGCGCAGGCGCTGGCTCCAGTAGCGGCGATGCAGCGAGAACAGGATCGGGCGAAGGATGAGATCGGCCAGCGCAATGGCGCCGCCCGCAACGATACTCCCCGTCACGGCGCAGGCGATGGCGAAGAGGCACAGCGTCGATGCAACGCGCCAGGCGACTTCGGCTTCGAAGCGACGGCGCGTGCGCGAGCCGGCAACGCCGGCGATCTTTTCAAAGCGCCGGCGCAGGCGATCGGCGAGGGATGCGCTTTCGGAGGCGACAGCGACGGGCGCTGCCTTGAGCGCGTCGATGTCGGCTGTCCGGTCGATCATGCCGATGGCGACGGTCTCGTTGCTGAAACGGTCGATGAGAATGAAACCGCCGAGCGTCTTGTTGACAGCATAGTCGGTCACGACGATGGGCTTGTCGAGCGTGAGAGTGACCAGCGCCACCGCATTCATGGCAATGCGTTCGGCCGCCTGCGGCTTGTAGTCCTCGATGTTGACGAGGTGATGCAGGGCTTCGATCTTGGCCTGCACGGAGGCTGTCGCCAGCTTGATGATGAAGCGCGATCCCGCGAGCGCAGGCACAGCGGATGTCCAGATCAGCCGTGCCGGGATGCTGGCCTGCGGCTTTGCCGTGGACTGGCTCGACGCCACGATGACATCGCCGCGGGATATGTCGATCTCGCTCGTCAGCGCAATGGTTGCGGCATGCCCGGCGACCGCTTCCTCGAGATCGCCGTCTGCGGTGACGATGCGCGCGATGCGGCTCGTGCGGCCGCTCGGCAGCGCCGTGATTTCATCGCCGGGCTTGAACGATCCCGACGCCAGCGTGCCGGAAAAGCCGCGGAATGTATGATCGGGCCGGTTGACCCATTG
>CAINED010000081.1 GCA_903847605.1 uncultured Hyphomicrobiales bacterium | reverse complement strand
GAAGCACCGAAACTTGACGACGACCTGACCTAATCTCATCATCAAGCCGGGTCACTTCTCGGTGGAAATCCCGGGTCAGTTCTCAGTGGAAATCAACAGTTATTCGCCTCTGCCGCTCCCAGCCCCATCTCACGCGGCTTCCCCTGCCATTGAAAGCGCAGCACCCATTTGCGCGAGCCGGTAGGCGCAACGATCAGCGTGAGCCCCTTCCCGTCCGAATACTTGCCGGGCTTCGCGGTTTCGACTTTGCGGGAAGTGAGCGCCTGCCGTGCCATGCAATCTGGTCCCCAGTTCGGTCCCCAATATTTGCATGGATTGTAGCGGATTTTTACGGACAGTGAAAGACAGCGTGCGCAGGGAATACCCGTAAAATATAGCTTTATTGTAACGCTCGCGGACACTTGAAAACAAAAGTTTGGCGGACTCCGTCTCCGCCATTTTCGATCGATTTAAGAGCTCGGCCCCAGGGGTCGCCTTCAATCGCGCGGTCGGCCTTCGTCCGGAGCGCGATGGGGAAACTTTCAATTCGAATCTACCGTCACTGTCACTTCAGAATTTGCAGAGGCGCGTCGTTCGCCACGCCACACCCGCACATATCCGGCCTCGAATCCAACACGGGCTGTCAATCCGGCAACGGCTATTCCAGCGTGCAGCAAACGCAACTGGCGACACCCGCCTTCGAAAGGGCGTCGAATTCGTCCAGAATGTATCTTTCGAATTGACGCGGCCGGGAGTCAGCCGCAGCGATCGAGGATCACCCGTCCGGCGGCCTGGCTTGCAGGAAGCGCCTGCCGGAAGTCGTACTGAAAAATGAAACCGTTCTGCATGAGTTCGCGGACATGATCGTTGCAAACCGCCTGCGTTAGAAAATGATACATATAATGTTCGTTGACGCCGCCGAGCGTGGCGGACAATTGGACGGAAAAAACGATCCTGTCGCCTTCGAGCCGCGCACCGGTCAAAGTCATATACTCGGTGAACGGTTGGGGAGCGGTGCGCTGGATCTGGAGAACGCTTTTTTCGAGGGCCTGCCGGTACTGCGCCTTCGGATCTGCAGGCCGGTACATCGTCTCCCAGACGGCCGGATAGGTCCGGAACGACAATACGAACAGCGAAACGATCTCGATTGCGATCAGAGAATAGACAGTCGTTCTGAAATTCATCTGGTAAACCTTGTTCAATTCCTCAAGCGAACGATCTGCCATGCACGATGCAATCGGCGACGCAATTCATTTCGTCAGTCATAATGACAAACTATCCCCTAAGAAAACCTTAGCCGCGGCAACGATTTGGGAAGGCCGCTAGGTTACACGAAGTTACACGCGCCGCGCATGTCGCAGCCGCAAATTGGGCTTCGATTTGAAGCAACAAGTAAGAGTTTGAGTTCGTTTGGAAATTCTTTGTTGTCCGCGCGGATGCCGGACGTTACAGCAAATTCAGATTATCGGGGCGATCAATGTCGAAAATTATTGAAGCGCATGGTTTGAAATTCGAGGCTTCCGGACGCGGCGTCGTGGAGGGCACGGAGGCTTTCGACACAGCGCTGCACAATATTCGCCAGCAGTTGCTGTCTTTGTCGCCCGAGGCGGCGCAAGCGTTATTCGTGCGCGCCCTCGCTGCCGATGGCAAGCTGCCCCGCACGACCGGCCTGAACAATCTCGCCTATCTCGCGCATATGGCGGCGGGACTGCCGGAAGGGCAATACATTACCCTGACGCCCTTGCCCTGAGCCGCACTATCGGAGCAATCGACAAAAAGTTCAGGCTTTCGAGGGCGCCAATGTGCCGCTCGCCGTCGCTTTCGAAAAGCACGCCTTGCTGACCTTGCCCGCGGTGATCGCCAGCAACGAGATCGCGCCGAGCGCGGTCGCCATGTAGCCGAAAGTCGTCAGAGCCTCGAGAAAGGAGGCGCGTACGATGATCAGATACATGAGATAAGTGACGCTCGCGAGCGAGGAGATCATCGCCACCACGGCGCTGAATACGAATATAAGGCCGGCGAAAAAGCCGGTGATCTCGATCATGTAGCGGCGCGGCGGCCGGGCTGTAGCGGATATGGACACGAAAGTGATACGCCCTTTTGAGAGATCGTCGGCATTCGCCGTGCTTCAAACTTGTCTAAAGTGCGAATCTTAATGAGAGATGCGGGCGACCCGCGCCGAGATTGACAAAAATTGCGCGCAAGTCGGAGCGGTTAACGAACTTGCGATACGAAAGCTAAAATTGCTCTTTTCGCGTCAGGATACGCGGCCGGCGCCATCGAGCGTGTCGACCATCGGCCACAGGATGCTCAACTCGGCGTAGAGCACAGCGATCTCGGCTTGCCGGGTCAGACCGAGCTTCGCAGACGCCGTGCGCAACTGGTTGCGCGCCGTCACTGCGGAGATGCCCTTGGCTTCCGCGAATTCCTCGATCGTCTTGCCACGCCCCAAGGCTTCGACAATGAGCATTTCCGCGGGCGACAGGCCGAACTCGCGATGCATGGCGGCGAAATTGCTCTGTCTCACGGCTGACATGCGCCGCCAAAGCAAGATAAATTGCGGCTCGGCGGTCGCCTGCTGTAACTCTATCGCAGGTTGCCACAGCGGCACGATATGCAACACGATACGAAATCCGCTTGGCCGACCCGGCAGAATCACAAATTCGGGCAAAGCCGTCTGCCCGCTGACGATCATGTCGTCCATCACGCGGCGCACCCGGTCCCCATGTTGCGGAACGTTGAAAGTCAGCCGCGGGGGAACGCCTTCGGAAATCGTAAATGTGCGGCGCTCGCGAGGGGCACGTTGCGCAAAGCCGTTGTCTTCGAGAACCGCGAAATCGCGATTGACCACAATGGCGGCGGAACGGATCGCCGATAAAATGCTCATTTCAAAAAACCTGCTCGCAGTCGCGGGATTGGCCGCCCCAAAATTGAGGCCGCTATTCCCTAGCGTTGCAAATTAAGTATGCCAGAGTTTCGCGCCGTCTGCCAACCGCCTGCGATTCCGAACCTTTTGGATAGAGCGCAAGAATTTTCTTGATCTGGAAACACAGCGGCGCATGCTGTCGGCAATCGAGAAGACATCTCGCTATCGGCGGGTGACCTGTGGAGGGATCATGAGGCATTCTACGCGAGCCACACTTGGTTTTGGGAAGCCGGGCAAGCCTGCGGGCGTCGCCCTGTCGCTTGCACTGCTCATGCTCTCTGGAGGTACGGCCGCGCTGGGGCAGGACGCAGCGGCGAACTACCCGAGCCGGAACATCACGCTCGTCGTGCCCTATGCGGCCGGCGGACCGCCCGATGTCGCCTCGCGCATCCTGACGCCCTACCTCTCGCAGGCGCTCGGCAGGCAGGTCATCGTCGAGAACCGCGCGGGCGGTACCACGACTCTCGGCGCGCGCTCGGTCGCCCGGGCGACGCCCGACGGGCACACTTTATTGCTTGCCGACGTCTCCCTGCCGGTCGCCGTCAATCTCGTCTCAAACGCTGGCTACGATCCGCAAAAGGATTTCGCGCCTGTCGCGCCAATCCTGCGCACGTTCATGGGCCTTGTCGTTCATCCCGACGTGCCCGCGAAAAGCGTCAAGGAACTGGTCGCCTATGCGAAAGCCAATCCCGGCGCGCTGAAATACGGAACGTCCGGCATCGGCTCGCCGCCCTATCTCGGCGCGCTCGTCTTCATCAACGCAACGGATATAGAGATGCTGCACGTGCCCTATCGCGGCGTGGCGCTCGCGCTCAACGATGTCGTCGCCGGCCATCTCTCGCTCGCCTTCATGAGCCAGAGCACCGCGGGCCCGCAACTCGCGGCAGGCAAGGTACGCGTGCTCGGCGTTTATGGCGACA
Organism: uncultured Hyphomicrobiales bacterium; assembly: GCA_903847605.1. Taxonomy (GTDB): domain Bacteria; phylum Pseudomonadota; class Alphaproteobacteria; order Rhizobiales; family Beijerinckiaceae; genus Terripilifer. The sequence continues at coordinate 26,103 of CAINED010000081.1, read as the reverse complement.
AGCGCGTCGCCTCGATTTCACAAGTCCCTACATTCAAGGAACAGGGCCTCGACACGCGCATCGCCGATCAGGGCGTCTGGTTCGGGATCGCGACAACGGCAGGCACGCCCAAAGAGATTGTCGCTAAACTCAACAAGGTCGTTAACGACGCTCTGAAGGATCCGACGACAAAGGCTGCGCTGGAAAAGGCCGATTACAATCTCACCGGCGGGACCCCGGAAGAATTGAAGGCGCTGATCGACGAACACACGGTCTATTGGAAAGGTGCGCTCGCGAAAGCCGGCATCAAGCCCGAAGAGGCAAAGTAAATCTCACGCTGCAACGGCATTCGCGCCGGCCATCGCATTGCCCGCGATGAAACCGAAGGTTAGCGCTTTGCCCAGCCCGCCGGTGTAGCCGCTGACTGGGCCACCCTCGTGCCCGCCGGTGCACGAGCCTGCAGCGTAAAGACCGCGAATGATCGAGCCACCCTCGCGCAACACGCGCGCAGAACCGTCAATGGCGATACCGCCAGTCGTGTAGGTGACGCCGGCGACAACGGGCGCTGCGTAAAATGGCGGCTCGCGGATGAGCATCGGCTTCCATGCATGCGAGGAACGCGGCGGCGACAGCGAAGCGCCCTGCCCCGCTGCTGTCGCTTCATTATGCGCCGCAATCGTCGTAGCTAGCCCGGCAGTATCGATACCCGCCATTCCCGCCAACGCAGAAATATCGCGCGCCGCATGTAGCGTGCCGCCGTGGCGCACGAGCAAAGGATTGCACGGCAGCGGAAACTCGATGGCCCGCTGCATCCAGATCGCGTGATCGAAGACGACGAACGCATCGAGCGGATCGTCGCGCTTCGCCATGACATTGGCGACGTGAACACCCGAAAGACCTTCGTCGCAAAATCTTTGTCCCCTGGAATCGACCACGATGCCGCCGCTGAGCGGCATGTCGAGCGTCGGGTAAGGCCAGAGTTTCGGATTGGTCAGCGCATCGCGGGATTGCACGTGGCCGTAGAAGCCGCCCATGCCGGCTGTCGCCGCGCCTGCCGCCAGCGCCATGCGCAAGCCGTCGCCGCGCCCCGTGCCGGCATTGCGTAGGAGCACGCGCTCGGGATGAGGCGTCACATACTGGCGCAACAGTTCCATGTCGCCCTGAAAGCCGCCATCGGCGATCAGCACCTCGCGCGCGGCAATCTCACTGCGCGCTCCCGCGCTCTCCACGAACACGCCAACGCATGCGCCGTCGCGCATGACGAGTTCGCGCGCGCGTACGCCACGCCGCAACGCGCCGCCGCGCGCCTTCAATTGCACGGCGAGCACGCGCAGCATCCTGTCGCCACCGCGACCTCGCCATGTCAGGCCCGCGCCGATTGCGGAGGGCGGCGCGAGCATCGCCTGATTGCTGGGTCGCCAGGTGCCTTTGATGATCGTCACGCCCTGCCGTCGCAGCCAGCGCAAGGCCGCCTGCGCGTTTTCGGCGAGCGCATCGCGCAGTTCCGGCTTGGCGAAACCGCGCGTCACCGCATCGACGCTGCGGCGCATGGAGTCAGGCCCGGCCTCGATATCGCCCATGGCGACATTTATGAAGCCCATGCATATCCGCGAATTGCAGTAATAGTCCTCGCCTTCGCCCGCTTCGAGCACGATGACGGATCGCCCGAGTTCGGCGGCTCGATTGGCCGCCGTCAATCCCGCAAGCCCGCCGCCGACGATGACGATATCAGCGCTTTCGCTCATTCGAATTTGACGCCTGCAGCCTTGGCTTCGTTCACATGGCGTGTCGCGACCGAGACCATGTTGGCGACGGCTTTCTCCGTATCCGCGATGCTATTGGCGGCAGGATCGAGTCCGAGTTCGGCATATTTCTTTTGCGCATCCGGCGATTTCATCGCGGCGACGAAGGCGGCGTTGAGCTTCTCGATGATCGGGCGTGGCGTGCCCGCCGGAGCCCACAGCACGGAGAAAGAGGGAATGTTTTCAAAACCCTTCACTTCCTTCTGCAGGTCAGGCAGTTGCGGGTAGCCGCGTGGCGCAGGACCTTCCGCCATGGCGATGGCGCGCAAGGCGCCGCTCTGCACATGCGACTGAACGCCGGCGCTTGCCGTGAATCCGAAATCGACCTCGCCCGCCGCCAGCGCCTGATTGGCGGGCACAAATCCCTTGTAGGGCACATGCGTCATGGGAACGCCGAGCGCCTTCGACAGCGAGGCAGCCGTCAGATGCGTCGTCGAGCCCGGCCCCGGCGAAGCATAATTGATTTTGCCGGGATTGGCCCTGGCATAGGCGATGAATTCGGCGAGCGTACTGGCCGGAAAGTCCTTGCGCGCGACCATCACCACGGCCGTGTAGATGACATCGGTGATCGGCGCGAAATCCTTCTGGATGTCATAGGTGACGTTCGCCATCGTCAGCGGATTCATCACAGCGCTGCTGGTCACGTTGAAGAGCAGCGTATAGCCATCGGGCTTGGCGGTCCGCACGGCTTCGGTTCCGACAGCGCCATTTGCGCCGGGGCGGTTATGAACCACCACGGGCTGCCCCAGGAACTTCTCCACCTGCGGCTGGGGTATGCGGATATAGACATCGGCGCCACCCGGCGGGAACGGCACGATGATATTGATGGGTCTTTCGGGATAGTTTTGTGCGACGGCTGGCGCGACCGGGATGACGCCTGCAGCGGCGATGAGACCAGCGAGACCTGCAACTGCATATTTCATTTCCGTCCTCCCTCCCGAGAAAACTACTTGGGTATCATCGTATCTGCCACGAGGCGCGAGATATCCCAGAGCACGCGCACGAGCAGATAGACGACGAGCGCCGCAGCGATGTTGGCGATCATGCCGACAGGCGCGATCAGGCCTGAGAAAACAGCCCATACGCCCATGAGAAAGACGAAGACCCCGCAGAGCGCGGCGATCCAGTGTCCGTGGCGCACCATGAACACCAGCGCCGGATAGTTCGGCTCCATGGTCTCGATCTTGACCGGCGGTTCCGTCACCCCTGCCTCCCCGATTTGAAAATCAGTCGAACTTCACGCCGGCCGCGCGCGCTGCATTGACGAGGCGCGTCGCGACGGCGACATTGTCGGCGACAGCCTTTGTCGTTTCGGCGATGCTGCGGCCAGTCGGCACCTGTCCGCCCTCGGCGACCTTGGCGCGTAATTCCGGCTGTTTCAGAGCCTCGACGAAGACCGCGTTGAGCCGCTCGACGATATCCTTCGGCGTGCCTGCCGGCGCCCAAAGCGCGGCAAAAATCGGGATCGGCACGAAGCCCGGCACTTCCTTTGAAATATCGGGCACCTTCGGCAGATCTGGACCGGGATCGCCCGAGGCCATACCGATGGCTTTCACCTGCCCCGAGAGAACCTGGGTCCTGATCGTTCCCGTGGCGATGAAGCCCATGTCGAGTTCGCCGCTCATCAGCGCCTGCACCTCGGGCGCAAAACCCTTGTAGGGAATATGCGTCATCTGCACGCCAATGGCCTTGGCGAAGGCCTCGCCGTTCACATGCAGCGCCGAGCCCGAACCGGGCGAGCCAAAATTCAGTTTGCCCTGATTCTTGCGGCCGTATTCGATGAGTTCCTTCAGGTTGTTCGCAGGAAAATCCTTGCGCACGACGAGCAAAAGCGGCGAGTCGAAGAAGTCCGTGATCGGCACGAAATCCCTCTGGATATCGAATTTCGCCGTATCGGTCGTGAGGGGAGCCATCACCGCGCTGCTCGTCACGTTGAAGAGCAGCGTGTAACCGTCCGGCTTCGACGTCTTCACGAATTCGGTGCCGATGGCCCCGTTCGCGCCGCCCCGGTTCTGGACGATCAGCGGCTTGCCCAGTTGCTTTTCGGCAAATTGCTGGACGACGCGGATATAGACGTCCACCGCGCCCGGCGGCCAAGGCACGATGATGTTGATGGGCTTGTCCGGATAGGCCTGAGCCTTCGCCAGCCCGATCCCCGCCACGATCAAGCCTGCGACACAGGCGAACCTTTTCAACCAGGCCATGATGCTGTCTCCTCCCGAGAACGTCTTTACGCCGTTGCAAACGATGTTAGACCGGAAATGCTAGGCGGGACAAACGCCCGTATGGTGGGACAAGAGAAAAGCGAACGATAATGAAAATCGAACTGGAAACGCCTGTATTGATCGTCGGCGCGGGCCCCGTGGGCCTCGCCATGGCCGGAGACCTCGGCTGGCGCGGCATGTCCTGCACCGTCCTCGAACAGTCCGACGGCTCCATTCACCAGCCCCGGCAAGATCTCGTCGGCATCCGCACGATGGAGTTCTGCCGCCGCTGGGGCCTCGTCGAGGACGTTGTCAACTGCCCCTACCCGCGCGATCTCAAACAGGACAACATCTATGTCGCCGGCGACCTGACGAACGGCTGGGAAATCGGCCGCTACGCTGTGCCTTCCATGGGCGACGACAAGCCGCCGCCGCAAAGCCCGCAGATCCGCGAGCGCTGCCCGCAGAACATGTTCGATCCGATCCTCCGCAAGTTCGCCGAGCGTTACAAATCGGTCGACCTGCGCTACCGCCATCGCGTGCTCGGCTTCACGCAGGATGCAGACAAGGTCGTCGCGGAGGTCGAGAAACTCGACGGCGGCGAGAAATTTTTCATCGCCGCGAAATACATGGTCGCCTGCGATGGCGCGAGCAGCCGCTTGCGCACCGCACTCGGCATCGAAATGCTTGGCAATCCCGCGCTGACATACACGACGAATGTCATCTTCCGCTCGACGCAATTGCCTGAGTTGCACAAGTTCGGCCTCTGCTATCGCTTCATCTTCATCGGGCTCGAAGGAACCTGGGCGACCATCGTTGCGATCAACGGCAAGGACGAGTGGCGCTTTTCGATCATTCGCTCGGGCAATGGCGAGCGCCAGCTCACAGAGGACGAAATCCACGCCGCGATCCGCAAGGCGGTGGGCCGCGACTTCAACTACGAGATCGTCTCGATCATGCCGTGGACGCGGCGCGAACTGGTTGCAGAACGCATGCGCGAGGGCCGCGTCTTCCTCGCCGGGGATTCCGCTCACGCCATGTCGCCGACCGGCGGCTTCGGCATGAATACCGGCGTCGGCGACACCGTCGATCTCTCCTGGAAAATCACCGCCGAACTGCAAGGCTGGGGCGGGGCGAAACTGCTCGATTCCTACACGACAGAACGCCGACCCGTCGCCGAACGCAACGTCCGCGAAGCGGCCGGCAATCTCGGACGCATGCTCTCGCCGGCGCCGACGGAGCATTTCCTCGACCAGACGCCGGAAGCCGAGGTCGAGCGCAAAAAGGTCGGCGAAGACTTTTCCATCGCCATGATGCGCGAATGGAAAACGCTGGGCATGCACCTTGGCTATTACTACGAGAATTCGCCTGTTTGCGTGCCCGACGGCTCAGCCGCGCCAACGCTCGATCCCGCCATCTACGAACAGACATCGCGGCCAGGTTCGCGCGCGCCGCATGTCTGGCTCAAGGATGGACGGTCGACGCTGGACTGGTTCGGCAAGTCTTTCGTGCTCGTTCGCCTCGGCAAGGATGCGCCTTCGGGCGAGGCGATAACTGCCGCCGCGAAACAGCGTGGAATGCCCATTGAAGTCGTCACCTGCGACGAGCCAGACGTCATCAAAACCTATGAGCGCAAGCTGGTGCTGGTGCGGCCGGACGGACATTCCTGCTGGCGTAGCAATGCAGAGCCGGCAGACGCTCTCGCCGTCATCGACAAGGTGCGCGGCGCGTGAGCGCAGCCGAGCGAAACGCCCGTCCGCTCGAAGGCATTCGCATCGTCGATCTCACCTCGGTCGTCATGGGCCCGTTCGCCAGCCAGATCCTCGGCGATCTCGGCGCAGATGTCATCAAGGTGGAATCGCCCGAAGGCGATTCCACGCGCAACACCGGCCCCGCCGCGGAAAGCGGCATGGCCGCGATCTTTCTCGGCTCCAACCGCAACAAGCGCAGCGTCGTTCTCGATCTCAAGAAGCCTGCTGCGCGCGACGCCTTGCAGAAAATTATCGCGACATCGGATGTCTTCATGCATTCGATACGACCGCAAAAGCTCGGCGCGCTCGGCCTAGATCCTGATGCGCTGCTGGCTCGCCATCCACGCCTGATTTATGCGGGCCTGCATGGCTTCGCCGAAGACGGCCCCTACGGCGGCCTGCCTGCCTACGACGACGTGATCCAGGGCATGTCCGGGCTTGCTGCGCTCACGCAGATGCAAACGGGCGAGCCCCGTTATTTCCCCACCATTGCCGCCGACAAGACGAGCGGACTTTATGCCGTCATCGGAATCCTCGCGGCCATCGCAAGGCGCGAGCGCACCGGACAGGGCGGCTTCGTCGAAATACCGATGTTCGAGTCGATGGTCGCCTTCAGCCTCGTCGAACACCTTTATGGGCGTCACTTCGATCCGCCGCGCGGAGAAGCAGGCTATCCCCGTGTGCTCGTCGAATGGCGGCGTCCGTTCAAAACGGCGGACGGCTATATCTGCATGCTGCCCTACACCAACGCGCACTGGAAGAACTTCTTCAGCGAATGCGGCGCGCCGGAATTGGCTGATGACGAACGCTTCGCCACCATAGCAGCGCGCACCAAGAACATCGCAGAACTCTATGCCTTCGCAGGCGCGCGGATCGCGGAAAGGTCCAGCGCCGAATGGACTGAGATCTGCAGGCGGCTCGAAATTCCGGCGACGCCGGTCAAGAGCCTCAACGAGATCATCGACGACGCACATTTGCGGGCGACGGGCTTTTTCGTCACGCTGGAAGACGAGAAGATGGGGCGGATAAAGTTTCCGTCGTTGCCGATCCGTTTCGATGGCGAGGCTGCGCAAATCGCCATGCCTGCGCGTCTTGGCGAGCACACGCGCGAAGTGCTGCGCGAAGCGGGGCTCAACGACGCAGAGATCGAAACGCTGACGGCGACACGCAATACCTGAATTTGGAGACGAATATGGCTGCCAACGACGATAATCTTTCACTGCCCGCGCTTGGTCAGGGCTTCGTCTGGCAGCAGTTGAGCGTCGGCCAGAAATTCCGCACCTTCCGCCGCACCATCACCGAGACGGACCTCGTGAATTTTATATCCGTCACCGGCATGCTGGAAGCGATCTTCATCGACGCCGAATTCGAGGGCGGCGCGATTCAAGGCCGCCCCGTGCCGGCCGCGCTCACCTATTCCATCATCGAAGGCTTCATCCTGCAGACGATGATCCAGGGTACGGGCCTTGCGATGCTCGAACTCGAACAGAAGATTCTGGCGCCGGTAAAAGTCAGCGATACCCTCTGGGCGACAGTCGAAGTCACCGGCATCAAGCCGACATCGAAGAGCGGGCGTGCCGTTGTCACATCGCAAATCGATGTGTTCAATCAGCGCAGCGAAAAGGTCATGACCTACATGGCCAAGCGCCTGCTGGCCGGAGCGAAATAGATCATTTCATCCGGTACTGGATCGGCAGTCGCTTGAGACCCGCAATGAACGTGCCTGCGACATGCGCGGGTTCTCCCGCAAGCCGCACGTCATCCACCCGCGAGAGAAATTCGGCGAAAAAAGCCCGCAATTCCTGCCGCGCGAGGTGTAAACCAAGGCATTGATGCACGCCGATGCCGAAAGCCAGCTGCTTGTTCGGTTCGCGATCCACGCGGAAGTCGAAGGGATTTTCGAACACGTCTTCGTCGCGATTGGCTGAGGGATAGCACAGCATCAGGCTTTGGCCCGCCTTGATCTGCCGGCCGCGCAATACGTAATCCTGCACGGCCGTGCGGCCGAAATGCTTGACCGGCGTGACCCAGCGGATCATTTCCTCGATGGCGCGCGGCAGAAGCGCCGGGTCGGCCCGCAGTTTCACCATCTCCTGCGGATTCTCGATCAGCGCGAGAAGGCCGCCTGCCGCCGTCGCACTGGTCGTATCGTGTCCCGCCGTGGCGATGACGATGTAATAGGACAGCGCCTCGCGATCCGGGATCGGCTTGCCGTCGATCTGCGCATTGGCGATCAGCGAGGCAAGATCGTCGCGCGGTTCCCTACGCCGCTTCGCCAGCAGAACGTTGAAGTAGTCGACGAACTCCGCGAACGCCTGCGCCCGCGCCGCCTTGAAGTCGGCCTGCTCCGCCACGTCGGGATCTTCCGCGCCGAATGTCTGCTGCGTCAGGCGCAGCAGCAGGAGCCCGTCCTCGCGCGGCACGCCCAGCAGCAACATGATGACGCGCAGCGGAAACCAGACCGCGACATCGCGGACGAAATCGCACGCGCCGCCCAACTCGCCGAGACGGTCGACATATTCCTTCGTGATTTCCTTGATCGTCTCATCAATCTGTTTGAGGTTCGACGGCAGGAACCAGCTTTGCGTCAGCGCCCGATACTTGCGGTGATCGGGCTCGTCCATGTCGACGATCATGCGGATGGGCTTCTGCTGACCGAGGCGCGCTGCGAGGACGGCAGCCGCTTCGCGCGGGCGCATGTTGAGGCGCGGCTCGTTGATGAAGAGCGTGTTCTGCCGTTCGATCTCGACGATGTCGGCGTATTTCGAAACCGTCCAGAAGGGCTCGTAGCCGTCAGGCTTCGTCCAGCGGACAGGGTCTTCGCGGCGCAGTTGGGAGAAAAGTGCGTGATAGTCCTGCTGAACCGCATATATGCGCGGGTTCACGATATCCCTGTCGAGGACGCTGGGTAAAGCCATGTTGGTTGACCGCCTATTCCGGTTGAATGCCCGCATTGCGCATCTGTTTGCCGACAGCTTCGAGATCGTCGCGAATGAACTTGCCGTACCCTGTGACGGGCACATCCATGCGCTCCAAAGTATTGCTCTCGTAGAATTTGCGAATTTCCGGCGTGTCGAGAATCCTGCCCGCGTCCGCGCGGATTTTCTCGAGCACCACTGGCGGTATGTTAGCGGGGCCGAACATGCCCCACCACGAGCCCGTGGCGAACCCGGGGAGGCCCGATTCAGCGATCGTGGGGATATCGGGGCGCATGCTCGCACGATGGGAGCCGGCCGCCGCGATCGTCCTGATATTGCCTTGCTTGATCTGCTCGGCGACATTGCTGAGATTGACGATCAGCACGGAGATCTCGCCCTTTAGCAGCGCGTTCACCGCCGGGCTCGATCCCTTGTAGGCGATGTGCTCGATCTTGATGCCCGTACGCTGTTTAAAATCCTCCATGGCGAGATGCGCATAGGTGCCGTTGCCGAACGAGCCGTAATTGAACTTGTCGGGATTGGCTTTCGCAGCCGCGATGAATTCCTGCACGCTCTTGATCGGCGACGACGCGGGCACGTGCATCATCGGCGTGATTTCCGCGAGCAGGGTTACCGGCGTCAAATCCTTCATGGGGTCGAAGGGCATCTGCTTTTGCAGATTTGGCGCGCCGGTGATCGGCATCGAACCCGTAACGAGCAGCGTATAACCATCGGGCGGGGCCTTCGCGACGGCGCCCGTTCCGATCAATTCATTGCCGCCGACGCGGTTCTCCACGACAACCGGCCGCCCCCATTGCTGCGACAGGGCGTTGCCGAGCGTGCGCGCCAGAATATCAGTCACGCCGCCCGGCGAGGTCGGCACGATGATGCGCACATTTTTCGAGGGATACTGATCCTGCGCCTGCGCGCACAGGCCGCCAAGCGCCAGCAAGCCCAGCGCCGCAATCAAACTCTTTCCGGCCTGCATTGCTTCCCCTCCCCGCTCGCCGGACCGGCGTACCTTACGCTTTGCCCGAGTATTGCTCGTCGCTCACATGCTCCATCCATGTCACATGCGAACCGTTGACGGATTCCTGAATCGCCACATGCGACATGAAATGGCCGGGCGCGGCGCCATGCCAGTGCTTTTCATCCGGCCCGAAATAGACCACGTCGCCCGGACGCAGCTCTTGCACAGGTTCGCCCCATGATTGCACCAGCGCGATGCCGCTGGCGATGTAGAGCGTCTGCCCCAGCGGATGCGTGTGCCATGCCGTGCGCGCGCCCGGCTCGAAATGCACGAGCACGGAACGAACGCTGGCCGGTGGCGCAGCGTCGTAGATGGGATCCTGATACACAGCGCCGGTGAAGTTGGTGGCCGGCCCCTTGCGGCTCGGCACGTCCTTGCGAAGCTTGATATCCATGTGCGTCCTCTGTTGTAGCTATTTCTCGCGACCGTCCTCGCGGCCGAGATGGGTCTTGTGTCCCCACGTATTGTCATAGTCGCGTTGCGCCTCGGCAGGCATATATTTGGCCTCCATGGCGCGCACGCCCGCGTATCCCGTGAGTTCGGAAAAATTGATCGCGCCATAAGGCGAGCTCTCGACCTGCTTGCGCCAGTCGCTGATGGCGTAGACGCCACGCACGCGGAAATCGCTGAGAAGATGCCAGGCCGCCTGCAGGCCTGCTGTCGCCGCCATGACCGGATAGAGCGCCACCTTGCAACCGGTCTTCTCAATCTCTTCGAAACTCGGACCTGGCGGCGCGCCGCCCCAGATCATCAGAACCGGCGCTGGCGTTGCCTCGCAGATGCGCCTGAGCTGATCGAGCGTCTCGACCGAATTGATCCAGACCACATCCGCCCTGCCATCCTTGGCGTAGGCAACGCAACGTTCCAGCGCGGCCTCGAAAGACGAGCCTTCCGCGCCCAGGAGATCGCAGCGCGCGACGATACTGAAGGCCGGATCGATGGCGTCACGGGCATCGGCAGCCGCGCGCAGCTTGCCGATCATCTCGGCGGCGGGAATGCAGCGCCGTCCCGCGCTGGTACCGGATTTCTTGGGCGCTTCCTGATCCTCCAGCGACATCGCCGCAACGCCGGAATTGATGATCTCCTGCACGGTGAAATGCACGTTGACCGCATTGCCGAAGCCGGTATCGCAGTCGAGCATGATCGGAATATCGGCGCGCGAAGCGACATGCCGCGCGTGATCGGCCATGTCGCGCAACCCGATGACGCCGGTATCGGGCACGCCGAGCAGGAAGGCCGACATCTGCGAGCCCGCGACAAAGAATGTGTCGAAGCCCGCCATCTGCGCCGTCTTCGCATACATCGGGCTGAAGCCGCCGGGCATCACGGTGAGGCCGGGCCGCGCCAGCAATTCGCGAAAGCGCAGGCGCTTGCGCCGCGCAGGAGGCATCCATTCATCGCTCAATTCGTCATCCTCACCACTTCGCCTGAAGTTCGCCGGCGAAAGCCTCGCGCCAGTCTTCCTTTTCGGACAGGTAATTGTCGTGCGGACGAATATTGCGATGGGTGGCGGGGTCCGCGCCCGGCGGAAAGCCCGGTGCATCGAGATTGTCAATGGCGCGCATCAACTGCCTGCGCATGGCGACGATCGCCTTGTCCGAGGTGCCCAGGTTTTCCTGGGAGCGGTCGACAATCGCGCCCATGCCTTCCTGCAGCGCGAAGTCCTGCGTATTGACGCCAGCTATACCCGTAAAGGTCTGCGTCTTCTGGACGTGACGGTCGATGAGATAATCATTCGAGGCGTTCTGCTTGAGCCTGTAAGTGCCGGATATGAAATGCTCCTTGCCGCGACCTGCCCGCGATTCCAGATCCCAGACATAGTCCGGCTCGAGCGTCACGCTTTCATCGTAACCATACATCATGTTGTAGACATTGGTGCTGACGTCGTCGATGGGCACCCAGAGGTGGCCGTCGAACTTCGGCTTGTTCGACTTGCCGCCCTCGATCTTGATGATGTTGCCGCGCATCTGCTGCCACGGCATCACGTATTGATAGACGCGGATATAGTTTGTGCCCGGTTCGGACTTGCGGGTGGAAACGTAGTTGTAGCCGTAGTCGGTCAACTCCACGTCCAGCCGGGGCGCCTTGTCCTGGTTGCGCGGCATGTTGCGGTTGGAAATGTCGTTGTTGTGCGCGAAGGAGGAATGGGCCGTATCAAGCCCGCCTTCCAGCGCCTGAAGCCAGTTACAGTCTTCGAAGGTGCGCGAAACGAAGCGATGCGTCTCGGGCGCACGGAGCCATTCGTAATCGGGCGGCCCGGGCATGCGTTCCGGCGGCCCCATATACGTCCAGACGACGCCGCCCTTCTCGACGCAGGGATAGGCCTTGATCTTCACCTTGGCCTGCAACGGCGTGCCGGCAGGCTCCGAAGGCATGTCGGTGCAGTTGCCGTGCCGGTCGAACTTCCAGCCGTGGTAGACACAGCGCAGTCCGCACTCCTCGTTCCGTCCGAAAAACATGGGAGCGCGGCGATGCGGGCAGAAGGCGTCGACAAGGCCGACCTTGCCTTCGCTGTCCCGGAAGGCGATCAGGTCTTCGGCGAGAAGCCGCACGCGCACAGGCGCACCATCGATCTCCGGCAGTTCGTTTGAGAGCAGTGCCGGCTGCCAGTAGCGCCGCATCAACTCGCCCATGGGCGTTCCCGGCCCGACCCGCGTCAGTTTTTCGTTGTCCTCGCGCCTCAGCATGAACACCTCCCGGATTGTTGTTGGCTCATGCTAGCGCGCCCAAGGCCAAGCGCAAAGTCCGCAAGGCCGCGGTTGTCATTCGAGGCTCCTCCGGCCTATTCTGCCGGCAACTGCCGCGCACCCCTGATGGACGAAAGAACGGCGGCAGCAAAATCGGAGGAAAGAGCGATGGCTACCGTCGACACCAATTTCAACTACGAGACGATCAAGATCGAGCGTGAAGGCAAGGGCGAAGGCATCACCTGGCTCGTCCTCAACCGGCCGGACAAGCGCAATGCCATGAGCCCGCAGCTTCATGCCGATTGCGACGACGCCCTGTTCCAGCTCGCAACCGATCCCGAAACGCGCGTACTGATCCTCACCGGCGCGGGCGAGGCCTATTGCGCGGGACAGGACCTGCGGCTCTTCTTCCGCGGCACCGACAACGCGCCGCGCCAGCGTTTCGAGGCGGCGCAGAACTCGCACAGCTGGCGCTGGTCGCGTCTGTCGCGTTTTCCGAAGACCACGATCGCCATGGTCAACGGCTTCTGCTTCGGCGGCGCCTTCACCCATCTTATCGCCTGCGACTTGGCGATTGCAGCCGACGAAGCCATCTTCGGCCTCTCGGAAGTGAACTGGGGCATCATTCCCGGCGGCGTAGTGAGCTGGAACGTCACGCAGGTCATGAACCATCGCGACGCCATGTATTATTCGATGACCGGCGACCCCTTCGACGGCAAGGTGGCGGCACGGACGGGACTTGTGAACTTCTCGGTCCCCAAGGCGAGCCTGCGCGAGGAAACGCTGAAACTGGCGCAGAAAATGTCGGCCAAAAATCCCGCCACCGTGCGCTTCACCAAGGAAGGCATCCGCGCCGTTCGCGACATGACGGAATCGCAGGCTGCCGACTATCTCGCCGCCAAGAGCGATGCGCTGCGCTTCCATGACAAGGAAGGCGGACGCGAAGTGGCCATGAAACAATTTCTCGACGAGAAGGTCTTCCGTCCGGGCCTCGGCAATTACATCCGCGAAGAAGCCAAGGCCTGATACGTCTGCAGGTACGAACCCGACATGGAACCGGCGGCGCAGGCCGCCGGTTTCGCTTTGTCGTCTTGCCGTAGCTCGATTTGCGAGCGACTATTCGCCATGGACGGAGCGGAGACCAGAGACGCGGGAATGCGGGAGGCGCGTCGCGTGCGTTCGAATCGCACGTTGCGGTTGCTCACACGCCTGACCTGTTGGGCCGGGGCTATCGGCAGTGTCGCATTGATTCAGCCTGTCGCCTTAGGCAACACGCAAAGCGCGTTTCAGATTGCACAGGTGCCTGTGCCGCCAAAACGTCCCGCGCATCTCGATCGGCCCGAGCCGGCGCAACCATCGGAGCCAGCTGCGCGCGCGACGCCCGCTCCCGCCGCCAGGTCGCCGACGCCTGCCTCCTTGCGCCCTCCCGACGCGAAGCCTGCGCAGGAAGAGCCGCCCTATCACCCCATGACCGAGCCTGGGCCGATGACGCATCGGCGCGCTGCGATCAGGTCATGCACGGAGGAATGGTACCGGATGAAAAAATCCGGCGCAGCGGGCACTCAGGTGTGGCGCGATTTCTCAATGGAATGTTTGCAGCGCAAACGCTGAGCCGAACAAAAGCGCTTATAAAAATTTGCAGGTCAAAAAAAATCCCCCGGCGCATGAGCAACCGGGGGACTTTTCAAATCCGGCATTCGTGTCGAACGGGAAGTCCGTCTTTTCTCCGTTCGTACGTCGAACGGAAAACGGACCTCCCGGAAAACCTTATGCCGGTCCGCGCCCTCAGGAGGCGGGAGCAGCGGCTGCCTTGCGAGCCTTGCGAGCGCCTTTCTTGGCGCCCTTGCGGCCCTTCTTGGCACCCTTCTTGGCGCCTTTCTTTGCGCCCTTCTTGGCGCCTTTCTTGGCACCCTTCTTGGCGCCTTTCTTGGCACCCTTCTTGGCGCCCTTCTTTGCACCCTTGCGAGCGCCCTTCTTTGCGCCCTTCTTTGCACCCTTCTTGCCGGCCTTCTTGCCAGCGCCACGCTTCTTAGCTGCCATTGCCATAGAGAGGTCCCCTCTTTGATTGACAGTCGGCGAATCGATTTCGAACCGACATCAGGCGCAATTAGAGTATCTGTGTTAACTAATCGTGCAAGTCCACTTGACATCCAACAACCGATTCACGGCGTGCATCGCATGCATGCAGCGAGTTGAATCGTCGTAGGTCGAGTGGCGCGAAACGCTCGCAAACACTCCGCACAACAACCGCTCGATGATCACAAAAAATCATATCGAAGAGATCGTCGCAAACTCTCGACGCGTGATCGACCGAAGAATTCGAAGCGTCTATGCGAGCTTCGCGCGCAATCTCAAATTGCGGTGCTGGGATTGCGCGATTTTCTTGAATCTCATTGAAATTCAAGAAGATTGGTTTCCAATAATTCGGATCGACCGTCCTCGCGCGCTCGTCTCCAAACATCGCGATGCGCAGCATGAACCATGTCGCCCTTACCTGTGCCGGCGTCGCAATGGATCGTCGAGAGGTGCGCATGTTTTGTCCCGCATGAGCAATGGCACAACGCATCGCGGGTCGAGTCCGGAGCGCCGGTCGGATGTTGCGAAATCGTCTGCGACTTATCCAAAAAAAAATTTCGCGGAAGATCAAAAATTGACCTCCCGCGAACTGTCGAAAATCGAAAATCGCGCAACTTGCCGATTCGCCGTGCAACGATTCGGCGTTTACTCGATGCCGAGTCGCGCCTTCAACAGCGCGTTGACGGTTTGCGGATTCGCCCTGCCGCCGGTCTGCTTCATCACCTGACCGACAAACCAACCAAGCATCGCGGGCTTCTCTTTCGCCTGCGCGCTCTTGTCGGGATTGGCCGCGATGATCGCATCGACGGCGGCTTCGATAGCGCCGGTGTCCGTAACCTGCTTCATGCCGCGTTGCTCGACGATCGCGCGCGGATCGGCGTCGCGTCCTTCGCCCCACACGATCTCGAAGAGATCCTTTGCGATCTTGCCGGAGATCGTGCCCTCCGAAATGAGCGCGACGATTTCGCCGAGTTGCCGCGCCGTCACGGGCGATGCGGCGATTTCCATGTTCTCGCGGTTAAGGCGACCGAAGAGTTCGTTGATCACCCAGTTGGCGGCGAGCTTCGCATCGCGCCCTTTGGCAACGCTCTCAAAGTAGTCGGCGGCTTCACGTTCCGCCGTCAGCACGCCGGCGTCGTAAGGCGAGAGACCGAACTGCGCGATGAAACGTTCCCGCTTCTCGTCCGGCAGTTCAGGCAAATCGCGCCGCAGCGCTTCGACGAATTCCTCATCGAGTTCCAGCGGCAGCAGATCGGGGTCGGGGAAATAGCGATAGTCGTGCGCCTCTTCCTTGGAGCGCATCGAGCGTGTCTCGTTGCGGCCGGGATCATAGAGGCGCGTCTCCTGATCGATGGCGCCGCCATCTTCGATGATCCCGATCTGACGACGCGCCTCCACTTCGACCGCCTGCCCGATGAAGCGGATGGAATTGACGTTCTTGATTTCGCACCGCGTGCCCAGCGAATCGCCGGGACGCCGCACCGACACGTTCACGTCGGCGCGCAGGTTTCCCTTCTCCATGTCGCCATCGCATGTACCGAGATAGCGCAGGATCGAGCGCAGCTTGGTCACGAAGGCCTTGGCCTCTTCCGCCGAACGCAGTTCAGGCTTTGAAACGATTTCCATCAGCGCGACACCCGAGCGATTGAGATCGACGAAGCTCATTGTGGGCGACTGATCGTGGATGGATTTGCCGGCATCCTGTTCGAGATGCAGCCGCTCGATGCCGATCGCGATCCGTTCGCCCGGCGCGACGTCGACAAGCACTTCGCCCTCTCCGACAATGGGGTTCTTGTACTGGCTGATCTGGTAGCCCTGAGGCAGGTCCGGATAAAAATAGTTCTTCCGGTCGAAAACGGAGCGACGGTTGATCTGCGCTTTGAGCCCGAGGCCGGAGATAACGGCCTGGCGTACGCACTCTTCGTTGATGACGGGCAGCATGCCCGGCATCGCCGCGTCGACAAGAGACACATGGCTGTTCTCGTCGCCGCCGAATTCGGTGGACGCGCCGGAGAAAAGTTTGGAGCGCGAATTCACCTGTGCATGGATTTCCATGCCGATGACGACTTCCCAGTCGCCGGTTGCGCCTTTCAACGGTTTGGCGGAACGGGTTGCAGTGCTCATGACGGGTGCTCTCGGTAACGCTGTCATGCCGCGCGCGGCGGCTGTCCGGCGTTGCCTATAGCATTTTTTGCCACCCCACCGGCAAGATCAGCTTTCGGCAGCCACGAGTTCGTGCACGCTGAAAAGACCCTGTGGATCGCGCCACGTCTTGCGAAGGCTCCAGCCCGCGGCCTGGGCCATCGCGCGGAAATCTTCGATCTCGTACTTGTGGGAATTCTCGGTGTGGATCGTCTCGCCCCGCTCGAAGCGGAATTCACTGCCTCCGATCGTTGCGGTCTGGCGCTTCAGACTTTCCAGATGCATCTCGATCCGCCCGGCGTCCGCATTCCAGATCGCGCGATGCGCAAAGGCGCGTAAATCGAAATTGCCGCCGAGTTCGCGATTGATGCGCACCAGCAGGTTGAGGTTGAAGGCCGCGGTGACGCCTGCGGCATCGTCGTAAGCGGGGATCAGGATCGCCGGATCCTTCCTGAGATCGACGCCGATGATGAGACGGGACCGCGGACCCAACCCGTCCGTGAAAAGGCGCAAGAGGGATGTCGCGTCCTCGCGTGTGAGATTGCCAATCGTCGACCCCGGAAAGAAGCCGAGCAGAGGGCGATTACAGCAAACATCAGGCAGATCGACAGGCGCGGCGAAATCGGCGACGAGCGTCTCGACTTTCAGCTGCGGATACTTCTTTGCGAGACGCGCCCGCGCTTCATCGAGGGCCGTTTCCGATACGTCGATCGCCACATAAGCGGCGAGTTGCGGAATCGCCTCGATCAGGATCTCGGTCTTGGTGCTGGAGCCCGATCCGAACTCGACGATCACGCTGCCGGCGGGCGTCCCCGCAGAGATTTCACCGGCGCAATCCGTGAGGATCGCGGTTTCCGTGCGCGTCGGATAATATTCGTCGAGGCGCGTGATCTCCTCGAAGAGGATGCTTCCGGCTTCGTCGTAAAAGAAGCGGCAGGGCAATTCCTTCCGGCCCTTCGACAGCCCGTCCGTGACGGCGCGCAGAAAGTCGTCGCGCGTAATTCCGCGATCGGCGACAAGTGTTTCGTTGATATCTGCGAAGGTCATCAGGCGTCATCCGCTAGTCGCAGGCCCATGAACTGCCAGCGCTGGTGGGGATAAAAGAAATTGCGGTAGGTCGGCCGCGCATGTCCGGCGACGGTCGCGCAGGACGCGCCTCGCAGCACGTGCTGGTTCACCATGAACTTGCCATTGTATTCGCCGACAGCCCCGGCCGCCGTGCGAAAGCGCGGATAGGGAAGATAGGCGCTCGCCGTCCACTCCCAGCAATCGCCGAACATCTGCTGCAAGCCTGGACCTTGCGCGGGCAGCGGGCGCAAGGCGCCGCTCGAAAGATCGTTGGCTGCACCAACAGCGCTTTGCGACGCGGCTTCCCATTCGAATTCGGTCGGCAGCCGCTTGCCAGCCCAGCGCGCAAAGGCATCGGCTTCATAATAGGAAATATGCGTCACCGGCGCAGCGGCATCGACGGGCCGCAGTCCGTGCAACGACATCTGCATCCACACGCCGTCGCGCTCTTCGTAATAGAGCGGCGCGCGCCAGCCCTCGCGCTTGACTGTCGCCCAGCCGTCGGAGAGCCAGAGAGCAGCATTGGAATAGCCGCCATCTCGCATGAATTCCTGCCAATCCGCGTGAGTTACCAGTCGCGTTGCAAGCCGGAAGGGCTGCAGTAGAACATCGTGACGCGGTGTCTCGTTGTCGAATGCGAAGCCTTGGCCTTGATGCCCGATCGCGCTGATACCGCCGTCGAATCCGATCCATTTCATGGGATCGGCGCGGCCAGATATTGTACCTGTCTGACGCGCATAGGCGGGACGCATCGGATTGGCTGCAAAGAGGGCGAGAATATCCGTCAACAGCAATTCCTGATGCTGTTCTTCGTGGTTGACACCGAGTTCGATGAGGGCCGCGATGGATGGCTCCGCCGCGATATCCGTTTCGACGAATTTGTGTAGGGCGCTATCGACATGGGCGCGATAAGCGATCACCTCGGCGTGTGACGGGCGGGTCAACAAGCCCCTGATAGCCCGGGGATGCCGAGGGCCTTCGGCCTCGTAATACGAATTGAAACAGTAGTGAAAACTCTCGTCGAAGGCACCATAACCCGGCAAATGACGGGACAGGACGAACGTCTCGAAGAACCATGTCGTATGCGCGAGATGCCACTTGGTCGGACTGGCATCTTCCATCGCCTGCACACATTGGTCTTCCGCCGACAGCGGGGCTGCGAGGTCCAGCGAGCGTTGTCTTGTCGCAAAAAGACGTTCGTATGGCGGGGAAATTGCAGACGTGAGCGCGTGATCCAAAAGCTCTGCCATTGCAACTCTACTCCACCTAACTCATGCACCGGAGACTGGCGTCATCTTAGCTGCGATTTGACGGGCGGGTAACCCCGCCCCGCTGCCGATCAGGACTCGCGCGCCAGCCGACGCGCCGCCCAGCCGCAAACCGCACCTGCAATCAAAAACCCCAAAGCCAGCAAAAGGTTCGATTTCGGCAAGGCGTCGGCATCGCCGCGCAAAGCCTGGACCGACACCAGCACGAGAAAAAGCGCCGCCGTGGCCCATAACAGCCAGCGCAGGGCAGAAAGACATCCGGCCAAGATCGCCGTGGACAACAAGTCAAACTCCTCAACGCTGCGAAGATGGGCCGATGTCATGTTGCCGCGAACGGAGCGCAGAAGCAATCAGTCCGCCCACCAGGCATTTGGCAGCGTAATCCGCCCTGCGGCGCGCTCGATCACCTCGGCAAGCGAGAACAGCGTGCTCTCGTCGAACGGCTTGCCGATCAGTTGCAATCCCAGCGGAAGCCCTTCGGAGGAAAGGCCGCCCGGCACGGCAATGCCCGGCAATCCCGCCATGTTCACCGTGACGGTAAAAATGTCGTTGAGATACATTTCGATGGGATCGGCGCCTGCCTTTTCGCCGATACCGAAAGCGGCCGACGGCGTTGCCGGTGTCAGGATCGCATCGACGCCATCGGCGTAGGCGATCTCGAAATCGCGCTTGATGAGCGTGCGGATCTTCTGCGCACGCACGTAGTAAGCATCATAGTAACCCGCCGACAAGACGTAGGTGCCGATCATGATGCGCCGGCGCACTTCCTTGCCGAATCCTTTGGCGCGCGTCTTTTCATACATGTCGACGATATCGCGGCCCTGTTCGCGCAACCCGTAGCGAACGCCGTCGTAGCGCGCGAGATTGGAAGATGCTTCCGCGGGGGCCACGATGTAATAGGCGGGCAGCGCGGTCTTTGTATGCGGCAAGGAGATATCGACGATCTCCGCGCCGGCATCCCGCAACCAGTCGATACCCTTCTGCCACAGAGCCTCGATCTCGTCGGACATTCCATCGACGCGATATTCTCTGGGTATGCCGATCTTCATGCCGCGCACGGATGCGCCGATGGCCTGCTCATAATCCGGCACGGGCGTATCGACGCTCGTCGTGTCCTTGGGATCGAAACCCGCCATGGATCGCATCATGATGGCGCAATCGCGCACCGTGCGCGTGATCGGCCCGGCCTGATCGAGCGAAGATGCAAAGGCGACTAGGCCCCAACGCGAACAGCGGCCATAGGTCGGCTTGATCCCGACCGTGCCCGTGAAGGCCGCGGGCTGGCGGATAGAGCCGCCCGTATCCGTCGCCGTCGCGGCGAGACAGAGATGCGCGGCCACGGCTGAAGCAGAGCCGCCGGAGGAGCCGCCGGGCACGAGTAATCCCTGCCTGTTTCCGCCGAGCGCCGCGAGCCCCTGTTCTTTCGTCCAGTTCGGCGGCAGCCAGGGCGAAGCGACTGGACCGTAGAACGAAGTCTCGTTCGACGAGCCCATCGCGAATTCATCCATGTTCAGCTTGCCGAGCAGGACTGCGCCATCGCGCCAAAGTTGCGAGCTAACAGTGGATTCGTATTTCGGCTTGAAGCCGTCGAGAATGTGACTGCACGCCTGCGTGTGCACGCCCTCGGTCGCGTAGAGGTCCTTGATACCGAGCGGCAGGCCTTCGAGCGCGCCGCCCTCGCCTTTCGCGATCCGCTCGTCCGACGCCTTCGCCATGGCAAGCGCACGGTCCGGCGTCTCTGTGACATAGGCGTTCAACAGACGCGCCTTCGCGACGGCGTCGAGATGCGCCTGCGTGAGTTCCAGCGATGAAATCGACTTGCTTCGGACAGCGTCGCGCGCTTCCGCCAGCGTCAGGCGTGTCGGATCGCTCATTCCACCACCTTGGGCACGGTGAAGAAGTGCTGTTCATGCGCAGGCGCATTGGCGACGACGATGTCCGCCCCTGCGTGATCGGTCACCTCGTCGCGGCGCATCCGCATTTTCATGGGAATGACAGAAGTCATCGGCTCGACGCCGGCGATGTCGACGGCATTGAGTTCCTCGACGAAGGCGAGGATGGCGTTGAGTTCGTTCTGGAGGTGCGGCACCTCCTCGTCCGTGACGGCGATACGCGCAAGCCGCGCGATGCGCCGCACGGTGGCCTGATCGACCGACATAAAATGGCTCCGGGGCTCGAATTCGCCCGCCCTATAGCATTGCGCTGCAATGCAGCGCAACGCGCGGCCTGGCGCCGGCTACTCGGCCGCCGCGCGCGAAAGATGCAGGTCGGGATCGAGCGGCCGCACTTTTGGCGCAACTTCTTCCATGAACCGCGCCATCGACGCGGCCAGCTTCTGGGGCGTCGCGTAATCGCGGCCGGCATGGAACAGCAGAATGCCGAAGCCCCCGGTCTTCACGAAATGCTCTTCGATCCGCTTCGACACGGTCTGCGCCGAGCCGATGAAAAGATTCCCGGTATCGACGAGATAGTCGAAGGTGATGTCCTGCAGCGTCCCGCCGGCTGGAATACGCTCGACCTGATGATGCGGCGTATTCACGATCTCCCAGGCGATGGTCTTCTCGTAGGATTCGCGCATGTCATCGCGCGCCTGCTTGTCGCTGTCAGCGACATAGATCACGCGCGTCGAACGCAGTTTGCGCCGCGTCGGTCGGTGGCCATGTTTCGCCTGCTCTTCCATGCAAACGTCGCCGAACACGCGCAGGCGCGGCACCGGAATAAAGTCGCCAGTCAGAATGCCGAAATCATGCTTGCCGGCAAAGCGTGCGGAACTCTCGGAGCCCGAACAGGCAATGGCGATCGGCGGATGCGGCTTCTGCACCGGCGGGCATTGCAGGATCATCTGCTTGCCGCTCCAGAAGGGCCCGTCGTAATCGAGCGGACCCGTGGCGTTGAAGAGCTTCAGCAGCAATTCGGCTGACGCTTCCACCATTTCGCGATTGTCTTTGGGATCGCGGCCGCGCCACTCCAGCTGGCGCGCATGGAAGCCGTGGCCAATGCCGAGCATGTAGCGCCCGTTCGTGAGCTGATCGACCGCATTGGCTTCGAGCGCAACCTGTATCGGATGATAGTAGCCCAGCGGACGAACGCCCGAGCCCATGCGAATGCGGCTCGTCTGCGCCGCAGCCTTGGCGATGATCAACTCGGCAGGCGTCTGGTGTTCGCTGACCCAGACTTCGTCGAAGCCGAGCCGGTCCGCTGTTGCAATCTCGAATATGTCGCGATCCCAAGCATCGGCAAGCGTGCGCTCGAAACGGCGATTATTGGAAAAGAGGCCGAATTCCATGAACGTCTCCCGGTCCGGCGTGATTGTTGTTGACGGGATAAGACGGCAGCGGTCCTAAGCCGTCAAGTCCAGATGGAATGACAATCGCTGCCATGCATGCTAACCGCGCGCCATGAACGCACCGAAAGTAGCGAATATCGTCGCCATCGAAGACTTGCTGGAACGGCTGCCTCTCAAGGCTCGTCTGATGGGGCTCGACCTGGGCACAAAAACAATTGGGCTTGCGATCAGTGATGTCGAACGCAGCATTGCTACGCCTTACGAAACCATTCGCCGCGTGAAGTTCGGAGCTGATGCGCAAGCATTGATCGCTGCAGCAAACAAACGAGACGTATTCGCTTATGTGATAGGATTGCCCCTGAATATGGATGGCACGGAAGGCCCGCGCGCGCAGGCGACTCGCGCCTTCATCCGCAACATGGCCCCTCTCGACCAGCGCGTATTTGTGTTCTGGGACGAGCGGCTATCCACGGCCGCGGTGACGCGCGAGCTCATCGCGCAAGATGCGTCGCGGGCAAAACGCGCCGAAGTCGTCGACAGAATGGCGGCGGCTTATATTCTTCAGGGCGCGCTCGACCGGCTGGGCTCGCTTAAACGCGCAAAAAGCACATAAGAAAAAGAGCACACAAGAAAGCGGCGGCCCGAAGCCCGCCGCCCATCATGTCTTAGAACTTAGTTCTGGCGATACTGGCGTGTATTGCGCTCCTGGCGTTGCCAGTAGTTGCCGCCGCGGTAACCGGTCGCTCCATAGTAGCGCTTGGGCTGAGCATAGCCATAGCCCCATGCCGGATAAACCGGCTGAGCATAGCCTTCACCGTAGCCATAGTTGTAGCCCGGTGCATAGCCGTAACCTTGGTATCCCAAATAGGCCGGCTCGGTGGCATAGGCCGGACCGTGATAGTAACGGTCGCGCTGGCTCGCAGCGATGGCCGCGCCTACGCCGAGCGCGAGGGCGCCAACCGCAAGTGCAGCGCCTGCATTCGCGCCACGATGATACCGGCGGGGAGCGGCGTCTGCCTGCAGGGCGGACGTCGCGAGCAGCATGCCCGCGCCCAAGGCGACTCCGGCAGTGCGAATTGCGAGATTTTTCAACATATTCATTCCTTTCTCGCCCGGCGGCCCACCGGTGCGGCGGGATGAGCGATCATGATGTGCATGATAGATAGTGAACGCTGAACGCAGGCTGAGGTTTCCATTCACCCGCCATTCAACTGATGACTACAACTAAAGGTTGCTGAATTCCTATTTACAATCTGCCTCTAGCTAGGCAGAATGATCTGGCCGGGAGGTGGGGATCTCCGGGTAACTTTAGTGATTTCAGGGGCGGCGATGGTCGATTCGACGCGCGGGACGGCGCGAAAGTCTTCTTCCGGCGAGATATTTCGGTCCGCGCCGGTCTCGGAACGCAGCGTGCAGAGCGTGACGGCGGACGCACAAACGGAAATCGCCGGCTATATAGCTCAGCTCACGGCAGAAATGTCGCAGATGGCTGAAAGAGCGGGGCTCGACACCCTCGCCTACTTTCTGTCGATGGCGCGGCTTGAGGCCGAGATGGCCCGAAGGCATCACCGAATCGTAAGATGATGCTTGTGCCTATTCCCGGCCGGGAATGAGCGAGATCAGGCCCCCGCCGTGACGCTGGATACGGCCCTGCAGCTCGAGGTCGAGGATCGCGGCCTGTACTTCCGCGACCGGCGCGGCGCTAGCGCGCACGAGATCGTCGATCGGCACCGGCGCAGCGCCCAACAGATTCTCGATGGCAAGACTTGCGGAATATCCGCTGTCACCGCTCGCGCGAGCAGCTTTGCCTTGCGCAATCTGCGGTGAAGCAGGCTCGTCGAACTCGAGGCCCGCCGTTGTGACGGGAATATCGGGGCTGCCGAAAAGGTCCGTTTCATCCCACAGGGGTTCTTCCGGCGGTTTTCGCGGTTCGCCCTCTTCCACCGATGCGACAATTCCCATTTCACGCAATGGCCCGAGCGCTTCCAGCACGTCGTCGGCGCGCGTGCAAAATGTCGCGCCCTGCCGCAAGAGGTCGTTCGTCCCCTCTGCGCGCGGATCGAGCGGCGATCCCGGAACAGCGAATACCTCCCTGCCCTGCTCGTTGGCGAAACGCGCCGTGATCAGAGAGCCCGAACGACGCGCCGCTTCGACGACGACGGTACCCAGCGCGAGCCCGGACACGATGCGGTTACGGCGTGGAAAATCGCGGCCGCGCGGCTCCCAGGCAAATGGCATTTCCGAAATCAGCGCGCCCTGTTCGCAGATTTCTTCGGCGAGACCGCGATGCTCGCCCGGATAGATTTTATCGAGCCCGCCAGCGAGCACAGCGATTGTGCCGGTCTTGAGACTCGCGCGATGCGCCTTCTGGTCTATGCCGCGCGCAAGGCCGGAGACGACAACATAGTTCTGCGCGGCGAAATCATGCGCGAGTCGCTCGGTGAGAGTGAGGCCCGCGGCCGACGCATTGCGCGAACCGACGATCGCAATCATCGGGCGGGCCAGAACTTCCCGGCGTCCCTTCACGGCAATCAGCGGCGGCGGCGAATCTATGGCGCGCAAGGCGGCGGGATAATCGGGCTCGCCCAAGGCGACAAACCGTGCCCCCGCCCGTTCCGTCAGCTCGATTTCGCGCCGGCAATCGTCGATGTTCGCCATCCTGATCTTGCGCGCGCCGGCATGATCGCGGATGAGCCCGGGCAAAGCGTCAAGCGCCGCCGCCGCGCCGCCAAACCTGTTGATCAGCCCCCGAAACGTGCGCGGCCCGATATTGTCCGAGCGTATCAGGCGCAACCAGTCGAGACGCTGCGCATCTGTCAGCAGGAGCGCCTTTGCGCCCGAAGCGGTCATGACTTGTCGCCGATCTTGCTCTCCGTTCCCTCCATGAGGCGCGAAATATTCGGCCAGTGCTTGAACCACAGGAGGATGGCGAGCGCGGTGAAGAGTTCGGCTGGCGCCGTTCGGCCCATGGCCCAGAGCCCGAGCGGCACGGCGGCGCTAGCGGCCAGGGCCGCAGCCGATGAATAGCGGGTGAGGAAGGCGACGCCGAGCCAGACGACGGCGAAGACGAGCGTGCCGGGCCATGCCAGCGCAAGGGTGATTCCAAGGAACGTCGCGACACCCTTGCCGCCCTTGCCCTTGAGCCAGACGGGATAGAGATGGCCGAGAAAGGCCCCGAGCCCGGCGACGATGCCCGCATATTCGGAAAAGCGCAGGCCGATGAGCACCGCGACCGTACCCTTCAGCGCATCCAGCAGGAGCGTGCCCGCGGCGAGGCCCTTGCGGCCGGTGCGCAACACATTGGTCGCGCCGATATTGCCGGAACCGATGGAACGCAGATCTTCCGTACCCGCGAGCTTCGTCAGGATCAGCCCAAATGGAATCGAGCCGAAGAGATAGCCCATGATGAGCATGGCAAGATTGAACGGCAGATCAGGTTGGAACATTTGCCGACACGCTAACGGTACGAGGAACGAGATTGTAGCCGGGCTACGCTGCCCGGCGCAATCTGGCTCTCGCGGCACCCGGCAGCGGCAGGGGTTTAGGAAACCACCGTGAAATCGGCAATGCCGATTGCGGGCAGCCCCACAAATCGCGCCACCGCCGCTCCTGAGCTGCCACCGGCCCCGTCGGCATCGAACATCAGGAAGCCCGTCGAATTGTTGTAGATGAAGCGCGTGGTGACATCTCCTCCGTCGGAAGCCAGACCCGACGCGTTGGTGATGAACTGCACGCCTGTGAGGCCGCCAAGGTGTTGATTTCCACTGAGAACTGACCCGGGATTTCCACGGAGAAGTGACCCGGCTTGATGATGAGATTAGGTCAGGTCGTCGTCAAGTTTCGGTGCTTCTCCCTGGCTGGCTTTGCGGGTTTTGCGCTGCTGCTTTTGAAG
>CAINED010000080.1 GCA_903847605.1 uncultured Hyphomicrobiales bacterium | reverse complement strand
TGGCGGCCCAAGTTGCGCCTACCCGTGTCGTCGTGGGCTTCGGCACTGATGTGGCGATCCCGCAAGGATCGGACATGTCAGACTGGAGGAGAGAAAAGCAGTCCTCCAGGGCAGCGCAAAGCAAGCCTATAAACTCCGCGCGAAAAAATCGGAATACGTTGCGCAAGCAGCGTTTTCCGCCGGGGTGTCGGACATTCTCCACGCTTTCGGTTCTTCTACCCAACATTCTTCCGGAAGCGGGGGAATGTCCGGCATCCCGCGCCTCTCTCGAATGAGAAGCGCACCAAAACGAAGATCAACCCGGACGCGCAGGCGTTGCGGGCTAGACGCGCATCAGCTGCGCCTGGCTTCGCGCATCGCGCGCCAGACCGTCTCCGGCGTCAGGGGCATCTCGACGTGCCGCACGCCGAGATGCGCCAGCGCATCGACGACTGCGTTCACGGCCGCGCCGAGCGCCGGCGTCGTGCCACCTTCGCCGCCGGGGCGGATGCCATAGCGATGCGACGTCGCCGGGACCTCCATGAGGTCGCAGGTGAAGGCCGGCATATTGTGCGCGCGCGGCATGGCGTAATCCATGAAGGATGCGGAGAGCATCTGCGCATCCTTCGCGTCGGTGACGCAATGTTCGAGCAGCGCCTGTCCCGCGCCCTGCGCCACCGCCCCATGCGTCTGGCCGTGCAAGATGCGCGGGTTCACCGCCAGACCCACATCGTCGACGCCATACCAGTGAACGATCTCGACCTGCCCGGTCGCTTCATCCACCTCGACTTCGCAGATATGCGTGCCCGAGGGAAAGGCGCCCTGTGTGATCGTGACATCGCCGATGCCGCCGAAGGGGCCACGCAAATCCGCGGGCAAGTCAGCATTGCTCTGTGCAGCCTTCGCGACTTCGAAGATGCCGACGCTCGCGCCCTGCGCGCTGAATATGCCCTTCGCAAAGGAAACATCGTTTTCCTGCGCCTGCAGCAGGTGAGCAGCGATCCTCTTGCCCTTCGCGATGATTTTGTCGGTCGCTTCGCCCACGGCGATTGACGCAATGCGCATGGAGCGCCCGGAATGCGAACCGCCGCCTGCGCTGACACGATCGGTATCATGCGCGACATACCTGATGGCGTCGAAAGGGACGCCAATCCATTCGCATAATAGCTGCGGGAAACTGGTCTCGTGGCCCTGCCCCGAATTCATCGTGCCGAGAACAAGCTCGACATCGCCGTAGGTCGTACCGTCGCCCGTGATTGTGACTTCGGCGCGTTCGCGCGGCGCGCCGCCTGCCCCTTCGATATAATTGGAAATACCAATGCCAAGCAGCTTGCCGCGCGTCTTCGCGTCCTCTCGGCGCTGAGCAAAATTTGCGTAATCGGCGAGTTCGAGCGCACGCTCCATGCCCTTGAGATATTCGCCGTTGTCGTAAGTGAGGCCGACGGCGTTCGTGTATGGAAAGGCTTCCGGCGGAATGAAGTTGCGGCGGCGCAAATCAGCAGGATCGAAGCCGCATTGATCCGCCGCCATGTCGACAAGGCGCTCGATGACATAGATCGCTTCGGGCCGCCCGGCGCTGCGATAGGGCGTCGTCGGCACCGTATTGGTCATGACAGCGCGCCCGCGGAAATGCACATGCGGGATTTTATAGACGCCCTGCATGATGCCGAGGCCCTTGCGCATCGGGGTGAAATGCGCAGTGTAGGCGCCGATATTGCTGATGTTGGAGCCGCGCATCGCAACAAAATTTCCGTCGCCATCAAGCGCAAGTTCCGCCTCGACCGTGAGATCGCGGCCCTGATAGTCGGTGGTGAAACATTCGCTGCGGTCGCCGACCCATTTGACGGGGCGACCGATGCGCTTGGCCGCCCATGGCAAAAGCGCATATTCGGGAAAGAAGGTGTTGCGTGTGCCGAAATTGCCGCCCATGTCGCCGGAAAACGCGCGGCAGTGATCATGATCGACATGCAGGATGCTGGCGAGCTGCTGGCGCTCCTTGATGACGCCGCCGCCAGAGCCAGCACGCACCGCGTATTTGCCCAGCGCCTCGTCGTAAAAGCCTATGGCGGTGCGCGGCTCCATCGGTGAACCCGTCACGCGCTTGATCCACGTGTTGAGCTTCACGACGTGCTTCGCCTTCGCGAAAGCGGCGTTCGTTGCCGCCTCGTCGCCGACTTCGCACTCGAGCGAGATGTTGGAGGCACGCTCGTCCCAGACAGCGGGTGCGCCTGGTTTCAGCGCGTCGACAGCGCGGGCGACTGCCGGCAAAACTTCGTAGTCCACCTCGACGAGCGCCGCCGCATCGGCCGCCTGCGCCCTGGTTTCGGCGACGACCATGGCGACGGGTTCGCCGACAAAGCGCACGCGATCCGCCGGCATGGGCGGGTGGTCGTTGAGGAATACCTTGAAGTCGGGCGCGATGGTCAGTTTGACGTCCGGCGGTCCGTCCCATTTGGGATCGTGGGGAATGGGCCCCAGGCCGTCAGCTTTCGTGTCCGCGCCGGTCAATACGGCGATGACGCCCGGGGCTGCTTTGGCAGCATCGGCATTGATGGCGACGATCTTCGCGTGAGCGTGCGGCGTGCGCACGAAGGCCGCGTGACACACGCCATCGGGGAAACTGTCGCTGGTATACTGGCCCTTCCCCGTCAGCAGCCGGAGATCTTCCTTGCGCTTGAGCGGCGCGCCGATGCCTTGCGATGTCTTGAGATCGTCCATGTCCATCCCCGCTGCGAGCGTCTCAGCGCCCGTCTTCCCTTGCAAGATAACCGCAGGCACCTGTGCGTGTCATCCGGCATGAGCAAAGCCGTCGGGAACGCAGGTAACGATCCCAGGTCCGATGAGAGCATGGGAGACGCAGTGTCCCGGCTATCGCTAGCTCGCCGGGACGATCGCACGCTTGGAAGGGCGCTCAGCGCCCCACGACCTTCGCCATGACTGCCTTCGCATCGGCAGGAACGGCATCGCCGAGCCAGGCCACATATTGATCGGGGCGCACGAGAATGAGCTTGCTCTCGTATTTTTCGCGGCCGCCGTCATAGCTGTCGCGCACGACCTTGAGCGGTATATTTTCCAAGCGCGCAGCCTCCTCGAAGGCGCGCGTCGCGTTGTCGTCCATGCCAAACGCCAGCAAGGTGAAACCGGGCCCGAGTTCCTCGAAGACGTTGCGGCCCCATGACAGCGGCGCGGGCGTAAGATGATGACCCGCGCGCGCCTTTTGCATGTGCGTGCCATGGGCGCTGGTCTTGCCGCCGGGCGGGCCGAAGACAACGGGCGAGCCTTCGAAATTCGGCTCGTAGCTGGCATGGCGCGACCAGCCCTCGTGTTCGAGCCTCTGCCAGGCCGCCTCGAATTCGGCCTTGTCCTTTTCCGGGCTGTAACGATCGAGAAACACTGCCTCTTCGCGAATGCGCGAAGCGATGAAATCCTCGCCAGTCTCGTGAAACACCGGGCGGCGCTCGTCGCTATAGGAATCGAGCAGCCTGTCCGCCCCCCAGCCCTTCAGATTGGCTTCAAGCTTCCAGCCGAGATTCACGATATCCTCGAGGCCATTGTTGAGGCCGAAACCGCCATAGGGCGGATGGGAATGCGCGGCATCGCCCGCAATGAAAATGCGGCCCGCGCGATACTTGTCGGCAACCGCGACGCGCAGATCCCAGAAGCCGACGTGATCGAACTCGGCCTTGAACCTGAAGCCCGCCGCCTTCTCGATGAGGCCGTGGAAATCGAAATTGTCGACACGCGTTTCGTTCGGTACCGGCGCGTGGAAGAACCAGCCCTCGCCGACATCGATGCGGCCGAAAAACTGCCAATAACCTTTCAACGCGGGATCGAGCACGCGATAGGTCGAGCGTTCGGGAAAGCGCTGCAGACCCTCGTGCAGTTCTTTCGAGCGGAAAACGGCGAGCAGCATTTTCTGGTCAAAATCCGAGCCGCCGCGCACAATGCCCGCGAAATCGCGCACCGCCGAATGGGCGCCATCGCAACCGACCACATAGTCGCCCTCGAGCACCTGCGTTTCGCCGCCGCCCTCTTTTGCCACTGTGACGCGGACGCCATTCGCGTCCTGTTCGACACCCGTGCAATTCCACCCGAAGAGGTCTTCGATGCCCTTCACGCTCGCCATCTTGCGACGGAGCACTTCCTCCATGGCGTATTGCGGCAGACGTTCATTCTCCTGGAAATAGAAGGCGCGCACGACTTCGCGGCCGGCAGGCGCGTGCCAGTATTCGCTCATCAGGTTCCGATAGGCGGTGAGATTGCCAATGGGATAGCCGGGCGGCATGGCGCGCGCGGCGCGCAATTCGTCGGCGATACCCCAGAACCAGAAATGCTCAAGCGTGCGCTGCGTCAGATTCTGGCCCTTGGGAATGTTCTGGAGACGGGCGCGCCGTTCTATCACGGCGCAGCTGATGCCGCGCATGCCCAGGTTGACGGCCAGCGCCACGCCAACCGGACCTCCGCCGACGATGATGACCTGATATTTCTTGTTCATTCTTGCAGCCTCCCGCGCCCCGACTTGCGGAGCATCCTGTTGACGGCAAAATGTCTGCTGAGACGGCGCAGGTCCAGTCCCATTTGCAGGGGAAGCTGCGGTCTGATGTCCCGCCTTCCAGCAGGACGTCCCTGCCAAAGCACCTGATTTCAGTCGCAAGCTGCCTGGAAAGCGCTTACACATGTGCGGAAGGCGGGTGGGCGAACGGGCACAAGTGGCCAGGCCTCAGGAATTTAACCATTCGGGCCGAGACTTGGCCCGATTTTCGTACGAATCACGGTTCATCTGATAGCGGCGGATTGGATCGAAATGCACTTCGGGTCGAGGACGTTGCTGGTACGGATGCGCCCGGCTTTTGCCGGACTGGCGCTCGTGGCGGCTATCCTCTCCGGTTCGGAAAATGCTTCGGCGCAAAGCGCCCAATGCGCGGCGTTGCAAAGCCAGATCGCTGCTCTCTCGAACCAGACCTCGCCGCAGACCGCCGCCTACCACCGCGCTGCACAGAAACAGCAGGCGGAACTCGCCAAGACCATCGGCTACGCCAATTCACTTGGCTGCAACCGGCAGCGCTTCCTTTTCTTTGGCGATCCTCCGCCACCGCAGTGCGGCGCGATCAACCAGCGCATCGCGGCCATGCGCGCCAACCTCGGCCAGTTGCAGGCGACAGTGCAAAATGGCGCAGTCGAGCAGCGCCGGCGCGCGCTCACTGCCCAATATGACGCCTATTGCCGCCAGCAGGTCGCGGGCCGGCCCGGCAACTTCTTCGAGCAGTTGTTCGGAGCGCCTCGTACACAGGACTTGCCGCCGCTCACGGACATGCCGCCGGATGAAGACCTCGATGACCGGGGACCCCGCCGGGGTTCGATGGCGGTATGCGTGCGCAAGTGCGACGGCGGCTTCTTCCCCGTGAGCTATGCCGCCAGCAACCGCAATCTCGACGAACTCGCGGACATGTGCACGGCTCTATGTCCCAATGCCGAGACGATGCTGTTCACCAAGCGGCCGGATGCGGAAATCGAGGAAGCGGTTTCCTACGAGGGCCAATCCTACGAATCGATCGCGAATGCCAGCAAGTTCAAGAAGCGGTTCGATCCCAGTTGCACCTGCAAGCCGGCAAACCGGAGCTGGGCGGAAGCGCTCGCCAATGCGGAAAAGTTGATCGCCAACAAGAACCGCCGTGACATCATCGTGACGGCGAAACAGGCGGAAGAAATGTCGCGGCCGCGCGTCGGCCAGCAGGTTGCGGCACGCGCCGCCCGTGCGCCCGCACCGAAGACCGTGGCGGAGACGGAAGAGCAGAAGACGGTCGAGGCGCTTGAACGCGAAGGCAAGATAGAGGCGGAAGCGGCGCAGCGCTCCAACGCCGGTATCACAGCCGGAGGCGCTACCTCCGGGCAGCGCTACACCGTTAACGACGGCAAGCGTGAGGATATCGTCGGACCCGGCGGTGAGAAGCGCACCATCCGGGTGATCGGTCCGCGAACGTAACGAGCAGGCGCCACATGACGCCCGCTTAAACGAATGGCGTTACTCCGCAGCCTGACGCTTCATCGCCTGTTCGGCTTCGTAGGCCGCCATGAAGACGCGCCGCGCCTGCTGAAGGGCATTGTCGGCCTTGATCGCGAGCAGCGGGCGCGTCGGATCCATGTCGATGCGCGCCTGCTGGTTGTTCATGATCTCCACATCCTCGATGAATGTCGGATAGGTGTCGTTGAAGATCGTTTCGACGATTGCGGGATTATCCTGCGCAAAATGCGCGCCGACCGAGAAGAGATAGTGCGAGGAATTCTCGGTCTCCGGCGTAATCGCATGATAGAGGCGCAGATGCACGCCATATTGATCGCGGTTCTCGCGCGCGCCCTTGCCGACATCAAGCGCGCCCGACCATTGCAACACACTGCCCGGCAAAACATATTCGAATTCCTGCCAGCGATCGATTTTGCCGGCGAAAGGCACGCCCTTGAGATAGGTCGGCGGCGGCAGGACGTTCTCCATCCAGCGGGTGAGCTTGCAGCCCTTCTCGGTCCGCACGACATCCATCTTCGCACTCACATGCGAAAGGGGATTGCCGCCGATCGTCTTCGAATGAACATAACCGAGATGGGTGAGGTCCATCAGGTTGTCGATCATCATCAGGTAATTCGCCCTGATACGCAGATACGCCTTGCGATGGGGATAAAGCTTCTTGTCGTCGTGGAAGGGCCAGTCGATGATCTGGCTTTCGTCGGCGAGCGCAGGATCGCCCATCCAGATCCAGATGAAGCCTTGCCGCTCGACGACGGGGTAATGTTTGACCTGCGCCATGGGCGGGATGGAGTCCTGCCCGGGAATCTCGACGCACTTCCCCTTCGCGTCGAAGACGAGGCCGTGATAACCGCACTGCAATCCGTTCTCGACGACCTTGCCGTCGGTGAGCGCCGCGCCGCGATGACAGCAGCGGTCCTCGATGGCGCCAACCTTGCCTTGCGCATCGCGGAAGAAGGCAATCGGTTCGTCCATGATCGTGCGTGCGAGGATTCCCTTGGAAAGCTCGTCATCCCATGCGCCGACATACCAGGCGTTGCGCAGATAGGGGGCGTTTGCGTTCTCGCGTGCCATCGCTTGTTCTCCCGGGTTCCAAAGTTATTCCGCAGCTTGCGGACGAAGTTTCTGTTCCGCTTCATAGGCGGCAGAGAAGGCTCGCCGTGCATGCACGAGCGCCGCATCGGACTTGATATTTATCAGCGGCCTTTCCGGATCGAGATCAATGCGGCTCTGCTGATGACTCATCATCGTCACGTCCTCGATGAAGGTGGGTATGAGTTCGTTGTAGAAATCTTCGGTCGCCTGCGGATCGTCGGTGCGGTAACCGTTCGCCGCCGCGAATATATAAAAGGCGGTCGTATCGGTCTCGGGTGTCGCGCAATGAAGGATGCGCGAGTGGAAGCCCGGCTGGTTCTGGTTCTGCTTCGCGCCCTTTCCGGCGTCGATGGCGCCGGTATATTGCAGCACGAGACACGGCGCGCGATATTCGAATTCGAGCCAGCGGTCGACCTTGCCGGTGAAACCAGCGGCTTTTACATAGGTCGGCGGCGGATTTGACTCCATCATCCAGCGCGCGAATTTGACGCCATTGCCGGTGCGCTCCACGTTCATTTCCGCATTCACATGCTGGAGCGGATTGCCGCCGATGGTGCGCGAGTGAACGTAGCCGAGATGCGTCAGGTCCATCAGGTTATCGACCAGCATCAGGTAATTCGCCTTGAACGGCAGCATGCCCTTCTTGTGCGGCAAGGGCGTTGCTCCGCCCTTGTGGAACGGCCAGTCGATGATCTTGCTTTCGTCGGCAAGCGCGGGATCGCCCATCCAGATCCAGATGGCCTCCTGCTTCTCGACAACGGGATAGTATTTAATCTTCGCCATCGGCGGGATGGCGTCTTGCCCCGGTATTTCGACGCATTTGCCGCTCACATCGAAAACGAGCCCGTGATAACCGCATTGCAACCCGTTCTCGACGATGCGGCCATCGGTAAGCGCCGCGCCGCGATGGCAGCAGCGGTCCTCCACCGCGCCGACCTTACCCTGCGCATCGCGGAAGAAGGCGATCGGCTCGTTCATGATGGTGCGCGCGAAGGGGCCTTTTTCCAGATCCTGATCCCAGCAGGCGATGTACCAGGCATTGCGCAGAAATGGCGCGTTGGCGGATTCGCGTGCCATCTGAGAAAACTCCTCCCGAACCGGCGGCGGCCGGTATCAAACTTGCGGTGCAATGGTAATGCGGACCGTGCAGGGAGGCAATCGCCAGCGGTTTGCCGCCGGACGTCCCACGGTTGGGATTCGTCCACAAAGCTACGGCGAAGTTTTGCGCTTACGCGTCGGCGAAATCGTAGCCAGCGACATAATCCCGCGCCGTCTGCAGGGGATTGCGGTTGACGAGGTGGCGCCCGTACATCGTGTTTTTCATCGAACGTACCTCGTGGTCGATGACGTAGAGCGATTTAC
Organism: uncultured Hyphomicrobiales bacterium; assembly: GCA_903847605.1. Lineage (GTDB taxonomy): Bacteria > Pseudomonadota > Alphaproteobacteria > Rhizobiales > Beijerinckiaceae > Terripilifer. The sequence continues at coordinate 141,118 of CAINED010000080.1, read as the reverse complement.
CGGTTTCGAGATCGACGATGTCCTCGAAACGATACTGCGCCTCGTTGCTCTCCTCGGAGACGAGGCCGCGCGCATCGAGCCGACCATGCGGCCCCGAAAAATCGCAGACGAAGATCATGACATGATGCGTCTTGTTGACGACATTCTGCTTGTCGCTCTCGCGGAAGATGAGGGCCTGGTGGTGGCCGGCCTCGATGCGGGCGTGCTCGCCACGCTCGTCCATTGCGGCGTTGGCCTGCGCGCCGATCATCTCACGGTAGAAACGCGCAATGCCCTGCGACGTGCCGCGCGGCGCCTCGAACTCGACATAGGCCATGCCGAGACGCGCCGGGCCGAAGCGCTCGCGGTCAGGCTCATGCACGGTGATGCGATTGCCCCACGGGCATGTCGTATCGACGCCGTCATTGGTTTCGCGGAATGAAAATTTCGTGCCGTCCAGCTCTTTCTTCACCTTCGACAGGCGCGCCAACAGCGCCTCGCGTCCTTCGATGACGAGACCCGTGCGTGTGCAAGGCGCGGTGACGGCTTCACCAGTCGGCAGGTGAAACTGGCTCTTGCCGACGTTAACCCACATGTTATCGGTCGACGTCATGAGGATGGGATCACGCGTCAGGCCGAGGCCGGAAATGTAGAAGAGCGTCGAAAGGCGCTGGTCGGGAATGCGGTTGTTGACGTGACCGAGTTCGACGATGTTGCCGAGATCCTGTTCGGCGCGATTGTAGCGTTGAGCGCTCATGCCGTTCCACCCCTGCTCTTTTCGGCGGCTTGCGCGAAGCTGTCGCACACGCTGCCGCCGGTTATTAACGAAAAGTTGCTTGCCGACAGCCTAGACCCAAACGCCCTGCTTGTGAATTGGGCTGGCTGCCTGCGATGACGGCGCGCCGACTGAAATTACGACAGAGCGACGACATACCTGGTACTGGCCTATTTACCGAATCAGCCGTACATTCGCCTCGTCGTCAACCAAGCAGAAAGGAGGTGACCAGTGTCTCATTGTCAGATACCGTGGCCAACATATTCAGGGAACTCGATCCCTCCTTTGCTCGGGGGATCCCGCTACGCGTGAGCGGCGCGGTTGAGCTCTGAAGGGCCCATACGGTTCGACAATGGAAAGGCTGCCTGATGGCAGCCTTTCTTGTTTTCGCGGGGGCGCAGGATTCTGCCGCTGCCTCAGCCTGATCGCTGGCCCCAAATCGTCCGCCCTTGCCTGCCTCGCGCCAAAAGTCCAAAATCAGCGAAAATCATGGGGAGGCACATCATGTTCCTGCAGGACCAATGGTACGTCGCCGGCACGCGCGGCGAGTTCGGCAGCACGCCCCTACGCCGCATCATCCTCGGCAAGGCCGTTGTGCTTTTCAGAACCCCGGATGGTGACGTCGCGGCACTGGAAGACCGCTGCATCCACAGGCAGGTCCCGCTCTCTATGGGCAGTGTGCAGGAGGACGGCACATTGCAGTGCCTGTATCACGGCATGAAATTCGACAAGACCGGGAAGTGCCGCTTCATTCCCGAACAAACGCGCATTCCGCAAAATGCGCAGGTGAAAACTTACGCGGTCGCGGAACATGCCGAATGGGTATGGATCTGGATGGGCGATGCCGCCGAGGCGGATACCTCGCGCATTCCGGCCTATCCCTGGTTCGTGCGTGAGGGCTGGAAGGCGCGCACAGGCCATCTCTACGTCAAATGCAATTACAAGTTCATCATCGACAATCTCCTGAACATGGCGCATCTGCCCTATGTTCATCCGCGCACCATCGGCAGCGAAGGCGTCATCAAGGACGCGAAGGTCGCCGTCACGCGAAGCGGCAACAATGTTCGTCTCGCACGCAAGATGTACGATATCGAACCGCCGCCCACCTACAAGAAGGCGGGCGGGTTCGAAGGCAATGTCAATCGCTGGCAGACCATCGACTTCATGGCGCCGTCATCCTTCGAATTCCATACGGGCGTGATCGAGGCGGGACATGAGCCGCCGCTGCCGGGCATCGACCAGCCCCGCAGCAATGCGCGTATTCTCGACCGTCATTCCATGCATTCGGTAACACCGGAAACCGAGACGACAACGAATTATTTCGTCGGCTTCGCCTATGATCCCGAGGCCTGCCCGCCCGATCTCGCGGAGTTCATTTTCGAGCAGACCTTCGCGACCTTCCAGGAAGATGTCGTCCTCCTCGAAGCGCAACAGGCCAACATGGACATGATGCCAGGGCACAAGCAGCTCGATATCGTCTCCGATGCCGCGGGCCTGCAGGCGATGAAAGTGCTGGAGGAGCTGGAGTCCATTCGCAGCTGACAGAAGAAAACTGGAAACTTTCCAGCGCCCCGATTGAAATTATACTGACAAGACAAAGCGCTTCTTTACTTACTGAAGCGCCCGCAAGCTACTCCTCGAACCGTTCCGCTCCGCCGGCAATCTTCTTCGGCGCGATGGAAGGGTCCGGCGCTGCAATCGGTTTTCCCTCGTCCCTGAAGCGATTGACGATGGGATAGCGACGGTCGCGGCCGAAATTGCGTTTCGTCACTTTCACGCCGGGCGCGGACTGGCGGCGCTTGTATTCTGCGATATAGAGAAGCCGCTCGACTTTCTTCACGACCTCGATATCGTGGCCGCGGGCGACGATGTCGCTCACACGCATCTCGTTCTCGACGAGACATTCGAGGATATCGTCGAGCACTTCATATTCGGGCAGCGAGTCCTGGTCCTTCTGGTTCTCGCGCAATTCGGCTGTCGGCGGCTTCACGATGATGTTTTCGGGCATAACGACGCCAACGGGCCCCTTCGCGTTGTCCGGCTTCCATTCGTTGCGCAGGCGGCACAGGCGGAAGACCTGCATCTTGTAGAGATCCTTGATCGGATTATAGCCGCCGTTCATGTCGCCATAGATCGTCGCATAGCCGACGCTCATCTCGGACTTGTTGCCTGTTGTCACCAGCATCGGCCCGAACTTGTTGGAAACGGACATCAACAATGTGCCGCGCGCGCGGCTTTGCAGGTTCTCTTCGGTGACGTCGCGCTCACGGCCCTTGAAGATCGGCGCGAGCACCTGTTCCAGCCCCTCGACGGCCGGCGCGATCGACAGGATATCGTAGCGCACGCCCAGCGCCGCTGCGCAGCCTTGCGCGTCGGAGAGGGACTCGTTCGACGTGAAGCGATAGGGCAGCATGATGCAATGCACGCGATCCGCGCCGAGCGCATCGACGGCGAGCGCGGCGCAGAGCGCCGAATCGATGCCACCGGAAAGCCCCATGACCACGCCGGGAAAACGGTTCTTGTTCACATAGTCGCGCAGGCCCGTCATGCAGGCGATGTAATCGGCCTTGTCGCCTTCAGGCACGATAGCCTTCGGCCCTTCCGTGCAGACCCAAGTGCCCTCGCGCCGCTCCCAGACCGTGCGCGTCACTTCCTCTGTAAAGGCCGGCATCTGGAAGGCGAGACCACCACCGCGATGCAGGCCGAAAGAGCCGCCATCGAATACGAGTTCGTCCTGTCCGCCAACCTGGTTCTGATAGATCATCGGCAGGCCGCTTTCGCTCACGCGCGCGACCGCGACAGCCGTGCGGTCGTCATGCTTTCCGCGCCAGTAGGGCGAGCCGTTCGGCACGAGCAGGATTTCCGCCCCGGTCTCGACGAGACATTCGACAACGTCTTCGCCCCAGATGTCTTCGCAGATCGGGACGCCGAGGCGCACGCCGCGAAAGGTGATCGGGCCCGGCATCGGCCCCTGCGCGAAGACCCGCTTTTCGTCGAAGACGCCGTAATTCGGCAGATCGACCTTGAAGCGCACGGCGGAGATGCGCCCGCAGTCGAGCAGCGCAACCGCGTTATAGCAGCGGCCCTCCTCTGCCCAGGGAACGCCGATGAGAACGGCCGGGCCGCCATCCGCCGTTTCGCGCGCGAGGTCTTCCAGCGCCGCACGGCAGGCTTCCTGGAACGCCGGCTTGAGCACGAGATCCTCGGGCGGATAGCCCGCGATGAAGAGCTCGGAGAACATCACGAGGTCGGCGCCCTGCGACGCAGCCATCTTGCGCGCCTCGCGCACGCGGGCGGCATTGCCGACGATGTCGCCGACGACGCAATCGATTTGCGCGAGAGATATGACGAGGCGATTGGCGGGACTTTGGGTCTGGTTCATGGGCCGGATTTAGACCGCCCTGCCCCGACGCGCAATTCACGAGGCGGGCGAACTGCCGCGCGGCGCGCCGCAGCGCATGGGCGCACCGGGCTGTATGACGGGGGGAACGCCGAGAGCCAGCAGCGCCTCACCGGACTTCTCGTTGGCGGCCTGAAGTTGCCGGGCGGCGAGCGGGGATCTCTGGCCGGTCTTCGCACGCTGGGCCAGCGCCTGCGCGAGCAGGTCGCTGCTTTGCTTGCGCAATGCGCGCACGCGGGACAGCGTCGCAACGTCGACCCCTGACACCTCCGCACCGCCTTTTCCCGCCTGCCTGTCCGCCTGCAATTTTTGCGGGTTCTGCAGATAGGCGTCGATGCTCGCGACTTGTGCTTTCACATTGTCGACGAGATCGCTCTGGCCCCCGCATGCAAGCGCCGGTAAAGCCGCTGCAAGCAAGAGAGCGCCAGCGAGGACGAACTTCTTCATCATTGCCCCCTCAAACTTGCGCTGGTCTTGCGCGGAACGCGGCAGCCCAAAATAACGGCAAATTCATGCACGCCGACGACTGCCAACGCCTGCTTCGCCTTGTGACGCGCCTGTTCGGCCTGACTTGCGCCGCCGTTCGAAAGCAGGCGAGAGCTTTCGACCAGCAGCGCCGTCGCTTTTTCGCGCGCTTCCGGCGTCAGTTCCTGTTCAAGCGCCGCGCCACGTACAAATCCGGGCGCCTTGAGGCGGGCCACGACCAGCTTGTCGTGGTCACCGAGATATGCTCGCACGCGCTCCCCATCGGCGTGCGCATCGGCGGCGAGCATGGCAACGGGTTTGGGAGCGGGCGCGGGACCGCAGGCCAGAGCCGGCGCCGACGCGGCGAGCAGGACGATGTAAAGCAGGAATTTCGTATTCACCGTGGCGGCCTCTCGCTCCATTGGACTTGAAGCCACCACATCACGCCGTCGAATTTGATACCGTGTGCCCCCGCACAAGCCGGGCTTTAAGACCCCGCCGGGGACCGAAGCTTGCAAGACTGGACAGTCGCAGCATTGCGGGCGAATGTTCGAACGAACAAAAGGGTAGGAACGTGCAAAGGATATTTCGGACCTGCATCGCGCCGCTGGCTCTCGCCCTGTGCGCTATCGGCGCGCACGCGCAAGAGGCGGCGCAATACTACAGAGGCAAGACGCTGACTTTCGTCGTCGGCTTTGCCGTGGCCAACGGCTACGATTCCTACAGCCGAGCAGTCGCACGCCATATCGGCAAGCATCTGCCGGGCAATCCGCAGGCGGTCGTACAGAACATGCAGGGCGCGGCTTCGATCATTGCGGCCAACCATATCTACAATATCGCGCCGAAGGACGGCACAGTGCTCGGCATGGTCGATCAGGCGATGGCGCTGACGCAGGTGCTCGGATCGCCGCAACTGCGCGCCGACGTGACGAGGTTTAACTGGATCGGCCGCATCTCCGACAATGCTTCGGTACTCTACGCCTGGCACACAGCGCCGGTGCAGAATATCAAGGAGGCTTTCGACAAGGAGTTGATCGTTTCGTCTCCTGGCGAAAATTCGCGCATTCTCTTCACCTTCATGCAGAACCAGCTCGGCGTTAAGTTCCGCATCCTCACCGGGTACAAGGGGCCGAACGAGGCTCGCCTCGCGATGGAACAGGGCGAAGTGCATGGCATGGCGCAGCCCTTCCCCGTGTTGCGTTCGGAAAAGCCGGACTGGCTGCGCGACCGGAAGGTCAACCTGTTGCTTCAAGTCGCAGTCGACGCGCATGCCGATCTCAAGGGCGTGCCTGTCGTGACGGATCTTGCGCGCAACGATGAAGAGAAAATGCTGATCGAACTCGTCGCCGGCAATTCGCGCATCGGGCGCGCTCTGCTATCGCCGCCGGGACAACCACACGAGCGCATCGCCGATTTGCGCAAGGCGTTCATGGCCACAATGGAAGACGAGGGTTTCAAAGGCGATATCGCGAAACTCGGCCTCGATCTCAATCCGATGTCCGGCGAAGAGCTGCAGCGCTTCGTCACGAAATCGGCGGACATCGCGCCTGACTTGGCGGCGCGGCTGCGCAAGCTGACGGGGCATAAGGAATAGCATTCAGGTGGAAAGCTGCGCCCGCACATCCTGCATGAGAGACAGCAGATCGGCCGCCATGCGGCATGCGCCGAACAGATAATAATCCGGGCGCTTGAGCAGGATATCGCAGCCCAGCGCATTCATCAGTCCGATGTAACGGCCATCCAGATCGGCGAATGCCTGGGCGCCTGCATTCGCCAGATCGGCAATTTCCACAAAGTGTCCGCCAAGCGAGAAGAAGAAATCGAGTATCTCATTTGGAATAGCATCGAGCGGGCTTGCACCGCGATAGACGATCATGAAGCCGCGTCCTGCGAGATCGTCGAACAGGCCCTCCTCCTCTGCGCGACGCACGCGCCCCTGGGGGAAAACATCGCCCGCGCCCGGCGCATTCCTGGCGACAAAGCCTTGCTTAAATCCGGGCACGCGAAAGGCGATCAACTGCTTCGTCGCATCGCCGCGCGCCTTGGCTTCCTGCAGGGCAAGAAGTTGCGCATCGCGCGCCTTCACCTTTTCGGGATCGCGCTCGTTGACGTTGAGGCCAACCTTCATGCTTTCGATGGTTGTCGCGCGCGCATTGGGCTCGCGCTCGGCGACATAGGCATCCAGCAGCGCGTCGGCGGCAAGCCCGCGCAGGACATAATCGAGCTTCCATGCGAGATTGTGGGCGTCGCGAAAACCGCTGCAGAGCCCTTGCGCCAGAAACGGCGGCATCATGTGCACGGCATCGCCAGCCAAAAAGATGCGTCCGACACGCCAGGCCTTTGCGACCTTCGACTGGAATTTGTAGGAGGCGACACGGATCAGTTCATAATCATCCGGCGTGCCGCCTTCGGGCCGCGAAAGCCGCTTCCAGACATTTTCAGGCTTCATCGCCTCAGCCTGCGGCTCACCGGGAAAGATCATGAAAGACCAGCGGCGATGGTCGGGACCCATCTGCATGGTCATGCCGGGCTGTTGCGGATTGCAGAATTGCCGCAACGGCGGGCGATCGAGAACGCCGCGCTTTTGCTTTGCGTCGATCACAAGCCAGTCCTGATCGAAGCCGAGATCCTCGAGTTCTATGTTGAGCGCCGAGCGGACGAAGGAATTGCCGCCGTCGGCTGCGATGACATACTGAGACTTGACGACATGCGTAACGCCCTCGGCGCCTTCCGCGACAATGCTGACGCTATCTGCGCCTTGTGTAATCTCAGTCACGCGCCAGCCTTGATGGACCTCGACACTGCTCAGCTTCTTCGCCTCGACATCGAGTTCGGTCTCGAACGCCGGCTGATAAATCGAGGTGAATTCCGGCCAGCCATGCGAGGCGTAGGGTTCAATATCGTTGGACAACAAAATCCTGTCGTCATGCGCCATTTCGTATCGGTTGAGGAAGTGCGTCGCGGGCGCGATGCGCGGTTCGATGCCGATCTCCTGGAACATGCGCAAAATATCGTCATGCACGATGCCGACGCGCGGAAGATTGTAGAGCGTGCGATAGCGTTCGATGACCGCAACGCGATGGCCGGCGCGGCCCAGAAGTATAGCGGCCAGCATACCCGTCGGCCCATAGCCGATCACGGCGACGTCATACATCCTGCCTCCCCGTTTGCCGAAATAGATATTATGATAACTATGCACCAAAGCGACGGCTGTTGAAACCGCGAAAGGGATATCCGTGCAAATTTCAGTTTCCCGCGTCGAACGTCCGCCGGTCCACCGTGGCAACGGGCAGGTCATGGCGAAGCGCGTCGTCATCGGCACGGATGACATGCGATCCATCTCGCCGTTCCTGCGCTTGTCCGAAGACTGGTTCGCCGCGCCGGGCGGCTTCGAAACGCACCCTCATCGCGGCATGCAAACGGTCACGTTCGTGCTGGAGGGCGCTCTGCATCACAGGGATCACACGGGAGCCGATGGCGTGCTGCACGCCGGAGACGTGCAGTGGATGACGGCAGGGCGTGGCGTGCTTCACAGCGAAATGCCGCACGAGGACGAACTCGCGCACACGCTACAGCTCTGGCTCAATCTGCCGTCGCATCTCAAGATGATAGCCGCCCGTTATGTCGACCAGCGCGCCGACACCGTCCCCGTGCGCGTAGCAGATGGGGCCGAGCTTCGCGTCTATGCGGGAAAGTCCGGCGAGATCTCACATCCGCATGGCAGCGATTGGCCAATGATGCTGGTCGAGATCAGGCTCAAGTCCGACGCTCGGATCGAGCATGAAATTCCCGGCGACTGGCGCGGTTTTGTCTATGTCCTCGAAGGCAAGGGGGCGCTTGGCGCAACGGCGAGAGAGGTCGAAGCGCCCGATATTGCGTGGTTCGAACCATCTCCAAAAGCAGGAGAAATCGCGAGCCTGCAAATCAGTGCGGAGAGCGAATTTCGCGCCCTGTTGATTGCGGGACCTCCCATCGATGAAGATGTCGTCGCCTACGGCCCCTTCGTGATGAATACGCCGGACGAGATTCGGCAGGCTTTTATGGACTATCAGAATGGAAGGCTCACGGGATAGGCGCCAACTATTCCTTCCATAGGTGAAGCCGATTTAAGGCATAGCTTTCGCCAGAAATGATCGTCTCGTACGCGCAAAGCGACGCTCGAGGCTTGAATTTTTCATCATCGCCACAAGCTTCAGCAAAGCACAAAAAGGAGCTTGGCAAATGGCTTTTACCCGTATCGATCTCGGCGCGAATGTCCGCAAGAACATGATTGGCCTGTTGAACCAGCGGCTTGCTGACGCCATCGACCTTGCCGGCCAGTGCAAGCAGGCACACTGGAACGTGAAGGGGCCGCAATTCATTGCGCTGCACGAATTGTTCGACACATTCTACACCAATGTAACGGGCCATGTGGACGAACTGGCGGAACGCATCACCGCGCTCGGCGGCACGGCGCGTGGCACGACCCAAACCGTCGCGAAGGCTACGTCGCTACCGGAATATGACGAAGAGATCACATCAGGCGAAGGGCATCTGAAGGCACTCGGCGCATCGCTCGCATCTTTCGGCAAGAGCGTGCGCGCCAATATCGACGATGCCGACAAGGCCGGTGACAAGGACACCGCCGATCTCTTTACCGGCATATCGCGCGCGATCGACAAGGACCTCTGGTTCGTCGACGCGCATCTCGACAAGGCGAAGTGATCGCTTCGCTATCGCGTCCAAATAAATTTGCGCACTTTCCCCGGGGCGCGCGAAGAGCGAACCCGGGAACCAAATTCCATAGTCAATTGTGTGCGGGTTATGGACCCCGGCTCTTCGCTGCGCTCGGCCGGGGATGTGGATTCCCGAAAGCCTACTCGAACAGGAACGCATCCATCGCGAGCAGGCCGTAATCATAGCTTGCATGCACGCGCTTGCCTTTGGCGTTTGCGCCGCCTGCGCCCATGGCGAAGGGTAGCGGCAGGAAGTGTTCGTCACGCGGATGATTTTCCTTCGCGTGCGGCGCTTCCATCCGGTAGTTGGCGATGGCGTCGGTATCGCCAGCTTCGACCTTCTCTGCGACCCATTCTGTGAAGTCGACGACCCAGTCGAGCGCTTTTGCATCGACTTCGCCGCGCCGGCGCGACAACTCCCAGAGATTATGCGTGAGACTGCCGGAGCCCATCACGAGCACGCCATCTTCGCGCAGGGGCGCGAGCATGCGCCCCAGCTCGATATGATGCGGCGAACCCTCGGCGTGCTGAACGGAGATCTGCACGACGGGAATATCGGCCTCGGGATACATCAGTTTCAACGGCACCCACGTGCCATGATCGAAGCCCCGGTTCTGCACGAGGCCCGTCCGCCAGCCTGCATCGTTGACGAGATGCGCGGCGCGCAACGCAAGTTCAGGTTCGCCCGGCGCGGGATAGACGATCTCATAGAGCGGTTTCGGAAACCCGCCGAAGTCGTAGATCATTTCGGGCTTTTCATCCGACGTGAAGACCGGCACATCCTCTTCGAAATGCGCGCTCGCGATGAGAATGGCGCGCGGCCGCGGCAACTCCTTCGCAAAGGACTTGAACCAGCGATGGGCCGGCGTATCCATCAAGGCGGTCATCGGCGAGCCGTGCGAAACGAACAGGCTCGGCATCTTCTGTGACATGATCGGCTCCTTTGCGGAGATCATATCATGTGGCGACAGCTTTGCCGCAAGCGGTTACACGCGCTCGTGAAGGGTCAGAAGAGTTCGAGCCTGTCCAGCGTCGCGCCAGCCCATATTAGCACGCCAATAAGATGAGCGCCGAAAACGGCGGCAGAACCCATATCCTTGACCGCCTTGATGTCGGGATGCCGCTCCGGCGTGATGTGATCGCACAGTTCTTCCGCGCAGGAATTGAGGAGTTCGACTGTCAGCGACAGTACCACAGCGGCAATGAGCGCCACCCATTGCCATGGGCCATCGGCGATCAAAAATGCCAGCGGTATCGCAAGGCCCAGCGCCCAAAGCGTGAGTCTGACTTTTCTCTGTTCGCGATAGCCGTGACGCAGACCGTCGAACGAGTTTCTCAAACTCCGCAATATCAAGTTCATATCAAAAGTCCCGGTCCATTGCCTGCCGATAACGTGGCGAAGGCTGTGCGGTTCCGGGACGAGTTCAGAAGCCCAGGCGCTCGGCGGCCGCGGCGAGCCAGATCATCGCCGCCAGGACGATCGCACAGAACACGGCGGCCGAGCCCATGTCCTTGACGATCTTGATCTGCGGGTGTCGCTCGGGCGTCACGTGATCGCAGAGCTTTTCGGCGCAGGTGTTGAGAAGTTCGATGGCCATGACCACGAGCACCGATCCGATCATCGCCACGCGCTGCCAGATGCCCGTCCCGATCAGGAAGGCAAGCGGTATCGCCACAATCAGAACGAGCGCTTCCTGACGCACCGCGCGTTCGGTGCGAAGGGCATGGCTCAGTCCCGCGCAAGTATTATTGAAGGCCTTGATCAGCGCTTCCAAGTTTCCCCCCGTCCCGGAAGCGTTATTCCGCCGCGCGAACCTGCGGCGAAGGCAAGGTCGCGCGTTCCGCCTTCAGCAGTTCCGACACGAGGAAGGCGACCTCGATGGATTGCTCCGCATTGAGGCGCGGATCGCAGGTCGTGTCGTAATGCTCGCGCAGATCGGTCTCCGCAATCATGCGCGCGCCGCCGAGGCACTCGGTGACGTTCTTGCCGGTCATCTCCAGATGCACGCCGCCGGCATAAGTGCCTTCGGCCTGATGCACGGCGAAGAATGTGCGGATCTCACTCATGATGCGATCGAAGGGGCGGGTCTTGTAACCGTTCGCCGCCGAAATCGTGTTGCCGTGCATGGGATCGCAGGACCACACGACCGTGCGCCCCTCGCGTTTCACGGCGCGGATCAGCGCGGGCAGATGATCGACAATCTTGTCCGAGCCGAAGCGGCAGATGAGCGTCAGGCGGCCGGCCTCATTGTCGGGGTTGAGAATATCGATGAGGCGCAGCAAATCCTCCGCCTTCAGCGACGGTCCGCATTTCAGACCGATCGGATTCTTCACGCCACGGCAATATTCGACATGGGCATGATCGAACTGGCGCGTGCGGTCGCCGATCCAGAGCATGTGGCCGGAGGTCGCGTAGGGATCGCCCGTCGTCGAGTCGATGCGCGTCATCGCCTGTTCGTAACCGAGCAGTAACGCCTCGTGCGAGGTGAAGAAATCAGTTTGGCGCAATTCGGGATGCGACTCTGCGTCGAGGCCGATGGCCTTCATGAAGGCCAGCGTCTCGGTGATACGGTCGGCGACTTCCTGGTAACGATGGGACTGCGGCGAATCCTTTACAAAGCCCAACATCCAGCGATGGGCGTTTTCGAGGTTCGCATAGCCACCGGTCGCAAAGGCGCGCAAGAGGTTCAGCGTCGCGGCGGACTGGCGGTAGGCGTCCATGAGACGGCGCGGATCGGGCGTGCGCGCGGCGGGCGTGAATTCGATGTCGTTGATAATGTCGCCGCGGTAGCTCGGCAATTCCACGTCGCCACGCTTTTCTGTTGACGCGCTGCGCGGCTTGGCGAACTGGCCGGCGATGCGGCCGACCTTCACAACGGGCGAGGCCGCCGCATAGGTCATCACCACAGCCATCTGCAGGAAGACGCGGAAGAAGTCGCGGATGTTGTCGGCGGTGTGCTCGGCAAAGGTCTCGGCGCAGTCGCCGCCCTGCAAGAGGAAGGACTGGCCCGCCGCGACGGCGGCCAGGTTTTTCTTCAGCTTGCGCGCCTCGCCGGCGAAAACGAGCGGCGGAAAGGTCGCAAGCTGCGCCTCCGTTTCGGCCAGCGCCGCCGGGTCCGGATAAACGGGCGATTGCTGGATCGGGAAGCCGCGCCAGCTTTCCCGCGACCAGCGATCCGAACGGGCCTGAGCGCTCACATTTTCCGCCATCGTACCGACTCCAAAGGGGCGGAACGGTCGCTTTTCGCGCCCGGCCGCCCCCAAAACATTCTGCTTTGCCACCCCTATACACGAGGGCGGGGCCGATGGGGAGAGCGTTGCCGAAAGGGGCAAGCCGACCCGTGTGGCCTCGCACGCGGGGGCGAGTTACGCCACGATGTTGAAGTCCGCGGCGGTGAGGGCGACGGGGCTGCCGCCGGCGTCGAGGATTCGGCCGATGGCGACCGAACCGCTCGATGCCGAACCGTTGGTGTCGAAATAGAGCACGCCATCGGTCGTGCGATAGACGAAGCGCGTGGTGGCGTCGCCGCCGCTTGCTGCCGAGCCTGTCGCGTTCGTTATGAACTGCAGACCCGTGAGCGGATTGCCGGCGACAAGTCCAGCACCGAAGAGGGCTGCTGAGATTTCGATCTGGTCATCGGCCACGACGAAATCGCGGACATAGTCGAAGTCGGCTGCCGTTTTCTGCAGAACGAATATGTCATTGCCCGACCCGCCGAACAGATTGTCGATGCCTGCGCCACCGTTTAGCCAATCATTGCCTTCGCGCCCGTAAATGCGGTCGTTGGCCTCGGCGCCGGACATGCTGTCGTTACCGCCGCCGACCGCGCCATAAATGTTATTCGCGAGTTCGTTGCCCGTGAGAGACAGACCAGCAACGCCTGCATTGGCTATCAGATTTTCGATGCCTTGTCCCGCGACGAGTTCGTAATCGACATTTGCATAGACGGTATCGTCTGCGCCTTCGGTCATGCCTTCGTACACACCGTCGTCCGCATCGTCGACATAGAAGCGGTCATTGCCGCCGCCACCGAACATCTGATCAGCGCCGCCAAGACCATCAAAAACGTCATCACCAAGGCCGCCACGCAATTCGTTGGCGAGGACATTTCCGAACAGAACGTCGTTGAAGGCAGAGCCGACAACATTCTCGATGTTCCTGAGCGTGTCGCGCCCGTCCCCAAGCGTATTTTGTGCTCTTGTGACGGCGAGGCGTACGCGCACGGCGCTGGCAGCAGCAGCGTAACTGGCAGTGTCCAGGCCTCCTGCGCCATCGATGAAATCATCGCCTGCGCCTCCCAGAATCAGATTGTCGCCATTCGTCGCGTAAATGGTATCGTTGCCCTCGCCGCCGGTCGCTTCACCGGAGATCGCACCGCCGCGCAGATCGATGACGTCATTGCCGCTGCCGCCGTGAATCGATCCGGTTATTGCACCGCTGCTGATGAGTATGTCATCTTCGCCTTCGCCGAAGATATCGCCGACGACCTCGCCCATATTGTTCAGACGGTCGCCATAGGCTCCCAGTTCGACGCGCCCGGCGAGAACGCCCGTCGATGTGTTGGTAAGCGTTTCCAGACCGCCCGTCGCCGATACGGCGGTACCCGCCGATATCAGCCCCGCATTTGTGATCGACGTGTAGCCGGTGCTGGAAACCCTGACGCCAACGGCCGCAAGCGAAGAGACGCTATGCACCTCAATCTGGCCGCTGTTGACGATGGAGCCTTCACTGCCTTCGAGATAAACGCCGACCGCCTGATCGGCTGCGTTCGCGCTGTCGATGCCGAGAACCTGAATCTGGCCGGAATTCACGATATGTGCATCATTACCCACGTTGGAAACGCCCTGGGCACGCGCTGAAATCGTGCCTCTATTTGTAATTGCGTTATCGCTTCCCGTGGCGCTGACGCCGGAACGGCCGGAGAGTGACCCATTATTCTCGATTTGCGCATTGCCGCCTGCGGCTGAGAGGGCGTCAAGTCCAGCGGAAATCTGGCCGCTATTTATTGTTGTTCCGTGGCCAGTCAGGTTCTGTATTCCCGCGCCCGCGGCCGTTATAATGCCATTGACGATGATATTGTCGGCGGCGCTCCCTGTTGCGAGAATACCATGAGAGTCACGCGCATTGATCGAACCGTTGACGATGATCGATCCGCCGGAATTCGATACGAGAATCCCGGTTGCAGCATCGATCGAGCCATCGTTGATAAGGCTGACCGTACCGTGATAAACTTCCACCCCGTATGTTCCGGCAAATATCGTGCCCGTCGAATAAATATGAATGATGTTGGCATAGCTGTGAACGTGGGAATCGCCCCCGATGACGATCCCGACATTTTCTGCAATGATATCGCCATAGACCAGAACATTATCAGGCCCATTAACGGGGGCCAAGACAAAGCCCGACAATGCGGCGATCATGCCTGTATCGGTCAAAACCCACGTACCGCTATCGATATTCAAAACAGTACTGGTTCTCAAATCCGATATAACTGTGACTGCCATGGCTTCCTCCGCTGCAACTGAACTGTATGTGCAAGCGGGAGCATGTCATCTCCTAGGCCCGCAACGCTGGGAAACCTTTGTTGCGGCAGAGTTTGATCGTGTCAACATCCTGAAATATCGAGATAATTGTCATCCGGGCGGACAGATGACAGAGTTCTCCGAAAAAATGTCCGGGAGAGCACTCCTGCTCGTCCCGGACCTGAAGAGACTAAAGGAAGTCTGCAGCCATTACGCCACGATGTTGAAGTCCCCGGCGGTGAGGGCGACGGGAAGTCCGCCGGCGTCGAGAACGCGGCCGATGGCGACGGAACCTCCTGCCGCTGAACCGTTGCTGTCGAAATAAAGCGCGCCGTCCGTCGTGCGATAGACAAAGCGCGTCGTGGCGTCGCCACCGTTCGAAGCCACGCCTGTCGCATTCGCTATGAACTGAAGGCCTGTCAGCGGATTGCCGGCCGCCAGACCCGCGCCGAACAGGGCGGCGGAGATTTCGATCTGATCGTCGGCGACGACGAAATCGCGAACATAGTCGAAATCGGCCGATGTGTTCTGGAGCACGAAGACATCGTTGCCGGAGCCGCCGTAGAGATTGTCGATGCCCGTTCCGCCGTTGAGATAATCGTTGCCGGCCTGACCGTAGTGGAAATCGTTCCCCTCATTGCCGGTGAGCACATCGTTTCCCCCATTGGAACCATAAATACGGTTGGCGAATTCGTTCCCGGTGAGGGTAAGGCCCGTCAGTCCCGCGTCGGCATAGAGATATTCGATATTCTGACCGCCGATCAGTTCATAGCTGACGCTGGAATAGACGCGATCCAGGCCACCGGCCGGGCTGCTTGCCTCGTAAACTTCATCATCCGTGTTGTCGACGATGAACCGGTCGTCTCCTGCGCCGCCATGCATGGCGTCGGCGCCTGCGTAGCCATTGATGACGTCGTCGCCATCCCCGCCCCAGATTTCATTCACGCCATTGGTGCCGACCAGCGTGTCGTTGAATTGCGAACCTATGATATTTTCGATGCGCAGAAGTGTATCGTTGCCCGCGAGCCCGAAATTTTGCGAATTGCGCGACCACAGCCTGACGGTTACAGCGTTTGACGACCCCTCATAACTGACTGTATCTATTCCATCGCCACCATCGATGAGATCGTTGCCGGAATTGCCGATCAGGAAATCGTTACCCACGCCGCCCAGAAGCGTATCGTCGCCAAAGCCTCCAGACAGGAGGTTGTCGCCGGAATTGCCAGTCAGCGTGTCGTTGCCGAGCGAACCGATGAGGCTTTCGACATTGACCATGATGATGCTTCCGCCGCCAACCGACTGCGCCGATGTGTTCGCAAGGCTGGCCGCAATTCCGAACTCGAAATTGCCGAAGGACACGGTGTCGTTGCCATCGCCGCCGTCGAAATAGGCGTTTCCTCCGTAAAGATTGAGCGTGTCATCGCCTCCACGGCCGTAAGAAAATGTATCGGATGACGTCCAGATGAGGTCGCCGTAACTGCTGCCGAGGAAACGCTCGATGCTCGAAATCGTATCCGTACCGATGCCATTTCCGATGGCCGTGCCTTCGTAGTTGAAGAAGACGCCGCCGGTCAGTCCGGCTTCCGCGTCATATGTGTCCGTATCAAGTCCGCCGTCGATGATGTCGTTACCCGAATCACCCAAGAAAGTATCGTTGCCAGCACCGCCATCGATATCGTCGTTGCCGGAGCCGCCCAGCAGAATATCGTTGCCATCAAATCCGGAGATGGTGTCGTTTCCTCCATTACCCTGAAGCAGATTGTTGGCGCTGTTGCCGTAAATTTCATTATCCAGCGCATTGCCCGACGCATTTATGCCGCCATCCAACAGCCACAATTCTTCGATCTCGCCGTCAAATACATCAAGCTCGTAGCTGACGGAACTGTAAATCCGATCGTGGCCATAACCGGTATCTTCGTGAAGGGAGATATCCGACCGATCGATATAATAGACGTCGTTGCCTGCCCCGCCGTGTATGCCGCCTGTGACGATGCCGCCGCGCAGATCGAGAATGTCGTCGCCGGCGCCGGCAGTGATCTCGCCGTAGATGGCGCCCAGATTGGAAAGCCTATCCGATCCATTACCCAGGCTAACGAAACCAAAAAGAACCCCCGTCGCCGCGTTGGTTACAGTGTCCTGGCCATCTCCGCCGTCAAACGCATATTGACCAGTCACCGTTCCATAATTGATGAAACTCGCAAAAGTTCCTCCAACTGTGTTTATCCAGACGCCGCGGGCTCCATTCGTAAATTCGGATGACACGATGATCTCACCAGAATTTACAATTTCGGAATTATCTGCCCCGTCCATCCGGATGCCGGCAATGCCCGCCTCGCCGCTAAGCTGAATCAGGCCGGTATTTGAAATGCGGACGGCGTTGCCAACGAAACTGTATATTCCGTATATTTCCGCAGAAATTACACCATGGTTGTCGATAGCAGAGTTGCTGCCTTGCAGATAAACGCCATTCGTCGACGAGGAGATCGTACCGTTGTTCGTGATCGTATCATTGCCTCCAATCGAAGCGATTCCGTATAATGAATCGATCGAACCATCGTTTATCAAATCGAGACTGCCGCCATAACTGAGGACGCCATAGCCGGAATTCGAAAAAAGCGTCCCGGATGCGTAGACGCGAACGAAATTATTGCCGCCCGATTCGGATGGCTCATCCCCCAATTGTATACCGTTTCCCTCGGAAATAAGATTTCCATAGACTAGGAAAGATTTGTTGCCGTTCACTCCGAACCCGTCGAATCCCGGACCAGTACCCGCCGCGATCAGCGTGTTGTTCGTGAGGACCCAAATATCGTTGGCGGTATTAGCCGTTACAGTCGCGAACTGGTTGGTGGAGATGACGTTGATGGGCATGGGAGAGCTCCGGCGAAAATCGGGTGTGGATCAAACACATCGCCGGCATGCGGCGGCATTCCGCGCGGAAATCTCGCGGCCTTCCACTAAACTGTCAAGCTGTTGCAACTTTGCAACTTATTGGCGGCGCACGTCTTTCGAATGCTTACGGAGGCGCTAGGTCTCCTTCCCGACGCGTTGCGCAAAAGACACAATACACCGGGCGAAACAGCGCGCGAATCTCCATAACTAAGCGAATAAGTCCCGCAACCACAGGCTACATCGGCTCGAGGCCAATCGCCTTCACGGCCTTGCCCCATATCTCGATCTCGTTCTTCACGAATGAATCGAGTTCGGCCAGCGTGCCCGCGCCCGTCCTGTTATGCGAGCCGTTGCGCGTCATCCAGGCCTGCACGTCGGGCATCTTGAGTACCGTATCGAATGCGCGGTTCATGCCCTCGACAGCTTCCTTCGGCGTACCCGTTGGCGCCGAGATCATCAGCCAGCCGACCAGGGCGAAGCCCGGATAGGTTTCGCCCACGGTCTGGACATCAGGCAATGCAGGCTCGCGTTGCACGCTCGATACGGCCAGCGGGCGAAGCCTGCCCGCCTCGATCTGCGGCAGTTGCAGTCCCACTGCCTGCACAAAGAGATCGACATTGCCGCCGATCACGTCCTGCAGGCCCTGTGCAGGCGATGTATAGGGCACAAGACGTATGTTGATGCCCGCGATCTTGTTGAGATAGGCAGCGGTGAGCCCCGTCGCGTTGCGCGGGCCGTCGATGACGACGGAGAGAGAGCCGGGATTGGCCTTCTCATGCGCGATGACATCGGCCAGCGTCTTGTGCGGCGACTTCGCATTGATGGAGATGAGAAAGCCGGGACGGCTGATCATCGCCACGGGCGTGAAATCCATGAGCGGATCGTAGGGCAACGCCTTTACCAGATGCGGGTTCGACGCCATGCCTGCCGATGACGTCATCGCGAAATTATAGCCGTCCGCCGGCGCGCGCGCCGCCGCCTGCATGCCGATGATGGCGCCAGCGCCTGCGCGGTTCTCGACGATGATCTGCTGCTTGAGAACGCCCGAGACCTTCTCTGAGAGATAGCGCGCGATCGTATCCTGCCCGCCGCCGGGCCCCTGCGCGACGTATAGACGGATGGATTTGTCCGGCCATTGCTGGGCCTGCGCGGGCAATGCCATGAGCACGACGCCAAGCAATGTGAAACTGCGGCCAAACTTCGCAAACATGCAGTCCTCCCTGTCTCCCTTGACCCGATCATACATGAATGCCGGGCCAAGAGGAGAGGCGAAATCTGCACCGGAGCGCGGGTCAGGCGACGATATTGAAATCCGCAGCCGTCAACGCCGGTATTCCCGTCAGGCTTGCGATCTGCACGCGCGCGTCATCGCCACTGCCGTCGATGTCGAAATATAGCGCGCCGTTCGAAGTGTTGTAGACGAAGCGATCATCCGCATCGCCTGCAACGCCGGTTCCGTTCGTCGCGAACTGTCCGCCTGCCAGAGAGCCCGCGACAAGTCCACCGCCGAACAGCGACGCGGATATCTCGATCTGGTCCTCCGTGGCCCAGTCGCGGATGCCGTCGCGGTCAGCGGCGAGGTTGGAGAGCACGAAGACATCCCCGCCGGCATTGCCGAACAGCGTGTCGATGCCCGCCCCGCCGACGAGACGGTCGGCGCCACCGTTGCCGGTGAGCGTGTCTGCGCCCGCGCCGCCATTCAGCGTGTCGTTGCCGGCCGCGCCAAAAATGCCGTTGGCAAATTCGTTGCCGGTCAATGTCAGCGCCGTGTTCACGTTGGCGTAGAGACGCTCGACATACTCGCCTGACGCCAACGTGTAATCGACGCTGGCATAGACAATGTCGAGCGTGCCTTCACTGGCGCCCTCGTGAAGAACGTCATTGGCGTTGTCGACATAATATTTGTCGTTTCCGTTACCGCCGGACATATCGTCGATGCCTCCGCGGCCGTCCAGAATGTCGGCGCCGTCGCGTCCCTCAAGGGTATCGTTGCCGGAATTACCCTGGATATTGTTGGCGAGTTCGTTGCCGCGCAGCGTCAATGAAGTGGCGCCGGCGTTGGCCAGCAGGAACTCGATCGACTGTCCTGTTCCCAATGTATAATTCACGCTCGCGTAGACGCGATCGCTGCCCTGGCCTGCGATCTCTGTCACCACATCACTGGCATCGTCGACATAGTACCGATCGTCGCCCGTGCCGCCGGTCATGAAGTCGATGTTTCCGCGGCCGTTTATGATATCGTTGCCGCCGCCGCCATTGATGATATTCGTACCGTTATTTCCTGTCAGCGTATCGCCGTATTGCGAGCCTGTCAGATATTCGATGCTCACGAGCGTATCCGTGCCCGCTCCCAGTGTATTCTGCGCACCGGCGAGGAGCAGGTTGACGGTCACGCTGCCTGTCGCGTTTGCGTAACTGGCCGTGTCGGCATCGCCGCCGCCATCAAGCAGATCGTTGCCTGCGCCGCCGATAAGCGTATCTCCTTCCGTCCCGCCGACGAGGTGATCGTTGCCTGCGCCACCATCGAGCGTGTCGCTGCCGAGGCCGCCGTTGAGCACATCGTTGCCGCCCATGCCTTCGAGTATGTCGTCTCGATCGAAACTGGTGATGGTCTCGTCGTCCAATGTTCCCGTGACCTGGACGGCCCGCCCGCCTTCGCTCGCCAAGGCGGCTGAAAGATCGAGCGTCGTGCTGGCACCCGTCGCTACTAGTTGCAGCACCACGGGCCATGTCGTGTTGACCGTCGAGCCATAAATTCTGGAAAAGCTTTGAAAATCCGCAGCTCGGCCAATGCCGACGTTGGTGTTCGTCACAAGATATTCGACGCCACTCAAAGTCAGTTGAGACAGATTGACTGAATTCAAGAGAACGAGCCGGTCCGTGTCGCTTCCGCCGTTGATCGCCCCCGACGTGAAGAAGGCAATGTTGATCGTGTCGTTCCCGGCTCCCGCATCGATATCCGCGACCGAGCCTTCGTCGGTGATCGTGTCGTTGCCATCGCCTGCTTCGAGATGATCTTCGCCGCCGCCGCCGTGCAGAATATCGTTGCCTGCGCCGGCGCTGAACCAGTCGTTGCCTGATGCTCCGTAAAGCTGATCGTCGCCGGAACCGGATGTTACTATGCTACGCTCCACGCCGCTTGTGCTGATGCCGTTCCCACCAGCGTTGATACTGGCCTCCGAAACAATAACCGAAACTGAAACTGTCCCGAATTCGCCGATCAAAGTATCGTATCCGCCTCCCATAAAGGCCATGAAACTTCCGATCGTCGCCTCGTTGACATAAAATACGTCATCTCCGGCCCCGGACGTGATCTGGACAGACGCACCGCTGTTATTTCCGCGAAAATCGAAGGTATCGTTGCCGCTGCCCGTAGAGAGTTGGTAGCTTTCGATATCCTGGATGCTTGTGCCGTCGGCGAGGATTAATGCCGATCCGACCTGATCGAGATAGTCGATATTGAAATCGAGGGACGATGCGGAGAGGTCGAGGCTGAGATAATCTATGCCACTGCCGCCATCCAGCAGATCGCCGGCGCGTCCCAGAAGGGTATCGTTGCCGGAATCGCCGAAGAGCTGATCGTTCCCGGCCTGAGCGCTTTCAATATAGTCGTCGCCACTGCCGCCATGAAAAATATGGTCGCCTTCACCGAGATCCACGAGAGAATCGTTGCCCTCGCCGCCGTCGAGCGTGTCGTTGCCCTCGAAGCCGATGAGATGGTCGTTGCCAATTCCGCCGTAGAGATAATCGTCGCCCTCGTAGCCGCCCAGCGAATCGTCGCCGTCGTCGCCGTAGAGTGTATCGTTGCCTGATCCACCTAGGATCGCATCGTTGCCAAGACCGCCATGGACGGTATCGTCACCGCCTTGCGCGTATATCGTTTCGTTACCCGAGTTGTCGTCGCCGCCACCAGGAAAGAAATCGTCGCCGTCGGTCAAAATGACGGTGCCACCGGGTCCGGCCATGATGCACTCCTTCCGCCTTCGCAGAACGAATTAAAATTGCGGTTGAGACCGGTATGCGTCTGGGGCAACCGGCATTTCGGGAATTCCGGCATTCCGGACGGCGTCGCTGTTATGATGCGCGCTTTGCCGTCTAACTATGCATAATAAATCGAGTTTTTCGGACAGGCAATGCCCGGCGCCAACGCCCTTCCTTGCCAGCCGGACTTCCCCTCCCCGGCAGGAAGGTTTAGCTTCAACCTGCACATCAAGCGAAGGTCTGATCATGTCCGGCAAGAAGCAGCTTCATCTCGGCGCCTTCATGCGCCCCGCCACAATACATACCGGCGCGTGGCGTTATCCCGGCGCTTGGCCGGACGTGAACTTCAATTTCGCCAAGCTGCAGACGCTGGCGCAAAAGCTTGAAGCGGGGAAATTCGATTCCTTCTTCATGGCCGATCACATGGCCGTGCTGAACATGCCCTTCAAGGCGCTGCGCCGCAGCCATACGGTCACTTCGTTCGAACCGTTCACGCTGCTCTCGGCGCTGGCGGTGTCGACGCAGCGCATCGGCCTTGCGGCGACGGCGTCGACGACTTACGACGCCGCCTATCATATCGCGCGGCGCTTCGCCTCGCTCGATCACATCAGCAACGGCCGCGCGGCCTGGAACATCGTCACGACCTCCAACCCCGACGCCGCGCTGAATTTTGGCATGAAGGGACATATGGAGCACGCCGTGCGCTATCGCCGCGCGCGCGAGTTCTACGATGTGGTCACAGGTCTATGGGATTCCTTCGCCGACGACGCCATCGTCCGCGATGTCGAGAGCGGCATTTTCTCCGATCCCGACAAGATCCATGTGCTCGATCATCACGGCGAATTTTTGGACGTGCGGGGCCCCCTGAACATAGCCCGTCCCGTGCAGGGTTGGCCTGTCATCGTGCAGGCGGGCGCTTCGGAGCCGGGCCGGCAACTGGCGGCCGAAACTGCCGAAATGGTGTTCACATCGCTGCCCAATCTCACAGTCGCACGCGAATTCTTCGCCGACGTGAAAGGCCGCGCCGAACGGCTCGGACGCAATCGCGATCACATCAAGATATTGCCGGCCTGCATGGTCATACTCGGCGACACCATCGACGAAGCGAAGAAGAAGCGCGCCATCCTCGACTCTCTCGTGCATGAGGATTCCTGCCTGCCTTCATTGTCGATCGCGCTGGGCGTCGACGCTTCGACCTTCGATCTCGATGCGCCGCTGCCCGATATTCCCGAGACCGAGCATGGCAAGACCTCGCGCGAACGCGCCATCATGATCGCCAAACGCGACAATCTCACCGTGCGCCAGCTTGCGCAGCGCATCGGCGGTTATGCGAGTCTCGCGATGGTTGGCACAGTGAAAAGCGTCGCCGACGAAATGGAGGAATGGCTGACGATGGAAGGCTCGGATGGTTTCACCATCCAGTTCCCCTATCACCCCGGCGGGCTCTATGATTTCGTCGACAATCTCGTGCCGGAATTGCAGCGGCGCGGCATTTTCCGCAGGGAATATGAGGGTGTAACGCTCAGGGAAAATTTGGGGTTGCCAAGGCCGGAGAATCGCTTTTTCTCGGGCGCACACAAGCAACAGGCGGCGCAGTGAACGCAAGAGAAGGAATTGGAATGAACGGTATGAAAATTCGACTGGTCTCGATTGCAATTGCAGCTTTGATTTCGGCTGGCGTTCATGCGCAGACCGCAGCGCCGAAAGAAGCATCGGATTTTCTGGAACGGGCGGAGGGCTGCGTGCATTTCGGCGGCGAGGTTCCGGAAAATCCAAAGACTCGCGCCGAGAAGCAACGGGCAGCCGAAGTCGCAAAGAAAATCAGGGAATTGTGCAGCGGCAACAAGCGCCGCCTAACAGCGCTCAAGACAAAATTCAAAGGCAACAAAGCCGCGATGGAAAAAATTGCGGAAGCCGAAAAATTGCTCGAGGAGTCCGGCGCTCTCGAATAGTTGATGAGAGGCCGACAGCCTTCCGCCAAGATTGCCGAAAGTTAACTTGTGTCGCGCGCACGACGCGGCAATCTTTGCAAGTATCGTACGAACTGCGCTGGAGGTTTGCCATGAGAATAATTGCGCTCGCTGCATCTTTCGCCATTGCAGCGTTAGTCGCGGTACAGTCGGCTGACGCGACTGGCCTCGCCACCTGCAAGTCCGGCCCGAAATCAGGCTGGAAGACGATGGATGCGCTGAAAGCCAATCTCACTGCGAAAGGCTGGAACATCCGCCGCATCAAGGAGGACGGCGGTTGTTACGAAGTCTATGCCGTGAACGAAAAGGGCCAACGGGTCGAATCCTACTTTCACCCCGTGACCTTCGAGCACATCCTCACCAGCACGAGATAACGCCGTGAAAACGGTCCGCGTGTGGGATCCGCTGGTGCGGATCGGCCATTGGACTTTGGTCGTCGCCGTCTTCGCTTCCTGGTTCACTCGTGAAGGTTTTGGGCGGGTCCACGATTATTTCGGCTATCTCGTCCTCGCTGTCGTTGCAATTCGTGTGGTCTGGGGCTTCACAGGTTCGGCGCATGCGCGTTTCGTCGACTTCATCCGTTCGCCCGGCGAAACAATCGCCTATGCGCGCGATGTCCTTGCGGGGCGTGAGAAACGCCACCTCGGACATAATCCGCTCGGCGGCTGGATGATCGTCGCGCTGCTGGGCACGGTTCTGGCAACCGGTGTCACAGGCTGGCTCTACACGACCGATCGCTTCTGGGGCGAGGAGTGGCTCGAAGACTTGCATGCCGCCCTCGGCACGCTGATTTTGCCGCTCGTGGCGCTGCATGTTGCGGGGGTGGTCTTCACATCATGGCGGCAACGGGAAAACCTGGTCGCCGCGATGATCGGCGGCGTGAAGGAAGTGCGCGAAGAAGACGCGCCTTCGGCGCAATAGCTCGCCGCTTGGAACGGCCAGCGGTATAGCCAGCGCCACCGCTGCGACACGAAGGGGGAGCTTCCTCATCGCGCTCTCCACTCAACCTCCGGGGCTCGCCTTGAAGGTCGATGGCGCGACGACATCTTCCTTGTCGAGGCAACATGCGCAGTAGGTGCGCCTGAACTTGCGCAGCGCGTAATCGAAGGCGTTGTCGTAGAGGTCCTGCCGCAGCGATTTCTTCTGCTTGTCGGCGACATCCTCGTCCTTGACGAAGAGTTTCGGCCCGCCGGCATTTTCCGCCAGCAACTGCATCTGGCAGGCGCGTTCGATCTTCAGCGACATCCACACGGATTCCTGCACGCTGGCGCCCGTCGCCGCAATGCCATGATTGCGCAGGATCGCCACGGGCCGCTTGCCAAGCGTCTCCGCCAGCGCCTTGCCGCGCTCTTTCGTCGTGATCAGATCGGTCGTTTCTGAGAACACGGGCACGCCGCCATGAAAGACGGTGGCGTCGTTGCCGACCGCGCGCAATTCCTTGCCGAGTGTCGAAAAAGCGACGGTGTGCAGGGGATGGGCATGCACAACCGAGTTCACGTCCGGCCGCGCGCGCAGGATTTCCGAATGAATGAAAACTTCATTGTGGCGGTTGGAAACGCCCTCGACCTTCATCCCGTCGAGATCGACAGTGATGATGTTGTTCTGGTTCATTTCTTCGAGGCCGATACCGGCGGGTTTCATCAAAAAGCGACCGGGATTGTCCGGCAGACGCAGGCTGACATGGCCTGCGACATAATCGCCGAGACCCTCGGAATAGAGAACCCGGCCAGCGTCGATGAGTTTTTGCTTGAGATCCTCGTACATGCGTCTCCCCCTCTTGTTTGCGCACATGATGGAGGCGGGGAAGGCGGAGTGCAAGGGCTCTGATGTCATCCCGGCCGAGCGTAGCGAGAGCCGGGATTGTGTCGTATTCAAATTACAATGCGATCCCGGATCGCCTTTGGCATCCGGGATAACAACTTACTTTTCATACCGCGCGGTGCGCGTGCGCATGGTGACGAGTTCTTCCGCGGCGCTCGGATGCAATGCCATGGTCGCATCGAAGTCGGATTTCTTCGCGCCCATCTTCACGGCGATGCCGAGCAATTGCGCCATTTCCCCGGCTTCGTGACCGAGAATATGAACGCCCAATACGCGGTCCGTCTTGGCGTCGACGACGATTTTCATGATCGTGCGCTCGGCGCGGCCGGAAAGCGTCGCCTTCATCGGCCGGAAAGCCGCGCGATAGATATCGACGACATCGCAGGTCGCGCGCGCTTCCTCTTCGGTAATGCCGACCGTGCCGATCTCCGGCGTCGTGAAGACCGCGCTCGGCACATCCCTGTGATCGACGTGAATATCCTTGCCCCCGAACACATTGTCGGCGAAGGCGTGACCTTCGCGGATCGCGACGGGGGTGAGATTGATGCGATCGGTCACATCGCCGACGGCATAGATCGACGAGAGGTTGGAGCGAGAGGCGTAGTCCACCTTCACCGCGCCATTGGGCTTGAGGTCGACGCCGGCCTGTTCGAGGCCAAGCCCCCTAGTATGCGCATGACGTCCCGTCGCCACCAATACCTGATCGGCCTCTACGGTCTCGCCATTGGTGAGCGTCACGCGCAGGCCGTCCGCAATCTTCTCGATCTTTGATGGCAAGGCGCCGGACTTCAAATCGATGCCCGCATGTTTCATGGCGTCGGCAAGACCAATGCGCATATCGACATCGAAACCGCGCAGGACGTTATCGGCACGGAAACATTGCGTCACCTTCGAGCCGAGACGCGCAAAGACGCTGGCGAATTCGACGGCGATATAACCGCCGCCGACCACGAGCAGGCGCTTGGGGAATTCGGCGAGATCGAACACTTCGTTCGACGAAATCGCATGTTCGAGGCCGGGCACATCGGGTTCAAGCGCCGGCGAGCCGCCCGTCGCGACCAATATATATTTCGCGCTGATCCGTCTGTCGTCGGCGAGGAGGCGAACGTGATGTTCGTCTTCCACAACCGCGCGAGACATGACGATCTCAACGCCGGCCTTGGCGAGGTTGGCATTGTAGATTCCGGACAGACGCGTGATTTCTTTTTCCTTGGCTTCGACGAGCGTGCGCCAGTCGAACGTCGGCTTGCCCGGCAGGGTCCAACCAAAGCCGGCCGCATCTTCAAAATCGTCGGCGAAGCGGCTGGCATAGACATAGAGCTTCTTGGGAACGCAGCCGCGGATGACGCAGGTGCCGCCGACGCGGAACTCCTCGGCCACCATCACTTTCGCGCCATATCCCGCCGCAATGCGCGCAGCGCGTACGCCGCCCGAGCCAGCGCCGATGACAAATAGATCTACGTCGAAACCAGACACGCGCGCCCCCGAAACGAATTACATATCCTTGCCTTTTTTCTTCATCTCGACTCGGGCGCGCGCCAGGATTTCCTCCGTCAGCTTGCGGTTCCATTCGTCGACAGCGACGACCATTTGGTCGATTACGCGCGGCTGCATTTCGACATAGGCCTTGCCGGCGTCGCTCTTGAAGAAATCGACGGTCGCCTTCAATGCGGGTTCGGCCATCGACGCTGCGAAAAGGCGAGCGGTGTGATCCACCATTTCGGACGTTCGTTTTTCATATTCAGGAATGAGCGCCTTGAGCGTTTCCTCAAGATCCTTCCGGATTTCGGGACGCGTCGGCGTCACGGTGTTGAATATCTGCTGCATGATCGAGGGTACGAACGCATTAAAGGTGCGATGGATGCCCGAGAGCATCACCACATCGCGGCCGAGCGCAATTTGCGCCGGCGTCAGTTTATCGATCTGCGCCTGCGTGACGGGCGCAGGCGCGACCTGGGCCTGCGCCTGCGCGAAACTTGCGGACATGAGCGCAGCGGCCACGGCCAGCGCGCGGGTTGTCGTGATGAAAGCCAAAACCAGTCTCCTGTCGTCGGGCCGAATTCGCTCAGCCGGGATGTCCTAAAACCTCTATACCGCCGCTGCCGGCGACGATGATTGCAGATGCAAGCCCAATGAAAAGCCCGGTTTCCACGACGCCGGGCACGGCATTCAGCGCCGCCGAGAGCGTATCGGGATCGGGGATGCGGCCGAGCGCGCAATCGAGAATGTAGTGGCCGCCATCGGTGACGAAAACATGGCATTGGCCGTCCTTGCGCAGTGTCGCAGGCCCGGCGCAGCCCGAAGCCGCAATGACTTTCTCGACCGCGCGGCGGGTGGCGCCGAGGCCAAAAGCGTTGACTTCCACCGGAAGCGGGAAACGGCCAAGCGCTTCCACCCGTTTCGATGCGTCGGTGATGACGACCATGCGCGCAGATGCAGCGGCGACGATCTTTTCGCGCAACAGCGCGCCGCCCCCGCCCTTGATCAGTCGCAGGTGCGGGTCGAATTCATCCGCGCCGTCCACGGTGAGGTCGAGCTCGGGGGTCTCGTCAAGCGTCGTCAGCGGGATACCGAGGCCTTCCGCCTGCACGCGGGTTCGCTCGGACGTCGGCACGCAGATGAGCTTCATGCCCTGTTTCACCAGCGCGCCGACCTCGTCGACGAAGAACGCGGCAGTCGAACCCGTGCCGAGCCCAAGGCGCATGCCATCGCGGACCATCGCGGCGGCGCGGACGGCGGCGGCTTTCTTGGCTTCGTCGGCGGTCATGACGATCCGGGACACTGGAGTGAATGGCGGCGGGACTGGACGCTCGCTGGTAAAGGGCGCGAGGCCCCGGCGCAAGGTCTGGGTATAGATCCGGGGTTTGAGCCTTCGCACGGGAGCAGGGCGAAGCGCCTATTCCGACCCCGAACAGCCTGCCCCGACGCCTCGACCGCCGCCAGCAAGCGTGGCAGGATCGCCCCCCATCGATTAGGGGCAAAGGAGGATGACATGCGCGCGCGAATTCTGGTTGCGACGCTGGCGGCCGTAGCGTCAATCGGATTTTCGACGGTCGCTCCTGCGCAACTCCTTGCCGACAAAGTCCTCGTCAACGGCAAGATCGTGACGGTCGATATGGCATTCGCGATCCGCGAGGCCATCGCAATCGCCGGCGATCGCATTCTTGCCACGGGCACATCCGAGGCCATGCGGAAGCTCGCGAAACCGGATGCCCAGGTTGTCGATCTCGGCGGGCGTACCGTCATTCCCGGCCTGACCGATTCGCACATGCACGCGGTGCGGGCCGCGCTCACCTATTCCATCGAGGTGAACTGGACCGGCTTACGCTCGCTGAACGAGGGCCTCGCGAAAATCCGCGAAGCCGCCGCGAAGGCAAAGCCGGGCCAATGGATCATCGTTGCCGGCGGCTGGCGCGATTCCCAGTTCTCGGAGGGCCGCAAGCCGACGCAGGCGGAATTGATCGCGGCTGCGCCCGACCACCCGGTCTTCGTGCAGCATCTCTACGACTGGCTGATCCTGACCCCAAAAGGGCTCGATGCGCTTGGCATCAAGACGGAAAGCGATCTGCCGCGCGGCGGCAAGCTCGTCATGACCGGCGAGGGAAAGCCGACCGGCGAGATCCTCGGCGGCGCGCTCGTCTACAGCATCCTCTTCGAGAGATTGCCGCGCCCGACTTTCGTGCAGGAAATCGAAGGCACGAAACAGTTCTTCCGCGAGTTGAATCGGCTCGGTCTCACGGGCCTCGTCGATCCCGCTGGCGTGAGCGTCTTTCCCGTCAACTACCGGCCCATCAACACGCTGTGGCGCGACAAGCAGCTCACGATGCGCGTGTCCTATTTCATCTCGTCGCAGAACCGCGGCAAGGAACTCGAAGACTACAAGAACCTGCTGCAACTCGTGCCCTCGAATTTCGGCGACGACATGCTGCGCTTCGGCGGTATCGGCGAAATCGTGACCTGGGGCGCGTGGACGAACAACGACATCTCGCCCGAGGTGAAGAAGCAATTGTCCGACGTTCTCAACTGGGCGGCGGACAATCGCGTCAACATGCAAATTCACTGGAATCCCAACCAGACCATCCGCCATCTCATCGACATCGTGGAAGATATCGGCAAGCGCACTTCGGTCAGGGAATTGCGCTGGTGGGTGAACCACCTGCACGATGCGACCGAAGAAAACCTGAAGAAACTGCGCGACCTCGGCATTTCCTGGAGCGTTCAGGACTCACTCTATTTTTCCGCAGATCAGTACAAGAAGATCTTCGGCGTGGAGATTTCGCGCTTCTCGCCGCCGATCGTGACCGCGTGGAAGCTGGGCCTCCATGTCGCGGGCGGCACGGATGCGCATCGCGTCTCCTCCTACAATCCGTTCGTAGCGCTGCAATGGTATCTCGACGGCAAGGCTATCGATGGCAAGACCATCACGGGCGAGGACGAGCGGCCGACGCGGGAACAGGCGCTGCGCATGTACACGATCAATTCCGTGTGGCTGGTGCATCAGGAGGACCGGCGCGGCTCGCTGGAGCCCGGCAAATATGCCGATCTGGCGGTGCTCACGAAGGACTATCTGTCAGTGCCGATCGGCGAAATCGCATCGACGGAGTCCGTGCTCACCATGGTCGGCGGCAAGGCCGTTTATGCGGCCGGGCCATTTACGGCGATGGAGGGGAAGTGAATTACTTTCCCGGCGGGGTGCAGACGACCTGATCGCTGAGCACGTAGCAGATCGACATGGTGCCATCGCGCAGGTTGACGCGGAAGACTCCGCCTTCTTTCTCGTGCCGTGAGGAAACCAGTGCATATTCAGCCGGCGGCTGGCCCGTCGCGCCCTCTCCCGGCGCATAGCAGAGCGTCACGCCGACCGAATTGTCCTTGAGCCCATATTGGCAGGCGCCGACCTCGCCGGTCACCTTGTCGAGGCGATAGACCCGGTTGAGCGTGACTTCCGGCGCGGCCAGAAATTCATAGCTGCCCGCCAGGGCTGGGGCTGCGGCAAATCCAAGGGCGGCGCACAGGATCGGGCGAAGGGCGGACATCGAGGCCTCGCGGGAGAGAAAGCGTTAACCATGTTTAGGCGGCGATCCTTAACGAAGTCTTGAGGGCCTGCTGCCGGCGCACCGGATGCGAGGCTTGGGGCTCGCGGCCATTTCATGTAGGGACAGCGCGACGGGCCCGTCCGGGCCGCAACTACTTTGGAAATCATGCAGCCGCTTCTCGTATTCGATCTCGACGGCACGCTGGCGGAAACCGCCGGCGATCTCATCGCCACGCTGAATGTCATTCTCGCCCGGGAAAGCCTGCCTCCGATTAGCCTCGCGGAAGGCCGCAACATGGTCGGCGCGGGCGCGCGGGCGCTTATTCAGGCCGGCTTTGCCAAGGCCAGCCAGTCGGTAAACGGTGAACGGCTGGAAAAGCTGTTTGGCGACTTCATCGACTACTACGAAGCGCATATTGCCGATCACTCGCATCTCTTCGAGGGCGTGTCGGCTTCGCTCGACCGCTTCGCGGCGGCCGGCTGGCGTTTTGCCGTCTGCACCAACAAGGTGGAGAAGCCCGCCATTCACCTGCTCCAAAAGCTAGGGATTGCGGACCGCTTCGCCTTCATTTGCGGGCAGGATTCAATCTTCATCGACGGCAAGGCCATTGCGAAGCCCGATCCGCGCGTCCTGATCGCGACCATCGAAAAGGCTGGCGGCGCGCCCGAGAAAACGATCATGGTGGGCGATTCCGTGACCGACATCCGCACGGCGCAGGCCGCGAAAGTGCCCGTCGTCGCGGTCGACTTCGGCTATACCGAGCAGCATGTTTCGACCTTCGCGCCCGATATCGTCATCTCGCATTTCGACGCGCTCTGGGATGCCGTCGAGACGCTCAGGGCGCGGGCTTGATCCGCGCACTTTTCATTTGCAGCCGCAACCGGTGGCGCAGCCCTACGGCGGAAGCCGTTTTCGCGGATCGGAATGACATGGAGACCGACTCCGCCGGACTGGCGGACGACGCCGAGACCAGGCTTTCCGCCGAACAGGTCCAATGGGCCGACATCGTCTTCGTGATGGAAAAGCGCCATCGCGCGAAGCTGCAACGGGAATTTGGACGTCGCCTCAATGGCAAGCGGATCGTTTGCCTCGACATCCCCGACAAGTATCAATTCATGGACCCCGAGCTTGTGGCCCTCATCGAGCTGCGGGCGGGAAAGCACCTCGGATCGTCTAAAGCGCAGTAGTCAAGTTTCCGCTGAAACTGTATCGTTGCTTTGTCACCAAGGAAGGGAGAGCATGATGAAAAGGATTGTAGGAGCATTCGTATTGGGCACAGCCCTAGTCGGAACCGTTCAGGAAGCGTCCGCGCAATCCCTCTCTCACTCGTGCCAGATCGTCTATCGCCAATATCTGTCGGCGAACGGCCCGAAGGCCTTCGCGATCACGAGTTATGGAACATGCGGATGGTGGCATGGCGCACGCACGATGGCCGACAGCCAGCGCAACGCGTTGAACGAATGCCGCCGCATGGGGCGGCCGGGTTGCCGGATTGTAGAGTCGTCGTTCTGACGGCGACTCACGAATAAACCAGCACTTCGAAGCCGCCGTAGATCATGCGCTTGCCATCGAACGGCATGTTATCAGGCTTCATGCGTGGATCTTCCATGGATTTCTTCATGCCTTCGTTCCGCACGGATTTCGAGGGCCAGGCGATCCACGAAAAGACGACGCTCTCGTTGTCTTCCTTCTTCACTGCCATAGGGAAGGACGTGAGCTTGCCATCGGGCACATCGTCCGCCCAGCACTCCACCACGGATATAGCGCCATATTCCTTGAATATGGCGGCAGCCGTCTCGGCCAGCTTTTTATAATCATCACGCTTGTCGTTTGGCACAGCCAGAACAAATCCATCAACGTAATTCATCTGCCGTCTCCTTATTAGTCTCTTATGCCGTCGTAGGCTGCCTGAAGCGCTGCTATATCCAGCTTCACCATCGACAACATCGCATCCATGGCCCTGCGGCCGCTCTCGCTGTTGTCGCGGAACAACCCTGGCAAGATCGACGGCACGATTTGCCAGCTCAGTCCATATTTATCCGTCAACCAGCCGCATTGCTGCGGCGCACCGCCGTCGAGCAGCCCATTCCACAAACGGTCGATCTCGCTTTGGGTTTCACAGATCACCGATATCGACGTTGCGAAGTTCAGATCGACAGGACATTTGTCCAGCCCCATGTAGCGTTGCCCTGCCAGGTCGAATGTCACGGACGTATAGGAAGAGTTCTGGTCCGGGCCAGCATTATGGAAGGTGAAACAGTCCACGATCCGCGAATCCGGAATGAGAGACACGTAGAAATCCGCCGCTTCTTTCGCGTCGCCGCGGAACCAAAGATGCGTTGCAATGCGGGATATGTCAGGCATCTCATTCCTCCTCACGCAGCCGCGACAGCATCGGGATTGAACCAGAACACTTCCCAGATGTGGCCGTCGAGATCCTCGATGGAGCGTTGATACATGAACCCGTGATCCTCGGGTTCGCGGAACTCTCGACCGCCGGCCTTCACAGCGGCGTCAACGATCGCATCAACCTTCTCGCGGCTTTCGAAAGATATCGCCGTCAGTACTTCAGTTGCGGCTTTCGCGTCGGCCACGGGCTTGGGCGTGAATTTCGCAAATTTCGGATGCGTGAGCAGCATCGCGAAACTGGTGTCCGACACGATCATGCAGGCGGCGGTCTCGTCGGTGAATTGCGGGTTGAACTCGAATCCGAGAGCCTTGAAGAAAGCCATGGACCTATCAAGATCCTTGACGGGAAGATTGACGAACATCATGCGCGACATGTGCGCTCTCCTTGCCATGATACGTGTTATTTCTCTGCCAGCGCCTTGAGATCCGACAGGCCCTGCTCGAAGGGCTTTCCGACCATTCGTTCCATGCCGATGACGGCGTCGAAAACCTTGCCGATGAAGGGACGCGAACCTGACATCGTCCACGACACATCAGTGCCATTCTCTCGCGGTTGCAGGTCGAATACGATGCGGTTGTGCGCTTCCATCGGCTTTTCCATGTGCAGCATCATATCGACACGCGATGGTCTTGCATCATCGGTCAATTCGATGCGCCCTGTGCCCGCCTTGCCGCCGGCAAAAGTGTAGGATGCGCCCCTGCCTGCCGTGATCGCCGCATAATCGAGCTTGCTGTCGGGATCCATTTTCAGAAATGGATTCCATGTGTTGAATGCTTTGAGATCGTCGATCAGCGGAAAGATGCGTTCCGCCGGCGCGTTGACACGCACCGTGCGCGAGATGCGGAATTCGTCTGGCAACGTCGAGGCATAGACAAGGACGCCGCCGATGCCCACAGCGACGATAACAGCGGTCCACATCAGGAACTTCAGCATGAGGGCCTCCCGTCAGATCGTCTGTGCGAATTCGACGAGCTGGTCTGTCGCCTTGCCCCAGCCTTCATAAAAGCCCATCTGCTCGTGCGCCTTGCAATCCTCTTCATTGAAGTGGCGCACGGTTGCGGTGTAACGCGTCTTGCCCTCACCGGCATCGGCGAGTTCGATAAGGCCGACGAACAAAAATCCCGGATTGGCGATGGCCTGAGGCTTCCATCCCGCCGTGAAGACGTTGGAGAAAACGATCTTCTCGTTCGCCACAATTTCAAGATAAATGCCATGATTGGGCGCTACTTCGCCATTGGGCCCGTTCATCACGATGTAGGAGGAGCCACCGGTGCGCGCATCGATCTCCGCATGCGACACGCTCCACGGTTTTGGACAAAACCACGGCTTGAGCAGTTCCGGTTCGGTCCAGCAGCGAAAAATCTTTTCGCGCGGCGCGTCGAGAGTGCGGGTAAAGGACAGTTCATTTGGCGTTGCAGCGGGCGTCTGCATGGCGCTTTCTCCTTGAGCTAAAATTTTGCAGGGATGTACGAAAGCGCTTCACGCGCATTCGGGCATGTTTTTCATCGCTTCGCGCATTTCCTCGACGGAAACGTCGCGTTGATGAAAGGCGATGGCCCAACGATGGCCAAAGGGATCTTCCACCTGTCCGTAGCGATCGCCCCAGAAGGCGTCCCCCATGGGCATGACCGGTTTCGCGCCGGCTGCAACAGCCTTGTCGAATATCGCGTCGGGATTCTCCGCGTAGATATGCATCGACACTGTCGTCCCGCCACGCGCAAGCGGGCCTACCGAACCCCAGTCCGGAAATTCGTCGGCGAGAAACACGTTGGAATTTCCGATGCGCAGACAGGCGTGCATCACCTTGCCGCCGGGCCCGTCGAGCAGAAACATCTGCTCGGCGCCGAACGCTCTTTTATAAAAGTCGATGGCTTTTGCAGCATCCGCGATGACAAGATGCGCCGTCACCGTTTGTGTATGTTCCGGCATCGCTTTATTTTCAGACGCGGTCATGGCCTGTCCTTCTCTCTTGATTAAGTGGCTTGGGACTGTTTCACGCCGAACAGCAGTTCGATGTAGCGGCGCAGATGATCGAGGCTTGATGCGGCGACGTCCGCGCCGTGTTTCGCCTTGGCGAGAACGAACGCGCCCTGCAGAACAGCCTGCGTGTGAAGGGCGAGGCTTTGCGAGCTCCATTCCGGCTTCAGGCCACGCTCTTCAATGGCCAGAGCGATATCCTGCTCAACCATGGCGGCGTGATCGCTGATCGAGCGGTTGCAGGCTTCGCGGATGGCCGGATGAGAGTCGTAGGCTTCCTGAACCATCGTGCCGACAAGACAGGTGAAATTGGGCAGTTCGCCCTGCAGGATCGCCTTGCGGAAATCGACATAGCCCAGCAGCCGATCGAGCGGACTTTTGCGCGCGCGATACGGCGCCTCGGCGAAAATCTTGTCAGCGAAAGCGGAGAAATAGGCGGCGGCGGCCACGCCGAGATCCTCCTTGCTGTGAAAGTGATGGAAAAAGGCTCCCTTGGTAACGCCCGCGGCGGCGCAAAGTTCGTCCACCGAGGTGGCCGAAAATCCCTGAGCGCGGATCAGATGCAGCGCCGCGTCGAGAATTTTCTGCCGGGCCGTGCCGTGGTCCTTGGGGGGCATTTGCAATCTCCAATGCTTTCTACATACCAACCAGTTGGTATTTATGCAAGGCAAATGTTCCCGTTACGCTTACTTTTGGCGTCCATTCGCAGAATGCGCCCGAAAATGGAAAAGGCGGCGCTTGCGACGCCGCCTTCGAGCTGGGAGCCAGCAATTACTCAGCGCTGGAGGTACAGCGCGTTTTTCACGGCAGTGCCGATCTTGTCGAAGACCGCGGAAAGCTGCGAGGCGTCACTGACGTCGTAGAACATGTCCGGCGAGCTGGCGCAGGTTCTCAGGAGATTGGCGTTGCCGTCGATCACGCGCACGGTGAAGAGCTGGATGCCCGCCGCCTTGACCTTGGAACAGGCTTCCAGAGTGCGTGCGTCGATGGAGACCGAACTTGAAGTCCAGCGATTCTGCGTGTTCACGCCGTCCGTCAGCAGGATCATGTAGTGATTGTACTTTTCCGGTGTCGCGCTGGCGGTCGAGAGCGGCGCGCCGGGCGTCATCATGTTGAAGCCCCAGGCAAGGCCGATGGTCAGGTTCGTCGTGCCGGAAGGCTTCATTTCGCCGATGCGGGTTTTCAGCGCGCTCCAGTCGGTCGTCATCGGCATGATCGGCGCGAGGCCGCAATTCGACTTGGCAGGATACCATGTGTCGCTGTCGTCGGTCGGCTTGCTCGCATTGGTATCGTTCGGCTGGTCGCGATCCGCCACACACCCTTCCCAGTCCGACTTGCGGCCAGAATAGCTGGACCAGTCGATCCACGGCTGCGATGCAGCGCCGGCTCCGATATTTACTTCTTTCCCAAACGGCACGAGCGAAATCTTGATCTCGTTGGCGCTTGTGGTTGAAGCCGTCTGCATGGCGTTGACGAGATTGGTCGCGGCCTTTTTCAGTTCGGTCATCTTGCTCCGGCCGCTCATCGAGCCGGTATTGTCCATGACGAGCGCGATTTCTGCCGGCTTGGTGGAAATTGGAATCACCGCCTGCGCATTCAGCGGCAGATTGCCGATGCCAAAGAGTCCGCCGAACATCGATGGCATCGTGGAATTGACGGTGACCCGCAACGACTTCGACGGCGAGGTGGTATAGACCGCCGAGATCGGCAAGCCCGCAAGCGGACCGCTGGCGGTGATCGCGGCAAAAATAGCTTCTGCGCGCGCCGATAGTTGCGCGGCGTTCAGCGTGTCGATTTCCTTGGCGACGCCAAGCGCCACGCTGTCCACTGCCGATTGCAGGGCGGAGCTGGCATTGCTCTGACGGGTGAAATCGACGGCGAGGCCTGTCGCGCCCATGATGCCGATGGTCGCGAGGCCCAGCATCATCGCGACATTGCCACCCTCGCAGCGCGCGAAGCGGCGCAAGGTCGTGCGTGTGCGGGAAATGAAGCTGCTTCCTTCCGGCTGTCTGGGCGACTGCATGGTACGGCTCCCGGAATCTGGATCACCACGGGCTTTCGCGGCATTTTATCCAAACTCGCTGCCGATCTTTATAATCCTGTAATTCCTAACGAAATTACGCTTCGGCCCACGTTCGAACGTTAATGCGCGTTAGGCATCTGTCACACTGCCCCTGGGTAAAGCGCTGACTAATCGCCTCATTTTTCAGGATTTGGAGAATTTGCCGGGATTTTCGCCGCTTCCGTTCAGAAACCACTGACGCTAAATTTTTCCGTCAGCCATGCCGACGGAAACCCGGGGGAATGCAGCGCTTTGCGGGCCTTCCGGGCAAGCAGGGAATATGCGCCGATTTGCAGGGGCGGCTTGACTTGCAGGGGGACTGCCGGGATATACGGCGCTTCCGGCGGTCGACGCCCCGGGCGCGTAGCTCAGCGGGAGAGCACTCCCTTCACACGGGAGGGGTCACAGGTTCAATCCCTGTCGCGCCCACCATTCCAGCGCTTACCCGCACTCCTTCAACTCGCTCTCGATGCATTTCTGCACGAGCTTTTGCGAGCGTTCCAATTGCGCAGGATTCATCTGCGCGATGATCGCGTCGTGGCGGGCTTTGGCAGCGTCAAAGCCGCTGCGCATCGCGATTTCCGCCCACATCTTCGCCTTCGGCAAATCTTTCGCTACGCCCTGCCCCTCCGCGTAAATGCCGCTGAGCGCATATTGCGCGGCGAAATGGCCGAGCGCCGCCGACGAGCGATACCATTTGAGCGCTTCGCCCACATCGCGCTTCACGCCTTGCCCGCGCATGAAGAGGACTGCGATGTTGTAATGGGCGATGGCGTAACCTTGCCCGGCTGCGAGGCGATACCATTTGAGCGCTTCGCCAAAGTCCTGCTTCACGCCCGTGCCCTGCTGATAGAAGAAGCCGAGATTGTTCTGCGCTTCCGCAAGCCCCAGTTCGGCGGCCTTGCGATATTGTTCGGCGGCGACGGCAGCATCGCGTTTCACGCCAAGTCCATAAAGGTGAAAGGAGGCAAGGCCATTGATGGCGGAAGCATCGCCCTGCTCCGCCGCCGCGGTGTACCATTTCAAGGCTTGGGGAAAGTCGCGGGCGACGCCGAGACCCTTGGCGTAGAAATTCCCGACGGCGGCCTGCGCGCGCGCAAGTCCCTCCTCCGCCGCCTGCCTGTAGTGCTTGAGCGCCTCCGCATAACTCTGCTTCACACCGAGCCCGTGCTCGAAGAGCACGCCGACATTGAAGCGTGCAACGGCGTCGCCTGCATCGGCAGCTCCGAGATACCAGCGCAGCGCCTGAACATGATCGCGCTCGACGCCAAGGCCGTGGTGATAGAGATAGCCGAGATTGTTCTGCGCGGCGGCATGGCCCTGCGCAGCCGCAAGCCGGTAGAAGCGGAGCGCGGCGCCATAGTCCTGATCGACGCCGATGCCGTTCTGATAGACATGGCCGAGCCAAGCCTGCCCCTCGCGGTCGCCCGCCTCCGCCGCCTGCCGGAACCAGTCGAGTGCGGCCTTCGGGTCGCGCGCCTCGCCCTCCGCATTGACGAAGTTTGCGCCCAGCGCCACCTGCGCCCTCGCATCTCCGGCTTCCGCCGCCACTCTCAAAAAGCGCCGGGCATCCACGGGATCGGCCGGTCCGGCCAATCCCCGGTCTCGAATCAGCCCGATCCGGTAATTGGCGGCCGGATCGCCCTTCTGCGCCAGCGGCAGGGAGAGTTCGAGCGCGCGCGCGTAATCGCCGGCATCAAACGCCGTCTGGGCATCGCTGCCCGGCAGCGACTGAGCCCACACCCCAAAAGGCGCAATCGCGAGCAACAGGGCGAAAAGCCCGACTTTCGCAATGGATTCGCACCGCCAGTACATATTCGCAACTTACAGCGCGAAGGCGGCGCAAACCACCCGCTCTTGTGACAAACGACCCAGAATTAGGCTTAATGCCGAGAGGTTGATCTGCATTTTAACGACTGTCGCGCCTGCGCCGTTCCTGCTGTAACACTGGTGTGCTAAGCGGGACGCTAAAGCGCCCGGCGCTCCAATTCGCCCCCAAGGACTTTCAGCCGCCACCATGACAGATGCGCCGACGACCGGTTCGCCGGAGGACGCCGAGAAGCCCGAGGATATCGTCAAGCCGAAACTCGATTTCGGCTTGCGCGCTCTCACCGGCATTGCCGGCTTCTATCGCATCGCCGCCGACCCGATCGCAGTGGGGCGGGAACTCGCGCTCGGCGAAAAGCAATCGGACGAGCGGGATATTTTACGCGCGGCCAATCTTATCGGCGTAAAAGCGCGCGCCGTGCCCGTGAAAACGCTGGAACGCCTGTCGGAAATCCCGACGCCCGCCATCGGCAAGCTGAAGGAAGAACACGGCGGGCATTACGTCGTCTATGGCGGCGTGCAGCCATCCGGCAAGCATCGCATCGTCAACCCGGTCACGCGCCGCGACGAAGAATTGGACGATGCGGAGGTCTTCGAACGGCTCGAGCCGCGCGCCATCCTCATCGCTCGCAAGTGGGGCGGCCCCGGCGCAGACCCGCGCACCTTCGGCTTCCGCTGGTTCCTGCCGTCGATCTGGCGCTACCGCAAGCCGCTGCTGCATGTGCTGCTGGCCTCCTTCTTCGTGCAGATCTTCGCGCTGGTGACGCCGCTCTTCTTCCAGGTCGTCATCGACAAGGTTTTGCAGCACCAGAGCTACGACACGCTTTATGTGATCGTAATCGGTCTCGTCATCCTCGGCATGTTCGATGTGGTGCTGCAATATCTGCGCACCTATGCGCTCTCGCATACGACGAACCGGATCGACGTCGAACTGGGCCAGCGCCTGTTTCATCATCTCTTGCGACTGCCGCTCGGCTATTTCGAAACCCGCGCCGCGGGCCAGACAGTCGCGCGCATCCGTGAGCTTGAGAACATCCGCGCCTTCCTCACCGGGCAAGGTTTGTTTTCCGCGCTCGATCTCTTCTTCACCTTCGTCTTCATCGGCGTGCTCTTCTTCTACTCGTGGAAGCTGACGCTGATCGTCCTAGCCTCGATCCCGCTTTATCTCGGCATCGCC
This sequence comes from uncultured Hyphomicrobiales bacterium, assembly GCA_903847605.1. Taxonomy (GTDB): domain Bacteria; phylum Pseudomonadota; class Alphaproteobacteria; order Rhizobiales; family Beijerinckiaceae; genus Terripilifer. The sequence continues at coordinate 101,108 of CAINED010000080.1, read as the reverse complement.
ACGCTGATCCGGCCAAGCCTGCGCGACGCCATCAAGGAAAAGTTCAATCGCGGCGCGCTTTCGCAGCAGTTTCTCGTGGAAACCGTGATCGGCGTGCAGACAGTTAAAGCTGCTGCCGTCGAGCCCGTGATGCAGGTGCAGTGGGAAGAGCGCCTTGCCGCCTACGTGCGCACCGCCTTCGACGCGACCATGCTCAGTGCGATGGGCCAGAACGCCATCCAATATGTGCAAAAACTGACGACAGCGGCGCTGCTTCTCTTCGGTGCGAAAGCCGTGCTCGATCGCGAACTCAGCGTCGGCGAACTTATCGCCTTCAACATGATCGCCAATCAGGTGACGCAGCCTATCCTGCGACTGTCGCAACTCTGGCAGGATTTCCAGCAGGTGCAGGTCTCGGTAGAACGCCTCGGCGACGTGCTTAACCATCCGCAAGAGCCCCGCCCCGCGATCAGCCTCACCCTGCCCCCGCCCAAGGGCATGATCGACTTTCGCAACGTTACGTTCCGCTACACCAGCGAGACGCCCGATGTGCTCAAAAACGTCGGGCTCAACATCCGGCCCGGCGAAGTCATCGGCATTGTCGGGCCCTCCGGCTCCGGCAAGTCGACGCTCACGAAACTCGTGCAACGCCTCTACATGCCGAACGAGGGCCAGGTGATGCTCGACGGCGTCGATCTCAGCCAGGTCAATCCGTCATGGCTGCGCAGCAATATCGGCGTCGTCCTGCAGGAAAATCTGCTCTTCAATCGCTCGATCCACGACAACATCGCACTCGCCAATCCCGCCATGCCCCGCGCGCAGGTGATCCATGTCGCGCGCCTCGCCGGCGCGGACGAATTCATCGCCAAGATGCCGCATGGCTACGACACGATCATCGAGGAACGCGGCTCGAATCTTTCCGGCGGCCAGCGTCAGCGCATCGCCATCGCCCGCGCGCTCGCGACCAATCCGCCGATCCTGATTTTCGACGAGGCGACCTCGGCGCTCGATTACGAAAGCGAGCGCATCATCCAGAACAACATGAGGCACATCGTTCGCAACCGCACCGTCATCATCATCGCGCACCGGCTCGCCGCCGTTCGCATCTGCAATCGTATCATCGGAATGGCGGACGGGCGCATCGTCGAACAGGGCACCCACGACGAATTGCTGGCGCGTCCAAACGGGCTTTATGCGCGGCTCTGGTCGCTGCAAAACGACCGGAGCGAAGTATGATTTCGCCGGTTTACTCGCGAAACGGGCAACGCGTCGGCGATCCGCCGAGGAGCGGATTGTAACATGGTCGACTATTATCAAATTCTCATGCGCGCGCTGCAGGAGGCGAAGGATCCTTCGCCGCAGACGCGCAACGAGATCTACAATCGCGCGCATCGCGCCATTCTCGCCAAACTCAAGTCGATCGAGCCTCCCGTTTCCGAAAGCGACGTTCAGCGCGAAACGCAACTCTTTCGCGAAACCGTCGCCCGCATCGAAAAGGAGATTGCGGCCGCCGCTCAAAAGGCCGCAGGGCCGCCACCGCAACCACCGCAACTGACTGTCGTTGGCGGCACGGCGCAACAGGGAACATCAGTCAGCGCGACCCCTGGCGGCGGCGCAACCACATCTTCCGTTTCCGATACTCCCGCTGCTGCGACGGCGGCTGGCCCGACACCTGCGACAGCTAGCCCTGCGAATGGCGCACAGGCGCCCAAGCCGCCGCAAGCGCCTGCGAAAAGAAAAATCGTCGACGGCGATCAGGAGTTTCTGCCGGCGGCGCTCGAAATTCTGGAGACGCCGCCTTCGCCCGTGCGCATACGCATGCTCGGGGCGATCTGCCTCTTCGTCGTGGTCGCTTTGGCGTGGTCCTATTTCGGACATATCGACATCGTGGCGGTGGCGCAGGGCAAGTTCCAGCCGACCGGCCGCGTCAATGTCGTGCAGCCCGTCGAAACCGGAAAGGTGCGCGCCATCAACGTCGCGAACGGCGTGCGGGTCACGGAAGGACAAGTCCTGATCGAGATGGACTCGTCCGACGCGCAATCCGATGTTACCGCGCAAAGCGCGCTGCTCGCCTCGCTTTCAGCCGAGATCGCGCGGCGGCAGGCTGCGGACGAAATTTATCGAACGCAAAACCTTTCAAAAGTCGTCAAGATAAACTGGCCGGGCGATGTGCCTGAAGAAGCCCGCCAGCGCGAGCAACGCGTTTTCGACAGCGACATCGCGCAGCTTCGCGCTATCGTCGCAGCGCTTGAGGCGCAGCGCGTACAGAAGAACGCAGAGGAGGCGCGCGTCAGCGGAACGATCGAGGCGCAGGAGCAATTCGTCGTTACCCTGAAAGAGCGTGTCGACATGCGCGAGACGCTCGTTGCGCGCGCCGCCGGCGCCCGCGCCAATGTGATCGACGCTCTCGAAAAGCTGAACGAACAACAGACGCAACTGGCGATCCAGCGCGGCCAGCTCAAGGAAGTACAAGCAAGTCTTCTCGTTCTCGGCAGGGAAGTCGAAAAGAATTTCCAGAATGCGGAAGCCGACAACAATCAGCGCCTGCTGCAAGCGCAACGCCAGCGCGACGAGGTCGAGCAGCGCCTCGCCAAAGCCAATGTGCGACTAAAAAACACATTCTTGCGCGCGCCGAACGCCGGAATCGTTCAGGCATTGTCCATCATTAATGTCGGGCAGGTGGTGGCCGCGGGCGAGCAGATCATGCGCGTCGTGCCCGAGGGTCTCGGCCTCGAAATCGAAGGCTATGTTTCCAACAAGGACATCGGCTTCATCAAGGAAGGCCAGGACGCGACGATCAAGGTCGAATCCTTCCCCTTTACGAAGTGGGGAATGATCGAAGCGAAAGTCGTGAAAATCGCGCGCGATGCGATACCGCTGCCGGAGGCCAGCTTGCAGGAAGGCAACCCGGCGCAGGCCCAACGTGCGACAGGCACAGGCGGCGCGCAGCGTGTGCAGAATCTCGTCTATCAGGTGACGCTGAAACCTCTGCAGGACAAGATCGGCCCGGAGAACGACCGTATTCAACTCTTGCCGGGCATGGCCGTGACCATAGAGGTCAAGACCGGCAGCCGCCGGATCATCTCCTATCTCTTTACGCCGCTTGTCGAAGTTGGCTCAGCGGCCATGCGCGAGCGCTGAGCGATTAGTCTGCTGCACGCCGCGTTATGCGCAAACGTGTGCCGCCACTCGAACGCAAGGTCGCGCGCGCAACGGGCTCGGGCGTGTCGTCGGCAATCGTTTCGAGATGGAAATCCCGCACGATTGCCGCGAGGATCAGCGTCGCCTCCTGCAAGGCGAAGGCCGCACCGAGACAGACTCGCGGGCCGAAGCTGAAAGGAAAGTAAGCGTCGCGAACGCTTTCCTGCGTCTCTTCGCGCTCGAAGCGGTCGGGGTCGAATACGTGCGGCTTTTGCCACATGATTTCGCTGCGGTGGCTGAGCCAGGGACAGAGCAATAGAATCGAGCCGGGCTTGATGACTTTCTTGCGCATGATTTCGGTACGCGTCGCATCGCGCGCGAAGAAAGGTACGGAAGGATAGAGGCGCAGCGTTTCCCGGAAGACGTTCCGCGTGAGGGCCAAGCGCCTCATGTCCGAGAATTGAGGAGCGCGCGTGCCGAGGACATCCACAGTCTCACGATACATGCGCTCCTGAATTTCAGGATGCGCGGCGATCAGATATAGCGCCCAGGACAACGCCGCCGCCGAAGTCTCATGTCCCGCAAGGAACAGCATGGCGATCTGTTCGACGAGTTCGTCATACTCGAAATGCAAGTGCTCGCCTGACTGCGTATCCGTTGCATTCAGCATAGCAGACAAGATGTCGTTATATCCACCATGCTCGCCACGCGCGTGCATGTCGTAGCGGTGGCGCACCATCGGGTCCATGACGGCGCGAATGCGTCTTGCCGCCTTTTTCGCGCGCCACCAGCGCGGTGACAGGAAAGTCGGCATCCGCAACAATCCCAGCAACATGTCGCCGTATGCGCGCGCCTGATACTCTAGAAAAGCTTCGTAGGTCTCTTTCGCGCCGGACTGGTCGAGCGAGACGGAACAAATCGTACGGAATATGACGTCGGCCGTGACATGGGTCATTTCCGGTTCGACATCGAAGACTTCGCCATCGCGCACTGTCGAGATGCGTGCGATCATGTCGTCGACCGCTTCGTTCATACGCTCGAACACGGCCTGTATACGCGTCTGCGCGAAGGCCGGCTCAAGCAAGCGTCGCTGTCGCTGCCACACGTCGCCGTTTGAAACGAAGATGCTGTTGCCGATCACGGGATAAAGCATGCGCCGGACGAGGACGCTCTTGGGATAAATGCCCTCGCGATCCTCAAGCACTTTTTTGACGAGCGACGGCTCGACGAGCAAGTACCGCTTGCGGCTCAGGAAGCCGGATTCGCCCAGCTTCATGCGGTAGGCGCTGCCGGTGAAGACGCGCAGCGGGCAGCGCTGTCCCTCGCGCCACAAGCGCCACCAGCCCGGCTTTTCCGCCAGCGGCTTGGGATAGGGCGGCACGAAGTCCTGCGCGTCGTCGCTCATGTCACTCGCTTCCGCCACGTTTGCGTCCGCCCTTCAGCCGCCCGAAATCGCGCACGGTTTCCAGATGCGCATAGCGTTTCGCCAGAGTTTTCGATCCGGCAGTAATCGCGAAATAGTCATAGTCGCCGGGCTTGTCGCTCGCCAGCAGATACATGAAATGCATGGTCATCTTGCTGCGCTTGAGTTCGGAGTAATGCGCTTGGTCGAAGAGGCGCGCGAAGCGTGGCGAGAGCAGTTTCGGCTTTTCGTCCACGCCTTCAGGGCGATTGAGACTGCAAGCCGCAACGGGATCCACAAGTGCAAAGCAAGCGGGATCGGGCGGAGCGCTGAAATCGATCCAGTCGACATGCGGCGCCGTGGCGACAGCGAGGAGGGCGGCGCGAAAGCTCGAGGCCTCCGGCAATTGTCCGTGGCCGGGAATCGTCTGGCCCAGCGTAAGCAGGCCGAATTTGGCGCCGTCCCTGCCCAGGGCTGCATCGCGCTCGATCAGGCGCGCTACGGTCTGCACCGCAAGTTCGGAACCCACGGAATGGCCGACGAGGATCACCTCGTCGCAATTTTCGCGCGCGAGGCAATTCGCGATGATTTCCGCGAACTCGCGGCAACGCGCGTCGATCTGCGGCAATTTCCCTTCGGCGTAACGCATCGATGCCGACAACAGCCGCGCGAGCCAGAAGGCATTGGTTTTCTCGCACAGGTTCAGAAGCGCCAGAAGCGCCAGCCCGCCGCAAGCGCCAGCCAAGGCCCAGGCCACCCAGAGCGGCAGGGCCGCAATTTTCGCGCCGATCAGGCCGATCAGCAGCATGAGCAGCAGCCCCGCCAGAATCGATCCGGAGACCTGCGCGACCGGAACAAGCGCCGTCGCGGCGAAGGGCCAGGAGAGGGCTCGCATCCGGCCAAGATGGCCGCTGCGCAGCGAATTCCAGAAGGTGCGGTAGATTTCGCCGATGAGTTTTGCACGGTCGCGCGTCCAGTTGGCGCGGACAATGTCATCCCATCGCAGGAAGCGGAAGGTCGTGTGCACCGACCCCTGCCCGTCGTCAGCCTCGATATCCCAGGCGCTGACCAGGTCGCCCTCGCGATGGCGAGGCCCCGTCTCGATGCGCACGCCCGTCAACCCTGCCTGCTTGGCGCCCTCGCGCTGGTAGAGGCCATGGTAGTAAGCAGCGCCGCGAGGATCGAAGCCGCTGATATAAAAAACAAGCCTCTTCGATACCTTGCGCATCAAGCCGATCCAGAGGTGCGCGAGGCCGACGCGCGTGTTCTTATCGCCCAAGGCGGCGGGTAAGTCACCGCCCCAACTCGGTTCCTTTCGCCGGCTGCGAGTTGCGCAGGTCCGGCCTTGGGGAGTATCACGGCCCGGCGGCCGGTAGCATGATTTTGAATGGATTCGCCTGCCAGGGCAGCGTGGGAAGGGGCATTGCATGGATTCCCGGAAGCTGGAACGCCAGATCGAGGAGCATCGGCTCTGGCTGGAATCCCGCCGCCTGCAGGGTACGCAGGCCGTCTTCCGCGGCCAGGATCTGCGCTTTGCCTCCCTTGCCGGAAAGCGCCTCAACGAATGCGTGCTCGCCGGTTCGAATCTCGAACGCGCCGACCTCAGCGGAGTTTCACTGGCTGGAGCGGACTTGCGCAAGGCCAACCTCGCCTATGCCAATCTGTCGGGTGCGAATCTCTCGGGCGCGAATCTCTCGGGCGCGTTGATGGAAGGCGCGGTACTCGACAATGCAGAGCTTCGCGAGGCGCTGTTCGAAGACGTGCAATGCGACTCGGCCTCGCTCAAGAATGCGAGCCTGATCGGCGTGCGCGGCGCGCGCGCCACGTTCAACCGCAGCGATCTCAGTTCCGCCGATCTCGATGCCGCCAGCTTCGAGGAGGCGCAATTCACGAGCGCCAATCTCACCCAGGCATCCCTGCGAGAGGCCGTGCTCGACCGCGCAAACCTGAGGAGCGCCGTGCTGAGTGGCGCGCAGGTCGACGGAACATCCCTTCGCGATGCGAACCTGATCAACGCCATCCTGGTGGGCGTCAGTTTCGAGACATCGAACATCGAAGGCGCGCGCATGGATCGCAATGCGATGGCCGGCGGCGCGCAGAATGCCGAAGCAGAGAAAGGCGACAAATCCAAAGATGCAAAGGGCGGCGCGCTGCCTTTCTCAGGTACGGCGCTCGCGCCGAATGTCAGCATGGCGCAATTGCTCCGCCGGCGAGACGAACTGCAGCAGGAGTTGCGCGCATTTGTGCTGCAAGGCCGGCCGGACGACGAGGCGCATCAGGCGAAGCTTTCCGAATTGCGCGCCGCGCTGGAAGACATAGAAGCCCAGCAGCGCGTGTTGCGTCAGGAAGTGCGACGCGGCGAAGAATATGGCCGCAGCGCGCAAGCCGAATTGCAGGGGCGCGTGGACTACGCAACACGCGCATTGCGCACAGGCGTCGAATTTACGAACCGCCAATTGCAGCGAGCACACATCTGGAGCGTCGTCTGCAAGGTGTGGGGGCTGAGCCTTCTCGCGCTCGGAGGATTCTGGCTCGTCGCCGTTGTCTATTACACGGGCGGCGCTGTCGGCGGTGAAAGCGGCTGGCTTGCCATAGCGCTTGTCTTCTTTGGCGCTGGCTTCGCTCTTCTCATCCTCGATCATTTCAACACGCGGTTCAGGCAGCCGTTGATCGAGCGGCGCGACCGCGTCGATGACGTCATCGCCTCTCTCAATGCAGCGCAGCGTCTGTCCGCCGATGTCGAAACCAACCAACGCAATGTCACTACGACATTCGAAACCGCACGCGACAAGATACTCGGTCAAGAACGTAACGGGGAGCAACGCTAAATGGCCCGCGTTGCCGTTCTCGTCTCAAATCCCTGCACCATCGATGCGCGCGTTCTCAAAATGGCGCGCGGCGCGCGCGACGCCGGCCACGAAGTGCATGTCTTCGGCACGCTGAGCGCCGATACGGTCCCCTATCAGACTGTCGATGGCATTACCTTTCACCGCCTCGAATGGCGGCCTGCGCAGATCATCGTCGACAATTCTCCCATGCGTCTATGGGGCAAAAAGGGCCGGCCGCTGGCCATTCGCATTGCACGGAAATTCGTGCCGTTCCTCAAGTACAGGCTTTTCAGCCACGTTTTCGGCAAACATGTCGTCAACCTGAAGCCGGATATCATCCACGCGCACGATCTGATCTGCCTGCGCGCCGGCATGGAAGCCGCTGAAGCCTGCGGCGCAAAAGTCGTTTACGACGCCCACGAACTCGAGGTGCATCGTAATCCGCCGCTACCACGTCTGCAGAAATGGTATGTCGGCAAGGTCGAAAAACAGTACGGCTCGAAAGCTGCCGCCGTCATCACGGTCGGCCGCAAGATCGCAGAAATTCTTGGCGAAGAATTGGGCCGCAAGGATGTGAACGTCCTCTTCAACAGCCCGCCTGTCGAGACTTGCCCGCGTCATGTGCGCAGCGATCTCGCATTGCCGGAGACGACGCCACTGGTAGTTTATGTCGGCAAGGTCGCAGTGGGGCGCGGCGTCAGCGAAATTCTTTCGCTGCTGCGCAATCTCAAGGGCGTGGTCTTCGCCACGGTCGGCCCCTGTGACGCGGTGCAACGCGAAGCGCTGATGACGCAAGCCTCGGAACAGGGCGTTTCGGCGCGCTTTCGAATTCTGCCGCCGGTGCCCTTCGAACAAGTCGTCGACTATATTGCGGGCGCGGATGCCGGCGTCATTTCAGTCGAGCCGATCACGCTCTCTTACCGCTATTGCATGCCGAACAAGCTGTTCGAGCTCTCTTTCGCAGATGTTCCGATCATCTCGAACCAGCTCGACGAGATCGAAGAATTTCTGGCGGAGAACGGCAACGGCATCATCGTCGACTTCGAGAACCAGACGGACCTCGTTTACAGCATATTCCGCCTGTTCAACGAAAAGCAGACCTACCGCTTCAACGGTGCGCGGCGCGCGCATCTCGAAAAAAATTATTCGTGGAGCGCACAGGCCGAAAAGCTCGTGAAAATCTACGATCACATTCTGCCGGCCGACAAGAAAGCCGTCGCGCCTAAAGTTTCAGCCTAGATCAGCATGCGATGAGCTGGAATTAGCCAATCGCACAAAAGCGGATCGATTTTATAATGCAGAGGATCGTTCTCGCGAAAACCGGATCCACTTTTTCGCACGATGCTCTTGCGCGCAATTTCAGGCAAGCGCCCTTCGCACCGATGCAATAATGCGATCCTGCGTCGGTACTTCCAGATAGGGATGCATCGGCAAGCTGGCGACTTCGCCAGCGAGCCGTTCCGAAACCGGCAGGCCATTTCCCGCGACGGGATAATGCGCATAGGCCTGCTGGCAATGCAGCGGCTTCGCATAATAGATGGCCGTTGGAATGCCCTGCGCTGCAAGCGTATCGCGCAAGGCGTCCCGGCGATTTGCATCGACGCGTAATGTATATTGCGCCCAGACCGATTGCGTGCCAGACGTGCGCGCGGGGATGACGCAGAGATCTCTCAAGGCTTCGTCATAGCGTCGCGCAATGCGCTCGCGCGCTTCGATTTCCTGCGGAAAAATTTTCAGCTTCTCGATGAGCACGGCGGCCTGAATCGTGTCGAGCCGTCCATTGATGCCGATACGCACATTGTCGTATTTGTCGCTGCCCTGCCCATGCACGCGGATCGAGCGCATGATCTCCGCGAGTTCGGCGTCATCCGTGAAAACCGCGCCGCCGTCGCCGTAACAGCCCAGCGGTTTGGCGGGAAAAAAGCTCGTGGCCGTCGCCGCGCCGATCGTTCCGACCTTGCGGCTGCGATAGGTCGCGCCGAAACTTTGCGCGGCGTCAGACAAAAGAAACATGCCTTCGCGGATGCAGATCGGCTCGAGCGCATCGTAATCGGCGGGCTGGCCAAAGAGGTCGACGCTGATCAGCGCCACGGGACGCAACCCGCGTTCGCGCGCACGCGCGACTCCGGCCTCGACGCTCGCGGAATCAAGGTTGAACGTATCCTCGAGAACATCGGCGAAGACCGGCGTGGCACCGGTCCAGGCAACAACCTCAGCCGTCGCGGCGAAGGTGAAACTCGGGCAAATCACGGCGTCGCCGGGCTTCACGCCCTTTGCCATCAGAACGAGCGCCAATGCGTCGGTGCCGTTTGAACAGGAGACTGTCTGACCGGCGCCGCAGAACTTCGACAGTTCGTCCTCGAGTTGCGCGACCTCCGGGCCCATGATGTAGCTGCCGTGATTGACGACATCGAGCACCGCACGATCGATCGCCGCGCCCAGGCGGCGGCGTTGTGCGCCGAGATCGATGAAAGGCAACTTTTCCGGCTCGCTCACCCACTACCCCGACTACGTTCGCGACAGCATCAGTTTATGGGCTCGAGCCGCCCATCCGGCGTCTCGCGATAGGCCTCGCCCGTGCGCGGGCAGACGAGATCCCTGCCGAGAATTTCTCCCGTGCGGCTGACCCAACCGGTCCGCCGCGCGGGTACGCCCACCATCAGCGCATAGTCGGGAACATCATGCGTGACAACCGCCCCGGCCGCAATGAAAGCATAGGCGCCGATGCTGTGGCCGCAGACGATGGTGGCGTTTGCCCCGATGGTCGCGCCGCGCCCGACGCGCGTGTGCCGAAATTCCGCCTTGCGTTCGACGAAGGCGCGGGGATTATTGACATTGGTAAAGACGCAGGACGGCCCGCAGAACACGTCGTCCTCGAGAGTAACGCCTTCGTAGAGCGCGACATTGTTTTGAATCTTGCAATTGTTCCCGATGGCGACGCGGGGGCCAGCCATGACATTCTGGCCGAGGACACAGCGCTCTCCGATCGTCGTTTCCGCGAGCACATGCGCGAAATGCCAGATTTTCGTACCCGCTCCGATTTTCGCGCCGGCGTCCACATAGGCGCTTTCATGAATCAGCGCGCCTGGAAAACGGGGATCGGATTTCATCTGGCCGGAGGCTCCGTCAGATGGCGCACTCATCGTCCGCTCACAGATATTGCGCAGCAAGCGGATGGCGCTCGCCATTGCCGGGCGTCAGCGGCAGGAAGCGGAACCCCGCCACCAGTTCCACCGAGGGACGCACGTCCTCGATGCTGAAGCCCCTGCCTGCGACGATCTCCCGATAGCTGTCGCTGTGCAGCTCGGTAAAGCCATCGGAAAATTCCACATCCTCGCCATCGATTTCGATGGCCCTGAATGTGTTCTGCTTTCCTTTGACGGCCTCTGGCAGATCGTTGCGATCGATCGACAGGAACCAGCGCACGTCAGCATGTTTGAATGCGAGATAGCCAGCAGCGCGCTTGTCGTCGTGCAGATGCGCAACCTGATGTTCGACGGGTCCGAACAGATAGTTCAGCATGTCGAAGAGATGAATGCCGATATTGGTCACGACGCCGCCGGATTTCGCCTCGTCGCCTTTCCAGGATTCGTGATACCAGCGCCCACGCGAAGTGACGTAGGTCAGATCGACCTGATGTCTTTTGTTGATGCCCGAAAACTTCTCGCGCAGCCTGTTGACGGCTTCGTGAAGGCGCAATTGCAGGATGGTCGAGATTTTCTTGCCGCTTGCCCGTTCGAGCGCAGAAAGTTCGTCGAGATCGCGCGGGTCGATCACCAGCGGCTTTTCGCAGATTGCGTCGGCGCCATGGTTCAGCGCGAAATGCAGGTGTTCGTTGTGCAGATGGTTCGGCGAGCAAATCGAAACGTAATCGAGATTGCTGCCGCCACGGATCATATCAGCAATATGCGCGTCGAACCGTTCGAAGCGCGTGAAAAAATGGGCATCGGGAAAATAGCTGTCGATCACGCCGACAGAATCGCTCGGATCGACGGCGGCAACCAGATCGCCCCCGACCGCCCTGATGGCGGCGAGGTGGCGGGGCGCGATGTAACCGCCCGCGCCGATCAATGCAAAGTTCCCCAATGTATCTCTCACATGCGCGCCGCCACCGCTCGTCTCAGGCCTTGATGACATTGTCGGCCGATACCCCGCGTCGTTCGACGACATTGCGGGTATCGACGACAAGTTTGGAATTCTTGACGAGAAGGCCGTAGTCGACGGAATCGTGATCAGTCGAAATCAGCACCGCGTCGTATTTCTTCAGTTCTTCCGCAGTCAGAGGTACCGACTTGCGGCCTGCGAGCGCTGCATGCTCACGGGTCTCGGGAATGACGGGAATGAAGGGATCGTGAAATTCAACGATCGCGCCCCGCTCTTCGAGAATTTCGATCAGTACGAGCGAGGGGCTCTCGCGCATGTCGTCGACATTCTTTTTGTAAGCAACGCCCATCATCAGAATCTTCGAACCGTTCAGGCCACAGCGGAAACGGCGGTCGAGCGCCTTGGCGAGTTCGGCCACCACGAGCCGTGGCATGGCGCGGTTGATCTGGCCGGCCAGTTCGATGAAGCGCGTGCTGATGCCGTATTCGCGCGCCTTCCATGTGAGATAGAAGGGATCGATGGGAATGCAGTGTCCGCCGAGGCCGGGACCGGGGTAGAATGGCATGTAGCCGAACGGCTTGGTCTTGGCAGCTTCGATGACTTCCCAGACATCCACACCCATCGCCGAATAGATCACCTTGAGTTCGTTCACCAGCGCGATGTTGACGGCGCGGAAAATGTTTTCGGTGAGTTTGACGGCTTCAGCTGTAGCCGCCGACGAGACCGGGACAGTGCGCGTCACGAGCACGCTGTAGAGTGCGTTGGCGAGTTCGAGCGCATGTTTGCCGTCGCCGCCGACAACCTTGGGAATGCCCGCCATTTCGAATTTCTCGTTTCCGGGGTCTTCACGTTCGGGCGAGAAGGCGAGGAAGAAATCGACGCCGCTGCGCATGCCGGTCCTTTCGAGGATCGGACGCATCACTTCGTCGACTGTGCCAGGCCAGGTCGTCGATTCCAGCACGATGAGTTGCCCGCGTCGCAAGGTTCTGGCGATCGTCTGCGCGGTCTGCTCGACATAGGAGAGATCGGGCTCCTGATGCTTGGTCAGTGGCGTCGGCACGCAGATGATGATCGCGTCCATATCGCCGAGGCGGGCAAACTCCGCCGTCGCCTCTAACAGCCCGCGGTCGCGCGCGTTGGCGATATCGGTCTCGGAAATATGAGCGATGGAGCAGCGGCCCTCGTTCAATTCAGCGACGCGTTCGCGATTCACATCGAAGCCGAGGACACTCAGATCGCGGCGGACGGCGACCAGCGCCAGGGGAATGCCGACGTAACCGAGGCCGATGATGCCGATCTTCGCCTGCCGGGCATTGATCCGCCCCAAAAGGCTGTTGACCAGCGCTTCGTCGACTGCACCGCTGACTGTTCCGGGTTTCATACTCTTTGCCCCATGATCCCCTGAAACGAGATGCAAATTCGACCTGTTCATTGTCTTCTCCACAACGGTGCGCCGGAAAGATGGCGAGGCTCCTTAATCAGGGCCTCCCGGCGGGCATCTTTCGAGAATCGGAATTCGATCACCGTTCCTGAATAGCCAATTGCCCGGCTTATTTCAGCAGCAAAGGACCCGCACGCGAAACTTCCATCCGCTTGCGCAGGATCGAATTCTTCGGCGGCGGCGCCAAACGCTGGCGATCGAAAACTCGGCTTCTCTCCGTTTCCTGGCGTGGTGGGAAACGGGTTCCCCATCCACGAGTTCTTCCGGCTTCTCCGGCGGGACGTCCCGACCGGCTTTAAAAGCGCGGCCTTCAGCCAATCCGGTGGACATGCCCCTTGCAAGGGGTACCGACATTACTGGCCCCACGCCTGGCGTCCTGCGGGCTCGGCGGCGCTTCGCTGCGCCGCACCCAACCGGGGCAGGCCTTCTCAAAAATCCCGCTTGGAGTCAATAAGATGCAAGCAACTACTTTGTGGGCGGCCCCCGCCCGGCACCCCGATTTGTGGGCAAATGGATGACAACGAAGGCTAAATTTCAACCTGCGCGACAAATACCCGACAGCAGGAAAAATTCCGCCTGCGGACTTCCCCGCCCCTCCGCATGGCGCGGCGGACGCCCGGTGATATGGACATCGCTTAGCCGAGTTGTTATCGGCCCTTCGAACCCCGAAAGCCGCCATGCACGCAGGGGTAAGAATTTTCTCCTGAAGATGTTTGCCTGACGAACGGGTGCAAAGGATGGAATCGCGCAAAGAGGGCATGACTCCGGCCGATTGTCCGGTGCTGATGATCGTCCTCAACGATGTCGAGCACGACAATCGTGTGCTGAAATGCGCCAAACAACTGCGCAGTCTTGGCCATCCCCTGACGATTTTCGGCGTGTCCTCCGACCGCGGCGTCGATCAACCCGCGCCAAAAATGATCGACGGCGTTCTGGCGATCCTTTTTCCCAATCCGCGATTTCAAATCCGGAATGCGCCTTCACGCGCTCTCAATTGGGAAGCCCATATTGCCATGCTCGCCGCAGCCATGTCCGGACAGTTCGATCAGAACGCGCCGGCCATCCTGCACACGCACGATTTCAACACGCTGAAAATCGGTCGGGAACTCCTCTTCCGGGCCCGAGAGCAGGGCAGACACATCTACTGGGTTCACGATCTGCACGAATATGTCGCCGGTCTCACTTCCATCGACGACGAAATTCGCAAGCGCGGCGTCCAGCATCAGGACGAGTGCATTCGTATTCCCGACCAATTGATCACGGTCTCGCCGCATCTCGCCGATGCGATCAGGCGCGATTATCGTCTGCGCATCGGCCCTGCCGTAATCCTCAATTCGAATGGCTCCGACAGCTACAATCCACATTATCCGGAAACCATCCGCAAAAAGCTGGGGCTGTCCGACCAGGTCCCACTGGCGGTCTATACCGGCGGGGTCGCGCCGCCGCGCGGCGTGCATACGCTGGTCGAAACGCTGCCGCTGATCCCCGAGATGCATGTTGCGCTCGTCACCAACAACTCCGGCGATTACGTCAATTCTCTGAAATACTTCGCCGAACGGAACGGCTGCGCCAGCCGCCTGCATATTACACCTTACGTCCCGCCCGACGAAGTTCCGAGCTTCATTCAGGATGCGACTGTCGGCGTTCATCCCATGGTGCATTTCGAGAATGCCGAAGTCGCGCTGCCCAACAAACTGTTCGACTATTGTATCGCGCGCGTGCCTTGCGTCGTCAGCGATTGCAAGGCGATGGGCGATTTCGTGCGGGACTGGGGAATCGGCGAGGTTTTCTGCGCTGAGGATGTCGAAGATCTCGCACGGGCGTTGAGGACTGTCTTCACCAAGCGCATCGCCTATACGGCGCGGCTCGATAGCGAGTCGTCTTTCGTCAAAGCTGTAGCCTGGGAAAGCCAATGCCAGCGGCTAGCCGAACTTTACGAACGCGCACGCAGCGAAATCCGGCGCGGCCTCGAACAGGACAATTGGGCCGGACTCACGCCGGATGGCAAGGCTCGTGAAACGACTGCGCCAGTTCGTCCTGTAGCCAGACCGGCTGCGGCTTTCTCTTTGGCCGTCGTCGCGGGCGCACCGCGTCCAACCGCATCCAGCACTTTTCCTTCAGCCCCGGCTTCGCCGCCCGAGGCGCCGGAACCCGTTTACGAGGGCCCGGCGGATTACCGTGGCGCTCTCGTTCGTGTCGACGGGCTGGATATTGTGGGATGGGCCGCCGACTTCAATCATCCCGGCCGCAAATTGAAGATCGAAGCGTTTTATCGCGAGGAAAAAATCGGCGAGGGGCGTACAGGCCTTCCAAACGAAGACGCATCGAAAGAGGGTGGCGAGATCGCCGGCTTCCGTCTCACGCTTCCCATGTATTTTCTGGACAAGAAGGCGCGGCGCGTCACACTCAGGGTTGCCGGTTCGGATATCGTTCTTGCTGGCACGCCGCGCAACATCGCCTTCGATCCGGCGCCTGCCGCCTGATCCAGGAAACGTCTTCGCCAACCGCTTTCAACCGGTCGCACGTTGTTGTGCGCCCTCACCGATTGTACGCTGACGCATGACATCGAATCCCGGCGCAGCGCGCCCCAAACTTCTGACCGTGATCGGCGCACGGCCGCAATTCGTGAAAGCGGCCGTGGTGTCGCACGCCATCGCAAAGGACGCACGGCTGGAAGAAGTGCTTGTGCATACCGGCCAGCATTACGACGACAACATGTCCGGCATTTTTTTCGAAGAATTGCAGATCCCAGCGGCGCAGTTCAACTTGGGGATAGGCTCGGGCAGCCATGCGCGCCAGACCGGCGAGATCATGATCGCGCTCGAAGAGGTCTGCATCAATGCGCAGCCGGATATGATGCTGGTTTATGGCGACACCAATTCGACGCTTGCCGCAGCGCTCGTTTCGGCGAAACTCCATATTCCCCTGGCGCATGTCGAAGCGGGTCTGCGTTCGTTCAACCGGACGATGCCCGAAGAGATCAACCGGATGGTGACTGATCGCGTCTCCGACGTATTGTTCGCGCCGACTGACACAGCTGTTGCGAATTTGCTGCAAGAAGGTTTCGCGCGAGACTCGATCGTGCGCACGGGCGACGTGATGTTCGACGCCGCGCTAAAATTTACCGAGATCGCGAAGACGCGCAGCACAATACTCAAGCAACTTGATCTGCAAGGAAAATCCTACGCGCTGGCGACCGTTCACCGCGCTTCGAATGTGGACGATGAAGCCGCGTTGCGAAACATAGCCGGTGCGCTCGCCGCTCTTTCGCAGAAAATGCCAGTTGTCTTGCCGTTGCATCCACGCACGCGCGGGCGCTGGACGTTCGAGACGCCCAAAAACCTCACAATCATCGATCCCGTCGGCATTTTCGACATGTATCGTCTCGAATCTGCGGCGCAACTGATCGTCACGGATTCCGGCGGCGTGCAGAAGGAAGCCTTCTTTCACAGGGTTCCCTGCGTCACGCTGCGCACGGATACGGAATGGATGGAGCTTGTCGAAGGCGGATTCAACCGCCTCGCGCCGCCGACCGCTATCACAAGTATTCTTGAAGCATGCGAAGCGGCGCTGGCATCCAAGCCCGATTTTTCAGCCGCCGGACATCTCTATGGCGACGGCGACGCCGCTGGCTTCGTCGCGCGCTATCTTGCCGATTGGATCAGTGGACTCAAGGAGAAGTAAGTGCGGCAGCGGATGACGGCTCAGGCCTTCACCATACACTCTGTTTGCCGGCTATAGACTCGATAAGGTTTGAAGCCCGAGCGGCGCTTCCACTGGAAAAGTCCCTCGCCACCATTTTCCATCCCGCCATACATCACGTATCGCAAACCTTGGAGATCGGGCGACTTGCGCTCGAAAATCCAGCGCGTGATGTGCTGGTGGCCAAAATCCATGATGCCTTCGGCGAGATGATCGCCATGCCCCAGCAGCATGGAATAGACGACGACATTGCCGAAGCGGCGCGGCGCGAAATAGGCAAGCAGTCTTTCATCCGTAATGATTTCGCCCTGCTTGTAGCCGGGCGTCGGCGCAAAGACGCCGAAGCAATGTTGCCAGTAGTCTCGGCACGGCGCGGCCGGCGGCAAAAGATAGGTCTTGGGCGGGCCGCCCATTTCCTCGACTGTGCGCAAATAGCCGCCGCGCATGTCGCCGCCGGAACGGGTTTTCTCGGACGTATTGATGGCGTGAATGTCGGGAATGAACAGGTTCCAGTTGAAGGTTTTAACGACATACCCCTTCGCCTGCGCCCGTTTCGCCATGCGAATGCGCTCGCCGTCCGAAAATTTCTTGATGTAATTTTCGAAGGCTTCGTAGTCGGCATAGTCTTCAAGATCTATGAGCATCGGCGTGTGCCGCAGGCTCCAGCCTTTCGCCACGGGCTCGAACGAAAAATATTCCTTGAAGCTTGTTTGCACGCGGCCAGCCCAGATCGTGCAGTAATTCTTGCAGTCCGACGAAACGCCGTGGACGATTTCAGCGACGGGAATATCGTCGACCGAGGGGAGCCCGAATGCGCCGAGATAATCGATGCCGCGCGGCTCCTCCTTCTTCTTGGTCGGAACGGGCTTTGCGCCTCCTGCCATTGGGCCTTGCGGACTGCCGGAAAGCGGCTGCGCTGCCGTTCGCGATGACGCGGGCGCGCCGACGCTCCCGGCCGCGCGCCGCCGCAGACGCTTGCGCATGTAGCGATAAAGCCGCCCGTTCAAAGCCAACCAGGCAAGGAAATACTTTTTCATGACTAATATTAGCCCGCCCGCCGGAACATCCGTTTCAGACCGGATGGCAATATACCATCCATCGCCCAGAATGGCGGCACGATTTCGTTCCACCAGCAGGGATGTATGAGCATGACGAGGCGCACGCCGTCGATTTCCGCCACCGTCTTGCGGATAAGATCGTAGGCCTCGTCCGAGGTGAGGTTCATGTTGTCGGCGCGGAACGTGCGCGAAGCAAGGGCCACCGCCGAGCCGGTATCGCTGATGTCCATGTTGCGCGGAACGAAATAGGCCTCGTAATCGAGCCCCACATCGGCCAGCGAAATCGTATGGGTTTCCGCCTCCCAGGTGCCGGACTTCACGATACGGCTGCGCTGTTTTCCGCTCGAAACACATTCGGCGAAAATCTCGTAGTTCACAGCCTCGATTTCGCGCACGAATGTACTGCCGTGCGAGGCCGATCCGGCGACGGGGATGCCCGCCGCGTGGAAGGCCTCGACCTCCGCGAGAAGCAGTTCGCGGATCGGGCGTCCGGTCAGGAAGGAAAGCTGGAAGAAGTCATTGTGGATGCCGATTTCGTGGCCCATCGCGGCAATCTCCCGGCAGCGGGCGAAAAAGTCGGGCTGGTGGACGATGCGGCCATTCTCGATCCGGCCGTAGTAATTCTCGTCGTTGTCGTAGTCGCCGGGGTGAAGCATGAAATAGGTCGAGCGCAGGCCCATATCGGCCTCGATCCGGGCCAGCATGAGGGCGTTGTCGATCGAGTGGTCTACGTCGTGCCGCACGAGAACGATCCCGGCCTCGGCAGGATCCTTGCAATAATCCCGGTAGAGGACCGGCTTCAACCCGAGATCGTCGCGCACGAATCCCACAAGCTTGCGGAAGCTCTCGACGGTAGAAACGCCTTTCATTTCGGCGTCATGTTTAACGGTCACGTATCCCTCGCTAAGGTGAAGCTTCGGCTGTCCGCGAGGAAGCCGTTAACCCTGTTGGCTTGAATCCGTACTCCATTCCAAGACAACAAGAATTCCGTCAACCTGATTGCGCTAAAATGCCTTAACGATGTGGCATTTTCGACACGAAGCGCCGGATAGTGCCGCCAACAAGACCCGCCGGGCGGCTCAGCATTGCCCGCAGGGCTCAAATCGGTTAAACGGGACGGCACATGGTAAGGCGGCATAATATATTGAAACAGCAACTCTTTCTGGCGCTTGCTCTGGCGCTGGGGGGATGCTCGTCCCTGCCATCGGGAGCGCCGACGACGGGCGAGCTTTTCGCTGCCTCGGAAACAGCAGCGCCTCAGATCGACTACCAGGTTTTTGAGATCACCGAAGACGTCGTGCGCGCAGCCGGCGGCCCGATCAACGAGACATTTGCCGGTCGTTTCGGCGGACGTGGGTCGCCCGCCAACGTGCCCGTTGGAATAGGCGACGTTCTCTCCGTGACGATTTTCGAATCGGCGCTGGGCGGTCTCTTTACGGCGCCGGAAACCTCCATGGGCGCGGGTTCCAAGAACGTCGTCATGCCGCAGGTGGTCGTCGACCCCTCAGGCTTCATTCGCATCCCCTTCGCGGAAAACATCCGCGCTGCCGGTCGTTCGCCGCGCGAAATCGAGCGCGCCATCGAGGAACGCCTCAAGGGCCGCGCCATCGATCCGCAGGTGATCGTCTCGCTGACCACGAACCGCAGCGCCATGGTCACGGTTTCGGGCGACGTTCGTCAGCCGAACCGTTTTCCCATTGGCATCGCCAACGAACGCCTGCTCGACGTGATCGCCCAGGCTGGCGGCTCCGTCGCGCCGCCGCACGAAACGATGGTCAAACTGGTGCGCGGCGATCGGTCCGCCACAGTCAATTTGAAAACCATATTCGAGGATCCCCGTGAAAACGTCTTCATCCGGACGGGCGATACGGTCCTTTTGCAGAAAGAGCCGCGCGCCGTGATCGTGCTGGGCGCTGCCTCGCGTAACGCCGAGCTGAAATTCGAAAACGACAAGATGAACCTTTCGACCGCAATCGGTCAGGCCGGCGGCCTCATGGACTACCGCGCAGATCCGCGCGGCGTCTTCATTTTCCGCTGGGAGCGTCCGGAAGTCGTGCGGCGACTGCGTCCCGGCTGGAGCGACACGCAACATGGTCCGCGCGTGCCGACGATCTACAAACTCGATCTCAAGGTGGCGAACGGCTATCTGCTTGCCCAACGCTTCCAGATGCGCAATCAGGATTTGCTTTACGTATCGAATGCCGACGCCACACAATTGCTCAAGATGTTCCAGCTTGTCGGTACGGCTCTGGGCAATGCGGGAAGCGCCGTCGGCATTGCGAAGGTCGCCGGCAACTAGCCGGAAGGCGACGGGGCCTGACGTTCCGGCCAATTGCGCTGACGCAAACAGGCAGCGTCAGCGAGGCGGGTGGGGGAACCCGGCATGAACCGATACATCGCTCTGCTCGAGAGGGCCGTTTCGAAGCTGCCGCCAGGCCGGCTGGATGAAAGGCAGAGCGTTTACGAGCAGGCCCGCAACGCCATCTACGAAACGTTCGCGGGCCCCGAAAATGTCGATACGCGAGCGGAAGAGTTTCGTCTTCTCGAGGAATCGATCGAGAACATCGAGGAGCGGATCGCGCAGGGCCGCTTTCCGATCCGGGACGAGATTGCGGCCGCCCCCCTCTCCGCTCCGCCGGCAGCGGAACAGGCCGCGCAAGCGGCCCCGATCACCCCAACGCGAGAAGTCGCTGGCACCCCGACCGTGCCTGGCGGCTCGCTCTTCGCCCAAGGACGTGCGCCCCTGCGCGCAAGTCCGTCACGCGATGTCGAAGAGGACGAAACATCGCTGCCCCTTCGCGTTCGGGTTCTCGGTCTTCTGCTTTTCGTCGGGGCGGCTGGATTATTTTTTCTGGTGCGACCCGATTTCCTGAGTGCGCCACGCGTGCCACTGCCCCCACCCATTCAGCCGTCGCCGCCTGCCCGCAGCCCCGTGATCAAGTTGCAGACCTTGCAATGGACCGGAACCGGCGGCGCAAAGGGCACGGTTAGCTGGACGATGGAAGCCGATTCATCCTCGTTCGCCCCGCGCCGCACGACCCGGCAGGTTCTGGTCGGTCGCGCCGATCTGACGCCTCTCGCGCCGCCTGTGCGAATCTATTTCGTTCCTGCCGGAGACGACGGTTTCAAGGCGACACATTTCCTCGAACTGCGATTCGACGACGATCCAAAGCTTGGCGTCGCCGTCGTGCAGTCGGTCAAGATCGGCATAGGCCAGGGCGACGCCGTCGAGCCCGAGGGCGTCGTGATCCGCACCGCCGGCTACGGCCATGCCTTCGTCTTCTCCAATGTGCCGAAGGAAGCCATCGTCAACGATGCATTGCTGTCGCGCGCGGAGGAATTCGTCATCTCTCTGCGTCTGGAAAGCGGCGCGACACCAGTCGTCACCATTCCGACCGTGAAACTCAAATCCGACGGCAAATAGAGGCGCCGCTGCCTCAGGTGATGTGTTCCTTCACCGTCAGATAGACGAGGAGGAAGACAGCCCATGCGAGGAATGCAAAGCCCAGCACCGTCAGGATCATAATGATGCGCTTGGGATGCGAAGACTCCTGCGGCATATGCGGTTCGACGAATACCGACAGGTAGCGCTGGTTGCGGATGGCGTCGCTTCTCGCGCGTTCCAGCGACGTAAGGGTCGCTGTATAAGCCTTTTCCGCGAATTGCCGTTCGAGTTCCAGCGACTCGAATTCCGACAGAAGCTGCGAGGTCAGCTCCGGCGTCTGCGCATCTGCGGCGTTGCGTCCGACTTCGGATCTCGCATTGGTGACCTGTTCTTCCGTCGCAGCGATACGTTGCTTGAGATTGATGATCGGCGGCGCAGTTGGCTGCATGTTCTTCGACAAGATCGACAATTGCGTACGAAGGCGGACAAGTTCTTCCTGCAACTTGCCAAGCACCTGAAGCCCGGCGCCAGCGCCCTTGGCAGGATCGATCACGCCGGTACGGTCGCGGAATTTCTTCAGCATGGCGATGGATGTTGCGAGACGGATTTCCATTCGCCTCACATCGTCTTCGGCTGCCGACACGGCCTCCTCGCGCGCCTTTTTCGACAACTGGTTGACGAGGCCTTCGCTCAACTTCAGCGCGGACTGACTGATGATCAGCGCATCGTCCGGCCGGAAGCCGCGGATCGAAGCTGTGACAATGCCCGACTGACTCTCGAAGCGCACGTCGATCTTCTTCTTCCAGTAATCGACGAGATCCTCGATCGAGGCGTTCGACGACAGGCGCGAGACAAAATCGTGATCGCTGCGGCTGTACATGCCGCGCAAATCGACGGTCTTGGCGATATCCTCGACAAGCTGACGGCTGCGCAGGTATTCAACCAGGATGTAGGAATCGGAGGCGACAGGCGACGAATTGAGCCCCGCCATTGCCGGCGCCATCGCCTCCATCAGCGGCCGGTCGTTGCTGCGAACGGCAAGCTGAAAATTCGCCGAATACTGATCCGAGGCGATGAGTCCGTAATAAAGCGCGCCCAGCAGTGTCGGGATCAATATCATCACGATCGCCGACATGCGGGCGAAAGAATATTTCGGCTTGGCGATCTTGCGCGGCTGCGGCGCGGGCTCGCCCGCGCCCTGAAACCGCTCCGGCCGGATCACGGAGGCCCCCGGCGCCGCTGCTCGCTGTTGCGGCGCATCGCCGCCGCGCAGCCGATTGAGGGCGGCCGTCAAACCATTTCGCAAGGTCGCTGGGCTCATTCAGGCAATTCCTGCACTGTCATCAGCACTTCGCGATAGGCGAGGATGGCCGAATCGAGATCGTCATAAAGATCGAGTCGACCGTCGATGAGAACGCCACCCATATCACAATACTCCCGAACGGTCGATTCGGAGTGGGACACCATGATGATTCGGGACTGCTCGCGCTTGCGTCCGAACTCGCGGGCGCAACGCTCCTGGAAGCGCGCGTCGCCGACAGCCGTCAATTCGTCGATCAGATAGCAATCGAAGTCGATCGCCATGCTGAGGGCGAAGGCGAGCCGCGCCCGCATGCCGGACGAATAGGTCTTGATGGGCATGTAGAGATAGCGGCCAAGTTCGGCGAATTCGGCGACGAAGTTGGAGACCTCCTCCATGTCGCGATCGTAGATGCGGCATATGAATCGCAGGTTTTCGATACCGCTCAGGCTGCCGTGAAAGCCGCCATCGAAACCGAGCGGCCATGACACGCTGACGTCGCGCCTGATATCGCCATCGTCGGGCAATTCAGAGCCGGCGAGCATGCGGATCAATGTCGACTTGCCCGCGCCGTTGACGCCGAGAATGGCGATGTTGCGCCACGGCAGCGTGAAAGTCGCATCCGTGAGGATCTGTTTATGCGAAGTTCCCGCGCGATAGGATTTGCTGACGTTTCTGAAACGGATCATTTGGCGATGCTGATACTGCGCCGCAGAAGGCGTTCGAGCGCAAGGCCCACAAAGGTCAGCAGTGCGCCCCAGGCGACGAGATAGGTCGTGTTCAGAAATGTCGATTCGTAGCCGTCATAGAAAGCGACACGGAACCATTCGACGGCGTGGGTCATGGGCAAATACCAGAGAATGTCCTGTGCGGCGGGCGGCAAATGGGACGGCAGAAAGAAGATGCCGGAACTCACATAGGAAACCCGCAGATACCAAGGGTATATCCTCGGCCAAGATGGCAAAAGGCAGGCAAGCACTGCATTGATTGTGCCCATGCCGAAGCCAAACAGTCCAATGGCAGACAGGCAGAGCATCGCTTCGATGGGTTGCGCGGGAACTGCCTGCAAGCCGAAAATGCCGAACAGCGAGAAGTAAAAGCCCGTGACGGCGATGAAAGTTATGACTTCCAGAAGCGCCCGCGCCATGATCACGTCGAGGTTATGGACGATGGGAAAGGACAGGAGACTCCGGTTCGCAGTGATCGAGGGCATAAGCTGCGCCGACATGTTGCGGAACAGCTTGAATGGAAAAAAAGCGGTCGCCACGAAAATGAACATGCTGGCGCCGAGCGGCGGGTGCCGTTCCAGCATGTTGAACAACACCGCCCAAACGATGAGATTGAAAGCGGGCTCCAGCAGAACCCAGCCATAGCCGAGCATCGAATAGCCGAAGCGCGTGCGTGTCTCGCGAATGAACAGCGCAACGATAATCCGCTGCTGGAGCGCAATCGCCGCCGCCAGCCGCTCCTGGAAGGGGCGGAGTGGTGCTTTCCGGAACTGCGTCTCGTCCGTCATCGCCTGCGGGTTCCCGCGTGAATCGCGCGCGGCTTCGAATATCCGGCGCACGGGTAGCATATTATAATCAAATATTGCAGACATCGAAGGGCAGCGCGGCCGGCGCGTTTGCGGAAAATCTGCATATCGAGAGGTTGCGAGCCGCGTGTCCGCCGATCGTCAGGACCATCTGCCCCCGGAAGGCGCGCTGCTGGCCACGACTTTCGTAGCCGCCGATCAGGTCAGCCCACTGGCCCGTGCAATCGGCGCGGGCGCGCTGATTCCGCTCGCATTCAGCCGTTTCCGGGCCGTCGAAGGCATGCTTGGCTGGGGAGACCGCCCCTCGGCTCGCCGCGCGCGGGCCGCCGCACAGCGCCGGAGCCTGCCCTATTGGTCCGTAGAAGATGGATTTCTGCGCTCAGTCGGTCTCGGCAAGGCCGGGATGCCCGGCATCTCCTATGTCGTCGACGACCTCGGCGTCTATTTCGACGCCCGCCGTCCCTCGCGGCTGGAAGAAATCATCCGGGCAACCAAAGTAACGGCCGATCAGGAGCAGCGGGTCACCGCCCTGCTGAAACTCGTCTGCGACAACCGGCTGAGCAAGTACAACGACCCTGTTTCGGTCCCAAGCGGGCTCGGGCCACGCAGCCGGCGCCGCATCCTGCTCGTGGACCAGACAGCGGGAGACCGGTCCATCGAGGGTGCCTGCGCCTCGCCCGAGACTTTCCGGACGATGATCGAGGCAGCGCGGCGTGAGCATCTGGACGCCGAACTCGTTTTTCGTCCCCATCCCGACCAGTCTGCGGGACTGGCCGGCAGCGCCGCGGAAGCGGCGGGACATACAAGCCTTGTCACAGTAGCGGCCGGCACATCGCCTGCCGGTCTTCTGGCGGAGGTGGACGAAGTCTGGACCGTCTCGAGCCTGACCGGCTTCGAGGCTCTCCTGCGCGGCATTCCCGTCACGACGTTCGGTGCTCCCTTCTATGCGGGATGGGGCCTGACAGCGGATCGCGCGAACGGAGCGGAGGCCGAAGCGGCCCTCGCGCGGCGAAGGTCAGCCCCAAAAACCCTCGCGGATGTCGCGCACGCCGCCTTGATCGCCTATCCGGTTTACCTGGACCCCGCGACCGGGCGGCGGACGACACCAGAGGAAGCCTGCGAGCAGCTTCTTCTCTGGCGCGAACAGGCGCGCAAGCTTGGCCGCAACCATGTCTGCGTCGGCTTTTCCCGCTGGAAGCAGCCGCATGCCCGCGCCTACCTTGCCACGGGCGGAGGGAGTCAGCGATTCGTCGACGAAGCCCGTGCGCGGCGAGAGGTGAAAGCCGGCGACCATGTCGTCGTGTGGGGCATGAAATCCGACGACGCCTTTGCGGACGAAATGCGCCAGCGCGGCGCGCGCTTCAGCCGCATCGAAGACGGCTTCATCCGTTCCTTCGGCCTCGGCTCGAATTTCCTCTTCCCCTGGTCGCTCTGCATCGACGACAGCGGCATCTATTTCGATGCGACACGGCCCAGCGACCTCGAAACGCTGATTGCTTCAGCGCCCGTCCCTGCCGACAGGGTGAAGCGGGTGCGGATCCTGCGCGAAAGGATCGTCGCCCTCGGCCTGACGAAATACAACCTTTCCGGCGCGCCCCCGCCCGATTTGCGCGAAAAGGCCGGCGCGAAGCCTCTCCTGCTCGCGCTCGGTCAGGTGCCCGACGATCATTCCATCCGCCTCGGCTGCATCCTGCCGAAGAGCAATTTGGATTTCCTCGCGCGGGTGCGCGCTGAAAATCCCGATGCATTCCTGATCTACAAGGAGCATCCGGACGTCGTTTCCGGCAATCGGCCCGGACGAAGCGATCCCACCGAACTCTCTCGCCTAGCCGATCTGGTGTTGCAAGAAGGCGACACTGCGCAATGGATTTCGGCCTGCGATCACATCCATGTCATGACATCCCTCGCCGGATTCGAGGCTTTGCTGCGCGGAAAGCCCGTTACATGTTGGGGAATGCCGTTTTATGCGGGGTGGGGCCTCACAATCGACAAGGTGGAGTCGGATCGTCGCGGCGTCTCCCGATCTCTCGACGAGGTTGTCGCGCGCGCGCTGATTGATTACAATTTGTTTCGAATTGATGGCGTAGGCGTACCACTCAGTCCTGAATCGCTTTTAACTTTCGTTTCGCAACGGCAGCGCCTGGCCGATCATTTGGGAACACGTGATGTCCTCGCAGGACAGTCGTATCGTCTACTCAAATACGTTGTCGCGCAGATGGCAGCGACGCTTCGGGGGGGAGCCCCGGCGCAACTGCATTCTGTTGCAAGGCCCCGTTGGCCCTTTTTTCGGCGAGTTCCGTAAGGACCTCAAGGCCGCGGGCCTGAACCCGATCAAGATCAACTTCAACGGCGGCGACTGGCTGTTCGCCCATGGCGACGGCGTGATCAACTATCGCGGCGGCGAGGACAGCTGGCCTGCGTGGTTCCGTGATTTCGTCGATTTCGTCCAGCCCGAATTCATCGTGTTGATGGGGGATGAGCGCCCGCGCCATGCAGCCGCCATCAAGATCGCCCGCGAGGCGGGCATTCCCGTTTGGGTGCTGGAAGAAGGCTATATCAGGCCCGACTACATCACCTGCGAACTCTACGGCGTGAACGCCAATTCGCCATTGCGGATCGAACAGGCCGACGAGCCCGCGCTCTTCGCGACGGAAGACCATGTCCGGTTCCGCAAAAACGGCTTCGCCGCCATGGCAACCTATGCCACGCTTTACTGGTACGGCCTTGCCTTCGGACGGCCGTTCTTTCCGCGTTTCCAGCACCACCGCAACCGTTCCCTCGTCTCGGAATTCTTCCTCTGGACGCGCAACGCCTGGCGTAAGGCGCTGCATTTCCGCGCAAATCACAAGTCGCTGATGGATTTGCTCGAACATCACGACAAGCAATTCTTCGTGGTGGCGCTGCAGGTCAGCGACGACATGCAGCTCGTCGCACATGGCAAGGGATGGACATTGGAGCGGCTCATCACTGCGACGATCAAATCCTTTGCACTCTATGCGGATCCTCGTGAAATGCTTGTCTTCAAGGGACATCCCCTCGATCGCGGGCATTTCGCGCATGGCTCCCTGATCCGGGAAATGGCGCGGCTGGCCGGGATCGAGGATCGCGTCCGCTTCATTGACGACGGTTCGATCGGCCTGATGATTCGTCACGCCAGGGGCGTCATCGCGGTCAACAGCACTTCAGGGCTCTCGGCTCTGCATCACGGCACGCCGCTCCTTTGCCTTGGCAACGCTTTCTACAATCTGCCGCAACTCGTCAGCGGGGATGGCAGCGAAAATGCGCTAAATGCGTTCTGGCGCGATCCGCGCGCGCCGGACGAGACGGTTGCCCAAAAAATGCTCCTGGCGATCCGAAATCATAGCCTTGTCAACGGCACATTCTATTTCAAGCCGGGTTTTGCTGTGACGTTCAAAAACCTCCTGACCCGGATCGAACACCGAGCCGCGGCAGGCGACCGCGGGGAGATCGAATCGCCGCCTGCGGCTATACTACCGGTGGCCCCGGCGAAATCGGAGCAAAGGCGCGCCTGAGCGCTGGCCCGTTTCGCCCTCCGGACCAGCCCGAAAAGACGCCCGAGTGACCGATAATCAAAGTTCAGAGAAATCAAGCGTGGTCCGCCATGCCCTGATCGTCGTCGACGAGCCGGTCGAGACCGATCGCCGCGTGCGCGCCATGATTCGCGATATCGAAGAGCGCGGCTATTCGGCGTCGATTGTCGATGCGCGCGATCGAATGCCTGCCAATCTCGCAGCAAAATCGATTGCAGCGTTTCGCACATGGCGCGACAGCATCGTGATCTATTTCGAGATGCTGAAACGTATCGGCCGTTTGCGCAAATTGTGGCGCAGCGAACGGATCGGCGAATATCGCTATCCATGGTTCACGCACTATACCCACGAAGCGATGAGCATGCTGGGTGCGATCTATCGCGGCCACCTCATGCGACAAAGCATGGCCCGCCAGCCGGACCTCGTCGTCGCCAACGATCTTCTTGCAGGTGCGTACGCACGCGCCCTGCTCGGCGCCAGGGCGGCGGAGCGACTCTATTACGATGCCCACGAGTTCAGCCCGTTCCGGAACCGCGAGAACAATTCGACAGCGCGCATCGTCGTCGACTTTGCAGTCGAAGCCTGGGTTGCCTCGAGGTCGTGGCGCATGGGCTGCGTCAGCCAGGGAATCTGCGCCCGCAGCGCCGATCTCTACGCGCCGGTCAAAATTGATTACGTGCCCAATGCCTACTACGAGGAGTCGCACAAACCGGACGAGAAAATCGATCCGGAAAAACCTCTTCATATCGTCTATTTCGGGGCGCCGTCGCTGGGACGCGGCTTGCAGATTCTCGGCGAGGCGGCAGCCGGGGCGCGCAATCACCTGCGCGTGACGATGTTCGTGCCGGACTTCCTGCCCTTCCATCCCGCTCTCGAATGGGTGCGCAGCCTCGAAAACGTCACAGTACATTTCGGCTACGATTACGAAGACAAGCTGCTCGAACTCATGAAGACAGACGCGACGTTCCTTTCATGGTGCGTCATTGAGGATCTCTGCCTCTCCTACCGCATGGCCGAGCCGAGCAAATTCCATCAGTCGCGTATGTTCGGCATTCCCGTGCTGTGCGCCGAAGGGCAACAACTCGAAGATATCGTGCGCGCCGACGGCAATGGCATTGTGCTATCCCGGGCCGAACTCGCAGCGCCCGCGACAATGGGCGCGAAATTGCGCGAGCATCTGCGCGCCCATGCCCACGAAATAGGCCCTGCTACAGTGCGAAGCTGGGAAAACTCGCTGCGATTTCCGGGGTGGAACTGGCCGATACCCTCTGATAAATGACGGCTCAGAATGACGCCGGATTTCATTTCCGCGCGAATGGCTGCGGCGGCAGCGAGAGGTTCGACTGGAGACGGAAGCGATGAACGCGCCCGAGCAGACACAAGGTCCTGCGCCGCTCTCACTCGTCCATTATCTGACGGCGGTCTCTCTCCCCGCGGACGCTGCCTGCGACCTTGACCAGATCGACGCGCTCGGCGATCTCGGCCCCGAACGGCGCGGCCACGCGCTCGAGGTGCTCGCGGCGGGTTTTCAGAAGCACTATTCCAACGACATGCGTATCCGTCTCATCACGATGATGCGCGACCTGCGCACCAAGGGGCGGCACGCCGGAGCGCGCTTCCTTCTCGATCTCTTCGGCAAGCTCGACTACAATAAAAGCCTCGTTGCGCGGGAGCTCGCGCTGCAAGCCGGCGCCGAAGGCCAGTCCCTGCGCGCCATAGAAATCTGGACGGATAATCTGGTCAGATACAACGACGCGCTCGGCATTACTCATGTCGCGCATCAGGTGCCGAAAATCACGAAACTGCCGCCGGAGGAGTACCAGCCGGTGCTGAAGAATTTCCTCGACAAGCTCGTGCGTGCGGCGCCGCTCGTCGCCAGCAGCGAAGGCGCCTATAACGACATGCAGCCGCGTCTGGAGCGGCTCAACAAGGTTCTGACCAAGTACAAATTCGCCGAAGAGGCGCACACGGTCGGCAAGGTCGTCGTAGACATGAAGTTGAAGTGGGGCCTGTCCTTTTAGACGTCCCCGATGAATAAGCTCACGCTGCGCGCGGGCACTTGAAAATTCGCAGCCCCTGTCGACGCAGGCTCGCCGGATTCAGCAGAACAAAACAGCTTCCGCCATGCGCCCCCCGGCAGGTTTGCCGTTACCGGTAAAGCGAGCCGATTGAAGGCGATCATGCATCGCCTGGCTGCTTCGTCCATTTCGATGCTGACGACGAGAGCCACGTAATCGGCTTCGCGCCAGTCGTCGCTTGCGAGCGGCCGTCCATCCGCATGCAGCCATTGCGCATCGGGACTTTGATGGTCGCCCGGCCTCTGCCCGCTGAGGAATTTGTCCTGCAGAAATGGAGCAAGCTGCCGCCGCAGGGCAGTCAAGAGCGCCACATAGTTCACAAGCTCTGTGTCAGCGTGACACCAGTCGAGCCATGTCGTTTCGTTGTCCTGCGCATAGGCGTTGTTGTTGCCGCCCTGCGTGCGCCCGAGCTCATCGCCCGCCGTCAGCATCGGCGTTCCCCGCGAAAGAAACAGCGTCGCCAATAACGCGCGGATATCGCGATCGCGCAGCGAATTTACTCGCGCATCCTTCGTTTCGCCTTCGATGCCGCAGTTCCAGGCCGCATTGTCCGCGTGCCCGTCGGCATTGTTCTCGCCGTTGGTCTCGTTGTGCCGTTGTTCGTGGCTCACAAGATCGCGCAAGGTGAAACCGTCATGCGCCGCTATGAAATTGACGCTGGCGGAAGGCGAACGGCCGGACGATTGAAAGATATCGGATGAGCCCACGATGCGCGTCGCGAACGGACCCGCGGCGGCCGCATCGCCACGCCAGAAGCGCCTGACATCATCACGATAACTCCCGTTCCATTCGCGCCAGCGCGCAGAGAATTCCCCGACGCGATAGCCGCCGGGACCGACGTCCCACGGTTCGGCGATCAGGATCTTTCCTGAAAGCTCAGGATCGCACTCGATCGCCTGCAACAGGGGCGCAGCGGGATCGAAGCCGGCCGGCGTTCTGCCGAGCACTGGCGCGAGATCGAATCTGAATCCATCTATGTCCGCATGGCGCACGAAGTGATGGAGCGTATCCATAACAAGGCGAATGACAGGTTCACGATCACAGGCGAGCGTATTGCCGCAACCGGTGTCGTTGATGAGAAGAGAGGCATCGTGCTCGTCAGCGCGATAATAGATGGCATTGTCGAGACCACGTAGCGACAAGGTCGCGCCATGCGTATCGCTTTCGCCGGTGTGATTGAAGACGACATCGAGAATGACGCTGATATTCGCTTCGTGTAGCGCATCGGTTGCACTGCGAAGGTCGCTTATTCCATTTGACGCGAGGCGCGGATCGAGCGCCATGAAGCAGACGGGATTATAACCCCAGGCATTCCTGAGCCCCAACGCCGGCAGATGGCGCTCGTCGATCCATGCGGCCACAGGCATAAGTTCGACATGGCTCACGCCAAGACGCACGAGATGTTCGATCGTCTTCGGATGCGTCAATCCGGCGAGCGTGTCACGCTGCTCAAGCGGCACGTCCGGATGCAGTTTCGTGAAAGCTTTGACGGCGACTTCGTAAATGAAGCGGGGTTTTGCAGAGGCGCGCGGCGAGCAAATCTGCGCCACATTCGCTTCAACTATCGCGCGCGGCGCGTAGGGAGCCGTATCGACAGCGCGATCTCGGGGCAGGCAGATTTCAAAGCCATGACGAAAGGGTCTGTCGATGCGTGTGGCGTGGGGATCGACCAGCAGTTTCGCGGGGTCGAAGCGATGGCCGCGTTCCGGCTGCCACGGCCCGTCCGCGCGTAATCCGTAACGTCCGCCGACGCGTATGGCCGGGACGAAGCCATAATGCAGATCGTCCGCACGCCCGCAAAGCCGCCAGCGGCTTATTTCGCGCTCACCAACGTCGTCGAAAAGACAGAACCAGATGCTATCGGCATGGCGCGAAAAGATGCAGACGTCCGCGCCGCCATCGACGAGCCGCACGCCACGATGCGCGGGGGCGGTCAGCGATAGCGGTAGCGCGCGGCGCTCCATTGTGTTTACCCGATCATGCCGGCTGATAGTCGCAGGGCACTTTCCAGATGTCGTCGGCATATTCGCGGATCGTGCGATCCGACGAGAACCAGCCGACATTCGCCGTGTTCAGCATGGCGATGCGCTGCCACTTCTCGTCCGTGCGCCAGATGGCGTCCATGCGGCGCTGCGCATCGAAATAAGACTGGAAGTCGGCCGCCAGCATATAATAGTCGTTGGCATAGAGCTGTTCGACCATCGGCACGTAGCGATGCCTGTCGTCCGGCGAGAATACGCCGCTGCGTATCGCCGTCAGCGCATCGCGCAATGTGTCGTTTGTCTCGATGACGGCGCGGCCGGTATAACCGTCGCGGCGCGCCTGCAGCACCTGATCGGCTGTCAGGCCGAAGATGACGATATTGTCTTCGCCGACACGTTCGCGAATTTCAACGTTGGCTCCGTCGAGCGTGCCGATGGTAATTGCGCCATTGAGGGCGAATTTCATATTGCCGGTCCCGGAGGCTTCGAGACCCGCCGTCGAAATCTGTTCGGAAATATCTGCTGCCGGCACGATCATTTCCGCGAGGCTGACGTTGAAGTTCGGCAGGAAGGCCACCTTCAACAGGCCGCGCACGGCAGGATCGGAATTGACGACGCGCGCCACATCGTTGGCAAGCTTGATGACATTCTTGGCCATGATGTAGCTCGCTGCGGCCTTGCCAGCGAAGATCTTGACGCGCGGCGCCCAGTCGCGATTGGGATTGGCGCGGATGGCGTCGTAAAGTGCGACGGTTTCGACGATGTTGAGCAACTGCCGCTTGTATTCGTGAATGCGTTTCACATGCACGTCGAAGACCGCGTGCGGGTTCACGGCGACGCCGAGTTCGCGCTGGATGTAATCGGCGAGGCGCACCTTGTTCTCGAGCTTGATTTCCGCGAAGCGCTCGCGCGCGGCAGCGTCGTCGGCAAAGCGCGCAAAGTCGCTGATGCGCTCCACGTTGTCGCGCACGCGTTCGCCGACACATTCTGCGACGAGGTCCATCAGGCCGGGATTACAATGCATCAGCCAGCGGCGCGGCGTGATGCCGTTGGTCTTGTTGACGATGCGGCCTGGCAGAACCTTGTCGAGATCATGGAAGACCGTGTCCTTCATCAGCCGCGTGTGGAGCGCCGAAACGCCGTTGATGCGGTGAGAGCCGACAAAGGCGAGATGGCCCATGCGCACGCGCCGGCCGTGGTTCTCATCGATCAGCGAGATCGCAGCGATGGCCGCGTCATCGATCGCACCGCCCTTGCGCACATCGTCGAGAAAGCGCGCGTTGATCGCGAAGATGATCTGCATGTGGCGCGGCAACAGCCGTTCCATCAGCGTCACCGGCCAGCTTTCGAGCGCCTCGGGCATCAGTGTGTGATTGGTGTAAGAGACGCAGCCGCGCGTGATCGCCCAGGCCTCGTCCCAGGTCAGGCCATGCACATCGACGAGCAGACGCATGAGTTCTGCAACGGCGATGGCGGGATGGGTATCGTTCAGCTGCATCGCGGCCTTTTCGGCGAGCGAGCGGATATCGCCGAAGCGCTGCATATGCCTGCGGATCAGATCCTGCAGCGAGGCCGAGGTGAAGAAATATTCCTGGCGCAGACGCAGTTCCTGCCCCTGCGCCGTCGCATCGGAAGGATAAAGCACGCGCGAAATCGTCTCGGCGCGATCGCGGTCCACATGCGCACCGACGTGATCGCCCGCGTTGAATTTTTCAAGCTTGAAGGGTTCGAGCGCGCGCGCGCTCCACAGGCGCAACGTGTTGATAAGCTGGCCGCGGAAACCGACGACAGGCGTGTCGTAGGCGATGGCCAGCACCTTGTCGTCCGGCTGCCAGACCGGGCGCATCGCGCCATCGGGCGCCTTTTCCATATAGACCGAGCCGCCGAAGCCGATCTCGTGCACGATCTCGCGGCGCTGGAATTCCCAGGGGTTGCGGAAGTTGAGCCAGTCTTCCGCGACTTCCATCTGGAAGCCATCGACGATTTTCTGCTTGAAGAGACCATGATCGTAGCGGATGCCGTAGCCGAGACCCGATACGCCGACCGTCGCCATGCTTTCCATGAAACAGGCAGCAAGCCGCCCAAGGCCGCCGTTGCCGAGCGCGGCATCCGGCTCCATGCCCGCAATCTTCTCGATATCGACGCCAAAGCCTGCGAGCGCTTCGCCCATCTGTTCCTTCAGGCCGAGATTGCCGAGCGCATCCTTGAACAGGCGGCCGATCAGAAATTCGAGCGAAAGGTAATAGACCCGCTTGCGGCCGCTGCGCTTGGCGTCCTGGATCGAGGACATCCAGCCGTCGATGATGCGGTCGCGCAGAACGAGGATCGCCGCCGTCAGCCAGTCGTGCTGGAGCGCCGCCGACGGATTCTTGCCGACGGAATAAACGAGCTTGGATTCGATTTCCGCACGCAGCACATGCGGCGCGTTGCGTCGATCCGAGCGGATCGTCGCCACCGGAAAGAGTTCGCGTTCGACAGCCGACGTTTCGACGCCAGCAATGCGACCGGCAATAATATTCATAACGGGCTCCCCTTATCGTTGGAGCCATTGCGCCTTACGCGAATGAATAAAATGCAAAATAGCGGCGGGCCGCACAGCTTGCGCCTCATACGGATAAGCAGGCGTTAATCGGGCGAAGTCCTTGATTCACAGACTTGAACGGCCAACGCGACTTTTGTTCAGGTTGCTGTTTTACGGCGACTTAACCCGCGATGGTTAAACCTTCCTCACGCAACGTCATTTCCATTTCGTCATCAGCGCCCGGCGCTTGTTGGGGACGCCTTGGGTCAGGCCGATCACATTGCTGGGGATGCCGATAGTCCGGAGAGCACTCCGGCCTATAGCCGGCGCGTTCTGTTCGTCACATCGGAAATCACCGATTACGTGCAGACGGGTGGGCTCGGCGAAGTGTCGGCCGCCCTGCCCCGCGCCCTGCGCCGGCTCTGCGACGTGCGCGTGCTCATTCCCGGCTACAGGCAGGTGCTGGAAAAACACGGCCCCATTCCCGTCGTGGCGCGTCTGGAGGGCGTGGGCGATGTGCCCGCCTGCAATCTCGGCCGGGTGACGACATCGGACGGGCTCGCCGTCTATGTCGTACTGGCGCCCGAACTTTACGACCGGCCGGGCAACCCGTACGCGGATCCATCGGGGCAGGACTGGCCTGACAACGACATCCGCTTCGCGCGTCTGTCGCTCGCCGCTGCCGACATCGCATCGGGCCGTGGTGAAGAAGGCTGGACGCCTGACAATCTCCATCTCAATGACTGGCCGACGGCGCTGGCGAGCGGTTATCTCTCCTGGCGCGGCGTGCGGACGCCCTCGCTGCTCACCATTCATAATCTCGCCTATCAGGGAAAGTTCGATCCCCATCGTCTCGGCGCGCTCGGCATCCCGGACTCCGCGTTCGACATCAACGGCATCGAATTCTTCGGGCAGATTTCCTTTCTCAAGGCGGGCGTCTTCTACGCCTCGCACCTGACGACCGTCAGTTCGACCTATGCGCGGGAGATCACCAGCCCGGAATTCGGCTGCGGCATGCACGGGCTGCTGGAACAGCGCGCGCAGGAAGGGCGTCTCACGGGCATTCTCAACGGCATCGACGAAACCTGGGATCCGCGTCACGCCGATGCCGACGCCCCCTTCGATCCCGTACGCTGGAAAGACCGGCATGCCGACTATGTGCGTGGCGCGTTCGGACTTGCCCTGTCGCGCGGGCCGCTCTTCGCCATCGTCTCGCGCCTCGTGCATCAGAAGGGCGTCGACCTCGCGCTCGATGTCGCGGAAACCATCGTGCAGAACGGCGGCCAACTCGTCGTCACCGGCAAGGGCGAGGCGCATTTCGAGGACCACATGCGCGATCTCGCGCGGCGTTATCGCGGCTCGGTCGGCGTACGCATCGGTTTCGACGGCGAGGAAGCGCGCGCCATGTTCGCCGGCAGCGATTTCCTGCTGATGCCCTCGCGCTTCGAGCCCTGCGGCCTCAGCCAGATGTATGCGCAGAAATTCGGCTCGCTGCCGATTGCGCACAAGACGGGCGGCCTTGCAGATACGATAGAGGACGGCCGCACCGGCTTTCTCTTCGGCGCGCCAACCTCGGGCGGGCTCAAGAGCGCTGTGCGCCGTGCCTTCGACACCTTCGGCGCAGACCATCGCCTGCGCGAAATGCGCCGGGCGGCCATGTCCATGCGCTTCGACTGGACCGACTCGGCCGCGCGATACACCGAGCTTTACCGGCAGGCTGGCTGAGGCGCCCTGTCGATCTCATGTATGATGCGGCGAATCATTTTCGCCTGCTTCCCGGTCAGACCGCATGTTCGAACCGCGCTCTGCGATCACGCTGGACGAGGCCACGCTTGGCGCGCTCGAGCGCGCGAGCCACACTGACCCTTTCGCAATCCTCGGCCCGCACGATAGCGCGCGAGGACGCGTGGTACGCGCCTTTCTGCCCGGCGCAAAAGCCGTCACATTCATCCCCGCCGATGGCAACGAACCGCTTGGGCTGGAGGAGCGCCAGATCGCAGGGCTGTTTGCGGCCCATTGCGGCGCGGGCCGCTACAAGCTGCGCGTGGAATGGCCTGAAGGCATCAGCGAAAGCGAAGATCCCTACGCGTTCGGGCTGCTGCTTCCGGATAACGATCTGGCGGCGATAGCCGACGGAACGCATCGCCGTCTCGATCAATGCCTCGGCGCTCACCTCGATGTCGTGGATGGCGTTGCAGGAATGCGCTTTGCGGTCTGGGCGCCGAATGCGCGCCGCGCCGCCATCATCGGCGATTTCAACAATTGGGACATCAGGCGGCACGGCATGCGGCTTCGCCATGAAGCCGGCG
Source organism: uncultured Hyphomicrobiales bacterium (assembly GCA_903847605.1). Lineage (GTDB taxonomy): Bacteria > Pseudomonadota > Alphaproteobacteria > Rhizobiales > Beijerinckiaceae > Terripilifer. The sequence goes on along the minus strand of CAINED010000080.1, from coordinate 64,793 downwards.
TGTGGGAAATTTTCATTCCGGGCCTTGGCGCGAACGAGCGCTACAAATTCGAAATTCTCGGCTGCGATGGCGTGCGCCGCGCCAAGGCCGACCCTTTCGCGCGCTGCACCGAAGCGCCGCCTGCAACGGCCTCGATCACGACATTGCCGCTCGTGCACGAGTGGCGCGATCAGGAGTGGATGGCGTCACGTCACACGCGTCAACAGCACGACGAACCCATCTCCATCTACGAAGTGCATGCGGGATCGTGGACGCGCCCGCGCGAGGGCATGAACGTCTGGCAGACCGCCATAGATCGTCTCGTGGCCTATGCGGCCTCTCTTGGATTCACGCATATCGAACTGCTGCCGGTCGCCGAACATCCCTTCGCGGGCTCGTGGGGCTATCAGCCGTTATCGCAATTCGCGCCGACATCGCGCTACGGCTCGCGCGAGGATTTTGCGCGCTTTGTCGATGCGTGCCACCGCGCCGGCCTCGGCGTGATCCTCGACTGGGTGCCGGCGCATTTCCCCGACGATGCACATGGCCTCGTCTGCTTCGACGGCACGGAGCTTTTCGAGCATTCCGATCCCCTGATGAAGCGCCATCCCGACTGGAACACATTCAACTACGATCACGGCCGTAACGAAGTGCGGGCCTATCTCTTCGCGAGCGCGCTGCATTGGCTGGAAGAGTTTCACATCGATGGACTGCGCGTCGATGCCGTCGCGTCGATGCTGTATCGCGATTATAGCCGCGCACCCGGCCAATGGTCCCCCAACAGGAATGGCGGGCGCGAAAATCTCGAAGCGATCGCCTTCTTCCGCGATCTCAATGCGCTTGTCGCAGAACGCCGCCCCGGCGCGATCACGATTGCGGAGGAATCGACGTCCTGGCCCCATGTGACAGGCGCCACAAAGGACGGCGGGCTCGGCTTTTCCTTCAAGTGGAACATGGGCTGGATGAACGACACCTTGCGCTACATGACGCGCGATCCCATTCATCGCCGCTGGCACCATGACGAGATCACTTTCGCGATGATGTATGCGTGGTCGGAGAAATTCATTCTCGCGCTATCGCATGATGAAGTCGTGCACGAAAAGCGCTCGCTGCTGTCGAAAATGTCCGGGGACGACGCACAAAAGCGTGCGGCGCTGCGCGCGCTCTTTGTGCTGATGTGGACGATGCCCGGCAAGAAACTTTTGTTCATGGGCGGGGAGATCGGACAGCAGCGTGAATGGAACCACGATGGCGAGATCGACTGGCGGCTTCTCGCCCTGCCCGAACACAAGGGCATTCAGTTGCTCGTGCGCGACCTCAATCGCATCTACCGCCATGAACGCGCGCTTGCGGGTACGGATTCCGATCCGCAGGGATTTCGCTGGATCGTCGTCGACGACAGCGATCGAAGCATTTTCTGCTACGAGCGGCGGACGGAAGCAGGCGCGTCGCTGATCGTCGCCGTCAACATGACGCCGGTGACGCGCGAAGATTATCGCATAGGTGCATCACTCGGTGGCTACTGGCACGAAATCCTGAACACGGATGCAGCAATCTACGGCGGCAACAATGATGGCAACTTCGGCGGCAAGAGAACGCAAGGATTTGCCGCGCATGGATGCGAGCAATCGCTTGTCCTGACATTGCCGGGCCTATCGGCCATCGTGCTGCGACATGAATCCGCATGAACGCCGCTGCCAGCGATAGCGCCTTGCAGGAGCTCGCAAGCGCAGCCGGAATTCAAATCGACTGGACCAATAACGACGGCATTGCGCGGCGCGTGAACGAAGATACGCAACGCCATGTGCTGCAGGCGCTGCACATTCCGTGCGCAACAAAATCCCAAATCCGCGAAAGCCTCGCCTTGTTGCGAAGCGAACGTGAAGGAACGCCCGACTTCCTGATCACGCGCGTTCACCGTCCGTCGCATCTGAAATTGCCTGATGTCGATGAGCGTCCTGCACGCATCCTTTTCGAGAATGGCGGCGGCATCGATTTCATCGCGCGCAACCGCGGCGACGGATACATCGAGATTCCCGCTGTCGATATTGCCGGTTATCACAAGCTGCGCATCGGTGCGCGGGAGATCGATTTCACTGTCGCGCCGGCGCGCTGTTACACGCTCGACGATGCGAGCCCCGGCAAGCGCATCTACGGTATCGCGGCGCAGATCTATGGATTGCGACATGCAGCCGAAGGCGATCCGGGAAATTGTCTTTCAATGCGCGGCATGGGCAGCGGCGATTTCGGCGCGCTCGCCGATTTCGTGCGCGCTGCCGCACAACATGGCGCGGATGCGATTGGGCTCAGTCCGGCGCATGCGCTGTTTGCCGGCGACCTCGAACATTACTCGCCCTATTCGCCATCGAGCCGGCTCTTTCTCAACATCATGCTGGCCGATCCGCTCGCGACATTCGACGCAACTTGTATTCGCAGCTCGATCGCAAATGCGGACCTCGAAACCACTGCGCACGAACTCGAGGGGCTCGATCTCATCGACTGGCGACGCACGGGCGAAGCGCGGCTCAAGCTGCTGCGCGCGCTGTTCGAATCCTTCGCACAGAACGAACTCGCGAAATCCGACAATCCGATTGCGCGCGACTTCGCGCGCTTTCGCAGCGCTGGCGGCGAAGCGCTCGAAGCCCATGCGCAATTCGAAGTGTTGCATACGCAGGAATTCGCCCGCGATTTCACGAAATGGCATTGGCGCACATGGCGCGCCGAATTTCAGTCACGAGACCAACTGGCCTTGCAGGCGCACGCACGCACGCATGAGCGGGAAATCGCCTTCCACATATTCGCGCAATGGCTGGCGTCGCGATCGTTATCCAGCGCAAGCCGCGCGGCCTTCGAGGCGCGCATGAAGATCGGCCTCATCGGCGATCTCGCGGTCGGACTCAACGATGGCGGATCGCAGGCCTGGCGCCGTCCAGGCGATCTGTTGCAGGGCCTGTCCATCGGCGCGCCACCCGATGCGCTTGCGCCTAAGGGGCAGGACTGGGGCCTTGCCGCCTTCTCGCCGCGCGCGCTGATCGCGGCGAAGTTCGCGCCATTCGTCGACACGCTGCGCGCGACGATGCGCCATTGCGGCGGACTTCGCATCGATCATGTCATGGGTCTTGCTCGGCTCTGGATGATTCCTGCCGGCGGGTTGTCGTCGGAGGGCGCCTATCTGCGCTATCCCCTCGACGATCTGCTGGCTCTGGTGGCGCTGGAATCGGTTCGCCATCGTTGCATTGTCATCGGCGAAGATCTGGGGACGGTGCCGCCGGGTTTCCGGGAGAAGCTCGGCGCAAACGGGCTTGCGGGACTTCGCGTTCTCCTGTTCGAGCGCGACGACGATGCCTGGCGCAAACCTGAAGCCTACCCGCGCGATGCCGTTGCGATGACCACGACGCATGATACAGCGACTTTTACGGGTTGGCAGCGGGGCCGCGATATCGAGGTGCGCGACGCCTGCGATCAGTTGCCACCGTGCCAGACGAAGACAACCGCTGAAGCGGAACGCGAGCGCGACAAGCGCTCGATGGCGCGAGCATTCAGGGCCGAGGGGCTCTTACCCGCCAGTCAGGCAAATGGTCGGGACGAAATCGCGGCGGCCGATGCGGCCATAAATTTCGTCGCAAAATCGAATGCGACTCTCGTGTTTGCGCCTCTCGAAGATTTATTGGGCGCGAGCGAACAGCCCAACCTGCCGGGAACGACTGTTGAGCATCCGAACTGGCGGCGGCGATATCCTGCCTCGTCGGAGCAATTGCTCATTGATCCCGCGACCGCCAACCGGCTCGAACCGCTCAAGCGCCGCTGAACCGGACCTTTCGAAACGCAAAAGAAAACCCCCGGACCAGCCGGGGGTTTTCGATATCGAGAGATACGGAATGTATCAGAAGCGGCGCTCGGCGCGGGCCACGAAGCGCCATGCGTTCGGGTTGACCGAGAAAAGCGCGTTCTGCGGTGCGCAGCCAGCGAAGCCGCCGGGGCAGGCTGCCGCGATGATCACACCGGACGGAGCGACGCCGGGATTTCCGGGAACCGTCTGCCTCAGGCGATAGTAAGCCACTTCGGCGCCGATTTCGAAGCCTTGGATCGGATACCACACGAGGGCCTTGGACAGGGTCATGGCATTTGCCTTGCCGAGACCGCCGAGCTGCCAGTCCGTCGCACGGCTGACCGCGCCCGGTGTGACGCTCAGGTAAGATGCGCCGAAGTAAGACGCGAGAGTCGGGGTCCAGTTGTGACGGAACATGCCGGACACGGCCCATGCGCGGGTGAGTTCGGCACGGATGCCGTTCGCGCCGGTCCCAAATACGGTCATGTTCATATCCGTACGGGTCAGACCCATCAGGATGTGGCCGAGATCGGAGGTGATGGCGCTGGTCGAGAAGTTCGACACCGTGTCCATCGCGCCTTTGCCGGCGGTGGCGGTGATCATGAACTCGTCGCCGGCAGCCAGCATCGGCAGCTTGACCTTGAGGCCCATGCCGACGGCGTAGCCCCACTTGCGAACGAGCGGGCCATTGGCGTTGACGACGCCCAGAGCAGCCGGGTTCGTGATGTTGGCGGTATTCTCGATGGCGATCGCGCTGGCCTGGAACGAACCCCAGCCCTGATCGACACGGAAGTTACCGGTAATCGCAGGCGTACGCTGCGGACCCGTGCCGCTCGTGCTGACGGCAAAGGTCGGGATCGAGCCCGCCGAAGCGCCGAGCGCGGAAGCTGTACGGGCAGCGTTGAAGTCGGCGCGGTCTTCGATGCCGAGAGTCGCCGAGAAGCCGCCGCCAAAGGTCGCGGTGTAGGCGATCTGCTTGGTGCCGTTGGCGAAGCCGGGACGACGATGGCTGGCATACTGGTCGTAGGACTCGAAGTTGAAGATCGAAGCCGAACGGCCGAAGGTGAAGCCGGCGAAGCGGACGAAGGCACGGATCAGCGTAACACCGAAGGCGTTCGAGGCCGCATAGTTCGCCGTGTTGTAGCCGGTGCCGTAAAGGCCGCTGGCGCTCGTCAGGCGCAAGCGCATGAAGGTCTGGACCGTACCCCAGCCGGTCTGGGTGCGGGCGTCGACGTCGAACACGCCGCGCATTTCCCAACCGAGGGAGTCGGCGCCGTTCTTGTTGGTGAAGGTGGCGTTGCGGCCAATCGCGAAGACGCCGGCATTGTTGAAGCCGGTGTTGCTCACGTTATTGGTGGCGTTATAGGCGTTCTTCACCTGAAGCCACGAATATTCCGCGCGAACATAACCGCCAAGCTTCAGGCAGGTCTGCGTTCCCGGGATGTAGAAGAAGCCGCGTCCGTAGGCATCGCAGATGCGAACATATTGGACGGGAGCCGACTTCATCGACGGAAGGTCCGCCGCGAAGGAGATTGCGGGCGCGAGCGCCGCAGCTCCGGCCAGAAGTGCTGTTTTGATCTTCAAGTTCGCCTCCAGACGATCCTTAGGGCGGATAGACTGCCGCCGTTCCCCAACTGGCCCGTTAACCGTGCTGCCCCCGCAGCGAGATTCAGGCTCTGCCACATTGATAGGCAAAGCCCGCCTACACCGCAAGCGCCGCGCCCAACCCGAGCCTGCCTGGTTAAGGATGTGTAAAAGCAACCTTTTGCATAGAGTTGCAGTGTGTTTACCCCGCCTAAACAGGGAGTTATCCAGCGTCCGGATCGCTGTTCCATTGCCCGGAGGACGGGTTGCACGCCGTGCGCTCGATACCGGCGACCGCGAATTCCCACCTGTGTTGAAAATATGTCACAGCTTTGGCGCTCCCATGGCCAGGGCTTTCGCGGCATTTGCGGCTTTCCGAGGAGTCAAAATCTTTCTATGGGGAGTGCCAACGCCCAAACAATTTGCGGGAGGCCACCGTGCGCTCGATTAAAAGTTGTGCTCTTTCCCTAATTCTGCTCGCCGCGCCGGCCCTGCCTGCCGCTGCGCAGGATTACTTCGCCGGGAAAACCATCGAGTTTCTGGTCGGGTCCGATCCGGCCGGCGGCTATGACACCTATGCCCGCGTCCTCAGCCGCCATATTCCCAAATACATCCCGGGGACGCCCGTCATCGCTGTTAAGAACCAGCCGGGCGCCGGCAGCGCCCGCACGGCGGGAATCATCGCGCGTATTTCACCGAAAGATGGGACGAGCGTGGGCATCGTATTTCCCGGCGTGGTGATCGGGCCCCTACTCGACACGAAGCAGAAGTGGCAGTTCGACCCTTCCCAATTCGTCTATCTCGGCAGCGCCGACAGCGGCACGCGCGTGTGCATCACCTTCGCGTCGTCGAAGATCAAGACGTTCGAAGATGCGCGCGCAAACAAGACGATTCTCGGCGCCAGCGCGCAGGGCGGCTCGACCCGCGACTATGCCTATATGCTCAACCATGCGGCAGGCGCGAAATTCGAAGTCGTGAGCGGCTACAAGGGCTCTGCGGATATTCTGCTGGCGATGGAGCGCGGCGAGATCGACGGTTTGTGCGGCCTCGATTATTCGAGCCTCAAGTCGCAGCGTGGCCAGTGGCTCGCGGAAAAGAAGATCAATGTCATCATCCAGACGGCCATCGATGCCGAGCCCGATCTCGACCGCATGGGCGTTCCCATCGTCTGGAAATATGTCGCCAGCGAAGACGACAAGCGCGCCGTCGAGCTCATCGTCAGCCAGCAGATTTTCGGCCGCCCCTTCATTCTGCCGCCGGGCACGAATGCGGAGGCGACGAAGATATTGCGCGACGCTTTCATGAAAGCGCTGGCGGACAAGGATTTGTTGGCCGAAGCAACAAAGGCGCGTATCGACATCGCTCCCTCCGATGGCGAGAAAGTGCAGGCGCTGGTCGCCAAACTCTACAAACTGCCGCAAGCGACCCTCGACCGCGCCCAGCGCATCATCCAGCCGTAAGCTATCGCGTTCCCGACAGATTGCAATTACCGGATAAGGTCATGAGTGTATCCAACGCGACCACGGCACGCGTGCTGCCCGCCCTGCCGCGCGGACAACTGGCGGCGCTCGCGGTCGCAGTCGCATTGCTTGGACTGTTGACGATCGTCGCGTGGAAAACCCAATCGCGCGATCATGCGCTGCTCCTGCTCACCGGCGCGGCGCTCGGCGTGACACTCTATCATGCCAGCTTCGGATTCACGGCGGCCTTTCGCGTCCTGATATCGGATGCGCGCGGGGCCGGCGTGCGCGCGCAGATGATCCTGTTGGGGATCGCCTGCCTGCTTTTCTTTCCGTCGCTCGCGTCCGGGACGCTGTTCGGCGCGCCGGTCGGCGGTTTCGTCATGCCCGTGGGCGTATCGGTCATTTTCGGCGCATTTCTCTTCGGCATCGGCATGCAACTCGGCGGTGGATGCGGCAGCGGCACGCTTTTCACGGTGGGCGGCGGCAATGTCCGCATGGTCGTCACGCTCGTCTTTTTCATCGTGGGCAGCGTTTTTGGGCTCGAACATTTACCATTCTGGGAGCGCCTGCCCCACATCGCGCCGGTGTCGCTTGTCGAAGCGCTGGGCTGGCCCGCGGCGCTCGCCGCCAATATCGCGGTATTCGCCTCGGTCTATGTCGCCGTCGCCGCCGTCGAGCGCCGGAAGCATGGGCGGCTCGAAACGATTTCCGGATCGAGCCGGGCGACCGGCTTCGGCGCAGCGCTGATCCGCGGCCCGTGGCCGCTCGTCTGGGGTGCGGTGGCGCTCGCATTCCTCAATTTTCTCACGCTCTATCTGGCGGGACGCCCTTGGGGAATCACCTCCGCTTTCGCCCTGTGGGGCGCGAAGGCCATGGCAGCGGCAGGCTTCGACATTAGCGTATGGTCTTCTTGGTCAGATCCGGGCCAGCAGGCGGCGCTGAAGGCCAGCGTCCTCGCGGACGTCACATCCATCATGGATATCGGCCTCATTCTCGGCGCTCTGGCGGCAGCCGGATTCGCGCAGAAATTCCGGCCGGGCTGGTCGATCCCTCCCCTGCAGATCGCCTCGGCCGTCATTGGCGGGCTCTTGATGGGTTATGGCGCGCGCCTCTCCTACGGCTGCAACATCGGCGCCTATTTCAGCGGGATCGCCTCAGGGAGCCTGCACGGTTGGCTCTGGATCGTCTGCGCGCTGGCGGGCAACTGGGCAGGCGTTTGGTTGCGCCCCCTGTTCGGTATGGCCGTCGAGCGTTCCGGGCCAAAACCGGCCTGATCCCGCAAAACCCTAACGTTCACAAAAACTTGAATGGCCTGACGATAGTGTTGCCATACCGCAACGCCTTGCATGAACGTATCATCCGAGCGGGCTTTATGTCCGGGAAGCCATTGCTTCGCGGGGCGGAATAAGGCCAAAATGTGCCGCGCACGGAATCTCGTTCCCTTCGCTTGGTCAAGCTTGCCCGAGGGTCTACATGCTCAACAGAACAAAAATCTATTCCGCCGTTATCGCCGGCGCACTCGTGTCCGCTGCAGCGGCCTCGGCGCAGGAAACTGCCGCCGCCTTCTTCTCGGCCATCTTCAACCAGCCGGGCGCGGCTTCATCCAGCGGCCGTCCGCAGGAGAATCCTGTCCCCCGCGAAACCGTGAACTACAGCAGCCGTTTCGCGCCGGGCACGATCGTGATTTCCACGAAAGAGCGTCGCATGTACTACGTGCTGGGCAATGGTCAGGCCATACGCTACGGCGTTGGCGTCGGCCGTCCGGGCTTCACCTGGGCCGGCACCAAGGCCGTAACGCGCAAGGCCGAGTGGCCGGACTGGACACCACCGCCGCAAATGCTCAAGCGCCGCCCCGACCTGCCCCGCCACATGAAGGGCGGCCCGGACAATCCGCTCGGCGCGCGCGCACTCTATCTCGGCTCTTCGCTCTACCGCATCCATGGCTCCAACGAGCCCTGGACCATCGGTCAGGCCGTGTCTTCCGGCTGCATCCGCATGACCAACGACGACGTGACCGATCTCTACGGCCGCGTTCGTGTCGGCACGCGAGTCGTTGTCGTGAACTGATCCGAAGCTCGACAGCTTCCTGACGGGCCGGGCTCATCCCCGGCCCTTTTTCTTTTGCGGAACACGTCGCCCTGCAACTCGCTGTTGGAAAGCGCTATATTTCACCATATATAGGGCGTATGCATCCTCCGGTCGGCATATGGCCTGCGGAAGCAAACGGAAACGGAACAAGGGAATGCAAGGCATAGCGCCAGCGCTGATGGAGAAGCCGCTGATTGACCCGTTCGGTCGGCAGGTCAGCTATATCCGTGTTTCCGTCACCGACCGCTGTGATTTCCGCTGCGTGTATTGCATGTCGGAAGACATGACCTTCCTGCCGAAGCGCGATCTGCTGACGCTGGAGGAACTCGACCGGCTTTGCTCGGCATTCGTGGCGCGTGGCACGCGCAAGATCCGCATCACCGGCGGCGAACCTCTCGTGCGCCGCAATATCATGACATTATTCGCTTCCCTCTCGCGCCACCTTGACAGCGGCGCTCTGGAAGAGATCACCGTCACCACGAACGGCTCGCAACTCGCGCGTTTCGCCAAGGATCTTTATGCTCATGGCGTACGGCGCATCAATGTTTCGCTCGATACGCTCGATCCCGATCGCTTCCGCGCGATCACACGATGGGGCGATCTGACGACCGTCCTGAAAGGCATCGACGCCGCGCAGGACGCAGGCCTCGCCATCAAGATCAACGCCGTCGCGCTGAAGAATTTCAACGAGGACGAATTCGCGTCGATGATCCGCTGGGCGCATGGGCGCGGCATGGACATGACCTTCATCGAAGTCATGCCGCTGGGCGAAATCGAATCCGCGCGCGTCGATCAGTATCTGCCGCTGTCGCAGGTGCGTGCACAACTGCTGGATCAGTTCACACTGCAGGACAGCGATTACCAGACCGGCGGTCCGGCGCGATACGTGACAGTGAAGGAGACCGGCGGACGGCTCGGCTTCATCACGCCGCTGACCCATAATTTCTGCGAAAGCTGCAACCGCGTGCGCCTCACCTGCACGGGCACGCTCTACATGTGCCTCGGTCAGGAGGATGCGGCCGATTTGCGCGCGCCGTTGCGCGCTTCGGAATCGAACGACCTACTCTACGAGGCCATCGACCGCGCGATCCTGCGCAAGCCGAAAGGCCATGATTTCATCATCGACCGCGTCACACGCCAACCGGCCGTCGGCCGCCACATGAGTGTTACCGGCGGGTAAATCGGGGCAGCCTCCAGATTGTTTCAGAACGGCGCAGATGCCTGCACAATCAGCAGCGTTTGTTCTGCTGCCTGACATTTCCAACGCATTTTTCAACCGATTGGTAAGCTTAATGCGAGATGTTGACGCTCGGTCACAGCTTGACCTTCCGTCCGTCTCGAGGAGCTTTTCATGTTAGTGCGTAGTCTCGCCGCCGCGGCAGTTTTGGCGGCCGTATCGAGTGGCATTGCGTATGCCGCGACAACCTCCGGCACACCGTTCACCGTTCAGGTTACCGTCACCGCCGGTTGCAACATCGACACCGGCAGCCCGACAGGCACCATCAACTTCGGCTCGGTCGCCGGCACCGCCACGGCGCCTTCCGATGTCAGCGGCAACATGGTCGTGACCTGCACGAACACGACGCCGTATAATATCTACTTCACCAGCGCGAACACCGTGACCGGCAATACCAACCGGATCATGGTCAATAGCGCCGAGAGCATCGGTTACCAGATCCGCCAGGGCACGACGCCGATCGGGAATACGGCTGGCACCGGCTATTCCGGTACCGGTTCGGGCGCGCAGCAGACGACGGCGATCAACTTCCACATCAATTCTTGGTCGCCCGTGACACCCGGCACCTATACCGACACCGTCACGATGCACGTCGACTTCTGACGTCTTGGGCTTCTGAGGCCTGGAACAATTAAGTCCGGAGAATCGCGGCCATGGCGAAGCTCCGGGCTTGGTTAATTTGCGGTTAAGATTACATCGTCAACCACAAAAATATTTCTCACTTTCTTCAACGAAATCAGTAACTTTCCTCTTTTTCCCACGCTTACGCTAGGGCAGAGTTCCCGATGCGCTCCAGGCGAATCGCCTGTGGCGCGCTTGGCGTTTTCCGGCGCGCGTTGGCGTGGCCGCGCTCGCCGGACCGCCCTGTTGCGTTCGCGTATCCCTTCGTTTTCACACACCTTTTCGGAACAGCAGAGCGATGATCCGACCTTTTGTCTTGCTGGCGCTGCTGCTCGCCAGCCTATCCCCTGCCCCCGGCTCCGCCGCGTCGTTGTCCGTCTCGCCGATCCGGCTCGACGTGATCCATCCCGGCAACACGGCCCGGCTCACACTGCGCAACAATGGCCCGCGGCCGATGAATGCGCAGGTCCGGGTGTTCCAGTGGTCGAATGTCAATGGAAAGGACAATTTCGCAGAAACGCGAAACGTCATTGTCTCGCCGCCCATCGCGACGCTGCCTTCAAACGGCGAGATGCACATCCGCCTGCTGCGCGCGACCAACGCTCCAGTGCAGGGCGAGGAAAGCTATCGCGTCGTGGTCGACGAGATCCCCGACGCCAATCGCGTCCAGAACGTCGGCATCACCATTGCGATCCGCTACGCCCTGCCGCTGTTCGTGATTTCGCCGGAAGCGTCGAAACCGCAGGTCTCCTGGAGCGTGCGCATGGTCGGCGGCAAGCGGATGCTTGTCGCAACCAACAACGGCGACGTTCATCTGCGCATCGCCAATCTCACCGTCGGCAATCTCAAGCTCGGCAAGGGCCTGCAGGGTTACGTGCTCGGACGTTCGACGCGTTACTTCGACCTTCCGCGCAACGCGAACCCTTCAGGCGCTTTGTCGGCCGACACCGATCAAGGCAGGCTGAATGCCTCACTGGCGCGCTAGATACCTCCCTCTCGGGGTTAGCGCCTTCATCGCGCTTCAGAGCGCCTGCGCCATCGCGCAGGACGCGCTGAAGCCTATTCAAATCGATCCTTCGCTCGCGCAGCGCCCGCGCACCGAACATCTCGAAGTCATCATCAACGACACAACCACGCGCCAGAATATCGAGGTGACCTACGATCCGGCTTCGCAAAAACTCACGACGAAACGCAGCGAACTGGAAATCGCCGGCGTCAGGGTGCCCGGAACCGGACCGCCGGAACAGGAAGTCTTGATCAGCCAGCTCGGATATTCTTTCCGCCGCGACGAGACCGAACAGAAGCTCATATTCAATCTCACCGACGAACAGCGACAGGCGCGTGAATACGATGCGCGCCGCAGCGAACGTCCGCCCACTCCCACTGTCGATCCCGGCTTTCTGCTCAACTATTCCCTGTTCGGCGGAACCTTTCAGGACAATCTCAACAAGCGCCTGCAATTCTCGGGCGGCAATATTTCTTTCGACGCGCGCGCCTTCAGCAAGCTCGGCGTGTTCAGTCAGACAGCGATTATCGGAACGACACTTTATCGCGAGGGCGCGAATATATTGCGCCTCGAATCCACCTATACGTTTTCGCTTTCGGACAGCGCGATCACGGCGCGCGCCGGCGACTTCATCTCCAACGGCACGAACTGGACAAGACCCGTTCGCATGGGCGGCGCGCAGATCCAGCGCGATTTCACCTTGCGCTCTGATATCGTCACGCGACCCATTCCCGTTGTCAGCGGCTCGGCGGCGGCGCCATCGACCGTCGATGTGTTCATCAATGGATTGAAGGCCTATTCGCAGGATGTCGGCAGCGGGCCCTATCGCCTTTCAAATCTTCCGCTGATGGCAGGCGCGGGAGATGCGCGCGTCGTCGTGCGCGACGCGACGGGACGCGAAACGGAAACGACGATGCCCTTGTCGAACCCCATAAGACTGCTGCGACCGGGCCTCTTCGATTTCTCCGTCGAGGCGGGTTTCGCACGCCGCAACTTCGGCATCCTTTCGGACGATTACGACAAACGCCCCATAGGCTCCGCCACGTTGAGGCGCGGCATCAATCCGTGGCTTACGCTCGAAGCGCATGCGGAAGGCGGCGCGGGCCTCGCCAATCTCGGGATCGGGACCATCGTCAGCCTGGGAAAATACGGCACGTTTTCGGCGGCGGCGACCGGCAGCAAGGCGGGGGATCATCGCGGCGCACAGGCCTATCTTGGCTGGGACGCACAGTTCGGCTGGTTCTCGGTAAGCGCCGCGAGCCAGCGCACGTTCGGCGGCTATCGAGATCTCGCCGCCGTCACGGCCAGACTCGAACCGCAGCAGAATGTCGTGCAACTGCCGGGCGGTCCCGTCATACCCTCAATCGGCGCATTCTCGAGCGTCAATCCGCCACGAGCGCTCGATCGCGTCAGCATCAGCGCGCCGCTGAAGTTCGATCCGGGCAATGTCACCGTCAGCTTCATCAATGCGCAGCAGGACAACGGCCAGCGCAACAGGATCGCCACCCTCTCCTACAGCCGCCCGATGCCGCTGAAGGCCAATCTCTTCGTCACGGCTTTCGCCGATTTCGGCACGACGCGCTCGCGCGGCATATTCGCGGGCCTCAACGTGCCGATCCTGCCGGGTATCTATGCGACTTCGGGCGTCACCTTCGATCCGAAGAACGGGCTTGGCGGCTCGCTCGAGTTTTCAAAGCCGCAGCCGCTCGCCGACAACACCTACGGCTGGCGTATTCGCGACGTCGAAGGCGCAAATCCCTATCGCATGGCGCAGGCGAGCTATCGCAGCAGCTATGGCCAGATCGGCGGGCAGGTGCAGCAATATGCCGGACGCGCCGAGGGCAACCTCAGCTACGACGGATCGGTCGCTGTCATGGGCGGCGGCGTCTTCCTCGGCAACAAGGTGACGAGCAGCTTTGCGGTCGTGGACGCCGGCAAGCCCGATATCCCCATCCTGCAGGACAACCGGGAAATCGGCCGCACCAATATGTTCGGCAAGAAGATGGTGACCGACCTTCGGCCCTTCGAGGCCAATTCCATCGCCATCGATCCGGCGAAAATGCCGGCGAATTACGATGTCTCCGCCACGCATCAGAAGGTCGCGCCAGTGGCGAAGGCCGGTGTCGTCGTCAACTTCGCCAAACACGCTTCGCAGAACGCCGGGCTCGTCATCTTCTATGGGGCTGACGGCAAGCACCTGCGCGCGGGACTGCGCGGACGGCTGGCAGCCGGAGGCGAAGCCTTCATCGTCGGCTACGACGGGCAGGCCTATGTCAGGAATCTCGCCGCGTCGAATACGGCGACCATAGAGACCGAGCGCGGCGCTTGCACCGCGACCTTCCCCTATCAGCCCGCCGCCGGCCAGCAGGTCGTGATCGACAAGGTCGTCTGCCGATGACGGCTGTGACAATTCGGAACAGGTTTTAAACCTTCGTTTACCATCCGCTGGTCAATGTTAACGCTGCGTTACCGCGCCTTAGCCCGGCGCGGCGGCCGCGACCGTTGATCTGGACAGCGCATTTCGAAGATGCATCCGCTGCGCGCATTGCTGTTTGGCCTGATTGCAGGAGCATTTCTGCCGTCTGCGCCCGCCCATGCGCAAACGTGCTCGGTGACGTTCAATAACCTCGCCTTTGCCACCAACATGGATGTTTTGCCGGGCGCTTCCTTCGATTCGGCGAGTTCAATCGCGAGTTCCTGCACCGGCATCACCGGCTCCACGCGCGTGCAGCTATGCTACGCCCTCGACAACGGCACCTATCCGACCTCTGGCGGCTGGCGGCAGATGGGCTCGGGCGCCAACCGCCTGCGCTTCCAGGCCTATGTGGACAGCGGTCGCACGATAACCTGGGGAACCAGCGGCACGGGGCTGATCCAGGTACTCCTGCGCAGAACCTCGCCCTCGGCAACGACACCCTATTACGGCACGGTCGCCGGCAGCCAGCAGACGGCCGTTCCGGCAGCCTATTCGACAACGATGACGGTTTCTGTGACCGGGCAGACCTATACCGGTGCGACACCTCCGCCCTGCCCGACCACGGTTCTTGCGACTTTCAATTTCAACGTGTCGGGCACCGTCGTCTCGAGTTGCAATGCGACAGCGACCAACCTCACCTTCAACAACACGAATTTCCTTACAACCAACAATGACGCGACCAGCACGGTCAGCGTCACCTGCACGAACACGACGCCCTATCATGTGCGGCTCAGCGGCGGGAACGCCGCGGCAAGCGATCCGACGCAGCGCAAGATGACGCTGGGCGCGAACCAGATCACCTACGGTCTTTACCGCGACAGCGGCCGTTCGCAGGGTTGGGGCAGCACCGACGGCGTCAACACAGATCCCGGCACCGGGACGGCTTCCGCGATTTCCCACACCGTCTACGGGCGCATCCCGCCGCAAGCGACGCCGCCGCCCGGGACCTATTCGGACACGGTCATCGTCACAGTCTCTTTCCTTTGATCCCGGCTGCCTGATAGGACGGACGCAGCAGGCGAGGAATATCCGTGACGACAGGCGACGATGGCGCGGCGCGCGCGCAGATGAACACGCGCGGCATTCTCGCCATGCTGGCGGCAATGGCCTTCTTCACGGCGACGGATTCGCTGATGAAAGTCGCGACGGCGACTCTGCCGCCATCGGAGATCATCGCCGTGCGTGGTGTGATGGCGACAGCGCTGATGTTCGCCTATCTGCGCGCGCAGGGGCCGCTCGGCGACATGAGCCATATCCTGCGCTTTCCAATCCTGCGCCGGATGAGTTTCGAGATACTCTTCATCACGGCCTATGTGGTGGCGCTGAGCCGCGCCCCCTTCGCGGATGTGTTCAGCATCCTGCAATCCGGCCCGATCCTGATGACGATCTTCGCCGCGCTGGTCTGGAAAGAGGATGTCGGCTGGCAGCGCTGGATCGCGGTTGTTCTCGGCCTCGCCGGCGTCGCCATGATCCTGAAGCCCGCGCCGCAAACTTTCGATCCGGCGCTCGGCCTTGCGCTGTTCGCCGCCTTCATGGCGACGGGTCGCGATCTCTCGACGCGCATGATTCCCTCCGGCGTGCCCTCGCAGATCGTTACGCTTTCGGCGACTGGCGGCATGACCATCGGCGGCATTCTGCTCGCGCCCTTCGAGACCTGGGTGATGCCGACGCCCTTCATCTGGCTGGTGCTCGTTGCAGCGGCCGTTTCGGTGGCGCTCGGCAGCCATTTCCTCATTCTCGCCTATCGCACCGCGGAAACCTCGGCGGTCGCGCCGTTCCGCTTCGCCAGCGTGCCGTTCGCGATCTTCGTGGGATGGCTGGTGTGGGGGCAGGTGCCAGACGAGATCGCGCTTGCCGGCATTGCTCTCGTTGTGGGTTGCGGCCTCTACATGATGCACAGGGAACGGGCGATGCGCCGCGCCAGATCGTGACAGCCCAACGCGGGCTCACCCGGGGCTGGCGGGCGCATGGGCGGAATGCTAACGAAAGATGAATGGGCGAGGGCCTCCGGCGGCAGTATTGATGACGCTTGGCGCCTTCACAAGCGCCGGAGGTAAGAATGGCGGCATTGCTTCGTCTGAGCGGTCTGATCGACAAAATGAACGAGCGCATCGGTCATTTGTGCGACTATCTGATCCTCATCGTCTGCCTGATCAGCGCGGGCAATGCGATCATGCGTTACGTGTTCAGCTTCAGTACGAACGCGTTCCTCGAGATCCAGTGGTATCTTTTCGGCGCGGTCGTTTTGTTCGGCGCCTCCTACACGCTCAAGCGAAACGAACATGTGCGGGTGGACGTTGTCTATTCCATAGTGTCCGAACGCAAGCGGCTGTGGATCGACGCGCTGGGCATGCTGTTCTTCCTGTTGCCCGTGACGATCTTCATGATCTTCCTCAGCGTTCCCATCTTCCTGACTTCGTTCCGCTCCGGCGAAGTTTCGATGAATGCGGGCGGCCTTACCCTGTGGCCCGCCAAAATTCTCATCCCGATCGGATTCTTCCTGCTCACGCTGCAGGCGATATCCGAATTCATCAAGCGCTCCGCGGCGCTGATGGGCGTGATCGAACTGGAAACGAAATACGAAAAGCCACTGCAGTGAAAGTCTGCGAAACGCTCAGCCTCGGATAGGGTTCGGGACGATGTTTGCATACGGCATAATGCCTCCGCTGATGTTTTTGGGCATGATCTGCTTCATGGTCATCGGCTTCCCGGTCGCGTTTTCACTGGGCGCCGTCGGCCTCTTCTTCGGTCTGCTCGGCGTCCTCACCGGGCACTTCGACTGGCAGCTTCTGCAAGCGCTGCCGCTGCGTGTCCACGGCATTATCTCGAACGAATTGCTGCTAGCGATTCCGTTCTTCACCTTCATGGGCGCGATCCTCGAGCGATGCGGCCTTGCGGAAGATCTTCTCGAAGGCACCGGCCAGTTGTTCGGCCCGCTGCCCGGCGGACTCGCCGTCGCCGTCATTCTGGTCGGCGCGATTCTCGGCGCGATCACCGGCACGGTTGCCGCCTCCGTCATCGCGATGGGCGTCATCTCGCTGCCCGTCATGATGCGCTACGGCTACGACATGAAACTGACGACGGGCGTCATCGCGGCATCGGGCACGATCACGCAATTGATCCCGCCCTCGCTCGTGCTCGTGGTTCTCGCCGACCAGCTCGGCAAGTCAGTCGGCGATATGTACAAGGGCGCCATCGGCCCTTCGATCCTGCAGATCCTGATCTTCCTCGCCTACATCATGTTCGTCGCCTTAACCCGGCCCGGCGCGATGCCGCCCATTCCCAAGGAAGATCGCGTGCCCATGGGCTGGGGGCTCATCGGCCGAGTGCTGTGGGGCATGATCCCTTCGATCGTGCTGATCTTTCTGGTTCTCGGCACGATCTTCATGGGGCTGGCGACGCCCACCGAAGCTGGCGCGCTCGGCGCAGTGGGCGCGCTGGTGCTCGCCGCGCTCCATGGCCGCCTGACCTGGCCACTCGTGCGGCAGGGCATGGCCTCGACCATGACGCTGACGTCCATGGTCGTGTTCATCCTGATCGGTTCGACGGTGTTCAGCCTCGTCTTTCAGGGCATGAGCGGCGGCCACTGGATCGAGGGGCTGATGTCCGGCCTGCCGGGCGGTCAGGTGGGCTTCCTGATCTTCGTCAACATCTTCATCTTCTTTCTCGCCTTCTTTCTCGATTTCTTCGAGATCGCCTTCATCGTCATCCCGCTGCTCGCGCCGGTGGCGGCGAAACTGGGCATCGACCTGATCTGGTTCGGCGTGTTGATCTGCGTGAACATGCAGACCTCTTTCATGCATCCGCCTTTCGGCTTTGCATTGTTCTACCTGCGCGGCATTGCGCCCCCGCAAGTGAAGAGTTCCGACATTTACCTTGGCGCAATACCCTGGGTGATCATGCAGGTGATGCTGGTGATCATCGTGATCTGGTGGCCGCAATCGGTCACGTACTGGCTCGGGAAGGCGCAGAAGATCGATCTCGACAAGGTGAAGATCGAAATCCCCATCGGCAACGAACTGCCGCCGCTCGATTTCAACCTTCAGATCAAGTAAGCGATTTCATAACGGTTATCGTTGCATGGAAAAACCCCGGATCTTGCGATCCGGGGTTTGTTGTGTCGACGTTCGGCGTTTATTTCCGGCGCAATTTTCGCGCTCAACCGCTATGCGCGTGAGCGCGCGTTGCGCTAGCGCGCGCGGGCGCGGATCATGAAGTAGTCGTAGTTATATTCCGCGATCTGCCACCACAAATACTGGTCGTTGCGGAAGGCCATGTAGTTGTCATGGACCTTCTTGAAGTTGGCGTTCTTGGCTGCGGTTTCGGCATACACTTCGTTGGCCGCCTTGTAACAGGCTTCCATGACGGGTTGCGGGAAGGGCCGCAGTTTCGTGCCTTCGGCAACGAGCTTCTTCAGCGCCGTCGGATTGCGGGCATCGTACTTCGCCTGCATGTCCGTATTTGCATATGCCGCAGCGTTGCGCACGATGGCCTGATAGTTCTTGGGCAATTCGTTGAACTTGGCCGTGTTGAAACCGAAGTGCAGCATCGCGCCGCCTTCCCACCAGCCGGGGAAGTGATAAATCGGCGCCACCTTGTGGAAGCCGAGCTTCTCGTCGTCGTAGGGACCGACCCATTCGGCCGCGTCGATCGTGCCCTTCTCGAGCGCGGGATAAATATCGCCGCCCGGGATCACCTGCGGCACGACGCCGAGCTTCTGAAGCACCGTTCCGGCAAAACCGCCGATGCGCATCTTCAGACCCTTCAGGTCGTCGACCGAAGTAATCTCCTTGCGGAACCAGCCGCCCATCTGGCAGCCGGTGTTGCCGCCCGGCAAGGCGTAAACGTTATAGGGCTTCAGGAAGTCGTTGTAGAGGTCGATGCCGCCACCCTGATACATCCACGCATCTTCCATGCGCGAGTTCAGACCGAAGGGGACCGCCGTGCCGAAGGCGAACGTCGGATCCTTGCCCCAATAGTAATACATCGCCGTGTGGAAGCATTCGACCGTACCATTCTGCACTGCGTCGAGCGCTTGCAGGGCCGGAACGATTTCGCCGCCGGCAAACGTCTGAATCTGGAACTTGTTGTCGGTCATTTCGGCGACCATGCGGGCAAATGTTTCGGCCGCGCCGTAAATCGTGTCGAGCGATTTTGGAAAGCTCGAGGTCAAACGCCATTTGATTTCAGGCGCGCTCTGGGCAAGCGCGGGGGCCGCGACCGCTGCACCGGCCACGCCGAGGCCTGCGGATTTGATGAACTGACGACGCTTCATGCTCATGTAGAACTCCCGGTCAGATTCCGGCGGCACGTCCCTTCCACTGCCGCCCTTATCCGATGAGGCCCTATTTGGCGCGACGGTGCAATGGGAAAAATTCCCGATATCGGGGTCGGAGGCGATACTTTCGACCTATCGAACACAATTGCGCGCCCGCTTGCCGCAGGCGGCGCGCCGTGCGATGCGGGCGAACGAATTGTGCGGCAGGGAGCAAGGCTATGGCGCGAGTGGCTTTTCTGGGTCTGGGCGTGATGGGGTATCCGATGGCGGCGCATCTGAAGGCGCGCGGCGGCCACGAAGTCACGGTCTATAACCGCACCGCTGCGAAATCGCTCAAATGGGTGGCCGAACATGGCGGGCGCTCGATGCCGACGCCGCGCGAGGCGGCCGAGGGGCAGGACATGGTCTTCGCCTGCGTCGGCAACGACGACGACCTCAGGCAGGTGACGCTGGGCGAAGACGGCGCCTTTGCCGGCATGAAAGCGGGTACGATTTTCGTCGATCACACGACGGCTTCCGCCGATGTGGCGCGCGAACTTTATGCCGAAGCCGCCAAGCGTGGCATTGCCTTCATCGACGCGCCCGTATCAGGCGGGCAGGCAGGCGCGGAGAACGGGGCGCTGACAGTCATGTGCGGCGGCGACCCCGAACCCTATGCCGCTGCGGAGCCTGTCATCGCGGCATTCGCCAAAGCCTGTCGCCTCATGGGCGCGCCGGGCGCGGGGCAACTCACCAAGATGGTCAACCAGATCTGCATCGCCGGTCTCGTGCAGGGGCTCGCGGAGGGCATCGCCTTCGGCCAGAAAGCCGGGCTCAACATCGCCGATGTCATCGCCGTAATTTCGAAGGGCGCCGCGCAGTCCTGGCAGATGGAGAACCGCTATCAGACCATGGCGGACGACAAGTTCGATTTCGGCTTCGCCGTCGACTGGATGCGCAAGGATCTCGGCATTTGTCTCGAAGAGGCGCGGCGCAACGGCGCGCATCTGCCCGTTACTGCGCTCGTCGACCAGTTTTATTCGGATGTCCAGGCGATGGGCGGCAAACGCTGGGATACGTCGAGCCTGATCGCAAGACTGAAGCGTTGAAATCAACTTCCCTGAAATGAAAAGGGGCGGCCGATGGGCCGCCCCTTTGTTTTGATCGAGACAGTCGTCAGCACTGCCGCGCTGCGCGCATCTGCGGCGTGCAGGCGCGAGGCTGTTGCGCAGCCGGCGCGCGTTGCTGCTGCTGGCGCTGCTGTTGCAACTGTTGCTGCTGGCGTTGCTGCTGTTGCTGTTGCTGTTGCTGTTGGCGCTGCTGCTGCTGCTGTTGCTGCTGGAGCTGTTGTTGCAACTGCTGCTGCTGTTGACGCTGCTGCTGCTGTTGCTGTTGCTGGCGTTGCTGCTGTTGCTGCTGCTGTTGACGCTGCTGGATCTGCTGCTGCTGCTGACGTTGCTGCTGCTGCTGTTGCTGACGCTGCTGTTGCAACTGTTGTTGCTGCTGCTTCTGCTGCTGCAATTGCTGCTGGCGCTGCTGCTGCAACTGTTGCTGCTTTTGCTGCTGCAACTGCTGTTGCTGCTGCTTTTGCTGCTGCAATTGTTGTTGCTGCTGCTGACGCTGTTGCTGTTGCTGTTGCTGTTGCAACTGCTGCTGCTTTTGCTGCTGCAA
The DNA here is from genome assembly GCA_903847605.1 of uncultured Hyphomicrobiales bacterium. Taxonomy (GTDB): domain Bacteria; phylum Pseudomonadota; class Alphaproteobacteria; order Rhizobiales; family Beijerinckiaceae; genus Terripilifer. The sequence continues at coordinate 43,582 of CAINED010000080.1, read as the reverse complement.
CTGCTGTTGCTGCTGCTGCTTTTGCTGCTGCAACTGTTGCTGCTGCTGCTGACGCTGCTGTTGCTGCTGCTGCAACTGGAGCTGACGTTGCTGCTGCGGGTTCAACTGCTGGCCTTGCTGTTGCAAGCCCGGCTGGCCAGGGGGAGGCGCTTGTCCCGGCCGTGTACCCGGAGGAAGCCCCTGCTGCTGTTGCAAGCCTTGCGGCTGGCCGGGGGGAGGCGCTTGTCCCGGCCGTGTGCCCGGGGGAAGCCCCTGCTGCTGGGGCAAGCCTTGCTGACCCTGGACACCCTGCTGTCCAGGCAGACGCTGACCACCGGGAACAAGACCCGGTTGTCCGGGAATACCCTGCTGGCCCGGACGACCCTGCGACCCAGGAAGACCCTGCTGCGGCTGACCCGGAGGAACAAGGCCCTGCTGACCCGGCAGACCCTGCTGGCCAGGAACCCCTTGCTGAGGCGGACGACCCGGCTGGCCGGGAAAGCCCTGTACCCCGCCCGGACGCTGCTGGCCGCCGGGAACAAGCCCCTGCTGGCCCGGCAGGCCTTGCTGACCGCCGCCCTGCTGGCCCGGCAGACCTTGCTGGCCCGGACGGCCTGGCTGGCCGGGAAGGCCCTGCTGCTGCGGGAAGCCCTGACCGGGGCGAACGCCCGGCTGCTGGATGCCCTGCTGGCCCGGCGCCAGTCGGATACCCTGAGGCTGCACATTCACGTGCGGACGGATCACCGGTTGCGTGCGCGGAGGCGCGACGACCGGCGGAATGAAGGCCGGCTGTTGCGGAGGACCGCCTTGCGGCCGGTTGTTGTTGGCGCGGCGATTGATGATCGCGCCGGCGGCGATACCGACCGCAAGCGCGGCGGGTATAGCGATATAGGGATTCACCGTCACGCCACGCTGAGGGGCAGGCTGAAGCGGCTCGACCACCCACCCCGGACGGCTGATCCACTGCGGTTCCTGCGAGCGGTAGGATGGCAGGAAGTAAACATTGTCCGGTTCGTAACGCGGCGGCGGCGGCGGACGCCAGTAATTCGGCGGCGGCGGCGCATAGAATCCCGAACGGGGCATTTCGACGGTTTCATAGTACCGGGGACCACGACGTTCGAAATAGACGATCTCCTCGCGCGGCGGCGGCGGAATGTCGTCGTAGACCACCGGCGCGAAATTCGGCGGCGGCGCGGCTTGCGCGCTCAGGCGCGACAGGCGGCGGCGGGCGTCAGCCGCGTGCGGGCCGTTGGGATAGTGCTGCAGATAGCTCCAGTAGGCATTGGGCGTATTCTGCTGGATCGCGCGATGCCATGACAGCGCCTCGCGGCGCGCCGCGGCGAGGCCGCGCACGTTTCCTGCATAGGGCGAATTCGGGAACGCCTGCAAATATTCCGAATAGGCCGGCAGCGTGTCGCGTCCGAGCGCGGCATGATAGGCCTCGGCCGGCTGAAGTTCGCGCAGCGGACGTGTGCGCATCGTGCGCATTTGCTGCGAGGTCACGACCGGCGGCGGCGCACCCGCGGCGCGTTCGAAGAGCGTGAACTGGTCGTCGACGTTCGAGGCATCCCACGGGATTTGCGCGCCTTGCGTCAGTTCGGAGACGCGAATGCGGACGCGGTCGAACACATCCTTCAAGGGGAGGCCCGCTTCACGCATGATCTCGCCGAGCGCCTGCGCATAGGGACCATAGGGCCCTTGCGGCGTCTGAGCGACGGCGCCCGGTTGCGTATTCAATGCGACCAGCATGCCCTGACCGGCGTCCATGATCGCAAGACCCGGCGCGAGCGGCTGGCCTTCGCGAGCGAATGGCCCCTGATAGGCGAGGTCGAGCATCACGATGTTCGTATTGCCCTGCAAGGCAGCGAGCGAAGCCGTGATGTCGGAGACGCGAATGGCGTTCAGCGGAATATCGGTGTCGCGCTGCACGACGGCGCCTGGCGGAATCAGGAAATTCTCGCCCTCCATCTGCAAGCCATAGCCGGAAATATAGACCGCAGCGACAGTGCCCTGCCCGGCTGCCTGCACTTTTTGCAGGAATTCCTGGAATGCGCTTCGCATCGTATTGGCGTCGAGATTGCGCGCGCCGGCGACGTCGAAGCCCGCGGCGCGCAAAGTTTCGGCGATGAGGCCGGCGTCATTGGCGGCGGACGGCAGTGGCGCGCCTTCATAGTCGTCGTTGCCGATCACGAAAGCATAACGCGCCTGCTGTTGCTGCTGCGCAGCGGCGCTTCCGTGGATTGCGGTCATCAGGCCGAGCGCCGCAAGCCCGGCAAAAAGCCATCGATAGAAAATCTGCATAAGACATCCTCCATGCACGCGCCATTGCTGACGCGCGCGGCATGAACCTACACTGAATAAAGAGGAAAGAATGGCGAAAAGCTCAGCTTGCCGCAATAGAAATGGGCATGACGAAAAAAGAGCCCGCGAACGGGCTCTTTCAAAGTTGCTGACCATATTCGGACCGGTTAGCGGCGGAAATTCCGGATTACCGGGGCCGAACGCTGCACGGGCGCGCGGAACTGCTGGACCGGCGCACGGAACTGCTGCACGGGCGCGCGCATCGCCGGCTGACGCTGCTGCATCATCTGGCGCTGCTGCATGACCGGCTGACGCTGTTGCATGATCTGGCGTTGCTGAATCATGGGCTGGCGTTGCTGCTGCTGCATGATCTGGCGCTGCTGGAACTGCTGACGCTGCAAGTTCTGCCGTTGCAGATTTTGCTGCTGAACATTCTGCCGTTGCAGCACACGCTGTTGGTTCAGCTGCTGGCGCTGTTGCTGCTGCAATTGCCGCTGCTGAAACTGTTGCTGCTGACGCTGTTGCAGTTGCTGCTGACGGTTGAGCTGCGGGTTCTGCTGGAGATTGCGCAGTTGCGGATTTTGTTGCTGCTGCAAATTCCGCAATTGCGGATTCTGGCCTTGCTGGAGATTGCGCTGCTGCGGGTTCTGCCCCTGCTGAAGATTCCGCAATTGCGGGTTCTGGCCTTGCTGTAGATTGCGCAACTGCGGATTCTGCTGAAGCCCGCGCTGCTGCAACTGCTGGCGTTGCAAGTTCAGGTTCTGGAATTGCTGGCGCTGCTGGTTGAGCCGAATGTTCTGGCTTGGCGAAATCTGCCGGTTCAGGTTTTGCTTCGGCGCGAGCGCAAGCGGGCGCGGCGCAAAAGCGCGCGGCGGCAGGATGCGCGGCTGGAAGGGGCCGGCGCCACCCCAGAAGCGCGGACGCAGACGCCCCGCCGTAATCGCTGCGATCAAAACCGCGGGCGCAGCGACGAAGGGCAGGTAGTTATAGCCCGGCGGATAGGCATAAGCCGCCGGCGCATAGACGTAGTCGGGCACATAGACCCATGGCGGGGGCGCATAGGTCGCCGACAACGGAAGGAAATAATAATCTTCCGGCGCGATCACCGGGGGCGGCAGCGGCGTCCACCAGCCCATCGATGGCGGTCCGTAGAAGGAGACAGCCGGCAGCGGCACCGGATCGAAATATTCAGGCGCCGGCGCGCCGAAATAGACTTCTTCCACTTCGGTCGGCGGCGGCACATCGAACGCCACGAGTTCGAATTCGGCGGGCGGCTGGATCGACGAAGAGAGACGGCGCAAGCGGCGCTGCGCATCGGGCACATGCGGGCCGCGCGGATAGCGGCGCATATAGGTCCAGTAAGCGTTGGGCGTATCGGTCGTCTGCGCGCGCTGCCAGGTCGTCGCTTCGCGGCGCGCTGCGAGAATGCCGCGCACGTTCTTGGCGTAGGGGCTGTTCGGGAACGCCTCCAGAAATTCCTGATAGCCTTGCAGATCGTCGCGCGCGAGCGCGGCTGCATAGGCTTCGTCAGGCGACATCTCGCGCAGCGGACGCGAGCGCGCCATTTCAAGCTGCGCTTCCGTCGCGCCGGTCGCTGGCTCGCCAGCCTTGCGCTCGAAGAAGACGAAGGGCTCTTCGACGAGCGATGCTTCCCAAGGAATCTGCGTGCTGCGCGAGAGGTCGGACACGCGAAGACGCGTGCGATCGAAAACGTCGGCGAGTTGCAGGCCGCCCTCACGCATCATTTCCGCGAGAGCCTGCGCATACGAGCCATACGGCGGCTTCGTCTCCGGCGCATAGGTGCCGGGCGCGGCGTTGAAGGCGACGAGCATGCCGGCTTCCGGCGTCACCATGGCAAGGCCGGGCGCCAGTTGCGCCTGCTGTCCGAACGGGCCTTTGTAGGCAAGGTCGAGTACGACCATCTTCACGCGCGCCGGCAGCGAACCCATCGGGCGCGTCAGGTCGGAGATGCGGATGGCGTTGAGCGCCAGATCCGTTTCGCGCTCGACGGTCGAGCCTGCCGGGATGAGATAATTCTCGCCCTCGAACTGCACGCCGTAGCCGGACACGTAGATGAAGGCGACGCCGCCCTCCCCCGCTCCGGCCACTTTCTGAAGAAACTCGCGATAGGACGCGCGCAGCGTATCCTGATCGACGTTGCGGGCGCCCATGACATCGAAGCCCGCGGCTTTCAGCGTGTCGGCGATGAGGCCGGCATCCTGCGCCGCCGTGGGCAGCGGCGCGTTGTCATAACCGTCATTGCCGATGATGAGCGCGAAACGCGCCTCGCGCGCATTCGAGGGAACTGCGTCGGCCGGAGCCGGCGGTTGCGACACGGGCTGGGCGATCGTCGCCACCGCGCCCAGCGTGCACAGGAAAAGCGCCGCGACTATCGAGCGCCCCCGCAATAGCGGAAATTGCATTCTTGAAAACCTCCAAAGCAGGCAAAGCCCGATGCGTCCAACCATTGATGAACCTAGCCTATGGCGGAATTGTGCGCAAAGCGATGAAAAGCCGCGCATTCAGAATGGCGCCACAATTCATGTCGCTGCGGACTGCCCCGTCACGTGGCGCGCGACCTCTGCGCGCAGTTGCGAGAGAATTTCCGTATCGAACCACGGATTTTTCTTGAGCCAGCCGGTGTTGCGCCACGAGGGATGCGGCAGCAGAAACAGGCGCGGTTTCACAGGCGCGAATTCGCGCCAATTCGAGATGGCTTCGGTCATCGGCATTTTGCTGAAGCGATCGAGGCCGAGGCGTGCGAAGTGATAGTCGCGCGCATACATGCCGATGACGAGAACGGTTTCGATCTGCGGCAACGCTGCCATCAATTCGTCATGCCATGCGGCGCGGCATTCGGGACGCGGCGGCAGATCTGCCTTGCGGCTGTCCAGACCGGGAAAACAAAAGCCCATCGGCACGATAGCGATACGGCGCGTATCGCAAAACGTGTCGCGGTCTATCCCCATCCACAAGCGCAATCGGTCACCCGAGGGATCGTTAAAGGGTAATCCAGTCGCGTGAACGCGAGTGCCAGGCGCTTGTCCTGCAATCAGGATTTTCGCAGTTGGCGAAACGCGTACGACGGGCCGCGGCTCGTGCGGCAGCGGCGCGCCGCGCGGCGCATCGCGGCATATGCGGCACGCTTCGATGCGCGCGACGAGTTGCGACAGCTCTTTCGCAGAAGTCTTCTTCATTTGCTTGTGCTTAGAGATCGAAAACCTTTCCGTCTTCTGCGACCATAAGCCCGGCCGCTTTGATCTCCGGAATGGCGTCGAGCGCGCTGCGGCCCATATGCGTCACGCAAATTCGCTTCGCTTTCAGGCTCGACAGATTGGCGCGCAAATTGGGCCAATCGATATGATTGGGGATGGGATGCGCCGCCCCGTAGCATTCGCACATGAAGAGGTCCGCATCCTGTGCGATGGCGGGAAGGCTCGCCGTCCAGCTGGTATCGCCGGAATAGGCGAACAGTTTCTTTCCGTCGGAGACGCGAATGCCCGTCGCAGGCGCGCCGGAGGGATGGCGCACCTCGATCGTGCGCACGGAAAAGCCGGCGATGTCGCGGTCTTTGCCGCCCGGATCGATCTCGACGACGGACCATGGAAAGGCCCAGCGATTTCCGGTCATGCCTGGAAACAGCACCTCGCAGGCCATTTCGAGACGTGTGTGCAAACCGGGCGGACCTGCAATAACCAGCGGCTTGCGTCGCTCGGAAACGAACTGGCTCTCAAGCAGCAGGAACGGCAGGCCTGCAAAGTGATCGCCATGCAGATGCGAAATCACGATGCCGCCGATGTCGAGCGTCGACATGCCCAGACGATTCCACGAGACGAGCGCGCTCGCGCCGAAGTCGACCAGCAGCGTACCGCCGTCGCTATCGACGCGAAAGCAGGTGTTGCTGCGCCCGCCCGTTCCAAATGCATCGCCGCTGCCGACGACCGTGACTTTCATACTTCAACCTTTTATCGGCCCGATCCCTGCGCGCAACGATGGGCGCGGGACAAGGCATAACCATACTTCAGGCTGTCGCGCTGGGGCGCGCCGAAACGTCGCCATGCCAGCGCAGGACATTCGAGAATTCGGGGGGACAGGCGATGCGCGCGACCTTCATGAAGTCGAAGGCGCATAGCCCGGTTATGTCGGCGACGGAATAGGAATCGCCTGCGGCGAATTTGCGACCGGCCAATTCGCGGTCGAATTTTTCGAGGAAGGCGAGCGCACGCGGTTTCGAGGACGCCGCGAGTTCCGCAATTTGCGGCTTCTCCAATTCTTTCATGGCCGGATGGGTGTGGCGGAAGGCGTTCGCCACGTGCCGGAAATACTCGTGTTCCAGCAAGCGATTCCACATTTCCACATGCGCCACGCCCAGCGCGCCTTCGCCGAACAGCGCCGGCTGCGGATGCAGCGCATCGAAATAGCGGCAGATTGCGATGCTCTCGGAAATCCGTGTTCCGTCATCGAATTCGAGCACCGGCAAAAGGCCAAACGGCGTCGCGTAAGCCGCTGCGCCATCGAGATGTTCGCGCGCGATGATGTCCACCTCCACGGCCGGGACAGCGATTCCTTTCTCGGCGGGAAAAATGCGCACCCGGCGCGGATTGGGCGCGCGCCTTGAGTCGTAAAGTTTCATGCGCTGCACCCCGTATGGGGGAGGCGTCCGCCTAATGGCGTCAAGCCGATCTCCCTGCGCCTTATCGGCATCCAACCCATCCCCCGAATCCGGGCCCGCCCGTGAGCTTCCATCAAAACCTTGAGCCAAGCCAGACACAAGTTCTGCTTATCAAGAGAGGACAAGCTCATGCTCAAGCTCGCATCGTCAGAATTTCGGATCGGGCCAGCTTTCGACGCAGCTGTCTGTGCGCCATCGCACACCGTCACGGAGCTCTGCCCACCCTCCCGCGTCAGCCGGACGTTAACGTTTTCCAACTATTTTCCCGGGGTCGCTTTTGCGGCGCGTCAGCGTAACGTTTGCGTAGGGCCCATGGGCGAAGTAACGGCAGAAATGATCGAGCGCGGTCGGGGAACCGACAAGCGCGAGCATCAACAACGCCGTCAGATTGCCGCGCGCGTTCGCGACATCCGCGAGAAACTGACCTCCTCCGGCACCGGCCACCGGGCCTTCGACGTGGAGCTGCTGGACGAATTCGCCCAATCGCGGGTCGTCTCCGCCCCGGCGACACTCGGCCTTTCGATCACGATTGCCGCGATTTCATCCTTCTGGGCGCCGATCCCCTATGTCCTGCTCTGGCTAACGCTGGTCGCGGCGGCGGCGCTCATGAGCTACGGCCTCGCCGACCGCTATCTCAAATTGCCGGAGCCAACCCCGAGCATTCTGCACTGGCAGCGCCGCTTCGCGGTGGCCGAGGCGGCGCAGGGCGTCTCCTGGGCGCTCATCGCGGCGCTGCTGGCGGGCGTCAGCGATCCGACGGCGCGTCTCTTCGTCCTGATGGTGCTCCTGCTTGCTTCGGCGATGAACACGATGCTCTCGTCGGCCCAGCCGCCAGCCGTTTATGCGGGCCTGATGCCGGTTTCGCTGACCATCGTCATCTTCATGTATTCGACGAACGGGCACGGCACGACGCCGCTGACAATTCTGGCTGCGATCGCATTGATCTGCCTGATCGTGCTCGCCAAGCGGCTCTACTCCAATGCGCTCAACGCGATGATCCTGCGCAAGGAGAAAGATCTGCTCATCGCTGAACTCGAACAGGAGAAAGCATCGTCCGACGAAGCGCGGCGGCGTGCGGAAGAAGCGAACCTCGCCAAATCGCGCTTTCTGGCCACCATGAGCCACGAATTGCGCACACCGCTCAACGCTATTCTGGGCTTTTCGGAAGTGATGAAGGGCGAGTTGTTCGGGCCGCACACGGTTCCGTCCTACAAGAATTATTCGCAGGACATCCATAACAGCGGCGAGCATCTTCTCATGCTCATCAACGAGATACTCGATCTCTCGCGCGTGGAGGCCGGCCGCTACGAGTTGAAGGAAGAGTCCGTCTCCCTTGCAGCGGTTGTCGAGGATTGCACCCATCTCCTGAGTCTTCGCGCGAAGAAGCGGGAAATCGCAGTCGTAGAGCAAGTGGAAGCGGGCCTGCCGCGCATTTGGGCGGACGAACGGGCCATGCGCCAGGTCGTGCTCAACCTTCTCACCAACGCTATCAAGTTCACGCCGCAGGGCGGAACTATTACCATCAAGGTCGGCTGGACTGGCGGCGGCGGTCAATACGTCGCGATCAAGGATACCGGCCCCGGGATTCCGCCGGAAGAAATCCCGGTAGTGCTTTCGTCTTTCGGACGCGGCACGATGGCCCAGAAGAACGCGGACGAAGGTTCCGGCCTTGGCCTGCCTATCGTGAAGGGTCTCATCGAACTGCACGGCGGCACCTTCACGCTGAAGTCAGAAGTGCGCGTCGGTACGGAAGTCATCTTCATACTACCGCCCAACCGGGTGATGGCGGGGCTCGCCCAACTCGGCGACGAACCGGAGCCAGAGAAGAAGCCGCTGGTCCCTGCCGCGCCGCGGACCGACGCCGGGCTTTCCGGCTTCGAGAAGGCCAAGGCCCGCATCGGCCTGCGCCGCCGCCCGGCGGCTTGATCCCTCGGATTAACCTGCCTTCCGATTTGCGTGCCGGGTCAGTTTGCTGGAGGCTGGGCGCGGCCCGGCCTCAAATGCGCCTCGAAATGGCGGCACGAGGCTCGTTTGCTATTGGGAGAACCCATGACCCAGCGCCGCCTGTTGCTGCCGTTCGCGATCGCCCTTGCGGCCTCGCTGACCCTCCAGACTGCATTTTCCCAGCAAGGCAGGCAGGGCCCGCGTGGAACGCCTCCGGGCCCGGCCGGGATACAGCAGCCCCCTGCGCAAGGTGGACCGGGCGCAGGGGCAGCCGAAGCGCCGAGCCCCCAACAACCGCCACTGCCGGCGGACAAGACGACCTCTCATTCCCTGCGCATCGGCGAACGCGAACTCACTTTCAACGCAACGGCGGGTTCTATCCCACTATTCGACGAGCGCAGCGGCGCGGTTACGGCGCGGCTGGCCTATATCGCGTTTACCCGCACCGGCGCGGGCGAAAGCCGGACGCGACCTGTCACCTTCGCGTGGAACGGCGGGCCGGGTTACGCCTCCGCATGGCTCAACCTCGGCGCAATGGGGCCGTGGCGGCTCGACATGGCCGGCGACGCCGCACGACCCTCCGCCTCGCCTGTCACGCAACCCAATGCTGAGACCTGGCTCGACTTCACGGACCTCGTCTTTCTCGATCCGGCCGGCACCGGCTTTGGCCGCATTCCCGGCAACGACGAGGCGCGCAAATTCCTGTGGAGTGTCGATGGCGACATCGCCTCGCTGACGACGGCGATCCGCCGCTGGCTGATGAACAACAACCGGATGACGTCGCCGAAATTCCTCGCGGGCGAGAGCTACGGCGGGTTTCGCGCGCCGAAGATCGCGCGGCGGCTGCAAACGGATGAAGGGGTCGGCGTCGACGGCCTCGTGCTGGTCTCGCCTGTGCTCGACTTCGCACGTTTCCGGGCCGGAGGCCTGCTCTCGCACGTCGCGCGCCTGCCGTCCTATGCCGCGACCGCGCGCGAGAAATCGGGGCCGGTGACGCGCGAGACTGTCGCTGACGTCGAAGCCTATGCGCGCGGCGACTATCTCGCCGACCTGATGCGCGGGCTCGGCGATCCGCAGGCACTCACGCGTCTCGCCGATAATGTCTCGAAATTCTCAGGTCTCGAAAAACGGATCGTCGCGCAACTCGCAGGGCGGGTGCCGGTCAATGTCTTCCTGCGCGAGATCCATCGCAACGAAGGCCGGGTCGCCTCGATCTACGACGGCAGCGAGACGGGCATCGACCCGACGCCGTTCTCGACATCGAGCGAGGCGGAAGACCAGATGCTGCGCGGGCTGCACGCCCCGATCGTCTCGGCGATGATCGACCTCTACCAGAACCGGCTAGAATGGCTGCCGCCGAACGGGCGTTACAATTTCCGCAGCAACCCGGCGGGACGGCAATGGGACTGGGGCAACCGCCTGCACGAGGCGACGAGCGACCTTGGCGCCTCGATGGCGCTCGACAATCGCATGCGCGTCCTCGTCGTGCATGGCCTGACCGATCTGATCACGCCCTATTTCGAGACGAAGATGGTGCTGGACCAGATGCCGCTTGTCGCGGCTAACCGGTTGCGCTTCAAGGTCTATTCGGGCGGTCATATGTTCTACTCGCGCGAGGCTGCGAGGCGGCAATTCCGCGACGATGCACGCGCGCTTGTGCATGGGGATTGAAGCGACCTTCCCCAAGGGCTGACACGCCCCGGCGACTCCGCTATCAAGCTTGCGGTCGGATTTCTCATCGGATTGGCAGGCATTCATGTACAGACGCAGCTTTCTGGCGGCTTCGGCCAGCCTCGTTTCGCTGGCGCCGGGATTTTCCGCCCTCGCGGCCGTCCCAAAGCCGTGGGATGGCAAGTCGACGCCGCCGCTCAACAACGCGGAAGCCTTCCTCAAATGGGGCGTCGAGACCCGCGGCGAAGACCCCAAATATCTTCGCATGCGCTGGGCCCGCTTCACCGCGGTCGTCGCCAACAAGGACGCGACGGACGATCGCAACAAGCGCGCCTTCCTGATGACCCCGCGCGAGCATTTCGTGCTCGACCGCAATCTCTCGCGCGCCTACGAACACGCCTTCCTCGACATCGGTTTTGGCGTGACAATCTCCGGTCCGCACATCGTCTCGCGCATGACGCAGGTGATCGATGTGAAGGAAGGCGACAAGGTGCTCGAGATCGGTACGGGATCAGGCTATCAGGGCGCTTATCTCGCCTATCTCACCGACAAGGTGTGGACCGTCGAGATCATCAAGCCGTTGGCCGAGCGCACGCGTGCGACCTACGACAAATTGATCGGCGAAGGTTATACCGAATTCAAGGGCGTTCAGAGCAAGAATGCCGACGGCTATTACGGCTGGGAAGAGGCAGGCCCCTTCGACAAGATCATCGTGACCTGCGGCATCGACCACATTCCCCCGCCGCTGCTGCAACAGTTGAAGGTCGGCGGCGTGATGGTGATCCCCGTCGGCCCTCCGGGCGCGCAACGCGTGTTGAAAGTGACCAAGGAAAAAGGTCCGGACGGCGAGATCAAGGTCACGCGCTCCGACATCTATGGCGGGCGTATCGTACCCTTCGTTCCCTTCACCAAACTGGAAGGCGACACGATCAAGGGAACGCATAACAAGTGACGCAGCCGTCAGCCGCTGCCGACGGTTTCGGCGCGCGCGGGTCGCTGGCGCTTTATTGCGCCGTCGGCCTGATCGCCGGCGCGATCATCGCTCTGCAGATTTCCATCATGCGCATTTTCGCAGTGGGAAGCTGGGCGCATTTCGGCTCGCTTGTCGTCAGCCTCGCGATGTTCGGCTTCGGGCTGACCAGCGCTGTGATGTGCATCTCGACGCAATGGTTCGACCGGCGCTGGCGCGGGCTTTCCGCGCTGGCGCTTTTTGCACTCGGCCCGCTTGCGGTCGCCTCCAATCTCATCGCGCAACAGTTTCCGTTCAACGCCATTTTTCTTGTCTCCGATCCCGTGCAGAAATGGCGGCTGGCGCTGAATTTCGTACTGTATCTCATGCCGTTTCTCGCTGGCGCGCTTTATCTCGGCGTCGTCTTCCAGAAATCGCAGACGATCTTCAATCGCGTTTATTTCGCCGACCTTGCGGGCTCAGGCCTTTGCGGCCTTGCGCTGCTGCTATCGATGTACGTCCTGCGGCCGGAAGACCTGATCCTGACGCCGCTCGTGCTCTGGGCGCTCGGCTCGGCGCTGTGGTTCATTGCGATCAATGAACGCGGCAAGGTCTTTGGCATTGGCATCGTTGCAGCGCTCACCATAGCCGCGCATCTCGTCCTGCCGCCGTTGCTCGACATTCCGAAGATTGCGATCTCCGACTACAAGGGCGTCAGCTACGCGCGCAAGTTTCCCGACAGCCAGCGCGTTCTCGAGGCGACATCGCCCTTCGGCTATCTCGAGGTCTATTCGAGTTCTTACCTGCACTTCGCGCCGGGCCTTTCGGACAATGCGGCCTTCAACCTGCCGAAGATGCCGAAGAACGCCTATCTCGGCCTCTACAGCGACAGCGAGGGGCCAAGCGGCGTGATCCGCGAACTGCCGTCGGAAGAGACGGCCTATTACCGCTATCTGCCGATGTTCTATCCCTATCTCATCAAGCAGAAGCCGGAGACGTTCGTCGTGCAGTTCGGCGGCGGCCTCTCGACAGCGCTGGCGCTGGCGGCCGGATCGTCGAAAGTGACTGTTGCCGAAGGGGACCGCGGCATTCTCAACGCCTTCCGCAATCAGAAGGTGCTGCGCGATTTCACCGGCGACATATTGAACAAGCCTGGTGTGAACGTCATCGACTACGATGGCCGGCTTTATGCCGCGAGCGTGCGCGACAGATATGACATCGTCGATCTTTCGCTGGCGGATTCGGCAGGACTTTCCAGCCCCGGCGGTTTCGCCATCATCGAGAAATATTCCTACACGCGCGAAGCCATGGCCAATTACATGCGCGCGCTGAAGCCGAATGGCGTCTTGTCGGTCACGCTCTGGAACAAAGAAGAGCCGCCGAAGTCGATCCTGAAACTCTACGCGACGATGGCCGCCGCAGCGCGCGAAGCCGGCGGACAAGATATCTCGCGCAAGTTCTTCGTCGCCTCCGCCTATCTCTCAACGGCGACCGTGCTCTACAAGCGCGACGGATTTTCGGACGCGGAAATCGCGACCCTGCGCAAACATACGAGCGCGATGTCCTTCGATGAAATCTATTCGCCGGGATATCAGCCCGATATATCGCAGCAGGCGAAACTGCTCGAAGACTATCGCAACCAGATCTTTGGCAGCGGACTGCCGCAAGCTGGCCCCGGCGATCCCGCGCCCGGCGCAGGCCCCAACGATCCGCCGCCGCCCGATGTGATCGACAAGCCCGGCGAGGATGCGCCTCCCGGTGATGCGCCGCCTTCGGGCGCGGCTGCGCCGGAAGTTCTGCCCTCGACGCAACTTGGACGCATGGCGTGGCAAGCGCTCGTCAACGGCACATGGCCCGAGATCGCGCGCGACTATGTATTCGACACGCGCATCCTCACCAATGCGCAGCCCTATTTCGCGGCCTATGTGAAAGTCGGCGATCTTCCAAAGGTGACCGATCGACTCGAAATCCTGCAAGACGAATGGGGTTTCCTGCTGATCTGGGCGACGCTCGGCGTTGCCGCCGTTGCGGCGCTGTCGCTTGTGCTGCTGCCACTGATCTTCGGCTGGCGTACGATCTTCAGCCGCTATCCTGGCAAGGGCCGCACCATCGTCTATTTCGCCTGTCTTGGCCTCGGCTACATCATGGTCGAAGTCGGGCTGATCGCGCATTTCATTCTCGCGCTCGGCAATGCCACTATCTCCGCCTCGGTGCTGATCACGGGGATGCTGATTTTTTCGGGGCTCGGCAGTTTCGTCTCCGAACGTGTGTTGCCGAATGCGCGCCGCTCGATGCCCATCATTTTCATCGCCATAGGCGCGATCCTTATTGGCTACGGCTATTTCATCGACCGGGCGCTCGATGCGATCGGCACGATGCCCTATCTGGCGCGTCTCTTCTGGTGTTTCGTGTTGATCGCCCCACCGGCCTTCCTGATGGGCTTTCCGATGCCCGTCGCGATGACGACGCTGGGCCGTCTCGGCAAGGAGCACATGTTCCTGTGGGCCTGGGGCATCAACGGCTGTTTCTCTGTCATCGGCGCGGCGCTGGTGCCTGTGCTCTCGACATCCTTCGGATTGCACAGCGTTCTGGCGGTGAGCGGCCTCGCCTATCTGCTGGCCATGCCCATGTTCTATGCTGTGCTGAAGCCGCTGGATGGTGCGAGGTCATTGTCCCCGGCTGCCGCATAAGCGAGTTGTCGCTTCCCCGACCGGAGCGAAGCGGAGAGCCGGGGTCCAACGCAGGGGCGTGACCATTTCTGGATTCCGGGTTCGCGCGCCCCGGAAATGTGGAGCGGGAATTATGCTGACACGCAGGCTCCTCCTTTCGAACGCCATGGCTATGGCCGCTGCGTCATCGGCAACGGCGCAATCCCGGCGCACGGCCATTGTGCCCTTCGAACATTCCGCCTTTCCCTATGACGGCCCTGTGCCAGACACCGGCAAGCCGTTTCTCGATGTCACGAAAGACGGCAAGCGCGGACATACCTCGCCACGCGGCGGCGTTTATTTTACCGAGCCAACTTACAGCGACAGGCGCACGCTGCTGCATATCGGTTCGGGATTTCGCGGATCGTCGCAATCGGCGCTCGTTGTTTTCTTCCACGGCAACACGGCGACACTGTCCCGCGAGGTCGTGGCGCGCCAGCGCATCGTCGCGCAATTCGATGCGTCGGGGATCGACGGCGTGCTCGTTGCGCCGCAGCTTGCCGTGAATGCGCTGGATTCGAGCGGCGGACGCTTCTGGGAGAATGGATTCTTCGCCAGCTATCTCAACGAAGCCGCGCAGAAGCTCGGGCAATTGGGCGGCGCGGGCGCAGGTGTATTCCAGCGCATGCCCGTGATCGTCACAGCCTATAGCGGCGGCTACAATCCCGCGATCTTCGCGCTCCTGAACGGCGGCGCGGCCAGCCGCGTGCGCGGCGTCATTCTCTTCGATGCCTTGTTCGGCGAACTGCCGCGTTACGCGCAGTGGGTCGCATCAAGCGGCAACCGCGCCTTCTTCGTCAGCGCCTACGGACCGTCCTCTCGCAACGAAAACATGTCGCTGCGCGCAACCCTGTCATCGCGCGGGATCGGCGTTCAGGATGGCGCGCCGCCGCAGCTATCGGGCGGCGGCGTCTGGTTCGTGGATGCGAAAGGCGCTGCGCATAATGACTTCATGACGCGCGCCTGGGTCGCCAATCCGTTTCGCGACATGCTTGCGCGGATCAAATAATTCAGCGCACGCGCTGCAGCCTGCCTTCTTCCGATATCATGAACGTGCCATCGTCCGATCCCGAAAAGCGGCCCGATCGCAACCATTCGAGCGACGCGCGATAGAGAACGCTGCGCTGCTTTTCCCAGACGACGAAATGTGTGGCGCAGCCGATGGAGAGGAAAACCTTCTGCTGCGTACCAAGATCCTCGAAAAGATCGAGATTGCTGTTCATCAGGGAGTCCTGTTCGCCGACCATGATCATCGTGGGCACGGTAATCTTTTTGGCTGCGGTGGCGTTCCAGCCCCAATAGGTGCGCGTCGGCGCGCGCAGTCCGCCGGAACCCCATGTCGCGCCGAGCGGATCGTGATCCTTGTTCAGCGCCCAAATGTATTCGGGCATGCCGGGCTCGACGGCGTCGGTGCACTCCGCCTTCACCGTGCCGAGCCAGCGCTTGTCGATGCCGACCTCCCGCGTCTGGATCGTCGTCGGCGCGCCGGCCTTCGGCAAATCGGCAGGCCTGTCGTCGGGATTCTTGCGCGAATAGTTGGACGAAGCGAGTATGACGAACTTCTCGATCTTTTCCGGATGACGCGAAACATAGGTGCCGAGCCTGATGCCGCCGCCGGACCAGCCGATGACATTGATCTTTTCGACGCCACGCAGCTTGCGAATGTAATCGACGACGGCATTGATATCGTCGGTCTCGCTGTCGCTGTTGACGAGGTCGAACTTGTAAGTCGGTTCGCAAGGCTCCTTGAGAGTTTTCGGCACCACCAGCTTCTGGAAATTCGCCGCGAGATTGCAGGGATCGTCCATCATCGGGCGGCTCGAGCGTCCGTAGCCGGTCATGTCCATCGCGAAGACATCGAAGCCCGCGCGCGCCAGAAATTCCATCCAGCTATAGTCGCGATAGGGCACATCGAAGGCGAGCAATGCGGGCGAATAGCCGCCGTGAACGAAAAGCACGACGCGACCGCGAAAACTCTGACCGCTCTGCGCGCGCAGGGCGGCCACGCGCACTTTCTCGCGCACGAAGATATCGACGCGCTGCCCGTTCACCGCCGGCACGGTCGAGGTGTGTGCGACGAGACGGTCGATGGTGACGATGTTCTGGCCTTGAGCGAATGCCGATTGCGCGATGAACAAGGCGGCGACGGCGGCAAGGGCGCGCGCGAAAAGCGTTGGCATGGGCGTCTCCCGAGTGATCCCTCCGGTCGGCGGAAGGTTGCCGGGCAGCTTATCTGCTTGCGCTATGGCGGCAAGTCAGAGCGCGATACCCGCCTGCGCGCGCGTCGCCATGTCCGCGTGGCAGGCCAGCGCCGCCTTCACGACGCCGGCCGCCATGGCCGCGCCGACGCCTTCGCCGATGGCGATGCCCAGATCGAGAAGTGGCTTTTTGCCGAGCTTTTCCAGCAAGGCGCGGTGCGCCGCGCCCGCCGCCACATGACCTGCGAGACAGTGGTCGAGCGCGGATTTATCCATCGCGTGTATCAGCGCCGCCGCGGCAGTGACGACATAGCCATCGAGGATGACCGGCACGCGCTCCATGCGCGCGGCGACGATGGCGCCGGCGATGGCGCAGATTTCGCGCCCGCCGAGGCGGCGCATGATTTCGAGAGGGTCGCCGAAATGCGCGCGATGCAGTTGCAAAGCCTGATCAATGGCGGAGATTTTGCGGGCGTGACGGGCGTCGTCTTCGCCGGGATCGCGCATTATCCAGTCGCTGGCCTTGCCGCCGTGGAGAGCGGCGCAGATCGCAGCGGCGATGGTTCCATTGCCGACACCGAGATCGCCGAGGCAGAGAAGATCGACCCCGCCGGAAATCGCTTCCATGCCAAAGGCGATCGTGGCGGCGGCGGACTTCTCATCGAGCGCGGCGCTTTGCGTGAAGTCCGCGGTTGGAATATCGAGCGCGAGATCGAAAACCTTGAAGCCGAGGCCAAAACTGGCGCAGACCTGATTGATCGCGCCACCGCCTGCCGCGAAGGTCTCGAGCATCTGGCGGGTCAGCGTGGCGGGCGCCTCGGCCACGCCTTGCGCGAGCACGCCGTGGTTCGCGGCAAATACGACGACGGTGGGACGGTCGATGCGCGGTTGCGAGCGCGCCTGCCACGCCGCGAGCCATTCCGCGATATCCTCGATACGGCCGAGCGCGCCGGCAGGCTTTGCGAGTTCTCCATTGCGCGCACGCACTTCCGCCACACAGGCGTCGGACGGGCCGGGCATTTGCGCGAGAAGCGCGCGAATATCATCAAATGGCAAGGCGGAGGATGTGGCCGAGGGCGCGGGCATGGCAGGTGTTCCAGATTTGCGCCCTGATAAACTGGACGTGACCACCCTGGCAAATCCGCGATTTTGTTCGCGATTTTAATTAGGTTACCGGTGCGCTTGCGCACGCCTTTGAAGGGTCACAAAGGCGACATTATCTGATCGTCGCGAATTTCGGGAATCGAACGATGCGAATTTTAGGAATCATTCTTCTGATCGCAGCCGCCATAGGCGGCGTCATGTATTTCGGCGACATGAAGGTTGCCGGCGACGTCGAGTTCGGCGACACGCTGCGCGCCTTCATCTTTGGCGCGATAGCGCTTTCGGTTTTGGGCGCAGTCGTCTTCAACTATCGCGGGCGCATGAGCACGGCGGTTCTCGGCTTTCTGGCCTGGGTCGGCATCTTCATCGCGGTCATGGTTGGCTACACCTACCGCGCGGAACTGACCGGCGTCGCCAATCGCGTGATGGACGAGGTCGTGCCCGGCCGCGAAATACGCAGTGAGCCCGGGCAAGCGGCCGCCGTGCGCGGCGGCAACGGCCATTTCGTGTTCGAGGGCATCACCAATGGCGCGCGCCTGCGCTACCTCTTCGACACCGGCGCTTCAACAGTCGTGCTGCGCAACGAAGACGCGAAAAAGATCGGGATCAACGTCGACAAGCTCGATTATTCCGTGCCGGTCTCGACGGCGAACGGGCGCACCATGTCGGCGGCGACAACCATCGACGCGCTGACCATCGGTAATATCACGCAGCGGCGCGTGCGCGCACTTGTCGGCAAGCCCGGCGCGCTACAGGAAAACCTCCTGGGCATGTCCTTCCTCAGCCAGTTACGCGGCTATGCCGTGGAAGGAAATCGCCTCGTGTTGCGCGAATAGTCAGTAGCCAAGAAGACTGACGACAAAGCGCAGCGAAACGATCGCAAGAAAGATGCCGAAGGCAACTTCGAGAGAACGCTTGGACATCGCGTGCGCGAGCTTCACGCCCCAGGGCGCGGTGAAAATGCTGACCGGCGCGAACAGCACGAGACCGAGGATCGACACATAGCCGATGGAAAGCGGCGGCAGGCCGATCTTGCCCCAGCCCGCGATCATGTAACCGATGGCGCCGGGCAGCGCGATGAGAAGCCCAAGGCCCGCGGACGTCGAGACGGCCTGATGGATCGGCCTGTTGTGGAAGGTCATCAGCATGTTGGCGATCTGTCCGCCGCCGATGCCCATCAGCGCCGAAAGTATGCCGATGACGAAACCATAGGCGCGCATCAGCGGCCCCTTCGGCAAATCGTCGCCGAGCTTCCAGTTGAGATTGCCGATGAGCCGCACGGCGTTGACGCCCGCGACCAGCACGAAAACGAGCTTGAAGACGGCGGGCGGCGCCCAGCGCGCGACGAGCGCGCCCAGAATCGTGCCGATCACTACTGGCGCGGCCCAGGCGCGCAGGATGTTCATGTCGACGGTGCCGCGCGCCTTGTGCGCCTTGTAGGAAGAAATCGAGGTGGGAATGATGATGGCGAGGGAGGTGCCGACGCAGAGCGCCATGCGCACGTCTTCGGGCACGCCGAGGATGCGGAAAAGTTCGTAGAGAACCGGCACGATGACCGCGCCGCCGCCGACGCCGAAGACGCCGGCGAGAACGCCGGTGATCGCACCGGCGACAGCGAGCGCAATCGCGATCAGGGCGAGTTCGCCCGCAGGAAATCCAAACAGCATCTATCCCCCTGCCCGGCAGGCATTCGTTGCGCCAGCCATGCGGCATGCGCCAGGGCATCGCAAGACCAAATCTGCGCAACCCGAATGTTACAATGTTACATGTACAAGATTTTTTGAAGCGACAAGGACGAAGCTTCACTTCATTCTAGCGACGCAACGTCCGATGCGGACGGATGGAGGGAAGGAATTCAAATGAAGACACTCGCCGTACTTTCTGGCGCTGTTCTGGCGCTCGGCCTCGTCAGCGCTGCGCACGCGCAGCAGCAGCCGCCACAGTTTCCGGACATGACATTTTTCATCACGAGTCAGCCCGGTCCAGATGGCGCAAACTTCGGCGGCATCGAAGGCGCCGACAAGCATTGCCAGGATCTCGCCGCGAAAGCGGGCGCCGGCGGCAAGACATGGCGCGCCTATGTCAGCCAGCAGGCGATGGACGGCAAACCTGCCGTCAACGCGCGCGACCGTATCGGCAAGGGGCCGTGGCATAATGCGATGGGAACGCGCGTCGCCGCAAATCTCGAGGATCTGCACGACACCTACAAGAGCGGGATCGACACAGACACCGGTCTTACGGAAACTGGCAAAAAAGTGCCCAGCCGTCTTTTCCTCATCAACCAGCACGACATCCTCACGGGAACGCAGGCCGATGGCACCGCGCCGCCTCCGGGCAAGGACCTGACCTGCGGCAACTGGACCAAGAACAAGGAAGGTTCGGCGATGGTCGGCCACCATGACCGCATGGGCCTGCGTGACGATGCGGGTTCGCGCTCGTGGAACGCCTCGCATCCCTCGGCCGGTTGCGACCGTCCCTCGCTCGTGCGTACCGGCGGCAACGGCTATCTCTACTGCTTCGCCGCGAACTGACGCTTCATTCTCGCTGACGCATAAGAGCCCTCCGTTCCGTGCAGAACGGAGGGCTTTTGTTTTGGCGTAATGAAGATAGGCTGCGCTGGCGCGCAATGAGCGCGCCGAAAGCCCACCAGTGAACGCTCCCCAAAAGCCGCCTAGTCCACTTCTTATAGCGCCCGTTCTGCCGCTCGTCGTGCGGCTCGCGACGCCCAATGTTCTGTCGATGACGGCGGCGACCGCGATCAGCGTCGCAGAGACGGTCTATGTCGGCGCGCTCGGCACATCCGCGCTGGCAGGTCTCGCGCTGGTCTTTCCCATGGTGATGCTCCTCAACACCATGTCGGCCGGCGCGATGGGCGGTGGCGTCGCCTCGTCCATCGCGCGGGCGCTCGGCGCGGGCGATGAGGCGCGCGCGCAGTCACTGGTCATGCATGCGGTGGCGATCGCGATCATCGCCGGGCTCATATTCACGCTGGTGTTCCTGCTGTTCGGTGAATGGATGTACCGCTTGCTCGGCGGCTCCGGCGCGCCGCTCGCCGAGGCGATGGCTTATTCGAACATCGTATTCGCGGGCGCTGTGGCAATGTGGCTGACGAACACGCTTGCCGCCACGGTGCGCGGCATGGGCGACATGAAGATTCCGGCATTCGCCATGCTTGGCACAGCCGTTTTGCAAATCGTCTTCGGCGGCGGGCTGGGACTTGGCATCGGACCGTTTCCGAAAATGGGGATGGCAGGCGTCGCTTTCGGGCAGGTGCTCGCGAACATCCTCGGCGTGGTTTTCATGGTGTGGATTCTGACATCAGGGCGCACGCGGGTGGGGCTGGTGTGGCGCGGCTTTGCTCTCAAACGGGAGAGATTTGCCGACATTCTCAAAGTCGGCGCCGTCGCGCTGATCTCGCCGGTGCAGACGATCGCGACCGTGCTGGTGCTGACGCGGCTGATGGCCTGGTTCGGCGAACAGGCGCTGGCGGGCTATGGCATAGGCGCACGGCTGGAATTTTTGCTGATCCCCATCACTTTCGCTTTCGGCGGGGCATGCGTGCCGCTGGTCGGCATGGCCATCGGCGCCAAGAACGTGGCGCGCGCCTACAAGGTCGCATGGACGGGCGGCCTGCTGTCGGCGGCGCTTGTGGGAGTCATCGGCCTTACGGTCGCCATCGCACCGTGGCTGTGGTCGAACATGTTCAGTGCAGACGCGAGCGTGCTCGCCTCCGCCGATCTTTATCTACGCATCGCCGGCCCGGCCTTCGCGCTGTTCGGACTGGGACACGGGCTTTATTTCGCCTCGCAAGGGTCGGGCAAAATTTTGGGGCCGGTGCTTGCGGGCACGCTGCGCTTTGCGATCATCGCCGTTGGCGGCTGGCTGCTCGCCATCAACAACGCGCCGGCCTGGATGATGTTCACGCTCGTCGCCTTCGCGATGGTGGCCTATGGCTTGTCGTGCGCGCTGTCGGTTTATGTGTCGAAATGGGGGGCGAGGGGGTAGAACCTGAAGCTGCTAAGCTTCGACATATTCGGCAATGCTGCTTGGGGCCGGGACCGGCAAATTGTCTTCTCGCAACCCATCAATGTGAAATCGGATAGCATCGCGAATATTCTCTTCTGTTTCCGAAATTGTTTCTCCGGAAGCGACACAACCCGGCAAATCCGGCACATAGGCCGAAAAATTACTGCCTGCCTTCTCGATCACCACTGCGTAGCGCATCACTTTGATTCCTTAAGGCGAGCTTGCTTCAATATTGAGTTTAGAGTGCCCGGCGCAATGTCATCAGATGGCTTGCACGCGACCGTCACACGACCGCTCTTGTCTCCGTGCTTGTATTGTCTGTGGCTGCCCCGTGTCGCCACAAGGTACCATCCGTCTGATTCAAGTAATATAAGTATATCCCGAACTTTCATTTATACATCAGTTTGTGCAGCGGTAGACTTTAACACGGAAACGTTCCGATGTCCTCCCACTTGTCGCCGGCAGGCTACTCCGCCGCTAATCTTGCAGCTTCGCGCTTCAAATGCGCCAGCGCCTCCCGCAGCACCTCGATCCCCGCCCCGCGCTTTGGCGCTTCCGTGGACAGATGCCGCCGCCACTGGCGTGCGCCGGGCTGGCCGGCAAAGCAGCCAAGGATATGCCTGACCATGTCGTGCAGACGCTCGCCAGCGGCGAGTTGCGAGGCGATATAAGGTTCGTAAGCCTCGATCGCGTCGAACATGTTGTCGAACGGCGCGGGTTCGCCGAAGAGCGCGGCGTCGACCTCCAGCAACAGGCCGGGGTTCTGATAGGCGGCGCGGCCCATCATCACGCCGTCGAGAAGTTCCAGATGCGTCTTGGCCTCGTCGAGCGCGTGTATGCCGCCGTTGATGCCGATGGGCACATGCGGATAGTCGCGCTTCAACGCATAAACGAGATCGTAATCGAGCGGCGGCACGTCGCGATTTTCCTTCGGCGACAAGCCCTGCAGCCACGCCTTGCGTGCATGAACGACAAGCGCATCTGCGCCGGCCGCGACAACGCTCTGCGCCATCGCCCAGAGCGCCTCGCGCGGCTCCTGATCGTCGACGCCGATGCGGCATTTTACAGTCACCGGAATTTTCACCGCCGCCTTCATCGCGGCGATGCAATCGCCGACGAGTTTCGGCTCGCGCATCAGGCACGCGCCGAACGCGCCGTTCTGCACGCGGTCGGACGGGCAACCGCAATTCATATTGATCTCGGCATAGCCATAGTCTTCGCAAATGCGCGCGCATTGCGCGAGGTGTGCGGGACCGCTGCCTCCGAGTTGCACCGCCACGGGCTGTTCGAATGGATCGAAGCGCAACAGCCGGTCGCGTGGCCCGTAGATAATCGCGCCCGTCGTCACCATTTCCGTATAGAGCCGGGCGCGGCGCGTCAGCAGCCGGTGAAAGTACCGGCAGTGGCGATCCGTCCAGTCCATCATGGGGGCGACGGAGAAGCGATGGGGCGAAAACTTCTGCACAGGTACTGCTATCGCAAATTCCCGAAGAAATCAGCCCGCCTTCAGTCTCAAGAGCACGAGCGGACTCCCGAAAGCGCCGCGAATAGCTTAAGCTGGCCCGCTCAGTTCAACCTCGGGAGGGTCAAATGGCGGGAAAATTCGTGCTCAAGAAGACTTCGAATGGCCAATTCGATTTCAGGCTGGTCGCCGGCAACGGCGAGCAAATCCTTCGCAGCGAAACTTACACGACCAAGCCGGCGGCCGAAAACGGCATCGAATCCGTTAAGAAAAACGCTGGCGACGACGCGAGGTACGACAAGCTGACGGCCAAGAACGGCCAATTCTATTTCAACCTGAAGGCGGCCAACGGCCAGGTCATCGGCACCAGCGAAATGTACAAGGCCGAGGCCTCGCGGGATAAAGGCATCGCCTCCGTCAAATCGAACGCCGCAACAGCGGCGGTCGACGACCAGGCCTGATTTTCGCTTTCTGCAAAGACCGGCGATCAGGAGATTTCATCCTGCTCGCCATTTACACATTCATAAATTGTATTATATAATAATTTTCTTCCCAAAACTGTGATTTGAATGATATGGCTCGCGCGCCAAGAGAGCGCTAACGACAGCCATGCTTACCATCATCTCAGCCAACCGTCTGATTGACGGGCTCATCGTCTTCCGCGACGCCGAAGGCGGATGGACCACTGCCGCCGCGAAGGCGATGCGTTTCACGTCGAAAGAGGACCTCGAAAAGGGCCTCGAACAGGCGCGCGCCGATTTTGCCGCCAACAAGGTTGTCGAAATCGAGCCGGTGGAGTTGAAGGAAGGTCCGGATGGCCCTGTAGCCGTGACCATGCGCGACCGGGTCCGCCTCTCCGGCCCCTCGATCCTGCAGGCGCAAAAAGCGCCCGCCCCGCCCGTCCCCAGCGAGCAGAACGATGTATCGATATGACGAATTCGACGCCGGCTTCGTAGCCGAGCGCGTCGCCCAGTTCCGAGATCAGGTGTCACGCCGCCTCACCGGCGAGATGACTGAAGAGCAGTTCCGGCCGCACCGGCTGATGAACGGCCTCTACCTGCAACTGCATGCCTACATGCTGCGCGTTGCCGTTCCCTACGGCACGCTGAGCTCGAAGCAGATGCACATGCTCGCGCATATCGCGCGTAAATACGACCGCGGCTATGGCCATTTCACGACGCGGCAGAACATCCAGTACAACTGGCCGGCGCTGAAGGACGTGCCTGCTATTCTCGACGATCTCGCGACCGTCGAAATGCACGCCATCCAGACTTCGGGCAATTGCATCCGCAACGTGACGGCCGACCATTTCGCCGGCGCTGCCGCGGACGAGATCGAAGACCCGCGCCCCTATGCCGAGATACTCAGGCAATGGTCGACGGTGCATCCGGAATTCACCTTCCTGCCGCGCAAATTCAAGATCGCCGTCACTGGCGCGCCGAAGGATCGCGCCGCCGTGCAGGTGCACGACATCGGCTATCACATCGTGCGCAACGACAAGGGCGAGGTCGGATTTGCGGTCTATGTCGGCGGCGGCCAGGGCCGCACGCCGATGATCGCGAACAAGATCCGCGACTTCCTGCCCGTGAAGGATCTGCTCGCCTATTCGCAGGCGATCGTGCGCGTCTACAATCTCGAGGGACGGCGCGACAACAAGTACAAGGCCCGCATCAAAATCCTCGTGCACGAGAAGGGCGCCGAAGAGATGCGCGCCGCCGTGGAGAAGGAATTCGCGGAAGCCGGCACGGAGATTCTCGGCCTGCCGCAGGCGGAGGTCGACCGCATCAAGGCCTATTTCGCGATGCCCGATCTTGCGGCGCGCGCCGCGAAATCCGAAAAGCTGGAAGCGCGCCGGCAGAGCGATCCGCATTTTGCGGCCTTCCTCAAGACCAACGTCGCCGCGCACAAGCGCGCCGGCTATGGCATCGTCACGATTTCCCTGAAGCCCATTGGCGGCATTCCCGGCGATGCGACAGCCGACCAGATGGACGCCGTCGCCGATCTCGCGAATAGCTATTCGCAGGATGAGTTGCGCGTCTCGCACGAGCAGAACCTGGTGCTGCCCCATGTCGCGCTCGACGAAATTCCCACAGTTTACGATGCGCTGAAAAAGCAGGGCTTGGCGACCGCCAATGCGGGGCTCGTGACGGATATCATCGCCTGTCCCGGCCTCGATTACTGTGCGCTCGCCACCGCGCGTTCGATCCCCATTGCGCAGCGCATTTCCGAGCGTTTTGGCGAAAGCCGGAAGGCTGCGGATATCGGCGAATTGAAGATCAAGATATCCGGCTGCATCAATGCCTGCGGCCATCATCACGTCGGCCACATCGGCATTCTCGGACTCGAACGCAAGGGCGTCGAGACCTACCAGATCACGCTCGGCGGCTCGGGCGACGAGAATTGCTCGCTCGGCGATATCACCGGGCCGGGCTTCTCCACCGATCAGGTGACGGACGCCATCGAAACGATCGTCGACACTTATCTCGCCCTGCGCACGGACAAGAACGAGGATTTTCTCACGGCCTATCGGCGCGTGGGCATGAAGCCGTTCAAGGAAGCGCTCTACCAGCGCGACACGGGAGCTGCGATCTGAAATGGCGCTCTACAGGAACGGCAGTTTTGTTGCAGACCCATGGCGTAGCGTTGCGGAAGGCGAGGACGTGCCGCCGTCCGGCCATGTCGTCATGCCGCTCGACTGGTGGAAGGCGGAACGCAATATCTTCGATGGCTCCAATGCGCCGATCGGCGTTCGCATCGAGCCGGGCACGCCAATCTCGGACTATGCGGAAGATCTCTCGCGCCTGAGCCTGATCGCGCTGGTGTTTCCGAAGTTCGGCGACGGCCGCCACTTCTCGACCGCACAGCTGCTACGCACGCGCTACGGCTTTACCGGTGAAATCCGCGCCGTCGGCGAAGTCTTGATCGACCAGATTCAGATGATGGAACGCTGCGGCTTCGACGCCTTCGAAATCGACAATCCAGTGACCGAGAAGCAATTGCGCGAGGGCTCGTACACCCGCTACTCGCAATACTACCAGCCTGCCGTGTCGAAGGAAGCGCCTGCGGGAACGCGGCCATGGTTGAGACGCACGAATTAAGTAGCATCGCCCGCCCGAAATTGTACGAGCGCCGAATTTAATTCATCCACCAGCAATCACGCTGCAAGACTGCGCCTCGAGCTTTCGGTCGCGACCTGAACGTCACGGCCATCATCCCCGTCGATCATGCTTTCGAGAATGAAGCGCAATCCGGCGAGCACCGGCATGTCGCGGCGGGCGATGGCGTTTCCGAGGGCGTACCAGTCGTCCTCGCTGGCGTCGGCCGCGAATTGCGCGACGAGCGAAGCGGCATAGGCGCCCGGCGGCAGATCATGTGCGCCTGCAAGCAATTCCATGCGGGTGCAAAACGCGCCGCCCAGCGAGCGGAGGGCGGCTGCGGCCACAGCCTGATTGGAACACGTGCGAATGATTTCCATGCGGAGCATGGCGGCCTCCTTGTTTCCAATGTCGTCAGTCACACGACGCGCCCGGAGATATCCGGTTGCATCCGCCCATGCCCGAAGTTCTCCTAGCGGAGAAAGCTGACGGGAAAGTGACGCAATTGGGAGCGAAAGAGGCCGTCACGTCCAAGTTGGAAAAGTTACAAGGCGCGTTTAGCCGCCGTCCGCCTCGTGGCCGGCCGCGCGAATGCCCGCTGCGCCCGCAGCCTCGTCATTGTCCGACGTGTCGCCGGATATGCCGACCGCGCCGATGATCTTCTTGTCCTTGTCGCGGATCAGCACGCCGCCGCCGACCGGAAGAATGCCGCCATCCATGAGATGAGCCGCCGCCGCCATGAAATGCGGGCGCTCGACCGCGATTTTCTCGATGCGCTTGGAGCCGGCGCCCCAGGCCACAGCGCCCCATGCCTTGCCGAAGGCGACCTTCCAGCGCATCAGGCTGGTATTGTCTTCGGCGGCGCTGGCTTTCAGCGAGCCGCGTCCGTCGAGCACCACGATGGCGATCGGATTGTAATTATTGTCGCGGGCGTGTTTCAGCGCCGTCGATACGATGGTTTGCGCCGCAGCAAGCGTCAGTTCGCTCATATCAGGATAACCCCCTTGTAACCCGTTCGGGTGGACGCGAGGGTTTTCTCACGGTGCCGGATGCTTGTCGATTCGCGCGAATGTGACAGAGCGGCGGCTCTTTCCCGGCATTCGCGCGAAGAAGGGCGGATCGCCGCGTGCGCAAACGCACACACCGGACTCGGTCCTGAGCGCCGCCACAAAGGTTAACGCCGCCCATTCGCGGCCAACGAATGCGAAAAACGCCGGTAACACAGTGAAAAGCTTAATACCGCTTTCGCCGCGGGCGCATGCCGACCGGCATTTCCGGCCACGTATAAGTCGTTGACCGCAATCGCGGATGATGTATCTTTTCGCTATCGTGGAGCCTCGCTCTTCGATCTCGGGAGAACATCGACTTTGGTGATGCGGCCTGGCCGGTGATTTTTTTCGCGATGCGTCGAAACTTGGATCTGACAATTGGTCAGGAGGATACAATGAACGATGATCAAGCGAAAATTCAGCAGGAACTGAGTGAAATTCAGACTGAGCTGAATACGACTGGCATGTCACGCCGCAACTTCCTCGATCGCCTGAAGGGCGTCGGTATTGGCTTCGGCGCTGTCGCCGTCGTCGGAACGACAGCAGCCCAGGCGCATACGAACGAAAGCGCCGTGACGCTGAAATCCACGAATACTGCACTCGGCAAGATCGTGGAAGAAAGTCAGCCGGTGGAAGCTGCGGAAGTCGAGGGCGACGCCCCCGCGCAGATCTCGCAATATTGGTACCGCCGCTATGGCCGCGTATGGTATCGCCGCTATGGCCGTGTCTTTTATCGCCGCTACGGCCGCGTATGGTATCGCCGCGTGTTCTATCGCCGCTGGTGATTTCGCGCCGGCGAGGGCACGCGCTCGCGCCGGCTGCCAACAGCTTGGAGGGCCCGTCCGGCACTATGCGGGCGGGCCTTTTGTTTGAAGGGCACGGATGTCGCGAGCGACGTCCGACGGGGCTGAACGCACACCTGAGGGACAAATGTCCTGTCAGCAAACTTGCAAGGACCACAGCAGATGGTGAACCCCGAACTCGCCCAGCACATGCCTATGAAGGCCGAAGGCTCCGGCAACGGCGCACCCGTATTCAGTTTCGTACTCGTGAAGCTCGCTTCGCGCTGCAATATCGCCTGCACCTATTGTTACTGGTTCAGGGATTCGGAAGTTTACAACAAGCCCGCCGTTCTAACGCTGGAAGCGGAAGACGCTTTCTGCAAGCGCCTCGAGGAACATATCGTCGAAAATGAACTCGACGGCTTTCTCGTCGTGTTTCACGGCGGAGAACCCCTGCTCTTTCCGAAACATCGCTTCATCAAGCTGCAGGAGAAGCTTAACGCCATCGAGGAGCGCACCGGGGCGGTGATCGATCGCGGCGTCAGCACGAACGCGATCCTCATCGACGACGAATATGCCGCCATTCTGGAAAAGTATGGCGTCGCCGTGAGCGTGAGCATCGACGGCCCGCCGGAAATTCACGACGCCTACCGCATCGACTTCAAGGGCAAGGGCACCCATGCCGATACGTTGAAAGGCATTGAGAACATCCGCAAGACCGGCATGGAGCCGGGCATAATTTCCGTCTGCAATCCCTCGACCGACCCGGAAAAGCTGCTCGACTATATCGTCAACGAACTCGGCGTGAAGGGTTTCGACGTTCTGCCGCCCGACGCGACACATGCCGACAATCCGCCGCCGATCGATGCTTATTTCATCAAGCTTTTCGACGTGTGGTTCGACAAATATTCTGCGCAAGGCGTTCGCATCAGCACGCTCGACGCCATGATCTCGGGCCTCATGGGCGGGCAGTCCTGTTCGGATACAGTCGGCTATGGACCCGTCGAAACGCTCACTTTGATGACGGACGGCACCCTAGAGCCGCTCGACGTTTTGCGAATCACCGGCAACGGCAGCACCAAGACCGATTGCAGCGTGCTGTTGAATTCCATTGAGGACGCGCAGAAGGATCCGCGCTGGGCCGGCGCCTACAAGGCGAGCCTCGGCCACTGCGAAACCTGCCGCAAATGCGAATATCTGGACGCCTGCGGCGGCGGGCATTTGTCCCAGCGCTGGTCGCCCGACAACGGCTACGACAATGTCAGCGTCTATTGCCAGAGCTGGAAGAACATTTTCGACCACATCTGGAAACGCATTTCGCCGACGCTGGTTCTGGACATCAAGCAGCCGGAAGCGCCGGTGCAGCCTGCCGCGAACTGAAAATCCCCGCTTCGGCAATAAGCCTGCGCTCGCATTCCGCGCGCAGGCTCGCGTGTTCTCAAAGGGAAACCTGCCCGTGAACGATCCGCAGACCAGCATCCGCGTCGCCGTCATTCAGGCCGCGCCCGTCTATTTCGATCCGCAAGGCGGCGTCGAAAAGGCGCGGCGGCTCATCATGCAGGCGGCGTCGAAAGGCGTTTCGATCATCGCCTTCGGCGAATGCTGGCTGCCCGGCTATCCCGTTCATGCGCTCTGCGGCATGGACACGCACGGCTGGATGGGGTTTGCCGCGGAATATCTCGACCACGCGCTCGACATCCCCGGCGCGGAAAGCAATGCGCTGTGCGAGATCGCCCGGCAATTCAACATCGAGATCGTGATGGGCGTCGCCGAGCGCGACCCGATCACGCGCGGTTCCCTCTATTCGACGCAGCTTGTCATCAATTCGGAGGGCGAACTCGTCGGGCGACATCGCAAGCTGCGTCCTGGCATCAACGAACGTGCGGTCTTCGCCGATGGCGACGCCTCGGGGCTGCAGGTCTTCGAGCGGGACTACGGCGTCATCAGCACGCTCGCCGGCGTCGAGCACCAGATGGTGCTGCCGACCTACGGGCTCGCCGAACAGGGAACGCAGTTCCACGTCGCGTCATGGCCGGGCGGCGAGATGGCCGGGATTGCCACCGCCTCCCGCCAGCACCTGCTGTCGCGCGCCTTTGCGGCGCAGACGGGGGCCTATGTGCTCTGCGCCGGCGGCATCCTCTCGGCGGAAAATGTGCCGGAGCCCTATCGCCATTTCTTCCGCGAGCCCTTGACCGGCGAAAGCGCGATCATCGATCCGCGCGGCGAAATCTGCGCGGGGCCGGTGACAGGCGAGACGATCCTTTACGCGAATTGCTCGCCCGCGATGATCCGGGCCGCGAAAGTCGCGTTCGACTGCACGGGTCATTCGGCGCGGACGGACCAGCTCGAATTCCGCAATCACGCCTTGGCGGGACAGGGCGGCGAGGATCAGGCTCCGCCGCCCGGCTACGACGAGGAGCAGGACGGCGCGCCGGATTTCGAAGCCGGCGGCATGGGCGAGGCGCACAAGCCCGGCGGTCCCGAGAACCAGCGCTTTGCCGGCGGCCCGCGCGGTCGGATGGCCTAAAGAACTCAGCGCCGCCCGAACAGCATCAGAAAGACCGCAGTCCCCAGGCCCCACATGCCGTTGATGACCGGGCCGCGCCACCAGCCCGCCGGATTCGGCCCGTAACGCAGGTTGCCGACGCCGAAGAGCGACTTGATGAAGGGCACGAGGTACCAGCCCGACAGGACAAGAATGATCGCGCCGAACAGGAAGCCGGCGACGAGATAGCCAATGCCGCGCGGCAGCGAGGGCGAGATCAGGGCAAAGACGATACCCCACACGCCACCCCAGAACATCTGGTTGAGAATCGGCGGGACCGCGAAGGGCGGCACGCCCGGCGCCATGCGCCAGGCCGACCCGAAGTTCATGCCGTTGAGCACAACGATCGTAAGTTGGTGAAATACCGCCACGGCCAGCGCGCCGGCGATAAAGCCGAACATGATCCTGTTGGTCGTGGACGATGAACCAGCCGCAGTCGCCATGATTCCCCCCTCTTGCAGCCCGCCGTGCGGCGTGATGCGCCATCGGACGACAGGCTCGCGCCCCGGTCAAGTCTCAAAAGCGTGTGAGCCTACCACGCGCCGGTGTTTTGCATGGATTTCCAGGGCTCGGCCGGCGCAAGGGCATCGCCCTTCTGCAGGATTTCGATGGAGATATTGTCGGGCGAGCGCACGAAGGCCATCTTGCCGTCGCGCGGCGGGCGGTTGATGGTGACGCCGGCCTTCATCAGTCTGTCGCAGAGCGCATAAATGTCGTCGACCTCATAGGCGAGGTGGCCGAAATTACGCCCGCCGGTGTAATTTTCCGGGTCCCAGTTGTAGGTGAGTTCGACCAGCGGCGCTTTCGTGCTGTGCGCATTGGCCTCGTCTTCCGGCGCAGACAGGAAGACGAGCGTGAAACGCCCCTGCTCGGATTCGACGCGGCGCACTTCCTTGAGGCCGAATTTGTTGCAATAGAAGTCCAGCGATTTATCAAGATCGGTCACGCGGACCATTGTGTGCAGATAGCGCATGCGGAGTCTCCAGGCGGTTCATTGATCGGGCCGGACTTTGGCGGCTCGCGCAAAAAAGGCAAGCCGGAATCTGGCGCTTTCGAACTCGGACAAGGCGGAATGAACGAGACAGCCAAGCTGAAAGAGAGAGCGGCGCTTGCATCGATCGCGGCCAGCGCCTTGCTGACGCTCGGCAAGCTCGTCGCTGGTGTACTCTCGGGTTCGCTGGCATTGATCTCCGAGGCGGGCCACGGGCTACTGGATACCGGCGCGACGATCCTCACATGGTTCGCGATCAAGGCGGCCGACAAGCCCGCTGACGACGAACATCACTACGGGCACGGCAAGATCGAGGCTGTCGCGGCGCTGATCGAAACAGGCCTGCTCATGCTGCTCGCTGGCGCGGTGGTGTTCGAAGCGATCCGCCGCCTCTTCTTCAACGAGGCGCACAGCGTTGAAGCCACATGGCTCACCTATGGCGTGCTGATCGTTTCCATCGTGGTCGATTTCGTCCGCTGGCAATCGCTAGCGAAAATCGCGAAGGAAACGCGCAGCGATGCGCTCGCCGCCGACGCGCTGCATTTTTCCAGCGATCTCGTCGCGTCGGCCTGTGTGCTGGCGGGTCTCGTCGCGATGCACTTCGGTTTCAAGCAGGGCGATGCGCTGGCGGCGGTTGGCGTCGCTGTCTTCATAGCCATTGCCGGTTTCAGGCTGGGCACACGCACATTTCACACGCTCACCGACGCCGCGCCGCTTGAACTCACCAATGACATCCGCAAACTTGTGGAGGCGACGCCGGGTGTCATCGACATCGAAGACTTGCGGATGCGTCCTGCCGGCTCAAATGTTTTCGGCGAAGTTTCCATCGCCGTCGGCCGAACTCTATCGCCGGAGCGGATCGTGGTCATACGCGAAGCCGT
This sequence comes from uncultured Hyphomicrobiales bacterium, assembly GCA_903847605.1. Classification (GTDB taxonomy): domain Bacteria; phylum Pseudomonadota; class Alphaproteobacteria; order Rhizobiales; family Beijerinckiaceae; genus Terripilifer. Next base: position 11,225 of record CAINED010000080.1, on the reverse strand, counting down.
CTCCAACGCCATTCGCGCAAAGTTTCCCCACGCCGAGGTCACGGTGCGCGCAACGCCGCGCGCTCTGGACAATGAAACGGTTCTCGAGCGCGTGTTGCTGACAGCCTCGCGCCGCCGCCTCGCAGTACATCACGTCACGGTGCAGCAGGTGGAAGGGCGTACTTCCGTCAGCCTCGACCTCGAAGTCGACGGGCGCATGACGCATGGCGCGGCGCATGACATCGCTTCTGGACTCGAAGACGCTATCCAGGCTGAACTCGGCGCGGATGTGGAAGTCGAGACGCATATCGAACCGCTCGAAATCCGCGAACTCGAAGGACGACCCGCCGATCCCGCCATCGCTCAAAACATCGCAGATGCACTCGCCGCCCGAGCAGCGGAAAGCGGACCGATCGGCGACGTTCACGACGTGCGCGTGCGACATACGGACGGCGGCTTTGTCGTGAACTATCATTGCCGCATAGATGCCGGCATATCCGTGCTCGATGCCCATACCGCCGTCGATCAGCTCGACCATCGCGTGCGTACGCTGTTCCCGGATGTCATCCGCGTGGTTGGACATGCGGAGCCGAAACAGGTTTAATGGCGGCCATAAAGCAACAAACAAAAACAGTGCGAGGAAACATGAAATACCGCCGTTTCGGCAAAACCGGGCTCGAAGTCTCGGAAATTTCTTTTGGCACCGGCGACAATGCCGGGCTGATGATGAATGCGCCTGACAACGAGCGCCTGCGCTCATTCGAAAAGGCGCTCGAACTCGGCATCAACTATTTCGATACATCGCCCGATTACGGCAAGGGCCGCGCGGAAACCAATCTCGGCATCGCGCTGAAGCATTTTTCGTCCCGCGCCGGCCGGCCGCTCTACGTCTGCACCAAGGTCGAAATCCTGCCTGACGATTTCGACGACATCGCCGGCAAGGTAGTGCGCTCGACCGAGGAAAGTCTCAAGAGGCTGCAACTCGATTCAATCGATGTGCTGATGATCCACAATGCGCCGCGCCTGTCGCGCAATCCGGAAGCCGCTTTCTGGCGGCCGCTGACTCCGGATGACATGCTCGGACCTGCACTGGAAGGCCTGAAAAAGGTTCAGGCTGCGGGCAAGGCGCGTTTCACCGGCTTCACCTGCGAGAACTCCGAACCCGCCGCCGTGAAGCCATTGCTTTCGACCGGCCACTTCGATGCGATCAACTGCTGGTACAACATCGTCAATCCCACCGCGGGCAGGCCTCTGCCCAAAGGCATCGTCCTCGGCCGCGATTACGACGATTACGGCGAGATGATCACCCATGCCGGCAAGTGCGATGTCGGCGTCGCCGTCATCCGCCCGCTTGCCGGCGGCGCGCTAACGCCTCAGGCGCTGGAATCGGGAGAACTCGGCCGCCACCAATATGCGGGCGGCATGTACACGCGAAATCCCGCCAGCTTCCGGCCGGAAGCGCAGCGCGGGCGGGCGTTCGCGTTCCTGCACAAGCCGCCGCGCACCCTGCCCGTCGCCGGCTACCGCTTTGCCCTGACGCATGACGCGGTTTCCACCGTTGTCGGCGGGTTCTCGGACTATGCCCAACTGCAGGAAACCGTTTCGGCGGCGGATTTTCCGCCCCTCTCCGAAGAAGAACTCTCGCAAATCGACGCAGTTTATAGCCGCAACTTCGATCTCACTTGATCGCCTAGCCTGAACAAGGCACGATTACAGTAACGGTTGAAGAACGGACCGGCAGGAGGAGCCCATGCTCTCGAAGGAAAAGAACGACACGCTTTGCCGCGTGGAAGGCGATGCCCCCATGGGGCGTCTCATGCGCAACTACTGGCTGCCGGCATGCGCCAGCACCGATCTCGTCGCCGGCGGCGCGCCGAGGCGCGTGCAGCTTCTAGGCGAAGAACTCGTCGCCTATCGCTCGCCGAACGGGTCCCTTGGCCTCATCGACGAATATTGCCCGCATCGCGGCGCGTCGCTGGTTCTCGCCAACAACGAAGACTGCGGATTGCGCTGCCTCTATCACGGCTGGCTGGTGAACGGCGATGGCAAGGTGCTGGAGACGCCGCCAGAGCCTGCCGACAGCAAACTGAAGGAACGCGTGATATTCGTAGCCTACAAGGTTCATGAGGCTGGCGGCGTGGTCTGGGCGTGGCTCGGTGACCAATCAAAGGCGCCGCCACCCCCGGCCTTCGAATTCGCAGGCCTCGATCCCTCGCAGATCATCATCATGCGCGCGCGCGAAGAAGCGAACTGGGCGCAAGCCATCGAAGGCGTGCTCGATTCCGCGCATTCCAACTATCTGCATTCCGGCGGAATCAAGCCGACCGAAGACGCCACCGCGAATACGGTGCTCGGCACGAAAGCCCATCTCGACCGTCCTTCCGACGATGGCGCGCCCAAGCTCGACGTCGAAACGACGTCTTACGGCTTCCGTTATGCCGCCATCCGCAAGCCCCTGCGCGAGGCGGACCGCAACAAATATATCCGCGTGACGCTTTTCATCGCGCCCTGCTTCGGCATGTTCCCGGCCGCCAAGGGCTGGGGCAACATGCAGTTCTTCGTGCCTGAAGCCGACGGCAAGTCGATGTTCTGGTATGTCATCTGGAAGAAGGACGCGCCGATGACTCAAGCCGAGCGCGACAGATATCTCGACAATATGGGCCTGCGCCCGGGCGTCGATGTAGACGAAAATTTGAACAAATTTGCGAAGCGCTCGAACAACTGGAAACAGGATCGCGCGGCGATGATGCGCGGCGATAGCTTTACCGGCATCAAGGGCGTGAATATCGAGGATATCGTCATCCATGAAAGCATGGGGCCGATCTACGACCGCACGAAGGAGCATCTTGGATCGAGCGATCTGGCTGTCATCCATTACCGGCGCATGATGATTGAGGCGGCCGAACAGTTCGCGCAGACGGGCAAGCCGCAAATCGGTTTCGCCGAACCCGTGGATCATGTGCGCCTGCGTGCGGGCGAAGGCATGATCCCGCATTCGGAGCGCTGGCAGGTCGTCATGGAAGACGAACAGCCGCGGCGCGCAGCCGAATAATCAGGCCGCGCAAGACGGCGGAATTCCAGGGAGGGAAAGATGAAAATGCATAAACGCGCGCTAGCCGGATTTCTGGGCTGCGCAATTCTGGGCAGTGCGGGTCTCCTGCCCGCACAGGCGCAAACCTATCCGTCCCGCACGATCACCATGGTGGTCCCGTTTCCGGGCGGCGGCACGGCCGATCTCGTGCCGCGTATTCTCGCGGACGGAATGGCGGCGACATTGGGCGCCACGATCGTCATCGAGAACAGGCCCGGCGCCAGCGGCACGCCGGGTTCGACTTCCGTCGCGCGCGCAGCGCCGGATGGCTACACGATCCTGTCGGGCCTGACGCCGACCCATTCCATCAATCCGTTCATGCAGAAGAACTTTCCCTACGATCCAATCAAGTCATTTGAACCGGTCGTGCTCGCTGCCTCGACCGCGCTATTCATGGTCGTGCATCCTTCACTTGATGTGAAAACCGTGTCCGACCTTGTCGATCACGCACGCAAGAATCCGGGCAAGATTGTCTTCGGCAGCGCGGGCCTCGGCACGGGCCAGCATCTGATGGGCGAACTCATCCGCTACAAGGCGAAGGTCGATATCGTCCACCTGCCCTATCGCGGCACGGGACCGTTGATGACCGATCTTTTGAGCGGTCAGTTCCTCTTAGGCTTTGCGACGCCAACCGCCGTTCTGCCCCATGTCGAAGCTGGGAAACTGCGCATCATCGCGGTCGCGGAGCCCAAGCGCCTCGCCTCCATGCCGAACGTGCCAACCATCGCCGAAACCGTGCCGGGCGCGGAATTCTTTTCGTGGTACGGGTTGTTCGCACCTGCTGGCACGCCGCGTGAAATTATTATGAAGCTCAATGCTGCAGCAAACAAAGAACTCGAGAGGCCGCGCGTCATCGCAAAACTGAAAGAGCAGGCCGTGGATACAATCGGCGGCACACCGGAAGATTTCGCGGCCGTACTCAAAAAGGACATTGAGAAGTGGCGCGTCGATCTGCCGGCCATGGGGATAGAGCCGCAGTAGCTCGACAGAATTATGTCATCCCGGCCGCAGCGAAGCGAAGAGCCGGGATCGTTCAATGCTTCTACTTTCGCCATCCCGGATAAATCGCTTCGCGATTTTCCGGGATGGCATCCTCAGAATTCATATCCACGGCCAAATCTATTTCTCAATAGTCTCCTTGTATTTCTCGATGATGTGCTTCGGGGTTTTCGCAGCCTCGCGAATGATCGCGAGCACCTCGTCGCCGGAAATCGGATCGACCGTGTAGCGCATGCGGTTCGCTTCGCTTAAGAAAGCTTCGTCCTTCGCCGTCGCCATGAAGGCAGCCTTCAACGCATCCGCGCGATCCTTGGGAACGCCGACGGGCGCGGCGACGGGTAACGCGGCAAAGAAAGGCGTTTCCGCGAAGACGAGAAAAGCTCTGCGTTCTTCGTCCTTCACGAGTTCGCGTGCGGTCGGCACATCGGGCAAGGAAGGCAGGCGCGTGCGGCGTCCGAGTTGCACGATGGGCGTCAGACCCTTGGCATCCCATTGCGCCTTCATGTTCGTCGCAAAGAAACTCACGTCCGCGAACTGGCCGTCCACCTCGCCGTTTTGCTGTGCGAGATTGATGTTCGACGCGCCGGGATAACCGCGAACGATCTCGTAATTGAGGCCGAGAATTTCGCGACAGATGACCGCTAGGGTCAGATTGGTGGAGCCGGCCTGATTGGCCCCGACTTTCAGCTTCACCCCGGGCTGCAAGAGCTCCTCGACCTTTTTCACGGGATGCGAGGCGTTGATCGCCAGAATAAACGCATCGGTCGAGTAAGCCGAGATCGAACCGAGCCAGGTGATTGTGAGCGGATCGAATCGCACGTTCTTGTCGCCGGTCAAGGCCAGCAGCGGCAGGCCCCGCTGCAGGACGGCGATCATCGTGCCGTCGTTGTTGGCGCCCGCGCCGAGACGGTTCGCAAGACCGATGCCGCCGCCGCCCGGCTGGTTCTGAACCACCATCTGCGGATTGCCCGGCAGGTGGTTTCCCATGTGGCGGGCCAGCAGCCGTGCGCCGAGGTCGTAATAGCCGCCGGGCGAAAATGGCACGATCACATTGATCGTCTTGCCCTTGTAGAATTCGGCGGCAGTCTGGGCCGCGCCCACATTGGGTTGCGCCATGAAGGCTGCGGCCATGAGCAGACTGGCGGCAAAGCTCCTGCCACGGCGGATGGATTTGGACACTCGTTCCTCCCTGAATCTTATTCGTCGCAGATTGCCCCAACGGCGCGGATGGCGCAAAGCCTGGGCGTCAAACCCCGATGTGCGCTGGCGCACACTGCACGATCTCCGCGCCAGCCGATGTGCCGTCAAGCCACTTGACCACGCGAGGCCCTCATGTTAGTGAACATTCACTTATGAATTCAGGAGGGTTCCGTGTTCAAGGATCTCATGACCTCGCGGCGGTTTGCGCCCCTGTTCTGGACGCAGTTCTTTTCAGCCTTCAACGACAATTTCGTCCGCAACATGCTGGCGATGCTGATCCTGTTCCGGCTTGGCGAGGAGAAATCCGGCACGCTTGTGACGCTCGCGGTGGCGCTGTTCATCCTTCCCTCGATTTTCCTCTCCGCCCTCGGTGGCCAGATCGCCGATTCGCACGACAAGGCGCTCATCGCGCGGCGGCTCAAGTTCGCGGAAATCTTCGTGCAGATGATCGCGGCGGCGGGCTTCTTCTTTGCCTCCCTGTACCTGCTCTACGCGGCTCTCTTCGGCCTCGGCGTCATCGCCGCCCTGTTCGGCCCGATCAAATACGGCATCCTGCCGGATCATCTTGAAACCCGCGAACTCACAGCCGGTAACGCGCTGGTCGAGGGTGCGACGTTTCTGGCGATCCTGCTTGGCCTGATTGCGGGCGGCTATGCCGCTTCGCATCATTCGAGCCCCACCTTCATCGTCGCGCAGTTGATGATCGTCGCTATGGCGTGCTGGGGCGCGAGCCGCTTTATCCCGGCGACAGGCGTCGGCGCGCCGGGCCTCAAGGTCGAGCGTAACATCATCGCATCATCGGTTGCGCTCGTCGGCGAAATCAAAACGCAGCGCAACATCTGGGTCGGCGGCCTAGCCGTGAGCTGGTTCTGGATGACCGGCGCGGTGGCGCTGTCTCTCGTGCCAGTGATTGTGAAACATCGCATTGGCGGCGGCATCGATGTCGAGACCGCCATCAGCGCGCTCTTTGCCATCGGCATCGCCGTCGGCTCGCTCGTCGCTGCTGCGATTTCGCATGGACGCATCCTGCTGCTGCCGGTCCCTGTCGCCGCGGTCATCATGGGCGCTTTCCTCATCGATCTCGGATTTGCAACGCTTGGTCTGCCGAAAGCATCCACCGAAATCGGCCTTGGCGAATTCTTCCGCAGCGCCACGGGCGTCCGTCTCATCATCGACATCATCGGCGTCTCCGCAGCGGGCGGACTGTTTGTCGTACCTGCCTTTGCCGCCGTTCAGGCCTGGGCGGGCGAAGACCGCCGCGCGCGCGTCGTGGCGGCCGTCAATATCGTAACTTCGCTATTCATTGTTGCGGGAACCCTGATCGCCGGCGCGCTCCAGTTTGCCCATGTCAGCGAGCCCGCGCTTTTCATCCTGCTCGGCGTCCTGAATTTCGGCGCAGCCTGGTGGCTCTTCCGCAATCTGCCGGGCAGCCTCTTCGCCGATTTCCTGAATATGCTTTTCCGCCTCGTCTTCAGGCTGGAAGTGAGGGGCATCGAAAATCTGCAGAAGGCCGGCGATCGCTGCGTCATCGCGCTCAATCACGTTTCCTTCCTCGATGCGCCCGTTATTCTCTCCATTCTCGAGCGCAAGCCCGTATTCGCCATCGACTGGCAGATCGCAAAAGCATGGTGGGTGAAACCCTTCCTCGGCATCGCCCGCTGCTATCCCATGGACCCATCGAAGCCGCTATCGACGCGCGGTCTCATCAAGGAAGTGCGCGAGGGCGAACACCTCGTCATATTCCCGGAAGGACGACTCACAGTCACCGGCGCATTGATGAAAGTCTATGACGGTGCGGCCATGATCGCCGACAAGTCTGACGCGATGATCGTGCCCGTTCGCCTCGAAGGCCTCGAGCGCACCTTCTTCTCGCGCCTCAAGGCGGGCATGGTGCGCCGTTCGCTGTTCCCGAAAGTGCGCGTCACTTTCCTCGAACCGCGCAAGCTCGACATCGACCCTGCGCTCGTCGGCCGCAAGCGCCGCATCGCTGCGGGCGCCGCGCTCTACGATGTGATGTCCGATCTCGTGATGCGCACGACGCATACGGACATGACCCTGTTCAAAGCGCTGACGGATTCAATCCGCGACACCGGCGCGAGCAAAATCGTCGTCGAGGATCCGCTGACGGGCGCCCTGTCCGGCCGCAAGGTATTGCTCGGCGCGCGCATCCTCGGCGGCAAGATTGCGGCCATGACCGAGAAGGGCGAATGCGTCGGCCTGATGCTGCCCAATGCGACGGGCGCAGCCGTGACCTTCTTTGCCGTGCAAAGCGCCGGTCGCGTCGCCGCGATGCTGAACTATACGGCGGGCGCAGCCAATCTTCGCTCGGCGTGCACCGCCGCCGCGATCAAAAAGGTTCTCACCTCGCGCGCCTTCATCGAACGCGCAAAACTCGAAAGCATCGTCGCCGAGCTCGGCAAGCAAGTCGAGATCGTCTATCTCGAAGACGTGCGCGCTACAATCACCGGTGGCGACAAGATCAAGGGCCTGTTGCTCTCGACCCGCGCCCTTGAAAAGCGCGATCCATCCGATCCCGCAGTGGTGCTGTTTACGTCGGGTTCGGAAGGCACGCCCAAGGGCGTCGTCCTCTCGCATACAAACTTCAACGCCAATATCGCGCAGATCAATGCGCGCTTCGACATCACCCCGCTCGACATCGTGTTCAACGTGCTGCCGGTGTTTCACTCCTTCGGCCTGACCGGCGGCATGCTGTTGCCGATGCTTTCGGGTATGAAGTGTTATCTCTATCCCTCGCCGCTGCACTACCGCCAGATTCCCGAACTGATCTATGGCGCGAATGCCACGGTCCTCTTCGGCACGGATACGTTCCTCAACGGCTATGCCCGCACGGCCAATGCCTACGACTTCCGCTCACTGCGCTACATTGTGGCCGGCGCAGAACCCGTGAAGGAAACGACGCGCAAGACCTATATGGAGAAATTCGGCCTGCGCGTGCTCGAAGGTTATGGCGTCACGGAGACCGCGCCTGTTCTCGCGGTGAATACGCCGATGTTCAACCGTACCGGAACGGTCGGCCGCCTTCTGCCGCATATCGAACCGAAGCTCGAACAGGTGCCGGGCATCGAGGAAGGCGGACGCCTGCATGTGCGCGGCCCCAACGTGATGATGGGCTATTATCGCGCCGACAATCCTGGCGTGCTCGAACCGACGCCCGGCGGCTGGCACGATACCGGCGATATCGTCACGATCGATGCGGACGGTTTCGTGCGCATCAGGGGCCGCGCCAAGCGCTTCGCCAAGATCGCCGGCGAAATGGTTTCGCTCGCGGCCATCGAGCAGATACTCAATCCCATGTGGCCCGATCACGCACCGGCCGTCGTATCCGTGCCCGACGAACGCAAGGGCGAACGCCTTATCATGGTGACGACCAAGCCTGACGCCTCACGCAACGAAGTACAAACCTTCATGAAATTGCATGGCGCAACGGAGTTGATGATGCCATCCGAGATCATGATCGTGCCTGCCCTCCCCCTGCTCGGCTCCGGCAAGCTCGATTACGTCGAGTTGAACAGACTCGTTCGCGAGCGCGCTGGCGCAAAGGTCTGAGCCATGAATGCCGTTCCCGCACGCAAGCGCAGCCGCGATGGCCAGGCCACGCGCGAAAAGATCTTCAAGGAAGCCTTGCATCTCTTCGCGCGCAAGGGGTTCGATGCGACCTCGATCAAGGATATCGCGACGGCCGTTGGCGTCGCCGACGCGGCGCTTTATCGTCATTTCGCTTCGAAAGACGAGATCGCTTCCGCCATCTTCACCTTCCACTATTCGAATCTGGCGCGTTCGGTCACCGCGCTCGCGGAGCATTCGGAAAATTTCGGCGTAGCACTGCGACAACTCGTTACCCTGCTCTGCGAGCTCTTCGACGATTCGCCGGATGTCTTCGCCTTCATTCTCCTCAACCAGCACGATCACCTGCGCTTCATCCGGGATGAGGACAACGTCGTCAGCGAGATCGTCGCCATCATGCAGCGCGCCATCGCGCGGAAGGAGATTTCGATCGACAAGCCGGAACTCGCGGCTTCGCTCGCGCTCGGCGTCGCCATTCAGCCGGCAGTCTTTTGCCTCTATGGGCGCCTGCAGCGTCCTCTTGGGCAGTATCGGGACGAGATTGAGACGGCGGTGGCGGCGGCGCTGGGACTTCGCGTCAAATAAAAATTTGCTTTCGCAGTGCGCTTGAATTTCGTTGATCGCATCTCCACAATGCATCGAAATTCGAGGACTCCTCATGCGCACCGATACTGGCAAAGCCGTTCATCTCTCGGACTATCGCGTTCCCGACTACCTCGTCGAGCGCGTCGAACTGGATTTCGTTCTGCACCCCACGCAGACGCTGGTGACATCGAAGCTGCTCGTGAAACCGAATCCAAAGGGACGTGCCGGCGCTCCTCTGCAATTCGATGGAGACGGCCTTTCGGTGACCGGCGTCGAAGTGGACGGCAAGGCGCTCGATGCATCGCAGGCCAGCATGACGCCTGACGGCCTTACGATCTTCTCGCCGCCGCAACGTCCGTTCACACTGATGACGCGTTCGTCCGTCGATCCGACTGCGAACACGCAGCTATCGGGACTTTATCGCTCCAACGGCGTTTATTGCACGCAATGCGAGGCCGAAGGCTTCAGGCGTATCACTTATTTTCCCGATCGGCCGGATGTTCTCGCGGTGTATACGACGCGCATCGAGGCCTTGAAGCAGGAAGCACCCGTGCTCCTCGGCAATGGCAACCCCCTCGGGAGTGGCGATCTGCCTGACGGACGGCATTTCGCGATCTGGCACGACCCGCATCCCAAGCCTTCCTATCTTTTCGCTCTCGTCGGCGGAAATCTCGGCTGCTTGCGCGATACGTTCACGACTGCGTCCGGAAACAAAGTCGATCTCGGCATTTACGTCGAGCCCGGCAAGGAAAAGCGCGCGCATTATGCGATGGATTCCCTGAAACGCTCGATGAAATGGGACGAGGAGAAATTCGGCAGGGAATACGATCTCGATGTTTTCAACATCGTCGCCGTCTCCGACTTCAACATGGGCGCGATGGAAAACAAGGGTCTCAATGTCTTCAACGACAAATATGTGCTCGCCTCGCCCCAGACCGCGACCGACGCCGACTATGCCCATATCGAAGCCATCATCGCGCACGAATATTTTCATAACTGGACGGGCAATCGCATCACATGCCGCGACTGGTTCCAGCTTTGCCTGAAGGAAGGGCTGACCGTCTATCGCGATCAGGAGTTTTCCGCGGACCAGCGCTCGCGGCCCGTGAAACGTATTGCCGACGTGCGCGGATTGCGCGCTGCGCAATTTCCTGAAGATGCGGGTCCGCTCGCTCATAACGTGCGGCCGGAGACCTATCACGAGATCAACAATTTCTACACGGCGACCGTCTATCAAAAGGGCGCGGAAGTCATCCGCACGCTGTATAATTTTATTGGCGCGGCAGCATTCCGCCGTGGCATGGATCTCTATTTCGAGCGTTACGATGGAACGGCTGCCATCGTGGAGGATTTCATCGGCTGCTTCGCGGAAGCTTCGGGACGAGACCTCACCCAGTTCATGCTGTGGTACCGGCAGGCGGGAACGCCACTTGTCAAAGTCGTCGCACGGCATGACGCCAAAGCCAGAACCCTGACACTTGACCTCACGCAATCGACGCCGCCAACGCCTGGGCAGGACCAAAAATCTCCGCAAGTCATACCTTTGCGGCTCGGCCTCATCGCGCATGACGGACAGGAACTTCCTCTCGATACGACATCCGCCCCGGATAAAGATGGCGCAACGCAAGACGAATTGTCGTCGTCAACCTTCATTCTCGATGGCGGGCACCGCCGTCTCGTGTTCCGTAATATCGATGAGAAACCGGCGCTCTCGCTGTTTCGCGGCTTCTCCGCGCCGGTGCGGATCGAGAGCGAGACATCGGATGAGGACTACCTCACGCTCGCG
>CAINED010000079.1 GCA_903847605.1 uncultured Hyphomicrobiales bacterium | reverse complement strand
TTGCGCTGCCCTGGAGGACTGCTTTTCTCTCCTCCAGTCTGACATGTCCGATCCTTGCGGGATCGCCACATCAGTGCCGAAGCCCACGACGACACGGGTAGGCGCAACTTGGGCCGCCAGATTTCACGGTGCATGACGCCGCTCCACCTGGCCTCCGCTCCCGGCCCGCCCGCTCTCATGCAAGAACGACCCCCTCAGGTCTTTTGGACCCTTAGGCCGGGACGCGCGCATTGTGCGGGTAGTGAGGGGGGAGGGAGAGAAAAATAAATTTCGGGAATTTAAAAAGATATTGGGGGCGCAATCCTTCTCCCCTTGCGGGAGAAGGTGGCCTGCGGAGCAGGCCGGATGAGGGGTAAGCGCGAAGCGCTTTATTGCGGAAATCTGGTTGCCGAAAATTTATTGCCTCGCCTTCACGCATCGAGAGTCTTCGCCCTGCGGGCTACCCCTCATCCGTCACGCTTCGCGTGACACCTTCTCCCGCAAGGGGAGAAGGGCCCGCCCTCGGAGATTGCGCGTGGTTATGCCTCCGCTTTTGCTCGCAACGCCACCGAGTGATATATTTTTTGTGACCTGCCCGCTCTATTCATCGGCAAGGAGCAGCGCCATGAAAATCACAATCCGCTATTGCGGCGTCTGAAACTACGAACCCGAAGCCCTCCGTGTGAAGGCCCGTCTGCTGCATAACTCCAAGGGAGCGGAAATCGAACTGGTGCGCGGCGGTGGCGGCGTGTTCGAGATTTCCGTCGATGGCGTCGTGAAATTTTCCAAGAGCATGTCGGGACATTTTCCCGATAATGCGGAGATCGATGCGCTTGTAAGAAATTAGAGTTGTATCGTCTCTGATGGCACCGGAACCCGGATCGCGCTCAGCGCGTCCGGGATAACGCTTTAGCAAACTACCTCGAAAACTTCTTGTACTTCAGACGATGCGGAATAACGCTGTCCGTTCCCAGACGGCGCTTCTTGTCTTCCTCGTATTCCTGGAAGTTGCCCTCGAACCATTCCACATGGCTGTCGCCCTCGAAGGCGAGCATGTGCGTGGCGATGCGATCGAGGAAGAAGCGATCGTGCGAGATGATGACGGCGCAACCGGCAAAATCTTCGAGCGCTTCCTCAAGCGCGCGCAAGGTATCGACGTCGAGATCGTTGGTCGGTTCGTCGAGCAGCAGGACGTTCGCGCCGCTCTTGAGCATTTTCGCCAGATGCACGCGGTTGCGCTCGCCGCCCGAGAGCATGCCGACCTTCTTCTGCTGGTCCGCGCCCTTGAAGTTGAACGTCGAGCAATAGGCGCGCGAGTTGATCTCGCGCTTGCCGAGGTAGATGATGTCGTTGCCGCCGGAAATTTCTTCCCACACGGTCGCCTTGTCGTTCAGCGCATCGCGCGACTGGTCGACATAACCGAGCTGTACGCTCTCGCCGATCGTGATCGAGCCGCCATCGGGCTTTTCCTGCCCGGTGATCATGCGGAAGAGCGTCGTCTTGCCCGCGCCGTTCGGACCGATCACGCCGACAATGCCGCCCGGCGGCAGTTTGAAGGAGAGATCGTCGATCAGCAGCTTGTCTTCAAAGCCCTTGTTGAGATGCTGGAACTCGATGACGTTCTGGCCGAGGCGCTCTGCAACGGGAATGATGATCTGCGCGGTCGTCGGCGCCTTGTCGTTCTGCTTGGCGACGAGATCCTCGTAGCGCGCGATACGCGCCTTGCTCTTGGCCTGGCGGGCGCGGGGCGAAGACGCGATCCACTCGCTCTCGGCTTCCAGCGCCCGTTCGCGCGCCTTGTCCTCGCTGCTTTCCTGGGCCAGCCGCTTCTGCTTCTGCTTCAGCCAGGACGAATAGTTGCCCTCGTAGGGAATGCCCTTGCCGCGATCGAGTTCGAGAATCCAGCCCGTCACATTGTCGAGGAAGTAGCGGTCGTGGGTGACGATGAGGATCGCGCCGGGATAGTTGCGCAGATGGCCTTCGAGCCAGTTCACGGTCTCGGCGTCGAGATGGTTGGTCGGTTCGTCCAGCAGCAGAAGTTCCGGCTTTTCGAGCAGCAATTTGCACAGCGCGACGCGACGGCGTTCGCCGCCTGACAGCGTCGAGACATCCCAGTCGTCTGGCGGACAGCCCAAAGCGTCCATCGCCTGCTCGACCTGGCTATCGAGATCCCAAAGGCCCTTGGCCTCGATCTCGTCCTGCAGGTTGGTCATCTCGTCGGCGGTGTCTTCGGAATAATTCATCGCCAGTTCGTTGTAGCGGTCGAGCACGGCCTGCTTTTCCGCGACGCCGAGCATCACGTTGCCCTTCACGTCGAGGTTGGGATCGAGCTGCGGCTCCTGCGGCAGGTAGCCGACGCGCGCGCCCTCGGCGACCCAGCCATCGCCGGTGAATTCCTTGTCGATGCCGGCCATGATGCGCAGCAGCGTCGATTTGCCCGAGCCGTTGACGCCGAGCACGCCGATCTTCGCGTCCGGGTAGAAGGAGAGATGGATGTTCTCCAGAATTTTCTTGCCGCCGGGATAGGTCTTGTTGAGACCCTGCATGTGATAAACAAATTGCCGCGCCATGGGCTCAGTCGTCCTTGCCAACTAGTTGGGATAAAGGGGAGTTGGCGGCCTTGTAGAGCATAGGCCCGGCTGCTGGGAAGCATTTTCGCACCGCTCCCTGCGTCATGTCGAACCTGCGGCTGGCCGCGCCGCCGCCACATTCGCGGCCTATCCGGCCTGTTGCCGGGCCATGCCCATGTGGTAAGCACGCGCCATTGCCGAGCTTGCCGCCAAAACGCTGTTCAATGTGGAGACTTGCGCGTGTCCGATTTCCTTGCCCGCGTCCGGAATGTCACGACCGGCCGCACCGCGCCCGACCACGGCGAAGCCCCCGAACCGCATGTGCCGCCGCTGCTGATGGACCCGCCCGCCGCGCCCGCGGTGGAGCATACGCAGGTTCTCATCCGGAAGCCGCCGAAACCCGAGCCCGCGGCCGCTGTGCAAACCCCTGCCAATGCCGACCTTCTGGGCATTGCCCCGGCCATTCGCCGCGTGGCGGAACTCACCGCCCACGCCGCGACGAAACTGCCTGTCACCATCGGCATTCTCGGCCATGCGGGCACGGGCAAGAGCTTTGCCCTTCGCCGTATGCTGGACGACATCGCCGCCTTCGCCGCCGGCGCGTCGCGCACCGCCAGTTCGCCGTTCGTGCGGCATGCGGTGATCGCGCGCGTTGACGCCGCCGCGCCCGGCGAACCGGCGACCCGCATCGCCGCCGCGCTTTTCGAGGCGCTGCAGAATCCCGCTCCGGACGGGCGGACATATGGCGCGCTGGCGGAAGCCGCCTCCGACGCAGCGACGGATCCGGCAGAGGCCGCGCGCCACGCCCGCGAGCGCCTCGTCGATGCCCGCCGCCGCCTCGACAGCGAGCGCGAAGCCCTTCAGGACCTCAACGGCCGCCGCCTGCGCATCGCTGACAGCGTGCTCTACGAAGCCAGCGGCTCGAAGATCGACGCCCACGCGCGCGCCAAGCGCAATTCCATCGAGAGCCGATTGCGCAGTTTCGGCTTCATCTCTGGCGATCCCGTCGCGACCTACAAGGACCTGGTGCGCGACGTGTCCGACAAGGGCGGCGCGACCGGACGGTTCCGCGCAACGTTCCGCGCGCTCTGGGGCTTCCGCGGCCAGACCAAGCTCATCGTTCTCGCCATCATCTTTTTCGCTATCGCCTGGGGCATCGGCGAGGCGCAGGCCTCGCGCGAGACGTGGCTGGGCTGGCTGCGCGGCTATGATTCGCTGAAGACGCCGACTGCCTGGATCGAATCCCACATCAGCTGGCTCTCCATAGCCAAACAATCGGCAATCTGGGCCGGCGTGCTCGCTTTGGTCTGGAACTTCATTAGGGCCGCTCGCTTCCTGATGCCGATCTTCCGCGGCGTCTCGCTCTACCGCGACGACGTGGAAGCGCGTCATCGCGACCTCGACACGCTCATCGCCAACCAAACGCGCCGCGTCGACGATCTCGCCGCCGAAATTGATCCGCTGACGGCGCGCGCCGCCGAGGCCGAGCGCCGCGCGGCGGCGGCAGCCGAATCCCAGCAGAAGGTGACGACCTCGCCCTTCGCCACGGGGACCTCGCATCACGCATCGACCTTCATCGGCGCGCTGGCGCAGGCTGCCGGCGCGCATGCAGTCGATGCGCCCGAACGCATCGTCGTCGCCATCGACAATCTCGATGCCCTGCCGGATGCCGGCGCAGCGAGCTTCATGGCCTGCGCGCAGGAGCTTCTGGCGCATCCGGCCTATGTCACCGTGATGACCGGCCCCGACGCAGGGACGAACGGCCTGTCGCGCTTCGTCGATATTCCGGTGCGACTTTCCGCGCTTGCGGATTCAAACCGCCTCGGCGGCTTCGTGCGCGACATGCTCGGCACGGGCGCGCCGCAGGTGTCGCCCGACAGCGCCGTCGACGCCACGCGCTCGGCTTTCGATCAGCAGATGCCGCGTGCGGAAGCGGAGCTTCTCGAAAAGCTCGCGCCGATCGCAGCCAGCGGGCCGCGCGACGTGAAGCGCTTCGTCAATGCTTATCGGCTGGCGCGTTCGTCCACCGACAATTTTGGCGCGCTGGCTGTGGCGCTTGCGCTGCGTTCGGGCGCCGTCGATGGCGAACGCACGGCGATGACGCTGGCGCTGGAAAATGCGGCGGATCATGAAGCCTTTGCCGTTCGCGGCGCCGATCGCATCAACTTCGCGCTGGATGCGGCCGCCGATGCGCAGGGATCGCGCGTCACCGCCGCGCAATTGCGTGAAGCGCGCGCGCTGGCGGCGCAGTGGAGTTTTTGAGTTTCAAGACCTCCACAGATACTGCCGACGACACTTTCCGGTTACACTTTCGAGCAACGAGTAAAACGCGTCGCTTTCCAAAACTTGAGTGTGTTTCAATTGCACTCCCGGCTAATCATCGTAAAATTGCCATTGCGGCCGGGCGCAGCTGACATATCGATATCGAGGAAGGCAGGGTCACGAAGACAGGCAGGCGGAAGTGGCGAACAGCTCACGCTTCTGGACAACGTCTCGCCACGCTCTCGGTGCTTTAAACCTTGAGCAGCTTCTTCATCAAGCGGCACAGCCTCAAAGCCTGCGGCGCCGGGGGCGGCCTGGCCGGTTCCGCGAAAGACAATCGGCATGCTATCGAAACAAGGATCAACCAATACCAAGTCAAGATTCCGGTCGTTTCCATGTACTTCGCCAGCAAGTAATTGCGCACCCCGCAGCCGATCACCGATTGTCGGGGTATTCAGATTTCCGGCCCGCATTTTTGTTTCGCAAGCTCTCCTCAAACGGCGATTGGCAAGTTCGTATGAGACATCACACCGGGCCGCCGACGCCAGGCGAAACCCGTCACCGGCTGCACGAAACATTGCAAATTCGAACCTTACACCTTCGTGGCCTTCAGCGCGCCGCTCTTCCGGCACGAATGAGCGCGAAAGGATCAGTCCAGCACCCGTGCTGTCGTTGAAAGCCGAAGGCTTGATAACCAAAGCTGGACGAGCAATCCATGAAGCATGAATAGATGTTTCTTCTTGATCAATTTGCATTTTAGCTTCACGCGGCGCGATATTGCCGGACGGCTCAATTGGCGATAGGCTAAATGTGAAAAAACGCAGACGTTCATTCGAGCTCGTTGCAGATATAAATCGATCCGGCGAATTGAGGCCTGGCAACAACGTCAGAGGTTCAAGCGTTTCAGGAATCGGAAGCGCGGAATGTGCCTTCACTTCCTCACGGCCCATCAGCCTCGCCTCGGGCAAATCGGGCACGCGAGTGACAACAAGAGTCAAACTTTGCCGATAATCTTTCCCTTGCGGCTCAACTCCTCGCTTGAATACCGCGATTTCCCGAGAATGATCTTTAGACGGTCGAGTTGCATCGAACCTTCCGACGATCGGAGGAACCGCGAAAAACCTATAGATATCCTCTGTGATAAGATCCGCCGGACGAAGGTGTCCGTCTTCAAGATGGATCGCTTGCGTATGCCGCTCCGAAAGCGTGAAGTTCTCAGCTGTGACGGCGAGCCGATACCAGTCGCCTTTATCTCTATGTTTCAGACTAGGCGTGATCGCCGTCACCATTGTTCTATATGGTGGCGAATGCCCGGCAGTTTCGATTCGAATAGGGAACGCTGACGTGCTGAATACATCGCGGGTGCGATGATTAGGAGCTTGCAGACAAGCTCTCCATGTAGATGTCGCCTGCGTCAATCGGGACACCGTCAGTTCGTTGAGCAGATTTGCTGGCGTCAATTGGGGAGCCAACAAGGTACCGATATCCTTTTCGACAACGCACAGATCGGTATTTGTAAGTCGCCGCCGCAAAATCCATACGAGTTTTGTGGGTCCGTCCTCGATGTCAATCAACCTGGGAGCGGCTGGAATGCTGTTAGGAGGCAGCCAGACTTGTCCTCCCCACCGCCAAACATGACCTGGCGTCCATGATCTGTTTGGTGGATTTCTTGTCTGCGCCTGATCGCTGAACGTCACAGCGGTCGTACCAGATGGTTTAATGTTAAAAATGGCGATTCGTTGTGAAACGAGACCGCTATTTTGCGTGCCATCCGTCAAAAGTCGTGCGGCCAAGAACTCTCTGGCGCGCACTGGAGCGGGATCATACTCGAAATAGGTCGATGCGCCCCGGCCTTGAAAAGGTGTCGAGCCGCCGAGACGAACCCCGAGCAGTACTTTTTTTGCTCGCAACTCACAGTCCAGATTCTCATCCCGATTAAAAGAAATCGCTGCCCGGCACAGCCGATACGCATCTTCCTGCAACTGATAATCGCAATCAGCTTGGTTATATCCATATGTTGAATATCCATGACGGTAGCAAAAATCATGCATATTGCAAGCTTGCCGGAATTGCAGCTCGACAGGTCCTGAATCAGACGTATTCTTAAATAGCAATCGCGCCAGACGTGGAATGCTGCAACTCAACCCCTCGCCTTTGCCACCAATTATACCCGCGACAATCGGACTTGCAGGAAAATGCGCATATGTCGAGGGGTACTCTCCGTCAGCAGGTGTATCGAGATGCTTGAACAGAACCCCAGCCAGATAGTCTGCCATCGGCTGAAGCGTCTGAGCTACCAGAACGACACAAAAAATGAACATTACAAGTACATATCGCACCCGAGTTCTGGCAAGCCAACATTTGATTTTACGCATCTGAGCCTCGCTTAAAATTCTACTCTGGGAGATAAGTGCATTCAATGTGGGCAACCATAGCGCTAGATTGCGCTCCGCCTCAAGCATTTCGATCAAAAAAGCCATTCAAACTCTGCTTAAAAAATCAAAACTTCGTCCAGATACCGCCGATGAAGCCCTGCTCGCGCCGCATGTTGACGCCCAACAGCGTCGCGTAAATGCCGGCCTGCACCGACCATTTCTCGGTGAAGTCAAAGACGCCGGTGACCTGCAGCTTGTGCCAGCGCTGATGCGGCATGAAGGAAGAACCTTGCGCGCTCACGTTGAAATTCTGCAGCAGCAATAAAAAGCGCGGCACGATGCGATAGCCGAGCGTGAAATCGGCGCGCCATTCGTCGCCCATGCCTGCACGTGCACGCCAGGCCAGTTCCGCATTGAAAAAGCCGGCGCGGCCGAAGACCTGAAACGAATGGCCGTAAAGCGCGCGCAGATCGGCCTCGTTCACTTCGCGGCGCAAGCCGGGCGGCACGCCAGTGTCGATCGCATAAGGCGCGCGAAAGGTCGCCTGAAAACTGACGATGGAATGATCGTTGCGCCACACGCGAATCCGAGCCCCGGCCTCGACGCGCAGATAACGGTCGGCGCTATCGACAGGCCCGATACTGCCCGCAGACTGCGATGACGACGGCGCGAAGATCAGCGTCAGCCAGTCGGTCGCGCCATATTCCGCATAGGTCGTCATTTCGAATTTGCGGTATTGCGCGAGCGGCTGAAGTTTGCCCGAAGCGTCGAAAAAGCGATCGGAGCGCTCGAACGTCGTCGTGACGATGATCTGCCCCTGCCCTTCTTCCTGCATGAAGGCGCCGGCGCGCGCGCAATCCCACCCTGCAAGGATCGAAATCGAAGCAAGGAAAAGAAATAAACAAACCTGCGCACGCGAACTGAACGTACACATCACGCACAAGACCGCGGACGCCGGAAGTCAGCCCCACGCAGCCCCGGCGTCCATGACCCATCCTGCGGCAAAGCTGACGCAAGGGGAAGCGGGTATTTCGGCTACTCCGGCGCGGGCCCTCCGGCGCGAACGTGCCGCGCCCGCCAGGGCGATGACTTGAACCAGCCGGTCATGCGCCCGGCGGCGATCAGGATCGCGATGCCCAGCACGTTCGCGACAAGGACGATGGGGAAACCGTGGCCCATGCGCTCGATGAAGATGCCGAGCACCGGCGCGGCGATGAGCGAGGTGAGAAACACCGCCAGCGTCTGCGTGCCGACCTTGCGGACGATCTCGACCACGGGCCCTGTCAGGTTCCGGCCTGAAACCCCCGCAAAATACCAAGCGATATAGACGGTCGCCATGAAGTGAATATAGCGCAGCGGCCCCTGGCTCGTCTTGTCGATCCAGTAATCGAGCGCAGTGTGTATATCGCCGAGTGCGGGCGCAAAACCAAAGCCCGCGTGACACGTATAGCCGTACTGACAGCCGACGAGCGCAGCGGCGGCGACATAGACGATACAGGCGATCAGCAATGTGCGATTGCGCGGCGGCGCGGGCCACCAGCCGCGCATCAGGGCAAAGCCGCTGAAGAAAACGAGCTGCCATGCCAGGGGATTGAAATACCAGCCGCGCCCGCCCTCCGGTTGCGCATTCCAGTTGTAGTGCAGCACATGCGCCGCAAACCACAGCACGAACATGAAGACGAAAACGAGCGCGACATGAATGCGCGCCAGCGCCATGACAAGAGGGATCATCGCCAGCAGCACAATATACATGGGCAGGATGTCGAAATAGACCTCGGGCACGTAACGCAAAGTCATCAATTGCAGGATGCGATCCGGCCCGGAAGAAAATATCTTGTCGAGCGCGAACTGCGCGAAATAATTGCTGTCGCCGATCCACCTGTCGATGGCGACGAGCACGGCGGCGAGGACGAGGCAGGAGCCGATATGCACCCAATAGACCTGCCAGATGCGATGCAGGATGCGCGCCGCGCCCATCAGCCAGCCGCGCTGCGCAAAGACCGAGCCGAAGGCTAGCGCCGATGCCATGCCCGAGCAGAACACGAACATATCAGCCGCATCGCTGAAGCCGAAACGCGCGGGGATCCAGTTCACCCAGGTATTGTTGGGCACATGGGCGATGAGAATGATGAACATGCCGAGGCCGCGAAAAAAATCGAGGCGCGGATCGCGGATGCGGCGCGCTGCAACCTCAGCTTCTTTCACGGGAGCGTTCATTCGGCTTTCCGGCGAACTTTTCGAACGAAGAGCAATGGTTTCGGGCATCCGGCGGTATGGCTCTTCATATCACGCGGCGTGGCCGAGTGTCCGCGCCGCGCGCCGCTCCCTCGCAAGCGTTTCCACCATGGCGAGAAACCTGTCGGCGCTGCGCATCTCATGGCGAACGCCGAGCACGCTGTCGAGAAAATTTCGGTCGCCGGATTGCGCCGCCATCATGGCCAGAGAGCGCAGAAACACGTCGCGTTGCGCATGCGACCCGCCGAGCAATGGCAGGTCCCGCAGCGGCAAATCGGAAAGCCCCCGACGCAAGCTCGCATTACTGTCCGCACGCGCAAAATCGACCAGCGCAGCAGCAAGCGGAAGGCCAATGGTTTTGACGACGGCCGCCTGCGTACGATCCGCGCACAATGCTTCGGCGCGAAGCGAGGACAGGAGCGCCTCCGCGCCATCGAGATCGCCGGTGGCGATGAGCGCCAGAAGGTTGTGAAGCGACGCGAAGATCAGCGTCGTGTCCGCACTGCGGCGGCGCGCGATTTCGGCGAGTTCCTCGAACCGTTCGCCGGTATCGACGCCTTCCTGTCGCAGGCGCCATAGAATCGAAACGGCATTCGCCATGTCGCGAAAATCTTCGGTACGCACGGCGCGCACATCGTAGTCATAGATTGCAAGCGCGCGATCCGACTTGCCGAGATTGAGATTGAACAGGGCGAGATGCCAGGCGAGGTGAAAACCGAAATTGCCGGCGTCGGCCCAGAGGTCGCGCGCGCTTTCGATCCAGATGACGCCCTCGCGATTGCGCCCGTTCATCTCGTAAACATGAGCCAGCGCATGCATGGCCCACAGATCGCACCTGTCGCCGTGGAGGGCGGCCTGCGCCAGGGCCTCCGCCTGCGCAAAGTCGCCCGCTTCTTCCAGCGCAAAGGCATGACAGCCCAAAACGTAAGCGTAGCCGGGCGCATGGGCATCGAGCCGCCCCAGACGCTCTTGCATGAAAGCCGCCATATCCCGGCCCGCGCCCGACATGAATTGCAGCGCGTGAACGATCTTGATGGCGACGATATCGGACGGGCGGTCGGCCAGATATTCGCGCAAGATTGCGATGGCACGTTCCGTCCGTCCCTCGCAACAAAGGCCGAGCGCTTCACGCAATACGAGATCGCGGCTGCTACCGCTCTTTTCGGGCATATCCGAATAGATAGCCCGCGCCTGCGCCACGGTTTCCTGCCGGGCGAGCAGAATATTGCAGAACCCCTTCAGCGCCAGAGCGCCGCCATGGCGCGGATCGAGCGCCAGCGCATGGAACAGCGAGGGAACCGGCGATCGGTGGCGCAGGAATTCGGCCGCAGCGCTTTCGTAGGCGGCGAGGGCTTGCGGGTCGCAATTTTCATGTAATGCGCCGAAACGGTCGGGGATCATGGCTTCGCCTCCCGACACAAGCTAGCGCGACGTGGGGCGCGCCGCCCTACACATCCTGTCGCGAAATCACACGTTCGCTTGACGCGCGCGTGATCGCTCTCAACGCGCGGGCTTCACCGGAGCGCCGGCGCCGGCGCTCGCGAAAACAAAAACGATGGTAGCGACCGCGCAAAGCGCCAGCGTCGCAGCGATGCCGCCCGCATTACCATAGCCGCTGAGATCGGCGACGAGACCAGCGAAGACAGGGCCAAGCACATAGCCGATATCGCTTATGGTGCGTTGCAGGCCCATCCCCTCCCCATATTTGTGGCGCGGCAGGACTTCGATGCTGAATGTGCCCATCGAAGCGGAATTCAATCCGCCCGCGAGGCCATAGATCAGCATGGACAGCCAGAAATAGAATGGGTGCGTGCCCATCAACACGAGACCGATACCCACGATCATTCCGAGCATGGAGGCGATCACCATCAGTCGCGAGCCGAATTTTTCGACGACGACGCCCGAGACGGGCAAGACGATCAACATGGCGAAGGCGATGACGGTGATGCCGACGCCGATGGCGGCGACGCCGAGCCCGAACGTCTCGTTGCCGATGAGCGGCAGCAGTTGAAACATGCAGGCTGTGCGCGTGAAAAAGACGACGCTTGAGACGAGCGAGATCGCCATGAAGGGCGCGCTGAGCAGGCCGCGCCGCCGCGCTCCCAGCGCCCCGGACATCGAACTCGTGACGCGCGCCTCCTTGTCGCGAAACGTCGTGATCGCCAGCGCGCAGGTGACGAGCGAAATGCCGAGCAACACCCAGAACGGCGCGGCAAGACCGAAGGCGCTCGCCACCGTGCCGCCGATGAACGGGCCTATGGACGCCCCGAACTGAATCGCCGCGTGATAGAGCCCGACGAGCCGCCCGCGCGTCTGGGGCGAGGATATATCGGCGAGCGCCGCGAGCGACACGGTCTGATACATGCCGGAGCCGACGCCCTGCACGAAACGCCAGAACAGCAGCCAGTTGAAATCGGTCGTTATGGCTGCACCGACGGCGCCGACGGCGACGAGCGCCGGTCCTGCGACAAGGAGCGGCCGCCGCCCCATGCGCTGGCTCAGCCAACCGGAAGGAAAATTCGCGACGATACGGCCAATACCGAAGATGGTGACGAGCATGCCGACCAGCGTCGCTGAGACGCCGAAACTCGCCGCATAAAGCGAGAGAACGGGGACGACGAGGCCCGCGCCGAACATGGTGCAGCAGACCATGAGAAGAAGCGGCCAGACCCGCTTGTCTTCCCGCAGCGCCGACCTGAATTGTGCGAGCCCCAGCATGGTCCGCTTGTGGCAGGCGTAACGGCTGCGCGCAAGGCAGGCAGCTCGTTGTCATCCCGGCCGAGCGAAGCGAGAGCCGGGAGCGCAAGAGTTTTGCTCACGAAGCGATCCCGGATCGCCTTCGGCGTCTGGGATGACAACGGGATACTGTTATGCCGCCTGCGGCCTGTAGGCGTCGATGATCTCGTGTCCGCGCGCGAACCACACGCCTTCATGCGCCGCCATATGCGCCAGCGCCTTGTCGAGCATGCGGATACGGCCGGGCGCACCGATGAGGAAGGGATGCAGCGCAAGGCCCATGACGCGCCCGCCCTTCTCGCTCTCGTCGTAGAGAACGTCGAAAGTCTCGACGATGCGCTTGAGAAATTCCTCGTTGGAAATGCTCGGCGCATTGTAAAGCGGCATGTCGTTCAGCTCGATCGAATAGGGAATCGAGAAGAGGCCGTTGTTCATGCGATAGGGCAGATCGTCGTTGACCCAGTCGGCGACATAGCTGCAGCCAGCCTCTTTGAGAAAATCGAGCGTGTGGAACGTTTCGCACAGGCCAGGCCCGAGCCAGCCATGCATCTTGCGCCCGTGCTGCTCGATGATGCCCTTCACGAAGCGGATTGTTTCTTCTTCTTTCGCGCGGTCGAGTTGGGTGAGCATGACGGAATTAGTTGCGCCATGGCCCATCAATTCCCAGTCGAGCTTGACCAGTTCTTCCATGATGCGCGGATAGTAACTGCCTATCTCGCCATTGAGCGCGACAGTGCCCTTCACGCCGCGCTTCTCCATCACCTCGATGATGCGCCAGAGACCCACGCGATTACCGTAATCGCGGCGCGAATGATTGCGGATATCCGGCATCGGACCGGGCTTGTCGATATGAAAATGTTCGACATTGGGAATGACCCAGACGGCAAGGCGCTGGCCGTTGGGCCATTTGACCGGCGGATGATCGACGATGGCGCGATAGGGAAAATACGGAAACGGCGAATTCACGCTCATTCTTGGACTCCAGTTTGAATCTAGGCGGCTTCTCGCACGAGCAGGGGCATAATCTGTTGCGCGAAGGTTTCAATGCCCTCGAGCATCGGGTGGAAATGCAGCATCAGCGTATCGACGCCCGCCGCTTCATAGGCGCGCAGGCGCTCGGCGATGAGCGCAGGCGTGCCGACAAGGCCCGGCCCCAGCGCCCTCGACGCGATGAAGGCGATGCGATTTCGTTCGCCCATCGACTCGAGGTCTTCGGCCTGCCTGTTCGCCTCTGCCTGCGTCTCCGCGCAGATGACGTGGCAAGACATGCCGAAGCCGAGATTGCGCCCGTTGCGCGCCGCGCGCTCGCGCATCATCTTCACTTGCGCCGCGACAGCAGCGACATTCTTGTCAAACAGGCGGAAATTCCCCTCGTAGGTGACGAAGAGATAATCGCCGCAGCGCGAGATGACGTCCCATCCCGGCTCGGTTCGCGTGCCCGCATAGATGGGTGGCGATGGGCTGCGCATGCACTTGAGGGGCATGCCGATATTGTTCACCGTGTAGAAGCGCCCGTGAAAGTCGAACGGGTCTTCTTCCCATAGGCCCCGCATCACACGGATATATTCTTCCATGCGCGCGTAACGTGTCGTTTCGTCGAGTTGCGTCGAGCCGTTGCCGAACAGGCCGAATTCCTCTTCCCACCAGCCGTTGACGATATTGATCGCGGCGCGCCCGCCGCTCAAACGGTCGAGCGCGGCGGCGAATTTCGCGGCCTGTTGCGGATGCACGATGCCAGGATGCACGGCGACCATGAGTTCGAGCTTGCACGTCGTCACGGCCAGCGCCGAGGCAAGCATCCACGCCGGGAGGTCCGGCCCGAGCCAGCGCTCGGCGATCAGCGTCGTCTCGAATCCGAGTTCCTCGGCGCGGCGCAGGACATCGAGCGCGAAAGCGAAGGAACGGTCGGGTGCCTGGCCCGCGCCATGCTTGAGCAGATCGGCTTCCGCCTCGATCATCCGCTCTTCCGGCCGGATCGTATGCGGCAGCGGACACCAGACGCCGTAACGCATGGCCTCCTCCTCTGGTTCAGGACGGCTGCATCTGCTTGCCGAGCATCTTCTGCTCGAGTTCTGACAGCGACAGCACAGTCGCATATTTTGCATTCATGTCGAAGAGATTGGCGCTGTGCGCGAATTGCGAGCGATCGAAGCAGCAATCGTCGACGACGACGGTCGGAAAGCCGTTCGACATGCAATCGACGACCGAGGCGCGCACGCAGCCCGATGTCGAGACGCCGCAAACGATGACCGTGTCGATCTTCTTGCGCACGAGATAGCTGGCGAGCGGGGTCTGGAAGAAAGCGCTGGCCTTGGTCTTTTCGAGCACCCACTCGCCCTGCTTCGGCGCGATGACATCGGGAATTTCATTGGCGTCGGGCGCGAAGATGCGATCGAGCCTTTTGCCCTTGGTGGCGCGGCCCGTGTACGGCGTATCGTCAGGCGCGCTGCGCGTATAGATGACGGGCCGTCCAAGCTCGCGGAACATCGCGATCAGGCGCTGGATGCGCGGCATGGTTTCCCACGACACAGGGCCGCAAGCCGTGGCATATTCGGCTATGGCTTCGTCGAGCGTCTGCTCCGGCTTGCCGGTGAAGCCATAGGTCACGTCGATGACGATGAGCGCGGTATTCTCGCCGATGTCGAGATCGCCGCCGAAGCCGGCGTTTTCGTAAGTCCTGCGTTCCGCTTCGGGAACGATGGCAAGCCACTCTTTCATTTGGACGCTCCTCTTTTTCTTTGACCGTTATCCCGCAAGCCTCGCCGCCTGCTGGCGCGCGCGCTGCATTTCCTGGAGGTAATCTGCGTAGCCTGCGGCGATTGTGTACTGGGGCTTCCAGCCGAGCAAGGCCCCGGCGCGAGAAATGTCCATCGCATGTGCCTTGGATTTAGGCGGCTTGCCGCTTTCGATCTCAACTTTCAGCGCGGGAAAGAGCTTGCGCACGGCGTCCGTCACTTCCTCGAAAGTCGTCACATAGCCATTGCCCGCATTGAAGATATATTCGCGCGGCATCGCCGCTGTGGCGGCGATTTCGACGATGCGGCCGATGTCTTTCTCGTAGATATATTCGTTGGCCATTGTTTCGGCGGAGGTGACGCGGGCCGTGCGTCCTTCCATCGCCGCTTCCAACAGCTCCTGCATCTTCATGCCGCCGGAAGACCCCGCGAAGAAATGGCCGACGCCATAGACATTGGCGGGACGCAGGATCAGCAGTTCGAACCTGTACTCGTCCGCATAGGCTTCGAGGATCATCTCCTTGGCGGCCTTGTAATTGCCATAGCCTCGGCTGGCGCCGCGCGGAAAATCCTCGGGGACGTTGGCGTCGGTCTTTCGCCGCGAGTCGTAAACGCCCATCGTGCTGATATGGACGAGGCGCTTCACGCCCGTGAGGCGCACGGCTTCGGCGACATTGCGCGTGCCGCCGAGATTGATGTCGAAACCGTTCGACAGGGATTGCTGGACCTTGCCGCCGATGAGGCCGGCCGTGTGGATAACAGTCGAAACCTTGTGGTTCTGCATGGCCTCGATCAGCGCGGGAAGGTTGCGCACGTCGCCGCGAAACAGTTTCCATCCAGTCTCGCCGAGACGGAATTTCAGGTACTCGCCGCGCGGCTCCGGATCGAAGAACAGAACGTCCTCGCCGCGAGCGATCGCGAGACGCGCAAAAGCGGTGCCGATGAGACCTGCGCCTGTAACCAAAGTTGTCAAATCGAAAACTCCTACATGCCCTCGCCCGTGGCGATCGACTTCAACTGCGATATCACCGATGGAGGCGCGGCATAAACTTCGCGCACGACCTTTTCGATCTGTTCGCCGGTTTGCGGCGCGAGATCGGTGAAGCCAATCTTCTTCGCGTCCTCCGCGAAGGCGGGATCGTTGAACGTCGCAAACATCGCCTTGCGCATGGCCTCGAAACGCTCCTGCGGCACGCCCGGCGGCATCATGAACGGACGGCCCAATGCATAAGACGCAGATGAGACGTTAAGGAGCAAAAGCTTCTCCGGATCCTTGATGACCTCCGGCAGATAGGGGACGTCGGGGATCGCCGTCTCCTTATAGGGGCCCCACTGAGCGAGGATACGGATCTTGCCTTCCTTCAGCCATGTCGGGCGCGATTGCATCATGGAGTTATAGAAATTCGGAAAGGAGTCGACCTCGCCTTTTTCCATGGCGAGAAGCGCAGCATTGGAACTGGGATAGCCGGGCACGATGCGCAGCTTCGCGCCGAGCACCCGGATCAGCAGGCGCGAATTATAGGCCGGCGTCGAAGAAATCGCCGGCACGCCGATTGTGATTTCCGTCTTCAGGAGATCGTCGAGCGTCTTCACGGGCGCGGTATGCCAGACGGCGAGTATGCCCTGTTCGACATTGGGCGATCCGAGCCAGAGCAGTTTCGTCGCATCGAAGGTCGCGGCCTTGTTGCCGACCAGCGGCTCGAAAGGAATGGTGTTCTGCATCAGCGCGAAGACCGAACCGTCCTTTGGCGACACGGTGTAGACGAAATTCGGCGCGCGAATGCCGCCGGCGCCGGGCATGTTCTGCACAACGATGGTCGGCGCGCCTGCCAGATGCTTCGGCAAGTGCCGCGCGGTGATACGGGCCGTCGCATCATAGCCTCCACCGGGCTCGGAGCTGACGATCAGGGAAACGGAACGTCCGCGATAGAAGTCCTCCGCGCTTTGCGCCTGCGAAACGGCAGAAAAAGCGGATACGCCGAGAACGAACGCCAGAGATCCGGCCGCAAATCTTCTCATGAGGTTTTCCCTTCCGAATTCCGTTACTTCTCGCCCGTGAATATGTATTTTAACTGTTCGATCACATCGGGTGGCGAAGCATAGGCTTCCCGGATGACTTTCTCGAGCGCAGCGCCCGATTGCGGCTGCAGTTCGGCAAAGCCGACCTTCTTTGCGTCTGCCGCAAATTCGGAATCCCTGAATGTCGCCATGAAGGCTGTACGCAGCGCGTCGAGTCGATCGGCGGGAATATCCGGCGGCGCAGCAAAGGGACGTCCCAGCGCGAGGGTTGCCGAAACGCCGGCGAGAATAGCCTTCTTCTGCGGATCAGTGACGATGTCTTCCGCATAGGGAACGCCCGGCAGGCCCGACTCGTTGATCGGGCCCCATTTGATCGGCAGCGCGACTTTCTGGTCGCGCACCCAGGCGGGCCGCTGCGCCATCATGGAATTATAGACGTTGGGAAAAGCGTGAACCTCGCCCTTCTCCATCGCGAGCAGCGCGGCGTTGGAGCCGGAGTAGCCCGCAACGAGTTTCAGCTTGAGGCCGAAGACCTGCATCAGCATGCGCGAACTCATGGCCGGGTTCGAAGCCTGCGCCTCGACGCCGACAGTGATTTCCTTTTCCTGCAAATCCTTCAGCGTCAGCGCGGGAGCAGTGTGCCAGACCATGAGCACGCCCGTTTCGACGCCGGGCGAACCCAGCCAGCCGAATTTCGTCGGATCGAACGTCGCGTTCTTGTTGCCGATGAGCGGCTCGAACGGCATCGAAAACTGGATGAGGCCTATGTTCAGTCCCGTCTTCTCCGCGACGGTGTAGAGATAGTTGGGCGCGCGCAAGCCGCCGCCACCGGGCATGTTCTGCACAATCACCGTCGGTTTGCCGGGGATGTATGGCGCGAGGTGACGCTGCACGACACGCGCGATCGTGTCGTAGCCGCCGCCCGCGCCAGCGCCAACCGTGATGGTGACAGTCTTTCCCTTGTAGAATTCTTCGGGCGATTGCGCCTGCGCGTGAGGGACGGAGAAAACACATCCGGCCATTGCAGCGAACGCGCACAACGGCCGCTTGAACGTCCTGGTCGTCATGATTGCCTCCAGCAGGTCACGCGCTGCATTCCTATTCGCCGGTAAATACATATTTGAGAGTTTCGAAGATTTCTTTCGGCGACGCATAGACATCATCGATCAATTGCGCGAGCTGTTCGCCCGATTGCGGCGTGATGACGAATCCCGCCCGGGTCGCATCGGTCACGAAAGCGGGATCGCGAAATGTATCGGCAAAGGCCTTGCGCAGCGCGGCGAGCCGATCTGCCGGCACGCCGGGCGGCGCGGCGAACGGGCGGCCCAGCGCCAGCGTCGCCGACACGGCTTTCAAAACTGCCGCCTTTCGCGGATCGCCCACGATATCTTCGGCATAGGGCTCGTTGGCCGGCGAACCCGGCACTTTCGGCCCCCAGCGCACGGCGATTGTCGCTTTCTTGTCGCGCAGCCACTCCGGCCTGTTGGCCATCAGCGATGCATGGAATTGCGGAAAGGCATGCACCTCTTCCTTTTCCATCGCGATCATCACAGCGGCCGAACCCTGATAACCCGACACCAGCTTGAACTTCAGATCGAGCGCATAGGCCAGCGCGCGGGCATAGACGGCGGGCGACGACGTCATGTTTTCGACGCCGACGAGAATTTCTTTCTGACGGAGGTCATTCACCGACAGCGCCGGCGCGCTGTTCCAGATTACGAGAACGCCCGATTCCACATTCGGCGCCCCGATCCAGCTGAACTTGGTCGCGTCGAACGTTGCATTCTTGTTGCCGATCAGCGGTTCGAACGGCGTCGTCAACTGCAGGACGCCGACGTTAAGGCCGTTGCGTTCGGTGACTGTGTAGATCGTGTTGGCGGCGCGCAGGCCAGCCGCGCCCGGCATGTTCTGCACCGCGATGGCGGGGCGCCCCGGCATATGGGCCTGCAAATGCTGGGCGACGATGCGGGCAATCGAATCGTAACCGCCGCCGGGGGTCGAACTGACGATGAGGTTGAGCGTCTTGCCCTTGTAGAATTCTTCAGGCGATTGCGCCTGCGCCGCCGGCGCTGCAACAAGCGCCAACGCAATCGCGAAGCTGCGCGTCGATGCCTTGAACATTCCGGCCTCCCTCAGGTGCAGCCGGGCTTGTCGCGCCCGTTCGTGCTACCCGGAGGAAGACTATTCAATCGCCCGGGGTATGGGAAGCCTTTCCGGGCATGGGCGGCGAAGGCCTATTTCGCCACGCCCAGAACATGCTTGCCGTAGTCGATGGCGGCGCTCTCCCAGACGAGCGAGTGATGCGCCGCGGCGGCGAAGCAATCGCGGAACTGCCGGTTGAGGACACTTTCGCTATAGAGAGCCCGCCCGCCGGCGATATTGTAAAGGCGCTGCACGGCATTGAGGCAAAGCTGCGCGGCATAGCAGGCGTTGCGCTTGCCCTGCACGTGCATATGCGCAGGCACATCCTCGCCGCGCGCCAGAACCTCCATGGTCTCGCGGATCGCGCCGAGATACATGCGCTCTGCCGCTTCGATTTCCGCCGCCGCCTGCCCCACCGACATCTGGATGCCCGGCTGGATCGCCACCGACTTCTCGCGAGACTGGCGTGGCGCAGTGGTCTCGTAGAAATTGTTCAAAAAGCCCTTGGCGACGCCGACGACGACGGCCGTATAGCTCACCGCCGAGACGCCGCCGCGCGGCAGCCGCGTCACCGGCGCGGTGTAAAACAACGTGCCCGGCGCGCGCCCCGCATCGTTCGCCGCCTTGTCGAGCGTGCGGTGATCGGGCACGAAGACGTCCTTCGCCTCGAAGCTTTTCGAACCGGAACCCGCAAGGCCCATCACATGCCAGTCGTCGATGATGCGAATGTCGCTCGTCGGCATCAGCGCCATCAACCCGCGACCGCGTTTGCCGTCCTTGTCGTAGATATAGCCGCCGCACATCACCCAGTCGGCATGGTCGATGCCGCTGGAAAAGCCATGCACGCCGTTCCAGACGACGCCGCCCTCGACTTCGC
Organism: uncultured Hyphomicrobiales bacterium; assembly: GCA_903847605.1. Taxonomy (GTDB): domain Bacteria; phylum Pseudomonadota; class Alphaproteobacteria; order Rhizobiales; family Beijerinckiaceae; genus Terripilifer. Next base: position 74,122 of record CAINED010000079.1, on the reverse strand, counting down.
TCGCGCGCCCCACGGGCGAGACCGCGACGCAGAGCTTCTTCGTGGAATCCTCGCTCCAGACATCGTCCTGCGCACGCAGATCGTAGGCGGAGAGTTTTAGGGGATTGTCGCCGAGCACCATGTAGACCCAGGCCTGCGAGCCGCAGCCCTCCGCCAGCGTCTGGATGACTTCGCAGAGCACGTCGTAGCCGAGGTCGTAGCCGCCGTAGCGGCCGGGCTGGCAAACGCGCAGAAGCCCGCTCTCGACGAAATCGCGCACTGTCGCATCGGGCGCCTTGCGCAGCCGCTCACACTCGGCCGAACGCGCGGCGAGAATAGGCACAAGCGCCCGGGCGCGGCCCAAAACTTCCTCGCGGGTCGCCTTCGGCTGGGATGCGCGCGGCTTGCCCGGGACCTTGTCACCCGCGACGATGGAAAGGGACATGCGAAGTTTCCTCGTTATTCTTGTTGGGACGATTGCCAGCAATTCTAGGGGCCGGCACAGCTTGCGGCAAGGCGACAGCATGTCCCGTGCGCTCTACGACAACCCCAAGATCGCCCTCGCCTCCTTCGGCGTCGCAAGCTCCCCGCCCAGCAGTTCGACGATCTGCTTTCCCTTTTCGACCAGCGCGGCATTGGTCGGCGCGGGCACGCCCTTGGCGAGATAGCGATTGTCCTCGAAACCGACGCGCAAATGCCCGCCGATGAGGAAGGCATGTGCCAGCATCGGGAATTCGAAACGCGAAATGCCGAAGGCCGCCCATTTGGCGTCCGGCGGCAGCAGGCTCTTCATGTAGAGCATGGATTCGACCGACGACGCCGCGCCATAGCCGACGCCCAGAACGATCTGGAAAAAGCCCGGGCCTTCGAGCACGCCTTTCGAGATGAGGTCGCGCGCGAATTTGATGTCGCCGGTGTCGAAGACTTCGAGTTCCGGCATCACGCCCGCGGCGCGAATCTCGCGCGCCATGTCCGTGAGAATTTCCGGCGTGTTGATCATCGCCGTCGTGCCCATCCACATCACGTTGAAATCGAGCGAGCAGATGTCGGGCTTGAGAGCGACGACATGCTGGACGCGCTCGCGCGCCGTCTTCATCACGGTGCCCGGCGCGGCGACGGCGGGATTGTCCTTGTCGAAGGCAAAGCGCGCGCCGCTGCCGGTTGTGAGATTGATGAGCACGTCCACGCCGTCGTCGCGAATGCGATCGACGACTTCCTTGTAGTATTTGAATTCCATCGAGCCCGCGCCCGTCTCGGGATGGCGCACGTGGATATGCACGACGGCCGCGCCCGCCTTCGCCGCGCCGATGGCGGATTCCGCGATCTCCTTCGGCGTCACCGGAACCTGCTTGTCCTTGCCGACCGGCGCTGCGCCCGTGATGGCGCAGGTCAGAATGCGTTTGTCGTCCATGCTTCCCCCGATTCTTGCTTGCCGCGTCATCCCGGAAAATTGCGAAGCATTTTATCCGGGATCATTCGAAGATATTTCCAAAATGCACAGCGATCCCGGCTCTTCGCTTCGCTTCGGCCGGGATGACATACTCACTCCTGCTTCTCGATCCTGTTCTCCTGCGCGACGCGCGTCCATGTCTTCGTTTCGCGTTCCAGCATGGCCGCGAGTTCCTGCCGGCTGCCGCCGCCCGGCTCCACCGCCAGTTGCGCAAAGCGTTCGCGCACCTTCGGCTCCTTCAATATGTCGGCGAAGGCGGCGTTGAGTTTGTCGGCAATCGCCGCGGGCATATCAGGCGGGCCCATGAGCACGGACCACACGGTCAATATGAAATCCTCGGGATAGCCGAGTTCGCGAAACGTCGGCACGTCAGGCGCATCCTTCGCGCGTTGCTGCGAACCCATGGCCAGAATCTTGATCGAGCCTTCGCGATACCAGGGCAGCAGCACGGCGAGCGGCGCCATGAAGAAATCGATCTCGCCTTTCAAAAGCGCCTGTCCAGCAGGCCCCGCTCCGGGAAAAGGCACATGCTTGAGGTCAGCGCCGATGTGCTTGCCGAACAGCATCGCGGCCATGTGATTGCCGCCGCCGACGCCCTGGCTGCCGTAATAGGTCTTGCCGGGATTCGATTTCGCATAGGCGATGAGATCGTCGAGCGTCTTGCCCGGCAGAGCGCCGCGCACGCCCATCACGAGCGGTTGCACGCCGAGCAGAACGACCGGCGTCATTTTCAGCGGCTCGTAGCTCAGCGCTTTGTGCGTCAGCGGATTGAAGACCATCGGCGAGTTCGGCGAAGCCAGCAGCGTATAGCCGTCAGCCGGCGCGCGATAGACGAAGGTCGTGCCGGTCGTGCCCATCGCGCCCGGACGATTGACGACGACAAGCGATTGCCCGGTGCGCTCGCGGAAGGAATCCGAGAGAAGCCGCACCTGCAACTCGATGCTGCCGCCGGCGCTCGAAGGCACGACGACCGTGACGGGCTTTGAGGGGAAGGCCTCCTGCGCCCGGGTAGGCGAAGCGATCAGCACAGCGGCAAAAAGGGCAAGATACCCGAAAGATCGGCTCGTCATTCCTTCCTCCCGATCTGCCCGCCCGTCTGTTGCAAGCCTTGGCAGTCGCGCGCGATTGTGCATGGCGGGCCGCCATGCTGCAAGCAGGTCCCGGAACTTGAAGCAGTCCTCCGTTTCGTGCGACTGTTTCGCCAAAGCGGTAAAAGCCTGTCACGGGAGGATAAAATGCGCGCAAAATCTGCTTCTGCGCTGATGGCCGCGCTGGCCTTCGCCACATTCGCGCGTGCCGACGAACTCTCGGATCTCGCGGCCAAAGCCACGACGCAGCAACCGGTCCTCTGGTACGAAAGCTCGCAGCCCGAACAGATCGCGCTGGTGACGAAAGCTTTCAACGCGAAATATCCGGCGATCAGGATTCAATATGTGCGCATTCCCGGCGGCAATACGATCGCCGCGCGCATCATCCAGGAAACGCAGGCCAATGCCCGCACGGCCTCGCTGATGACGAGCGGTTCGACGCAGCTTGCGCCGCTCCTCGAACGCAAACTCGTCCTGTCGCGCGACTGGCAGGCGCTCCGTGTCGCCAAGGACATGCCGCAGACGCCTTTCGCCATTCCCGTGGCCACTTCGATGTTCGTCGGGCTCTACAATTCGAGAAAGATTCCGGCCGACAAGGCGCCAGCGACCTGGGACGACTTCATATCAAAACGCTTCGAGGGCAAGCTCGGTACATGGGTTCGCCCGCCCGGCTTCGTCGATCTCGTCGCGCTCCATGGCGAAGATAAAACGCGCGACCTGCTCAAACGCCTGGTTACGCTAAAGCCTTTGCTTTACGCAGCGCCGGAACTCATCGCTCAGCAGATCGCGGCGGGAGAAATCGACGCCGGCATCGGCTTCTTTCATTCATCTCAGGCAACGATTGATAGCGGCGCGCCTGTCGCCGTGAAATTTCTCGACCCGACACCGATCAACACGATCTGGGGCGTCGTCATAGAGAAAGGCTCCAATCCGGAAGGCGCGCAAGTGCTGGCCGCATGGCTGGTGTCGCCGGAAGGCGCGCGCATCTATGAAGACGCGACGAAGCGCGGCAATCCATGGCTGCCAGGCACGGAAACAGCCAAGCGTGTCGGCTCGAATCGCATTTCGCAGATGCCCCTGATGGATATGGCGAATACGGCACGCATCAGCGACGACTTTTCCAAGATCCTCGGCGATGTGCGCGCTGTCCGCTGAATTTTTGCAATTCGCATGAAAAGAATGATGCCGGCATGGCCTGTATTAGCGCTCGGCCTGTTGCTGGGCTGGCTGGTGCTTGTGCCACTGGCGCTTCTCACGGTGGCAGCCTTCAAACCCACAGGCCTTCTGCACGATCCAGGCTTCACGCTAAACAATGTCGCGGAGATTTATGGCTCCGGCGATTTCTGGCATCTGGTTCGCGCGACGCTCGTCTTCGGCGTGGGCTCATCGGTTTTCGCGCTCCTGACGGGCGCAGCGCTCGCATGGCTCGTCGAGCGCACGGATCTCCCGCTGCGCAATGCAACGCGAACGCTCGTCATCCTGCAGATGGCGATGCCGCCCTTTCTGCTCGCGGTCGGCTGGATCATGATGCTGAGCCCGCGCACCGGCGTCGTCAATCACGCTCTCGTCGCGATGTTCGGTCTCGAAGCCCCGCCGTTCGATATCTACACGTTGAGCGGAATGATCTTCGTCGAGGGACTTTCGCTGGTGCCTTCGGCTTTTCTCATTCTTGCGCCGGCGATGCGCAACATGGACCCCTCGCTTGAGGAAGCGGCCGCCATGTCCGGAGCCAGCAACACGCAGATTGCGGCGAAGGTCACGGCGCGTCTGCTTGCGCCCGCGCTGATTGGCACGGGACTTTATCTTTTCATGGTGTGTCTCGTCGTCTTCGACATTCCCGGCACAATCGGCATGCCGAGCCGCATTTTCGTCATATCGAGCCATATCTATGCGCTCGCCAACGACAACCCGCGCGGCCTTCCGGAATACGGGCAGATAGGCGCGATCGCCTTCTTCTTCGTGGTGATGCTGGTTTGCACAGCCTTCGCCTACCAGCATTTCATGCGCAGCGGCTCGCGCTTCGTCACGGTGACGGGCAAGAATTTCCGCCCCCGCCGAATCCCGCTCGGTCGATGGCGGCCGGCGGTGTTCATTGCTGTCCTCGCCTATTTCGCGCTGACCATCGTCATGCCGCTTGCGATCATCGTCTGGACGAGCTTCATGCCGTGGCTGCAGCCGCCATCGCTGGATGCCTTGTCGACAGCGACATGGAAGAATCACGCCGATGTTTTCGCCAACCCGACGATAGCGACGGCGGCGGCGCACTCGCTGATCATCGCGCTCGGCGCTTCGTCAGCCGTAGCGCTTATATCGGTGCTGTGCTCCTACACGATTGTTCGCACACGCCTGCCCGGCCGCAGGCTCATTGACCTGCTCACCTTCATGCCGCTCGCTATTCCCGGCATCCTGCTCGCCACGGCGCTGATCTATGTCTATCTCACATTCAAGTTCGTGCCTGTTTACGGCACCATCGGGATCATCGCGATTGCCTATCTCACGACCTATCTCAGCTTTGGCACCCGCTCTGCGAACGGGGTGATGGTGCAGGTCCACGCCGAAATAGAGGAAGCTGCGCGAACCTCCGGCGCGTCGCAGGCGCAAACGCTGCGGCGGGTCATGTTGCCGATTATCTGGCCGTCCATCGGCGCGATCTGGTTCTGGGTCTTCGCGCATTGCCTGCGCGAACTCACGCAGGCGTTGATGCTGCAGGGCGTCGACAATGCGACGCTGCCGACCGTGCTTTACGGCTACTGGTCGACCGGCCAGCCGACGAAGGCTGCCGCCCTTGGCGTTTGGATGATGGCGATCATGCTTTGCGTCGTCATCATCTGGCGATTGATCGAGCGGCGCTCGGCCTCCCGCATGGGCGGCGAATAACCTCTATTTCTTCTTATAAGGTCCGATTTCCTTCAGCGCCGCTTCGAGGAAGCTCGTATCGACAACCTTGCTCAGATCGACGTCGGTCTTGAGATGACCGAGCTCTCTGAAGATCGCGATGTCTTCCCTGATGCTGGGCATGTCGAGTTGCCCGTCGGGATCGCAATAGGCGATAACGAAGCGCTTGTAGACATTGGGATCCTTGAACGGCCCATATTCCGCAAGGATTTTCGCGATTTCGTCGCCCTTCTCGCCCGCGAGCAGTTTGTCGGGTCCGAGCGCGTCGTTGTGATCGCGCACGCCACGCAGAAAGGCTTTGAGAAATCCGACGGCAGCCTTCGGCTGTTCCTTGATGAAGCGGCCAGAATAAAGCGTCACCGCGATCTGATGTATGGGATAGACATCGTAATCGTTGCCAAGCGACATCGCATAGCCGTTGCGGATGGCGAGCGTCGTTGCCGGATCGAACGGCAGGGCCGCGTCGATGGCGCCGCTCTGCAGCGCCTGCACCATCTGCGGCGTCGACATGAAGACTTCGTTGAAATCGGTCGGCCTCATGCCGGCCGATTGCGCGAATTTGTAGAGCACGGTCGCGCCCGACGAACCCGGCGCAGCATTGGCGACGCGCATGCCCTTGAGGTCGGCGACCTTGCGCACCTTGCCGCTGTCCCACAATTCCTTGCGCACGAGCAGCTTCTGGCTGCCCTGCCCGGTCTGGTTGCGGCTCTTGTCGGCGACGATGCGGATGTCGATGTCGCGTGCAACGGCGTTGTAGAGACCGGCCGAAGGCCCGCCTGCGCCGATCTGCAAATCGCCGGCGGCGAGCACGGGAATCATCCGTGCGGCGGAATCGAACGTCTGGAAGCGAACGTCGAGACCTTCTTCGGCGAAATAGCCCTTCTTGTGCGCCACGAAATAGCCGACGTCGGTCGCGGCATTGGGCACGCCGAGATTGATGAAGAGTTTCTGCTGGGAGCGCAGCACGCCGGGCGCTGCAACCACAGCCGCCGCAGCCAGAATTTCACGTCTCGTTATGCGCATGAAAGTCCTCCCGATTGCGCTCCCCGCAAGTGCGGCGATTGAATGGGAGATTGGCGCGTCGCGCAACGAAAATTGCGAGGTTTGCGGCGGACCGGGGTGCTGTGTGGAAAAGAAAAATGGCCGGGCATTGCTGCCCGGCCGACCTCCAGCCGGGACAGCCGGATGTCTCCAGAGGGGAACGGTAGGGGCTTTTTACGCGCTGCACCGGAAGGGAGGGGGTACAGCAACAGCCCCGACCACGGTCAATATGACAAGCGCGCCGGAGGGCCACAACGCGAGAGTCCGCATGGGAGCTATGCATAAAAATCATAAAAACCGAGAGTTTTGCAGAGCGGCCCACCGCTCAGCGCATATCAGTATTCCCACCTCTGGGCATTTGCCACGAGGAAATCACGGAAGACCCGGACGCGCGCAACATCCTTCAATTCCTCGGCAAAAACGAGATAGCACTCGTTCTCGGGCATATCGGCCTGCGGCAGGATGCGCACCAGCCCGGTATCGCTCAGGGCAAGGTAATCGGGCAGCACGGCAATGCCGACGCCGTTTTCGACGGCGCGGCGCAACGCCGAAATATTGTTGACGGTGAGCGTCGAGGGGCGCGGGTCCTTGGGATCGCGGCCCGCGAAATGCAGGGAGTTGATGTTGCCGAGATAGTTCTGCGCCCGCGACCCGTAGGTGAGGATGCGGTGGTTATCGAGATCGGCCAGCGTCTTGGGCTCGCCGAAGCGCTTCAGATAGGCCGGCGAGGCATAGGCGTGGAAGTGCATGGTGAAGAGCCGGCGGCGGATGAGATCGGCCTGCACCGGCTCGCGCACGCGAATCGCAACATCGGCTTCGCGCATGGAGAGGTCGAGTTCGTCGTCGGACAGGAGCACAGTCAGCTTGATGTCCGGATAGAGTTCGAGAAAGTCGCCCAGGCGCGGCGTCAGCCAGTTCGTGCCGATGCCGACCGTGGTCGTGACGCGCAATTCGCCGCGCGGGCGTTCGCGGCTGTCGGACAGACGCGAGCGCGTCGCGTCGAGTTTCATCACGACATCGCGCACGGTGCGAAACAGCGTTTCGCCCTGCTCCGTCAGGATCAGCCCGCGCGCATGGCGATGGAACAGTGGCACGTGCAAATCGGTTTCGAGCGCGCTGACCTGGCGGCTCACAGCGGACTGGCTGAGCCCGAGCGCTTCGCCTGCGTGGGTGAAGGAGCCCGCCTCCGCAGCGGCATGAAATACGCGCAACTTGTCCCAGTCCACGTGTCCGCTCCCCATGCAATGAAATCGTCAGCCCGTGGCGATCATTCCGCCGCGTGCGCGAGTTCCTGCGCCGCAAGAAATTTTTCGACTTCCAGCGCCGCCATGCAGCCCATGCCGGCCGCCGTCACCGCCTGCCGGTAGATATCGTCGGTGACGTCGCCCGCGGCGAAAACGCCGGGAATGTTCGTCGCCGTCGAATCGGGCGCGGTGCGGATATAGCCGTTCGGCTTGATATCGAGCTGGCCCTTGAAGAGTTCCGAAGCCGGCGCGTGACCGATGGCGATGAAGACGCCGTCGATCTTCTTCTCGGTGATCGCGCCGGTCTTGACGTTCTTGAGTTTCACATGGGTGACGCCGGGCGGATTGCTGTCGCCCAGCACCTCTTCGAGCGCATGATCCCAGACGACTTCGACCTTGGGATGCTTGAAGAGGCGCTCCTGCAGGATGCGCTCGGCACGGAACGAGTCGCGGCGATGCACGACCGTTACCTTCGAAGCGAGATTGGCGAGATAGAGCGCCTCCTCGACTGCGCTGTTGCCGCCACCGACGACGATGACTTCCTTGCCGCGGTAGAAGAAGCCGTCGCAGGTTGCACAGGCGGAAACGCCATAGCCCTTGAACTTCTCTTCCGACGGCAGGCCAAGCCAGCGCGCTTTGGCGCCCGTCGCGATGACGAGCGCGTCGCAAGTGTAGGTGGCGCCGCTGTCGGCCTGCAGGGTGAAGGGACGACGGGACAGATCGACCGCGGTAATATGGTCGGAGATCATCTTCGTGCCGACATGTTCGGCCTGCGCCTTGAATTGCTCCATCAGCCAGGGGCCCTGAACGGCCTCGGCAAACCCCGGATAATTCTCGACGTCCGTCGTGATCATGAGCTGGCCGCCGGGCTCGAATCCCGCGATCAGCACGGGTTCCAGCATCGCGCGCGCCGCATAGATCGCCGCCGTATAGCCGGCCGGTCCGGACCCGACGATGATCATCTTGCTATGCACCGGGCTCTTGGCGCTCGACATGAAAGACCTCGAAACTGACGGAAAATCGGTAATCACTGGCGGTAGCTTGGCCACCGGCATGCAGCAGCCGACCGGCGATCCTTTTGGTATGTATTATGAGCATGGCTGTCCATGCAAGGCGCGCGGCCCCCGCTCACACAACTTTGTCTGCGCAGTGATCGGAGGCATGCGTCGCACACAGACAAAAAAGCCGGGCGCGAGGCCCGGCTTGGAACGTCAACTGTCTGCCAGAACGTCAGTGCGCGTCTGCCCAGACCTTCTTCTTCGTGAAGTAGAGGAGGCCGGCAAAAACCAGCAGGAAGAGCATGACCCGCAGGCCCGTCTTCTTGCGTTCCTCGAGCTTCGGCTCGGCAGCCCACATCAGGAAAGCCGAAACGTCGCGCGTGTACTGGTCAAGCGTCTTCGGCGACCCGTCCGTATAGTCGACGCGGCCGTCGCCCATCGGCTTGGCCATCGCGATCGTGTGGCCGGGGAAGTAAGCGTTCCACTTCTCGTCGTCCGCCTTGGTGTAGCCCTTGGCGAGCAGCGCATAGATGTAATCGACGCCATGCTCCTGATAGGCCATGCCCGGCAGCATATCGAGCAGGAAGAGCGGGAAGCCGCGCGAATAGGACCGCGCCTTCGCCATGACCGAGAGATCCGGCGGCACTGCGCCTTGGGCGGCCTTGGCCGCATCGTCGTTCGGATATCGCTTCGGAAAATAGTCGGCGGGACGGCCAGGCCGCTCGATGGGCTCGCCGGCGTCGTTGAAGTCCTTGATCGGATATTCGGCGGCGAGCGCCTTGATCTGGCTTTCCGAAAACTCAGGGCCGCCCTTTTCGGAAAGGTTGCGGAAAGCAACGCGCGAGAGCGAATGGCAGTTCTGGCAGACTTCGCGATAAACGAAGAAGCCACGCTGCAACTGCGCCCGGTCGAACTGGCCGAACGGCCCGGCGAATGACCAGTTCTGCCGTTCGGGCGTCGGCCCGGCTTCTGCGGCCATGACCGGATTTGCCATCGTCAGCGCGCCAAAAGCGAGCGCCGCCGCTGCGAGAAGGCTGGAAGTTCTGAAGAGTTTCATTTTCTTGTCCCCGACAGCCCGTCTCATGGTTTTTCGTGCGCCGCGCCGGCCAGCGCGACTGATCCGCCGCTCTTGGCCAGCACCGCGTCGGCAATGGTCGCCGGCACCGGCTTCGTCGTCTCGAACCAGCCGATGAAGGGCAGCGAGAGGAAGAACAGGAAGTAGAGCAGCGTCAGGATGCGCGAGGCGATGACATAGCCCCCTTCCGCCGGCATGGCGCCGAGATAGCCGAGGCCGCAACAGACGACCACGAAGACCCAGAACAGCACCTTGAACACCGGACGGAACGCGCCGGAGCGCACCTTCGACGTGTCGAGCCAGGGCAAGAAGGCGAGAATCGCAATCGAGCCGAACATCGCCAGCACGCCGCCGAGCTTCGACGGGATCGCGCGCAGGATCGCGTAGAACGGCAGGAAGTACCATTCCGGCACGATATGCGAGGGCGTCACCAGCGGATTGGCTTCGATATAGTTGTCGGAGTGGCCGAGATAGTTCGGCACGTAGAAGATGAACCAGCAGAAGACGATCGTGAAGACGACGACGGCGAAGGAGTCCTTGATCGTCGCGTAGGGCGTGAACGGCACGGCGTCACGCTGGACGTTCTTGATCTCGACGCCCGCGGGATTGTTCTGGCCGACCACATGCAGCGCCCAGACGTGCAGGACGACGACGCCCGCGATCATGAACGGCAGCAGGTAGTGGAGTGAGAAGAAGCGGTTCAGCGTCGGGTTGTCCACTGTAAAGCCGCCCCATAGCAGCGTCGTTATGGAATCGCCGACGAAGGGAATCGCCGAGAACAGGCTGGTGATGACTTTCGCGCCCCAGAAGCTCATCTGGCCCCACGGCAGCACGTAACCCATGAAGGCGGTCGCCATCATCAGCAGGAAGATGATCACGCCGAGAATCCAGAGCACTTCGCGCGGCGCCTTGTATGACCCGTAATAGAGGCCGCGGAACATGTGGATATAGACGGCGACGAAGAACATAGACGCGCCGTTCGCATGCGCATAGCGCAGGAACCAGCCCCAGTTCACGTCGCGCATGATGTGCTCGACGGAAGCGAAGGCGAAAGCCGTATGCGGCGTGTAGTGCATCGCCAGCACGATGCCGGTCACGATCTGCGCGCCGAGCATGAAGCTGAGGATGGCGCCGAACGTCCAGAAATAGTTCAGGTTGCGCGGCGTCGGATAGGCAATGAAGGACGAGTGCACCAGCCCCATGACGGGGAGACGGCTTTCGAACCAGCGCCCGAGCGCGCTCTTGGGTACATATGTCGATGGACCGCTCATTTTTTATCTCTTCCGCAGGAGCGTTGGGTCATTGCGTGACGTCATGGAGAAGCGGGCGGCGGGAAGGATATCAGCCGACCGTCAGGCGCGTGTCGCCGTTGAAAACATAGTTCGGCACAACCAGGTTCGACGGCGCGGGACCCTGACGTATGCGCCCGGACGTGTCGAACTGCGAGCCGTGGCAGGGGCAGAACCAGCCGTCATATTCGCCGCGTTGCCCGGGCGCGCCGAGGGGCACGCAGCCCAGATGCGTGCAGACGCCGACAACGACGAGCCATTCCGGTTTCTTGACGCGTTTGGCGTCGGGCTCGGGGTCGCGCAGCGTGCCGAGGTTGACGTCCTGCGCTTCCTTGATTTCCTTCGCCGTGCGGTGACGGACGAAAATCGGATTGCCGCGCCATTTGACGGTCATGATGCCGCCTTCCGGGATCGCCTTCAGATCGACCTCGACCGGCGCGCCGGCCGCGATCGTGGCGGCGTCGGGATTCATCTGGCTGATGAATGGCCAGGCCGTTGCGGCCGCGCCGACGGCGGCGGCGGCCCCCGTGGCGATGTAGAGCATGTCCCGGCGGGTCGGCTCGACGGACGTAGAAGATGCCACCTGTTACCCCCAATGATCTGCAAACGGCAGAAATCGCGCCCTTTTGGGGCTGCGTTGCGCTGGTACCGGACCTCTTAGGGGCGGGTCATAAAAGCGGCAATGCGACGCATCGCCACCTTTTCGCCTTACCCCCAAGGCTGCCCCCAAGGCGCGCGCTCTTTGGCAAAGAACCGATGGCTTGTCCATAGAGCGGAAGGGCGGATTCATAGCGGAAAGTGCGGGGAATTGTTCGTCCCGCAAATCCGATCCCGCGAAGCGCGCCAAGGCGTGAACTCCAGTCGACCATAACGCGCTCGCCTCAATCCTCAAAATGAGCTAGACTAGAGTAGTCCATACATACAAGGTGGCCGATGTGGTCTGTGCAGGAAGCCAAGTCGAAGCTTTCGGAAGTTCTGCGGCGCGCGCGGGCTGGCGAACCCCAGATTATTGGCACTCGCGAATCGTGTCTGGTCATCTCCGAAGCCGAGTTCGAGAAAACGCGTCGCGATCGACACCTCGGAAAGTTTCTCATTGATAGCGCCCCACGCGGCGAAGAACTCGAACTTCCCACACGCAAGTCGCGTCGCGGCGATCCATTTGCACGAACCCCGGGATGAGTAGGTTTCTCCTCGACACGAATGTCATTTCGGAGCTGGCCAGGCCTGGGCCGGACCAAAAGGTGCTGGACTTCCTGCGCAGCCAGCCGGACCTCTGGCTGAGCGTGATCACACTGCATGAAATCGCCTACGGCGCCGACCGCGCGCGCGAACCTCTGCGAAAGGCTAAACTGATCTCGTGGGTCGACAGCATCCGCACCCAGTTCGCCGGACGGGTGATCGTCCTCGATGAAAATCAGGCCCTTCTGGCAGGCCGCCTGCGCTCTCTTGCGGCGGCAGCCGGGCGTGACGACGATCCGCTCGATGCAATGATCGCCGCCGCCGGACATTCGTGGACGTTGGCGACGCGAAACACCAGCGATTTCGCCGGCTTCGGCGTACCCCTTTTCAATCCGTGGACAGACGACCCGCCGGGTTGAACCAGCGGCTACTGCTCCGGCTTGAATCCGGACGCCTTGATGATCGGCCCCCAGTAGTCGTGATCGCGCCGCAGGATCGCGCCGAGTTCTTCCGGCGTGGTCCCCGTCGGATCGAGACCGACATTGACGATTTTCTGTCGGGTCGCCGGATCGCGCACGGCCGCGGCGACGATACCGCTGATCCTGCGCACGATATCCGGCGGCGTCTTCGCCGGCGCGAACATGCCGTACCAGCCATAGCCGACGACATCGACGCCGAATTCGCTAAGCGTCGGCACGTCTTTCGCTTGCTGGGTGCGCTCCTTCGAGAACGTGCCGACGATGCGCAGCTTTCCCGCATTGTGCAGCGCCGCGAGATCGCCGGTGCCGAGCAACGCCATCGGCAACTGCCCGGCCACGACATCGTTCGCCGCCGGCGCGGAGCCGCGATAAGGCAGAACCTGCATGTTGATGCCGGTCGCGCGGCCGAAGGCGAGGCCGAGGAAATGCGGGAGATTGCCCGTACCTGGCGTACCGTAGGTAGCCCGCTTCTCGTCCGCCTTCAGCCAGGCGACCAGTTCCTTCACGCTGGCGGATGGCACGTTATTGGCGACCGCAAGCGCGAAATCGAAAGTGGCGGGTTGCGACACCGGCGCGAAATCCGTGAAGGGATTGAACTCCAGCTTGTCGCCGTAAAAATGGGGATAAAGCGCCATGACGGCGAAGGCTGTGTAGAGAAGCGTCGTCCCGTCGGGTGCGGCGTCGCGCACCGCACGCACGCCGATTCGCCCGCCTGCGCCGGTGCGATTTTCCACAATCGTCGTGTTGCCCGTGGCCTTCTGGATGTGATCGGCCAGCAGGCGGACCAGCGCATCGCCCTGCCCGCCCGGCGCGAACGGGTAGATGATTCGGATCGGCTGGCCGGCCGGCTGGGCGGCGACCCGCTGCGCCATCGGCAAACCCGAAAATGTCAGCGCGGCGCAGAGCGCCAGCCCGGCAACACGGAATTTCATGCTTCCCTCCTCAAATTCCCTCGCAATTCCCCGGTTTCGGCATGCTAGATCGAACCTTGGCGGCGCGCCAGCGTTGCGCAGCCTTATCGACGGGAATTGAGGATGCTGGAAGAACGCAAGGACAAGGCGCGCGCATGGTTTGAGGCGCTGCAGGGAAAAATACTGGCGGCGTTCGAAAAGCTGGAAGACGAATGCCCCGGCCCTTTCGATACGCAGGCCGGCCCTTCAGGCCGCGCCGTCCGTACGCCCTGGCAGCGCAGGAATCACGACGGCGCGCCGGGCGGCGGCGGCACGATGGCCATCCTGAAAGGCCGCGTCTTCGAAAAGGCGGGCGTTCATGTCTCGACCGTGCATGGCACGTTCGCGCCTGAATTCGCCAAACAGATTCCCGGCGCAGCTGAGGACCCACGCTTCTGGGCCTCCGGCATTTCGCTGATCGTGCATCCGTGGAATCCCAACATTCCTGCAGTCCACATGAACACACGCTTCGTCGTGACGACAAAAGCATGGTTCGGCGGCGGCGCGGATCTGACGCCTGTGCTGGACGCGCGCCGCACGCAGGACGATCCCGACACGCAAGCGTTTCATGCTGCGATGAAAGGCGCTTGCGACAGCCACGCGGCAATCGCGCCCTATGAAAAATTCAAGGACTGGTGCGACGAATATTTCTTTCTGAAACACCGCAATGAACCGCGCGGCATCGGCGGCATCTTCTACGACTATCTCAACAGCACCGGCGATGTGCAGAATTCAGCGTGGGATGCGGACTTCGCCTTCACGCGCGACGTGGGGGTAAGTTTTCTCGCCGTTTATCCCGAACTGGTGCGGCGCAATTTCACCAAGAGCTGGACGCCGCAACAGCGCGACGAACAGCTTGTGCGCCGCGGACGCTATGTCGAGTTCAACCTTCTCTACGATCGCGGCACGATCTTCGGCCTGAAAACCGGCGGCAATGTGGATTCGATTCTGTCCTCGATGCCGCCGAGCGTGAAATGGCCGTGAGGCTCAATGGCCGTGATAGGCATGCACGACCGCATGGCCGCGCCCGCGCGCAATCAGCCAGCGATTGACAGGAAAGGCAGCGAGGCCCGCGACCGCCAGCGCAAAGGCAAGGCTTAGCCAGAACAGCTTGCTGTCGAGCGGCGCATCCATCGCACCGGGAATCGCCAGCATGATGCCGTTGTCGACGATTTCCATGATGGTGATCGAGGCTGTGTCGGAGGCCAAGGCGAGCTTCAGCGCCTGCTTAGTGGGAAGTCCGGCATTGAACAGCGGGATAAGAGTGAGCGCGTATCCAAAAAGAAAGGCCAGCACGACAGCCAGCGCGATGGTCACGCCACTGCTCAGGCCAAGATATGTGCCGATGACCATCCCCAGGACTTCACCGATGGCGCAGCCTGACAGGCAGTGCAGGGTCGCGCTGGCAGCGAGGCGGTTGAGCGAGCCGCCACCGCCGTGAGCATGATGCGAATGGTCGGAATGATCGTGTGAGGGGTGCTGAATATTTGTCATGTTGCGTCTCCGTTGATTGGCGAACGCAACCCCTTTAGCCTCCGTAGCATGGTACGGAGTCAACACGCTCTCGCAGGAAATATCACCATCGCGAAGCTCGCCAAGGCAGCGGGAGTCGGCGTCGAGACCATTCGCTACTATCAACGCGAAGGGTTGCTGGAAGAACCGCCGCCCGGACCAGGCGCCTATCGCCTGTACGATGCCTCGCATCTCGAACGCCTGCGCTTCGTCCGCCGTGCAAAGCTCGCGGGGTTTTCCCTGCGTGAGATTGTCGAACTCGTTCGCCTTGACCGCACGAGCGAACGTGAGCGCGTACGCGAACTCGCCAGCGGCAAACTCACTGCGCTCGCAAAGCAAATCGACGAATTGCGCGAAACGCATGCGGCGCTAAGTCACCTCGTTCATCTCTGCGAAAGTGAAAAGCCTGAAGCGGATTGCCCGATCATCGAGTCGCTTGGTGGCGACACCAAAGTGCAAGAGCAGTAACGGATTACGACAATGCTTTTCGTCCGCAAGGTTTCGATTTCCGGCTACCGCTCGATCCGCTCCATCGCGACCGAACTTGAAAACCTCAACGTCTTCGTCGGCAAGAATGGCGCGGGCAAGACGAACCTCTATCGCGCCCTGCAACTGATCCAGTCGGCCGCGCTCGGGAATTTCGCGCGCGAGATCGCGGGCGAAGGCGGCATGGAGAGCGCGCTCTGGGCAGGACGGCGCATCAAGGGGCAGCCCGCACGCATCACCCTCTACGTGGAACTCGCGCCCTCGCAGGACAGCCGCACGTCTTACACCTATAGCATCGAAGCGGGCGCGCCCGGGCCTGTCGACGCTGCCTTTCCGCTCGAACCGCAGGTGAAGGAAGAAAGCATTTCGTTCTTCGATGGCAAGCGTACGCGCAAGATATTGCAGCGGCGCGTTCCGCTGATCGGTGCGGTCGACGCCTCCGGTCAAACGCACGAGATGGCGCGGAACCTTCTCGCCTCGCAAACGGCTCTCGGCTCATTCGACGAGCCCGGCGAATTTCCCGACCAGCATCTCATCCGCAAGACGCTGTGCGCCTGGCGTTTTTACCACGACCTGCGCACGGACGGCGCTTCGCCCATGCGCAAGCCCGCGCTCGCCGTCACATCGACGATGCTGGATGCGGACGGCGGCAATCTCGCTGCCGTCTTCGCAACACTGGCGCATATCCGGGAGGATACGAGAGACCTCAGGGAATTCGTGGATGCAGCCTTTCCCGGCGCGGAACTTGAGATTCCGCCGCCCGGGCGCGAAGCAACGTTCACGATGACCTATCCGGATTTCGTCCTCGATGGCGGCAGCCGCCGCCACTTCGAAGCGCATGAACTTTCCGATGGAACGCTGCGATTTCTCGGCCTCGCAGGCGCGCTGCTCGCGTATCACCACCCGCCCTTCGTCGCGCTGAACGAACCGGAGAGCAGCCTGCATCCCGAATTGATGAAACCGCTTGCGAAAATGATCGCGCGCGCCGCGCAGGATAGTCAGGTCTGGGTCGTCACCCACTCCGGAGAACTCGCGGCCGCCATTGCGGAAACGGCGGGCGTGCTCGCGCGGGAGGTCGTGAAGGAGAAAGGCGAGACGCGGGTGATGTAGGCGCTTTTGCGACTTTCCGTAAAAAATCAGTCGTCGTGTTTCTTTTTCTTTTTCTTCTTTTTCACGAGCGTTTCCTCCTGTTCGACTTCATCGTCGTCACTACCGCCCATGAAATCCAGAACGCCCTGCGCTTCGATGCAGACGAAGGGAATTTCCGCACTGCAAAGTGTCTCGTCCGCGGCAAACCAGATACAAGTCACACGGTCGCCGCGCGTTTCCGATACGGTCATCAGCGGTCCGCCGGACAACAACACGACGGTATCGCCGATTTGGTAGGTATTCTGCGTCGTGCCGCCTGCGTCGTCCATGTTCGGCTCCCGCCTCAAATTCGGTTTTCCCACAGACTCCGGGTAAAGCGGGGCCGTTGCAACGCTGTTACGGATTCATTGCAGTTTTGTGCCGAACGTCCAGAACTTGTGCGCAACGAAGCTCCAAATGAGGACGACGCCGGTCGTGAGCGCCTGGGCGATGAGATAGTGGATGCCCAGTCTGTCATGAAGAAAATACATGGATACCCAGGTGAGGCAGAAGCCAACCCCTGCAACGGCGGCGAAGCGCCAGCCGGCCTCCTGATGCGGGCGATCGCTCTCATAGGTGTGGCGACGATTGAGAATGTAGGAGACGATTCCCCCCGCGACATAGCCCGCAAGCGTCGCGGGTACTGCGCTCCAGCGCGCGAGTTCGACCAGCGCGACCAGCACGCCGTAATGCGCAATCACCGCGAAGACGCCGACGAGCGCGAAAATCGAGAATTGCCGCTTCAGGGACATGAGCGCTGTATAAGGGGGAATGTCGCCGGACGATAGTTGCGATGCGCTACACCGGAAAATTGCGCAGCATTTATTGGGGATCGGTCGCAAAGGTTCATCGGCGATCGCGCATGCGCTGCGCCATTGCGGGAAGACCGCTTCAACCCGCCAGAAATTGCAGCCGTTCCGGCGCGATGGCGACATCGACGTCTGCGCCAATTTCAAGCAATTCGCCGCCGCTGCGGAACGGCGCATCGACCAACGCTTCCTGCGCCCCCAGTTTCACTGCATAGCGGACTGTGGCGCCCAGAAACTCGCGATGCACGATGGTGCCGGGCAACGCCACGACGCCGCCGGTCGCAAAGCCCCGCAGGCCGATCGCGGCATATTGCGGGCGGAATACGAGCCGCGCGCCCTCCGCAGCCGTCGCAGCATTCTGCAACGTCACGCGTGTGCCATCCGTCAGTTCGAAGGAGGCCGCTTCGCCCTCGCGTTTGATCTTGCCCTCCAGAATGTTCGCCGTGCCGAGAAAGCCCGCGACGAAGAGATTGGCCGGATGTTCGTAAAGCTCCATCGGTGTTCCCACCTGCTGGATCACACCATCCTTCATGACAGCGATGCGGTCGCAGATCGTATTGGCCTCTTCCTGATCGTGCGTGACGAAGATCGTCGTGATGCCGAGACGCTGCTGCAGGTCGCGCAATTCGCGGCGCACTTCCACACGCATGCGCGCATCGAGATTGGAAAGCGGCTCGTCGAGCAGCAGCACTTTGGGTTCGACGACGATGGTGCGCGCCAGCGCCACACGCTGTTGCTGCCCGCCGGAAAGCTGCGAGGGACGGCGCTGGGCGAGATGGGAAAGGCCCACAACTTCAAGCGCGGTGGCGACACGCCGTTCGATTTCCGCGCGCGCAACCTTGCGCTCTTCCAGACCGAAAGCGACGTTTTGCGCGACGCTCATGTGCGGCCACAGCGCATAGGACTGGAAGACCATGCCGACATCGCGCTTCCACGGCGGCAGCGCGCCGATGTCTTCGCCCCCGACCAGAACGCGCCCGGTCTGTGCGATGTTGAATCCGGCGATGAGACGCAGGAGCGTCGTCTTGCCGCAACCGGAAGGCCCAAGAAAAGCGAAGAACTCGCCGGGATGAATTTCGAGGTTGATGTCCTTCAGCACATGCGTTGCGCCATAGGAGAGATTGACGTTCTCCACGACAACGCCTTTGGCCGATGTCTTCAATGCGCTCGCGTCCATCATCTGTCCATCAGTGTGCGGCAGCGCCAGCGCCTTCGCGGCTGGCGAGCAAATGCGAAACGAAAGTGCAGGCGCCAACGATCAGCACCGCGATGACGCCGAGCGCCGCGCCGGGACCACGGCCTGCGGGCGACTGCATGAAGACATAAAGACCATAGGCGAGCGGCGCATCCGCGCTGCTCTGCACCAGCATCATCGTCGCCGAGAGTTCGACGGAGGCCGTCGCAAACGCCGTGATGAAACCCGCCAGCATCCCCCCGCTCATCAGCGGCAGAAGAATGCGCCGTGCGACGCGCCGCTTGTTCGCGCCGAGATTCTCGGCGGCTTCCTCGAGCTGCGGCGATATCTGCTGCAACGATGCGGTCGAAGCACGCAGGGCATAGGGCAGACGACGAATGGCGAGCGCAATGACGATGGTGAACCAGAATGTCGCGAGCGCCTGCCCGTTCGGCAGCGGCACGTTGTAGAACGTTCTCAGATAGCCGATGCCGATGACGACGCCCGGCACGGCGAGCGCCGACATGGCGATATAGTCGAGCCACATGCGCCCGCGCACATCCGAACGCTGCACCAGATATGCGATGAGCGATCCAACGATGACGGCGATCACGCCCGCCAGCGTCGAATAAAGCAGCGTGTTGGAGATATAGCCCCAGCTGTCGCCGAAGACGCGCACGTAATGCGCGAATGTGTAGCCGTCCGGCAGGGGCGAGAACGACCACACCGTCGCGAAGGACAGAAGCGCGAGACCGATCTGCGGCGCGAGCACCAGAGCAAGAATAAAGAGAATGACGGCCCAGGCGACGATCGTGTCACGGCCCTTCATCGGACGGCGCGCCAAACCACCGCCGCCGCGCTGCGTCGTGGCGTAATCCCTCCCCCGCGTCGCGAAGGTCGCGGCATACATCGACCCCAATGAAACGGCGATCAGCACGACGCAGATGACATAACCCATGGGATCGGCGATGCCGACGGATGTGATGCGCAGATAGGCCTGCGGCGCAAGCATTTCCTTGACATTCAGCAGAAGCGGCGTCGCGAGATCGTCGAACACCTTGATGAAGACAAGGCTCGCGCCCGCGATATAGCCGGGCATGGCGAGCGGAAAGACGATGCGCCTGAAGAGACGGAAGCCCGAAGACCCCAGATTCTGCGCCGCCTCTTCCATGGAGCGGTCGATATTCGCCAGCGAAGCCGAGACATTCAGCAGGATGAAGGGAAAGTAGTGAATCGCCTGTAGGAAGATGACGCCGTTCAGCCCTTCCATGAAGGGAATGTTGATGTCGAACCAGTCGCCGAGAAGAAGGTTCACGCTGCCATTGCGCCCGAACAGCAATTGCATGGCGACCGCGCCGGCGAAGGGCGGCATGATCAGCGGCAGGACGCCGAGCGTCTGGATCAAGATGGCGCCGCGGAATTCGAAACGCATGGTGATATAGGCGAGCGGCATGGCGAACAGCGTCGCCAGCACGACGGACATCGCCGACACCCAGATCGAATTCGTCAGCGAGCGCATGAAGAGATCGTTGCGGAAGAAATCCGCGAAATTGACAAGCGTCAGCGCGCCGCTCTGCGGATCCTTGAACGCGACATAGATCACCGTCGCCACGGGCACGATGAGGAAGATGAGCAGCAGGGCGAAGCAGAGCAAGGCGAGCGCCGCGCGGCCAAAGGACAGCGGCGGTTTGAGGGCGGTGGTAGTGGCGGCCAGAGTCACGTGTTCTTTCGTCAGTGTCGCGTACCTCCTCCCCCTTCAGGGGGAGGTGTCGCCGCGTGCGGCGACGGAGGGGGTCTGGCGAACGGATCGTTGGTGGCTCACCCCATCCGGCCGCCTTCGGCGTCCACCTTCCCCTGAAGGGGAAGGAAATCACCGCGCCAGCTTGCCGGCTTCTTCGGCCTTGGCCTGCGCCTGCGCATATTTCTCGCGCGCGAAGGCGGACCATTTCTGTTCGAGTTCCGCCTGACGCGGCGCCTTGTCCTTGCCGCCGGCGCCCTTAAAGGCAGCGGCAAGATCGGGGCTCTTCGCTTCATCGGCGGTCACAGGCATAGCCGAAATCAGTGCGCGCGCCTCCTCGATCAGCTTGCGCGCCTGCGCATTATCTTTCTTCGCCAGCGCAGCTTCCGCGTCGTGGATCGCCTTGATCGCCTTCTTGAGCGGCTCGTGGTTGAAGGTGATGAGCTGGTCGAACAAAGTGCCGACGACGCTGTAGCGCGCGCCCGACAATTCCACGCTGAACTGAAAGCCCGGCATGCCGACGCCGCCCTTGAACGGATTGGGATAGCCTTCCGGCGCCTTCGCATAGATCGCAGGATTGACGGGCAGACGCGAGATCGCCTTGTCGAGCAGGATTTCCTGTCCTTCCGGCGACAGCGTGAATTCCACGAAAGCCTTCGCCGCCGCCATGTTCGGCGCATTCTTCACGACGGCGATATTCGCGGGAACGACGGTCGAAACCGTGGGATAGACGAACTTCACCGGGAAGCCTGCCGCCTTGGCCGAGAAGGCGAAGAAGTCGATCACGACGCCGAGGCCGACCTGTCCGGAATTCACGGCATCCGGCACGCCGAAGGAACGGTCGGTGATCGAGCGCATGTTGCCGGTGACGGCCTTGATGGTCGCCCAGCCCTTGTCCCACCCTTCGCCCTGCAGGATCGTCTCGACAGTGAGATGCGTCGTGCCCGAACGCGAGGGCGCAGTGATCATGGAATGGTCGTAATAGACGGCCTTGGCGAGATCGATCCATTCCTTCGGCTCGGGCAGACGGTTGGCGCGCAGATAGCGCTCGTTCCACATGATGCCGTAGCCGGAAGCGGCGAAGCCGAAATAGGCATTGTCCTTGTCGTTGACGTCGTAGGGGCCGATCTTGGGCGCAACGCCGGGCGCAGCCGGTTTGAAGGCTTCCAGCAGGCCTGCCGTCTTCAGCACTTCGAAAGCGTCGGGGGCGGAGGCCCAGAAAATGTCGGTCTGGTTATTCCCTTTCGTCTCCTGAACGATGCGAACGCCCGCATTGGTGTTGCGGTTCTGCATGTCGATGGTGACGCCCGGATATTTCTTCTCGAAGGCGCGCTTGAAGGGATCCGTCACGTCCTTGGCGAAGGAGGTGATGACATTGACCTTGCCCGTGGCTTGCTGGGCGAGAGCGCCCGCAGTCGTCCAGCCCGCCACTGTGGCCAGAATGGCCGCCGTGAGAATGCTTTTCATCATCTGCTCCCTCCGGAATTCCGCACGTGGACCTAACCTAGCGATTCCCGTGCGAAAAGCACATTCCAACCATCCGGAATGCCCGGATTGGGGACGGCGCGCCGCCGGGGGTTCACAGCCCGTAGATTCTCGTCTAATCAGGCGCAACTTTCGAGCCGGACGCTGCCGCTCGAATGCCCCAAAACGGGTTTTCCGCCCATTCGGGTTTTCGCACAGAGCGTCGAAAGGTGCCCGTCTTTCGACGGGCTTTAGGACGCGCTCCGGCCAAATGACTGGCCTCGCGGCCTTTTTTTGTGCGCGCAGCGACCGCCTCAAGGCGGGAAAGCAGACGGACGATCATGCCGAAACGGACAGATATCGAAACCATCCTGATCATCGGCGCGGGCCCGATCATCATCGGCCAGGCTTGCGAATTCGATTATTCGGGGACACAGGCGTGCAAGGCCTTGCGCGAAGAAGGCTATCGTATCGTCCTCGTCAATTCGAACCCGGCGACGATCATGACCGATCCGGACATGGCCGATCGCACCTATGTCGAGCCGATCACCCCGGAAATCGTCGCCAAGATCATCGAGGCCGAACGCGGCGACCGCTCGAAGGGCTTTGCGCTGCTGCCGACCATGGGCGGCCAGACCGCGCTCAACTGCGCGCTGTCGCTCGAGCGCATGGGCGTGCTCGAAAAATTCGATGTCGAGATGATCGGCGCCAAAGCCGCCGCCATCGACATGGCCGAAGACCGCCAGCTCTTCCGCGAGGCGATGACGCGCATCGGACTCGATACGCCGAATTCGCGTCTGGCCAACGCCTCGGACCTGAAGAAGGCCGACAAGGACGACATGCAGGCGCGCCGCAAGACGATTGCGGAAGCGCACGCCGACGCAACCGAGCGCCAGAAGGCGATCGAAGCCTTCCAGCGCGAGTGGGACGCGCGCGAACCCGAACGCAAGCGCCGCTATATTTCGAAAGGCCTTCAGGAAGCGCTGGAATCGCTCGATGTCATCGGCCTGCCGGCCATCATCCGTCCGTCCTTCACCATGGGCGGCACCGGCGGCGGCATCGCCTACAACAAGACCGAATACCTTGAGATCATCGAGCGTGGTCTCGATGCCTCGCCGACGACCGAAGTCCTGATCGAGGAAAGCGTTCTGGGCTGGAAAGAATACGAGATGGAAGTGGTCCGCGACAAGGCGGACAATTGCATCATCGTCTGCTCCATCGAGAACGTCGATCCAATGGGCGTGCACACCGGCGATTCCATCACCGTGGCGCCGGCGCTGACGCTGACAGATAAAGAATACCAGATCATGCGCGACGCCTCGCTTGCGGTGCTGCGCGAGATCGGCGTCGAAACCGGCGGCTCCAACGTGCAGTTCGCGATCAATCCCGAGAACGGGCGCATGATCGTGATCGAGATGAATCCGCGCGTGTCGCGTTCGTCCGCGCTGGCGTCGAAAGCGACGGGCTTTCCGATTGCGAAAGTCGCGGCCAAACTCGCCGTCGGCTACACGCTCGACGAGATCGCCAACGACATCACCGGCGGCGCAACGCCGGCATCCTTCGAGCCGACGATCGATTATGTCGTCACGAAGATTCCGCGCTTCGCCTTCGAGAAATTCCCGGGCGCGGAACCCATTCTGACGACGGCGATGAAATCGGTCGGCGAAGCCATGGCCATCGGCCGCACCTTTGCGGAGTCGCTGCAGAAAGCCCTGCGCTCGCTGGAAACGGGCCTTTCCGGTATCGACGAAATCGACATCGAAGGGCTGGGTCAAGGCGACGACATGAACGTGCTGCGCTCCGCGCTCGGCACGCCGACACCGGATCGCCTGCTCGTTGTTGCTCAGGCCCTGCGCATGGGCATGAGCGTGGAATCGATCTACGAAGCCTGCAAGATCGAACGCTGGTTCATCGAACGTCTCGCCGAGATTGTCGCACTCGAAAACAAGGTGCGCACATTTGGCTTGCCGCAGGACGCCGACAATCTTCGCATGCTCAAGGCTGCCGGCTTTTCCGATACGCGCCTCGCATCGCTCACCGGCCTTGCCGACGAAGACGTGCGCGCGCTGCGCCACCGCCTTGGCGTACGCCCGGTCTACAAGCGCATCGATACCTGCGCCGCCGAATTCGCGTCGCCCACAGCCTATATGTATTCGACCTACGAGACGCCCTTCGCTGGCGCGCTGCAATGCGAGGCGCATCCGTCGGATCAGCAGAAGATCGTCATTCTCGGCGGCGGCCCGAACCGTATCGGCCAAGGCATCGAATTCGACTATTGCTGCGTCCATGCCTGTTTCGCGCTGACGGAAGCGGGCTACGAAACAATCATGATCAACTGCAATCCCGAGACGGTGTCGACGGATTACGACACGTCGGATCGCCTCTATTTCGAGCCGCTGACTGCCGAAGACGTTCTCGAAATCCTCGCCAAGGAACAGGAGAACGGAACGCTGAAAGGCGTCATCGTGCAGTTCGGCGGACAGACGCCCCTGAAGCTTGCCGATGCGCTCGAGCAGAACGGCATTCCCATTCTCGGCACGTCCGTCGATTCCATCGACCTCGCCGAAGACCGCGACCGCTTCAAGCGCCTGCTCGACAGGCTCGGCCTGAAGCAGCCGAAGAACGGCATCGCCTATTCCGTTGAGCAGTCGCGGCTCGTAGCGGCCGAACTCGGCCTGCCGCTCGTCGTGCGCCCCTCCTACGTGCTGGGCGGACGCGCCATGGCGATCATCCGCGACGATGCGGCGTTTCAGGATTACCTGCTCGGCACCCTGCCTTCGCTGATCCCCGCCGACGTCAAGGCGCGCTACCCCAACGACAAGACCGGCCAGATCAACACGGTGCTTGGAAAGAATCCGCTGCTGTTCGACCGCTATCTGTCGGACGCGGTTGAGGTCGATGTCGATTGCCTCTGCGACGGCAAGGACGCCTATATCGCAGGGATCATGGAGCATATCGAGGAAGCCGGCATTCACTCCGGCGACAGCGCCTGCTCGCTGCCGCCGCGCTCCCTGCGGCCCGAGACTCTCGCCAAACTCGAGGAGCAGACGAAGAAGATGGCGCTGGCGCTCAATGTCGGCGGGTTGATGAACGTGCAATACGCGCTGAAGGACGGCGAGATCTACGTGCTCGAAGTGAACCCGCGCGCCTCGCGCACGGTGCCCTTCGTCGCCAAGGTCATCGGCGTGCCGATCGCCAAGATCGCGGCGCGCATCATGGCCGGCGAGACGCTGGCCTCCTTCGGCCTCAAGCCAATCGTTCTCGCCCATGTCGGCGTGAAGGAAGCCGTCTTCCCCTTTGCGCGTTTCCCCGGCGTCGACACCGTGCTTGGCCCGGAAATGCGCTCGACGGGCGAAGTCATCGGCCTCGACCGGAATTTCGATATCGCCTTCGCCAAGAGCCAGCTTGGCGGCGGCACCAAGGTGCCCACAGGCGGCACGGTCTTCGTGTCGATCCGCGACGACGACAAGCCGCGGGTTCTCGAAACCTGCAGGATGCTTGTCGACAACGGCTTCAATATCGTGGCGACCGGCGGCTCCGCCCGCTTTTTCGAAAGCCACGGCGTGCCGGCCAAGCGCATCAACAAGGTGTCGGAGGGCCGCCCGCACGTCGTCGACGCGATCAAGAATGGGCAGATCCAGCTCGTCTTCAACACGACTGAGGGAGCGCAGGCGCTTGCCGACTCCATGTCCCTGCGCCGGGCCGCCCTGCTCCACAAGGTGCCCTATTACACGACCCTGGCGGGCTCCATCGCGGCGGCGCAGGGGATTCGCGCCTATCGCGCCGGCGACATGGAGGTAAAGGCCCTTCAGGATTATTTTGCGGCCTAGCTTGCGTTTATTCCGGGCGTCACTATCTCCCCTCGTCGGGATTGACGGACGGCCTCCAGTGGCTTTCCATGCGTCCCGAGGGGGCCGCTCTGGCCGCCTAGCCAAAACGACATGCGACCGGGCGCGGCCTTGGGAACAAGCGCCGCGGCCGTAAATTATTGGAGTTTGTCCGCTTCTTTGTGAGCGGCGGGAGCCGGCGACTTTGCGTCCGGCATGGTCGCGCAGCGGCGGACGATTCGCCGTTGCGCAGGGAAGAGCGAAAGAGGCGGATATGGACAAGGTTCCGATGACCGGAGCAGGCTACGCGGCAATGGAAGCCGAGCTGAAGCATCGCCAGCAAGTGGAGCGTCCGCGCATCATCACGGCCATATCCGAGGCGCGCGCTCTCGGCGACCTCTCCGAAAACGCCGAATATCATGCGGCCAAGGAGGCCCAGAGCCATAACGAGGGGCGCATCGCCGAACTCGAGGACAAGATTTCGCGCGCCGAAGTGATCGACGTGTCCAAGCTCGGCGGCGACACGATCAAGTTCGGCGCCACCGTAACGCTCATCGACGAGGACACGGAAGAGAAGAAGAAATACCAGATCGTCGGCGAGAACGAGGCGGACGTGAAGAGCGGCAAGGTGTCGATCACCTCGCCCATCGCGCGCGCGCTCATCGGCAAGAAGAAGGGCGACAGCGTCGAGGTGAATACGCCCGGCGGCGGCAAGAGCTACGAAATTCTCAAGGTCGCCTTCGTCTGAGACATGCCGGGACAGAAATCTGGCGCGCGTTCCGAAAGGGGCGCGCGTTCGCGTTTTGCGAACTGAAAAGCAAGATGGAATAGCTTGTGCAACCTGCGAATCCGCTGGATTCGCAACCCTTGCGGATATCCCGTGCAGACCTTCGTCCTCGCCATCGGCAGCCTGATGTTCCTGTTCGCGGCGGTGGCGATAGCGCGTCACTTTCGGATCACGAAGGCAACGCCGCAACTGGTGACGACGCTTGCGCTCGCCATATGCCAGTTCGCCAGTTTTATCTGGCAGATGCTGGTATCGGCGAAACCGCTCGCGCTGCTTGGCGCGGCGTTGATCGCCTTCTTCGCCTCGCAGTTTCTGTTCGGCTGGTCGCTTCATTCAAGCCGCAAGACGAAGCTGAACATCGTGTTCGAACCGGGACAGCCGCAAAGGGTGCTGCGCAGCGGCATCTTTCGCCATATCCGCCACCCCTTCTATCTCGCCTATTTCATGTTCTGGTTCGGCGCGAGCCTTGCTGCCGGACACTGGACGACGATCGCGCTCTCGCTGGTTCTCGTGGCGATGCTGGCGCTGGCGGCGCGGCAGGAAGAGAAGAATTTCGCAACGTCGCCGCTCGCATCCGACTACGCGGTGTATCGTAAATCCACCGGCATGTTTCTGCCGAAATTCCGCACGTCGAACGAAGGCTAATCCGCGCTGTCGCGCTTCACGCCGTACAATCCGGTTTCCATGGGCTGCGAAGCGGCGAGACCTTGAGGTGTAAGCCGCAAGGTCGTGCGCGACTCCAGCAGCCACGCGGAATAGCCGATGGCCGCATTTTCCGGCGGCCCCTGATGGGTGACGCCTTTGGGAACCCAGGTAAATGTGCCGGGCTCCGAAACGTGCCCCCATGGGTCGGGGCCTGCGAAATAGAAGATCATCTCGTCGTAATCCGCATTGACGTGGATCGGCGGACGATTTCCGGGACGCGCGCTGAGCGTATAGAGCAACAGTTCGTTGTTCGGTGACGCCAGAAAATGCGAAGGCGGACCGCCATGCGGCCAATAGACGACAGGCTGAATGTGCCTGAGGTTCAGTTTCCAGACCGGCGAGGAAGCCGCGAGCTGGCGCTCAGCGAACAGGGGATCGAAGCCTTTCTCGAAGCGCGTAATTCCATCTTCGCATTTCAGCAGCAGCGTGGTCGGGCCATCAGGGGCGCCATTCGTTTCGGGTCTGGCGCGAACGACATGTTCCCCAAAGTGGATCATGCCCGCCGGAGCCGGCGTATCGAAACGCAGCGCACCCGGACTTTCGACGACAAGCGACAATGACGAAGTCGATTTCGGCGTCACGCGATAGGCGACGCTGCGCGGGATATAGACGAAATCGCCTGGCAGCCCGGCGATGAAGCCATAGTCCGTATGGAAATCGAGTTCGCCGGATTGAACGAAGTGCAACTCGTCGGCTTCGACGTTGCGCATCACATAAGTCATCGCTTGGCAGCGTCGGGAAACGCTGAGCGCCAGACCGGAACGCGCCGTGGCGAATGGCGTCGCAAGTGCGCCCGGATCGCTTTTATCCGCGCATACGACATCGCCGATATTCAACCGGCGCGGCGCATGCGGACCGCTGACGCTGATATAATCGGGCGTATAGCTGGAGCGGATGACGCCGGCGCGCTCGCCCAGAAATCCCTCTCTCGACCATCCCTCGACGAGAGGCGCCGGTTTGGCAGAACGCGTTTCCGTCATGGCTGTTTCCACTTCTTGCGGTGGTGGAACAATTGTCGGGGAAGTCAGCCCTTCGATGCAAGGATTGTCAACAGGAGATTGGGCAATGCCGACCGGTTCAACCGCCGCTCGCATAGCCGTAACGCTCGCGCCATTTCCTGATGCGCGGATGCATCATCTTGCGCCACACCGGCGGCGCGAAGGCGCAAGCCAGCATGACAGGATAGGAATATGGCATCTGCGGCGCGCTCGCCGTCCGATAGGACGAAAGAAGCTGATAGGGATAATCCGGCCGGTAATGGTGGTCGGGATGACGGGTCAGATTGATGAGCAGATAGCTCGTGAATTTGTGGCTTGAGTTCCAGGAATGGTGCAAAGCGAGCGGCTCGTAACGGCCCGGCTCAATCTCCCGGCGCATCAGGCCGTAATGCTCGATGTAATTGACCGCTTCGAGAATGAGGAGCGCCACCAGCGCCTGATAGATCCACAATACAACACCAAGCCAGCCGCCCACGGTTGCGGCAAGCGCCAGGAAAGCGATCTCCAGCCCGGCATAGCGCCAAAACGGATTTGCATAATGCCAGACCGGAAAGCCGCGCTGCTGCAACCGCGCCGCTTCGATCCTCCAGGCGGAAACGAGACTGCCGGGCAAAACGCGCGCGTAGAAGCCATAGAGACTTTCGCCGAACCGCGCCGTCACCGTATCGCGTGGCGTGCCGACATACCGATGATGCACGAAGAGATGTTCGGTGCGGAAATGCGCATAGAGCGCCATGGCCATCAGCACATCCGCGAGAAAGATCTGCAGGCGGCTGCGCCCATGCATCAATTCATGCGCATAGACGATGCCGATCGTGCTGGTGATCTGCCCGGCAAAAAAATATAGCGCCACGATTTCAAGCAGGGAATGCCGGCGCAGGACACAGGTGACATAGAGAGCGAAAACCAGCATCGCCAACTGCACGAAGGGCCAGAGCAACAGCACCACGCGAAACCGGTCGATCTCCGGCCCGAATTCCTCGCGGCTCCGCGCGCCGCTTTCAGCATCGCGCTCGCTCACGGCGTCGAGCACGACAGGTATCGTGTAAAAGAGGATAGGACCGGCGATGACCCAAACGCCGCCGTACCAGACGGCGAGCGCGAACAGCGGCAAGGATATCCAGCCCAGAAAATAGGGCAGAGCAGCGCTGCCGCCGGAGTCCTTCGTCGCGATGTCCATTCGTCAGTTCCGGATATTGCCTGCAATCGGCTGGCTGCCCGATGCGCGCGAGGCTTAGCGCCGTGTTTGCCGCGCTGCAATCGGGCGCGGCTGCATAAGCAGGGGCAAATTGTCCGGAAGATGACCTAATTTTTTTCCAGCAGGCATTCGATCTCGACGGGTGAATCGAAGTCCTTGGCCAGCTTGCGGCGCTCCGTTTCGACAACCTTCCACCCGCTCTTTGCGCAGGTGATCGTGACGTCGTCCGAATTGACCTCCTTGCCGAAGCCGGGAATGCGGAAGCGCCCCTCGGCATCTGTCGAGGCAAGGACGGGCAGCGGATTGCCCTTGCGCTGCGCCGAAATGCGTACGCCTTCCAGCGGCTTCAGCCCGCGGATGTCCTTGGCCTCCCCGAAATAGGGCGCGCCAAGTTCCTTGTCTTCCTCGCTGCCTTCGATATCCGAGCCGCCGGCCAGCGCCGGCCCTGCCGCCAGGGCGGCGATCGCCAGAACAGCGAGACATGGAACCAGACGACGCATGGTCTCTCTCCCTTTTCCGGCAGGATGCCTCAAAGCCATATCAGATTGCAATCCACGGGATTACGGGGTCTGCGGCGGGAACGCCGGGCCGCGATGTGCGATCCGCCCGCCGACGACCGTCAGTTCCGAGCGCATGCGGGCAAATTCGGCAAGCGGAACAGCAAGATAATCCCGGTCGAGCACGGCAAGGTCGGCGAGATAACCGGGAGCGATACGTCCGCGCTGGTGATCGTCGCCGGTGAACCATGCGCTGCCCTGCGTATAGACGCGCAACGCGTCTTCGCGGGACAGCAACTCCCCCTCGCCCCGCGTTGCAAGACCGCCTGCCGTGACGCCGTCGATCATCCAGCGCAGCGACAGAAACGGATTGAAGCTCATCACGCGATGCGCATCCGTGCCGCCGCCGACCTGCACACCCGCGCGCAAGGCTGAGCCGAGCGGCGGCATGGCGCGGATGGCGTCGCCACGCTCGCGCAACCAGGAGGGCGCGGCAAAATAGCCCGCGTTCTGCGCATGCCAGCCAAGGCCATGTTCGCTGAGGCGTTGCACGATGGCCGGCGTCGCATCGTGCAGATGCGCGATGGACCAGCGCAGATGACGGTAGGGCGCGCGCTGCGCGACGCGCGCGAAACTGTCGAAGAGAACAGGCGCGGACTTCGAATTGTTCCAGTGGATGGTGAGGCGCAGACCCGACCGCGCGGCCCATTCGGCGACATCCTCGAACGCCGCGATATCCTCCGCGCCCGGCGTATCGTTGTTGTAGAAGCCCCAGGTAACGTTTTCGCCGATGCCGTTGAACTGTAGCATCGGCGGTTTCGCGCGGGCGCGCATCTCGGGCACGAGCCTCGCGAAATCCGCGCGCTCCGAACCGCGGCGCGGAGCGAACAGGCTGAACGCAACGCGCAACGTCAGGAGATCGCGCTCGGCCATTTCAAAGAGAGCATCATATTCGGCAAGGCGCAGATTATGACCACCTGGATCGATGACGCCCGTGATCCCGAACGAATTGAGCTTTGCAAAGAACCGCTGCGTGCCTTCGATATGCCGCGCCTTGTCGAAACGCGGCAGGCGTTCGAACAGGGCAATGATGGCCGGCGGATCGCCGGCGATCCAGCCTGTGCGTCGTCCCTGCGCATCCGTCTCGAAACGCGCGCCTTGGGGAAGATCGCGCTCCTGCGAGATGCCGAGCCGTTCAAGAGCGGGTTGCGTGATCAATACTGAGCGATAGGACCATTGCAGATAGATCGCGCGGCCCGGCGCCGCCGCTTCAAGCTCCTGCAAGGTCGGCGCGCGCTGTTCGGCAAATTGCTGCACATTCCAGCCGCCGGCGACGACGATTATCGTATCTGCTGACTGCCTCGCCTTTTCGGAAATCAGTGCGAGTGCAGACTTGAGATCCGGTATATCGATCCAGCTGACTTCCTCGGCATAAGTGAGCCCCGCGCGTATCGCGTGAATATGGCTGTCGATGAGGCCGGGAATGACGCTGCGCCCCCCAAGATCTATTTTTTGCGTCGAGGGCAGCGCCTTCGCGAGCAGCGCCGCGCTGTCTCCTGCTTCGACGATGCGATCGCCCGAAATGGCGACGGCTTCGACGCCCGGCCGCGCGGGATCGAGCGTAACGATATTGCCGTTGTGAAGCAGGAGCTCGAAAGCGTGAGCGCCGCTTACGAACGCGCACATCATCGCAAGGGTCGCCGCAAATGCTCGCCACATCGCGACAAGCGATGCAAGTTCCCGCGATTTTCCGCGTGAACGCCCGCACATCAGCCCGGCCGCCGCGGTTCAAGCACCACCGACCACAAAGCTGCGTCGTTCACGTCCTTCAGCGTGACGGTCATCGCCTCGTTGCGGCCATCGATTTCGACAAGGCCGAAGAACTGCAGGCCTGCGCTTGGCGGAAGATTGACGCCCTGCTCCTTCGCTGGCGCCTTGATGAATTTCAACTCCGGACCGAATGTGCCATCGAGCGGATTGGGCCCAAAAGTGCCGGCGTGGATCGGCCCCGACACGAATTCCCAGAACGGCTCGAAATCCTGAAACGCTGCCTTGTCCGGATTGTAAAAATGCGCGGCCGTGTAATGCACATCCGCGGTGAGCCACACCGCGTTGAAAATTTTCTCGCGCTTCATGAAAGCGAGAATATCGGCAATCTCCAACTCGCGTCCCAGAGGCGCGCCATGATCGTTCTGCGCGATGGCTTCGCTGCCTGATTGCTTGCGCCAGTCGTCGGCGACATAGAGCGCGATGGGCTGGTCGGCGGCGATGATTTTCCAAGTCGCTTTGGATGCTTTCAACTCGCGCTTCAGCCATTCGATCTGCTGCGGACCGAGGCACTGGGCGTCCGGTCCGTATACCGGTTGCCTGTTGTCGTTATTCGCCGCGCGATAGCTGCGCATGTCCAGAAAGAATAGATCAAGCGAAGGCCCATAGGAAATCTTGCGGTAGATGCGCGCAGAATCGCCTGCAATGCTGCGGATCGGCAGGAATTCGTGAAAGGCGCGATTGGCGCGTTCGCTCAGCGCGCGCATGTTCGTCTCGGTGTATTTCTTGGCGCGATGATCAGGCAGGTCAAGCGGTTGACCGGGCCACCAGTTGTCGGTGACTTCGTGATCGTCCCATTGATAATAACCGGATACCTCGGCGTTAAAGGCGAGGACATTGCGATCCATCAGATTGTATTTGAAGGCCGCGCGAAATTCCGCCAGCGTTTCCGCTGCTTTCAGCTTTTCTTCGAGAACGACATTCTTCCATGTGCCGCCGCCAGGCATTTTCTGCTCTGATAATATGGCGTTGTCGGCATAGACGGTGTCGCCGGAGTGGATGAAGAAGTCCGGCCGATTGCGGCGCATGATCTCGTAGCCGCGCATGCCGCCGCGCTCGAGATCGATGCCCCAGCCCTGCCCTGCGGTATCGCCGGACCAGACGAAGCGGATATTGCGGCGGCGTGCAGGGGGCGTGCGTAGAAGTCCCGTTACAAATTCGCTTGCGATATTCGGCTCGGCTTCGTTCAAAAAGCGCAGGCGATAGAAAATCTGCTGATCGGCAGGAAGATTTGGAATGAGAGCTTTCGCGGTGAAGTCGCTGCCGGCGCCTGCCGCGATGCGTGCGCCACCGCCAATCTCCTTGAAACTTTCGACCGTCGACCATTCCACCTGCATCACAGAGGGACGGTCGCACCGCGACCAGATCACCGCGCCATCGGGCGAGACATCGCCGGACTGCACACCATGTGTGATGAGCGGCCTGTCGGCGGCCCGCGACAGATAAGGCGCGAAAACCACGCTCGCGCTTGTCGCCTGCAGAAATTTGCGCCGCGTCAGCCGCAATCCGGCCTCCCTTTGCCCCTTGCAATTTGCCTATTGTAGCAGCCATGGTTGCTTTTGCAGCCGGTCTTTGCCAGAGATCGGCACATGCCGAGACTGGGCGCAAATTGCGGATGAGCCTGCTCCCGCCCGAAACGACGTTGACGATCCTGGCTTCGAACAAGCTCGGACACGCCATGCAATGCGAGGCTGTCGCGCGCGCGCTTGGCATATCGCCGGATATCAGGCCGGTGCGTCCTGGCGCCATGTTCCGCCTGTTCGCGCCTTCGGGGCCGCCCGACTTTCGCGATCTTCGCGACACACCCGGCGCGGCCCTGCGCAAGCCCTGGCCAAATATCGCTTTGGCTTCGGGGCGGGAGACCGTGCCCTATCTGCGCACGCTGAAGAAGCGCTCGCCCGGCACGTTTTGCGTCTATCTCGGCGATCCCCGCACGTCGCATGATCTGTTCGATCTCATCGCACTGCCCGAGCATGACGACTATCGAGCCAAGAATGTCATCAGCTTTCTGACAACGCCGCATCCACGAGATGCGGTTGCGCTCGCGGAAGCGCGCGATAGGCCGGATCCACGGATAGCCGCGCTCGCGACGCCGCGCATCGCCCTGCTGCTCGGGGGCGCGAGCGCCTCCTATCATTACGAAACAAAAGATATCGAAGCCATTGCCGCCATTGCGCGCACGGCGCTGCGCACACAGGCGAGCCTGATGGTGTCGCCTTCACGGCGCACGCCGCCCGAACTCGTCGCACGCGTCCGCACCGTGATTGCCGAAACCGGCGCCGGCGAAAACAAGGCGTTCATTTACGACGGCAGCGGCGCCAATCCCTATGTCTCGATGCTGGCTCTCGCGGACATGTTCGTCGTCACCGCCGACAGCGTCAACATGTTGAGCGAAGCCGTGTCGACAGGCATGCCCGTGCATCTTTACGAGCCGAGCGGCCATGCCGGAAAATTCATGCATCTGATCGGACAGTTGACCGCGCGCCATGCCATCCGCCGTTGGGAAGGTCACTTCGAGCGCTGGCGCTACACGCCGATCGACTCGACGCCGCTGATCGCTACTGAAATCGCGCGGCGCTATCTGCAATATCGAAAGACTTCGTCGCCGGTTATCGGTTCTTGAAATCCGCCTTCCGCTTTTCCACGAAGGCCGTCATGCCTTCCTTCTGGTCGTGCGTCGCGAAAGTCGAATGAAAGACGCGGCGTTCGAAGCGCAGGCCTTCCGACAGCGGCACTTCGAACGAGCGATTGATCGCTTCCTTCGCCATCATGACCGACGGCATCGACATGGAGGCAATCGTCGCGGCGACCGCGACCGCTTCATCGATCAACTTGTCTGTGGGGACGATGCGCGCGACGAGGCCTGAACGCTCGGCTTCCTGCACGTCCATCATGCGGCCGGTCAGGCACATGTCCATAGCCTTGGCCTTACCGACAGCCCTCGTAAAGCGCTGCGTGCCGCCCATGCCCGGTATGACGCCGAGCTTGATTTCGGGCTGGCCGAATTTCGCATTCTCGGCGGCGATGATCATGTCGCAGAGCATGGCGAGTTCGCAGCCACCGCCAAGCGCAAAGCCTGATACAGCGGCGATGATCGGCTTGCGAATTCGCGTCAGCGCTTCCCAGTTGGCAAAGAGATCCCTGCCGAAAGCCGTGGCGTAATCGACATTCTGCATTTCCTTGATGTCGGCGCCCGCGGCAAAAGCTTTCTCCGAGCCGGTCAGCACGATGGCGCCGATATCGGGATCTTCATCGAAAGCTTCGAAGGCGGAGATCAGATCGAGGCCGACCTGCTGGTTGAGCGCATTCAGCGCTTGCGGACGGTTGAGCGTGACGAGCGCGACCTTGCCGCGTTTCTCGACGAGAAGGGTTTCATAGCTTGCAGCCAGCGTCTTCGTCATCTTCTACTCCGAACGTTTGCGCACATCCTGCACCATGGCGGAAAAGTCGAGCCCGCCCTGGCCCGCAGCCGCAAGTGCTTCGTAAAGCCGCCGCGCATGATCGCCGAGTTCGCAGGCAGCGCCTGAAGATTTCGCAGCCTCGATGGCGAGCGTCAAATCCTTCAGCATGAGGTCGGCGGTAAAGCCGGGCCGGAAATTGTTGTTCGAGGCAGCGCCGTCGACCATATCAGGCATCGGCGAATTCTTCGTGATCGACCAGCATGAACCGGAGGATGTCGAGACCACGTCGAACAGCGCCTTGTGTGAAAGTCCCAGCTTCTCCGCGAGCACGATGCCTTCGCACACCGCCGTCATGGATATGCCCAATATCATGTTGTTGCAGATTTTCGCTGCTTGTCCCGCGCCCGCCGCGCCGCAATGAACCATGCGGGCGCCCATGACTTTCAGAAATTCCTGTCCGCGCGCGAAGGCTGTGTCCGTTCCACCGACCATGAACGTGAGCGTCCCCGCCGTGGCGCCGACGACTCCGCCTGAAACAGGCGAGTCCAGCGACAGCATGCCGGCAGTTTCCGCGATCTGGTGCGCCTTGCGTGCGCTGTCGACATCGATGGTCGAGCAATCGATGAAGAGCGCGCCTTTGGGTGCATGTTTCATCACGCCATCGGCATCGCCATAGACGCCGAGCACATGCTTGCCTGCCGGCAACATCGTAACGATGCAATCCGCGCCCTGTGCGGCAACGCCCGCGCCGGATGCAATCTCGGCGCCTGCCTTGCGCCCGGCTTCACACGCAGCGGCGCTGAGATCGAACGCCTTTACCTCGTGTCCGGCCTTGACGAGATTGGCGACCATCGGCGCGCCCATATTGCCCAGACCTATGAATGCAACGGTGGCCATGCCCTCACTCCGTTTCGTCACTGTGTAAAGTCGATGACGTCGCCGGCGCGCGGCGCGAAATAACTTTCGACCATCTGCGGCGTAACTTCGTCGATCGTAGCTGGCGACCAGCGCGGTTTCTGATCCTTGTCGACGACGACAGCCCTGATACCCTCGACCATATCCGGCGCGGCGATGCAGGCAAGTGAAACACGATATTCCATCTGCAACGCGGCTTCGAGCGAAGGGAGCTTGCGCGCCTTGCGGATCGCGGCGAGCGCGACCTTCAGCGATCTCGGACAGTGACGCTGCAGGGCCGCAAGCGCCTTCTGCGCGTCCGGCTCGCTACGGGAAGCCAGCGCCGCGACAATCTCCTCAACGGTGTCGAAGGCGAAGCAGTGATCGATCCAGCCACGCGCATGAGCGAAGAGACCGGGTGCGGCCACGCTGGACCGCGATGAAATCGCAGCGTCGATCTCGGAGCGCGTTGCGCATTGAGTGAGATCGTCGATCAATGCGGCGATCCCCGATGTCTCGACATGCACGTCCGCAAATCCCGCGGCGATCGCATCGGCAGCATTCATCTGCGTCGCCGTCAGTCCTGCAAATGCGCCAAGTTCACCCGGCGCATGCGCCAGAAGCCATGTGCCGCCGACATCCGGCGAGAAACCGATGCCGACTTCGGGCATCGCGATCCGCGAGCGTTCCGTGACGATGCGATGCGATCCATGCGCCGATATGCCGACGCCGCCGCCCATTACGATGCCGTCCATAACAGCGATATAGGGCATGGGATAACGGGCGATACTGGCGTTCATGACATATTCGTCGCGCCAGAAACGTGCGGGCAGATCGCTGCCTGCAAGCTCCGCCTCGTAGATGGAGCGTATGTCGCCGCCGGCGCAAAGTCCGCGCTCGCCCGCGCCATCGACAAGGACGGCGCTGACGGAGTCATCCGCGGCAAATGCGCTGAGCGCCGGATGCATCTGCCTGACCATGTCGTAGGTCAGCGCATTCAGCGCCTTCGGTCGATTGAGCGTGATGCGGCCGAGACGACCCTGCCGCGCGATGACAAGATCGCTCATCTCTTGTTGCCGACCATGGTGCGCGCCACGATGAGGCGCATGATCTCGTTGGTGCCTTCGAGAATCTGGTGCACGCGCAGATCGCGCACGATCTTCTCGATGCCGTAATCGGCAAGATAACCGTAGCCGCCGTGTAGTTGCAGCGCCTGATTGGCGACATCGAAGCCTGTGTCCGTGCAGACACGCTTCGCCATGGCGCAGAATTTCGTGGCGCGATGATCTTTCCGGTCGAGCATGGAAGCCGCGCGCCACAGCATCGTGCGCGCCGTCTCAAGTTCGGTTTCCATATCCGCAAGCTTGAATTGCAGCGCCTGAAATTCTTCCAGCCGGCGGCCGAAGGCCTTGCGTTCGCCCATATAGGCGCAGGCCTTGTCGAGCGCCGTTTGCGCGCCGCCGAGCGAACAGGCCCCAATGTTGAGCCGACCGCCATCGAGGCCCTGCATGGCGAATTTGAATCCCTGCCCTTCGTCCCCCAGGAGATTGCGGGCGGGCACGCGCACATTTTCCATGATGACCTGGCGCGTCGGCTGCGCATTCCAGCCCATCTTCCTTTCGTTCGCGCCGAATGAAAGCCCCGCCGTATCCTTCTCCAAGAGAAAGGATGAGATGCCGTTGGCATCGGGCCCGCCGGTGCGCGCCATGACGAGATAGATGTCGCTCGCGCCTGCCCCGGAGATGAACTGCTTCACACCATTGAGAATGTAATCGCTGCCATCCCGCCGCGCGCTGGTTGTAAGCGCCGCCGCATCCGATCCCGCGCCCGGCTCGGTGAGGCAATAGCTCGCAATAATCTCGGCGCTGGTGAGGCGGGGAACCCAGCCCTTTCGCTGCGCTTCATTGCCGAACGTGTCGATCATCCAGGCGACCATGTTGTGAATCGACAGGAAGGCCGACGTGCAGGGACAGCCCGTTGCCAGCGCCTCGAAGATCAGCGCGGCGTCGAGACGGCCAAGACCGCTGCCGCCGACATCCTCGCGCACATAAATGCCCGCCATGCCAAGCCCTGCCGCGGCGCGAAACACCTCGACGGGGAAATACTTCTCTTCGTCCCAGCGAATGGCGTGTGGCGCAATATGTTCGTCCGCGAAGGCGCGCGCCATGTCGAAGATGGCGGTCTGCTCCTCGGTGAGCGCGAATGCAGTATGGCCGTTGTCCGACATGTTCGTTCCGATATCGACGTTCAACCAACTATGCCGCAGGCGGTTCTTTCAGGATATTGGCCGTTCGTCTGCGATGACCTTGCCGTCGTTCGGCAGACTGCCCGGCTTTGCAACGACGACAGCGCCCTTGAGCTTGGTGACGCTCTGCAAAGTATCCGCGATCGCCGCGGCGAGGCCATCGCCGGTTCCCGCGCATTCCACATGCAGCGTCATGGCGTCCTGTTCTTTCTGCCGCGTCACGACGAGTCGCGCGCGGCCGATCTCGGGGTGACGCGCCGCGACATCTGCGACCTGCCTGGGGTGAACGAACATGCCCTTCACCTTTGTCGTCTGGTCGGCGCGCCCCATCCAGCCCCTGATGCGCAAGTGCGTGCGCCCGCATGGCGACTTTCCCGGCAGCAGGGCCGACAGGTCTCCTGTCGCAAGGCGCAACAGCGGATAATCCTTGTTGAGCCGCGTGACGACGACCTCGCCGACTTCGCCGGGTTGAACGGGATCGCCGGTTCCGGGCCGCACGATTTCAAGGATGATGTGTTCGTTGACGACCATCCCCTCGTTGAGCGCGCCGCGCGGCGTCGATGTCTCATAGGCGATCACGCCGAGTTCGGCCGTCGCATAGCACTGGCGCACGACGACGCCGCGCTTCTCGAGTTCCTGCCGCAGCGAGGCGGGCAAGGCTGCGCCGGAAACGAGAGCGCGTTCGATGGATTTCACGTCGCGCTTGAGTTCGGCGGCCTTGTCCAGAATGATCTTGAGAAAATCGGGCGTGCCGCAATAGGCGCGCGGGCGATAATGCCTGATCGCGTCGATCTGCTGTTCGGTGTTGCCGGGGCCGGCGGGAATGACGGCGCAGCCGATCGCTGTGGCGCCGCTCTCCATGATGTGACCGCCGGGCGTCAGATGATAGGAGAAGGTGTTGAGCAGGATATCGCCGCGCCGGACGCCCGCTGCATAAAGCGCGCGCGCTGCGCCCCACCAGTCCTTGCCGTGACCATCCGGTTCGAAGATCGGACCGGGCGATACGAGCAGGCGCCGCATGCCGCTCGCCTTCGCAGCCGTCAGCCCCCCAAATGGGGGATCGTCGCCCTGCAATTGTACGAGATCGCTTTTGCGGACAACGGGTATCTTCGCGAGATCGGCGCGCGTCTTGACCTCCTCGATCTTGATGCCCTGCAGCTGCTTGCGTAAGGCCGATGCGCGCGGCCTTGTGGCGCGCAGAATGGCGCGCAGATCCTTGAACAGCGCGCGTTCGCGCAGTTCCGGCGCGCGGGCCTCGAGTTTATCGAAATGCATGGGTGTGGCCTTCGGATTTCGTCGGCGCCTACTATAGGCGAGGGCGAAGCACGCGTCAGCAGAAATGTCCGGGCCCCAGATCAGCGGCGCTCAAATGAATTCATTTGATCGCCCAAAAGCTGATCGTCCAATTTCATCTGGCGCAACTTTTCGCGCCCAACCGCTTCGCACTTGAGCGCCGGTTGCGCTAGGCAAGCCAGCGCTTGCGCCGCTTGTAATGCTTCACATCGCGAAAACTCTTGCGATTGTCCCCGGCCACGCCGAGATAAAATTCCTTGACGTCCTCGTTGTCGCGCAAGGATGCCGCATCGCCATCCAGAACGATGCGGCCGTTCTCGAGAATATAGCCCCAATGCGCATAACGCAGCGCGATATTGGTGTTCTGTTCGGCGAGCAGGAAAGAAACCTTCTCCTTCTCGTTGAGATCGCGAACGATGGAAAAGATTTCCTCCACGATCTGCGGCGCAAGACCCATGGATGGCTCGTCGAGCAGAACCATGCGCGGCTTCGACATCATCGCGCGGCCCACGGCGCACATCTGTTGCTCGCCGCCGGACGTATAGCCCGCGAGCGATGTGCGTCGCTCCCTGAGGCGCGGGAAATAGTGATAGATCTTTTCCAGTTCCTGCGCGATGACAGCGCGACCCTCCCGGCGCGTGAAGGCGCCGGTCAGAAGATTTTCCTCGATGGTGAGATGGCCGAAGCAATGCCGGCCCTCCATCACCTGAATGCAGCCGCGGCGCACAAGATCGCTCGCCATGAGATGATCGACACGTTCGCCCGAAAATTCAATGGAGCCTTTTGTAAGTTCACCGCGCTCGCTTTTCACGAGGTTGGAAATCGATTTCAGAGTGGTTGATTTGCCCGCGCCGTTCGCGCCGAGAATGGCGACGATGCCGCCCTGCGGAACCGTCAGCGACACGCCCTTCAGCACGAGAATGACGTGATCGTAGATCACCTCGATATTGTTGACCGAGAGGATCGGCGGGGCGTCGGCAGCTTGCGTCGTCACGTCAGTCTCCGGGAGACAGCCTTATCATGAAGGAGCCGGAGCGGCCGAAGCCGCTCCGGCAACAAATCAATCCGCCTTGGAACAATCGCGCGGCGTGATCTTCTTTTCGGCGGCGTATTTCGCCGAAATGTCCTTCACCAGCGGTTCGGTTACATCCTGACGGGCCGTGTACCAGTCGGAGATGATGTTCCACTTCTTGCCGTCCCACTGCTGCACGCGTCCGTCGCGTGCGCCTTCGTGATCGCCGCAGGAAATCTTGACCGGACGCATCATGCCCTCGAAGCCAAGTTCCTTCAGGCGAGCCGCCGAGAGATCGAGATTCTCGAGGCCCCAGCGAATCTGCTCGCCGGTCAGCGGCTTGTTGCCAAAGCGCTTCTGCGCGGTGCGAATGGCTTCGACACCGAGCATCGCATTGACGACACCGCGATTGTAAAGCACCTGCCCGAAGTTTTCCTTGCCGAGACGGTTTGGCACATGCTGCTTGATCGCGCCATGAACGCCGAACTCGCCTGCGCCATGCTGCAGCATGAGCGCCTTGTAGCCCGTCGCCTGGGCGCCCGCCGGCGCGACATCGGGCTCGGCGCCCGACCACCACACGCCAATAATCTTGTCGCGCGGATAAGCGACCGAGGCGGCCTCGTTGATCGACGTGCCGTTCATCACGCCCCAGCCCCAGAGCAGTACGTAGTCCGGCCGTTCCTGCCGTATGCGCAGCCATTGCGACTTCTGCTCGACGCCGGGATGCGTCACGGGAATCGGAATGAAGGTGAAGCCGTTCTTCTTCGCGAGCACTTCGAGCGTCGGGATCGGCTCCTTGCCATAGGGGCTGTCGTGAAAGACGAGCGCGATCTTCTTGCCCTTGAGATTGCCTTCGCCGCCGAGTTCCTTGGCAATGTGCTGCATGGCGATGTCGGCCGCCGACCAGTAAGTGCCGAGAAGCGGGAAGTTATATGCAAAGACCGCGCCGTTCTTCGAATCCGCGCGGCCGTATCCCATGGTGATGATGGGTATCTTGTCTTGCAACGTCTTGTCGGTCAGCGCGAAGGTGATGCCGGTCGACAGAGGATTGAAGAAGGATGCGCCCGTAGGCCCCTTGCCTTTCATGCGCTCGTAGCATTCGACACCCTTGTCGGTGGCGTAGCCGGTTTCGCATTCCTCGATCTGCAACTTTACGCCATTGATGCCGCCATCGCGCAGATTGACGAGATTGTAGTAGTCGCTGACGCCATCCGCATAGGGCGCGCCGTTCACGGCATAGGGGCCGGTACGATAGGAAAGAATGGGAACATATTGTTCGTTTTGCGCCATTGCGGGCGCGAACATCGCTGCTCCACCCAGCGCGGCAAGCGCCAATCCAACTGTCTTGAGAGTCATGTTACTCCTCCAACTTTGCATCATCCCGCGACAGGATGACTATGCCTCATTAATTGCCCGGCAAAAGCCGGCCACTGGATGCGAGCTGTAGTCTCCCTTCGCACAGACGCCTCGCCCGCCTGTGCGATATTCAGTGCAGCCATTCAATACGGAAACGGCCACATTCTCAACTTCTCCTTGCCGATCTGCCACAACCGCGCAAAGCCCAGGGGCTCCTTGATGAGCAGGAAGCAGATCATAGCGCCGAAGATGATGAATTGCAGATGGCTGACCGTTTCCGTCGTGATCGGCAGACCGATCTCGGCAGGCACGACGATCAGCAGGATCGGAAGAATGAGGATGAAAGCAGCGCCGAGGAAAGACCCGAGGATCGAACCGAGACCGCCAATGATCACCATGAACAATAGTTCCAGCGAACGGTTGATGTCGAAGGCCAGCGGTTCCCATGTGCCAAGACGCAGGAAAGCCCAAAGCGCGCCGGCGACGCCTATGATGAAGGAAGACACGGCGAAAGCCGTGAGCTTGGCGACCAGCGGCCGGATGCCCATGAGTTCGGCGGCTATGTCCATGTCGCGGATCGCCATCCATTGACGCCCGATATTGCCGCGCACGAGGTTCTTGGCGATCAGCGCGAAGATGGTGACGAAGATCAGCGCCACCAGATATTTTTCGATGGGCGTCGAGACGAGGTAGCCGAAAAATTTCAGTTCCGGCGCTGACACCGAACCCGACGGCGCATAATTGGTGAACCACTTCACGCGCAGAAAAACCCAGTCGAAAAAGAACTGCGCGGCAAGCGTGGCGACTGCGAGATAAAGCCCCTTGATGCGCAGCGACGGCAGACCGAAGAGTATGCCGACGAAGGCCGCGGAGAATCCGCCCAGGAGAATGCTAACAACGATCGGCAGCGGCGGCAGGCCGATCTCCGATATACCCGTGCCGAATTTGTAGGCCATATAGGCGCCGATCGCCATGAAGGCGCCGGAACCCAGCGAAATCTGCCCGCAATATCCGATGAGGATATTCGCGCCGATAGCCGCCAGCGAAAGGATGAGAAACGGCAGCAGAATGGCGAGCAGAATATAGTCGTTGCGGAATGGCGGTATCTTGAACGCCATCATCAGGGGCATGAACACAAAGGCGATGGCGAGCACGATCATGACGCCGATCCGGTCCTGCCGGATCGGAAAGATCACGGAGTCGGCGGCGTAGCTTGTCTTGTACTGGCCTGTTTCCCTGTAGAGCACGCGCGTTCCCCGCTCAGATGCGTTCGATAATCTTTTCGCCGTAAAGGCCCTGCGGCCGCACCATCAGCACGGCCAGCGCGAGGACATAGGCGAACCAGTATTCGATGCCGCCGCCGATGAACGGCCCCAGGTAAACTTCCGCGAGTTTCTCGCCAGCGCCGACGATGAGGCCGCCGACGATGGCGCCCGGAACCGAGGTGAAACCGCCGATGATGAGCACCGGCAATGCCTTCAAAGCAAGGAAGGTGATCGAGAACTGCACCCCCAGTTTGGTGCCCCAGATCGCGGCGGCAACAAGCGCCACGAGGCCCGCCACCAGCCAGACGACGAACCAGATCCAGGCTATGGGAATGCCGACCGATTGCGCCGCTGCATGATCGTCGGCGACGGCGCGCAGGGCGCGGCCGGTCTTGGTGTGCTGAAAGAACAATGCAAGCGCAACGACGAGAAGGCCGGCGATGACGCCGCCCCACACATCCAGCTTGTTGATGAGAATGCCGCCGGGAAAGACGCCCTCGCCGGCGATCCACGCATCGGTGGGGAAAAGGCGCAACGGATAGACATCCGATCCGAAGATCATCTGCGCAACGCCCTCGATGACGAAGGTCGCGCCGATGGTCGCCATGAACATGGTCAGCGCATTCTGGTTGACCAGCGGCCCCAGCACGTAGCGCTCGACCATGAAGGCGCAGATCGCCATGACGGCAGCGGCGAATATCATGCCGAGCGCGACCGCAGCCCAGAACGGCATGCCTCTTGCGACGAGAAAGTCGAGACAACGCACCAGCGCAAGTCCCGCCAGCAACACCATCGCGCCCTGCGCGAAATTGAAGACGCCGGACGCCTTGAAAATCAGCACGAAGCCGAGCGCCACAAGCGAATAGAGCACCCCGGCGAGCAGGCCGCTAATGAGAACTTCGAGGAATGAACCAAGCTCCTGCAACACATTCCCCCGTCAGTGCGGCACGCCGAGATAGGCGTCGATGACCTTCTGATCGCTTTTCACTTCGTCCGGC
The DNA here is from genome assembly GCA_903847605.1 of uncultured Hyphomicrobiales bacterium. GTDB lineage: Bacteria > Pseudomonadota > Alphaproteobacteria > Rhizobiales > Beijerinckiaceae > Terripilifer. The sequence goes on along the minus strand of CAINED010000079.1, from coordinate 29,841 downwards.
GTGCCGTCGGCGATCTTGCGCCCGTATTCGAGAACAACGACGCGATCCGAAAGGTCCATGACGACACCCATGTCATGTTCGATCAGGGCAATCGTGGTTCCATAGGTCTTGTTCACGTCGAGGATGAAGCGGCACATGTCCTGCTTCTCCTCGAGATTCATGCCGGCCATCGGCTCGTCGAGAAGCAATAGGTCGGGCTGCATGGCGAGCGCCCGCGCGAGTTCGACGCGCTTCTGCAGCCCATAGGGCAGCCGTCCCACCGGAACCTTGCGGATGTGCTCGATTTCGAGGAAGTCGATGATCTCCTCGCAATATTCGCGATGCTGAATTTCGTCCTTCAGCGCGGGGCCGATGCGCAGCATCTGCCAGAAGATATTGGCCTTCATCTTCAGTGTGCGGCCGGTCATGATATTGTCGAGCGTCGTCATGCCGCGAAACAGCGCGACGTTCTGGAACGTGCGAGCGATGCCCTGGCTGGCGGCCACATGCGGGCGCATGCGCTCGCGCGTCTCGCCCTTGTAGGTGATGCGTCCCTCTTGCGGGTGATAGAAGCCGTTGATGCAATTCAGCATCGACGTCTTGCCGGCGCCGTTGGGGCCGATAATCGCGCGGATCTCGCCCTTGCGGATATCGAAGGAGACGCCGCTGATCGCGGTGACGCCGCCGAATTTCAGCGTGACGTTTTCGACGGAGAGAAGCGTTTGCGGCGTATCGCTCACGCAGCGCTCTCCAGTTGTTTCGATGCGGGTGCGCCACCGTCCATGTCGCTGACCTTCACGCGCGCGCTGATCGTGCCCCGGCGGCCATCCTCGAATGTCACCTCGGTGGAGATGTCCGCTTCCGACGAGCCATCGTAGAGCGCTGTCACGAGTGGCGCATAGCGCTCGGCGATGAAGCCGCGGCGAACCTTCTGCGTGCGCGTCAACTCGCCGTCGTCCGCATCGAGTTCCTTGTGCAGGATGAGAAAGCGCTTGATGACGCCACCCGCCATCATCGGCTCGGCCGCGAGCGCCGCGTTCACTTCGGCCACGTTCTTCGCGATCATTTCGTTAACACGCGGATGACAGGCGAGCTCCTGATAGGAGGAATAAACGATATTGTTGCGCTCCGCCCAGTTGCCGACCGCGGTGAGGTCGATATTGATCATCGCGGTCGCAAATGCGCGCCCGTCGCCGAAAGCCACGGCTTCCTTGATGTTGGGGAAGAACTTCAGCTTGTTTTCGATATACTTGGGCGCGAAGAGACGCCCGTCCGGGAGTTTGCCGACATCCTTCGCGCGGTCGATGATGCGCAGCTGCCCGTCCTTGTCGAAAATACCGGCGTCGCCCGTACGCACGAAGCCGTCTGAGGTCACGGTTTCCGCCGTCTTCTGCGGATCCTTGTAATAGCCGACGAACTGTCCCGGCGATTTGAACAGCACTTCGCCATCTTCGTTGATCTTGATCGTGACGTTCGGCGCCGGCGGCCCGACCGTATCGGAACGCACCGCGCCATCGGGCTGGCACGTCACGTAAAGAAAGGCTTCGGTCTGGCCGTAAAGCTGCTTCAGGTTCAGGCCGAGCGAGCGATAGAAAGCGAAGAGATCGTTGCCGATGGCCTCGCCCGCCGTATAGGCGACACGAATGCGCGAGAAGCCCAGCACGTTCTTCAGCGGGCCATAGACCAGCATTTCGCCGAGCGCATATTTGAGCCGCGCTGTGACCGGCACGCTCTGGCGATTGAGGATCTTTTCGCCCCATTGCCGCGCGACGCCAAGAAAATAATGGAACATCTTCCGTTTGAGGCTGCCGGCGTCTTCCATGCGGATCATGACCCGCGTGAGCAGCCCTTCGAATACGCGCGGCGGCGCGAAATAAAACGTCGGCCCGATCTCGCGCAGATCCTGCTGCACGGTGTCGGGGCTTTCCGGGCAGGCCATGCAGACGCCGGCCACCATAGCCTGCGCATAATTCAGATAGTGGTCGCCGACCCAGGCGAGCGGCAGATAGGCAAGCACTTCGTCGTGATCGTTGAGCCGGTCGAAAGCCGCCGTATCGCGCGCGGCGGCGACGCTGCGTTCCGAAGAGAGGATCACGCCCTTGGAGCGGCCCGTCGTGCCGGAGGTATAGAGCATGATCGACGTATCGCCGCCCTGCCCGTCCTCGATCTTCGCAGCAATGCGTGCACGCTCGGCCGGCTCGCGCGCGAACAGCGCTTTGGCATCCGCGATGAGTTTATGCATCGGCTTGAGGCGCGCGTGGTCGTAATCCTCAAGGCCGCGGTCTTCGTCGTAGCAGACGAAATTCACGAAGGAGAGCCGCTCGGCCGCGCCGATGAATTTGTCGACCTGCTCCTGATCCTGGACAGCGGCGATCTTCACTTCCGCGTCTTCAATGACGGCCGCCATCTCGTCCGGCGCCGCGTCGGCATAGACCGGAACGGGAATGGCGCGCAGCAATTGCGCCGCCGAGATCGACCAGTACATCAGCGGCCTGTTGCCGCCGACGATGGCGACGCGGTCGCCGTGGCCCACGCCCATCGCATCGAAGGCATGGGCGAGCGCCAGAACATTCTCGTAGGCTTCCGCCCACGTCCATGTCCGCCAGATGCCGCGATCCTTGTGGCGCATGGCCGGACGCGCACCGCGCATGCGCGCGTTGGTGCGCAGCAATTTCGGAAAACTGTTTTCGCGCGAGGCGTCCCGCGCCCCGGCCTCGACTGCTTCCACGATCCCTCCTCCTGTCGCGTCTCCTCCCTCCCCAGGAAGGCGCCCGAAGGCGAACGCACAGATGCACAAACGGCAGAGCCAGCATACCCGCTATATCTAGCCGCCTGCCGCCGTTCGTGTCTTTGAGATTATAGTCGTAGTTTTCGGGCTGGTAAGTCACAGTTTCCGCAATTGCAGAGCAATGTGACGCGATCAGCCCAATACAGCTTTGTTTTCGCTTGATTTTTCGGCTCGTAGCGAAAAGCTACGCGCAAACCCAACGCCTCGCGCCCCGAAAACTCCGCATTGTACAGCTTGGTTTGGGGGCGAGAGGGCTTTTGCAGGAGATAGTGTAATGAGCGTCCGGATCTTTCCCAATGCTGCCGCGGCGCTGCTGGGCGTTTTCCTGCTCGGCGCGGGACAACCGGCTTTCGCGCAGTCTGGCGAATCCGCCGCCGCGCTGCGCCGCCACGCGGAAGCCGGCACATTGGGCGAAGGCGAGAAGGCGCTCGCAGCGCTTGCCGGACGCAACGCCAGCGATGCGGAAGCGCGCGCCGCCCTCGGCTTTGCGAAATTCGCGCGCGCCGTCGAGAGACTGGGCCAAAGTCTCTATCGGTATGGTCTGCGCGCGCCGCAAGAGCGCGGCATGATGATACCCGTGTTGCGATTCCCGGTGCCGGAAAATCCCAATCCGCAGCCGATCGATTACGCGAAGATGCGCGCGGTTTATTCGACCTTGCTGGCCGACCTCGCCGATGTCGAGACAACGCTCGCGCAATTGCCGGCGGGCGAGTTCAAACTTCGTCTCGACCTGAACGCCATCCGCATCGACGTCGATGGCGACGGCAAGGGCGCCCCGCAGGAAGCGCTCGGCGCCATCGTGCGCAACATCATGCTGCCGCCCGGCCGCAGGCAGGCGCAGGGTTCACCGGAACAAACGCCGCCAGCATGGAATGTCGCCTTCGATCGCGCCGATGTCATCTGGCTGCGCGGCTATGCGAAACTCTTGTCCGCCTTCGCCGAATTCGCTCTGGCGCACGACTGGAGCGAGGCCTTCGGCGCAACGGCGCATTTCTTCTTTCCACGTGTCGAGGGCAGTCTCCTTGCCAATCTCGCGCGGCCCGACGCCGATATCGCCGGCATGGAAGCAAGTTCCATCGCCGATGTGATCTCCTTCATCCACATGGTGCGCTTTCCCGTGATCGAACCCCAGCGAATGCAGCGCGTGCGCCGGCTGCTGCTGGATGTCGTTTCGCTCTCGCGCGAAAACTGGAAAGCCATTCTTGCGGAGACGGACGACGAGGACGAATGGCTCCCTTCGCCCAAGCAGAAAAATGCGGCCATCCCGAATGCAGGCGTCACCGACGAGATTGTCGCCAACTGGCATGCGACGCTCGCGCAATTCGAGGCGGCGCTCGAAGGCAAGGTGCTCGTCGGCCACTGGCGCTTCAGCAAGGGCATCGATTTCAAACAGGTGTTCGAGGAGCCGCGCACGTTCGATCTGGTGCTATGGATCACCGGCCCCGCCGCCGTTCCCTACCTCAAGGACGGGGAAACGCTGTCGCGCAACACCTTCGCGCAATGGGAGCGCATGTTCGGCGGCAACTTTCTGGGCTTCGCTATCTGGTTCAATTGAGCCGGCGGCCGGACACATCGGTCTAGCGAAAAACCGGCGTCACTTTCTCGCCCGATGCTCTCGTGGGAATGACAGGCTTGACAGGCTAAGGAGTCGAAGGCGTGGCGCCGATCTGGAAGCGCACGCTGAACGATTGATGCGTCCGGACGAACTGAGGCTCGACTTCATATTCGGCAAGCGTATCGCGAACGAGGGCGAGGCCAAGTCCAGTCGATTCGTCGCCATCCCTGCCGAAGTGCACGCCAGGGCGAAGGATGTCGCGCTGGAACACGGTGGGTACGCCCGGCCCGTCGTCGGTAATGGAAAGAAACCGCTTGCCGTCGTTATCTTCGATGCGAATGTGGACGGAGTGCGTCGCCCATTTTCTGGCATTGTCGAGGAGATTGCCGATCACTTCAGCGAAATCGTCGCTTTCCATCGATGCGGTGACGGTCGGGTCGACATCGATGCGCCATTCGAAGTCCCGGCCATTGCCTGCGCGGCGCATGAGATCGACCAGACGCTGCAGTATGGGCAATATCGATGTTCTCAATCCATAGGAGGGAATCGCTCCATGGGTCCGCGCGCGCGCAAGTTCGCGTTCGACGTGACCGCGGATCGCATCGAACTGAACCTTTAACACTTTGGCGGTTTCCGCCTGCCCCGCGCGTTCCAGCCGTGCAATTTCTCCCGAAAGAACCGTCAAAGGCGTCTTGAGGCCATGCGCGAGCGATCCCGCGCGATTGCGCGCTTTCTTGACGAGACCTTCCTGCCGATTGAGGAGCGTATTGAGATCGTCAACGAGCGGCTGCACTTCTTCGGGAAACTTGCCCGTCAACCTTTGAGAGCGGCCTTCCCTGACATCCGCCAGCGTGCCACGCAATGCCAACAGCGGCGCAAGTCCGAACCGCAACTGCAGCCAACCACCGGCCACAAGGATCAGCATGATGATCGCCAGAACCTTGGCGACATCAAGCGCAAATGCGTGCCGAAACTCCTTTACTTCAAGATGACCCGTTGCGACCGTCAAGGTGAAACGCCGCAGCGCCGGACCCTCTCCAATCGAAACTTCGCGCTCGACAACATAAAGTTCACCGTCTGAGGGCGTGTCGATCTCGAATGCGCCTGCCTGCTTCGTGGCAAGGGAAACGCTTTCCGTCGACAGGACATTGTCTGCGAGCGATTTCGAACGAAGAATCGGCTTGCCGTGTTCGCTGACCTGCCAATAGGCGGACCCAAGCGGAACTTCGTAGCGCGGATCGGCAGGCTCGTGCCGGATGAAGAGCGTTCCCTTGCCGTCGACCGCGACCGCCTTCGACAACTCCGTCCAGCGCATGTCGAGTTCCTGTTCGACACGCTTGAGAAGATGGTTTTCGAACAGCAGGACGAGCGCGCCGCCCGCAGCGAGCAAGGTGATGAGGATGGTGGCTGCGGCAAAAATAAGCTGCCGGCGTTTGACTGAGCGCGGGCTCATGCGGCTTCACCGACGACATAACCATGACCGCGCTTTGTCGCTATGCGTTCCACGCCCACCTTGCGGCGCAACCTTACGATGAGCGCTTCGATCGCATTGCTTTCCGGCTCGCGATCACTGCCATAGACGTGCTCAATCAACTCGCCTTGCAAGACGACGCGCCCGGCGTGATGCAAGAGATATCGAAGCAATCGGAATTCCAGCACGGACAGTTCGACATTGCGGCCGTCGACGTGCACCGTCTTTCGGCGCGTATCGAGAACCATGTCGCCCACGGTCAGGGCCGTCGTGAGATGTCCGCCGCACCGGCGGATCAGCGCATTGATGCGCGCGATCAATTCCTCGATCTGAAATGGCTTGGTCAGATAATCGTCGCTGCCCGCATCGATTCCCTCGACGCGCTCCATCCATGTGCCGCGCGCGGTCAATGTCAGAATGGGCGTTGCGACGGCAGCGGCGCGCCATTTACGCAACACGCTCAAACCGTCGAGCCGCGGCAGCCCGAGATCGAGAATGATGGCGTCGAACTCTTCGGTTTCGCCACGAAACCAAGCGCTTTCGCCATCATGCACGGTCTCAGTGACATATCCGGCATTTTCAAGCGCTTCGGCGATATTCGCCGCGATGCGGCGTTCGTCTTCGCAAATCAGCACGCGCAAGATTGCCTCCACTCACAGATCGTCGTCCGTCCTCACCGAAAAACTGACCCATGAAAAGCCTGCCCGGCAATTGAAATAAAGTTGACCGATCGTCGCGTGTGGCGCTGATGCAAGGATATCTGGGCCTCGCGCGCGAACATGCGCTGCACCTTCTCACCCGCTGCCTGACATGAAGCTGACAAGCAGCGTCAGGAAGGCGTCGTGAGCGGTGGTTCAAATTCCTGCCACTGCACTGGCGCTGCGCCGGGGTAGGACACGAGAGGAATGGAGGATCGAATGCAACGGATGCTGTTTATCGCCTCGGCGATGGGAATCGCCTTGCTGGCATCGGGTACGGCGCAAGCTGCGCACCGGACCGGCGAAGTGACTGCGGACAAGGCAAAGCCGGCCCAGAACATCATGGAAATGGCTCGTCGCGGACGCGGACGTGACGATGCGCCCGGCGACGATCGCGGCAGCGGCGGCAATGGCGCCGACGATGGCGCTGGCCACACCTTCAAGTTCGAGCAGTCGAACCAGCAGTTCGCCCGCCGTGGACGCGGACGTGACGACGCGCCCGGCGACGATCGTGGCAGCGGCGGCAATGGCGCCGACGATGGCGCTGGTCACACATGATCGGCTGATATCTTTCGATGTCGGGGAAGGCCGTCGCATTTGCGGCGGCCTTTTTCGTTCGAGGCACGGAAAACAGCACACCGTCTCCTGGCGCTTGCCGCAATTCGAACGATAGCGCTATGTTTCGAACAAGCAGCCCTTTCGGGCGCGCCCTGGGGAGGGTCGGTCGTATGAAGAAATCACTCATGGGCGCGCTGGCCGCCCTCGCCATGGCCTGCGCGCCATCTCTGGCTTTCGCGCAGGCATGGCCCACGCGCACCATCACCATGATCGTACCATTCGCGCCCGGCGGTCCCGCGGATGTGCTGGGCCGTCTCGTCGGTATGAAGATGGCCGAGCATCTCGGCCAGTCGGTCGTCATCGAAAACAGGCCGGGCGCCAACACGATCATCGGCGCGCAGGCCGTCGCGCGCGCCAAGCCCGATGGTTACACGATCCTTCTCGCCATCGACGGCACGCTCGTCATGAACCCCTATCTCTATACGACGCTGTCCTACGATCCGTTCAAGGATTTCGCGCCGGTTGCGCTGATCGCGCGCATTCCTTCGGCCATCATCGCCAATAACAACGTGAAGGCGAATACGCTGCAGGAAATGATCGACATCGAGAAAGCGAAACCCGGCACGCTCTTCGTCGGTGTCTCGACGCCAACATCGCAGGTCGCGGCAGGACTGCTGAACCAGCTCGCGGGCATCAAGATCACCATGGTGCCCTATGCCGGCGGCATGACGCAGGTGACGGACCTCATGCAGGGCACGATCCCCCTCGGCCATGAAAGCGTCAATGTAGCCCTGCCCCTCCATCGCGCAGGCAAACTGAAAATACTCGCTCTGACAGCGCGGGTTCGTTCGGGCCTCGCGCCTGAGATTCCGCTCGTCGCGGATATCTTCCCCGATTACGATCTCGGCATCTGGCAGAGCGTGGTGGCGCCCGCAGGCACGCCGCGGCCCGTCATCGACGCACTCTTCGCCTCGCTGCAAAAAGCGATGGCTGCGCCCGACGTGGTGGAGAAACTCAAGGCGTCCAGCATCGATCCCGATGTCAGCAAGAGCCCCGAGGATTTCGCCGCCTTCATCAAGTCTCAAGCCGAAACGCGCGAGAAAGTCATCAAGGCCGTCGGCATCAAACTGAATTGACGCGACACGATTTGATTCCGCTCAAGGCCCGGCCAGCGCGCCGGGCCTATTTTATTGTCAATCGGAGGTTGGCCCGGCTTTCGAACAATAAAACGTCGTTCGAGGAAGCACGGCCATGTCCATCTTCAATCGCATCGGCGCTTTCTGCGCTTCTTGCTGGCGGCTGATCGCCGGACCCCGGCGCTCGCAGGAATTTACCTGCGGGGATTGCCTGAAGTCGCAATCCTGCGGCCTGCCGCCCAGCGACCAATGCGTGACGCGCGCGGCGCAACTTGCCGAGGCCCGAAAGCCCCCGCTTTTCTGATCCGTTCCCAAATGCAAATAGCGCGCAGACCTCGGCCTGCGCGCTATTGTTTGATCGGGATGCTTTGTTGGAGTGGATCAGCCCAGGCCGACCGAGCCGCCACGGCCACGGCCACGGATGATCTTGCCCTTTTCGAGCAGAATGCCGTGAACGCGCCAATAGCGTTCCTCGCGCCAGCCGAGCGTTTCACGCAAATGTCCATTGCCGACGCGATCGCGCAGCTTGCGCAGGGTCGCCACGAAAACTTTGGCGTCGTCATTGAGGGTAGGTTTGGCCAAGATCTGTCTCACTTCTGTTTGCGGCAATCCGCTGGGGATAAGCCAATGCCCTTTAAAGTCTGCAAGGTCAACATTTCGTTTAAATGTGGCTTTGTCGCGACAAAATCGTTTCCTTTAGTTATATGACTGATGTTGCGATCTATTTTACCGACAAAAGGAGCCGGTTTCATTGGCGTCACAAGAAATGAAGGAAAAACATACGCCGGATGTCGAACGCGCGCTGATGCAAGGGGAAAGCATTCTTGCGACTTATTCCTTCGGGATGAGCGTTCTTGTTGAAGAACATCACTATGTTCTAACGCACAACCGGCTGATATGGCTCGTTGGCGATAAAACAAAACCTGAACAAATCGCACTAAAGGACATAATCGAGCTTAAACTGAAATATGCGCCGTCCCGCTACCAGCTCGCGCGATGCAGTGCGCGGCTTGTGAAGCGAGAGGGTGGATCAATCGACATTCTGTCCAGCCATTATGCAGGCTTCGCCGATTTCGAGGATCGAACCGAAACTTATGAACCTTTTATCCGCGCGCTGGGCTCGGCGCTGGCAAAAGAAAATCCAGCCGCGAAATTCCCGCGCGGCTACGAGCGCAGCTCTCTCCTGCTGGGCGCAATGCTCGGAATGACCGGGCTTGCTTTTGTCGCGATGCTCTTGCCTGTCGTCTTCGCCGTGGGATTGCCGGCGATCATACCTCTGGGATTGCTGATTTTGTTCAGCGGCCCGGCAGCCGCTGCGGAAATTCGCCGCAACTGGCCCGGCGCCTACGATCCCCATGACATACCCGGCGATCTCCTGCCGAGCGCGAAGACGCCGCCCTTCGTCGATCCGGCGCTGGCGAAGATCGTTTATGCGTTGATGCGGCGCTAAACGAGAAATGCCGGCTCTCCCTTCGGAGTACCGGCATTTCGTCAGATTGTCTTGCGCGAAACTTACGCGCCGCGCATCGCGTGATAGCTGAGTTCGCCGGGATCGGTGAGGTCAGGCACTTTCCAGCCGTCGATGTCGTATTCGGCCATGCATTGCTCCGCAAAGCCCTTGAAACGATCGGCGTCGCCCGACGCCATCGCGCCAAAGAGGCAGTAACGGCGGATTTCCTCGGTCGAACCGCCATAGTTGATCTCGTAGAGTTCGTGGCGTCCGCCGAATTCCGTGCCGAGCGTATCCCACAACAGCTTCATCAGCTTCACGCGCTCCTCGGCCTTGTAGCCGTTGGAGCCGCGCAGATACTTGTCGAGATAGGGACGGATCTCCGCGCTCTGGAAATCGCGTGCGTGCGAGTTGAGATAGATGAGGCCGGAGGCCACCGTCTGCTCGATGATGTACTTGATCTTCGAATAGGCGATGGTCGCGATGATATGATAGGCGCTGCCGGGATTCATGTTCGGCAACACATAGTCGCCCATCCAGGGCTTGGGATCGCGGACCATCGCATCGGAGAGCGCCCAGAAGAGATTGCGCCATGCGATGACCTCGCCGACATTCGCCTGCACGCCGCGGAAATCCTTCGTGCCCGAGGCTTCGACGGCTTTCAGCAACAGTCCCGCGATGAAGTCGAGCTTAACCGCAAGGCGCGTGCAGCCATGCACGACGAAGCGTGGCAGGAAGCCCGTGCGCGGGAAGAAGTTGTTGGCCTTCTCGACATCGCCATAGACGAAGACGTTCTCCCAGGGGATGAGCACCTTGTCCATGATGAAGATGGCGTCGTTTTCGTCGACACGGCTCGACAGCGGATAATCGAAGGGCGAACCCATCGCAGTCGATGCCATTTCGTAGGACGTGCGGCAGATGAATTTCACGCCGGGCGCATTGGTCGGCACCATGAAGACGGTGGCGAATTTCTTGTCCTGCACGGGAATGAGGCCGTGGTGCGCAACAAACGTATAGTTGGTCAGCACCGATCCTGTCGCGACAACCTTTGCGCCTGAAACGATGATGCCGGCGTCCGTCTCACGCTCGACATGACAGCAGACATCCGACACTTCATTCGGCGGCTTGTCACGATCGACGGGCGGATGGATGATGGCGTGGTTCACGAAGGGCACGCGCTCCTGGCTGAACTTGTACCAGCGCTTCGCATTGGCCTCGTAGGGCGCATAGAATTCGGAATTCGCGCCGAGCGTGGCGAGGAAGGCGGCCTTGTAATCGGGCGCGCGGCCCATCCAGCCGTAGGAGATCTTTGCCCATTCGGCGATGGCGTTACGGCCCGCCAGAAGATCTTCCATCGACTTCGGCGCCTTGAAGAAGGCGTGGGTCATGCCGCCATTGCCGGTATCGGTCGGCACCATGATCTTCTTGGATTTTTCGGGATCGTGCATCGCGTCGTAGAGGCGCGCGACCATGCGCGAGGTGTTGCGGAAGGCCGGATGCGTGGTGACGTCCTTCACCTTCTCGCCGTAAATATAGACGGTCCGTCCGTCGCGCAGGCTCTCGATATATTCGTCGCCCGTCTGGGGTTTTGTCGCCGTGCCCTGCCCTGTCGAGGCCGGCTCGGCATTGAATTTCTGGCGCGCGGCCAGATCGGCTGCGGATAGATCGTCCATGGGATGCCCTCCATCTAAAGTTCGGATATCGAACTAATGGTCTATATTCGAACATCGCAATTTTTTGCTATCGTATCAAGATAGATTGTAAAGTTTGAGATGCGTCGATCGCAGGGCAAAGCCATGGCAAACAGCAATGAATATATCCAAGCTATTTTAGACGACCCGATAGAGACACTTGATATTGAAATGAAGGAATGGCTGGACTTAAGCGCTAACGAGCACAGAGCGGCTCTCGCAAAAGAAATCATTGCATTAGCAAATCATGGGGGCGGTTATGTAGTCATCGGTTACGAACAAAATTCAGCAGGCATGTTGTTACCTTGCAAACTTAGCACTCAACAACTGAGCCAGTTCAATCAGGATGCTGTGCAAGGTGTGATAGCAAAGTTTATAGAACCAGCAATTCAATGTCAGGTCAAAATAGTAAGTAATAGGGAGGGTTGTAAATTTCCCATAATTGAAGTCCCCGGCGGTCACAGATTACCCATTCGCGCAAAGGCTAGCTCTCCCGATGAAAAGCGACTGGTTACAAACCGAGTCTACGTACGAAGACCCGGACCGAACAGCGAAGAGCCGAGAACAACCGACGACTGGAATACTTTACTTGAACGCTGCCTTCAGAACAGAAAAAGTGATTTGATAACCTCAATACGGGGGCTCTTGGATGGAAGTTGGTCTGGCACCGCAGATGTTAAAAGCCTGAAGAATAATGAATTGCTAGATTTCGAGAAAGCCTCATCAAAACGCTGGACGACAATAACACGAGACCTTCCCGCGAGTGCTGCCCCACGCTTTCCGCACGGATATTATCAGGTAACGATTGCCCTAGAAGGAACTTTTGATGAAGTGGGATTAAAAGAATTGAGAGACATAATAGCGGTATCCGTGCGTCGCCATTCGGGCTGGCCACCATTTCTGACTGTGCAAAGAGCACCGTTTTTGCCTAAGGCTGTGGATGGCACCGTCGAGTGTTGGATTGGGCCGGACACAGATGGTTCATTCGATGTTCCAGGTCATCATGACTTTTGGAGAGTATCTCCGAAGGGACTTTTTTTCACGAAACGCGGCTATTCTGAAGACAATGGCTGGAGGGAAAATCCGGCTGGCTATGGATTCGACATTACTACACCTGCTTGGCGTATTGGCGAGATCATACTTCAGGTTATGTATATCTCTAGTGCGCTAAATGCTCTTAACTGTAAGATCATTTGTCGATGCCAATGGACTGGCTTAGCTGGACGCCGTCTCGTCTCCTGGGGCAATCCAGACAGAATTGTACCAGGGACGTACATCTCAAGCCAATCTGAGATCGAGATTCAACGCAGCATTGATCTGAGTGCACTACCGGACGCGCTTCCCGAGTTTATTTGCGGCCTCCTAAACCCGGTCTACGAACTATTCGATTTTTTTAAGGTTTCTCAGAAACTCGTCGAACAAGAACTTTCTGAACTTCGTAAAACAACAATTTAGTTAACCACACCCCTCCCCACCTCCTCCGCCGCCTCCTTCAATGCGCTTAAAAATCGCTCGCGCATTTCGGTGCGCGTCATGCGCGTCGATGGCGTCGTGATGGTGAGCGCGGCAAAGGTACGGCCCGAGCGCGCGATAACAGGCACCGCGAGAGAGCGCAGGCCCTTTTCATATTCCTCGTCGACGATGGAAAAGCCCTGCGCGGCATCGTCACGGATGCGATCGAACAAAGCCTGCCGGTCGGTGATGGAGAGCGGCGTCAGCGGCGCGAGTTTGGCCATGCGCAGCATCGTCATCAATTGTTTTTCGTCGATTGCGCCGAGCATCACGCGCCCGATGGCGGTGTGAAAGGCTGTGAGCCGCGCGCCGACCCCAATCGCATTCTGCATCACGCGCTGCGAGGCTGCATGCGCGACGAAGACGACTTCATCGCCCTCGAGAATGGCGGCGTAGCAACTCTCCGAAAAGCGCTCGGTGAGCGCGCGCATGACCGGTTGCGCGCGGTCGATCCAGGTCTGGCTCGCGATCCAGCCGAAGCCGAGATCCAGCACGCGCGGCGTGAGGAAAAAGTCGCGGCCCTTCTGTTCGACATAGCCGAGCGTACGCAATGTATGGAGGATGCGCCGCGCGGTGGCGCGCGATTCCTGCGTGAGGTCCGCCGCCTGCGACAGGGTCATCGACGGCCGCTCGCGCCCGAAGAGTTCGAGCACGCGCAACCCCTTGGCGAGGGTCGCCATAAATTCCTTGTCGAAGGGCTTTTCGATGGGCTCGGGCATCGTTCGATAATCGAACGGGATTTAAAGGCGGTCAAGACTTGCCGCGCTTGCCCTTTGCCGCCGCAGACGCCACATAGGCAGAAGACGACAGGAGAGACCCATGGCCCAGTCCGGCCCGCGCATTTTCGACGATCTTGCCAAGCTGATGACCGATGCCGCCGGGGTGGCGCAGGGCGTGCGCCGCGAGATCGAGACCGTCGCGAAAACGCAGATCGAGCGCCTGCTCTCGACGATGGATGTCGTCACGCGCGAGGAATTCGAGGCCGTGCGCGAAATGGCTGTCATCGCTCGCGACGAGAACGAAAAGCTCGCAAAGCGCATCGCGGAACTCGAGGCGAAGCTCGGCATCGCGCCAGCGGCCGGTCCGGTTTCGGAATAGACTATTTCGGATTTTTGACGACGCTGAGATTGCCGCTGCGCTCGAGCCGCGCCTCCCGGACGGCGTCCAGCGATATGACCCCATGTTCGCGCAGTCCGGCCTCAAGGTCGTTTTGACTGATATGGCTGCGGCGCATCGCAGGCTCGTCCGCGACGCCGTCCTTCACGATCACGATGGGCCGGCCCTTGAAGAGCACGCCGAGCAGCGTCGAATGAAACGTGGTCCATGAAAAGATCCAGTGCATCGCCATCAGCGCCGCTGTGCCCGCAAGGGTCGTCCAGAAGGGCGAACTGCCGGTAATCGCACGGCTCGCGACCGCGCCGAGCATGATCGCCAGGATGACATCGAACGCCGTCGCGCCGCTCATGAACCGCCGCTTGCCCAGCCGCACGAACAATAGCACCATGAGGTAAACGACGACCGCGCGCGCCACGACCTGGCCCACGTCAAGATCGCGTCCCTCAAGTTCGAGCCCCAAAAGGCGATTGGCGATGTGCTGAACGGCTTCCACGCGGCCTAAACGCGGGCGCGGCAGGAAGGTTCACGCCGGAGGCAAACGGAAAATTCGTTTGCGCGCCTGCCGGGCCCGCGCAACAATCCGCGCACACGGCGCTCATGACGCTGGCGAGGGGAGGATCGGCGATGCGATATCAAAGGGTTGCGGGCGCACTCCTTGCAGTGGTCGGCGCGGCATGCGCATGCCTGCCGGCGTTGGCGCAGACATCGGACTGGCCATCCCGTCCCATGAAATGGGTTGTGGGCTTTGCGCCGGGCGGCGCGACCGACATCGTCGCGCGCCTGATGGCGGCGAAATATCAGGAGATTTTGAAGCAGCCCGTCATCGTTGAAAATCGTGCAGGCGCAGGCGGCAATACCGGCGCGGACGCCGTCGCGAAATCGACGCCCGATGGTTACACATTCCTGTTCGCGGTGAATGGGCTCGCGATCTCGCCGTCGATCTATGCGAAACTGCCCTTCGATCCCGACACCGATCTCGTGCGCGTCACGAATTTCGTGTCGCTTGCGAATATCCTGATTTCCTCGAACAAGCTCGAAGCGAAGACCCTGGCCGAACTCGTTGCCCTCGCGAAAGCAAAGCCCGGTGCACTGAATTACGGATCATCTGGTGTAGGCAATTCGCTTCATCTCACCATGGAAGTTTTCAAGCGCGAGACGCAGACGGATATCGTCATGGTGCCGTTTCGCGGCGATGCGCCTTTGTTGCAAGCGATGATGTCCGGCGATGTGCAACTCGCCGTCGTGCCTGCGCCCGCTGCGCGTCCGCACATCACCGCCGGCAGCGTGCGCGCGCTCGGCGTCTCGACTCTCAGGCGCATCCCCACCATGCCCGATGTGCCCTCGCTGGCCGAACAGGGCGTGAAGGATTTCGACCTGCAGGGATGGATGGGCATATTCGCGCCGCGCGGCATTCCGCGCGAAATTGTCATGCGCATGGTGGAAGTCGGTAAGCAGGCGCTGGCGTCGCCCGACATGCAGCCGAAACTCGCTGCGCTCGATCTTGTGCCTCTCGGCTCTACGCCGGAAGAATTCGAAACGCTATGGCGCGCCGATCGCGAGCGCTTCGCACGCGTCGTGAAGGACGCGAAAATTCCGAAGCAGGAGTAAGGATTTAGCAACACATCCCCGGGCAGGCCAACGGCCTGACCCGGGGACCAGGAAACCATGTTGAAAATTCCAATCTGGATTCCGGGTTCGCTTGCTACGCAATCGCCCCGGAAATGTGGATGGGGTGTGCAAGACAAAAACAAAATGGGGAGGAAAATATGAAAACACTCGCGCGCATCGCCGCATCATTTGCGCTCGCCGCATGTGCATTCACCGCACAGGCGCAGCAATGGCCGACAGGACCGGTGACCGTCGTCGTGCCCTTCGCGCCGGGCGGCACGACAGATGTTCTGGGACGCATGGCCGCCGAGATCCTGCAGAAGGAATATGGCGGCTCCTTCGTCGTGGAGAACAAGACCGGCGCAGGCGGCGTCATCGGCAATCAATATGTCGCGCGTGCTGCGCCGGATGGACATACGCTGCTGCTCGCGCCGACAGCTCTATCCATCGTGCCCTTCGTATCGAAAAATGTCCCCTACGATACGCGCCGCGATCTCAAACCCATTACTCTCATGGGTCTGACCTACAACATGATGGTTGTCTCACCGAAGCTGAATGTCGCCAGTGTCAAGGACTTCATCGCCATGGCGACGACGAGCAAGGACCCGATGACATATGCATCGCCCGGAGTCGGTACGCCCACCCATCTCGGTGTCGAAGTGTTTGCGAAGGAGAACGGATTCCAGCTGCGCCACGTGCCCTATCGCGGCGCTGCGCCCGCGCTCAACGATCTCATGACCGGCGACATCAACATGATGTTCGTCGATCTCGCGCCGGGCATGCCGCTGGTGCAGGCCGGCAAGATCAAGGCGCTCGGCGTACTCACGCAGCAGCGGCTGCCATCCAATCCCGAATTGCCCACGGTGGCGGAAAGCGCCAACGGCTTTTATCTCGTGGGGTGGCAAGGCCTGCTCGCGCCGGGCGGCACGCCCGATGCAATCATCGCAAAAATCAACGCGCCGCTTGTCGCCTATCTCAAGACGCCCGTTGCCGCCGAGCGCATGAAGACGCTGGGCGTCGACGTCAAATGGACGACGCCGCAGGAAATGCGCGACTGGATCGACACGCAGCTCAACTACTGGGAGAAAACCGCAAAGAGCGCGGGCATTGTGCCGCAGTGATGAAAGGCGCAGCGTTTCATAAGATAAGAGCAACAAGAAAAGGGAGCGAAACGTGACGACGTTGCAGGATCGCGTTGCGATGCATAATCGCAACAAGTTCAAACTGGGCCTCTTCGGCGCGAACTGTTCGAACGGCCGTGCGATGACGCGCGCGCCGGAACGCTGGCTCGCGGACTGGGATTCCTGCGAACAACTCGCCGAACTGGCCGACGCGGTCGGCATCGATTTCATGCTGCCGATCGGGCGCTGGCGCGGCTATCAGGGCGCGACCGATCATCAGGGATCGACCATGGAGACGATCACCTGGGCTTGCGGCCTTCTGGCGCGCACAAAGCGCATGACCTGCTTTGCAACCGTGCACGCGCCGCTGTTCAATCCCGTGTTGGCGGCGAAGGAAATGGTCACCGCCGATCTCATCGGCCGCGGACGCTTTGCGCTCAACATCGTCATCGGCTGGAACGAGTCCGAATTCGACATGTTCGGCATCCGGCAGCAGAATGCGCATGAAGCGCGCTACGAATTCGGGCAGGAATGGATCGACGCCATCCTGCGCATGTGGGGGCCGGAAGAGGAATTCGATTTTCTGGGCAAGCATCTGCAATTGCGCGGCCTGCGCCTGAAACCGAAACCCCATGGCGGCAGCCGTCCGCTGATGATGAATGCGGGATCGTCGCCCTCCGGCCGCGCCTTCGCGTTACGCAATTGCGACGCCTTCTTCACCGCGACACGCTTTCCCGATCTCGCCGATGCTGCAAAGGAAGTCGCCGACGTGAAGGCCGCCGGGCGCGCGCTCGGCAAGGACACCGGCGTCTATACTGTGGGACAGGTCGTATGCCGTCCCACTCGCAAGGAGGCGCAGGATTACTGGCGTTACTGGACCGAGGAGACGGCGGACTGGGGCGCGGCGGAATACATGCTGGCGCTCAAGGGCCGCAAGCGGGAGGACGATCCGGAAGGCTACGACCGCATGCGCCGCGCGCTGGTGCATGGGCAATCCGGTTACGACATGATCGGCACGCCCGACGATGTCGCCGATGATCTTGAGCGTTTGAGCGCGGCGGGTTTCGACGGCGTCGGCTTTTCGTTTCTCAACTATCTCCTCGAACTTCCCTATTTCGCGCAGGAAGTGCTGCCGCGCCTGCAGCGCAAGGGCCTGCGCGAAAATGCGGGCCTGCTGCAACCGGCCTAGATTAGTAGATATTAATAGCCTCGCTCTCGCGAAAAACCGGAATCCACTTTTTCGCGCGATGCTATAGGCGCACTCGACATGTGCATGAAAATCGACAAGATAGTTGCCGAATAAAGCGGCGTCCGCCGCAAATCTGGAGGAAACACAATGCGCCTTTTGCGCCAGCTTGCCCTTTCAGCCCTCGCCATCGCCGCATTGTCTGCGCCGTCTTTGGCTCAGGACGCCGCGAACTGGCCCAACCGCGTCGTGCGTATCGTCGTGCCCTATCCGGCCGGCGGCGCGACAGACGCCATCGCGCGCCTCGTCGCGGCCAAGCTTCAGCAACAGCTTGGGCAGAATTTCATTATCGAGAACAAGGGCGGCGCCGGCGGAAATATCGGTGCCGATGCTGTCGCCAAGGCAGCGCCCGACGGCTACACGATACTCTTCAACATCAACGGCCACGCCATTGCGCCGGCGATCTACAGCAAGTTGAGCTATAGCCCCGACGACGACTTCATCCGCGTCTCGCAAATTGCCTCGACCTCCACCGTGCTCGTCGTCCATCCGGAAGTGCCCGCCAAGAACCTGCAGGAGCTGATTGCACTGGCGAAGGCGAAGCCCGGCGCGTTGAATTACGGATCGACCGGCGTCGGAAACTCGCTGCACCTGACGATGGAATTGATCAAGCAGATCACGAATACCGACATTCAGATGGTGCCCTTCCAGGGCGATGCCCCGCTGTTCCAGTCGCTGTTCCGCAACGACATCCAGATCGCGCTCGTGCCGTCGTCGATCACCAAGCCGCATGTGGAGTCCGGCGCCGTCAGGGCCATCGGCATTTCGACCCTCCAGCGCTCGCCGAAACTGCCCGACGTCCCCACCCTGTCCGAAGGCGGGTTGAAGGATTTCGAAATGCGCGGCTGGATGGGGCTCTTCTTCCCGAAGGGGACCCCGCAGGATCTCGTGAACAAGCTCGCCGCAGAGACGAAAAAGGCTGTCGACTCTCCTGACATCCGTCAGCGCTTCTCGGAAATGGAACTGGAGCCCGTTGGTTCGACGCCCGCCGAATTCGAAAAGCTTTATCGCGCCGATCGCGTGAAGTTCGAAAAGGTAGTGAAGGACGCGAAGATCCAGCCGCGCTGAAGCGGGCGATAGCATCGAGCGAAAAAAGTGGCTCCCGCTTTTTCGCGAAAGCGATGCTATCACTATCTGGAGTCGATCAGCTTATGCGCGCTTAAACGAATCCGTTTAAGCGCACGCTGAGCTAGCGAATGATCTGACCGTTCGCATCGAAGGCGGGCTGCGTGGCCATCTTCTCGACATCCGGCAGATGGTCGAGCCATGCAACCGTCGATCGCGTCCATATCTGCAGCGAAGGCGTAAGTTCCGCGCGCTGTGTAAGCGTTCCGACCCGCAATGTGTAGACCTTGGGACCGTTGCCCGGTGGCGCAGAAAAGATCGACGTGCCGCAGTTCGAACAAAAGCCCTGCACGCGCTTGTTTCCGCTTTCGGCTGTCTTGACGTAGTTCCTGGGCTCGCCCGCCAAGAGTTCGAATGTGCCCGCCTTGGCCTGCACCGCCACGCGAAACGCCGAACTCGACAAGGTCTGGCAATCCGCGCAATGGCAGATCGAAACCTTCTGCGGATCGACCTCGGCCCGGAAGCGAATTTCGCCGCAATGACATGCGCCCTCGACCTTCATCGGTTCCCTCCATCACAAGCAGTTTGCGCTTGGCAACAAGCATAACGCGATGATGCGAGGGCGCGAAGGCCTTCTGCAAGCAGGCAGCAATCGTCCGGGATTGTCAGATTTAGCGCGAAGCCTGCAGCGGCGGCGGAGTTGGCGCAGAGGCCGCGACATTAGCCTGTTGCGGCGCACCAGCCACTGAAGCCGCAGGCGTCGTGGCGACCAGCGTCGGCGCGGGAGCGGCAGGCGCTGCCGGCCGCGCCGTCTGCGTGGCGCCCTGATGGCCGAAATTCGACGCCACAAGCCGCCGCCATTCCTCGCGCGTTCCCGCAAAGACATTCTTGTCGACGCGCGGGCCTATGCCAGCGACGCGGCCCTTGTCGGAATATTGCCAGAAGGCCCAGCGCCGGCCGGGATAGCGCACCTGCGGCGGCGCTGCGACCGAGCGCAGCCACAGCGGATAGTCGCTGAATTCGCCGCCGGACAGCACGTCGCGATAAAAGGGAATCTCGACATAGAGGATCGGCTTCTTGCCGTAGTGCCGTTCGGCGAGTTGCACCCATTTGCGGATTTCGGAGAGCGCATGCTCCTTCGGCACTTTCTTGGGGCAAGTCGGGCTCTGGTGATTCCATTCAAGATCGAGCACCGGGGGCATGGCGTCGGGCTCGACCGGCACGGTGCGCCGGAAATTCTCGAACTGCTGCTCCATCGGCGTGCACCAATAGGAGAAGTGATAAGCCCCGCGCGCAACGCCCGCCGCCTTCGCGCCTGCCCAGTTCGCCTGGAATTTCTCGTCGATCCGGTCGGTGCCCTCGGTCGCCTTGATGAAGGCAAAGCCGATCCCTGCCCCTCGCACCGCCGACCAGTCGATCTCGCCCTGATATTTCGCGATGTCGATGCCATGGATTTCGTGCAGGTCGAAGCCCGGGCTCGCCTCGCGCACCGGGAATGGATGATTGCCCGTCAGAGCCGCAGGCTCGGCGATTTCGCCGACGCCGCCCGCGCAGCCGGCCAGCGCCGCTGCGATCAGGATTGCCGGGAGAATTTTGGTCGAGCGTCTGGCGGGCATGGAACAGGGTGTTTTGGCGCAAATCACGGCGCAGACTGTGGCTGCGCGGATGGCGCCCTGCAATCGGCTAATCCACGGATGAACGCAGTTTGCCCGGGGCTGTGGCTTTTAGGTCAGGCCGTCACTGAAACTTCAGCCCCGCCGCCTTCACGAAGGCGATATTTCCCGCAACCTCCTTGCGGATGAGTTCGTCATATTGCGCAGGCGTCAGGTCCATCGGTTCGATGCCCTGCGGCTTGAACTTGTCCTGCACGGCCGGCAGCGCCAGCGCCTTTTTCGTCTCGGCGTGGAGACGATCGATAATTTCTTTGGGCGTTTTCGCCGGTACGAAAAGCCCGTTCCAGAAGATATAGTCCGAGCCGGGATAACCGGCCTCGATCGTCGTCGGCACGTTCGGCAGCGCTGTCGAGCGCTGCGGCGTACAGACGGCGAGCGGCACCACCTTCCTGTCCTGCACGAGGCCAAGCACCGACGACATGCCCATGCAGGCGTAATCGACGCGTCCCGCGACGACTTCCATCGTCGCCTCGGGACCGCCGCGGAACGGCACGTGGGTGCCCTTGAAATCGCCCGCGAGGCGCAGCCGCTCGGCGGCCCAATGCGTCGCGCTGCCGACGCCGGCCGAGGAATAGGTGAGCCCGCCCTTTTTACCCTTCTCGACGAGGTCCTTCAGCGTCTTGAGGCCGCTGTCCGGCGACACCACGACGACATTCGGGATGCTGCCGAAACAGGCGACGGCGGAAAAATCCTTCACGACGTCATAGGCGATGTTGGGATAGGCGGCGGGCGCCGCCGAATGCGCGGAGGCGTTGATGAGCAGCGTGTAGCCATCCGGCGCAGCGCGGGCGACCTGCGCCGAACCGATGGTGCCGCCCGCGCCGCCGCGATTCTCGATCACGATGGGCTGGCCCAGCGCCCTCGAAAGCGGGTCCATGACAATGCGGCCGATCACATCGACCGAACTGCCGGCGGAGAAAGGAATCTGCACCCTGATCGTCTGGTTCGGCCAGGCCGATTGCGCGCGCAGCAAGGTCGGCGCGGCGAGTGTCCCGGCAGTCGAGCCCGCGAGCTTCAGAAAATGGCGGCGATGAATGGTCATGTGTCCTCCCCCGGATGCGGCGCGAAATTCTCGTTCGCGCTTCCGCCTCCCGCTGTGGCCCGAGCGCAACGGCTTCCCGGACCGGCGCTTCGATCATGCGCAGATTCGACCAGAGCGTCCGCAAGCGCAAGCGATTTTGCCGGGCTTCTCAAGGCGGTGCGCACAACTCCTGCTCCGCACAAGCCTGTGCGCCGAGAAGCGTTGCACGCGCGGGCCGTTTGCGTGTATTGCCTTGCGCTCTCGGATGACCCTCGTGGCGTCTGGGCTGGTAGCTCAATGGTTAGAGCCGACCGCTCATAACGGTCTGGTTGGGGGTTCGAGTCCCTCCCGGCCCACCACTCTCCAAATTCGCCTCCCGCCACGAGAAGTCCACGCGATTGCGGCAGTCGCGCCTCGGGTCTAACCTCGCGTGCACGAGGCGGAACACCGCCCGTTCTCCGGGAGGTTTCGATGGGCATGTTCAAACGCTTGCTGGCGCCGGCAGTGCTGGCTTGCATGGTGGCGACAACCAGCCTTGGACAGACGAAAAAGCCCGACATTCGCATCGCGACCGGCACGCCGGGCGGCGCTTATTACGTGATGGGCGCAATCCTCGCCGAAGCGCTCAATAAATCCGGCCGGGTCAACAGCGCCACGGCGGAAGCTTCGAGCGGCGCGATAGAGTCCTCGCGTCTCATGTCATCAGGCGAGATCACCATCGGCGGCATGGATGCGCCGCTTGTCATCGCGGGCCTGCGCGGACAACCACCCTTCAAGGACAAACTTTCTTACGTCACGGTGACGCCGCTCGGCTATTGGGCGCTGTTCTTCATCAGCCTGGAAAGTTCCAACATCACATCGCTGGAACAGATCAGGGGCAAGCGCATCGCCATCGGCGCCAAGGGTAGCGGAATGGAAGCTCATGCACGCTATTTCTTCAACGCGCTCGGATGGAGCTTCGACGACATACGTCCCGTCTATCAGGCGTTCGGGCCGGGCGCGGCCTCGACTCGTGAAGGCAAGGTCGACCTGCAATTCCAGTGCTGCATACCCAATGGTGGACTCACCGAACTGACAGAGCTTTCGAAAACCCGCGTCGTCGCAACGCCGCCCGAACTCCTGCAAAAGATGCTGGGCACAGAGGGGCTATATACGCAAAGCATTCTGAAGAAAGGCGCGATACGCGGCCACGACGTGGACATGCCTGTCGTCAGCATCCAGATCGGATGGTTCGGCGTGCCAAGCCTGCCGGAAGAAACCGCCTACATCATCATGAAGACGATGCTGGAAAATATCGACCAGTTCGCCGAGCGTTCCCCGCAATATAAATCCACCCAGGAATTGATAGACGAAGCGCGTGCGAAGGCGCAGCCGAAACTCCTGGAAATGGGCGCACCGCTGCATCCCGGTTCCCTTCGCGCGTTGCGCGAAGCGGGCATCGTGAAGTGATGCCCAAGGGCAAGATGCGCTGCGCTTGTTCACACCGGCAATTCCTGCGATAGTTTGAAGAGAAAAACACCCGCAAAGGGAAACGACACATCCGGGAGGCAGGCATGATGCTCAGCCGGCGCGCTGCGTTACACTCATTGACGGGTCTCGGCCTCGCGGCCGCGGGAATGACGGCATCGAGAGCTCAGGGAAAATTTCCCTCGCAGCCGATCAAGCTCATCGTGCCCTATCCTGCGGGCGGCCCTTACGACGGCATTCCCCGCGTGGTCACGCAGTTCATCGGCGATAAATACGCCTGGACCTTTGTCATCGAAAATCGCGCAGGCGCCAGCGGCCTCACGGGCATACTCGCCGCAAAGCAGATGGCGCCCGATGGTCATGCGCTCGTCATCACCACCTCGAGCACGCATGGGTCCGCGCCGGCGATCAACAAGGGATTGCGCTACGATCCCTACAAGGATCTCGATCCTGTCATCCTCCTTGGCGAAGCGCCGATGGCCTTGCTCGTGAGATCGGAACTACCGGTCAAGAGCGTGAGCGACCTCATCGATCTCCTGAAAAAAAATCCCGGCAAATATAACTATGCAAGCGGCGGCTATGCATCGCAGCATCATCTGGCGTCATCGATGATGCTTTATAAATCCGGCCTGCCACAGGACATTGCGGCGCATGTTCCCTTTCTCGGCCTTGCGCCCGCCGTTGGAGCGCTGGTGCAAGGCGACGTGCAGTTCATGTTCACCACAACAGGCGCTGTCGCGCAATTCATCGAGAATGGAAGATTGCGCCCGCTCGCCGTCTCCAGCCGCACGCGCTCGAACAGGATGCCCGATATACCGGCTATGACGGAGCTCGGCTTTCCCGATTTCAACATCGTGCCATGGTGCGGGCTTGCAGCGCCCGCCGGGACGCCGAAGGAAATCCGGGTTCAGCTCAACGGCGCGTTCAATGCAGCGCTGCAGGATCCCAGCGTGAAATCACGCATTGCGGCGCTCGACTACGATGTTCGCGGTGGCACGCCCGAGGCCTATACTGATTTTTTCGTAGCGGACATCAAGCAATATACACAGCTGACATCGGCGACCGGAATTCACCAGAAGCAATAAACCGCTCCGGCTGCCCGCGGAGCAAATCAAAGCAAGGATGCACCCGAATGGATGACAGAATTTCGCAACCCGGCTTTCGCGACATGGGCATCAACGGGCCGTTGACCAGCGAGTCCGACACGCGCGAAACGCTCCGCCATGCCGCCAAGTACCGCGACAAGATGGGGTTCAAAGATTACTTCATCGTCGATCTCGATACGCACCACGTCGAGACGAGTTCGTGGAACGAGATCATCGAGTTTGTCGAAGATCCTATCCTCAGGGAAGAGGCGCTCAGCTTCAAGCGCAAACCCGACAGCCGCCTTGGCACGGTCCTTTATCATGCCAATGGCGGCATGTTCTCGCAAAGCGTAAGCGGGCGCATACCGCACTCCAATCTTTCGCCCGGCGAACCGCGCGACGACAAGACCGTTCACCCCGATGTCGTACCGCTGCGCCGCGCGATGGATTCCTTCGGCATCGACCGGATGATCATGTTTCCCAATGCGCTGCTGCAGATCGGCACGCATCCCAACATCAAGATCGAGACGAATCTCGCCTTCGCCTATGCGAAGTTTTTGACGGAAGTCGTGCTGCCCGGCGACCCGCGCCTGAAGACGATGGCGCTGCTGCCCTTCAGCGACCCGGACGCCTGCGAGCGCATGATCGAGATGTATGGCGATCATCCCTCGGTCATCGGCTTCTCGATCACCAGCGTGCGCTATTCGCCTGTGCACGACAACAAGTACATGCGCATCTATCGCATGCTCGAGGAGCGCGGCCTGCCTCTCAGCTTCCATGCCGGGTTCAACTGGCAGGATGGCTATCTGCGCCAGCTCGACAAGTTCATCACCATGCATGCGATCTCCTTCGTCCTGTGCAACATGGTGCACATGGCGAACTGGGTCATGCACGGCTTGTGCGAACGCTTCCCGAAACTGCCGGTTGTCTGGATCGAATCGGGCCTTGCCTACCTGCCCTTCATGATGCAGCGCCTCGATAACGAATATCTCATGCGCCAGAGCGAGGCGCCGCTGCTCAAGAAACTGCCCAGCGAATACATCCGCGACATGTATCACTGCTGTCAGCCGATGGAGCGCACCAACATGAAACTGCTGCAGGCGACATTCGAGGCGATCGACGCGGAGAACCGCCTGCTCTACTCGTCGGACTGGCCGCACTGGGATTTCGATGCGCCGTCGATCATCACCGACCTGGCCTTCGTTTCAGAACAGGGCAAGCGCAACATCCTCGGCGAGAACGCGCGCCGCATCTACAAGAAACTCTGATCAGAACAGGAATAAAGACATGGCGGACGTATTCGTCGGATACCGCTCCGAATTCCAGGACGGAAGCCGCAAGCTCGTGACCAACGACAGGCTCGAAATCGGCGTGTTCTGCGTGAAGGACGAGTTCTACGCGTTCCTGAATTCATGCCCGCATCAGGGCGGCCCGGTCTGTCAGGGCCGCATCATGCCCAGGGTGGAAGAACATCTCTCTGCGGAACAGAAAAGCATCAGGATGTCTTTTTCCGAAGACGAGTTTCATCTCGTCTGTCCGTGGCACGGCTACGAATTCCGTTTCGCCACAGGCAAGCATCCCGGCTCTGACGCTTACGGACTGAGGCGCTTCGAGACACGTGTCGAAGAGGACAAGGTCTATGTCCGGGTCTGACGCTTATTCGGTCTTGTCGCAGACCGATCTCGATTCTTTCCGCCGCGTCTGTGACGCCATCAGGCACGATGTGGAAACGCAATCGACAACAGCGATCCCGTCCGATGTCATCGCTTCGCTTCTCACGACCGGCACGCTGGCCTATCGCGCCGTCGCGCAGGAAGAAAAACGCGCGCTCAACGTCTTCGCGAAGGATGCAGAGGTCACACCGACGGCCGTGGTCGTGACCGTCAGCGCCATGTTGCGCGCTGTCGATCTCAACAGTTTCGATCTCGCCATGTGGTTCACGGGCGCGCCGGCAGGGCCATCGCAATAGATCAGCGTTGCGCGTTGCGAATGATTTGTGCCGCGCAGGATTGTAGCAAGCTTCTTCAAGACAAAAGGCCGGAGCATTGCCCCGGCCTTTCGCATTCTGACGTTCAAGCCGCCCTTAGGTCGGCTGCGGTTCCATGCCGCCCGACGCATCGGGACGCGGACGCGGCTTGCCGACCGAAGGGATCGCCGAGGAGCGCGGTGGCGGCGGCGCATCGGCGGGATCGCGGCGCGGCTTGTTGCCGGCGATGATATCCTTGATCTCGTCGCCGGTGAGCGTTTCGTATTCGAGCAGCGCTTCGGCAACCGCAATGAAGGAGTCGTGATTCTCGGTGAGAATGCGCCGCGCCGTGGCGTAACCTTCGTCGATCAGACGGCGCACTTCCGCGTCGATCTTCTGCGCTGTCGATTCCGAGATGTTCTGCTGCTTGGACACCGACATGCCCAAGAACACTTCTTCCTGATTTTCGCCATAGGCGACGAGGCCGAGTTCGTCGGAATAGCCGAGGCGAGTCACCATGGCTTTCGCCATCTTGGTCGCCTGCTCGATATCGCCCGAGGCGCCCGAAGTGATGTTTTCCTTGCCGAAGGTGAGTTCTTCCGCGACCCGCCCGCCCATGGCGACGGCAAGTTGCGAGGTGAACTCCTTGTACTTCATCGAGTAGCGATCGCCCTCAGGCAGGAATTTCACCATGCCGAGCGCGCGCCCGCGCGGAATGATCGTCGCCTTATGCACCGGTATGCCGGCCGGCACGCTGAGGCCGACGATCGCATGGCCCGCCTCGTGATAGGCTGTGAGCTTCTTTTCCTCGTCCGACATGGCCATGGACTTGCGCTCGGCGCCCATCATGACCTTGTCTTTCGCGTCCTCGAATTCGGCATGGGTCACGACGCGCTTGTTGCGCCGCGCGGCCAGCAGGGCCGCCTCGTTGACAAGGTTCATGATATCCGCGCCGGAGAAGCCGGGCGTGCCGCGCGCGATCACCTTGAGATCGACATCGGGCGCGAGCGGCACCTTGCGCACGTGCACGCGCAAAATCTTCTCGCGGCCGTTCACGTCGGGCAGCGGCACGACGATCTGGCGGTCGAAACGGCCGGGGCGCAGCAGCGCGGGATCGAGCACGTCCGGACGGTTGGTTGCGGCGATGATGATGACGCCTTCGTTCGGCTCGAAGCCGTCCATCTCGACGAGCAACTGGTTGAGCGTCTGTTCGCGCTCGTCGTTGCCGCCGCCGAGGCCCGCGCCGCGATGGCGGCCGACCGCGTCGATTTCGTCGATGAAGATGATGCAGGGCGCGTTCTTCTTCGCCTGTTCGAACATGTCGCGCACGCGGCTTGCGCCGACGCCCACGAACATTTCGACGAAGTCCGAACCCGAGATCGTGAAGAAGGGCACGTTGGCTTCGCCCGCGACGGCGCGCGCCGTCAGCGTCTTACCCGTACCGGGAGAGCCGACGAGCAGAACGCCTCTTGGTATTCGCCCGCCGAGCCTTTGGAATTTTTGTGGATCGCGCAGGAATTCGACGATTTCCTGCAGGTCTTCCTTCGCCTCGTCGATACCCGCGACATCATCAAAGGTGACGCGACCATGCGCTTCTGTCAGCATCTTGGCCTTCGACTTGCCAAAGCCCATGGCCTTCCCGCCGGCCCCCTGCATTTGCCGGGACAGGAATATCCAGATGCCGATGAAGGCGAGGAGCGGCAGACCATTGATCAGCAGCGTTGTCAGGAGGCTGTTGCCCTCGGACGGCGGCTTGGCGGTGATGGCGACACCCTTCTTCGTGAAGCGGTCGACCATCTGCAGGTCTTGCGGCGCATAGGTGACGAAGGCGCGGTTGTCCGTGAACCGGCCGGTGATCTCGCGACCGGAAATCGTCACTTCGCGGACATTGCCCTGATCGACCTCGGCGAGGAGGGTCGAATAGTTGATTTCCTGGGCTTGCGTGCGCTGGTTCGGATTCTGGAACAGCATCACCAGGGCCACCACCAGCAGGAAGATGATGACCCAGAGGGCGAAATTTCTGTAATTGGGGTTCATGTCCGTCCTTGTTGGCGAAGCGACGCCAGCGTGCAGCCCGAAGGATCAATTTAGGCGCGCCGGCCCCCCTTGCCAAGGGAATGGCACGAGGATCGTGAGGAGATGTCTGATTTTATTTCAACAAACTTAAGCGATTTTCGGGCGAGGCTGAATTCATACGCTCTTTGCCGGAGCGTCCCCGGCGGCGCGGGCCTTCCTTTAATGCTGTCAGGGCGCCTTTGCGGTCGAGCTTGAGTTTGAGGCCGGCGAGGGTGGCCGCTTCGGCTTCGCCCCTCCCGACCGCTGCGCGCAGTTTTTCGCTCAACGCTTCGAGCCGTTCGAGCTTCAGGGGGAGTTGCGCCCCGGATGTCTCGAGGAACAGGCCGAGCGCACGCAGGGCGATTTCCTCGGGCGCTGCCGCCAGCGCGCCCATGTCCAGTTTTCCCGCCGCCGGCGGCGAAGCGGCGCGGTCATGCAGTTCGACGGCAGCCTGCGCCAGCGCCGAGTCGGCGCGGGCGAGCCGCTTGCCGAGGCGGGTCAGATCGCCGGCGCGCAAGCCATGCTTTTCGAGGGCCAAAAGAAGCGCGCGCATCTCCGTACGGCCGAAATGGGCATCGACATTGGAGGGGTCGTCCACGAATTGCTGACTGCTCTCGTGGCAGATGGCGACGAGATCCGCCTTGCGCAGGCCCAGCAACGGCCGGGCGATCACGATATCCTCTCGCGCGGTTTCCGCCTTCATCCCGGAGAGCCCGGTGAGCCCGCTGCCGCGCAACAGACGGAACAGGATCGTCTCGGCCTGATCGTCGGCGTGGTGCGCCGTCATCACAACGTCGGCGCCGATCTTGTGAGCGTGGGACAGCAGCAGGCCGTAGCGCGCTTCGCGGGCCTTTTCCTGAATTGCTGTGGCAGGCTTTTCGCCCTTCCAGTTCAAAGTCTTGTGGGGAATGCCGAGATTTTTCGCGCTAGCTGCGACCAGTTTCGCCTCTGCGCGCGCTTCCTCGCGCAGACCATGATCGACCGTTGCGGCGAAGATCGGGGGATGCGGCGAAGTCTTCGCCCATTGCGCCGCCAGCAACATCAACGCCATGGAATCCGGCCCACCCGACACCGCCAGCAGAATGCCCCGCCTATCGGCCCATGGCCCGAAAATCGCGGCAAGCGCTGCGGCGTCCATCACGGCGTCAGGCGCATTGCGCACGTTTCATCTGGCGCTCGAGACCGGTGCGCACCCCACCCGGCGCGAGCGGGTATTTGCGGCTCGCCTCCTGCCAGGTGGCGCAGGCCTGCTCCTTCGCGCCGAGACGCTCAAGGGCGATGCCGAGGCGCAACATGCTCTCCGGCGCGCGCTGCGATTTGTCGTGGCTTTGCGTGATCTTCAGATATTGCTCGGCCGCCTCGCGATGACGCCCCCGCCGCTCGTAGGTCATGCCGAGGTTGAAGATCGCGTCGGGAATGGTGCGGCTCTTGGGATTTTGGTCGATGAAAGCCTGGAATTCGCGCTCGGCATCATCGAAGCGGCTCTCTTTGAGGGCGGCGACTGCCACCTGATAGCGATTCTGCGGCTGTTGCTGCTGTGGCGGGACGCCGGCGCCGGGAAGCTGCTGGCCGGGAACGCC
>CAINED010000078.1 GCA_903847605.1 uncultured Hyphomicrobiales bacterium | reverse complement strand
TAATGTCGCCATCTTTAATGAAGGGCTCTGCCGGGTCGCCGAGCAATATCTCAAAAAAGGCTCCAAGGTTTACGTCGAGGGGCAATTGCAGACCCGCAAATGGCAGGACAAGGATGGCAACGACCGCTACACGACGGAAGTCGTGCTGCAGAATTTCAACAGCAATCTGACCTTGCTGGACGGCCGCCGCGACGGCGACGACCGCGGCTCCTACGACCGGGGCGGCGGCGAGAGCTTTGGCCGCTCCTCGCCGATGGAAAAGCGCCCGGCGACAGCCGGCGGAGGCCGCGCGCCCGCGCCGATCGACGACGATATTCCGTTCTGAGGAGTTGATGCGTCAGCCCGCCGGAGGCGCCCGCAAGGATTCGTTGTCGGCAACGACGAGTTCCTTCAGCTTGTAACGTTCGATCTTGCCGCTCTGGGTGCGCGGGATGGCTTCGACGAACCGTATCTCGTCCAGCGCCAATCCCGTGACCTTGTCCTGCCACCAGGCGAGCAGGTTTGCGCGGCTGAGCCCGTCGGCGACAACAAGCACATGCAGCCGCTCGATGCCATGGGTCAGCGACATGACTCCGAGCGCCGCGGCGTCCCGTACGTATGGATGGGTGCGCAGAAGGTCTTCGATACGCTCGGGCGCAATCTTGTCGCCGCCAAGATTGATCACGTCGGACATGCGACCCGTGATGAACAATTCGCCTGAAGCATCGAGATAACCGCGGTCGCCGGGGCGTATCCAGAGTTCGGACCCCTGTCCCGGACTTGGTGGCAGCCCCCAATTTCGAATGGCGGATTCATTGTTTCGCATGATGATTTCGCCTTCGGTTCCCGCGGGCGCATCCTGCATCCTGGCATCCACGATGCGCAACCGCAGTGTCGGCAACGGGCGCCCAACGCAATTGTTGCGTCCCACAAGGCGTGCGCATTTGATCAGGGCAATAGCGCCAGCTTCGGAAGCGCCGTAGAGGACTTCCATATCCCGGCACAGATAGGTCAGCGCCTCGCGCGCCAATGAATCCGAGACATTGCCACCGCCGAAATAGCCGCCGCGCAATGTATGAAAGCGATAACGTTTTTCGCGCGCAAGGGTCACGATTGCCTGAGTTTGAGCGGTCGACGCCACGAGATAGTCGAACGCTAGCAATTCGGCGATCTGGATGATGGAATCGGTATCGGAAAGTAAAACGATTGACGAACCGCTGGCGAGCGCGGCGAGCGCGGTCGTGCAGCCGAACGTCGTGGCGAGCGAAGGGCCGATCGCCGTGCGTTCGAAACGCGCGGTTTTGCTCCACCATTGCTTGTTCGATACCCGGCTCGCGGTGCTTTCCCAGGTCAGGGCGAGATAGCGTGGATAACCCGTGCTGCCCGAGGAAAACCACACTGTCGCCGCCTGTCCGGCGGCAAAGGCCGCCGAAGCGTTGGGCGAGGTTGCGCCTGACCCTGAAAACCAGGCCGCGTCGATGGAGATTTGCTGGCAGTCGCGGGGAATGCCGAGCGGCTGGTTTGTAAGGAAAACGGCGACTCCCAGCGCGGCCGTGGGCAAAGCGGTGGCGCCGGTGCAATTGATCGTAGTGACGCCCATGCCGGCCAGCGCCAGGAACAGGGGCATGCGATGCAGGGGATGATCGACGGCCAGCGCCACCATCTGCCCGGCCTTTATTCCCTGCGCTGCCAACCGGCCCTGCGCTGACGCCACACGTTGTGCGAGTTCGGCGAAGGTGAGCGCGTCATTTTCGTAGATGATCGCAAGCTTTTCCGGATCGGTTTTCGCGAAGGACAGAATCTGCTCGAGGAAATGCATGGCGCTATTGCGCCTCCGCGCGTGTCCTGGCGATCAGCGCGCGCGCTGCCGTGCGAAAGGCGTCGAAAGGTTCGACGAGATTTGAGACTCCGCTATCCCGTGCGAAACTCGCCTGGGTCGCGCCGGGAAACGGTTTGGAGAAAACCCAGGTGTTGCCGCCCGCATTCACTTCGAGAACGAAGAGTTCGCCGCTTGTTTGATCGCGAACGATATCGCAACCATGCAATGGAATTTCCGGCAGCGCGTGATACGCGCGCTTTGCCAGATCCAGTACATCGGGCTCGCGGCAGATTTCCACCGTCCGTTCTTTAAATGCGGGCGGTTGAAACAGCGCGTCCTTCAGCTCATCATCCTGCATGTCGGGCGTGGCTCCGGTGACAAGTGAAGTTCGCTTGAAGGCGAGGAGCGTTTCGCCAAACAGGGTATGAACCCGATAACATGATGGATATCGTCCGGTGTCGATAAAGGACTGGACGGAATAGCCGAGCCTGCCTGATTCACGCTGGTTCGCAAGCTCCCTTTCGAAACTCTCCCTACGGCGCAAGTGAATACCCTGGCCACGCGTTGCTTCAGTCGCATCCGATTTCGTGAGGACGATATCCGACAGTTCTTTTATTTTCGATATGTCGTCTCCGGGGCCCACGGTTGCTGGCACTGTGACGCCCGCCGCCGCCAGACGCCGGCACTGCTCTGACTTCGGAATAAACCGCCCCGCGTATATCTTGCCGCGCGTTGGCGTGAATTCGTCGAGTTCTCCGGGCGAGAACACCAGCGTGGGCAATGCCGCGGCTTTTTTGCGCGTGAGCGTGTTACGGGCTGTATTATAGACGACAAAGGTGCGGATATCCGGCGCCATTTCTTCAACCAGCGCCGCGATGTCGTAAAAATCCTGCAAGGCCTGTCGTTCGGGCTGATGCACGAGGATGAGGTTGCGTTCCGGCGCCATGCTTCAGGCTATCACCGTTGCTGAAATTCGCCAGTTCGTTCGTGTCGGGCCGCCGCAAACAATTAGGCCCGCGCTAGCGGGCCTATTGATCGTGCGGATGACGGCCACCCGTCACGGCAATGAAGAACCGCCGCCCGTGCCGAACCGGTGGCTGATGCCGATCCGGACTGTTGTCGACTTCACCTTGCTGCGGAAGTTGGCGAGATAAGTGTCTTCCCCAACATTCCCCGCATAGCTGGACCTTCTGGCGCTATAAATCGTGTGAAGCGCCTCGATCTTCGCATGCCAGTTCTCGTTCAGGGCATATTCGAAGCCGCCACCGAAAACGGCGCCTCGTCTTACGCCGGAGAGCCGGTTGAGGGCGTCCGTGGCGCCTGCCGGGAAACCCGGGAGCAGGCCCGAGAATGTGAAGTCGGCCCAGGACACGCCGGCCGTGCCAAACATCATCAGCCGTTCGGTCAACAGGAACCCCAGCCGGGCGCGCAGGCTGGTATCCCATTCTCTCTTGACGCGGATCGTGCCGGGACCGCCGGCCAAGCCGTTCGCCTTACCGAGCCCGGGTAGCATCAGCGCGGCTCCCGACGAGCCAAAACGCGCGTTGATGTCACCCTCGATCCCCGCGACCAGGCTGCCGAACTGGCGGTTGTAGCCGTAATAAGCGCCGATCGACGGGCCATTTATTCTGTTTTTGCTCAGGCCCGTTGCGGTGGCGTAACCGTCGGCGAAGAACGTGTTGGTTTGCGCCCGGGTTCCGACCCAGCCCAATTGCCCGCCGACATAGACGCCGGTCCATGTCGGAGGCGCGTTTTGCGCCAGTGCTACGCCGCCCATCGGGAGAAGCGCCACGGACGTGACGGCCACGGACAGGCCGACCTTGTCGAAGGAGGCAGTCAGCCGAAGATCTGGAGTGATGGTCATTCCTACCTCTGTGTTCCCGGCGAAAACTCTCCCGATACGTCCTTGGACAGGAATCGCACCTGGGTGAGCATGTTTCGCAAGCGGGACGGTATCAGCCCGCTTCGAAGGAGTGCAAGGCGCGCAGCGGGCGATGCTCCAAAATATCGACTGCCCCGTCCGATATTCGTGCTTTTGTGTAAATCGTTGTACTTTTGCCACTATTGATTTCGTTTGATCTGGCTGGATCCGCCGCTTGCAAGGGCTTGCGCGTTACGATGCTTGCCGCCAAGAGCGGTCGGCGATGCGACCATGCGTGGTGTGCGGCAGGCCCGAATGATGACTCTCCCGATGAATTTTTTAGACGATCTGATGCACCACAGCCGCATGCAGCCTGAGCGGGCGGCTATCGTCATGGAGAGCGGGCGCTGCGTGGATTGGGGGCAATTCGGCGCGGGCGTTCGCGCCGCCAGGTCGGCGATCAGACGCAACGGCATCGCGCACGAAGACCTGGTGAGTCTGGAATGTTCCGATCCGATCTGGCGCCTGTCGCTGCTCTGCGCCCTGATGCGCGAGGGCATTTGCGTCATCAATTCCAGTCCTGAAACGACCGCTCTGTCGGCCGGTCTCGGCGCGCGAATTTTCCTGTGCGATCACGCAAGCGCGCCTCCGCCTGACCTGCTGCCTCATGACGCCCGGCTCCTGAGGGTTGACGACGCGTGGTTTCTGCCGCCAGCGGGCGATCCTCCCGTCGGACCGGATCTGGTCGGAGATAATCAGGTCGCCTATGAGCATGGCTGTCCGGCGATCGTGTTTTTCACATCGGGCACGACGGGTGTGCCGGCTGCCAGGGCCTTCAGCTTCGACCATTTCAATATCGGCCTGTCCCGCAGACAAACCCTTTTCAGCCATATCGATTGCAGGCGCGTGCTGGTTATACCAGATGCCGCGTCTGCGATCGGATTGAATTCGATTTTCGCCTCGATGATGTCGGGACGCACTGTGTTTTGCGTCAAAACGATTCATGCGCCGAAGGCCATCGGCCTGTACCGGATCGAATTTCTGATTGCCTCGACCTATCTCATCAATGCGATCGTCGACACATTGAAGAACACGCGCCTTCCTTCGGAAACCATTCGCGCAGTGTGGTTTGGCGGCGGCGTCGCCAGTCCCGAATTACTCGCGGCAATCACAACGTACATGACGCCGAATATTTTAAATGTTTACGGTTCAACGGAGGCGAATACGACGGCGATCATGCCCTTTCCCGCCGCTGGACAGGCGCTTGGCATGGCCGGCGTGGTCGCGCCCGGGAAAAAGATTTCGATTGTCGATGAGGATGGAGCGCCGGTCGCCAACGAAACGCCCGGTGAAATCTGGGTTCAGTCCGACCATTTGGCCATGCCATTCGTATCGAGAACGCAAAGAGTTGAGCCGGAGCCAGGCCATGTGTTCCGCACCGGGGATATCGGACATATCGACCATGACGGCCATCTTGTCGTTACGGGACGGAAGTCCGATTTTATCAACCTGGGCGGCGTCAGATTTCTGCCCGATGCGATCGAGAATTTCCTCGTCAACGAGAGGGGGATCGAGGACGCCGCCGCCGTGAGCATTCTGCCGCGCGATGGCATGATCGAGGAATTGCATATCTTCGTCGTCACACGAACGCGCGACCCGGACGAACTCAAGCAGGATTTGCACGTCAAACTGGGCTTGGCGCGCCCGCATAAATTGCGCATCGTCGCGTCGATCCCGCGCAACAGCCAAGGCAAGATAGCACGTGGAGAATTACGTGACGCCGCCAGGGCGAGCCAGGCGATTTCCGGGGATTTTTAACACTTTGCAGACACCCTAATAACCTGCTGATAATTAACGACTTAATCCAACAGGTTCGGGAAAACTAAGTTGGCGTTTTCCCATGGGATCGGCTAGTTTGCCTTCCGTGATTCTTGCGTCCCGATCATGGGGCGTGCAATCCCTCGACCGGCGAAGCGAATCCCCTTGGCAGACAACAGCGACAACCCCGGCAATCCCGACAAGGATATCCGGCCCGTTTCCATCATCGACGAAATGAAGCGCAGCTATCTCGATTACGCGATGAGCGTGATCGTCAGCCGCGCGCTTCCGGACGTGCGCGACGGGCTCAAGCCCGTGCATCGCCGCATCCTCTACACGATGCGCGAAAGCGGCTTCACGCCCGACAAGTCCTATGTGAAATCGGCGCGTCCCGTCGGCGACACGATGGGTAAATATCACCCGCATGGCGACCAGTCGATTTACGACGCGCTGGTGCGCATGGCGCAGCCCTTCTCGATGCGCCTGCCGCTGATCGACGGGCAGGGCAATTTCGGTTCGGTCGACGGCGATCCGCCGGCGGCGATGCGTTATACGGAATCCCGCCTCATGCGGGTTGCGATGTCGCTGCTGGAAGATATCGACGAAGACACGGTCGATTTTCAGCCGAACTACGACGGCAAGGACCAGGAGCCCGTCGTCCTGCCGGCGCGCTTTCCGAACCTGCTCGTCAACGGCGCTGGCGGCATCGCCGTCGGCATGGCGACGAATATTCCCCCGCACAATCTGGGCGAAGTGATCGACGGCGTTCTCGCGCTGATGGACCGGCCCGACATCACCATCGACGAGCTCATCGAGATCATCCCCGGTCCCGATTTCCCGACGGCGGCTTCCATCCTCGGGCGCGGAGGCATCCGCGCCGCCTATCACACCGGGCGCGGCTCGGTGCTCATGCGCGCCAAGATCGAGATCGAACAGATCCGCAAGGAGCGCGAGGCGATCATCGTCAGCGAGATCCCCTATCAGGTGAACAAGAAACTCCTGATCGAGAAGATCGCCGAACTCGTGCGCGAAAAGCGGCTCGAAGGCATTTCCGATCTGCGCGACGAGTCCGATCGCGACGGCATGCGCGTCGTCATCGAGATCAAGCGCGACGCCGTGGCCGATGTCGTCGTGAACCAGCTCTGGCGGCACACGCAATTGCAGACCTCCTTCGGCTGCAACATGATCGCGCTGAACGGCGGACGCCCTGAGACCCTGAACCTCAAGGATTTTCTGCGCGCATTTCTGGATTTCCGCGAGGATGTCGTCACGCGCCGCACGAAGTTCCGCCTGCGCAAGGCGCGCGACAATGCCCATGTGCAGGTTGGCCTCGCCATCGCGGTCGCCAATATCGACGAGGTCATCCGCCTGATCCGCGAAGCGCCCGATGCGGCGGCGGCGCGCGAAGCGCTGATGGGTCGCGACTGGCCGGCGCGCGACATGCAGCCGCTGATCGAACTGATTGCCGATCCCAATCATCAGCTCAATGAAGACGGAAGTTACCGGCTTTCTGATGCGCAGGCGCGCGCCATTCTCGAATTGCGCCTGCAACGCCTCACGGGACTAGGTCGCGAAGAAATCGCCGAAGCCCTCAACAAGCTCGCCACCGAAATCGCCGACTATCTCGATATCCTGCGCTCGCGCGCGCGCGTCATGGCGATCATTCGCGCCGAGCTGGAGGAGATCAAGAAGAACTTCGCAACGCCGCGCCGCACCGAAATTCTCGACAGCGATGCGGATCTCGAAGACGAAGATCTCATCCAGCGCGAGGACATGGTCGTCACCGTCTCGCACGCCGGTTACGTCAAGCGCGTGCCGCTCTCGACCTATCGCGCGCAGCGGCGCGGCGGCAAGGGCCGCGGCGGCATGCCCACGCGCGACGAGGATTTCGTGCATCGCCTGTTCGTCGCCTCGACGCATCAGCCGGTGCTGTTCTTCTCCTCGCTTGGCCAGGTCTACAAGGAGAAGGTGTGGCGTCTGCCGCTGGCGGCGCCGCAGGCCCGCGGCAAGGCGCTCGTCAACATTCTCCCGCTGGCGCAGGAAGAACGTATCACCACGATCATGCCGCTGCCCGAGGACGAGGCGAGCTGGGAGAATTACGATCTCATGTTCGCGACGACCGGCGGAACGGTCAGGCGCAACAAGCTCTCCGACTTCGTGGACGTGCGCCGTAACGGCAAGATCGCCATGAAGCTCGACGAAGGCGAAAGCATCGTCGACGTGCAGATGTGTTCGGCCGCGAACGACGTGCTGCTGACCAGCGCGAAAGGCCAGTGTATCCGCTTCGAGGTCGAGGATGTGCGTGTCTTCAAGGGCCGCGACTCCATGGGCGTGCGAGGCATCAACCTGTCGCCGGGCGACCGTCTGATTTCGCTGGCGATCCTGCATCACGTCGACGCCACAGCCGACGAGCGCGCCGCCTATCTGCGCATGCGCCGCGCCATCGCCGGCGAGGCCGACAGCGGCGAAGCCGTCGAGAACGGCGACAGCGAGGAAGCGGCCAACGATTCCGCGTCGATTTCGCCCGAACGCTATGCCGCAATGTCGGCGGCGGAAGAGGTGATCCTGACCATCTCCGAACGCGGCTTCGGCAAGCGCACGTCGAGCTACGAATATCGCGTCACCGGCCGCGGCGGCAAAGGCATCGTCGCCATGGCCGTCAATCAGCGCAACGGCGAGCTGGTCGCGTCATTCCCCGTCGCGGGCGACGACGAGATCATGCTGGTCACCGATGGCGGCCAGTTGATCCGCTGCCCCGTGGACGGCATCCGCATCGCCGGGCGCTCGACGCAGGGCGTCATTATCTTCCGCACGGACGCGGAAGAAAAGGTCGTCTCCGCCGAGCGTATTCAGGAGACCGGAGGCGAGGATGAGGGGGACGGGGAGGCGGGAGAGGGTGCGGCTGGCAAATGACCATCCCCCGTTTCGACCTCGTGATCTTCGACTGCGACGGCGTTCTCATCAATTCGGAAGAACTCGCCAGCGAGATCTGCATCGAGGCGGTGAAGGAGGTCGGCCTCAATCTCACCATGCACGAGTACGCTGACCGCTACGCCGGCAATCCCGTCGCCGAGATATGGCGCATGGTCGAGCGCGATGCGGGCCGCTCGCTGCCGGAAGGATTTCAGGGCCGGGTCGACGAGATGGTGTTTCGCCGCTTCTCGACGGAACTCGCCGTCATAGAGGGTGTCGTGGATGTCCTCGAAGCTGCGCGCCATCCCAAATGCGTAGCTTCATCCACGCAACTGCCGCGCCTGCGCGAAAACCTCGGCAAGGTCGGTCTGCTCGATCATTTCGATCCGCATATCTTTTCAGGATCACAGGTTAAACGCGGCAAGCCTGCGCCCGATGTCTTTCTCTATGCGGCCTCGCAGATGGGGGCTGACCCGGCACATTGCCTTGTCATCGAGGATTCCCTCACCGGTGTTACGGCCGCGCGGCGCGCGGGGATGAATGTCATCGGCTTTTGCGGCGGCGGCCATGCGAGTCCCGGCCTCGAAAAGCGCCTGCGCGACGCCGGCGCGCTGGAGGTCGTTCGCTCCATGCGCGAGATCGGCCAGCGGATCGCTTGACGGGCCGATCGGTTGCTGTGCGCCGATTTTGAACCGCTCAGATTGCGCGTTCGAGACGCAGGTCGATCTCACGATCGACATACATCCATTCTTCCGTGGACCTCAATCGTTGCAGCAGAGCATCGAACATTGCTTGATGCTGGGGCGCATATTCGAACCAGGTCAGGAAATCGAACCCTTCGCCCACGTCGCGACAATGGTGCAACCGGCGGGCGATCTCCGGCAGATATTCCAATCCGATCGCGATATGCCGGGAACGCTCTTCCAAAATCGTGCGGCGTTCGTCCTGAGCCAGATTCCACCAGGCTTCGGTCTTCCGGATCGGGATGAGCGCTGCATGTTTCGCCTCCGGCCGGGCCAAGCCCTCCTGACGCGAGACCAGCGCCTCGACTTCCCTTCGGTCCGTATATCGCAGGTGGCTCGTAAAGCCGCAGAGGGACCAGGCGCACTCGCCAGAGACGTTTTCGGAAGGGCCTTCCCGGACCGAGAGAAAAGGGGCCGCGGGCAATCCCGCTCCGGTCAGCGTTTGGCTGCGCAGGATCCGCCATTCGCCTGAAACGCCAGCCGTAAAAGTCACCTTCATCGGAAGAGCCATGGCTCTAGCAGGCAATGCACGTGCCAATGAGGCGAGGCTTTGGTGCCTTGTCGCTCCGGCGCGTGCGGAGTGCGCTGACGCACCGCCGTCCCCGCTGAACCAGTTCATAATCTTCGACAGCTATACGTACATTTCTGGCAGCTTCAGGTAGGTTCGATGAACGACGCCGTTTCAAGGTCTTCCGGCATTCGTTTCCGGTTTTGGGTCTCGCTGGCCACCGGCCTGCTCATCGGCGCGACAGCGGGCGGCGGCATCATTTTTCACGACGGCAAAAGTGTTTCCGAGGGCTTGCTCGCCGGTCTCGGCTTTTTCGCCTTCGGTTTCGGCCTGATGTATTTCCGCTATGCGCGCAGGCTTGCGGAGATCTTGTCGATCGGGTGACGGCGCTAGAACCGTTTGAAGGAATTATAGACATTGCGCGTGTGCGCGACGCCCGCGGCTTCGCTCAATGCCCATTTGGCCTCGTCGTAATCCTTCATTGGCCTGAGCGCGACAACTTCCGCCTCTGTCTTGCCCTCGTTGAACAGCTTTTCGATGCGCAATTGCGATGTCACCAGCATGGTGTGGAATTCCGCGACATCGGCGCGCGTCGCGAGCGGGCCGTGCCCGGGCACGATTTTCGTTGCGGCATTGGATGCGTTCAGGAAGGCGGCGTTAGCGCGGATCATGCCCCTGACATCGCCGCCATTGCCGAAGTCGATGGCCTGGTAGCGCTTGAAGTTGTTGAAATTGTCGCCGGTCGCCAGCACGTTGGCGTTGGGAAAATAGACCCAGGTGTCGCCGTCCGTATGGGCATTGGCGACGTGGGTCAGGATGGCCTTGCGGCCGCCCACTTCGATCGTGAACGAGCCGCCGAAATAGGTCTGTTTCGGCAGCGCTTCCGGCGGGCGCGCATTGGCTTTCGCGCCGGTCAGGCCGTTCACCGTTCCGGCGGCGAGCCGCACGCGGATGTTATCGTGCGCGACGACCGTGACGCCTTCCTTCGCGAAATTCTCGTTGCCGCCGGTATGATCGCCGTGGAAATGCGTGTTGATCAGATTTTTGACGGGCAGGGGCGAGATGGCGCGGATTGCGGCTTTGATCTTGTCCGAGAGCGGCGCGAACTGGCCGTCCACCATGATGATGCCGTCCGTGCCGACGGCGATGGTGATGTTGCCACCCTGTCCCTCCAGCATATAG
Source organism: uncultured Hyphomicrobiales bacterium (assembly GCA_903847605.1). GTDB lineage: Bacteria > Pseudomonadota > Alphaproteobacteria > Rhizobiales > Beijerinckiaceae > Terripilifer. The sequence goes on along the minus strand of CAINED010000078.1, from coordinate 203,063 downwards.
GTCTTGTTGCCGAGGTCGATCGTCTTGATCTGGATTTTGTCCCAGTCGATCAGCGGCTGGGCCTGAGCGGGCGCAAGCGTTGCGAAGGCGAGACTGGCTGCAACGAATAATCCTGCCGTGACCGATGTTTTCATGCCGCCCTCCCGAATTTGTATCGAAAGAGCTTAGCTGGCTTTTCGGGATGGCTTTCTCACATTTTCGCGACGGCCTTCGCCTCACTTCGCCCCGGCCGCCTCCAGCATCCTCGCCATCTCCGCAAATCCGCGATTACGCGCATGCGCGAGCGGCGTGACGCCCTGGCGGTCGGGGATATTCGGATTGGCTTTGGCGTCGAGGAGCAGTTTCAGCGTCGCCTGATGGCGCTTGCCGCCGTTGCCGAGCACGATGCTTTCCATCAGCGCAGTCCAGCCGAGATTGTTGACGTGATCGAGCGGCGCGCCCGCGCGGATCAACAGTTGCACCGAGCTTTCGTGGCCGAGATGGGCGGCAGCGATCAGCGCCGTGCCATCGTAAACGCTGGTAACAAGTTTTGCCGATGCGCCGTTGTCCAGCAGCACTTTCAGGGTCTGCGGATCGTCGGCGACGGCGGCAATGGTGACGGGGTCGTATTTCTGCTTGTCGAGATCGCCGGTTTTAGCGCCGCGTTTGATGAGAAGCGGAATCATGTCGCGGCGTTTAAGGAAGGTCGCGACATGCAGCGGGTTGCGGCCGTTGTCGTCGGCGCGCAAGGCCATCTGGGGTTCGCGCAGGATGCGCTGCAATTCGGCGAGATCGTTGCGGGCGACGGCGCGGAATATGTCGGTATAAGCCGCTATCTCCCTGGCAGTGGGCGGGACTTGAGCCTTCGCGCCGGTATATATGAAGAAGGCTGCAATTGCGCATGCGCCCAACATCGTCCGAAAAGAAATCATCTGTGGTCTCCCTTTCGCCGGCAAAGGAAGCATTGCGCGGGATTGCCAACAATCCCCCGGGAAATGAATGGATTTTCAAATCAAAGACTAAAATCTATCTACGGCGCTGATTTATCGGCGATCAGCGCTTTGGGCCGAAGGTTGTCACCGGGCATGTCACGAAATTTTGCGGTCGGCGTTATCGCCTCAGCGCAAGTTCACTCCCGTTGATCAGTATTGTTGCGATCCCTGTATCCCCGCGGGTTCGCATGCGGGGCTATTCCGCGAAGCTCCGCGAGCGTCGGCACAGGCGCCAACAGGATACCTGAACCTTTAGGAATCAGGGCAAATCGCTGCCCCTCCTTCCAGTTTTGGGCTTCGCAAAGCTTCCGGGGAAGCTTTAGGCTGAAGTCTTGTTCGAGAACTGCGACCTCGCTCATTTCGTGCGCTCCGCGTCTGAATTCCGGTCCATAATTTACTCTTATATCTGGTTTCAGGTGACGCTGCTTTGCGCCGCAATTCCCCGCCCGCTAAAGTGGCCGCCATGAATCGCACCGCGCTCTATACCGGCTCTTTCGATCCCATCACGAATGGCCATCTCGACGTTCTCAAGGCGGCCGCGCCGCTCTTCGACCGGATTATCGTCGGCATCGGCGTGCATCCCGGCAAGACGCCGCTGTTTTCGGTCGAGGAAAAGACGGCGCTGATCGCCGCGACAACAGCTGATTTCGCGAAAAAGGCAGGCTGCAAAATCGAATGCGCGACGTTTGCCGGCCTCGCCGTCGACGCTGCCAGAGAGCAGGGCGCTATCGCGCTGCTGCGCGGGCTGCGCGACGGCACGGACCTCGATTATGAGATGCAGATGGCCGGCATGAACGCAGCCATGGCCCCGGGAGTGCAGACGATTTTCATGCCCGCCTCGCCCGCCGTTCGCCACATTACCGCGACATTGGTTCGGCAGATCGCATCCATGGGCGGCAATGTCAGGCCGTTCGTCCCGCCGGAGGTCGCCAGGGCGCTGAAGGCCAAGTTCGCCAGGAAACGCTGACGAAATGCTAAGAAGCGCTGACGCTGGTCGTCGATGATTTTGCAACGCCGGATTGTCCGGTTTCACCAGAGGAAGTCCATGAAGCCCTTACGCGCCGCTCTTTTGTCGCTTGCCGCAGCTGCAATGTTGGCCTTGGCCGGTCCCGCCGTCGCACAGAACGACCCCGAGAATACGATCTATCTCGAAACGAGGACCGGGCGGGTCACGATACGCCTGCGGCCCGATCTCGCGCCCAAGCATGTCGCGCAAATCAAGACGCTTGCCCGCCAGAAGTTTTACGACGGCGCGCCGTTCCATCGCGTGATCCCCGGCTTCATGGCGCAAACCGGCGATTCCAAGAACCGCAACGGCACCGGCGGTTCCGACCTGCCGAACCTGCAATCTGAATTCTCGCAGGAGCCCTATCGTCGCGGCACGTTGGGCATGGCCCGCAGCCAGTCGCCGCATTCGGCCAATTCGCAGTTCTTCATCTGCTTCGACAACGACGGCTGCGCCGGCCTGCGCGGGCAGTACACGGTGTTCGGCGAAGTGGTCGCCGGCATGGACAACATCGACAAGGTCAAGAAGGGCAGTGCCGCGGACAACGGCACGGTCGTGAACCCCGACTCCATCGTCAGCATGCGTGTCGCTGCCGACGTGAAGTGAACGTGTGAGTCATTAAGTTGAATCAGCGCGCCCGCATCGATTTCATCCTTGCCGGCGCGCTGTTCTGCTTTTTGGCGTTTCCCGCCGTGGCGCAGATGGATGTGCAGATTGGTCCGGGGCCGGTCGATCCCAACGCCGTGCGCGGATCGCCGCTCGATCCGCGAAACCTGCTGTTGCGTCCGCAACCGGTCGAGCCCGAACCGGTCAATCCGTCCATTCGCATGCCGCGAGCGCCTTATCCGGAATCCGCGCGTCCTCAGCCGGGATATCCATCCAGCTATACGATGACGCTCACTAGGGGACGGGCAACTCCGCCGGGTGATGAGCCGATCAACCGGGCTCGGGACGTGGCCGAACGGCTCATGCAATGCTGGACGCCACCAGCCTCACCAATGCTGCAGGAAATCTCGGTGCGGCTCGCCTTCAACAGGGCAGGGCGCACCGTTTCTCCCCCAGTCGTCAGCTATATCGGGCCGAATGCGCGCGGCGAAGCCCGAGATGCCCTAAGAAAATCCCTTTTGCAGGCCATTTCGGCCTGCCTGCCGTTGCGGTTTACCCCGGGGCTGGCATCGGCTATTGCGGGGCGTCCTTTCGCCATCCGCTTTATTGCGCCGGGAACCGGAAACGGTGGCGCTTCCACGCAAAAGTAGGTCAGGAGTAAAAATGTCCGAACAAGGCACGACCCTCACGCTCGAAACCACGCAGGGCCCCGTCGTCATCAAGATGCGCCCCGATCTTGCGCCGAACCACGTTGCGCATATTTCCAAGCTCGCCGGCGAGGGCTTCTACGACGGCATCGTTTTCCATCGCGTGATCGAGGGCTTCATGGCGCAGACCGGCTGCCCGCACGGCACCGGTACTGGCGGCTCGAAATATCCCAACCTCAAGCAGGAATTCAATGCCGAGCCGCATGTGCGCGGCACCTGCTCGATGGCGCGTGCGCAAAATCCGGACAGCGCCAATTCGCAGTTCTTCATCTGCTTCGGCGACGCCGGTTTCCTCGACCGCCAGTACACGGTGTGGGGCCAGGTGACCTCCGGCATGGAAAACGTCGACAAGATCAAGCGCGGCGAACCCGTGCGCGATCCCGACAAGATCATCTCGGCCAAGGTGTCCTGAGCGAATAGAGAGTGGCGAATAGCGAATAGAGACGCTGCATCGGCATTTTCTATTCGCCACTCGCCATTCGCCACCAACCCCCATGCGCGTCGATCTCTTCGATTTCGAACTTCCCGAAGACCGCATCGCGCTTCGCCCGGCCGAACCGCGCGACAGCGCGCGCATGCTGGTGGTGCGGCCCGGCCACGAACCGCTGCTCGAAGACAGCGCCGTTCGCAATCTCCCGGACTTTCTGAAAGCGGGCGACGTTCTCGTCGTCAACGACACGCGCGTGATCCCGGCGCGGCTCGAGGGCGCTCGTGTGCGCGGCGAGACCAGCGCGCGCATCGAGGCGACCTTGCACAAGCGCGAAAGCCCGGAGCGCTGGCGCGCCTTCCTGCGGCCCGCCAAACGCGTGAATGTCGGCGAGCGCATCCGCTTCGGCGATGCGTCCGAGAGCATGTCCTGTTTACTCGGTCATCTCGATGCGACGGTCGTCGAGAAGGGCGATGGCGGCGAGGCCGTACTCGAGTTCGCACTCGCTGGCGCAGCGCTCGACGACATCATCATGAACATCGGTCAAATGCCGCTGCCGCCGTATATCGCAGGCAAGCGTGCGGAAGACTCTAAAGACGAGCGCGACTATCAGACGCTGTTCGCGAGGGTATCAGGCGCTGTCGCCGCGCCCACTGCTGGTTTGCATTACACGCCGGAACTCGTTGCGGCGATCGAAACGCACGGCGTGAAGGTTTTGACGGTGACCTTGCACGTTGGCGCAGGCACGTTCTTGCCCGTGAAATCAGACGACACAGCCGATCACAATATGCACAGCGAATTCGGCATCGTGACGGAAGAAGTTGCGCGCGCGATCAACGAAGCGCGCGCGCGTGGCGGACGCATCGTCGCGACGGGGACGACGAGCCTTCGTATCCTCGAAAGCGCGACGGGTGAAGATGGCGTGGTCAAACGTTTTGCCGGCGACACCTCGATCTTCATAACGCCAGGCTACAGGTTTCGCGCCGTCGATATCCTGCTGACGAATTTCCACCTGCCGCGCTCGACGCTGTTCATGCTGGTGAGCGCCTTCAGCGGTCTTGAGGTGATGAAGCAGGTCTATGCGCATGCCATTGCGCACCGGTATCGGTTTTATTCTTACGGCGATGCGTGTTTGTTGTTCAGGGCCGAAAACTAATTGGGTTTGTTGCTCGCCCTCGTCCTTCGAGACGCATTGCTGCGCAAAGCTCCTCAGGAAGAGGGCTAAAAGCGGGCAATTCCCAAAACCCTCATGCTGAGGAGGCGCGAAGCGCCGTCTCGAAGCACGAGGGTTTCGCGCCTCGAAAGAGAAATCTCATTCCCCCTTGTAGCCGCTCGCCTTAACCGGCGCTTCCCAGAACTTGATTTCGGCGGCCTGCCACTTCAGCAATTCTTCCGGCGTCGAGCCGCGCGGCTGAACGCCCATCGTCTCGAGTTTCTTCGAGACTTCCGGATCGCGGACCGCGGCGGCTATGGCGGCATGGAGACGCTTCACCATTTCCGCTGGCGTTCCCGCGCGCACATGCATGTCGAAGCCCGCCTCGAAGGCGATGTCGATGCCCTGTTCGCGCAACGTCGGCACATCGGGCGCGGCGGGCGAACGCTTCGGGCCTGCGCTGGCGAGAATGCGCAGCTTTCCGGCTTTCGCATGTTCGGGATAATCGGAGATCGACGTGAACATCAATGGGATGTGCCCGGCGGTCAGGTCTGCGATCATCGGCGCGCCGCCGCGATAGGGCACATGCGCCATGGCAATGCCGATCGCCTGCGAAAGGAGGATGCCCGTGAGATGCGAACTCGTGCCCGGCCCCGGCGATCCGTAGGATGCCTTCTGCGGGTTTGCTTTCGCCCAGGCGACGAATTCGGCGATATTTGTCGCGCCCGACTGCATCGATGCGCCGACGCCGACCTGAAAGGCGACGGCGCGCGAAACCGGGATCACATCCTTCATGGGGTCGAAGCCGGTCTTCTCGCCATAAATATGCGGCACGATGGAATAGAGCGCGCTGGCGCTCAGCAGCATGGTGCGCCCATCGGCAGGCGATTTCAGAAGTTCCGCCATCGCGACGCGCTGGCCCGCGCCGGGCCGGTTCTCGACGACGACGCTGTCGTTGAGGCTGATGCGCATGCGTTCGGCCAGAAGCCGCGCCGTCGTATCGGTAGTGGCGCCGGCCTGCACGCCGACCATGAGGCGGTAGCCCGTGGGCTGGGCCGTTGCGGAACCAAAAGTGGCGGTTGCCGCGAGAATGGCGGCAACAACGGACTTGCGCATAGCTTCCTCCCTCACACTTCCCGGCATGTTCGGTCTGAAAACAGCTTCCTGCAAGTCCAATCGGCTGAGGACATTTTCCCGGCCAAATGTTAGGCGAAACGTCCTGTCAAAAGACGGGCAAATCGGAAGCGGGGGCATGGCGTTCAAATTCACGATCAACGGAACCGATGGCGCCGCCCGCACGGGCGTCATTTCCATGCCGCGGGGCGCGATCCGCACGCCCGCCTTCATGCCCGTTGGAACGGCCGGAACCGTCAAGGCGATGTATGCCGATCAGGTCAAGGCGCTCGGCGCGGATATCGTGCTCGGCAATGTCTATCACCTGATGTTGCGGCCGGGCGCGGAGCGCGTCGCTGAACTCGGCGGGTTGCACAAGTTCATGAACTGGCCGCATCCCATTCTTACCGACAGCGGCGGATTTCAGGTGATGTCGCTGTCGAAGCTGCGCAAGCTCGATGAGAACGGCGTGCGGTTCCAGTCGCACATCGACGGCTCGAAACACCTGCTGACGCCCGAACGCTCCATGGAAATCCAGCACCTTCTGGATTCCGACATCCACATGCAGTTCGATGAATGCGTGAAACTGCCGGCGACGCCACAGGAGGTCGAACGCGCCATGCTCCTGTCGCTGCGCTGGGCGGAGCGCTCGCGCAAGGCCTTCTTTGAGAAAGAGGGCAGGGCGATTTTCGGCATCGTGCAGGGCGGCGACAATCACAAGCTGCGCGTCGACAGCGCGAAGGCCCTCGCGGAAATGGACTTCCACGGCCTTGCCATCGGCGGCCTCGCCGTGGGTGAACCGCAGGCCGTGATGCTCGACATGATCGAAACGGTCGTTCCCTATCTGCCACAGGAAAAGCCGCGCTACCTCATGGGCGTCGGCACGCCGGACGATCTCCTGGAATCCGTTCGGCGCGGCGTCGACATGTTCGATTGCGTGATGCCGACGCGCGCGGGACGCCACGGCCTCGCCTATACCCGCTTCGGGCGCATCAACATCAAGAACGCGCGCTATGCTGACGATTCTCGCCCACTGGATTTGCGTTCGCTTTGTCCGGCTGCGCGCGACTATTCGCGCGCCTATCTGCATCACCTTTTCAAGTCCGGCGAAATCCTTGGCATGATGCTTCTGACCTGGGCCAACCTGCATTACTATCAGGATCTGATGGCCGGCATGCGCAAGGCGATCGCCGAGGGACGTTTCTCCGATTTCTATGGCGAAACGAAAGCGCAATGGGCGCGCGGCGAAGTCGAGGAAGAGACGCGCGTGCCGCTGGATCCACCCACGGAGAGCTGAACGACTTTGGCGTCCGCGATGCTGCTCGCTTTGTCGATGCCGGGGATGCGCAAGGCTAGCCGCTTCGGCTCGCCCATATCGAGAATGGGCCAAAGCCTCAGGTCGAAGCCGACGATGGAATGTCGACCAAGTTCGCGCATGGGCAGAGATCCGGTTTCGGGAGGTGCGCGTAGAAGTAATGAGTGAAAGCAAGGCAAGAAAAAAGGCGAGATCGTTTCCGATCATCGCCCCGTGTCAGTAAGCCGTCAAAACTCCACTCGGAAACTTTTGTCCGTACCGCAGCCGGGCCGCGTCACGGGGTGGCTTTTGCCTTTGGCCTTGAGGCCATTCCGGATTGGAGTTTCCTCCCGCGACTTGGATTATGCACGCCGGTTGGTCCGGTCGCGGCCTCCTTTAAGAGTGCGAGGCGGACGCTAGTCGAAGCTTTGGAACTTGTCATCACCTTTTCAAGCCAATATTGAAAAATCATGCCCTTCTTGCAAAAAATGCATAGGTACCGATCTATCTGTCGCTTCTGTCGCACCCCTTTGGCATGGGCCTGAGGCCCCTGCGGTTAATGCGCCCCGAAGAATCCGGATGCCGAAAACGCCCGGCCGCGAATCGGATTTCAACGCTTGCCGCTCGCTACAATTCCGGCGCATGAAGGCGGCGCGGGAGCAGGCTGCGTTGGCTTTCGCTATATGTTTGCTTTCGACGATTCGCGCCCCCCGGGGCGCCTCCCAACAGGACTCTCTTGATGCGCCTTTCCCGTTACTTCCTGCCCATCCTCCGGGAGACACCCAAGGAAGCCGAAATCGTGTCCCACCGCCTGATGCTGCGGGCGGGCATGATCCGGCAGGAGACCGCGGGCATCTATGCCTGGCTGCCGCTCGGCCATCGCGTGCTGACCAAGATCTGCAACATCATCCGCGAGGAACAGAACCGGGCAGGGGCCGTCGAGCTTCTGATGCCGACGATTCAACCTGCCGAACTCTGGCGGGAATCAGGGCGTTACGACGACTATGGCAAGGAGATGCTGCGCATCGAGGACCGGCACGAGCGCGACATGCTTTACGGCCCGACGAACGAGGAGATGATCACGGAAATCTTCCGCGGCTCCGTGCGCTCCTACAAGGATCTGCCGCTCAATCTCTACCACATCCAGTGGAAATTCCGCGACGAAGTGCGGCCGCGTTTCGGTGTCATGCGCTCGCGCGAATTCCTGATGAAGGACGCCTATTCCTTCGATCTCGACGCCGAAGGCGCGCGCCATTCCTATAACCAGATGTTCGCCGCCTATCTGCGGACGTTTGCGCGCATGGGCCTCAAGGCGATCCCGATGCGCGCCGACACCGGCCCCATCGGCGGCAACCTCAGCCACGAGTTCATCATTCTCGCCACGACCGGCGAGAGCGAAGTTTACTGCCACAAGGATTTTCTGGGCTATGAGGCCCCGCCGCAGGATGTGGCCTTCGATGACCGCGCGGTCATGCAGGGCCTGTTCGATCACTGGACGGGACGCTATGCCGCCACCTCCGAGATGCATGATGAGGCAGCCTGGGCGGCCGTCCCGGAAGCCGAACGCGTCACGGCGCGCGGCATCGAGGTCGGCCATATTTTCTACTTCGGCACAAAGTATTCCGACCCCATGAAGGCCGTGGTGAACGGCCCCGACGGGAAAGAGGTCGCGGTGCAGATGGGTTCCTACGGCATTGGCCCCTCGCGCCTCGCCGCCGCCATCATTGAGGCGAGCCACGACGAGAGCGGCATCATATGGCCTGATGCGGTCGCGCCCTTCCACGTGGGCCTCGCGAATCTGAAAGCCGGCGACGTAGCGACCGACGCCGCCTGCGCCGATCTCTACGCCAAGCTCGGCAAGGCCGGCCTCGACGTTCTCTACGACGACCGCGACGAGCGCCCCGGCGCCAAGTTTGCCACGCTGGACCTCATCGGTCTGCCCTGGCAGGTGATCGTCGGCCCCAAGGGGCTCGCCGAAGGCAAGATCGAATTGAAGAACCGCCGTTCCGGCGAGCGGGAGAGCCTTTCGCCTGATGAAGTCGTCAACAAGCTGACGGCGCGCTGACCGCATGGCGTCGCCAGCCGCTTCACCCGTCGAAGCCGAACCGAACCGGACGCGGCCCTTCGCCCGGTTCGAATGGATGCTCGCGCTGCGCTACCTGCGCGCCCGGCGCAGCCGCTTCCTGCCTTCGGTGATCGCGGCGATTTCCTTTCTCGCAATCATGGTCGCCGTCGCCACGCTCATTGTCGTGATGTCCGTGATGAACGGCTTCCACCTCGAACTGATGAACAAGATCATCGGCGTGAACGGCCACCTGTTCCTGCAGGCGAGCGGCAAGGCGCTGGAAAACTACGACGAGGTGATCGGCCGCCTGGAAAAGGTGCAGGGCATGAAATTCGTCCTGCCGATGGTCGAGGGTGCAGCGGGCGTTTCATCGCGTATGCAGCAGACGGGCGCGCTCGTGCGTGGCGTGCGCGAAAAGGACATCAAGCGCCTGCCGGGCATTGGGTCGAATGTTAAACTGGGCACGCTCGATGGTTTCGACACGTCCGAGGGCGTCGCCATCGGCCAGCGCATGGCCGACAATCTCGGTGTGCGCATCGGCGACACCATCTCGATCCTGACGGCCCGCGGCGAGGCGACGCCCTTCGGCATGGCCCCGCGCATCAAGGCCTATCCGGTGGTGGCAATTTTCCAGATCGGCGTCTCGGAATTCGACAATATCTTCGTCTACATGGCGCTCGAGGAAGCGCAGAATTATTTCAATCGCGAGGGTCAGGCGACGGTCATCGAGGCCTTCGTCGACGATCCCGACCGGATGGACGAGATCCGTGCGCGCATCGAGAAGGCGCTGGACGAACCGCTGCTGATGATCGACTGGCGCCAGCGCAATCAGACGTTCTTCGAGGCGCTGCGCGTCGAACGCACCGTGATGTTCTTCATCCTGACCCTGATCGTTCTCGTCGCCTCCCTCAGCATCATTTCCGGCCTCACCATGCTGGTGAAGGACAAGGGCAGGGCCATCGCCATTCTGCGGACCATGGGCGCGACAGGCGGCGCAATCATGAGGGTGTTCCTGCTGACGGGCGTTTCCATCGGCATCGCCGGTACGGCGGCGGGCTTCCTCCTCGGCGTGCTCATCGCGCGCAATCTCGAGAGCATCCGGGTGTTTCTCAACCGAATCCTAAACATGAATATGTTCGATCCAACATATTATTTTCTCAGTCAATTACCATCCGTTATCCGGTTCGGCGACGTGATGTCGGTCGTGCTCCTGTCGCTGACGCTTTCGATCCTCGCGACGATCTATCCTTCGTGGCGCGCCGCCCGGCTCGATCCGGTCGATGCACTGAGGTACGAGTGATCGGGATGGAACAAGCTCCTCATCCCGCGCTCGAGCTGCAGGACGTCGTGCGCTGCTACCGGCAGGCCGGCGAGGCGCTGGAAGTCTTGCGCGGCGCGGATCTCACACTTTGGCCGGGCCAGTCTGTCGCGCTGATCGCGCCATCGGGCGCCGGAAAGTCCACATTGCTGCATCTGGCGGGGCTTCTCGAAAGGCCTGATGCCGGCGAGATCTGGGTCGGCGAGTCACAGACCGCGCATCTCGGCGACGCCCAGCGCACGGCCATGCGCCGAACCGAGATCGGTTTCGTCTATCAATTCCATCACCTGCTCGGCGAGTTCAGCGCGCTGGAGAATGTGATGATGCCGCAACTCATCCGGGGACTTTCGAAACGGGTCGCCACGGAGCGCGCCCGGGAATTGCTTGTTTATCTCGGCCTCGGGGAACGCCTGCAGCACCGGCCAGCCGAACTTTCAGGCGGCGAACAGCAACGTGTCGCCATCGCCCGCGCCGTCGCCAACCGGCCTCGCCTTCTCCTGGCCGATGAGCCGACCGGCAATCTCGATCCGAAAACCGCCGACCACGTCTTTGGTGCGCTGACGCAGCTTGTGCGCGCCTCGGGCCTCGCGGCGCTCGTCGCCACCCACAACATGGAGCTGGCCCGCCGCATGGACCGCCGCGTGACGCTGCAGGACGGCAAGGTCGTGGAAGTCGAATAGCCGATCTGGAATCTGCCCCGGCAAAAGGCCAAGATGTCGTCGGGAGGAAGGTCCATGTTTCCAGCGCATTCGGCCGCACGGGCGGCGCGTCTCGCATTCGCAAGTGTCGGCAGTTTCATTTTCGGCTTTCCGGCGTTTGCCGATGTCGCCGACTTCTATCGCGGCAAGACCATCGACATGATCGTGGCTTCGGAAGCGGGCGGCGGTTATGACGCCTATGCGCGGCTGATTGTGCGCTACATGGAGCGCCACCTGCCGGGTCAACCGAAGTTCGTCGTCAAGAACATGGTCGGCGCTGGCGGCATCGTCGCCACCAACTACCTTGCCAATGTCGCGCGCAACGACGGAACGATCCTGGCGCAGGTGCAGAACACGGTGCCGTTCCAGCCGCTGTTCGCGCCGGGGCCGTCGAAATTCGACGCGACACGCCTCGGCTATATCGGTTCTGCCAACAGCGAGGTCTCCGTCACCTTCGCCTGGCATACGTCGGCGGCGCAGAACTTTGCGGCCTTGCGCGAGCGCGAAACCTTGATGGCGGGGGTGCAGGGGTCGATCAGCTCCCAATATGCGCGCGCGCTCAATGAATTCGCCGGCACGAAAATCAAGCTGATCGTCGGCTATCCCGGCGCTACGCGCTCGCTGCTGGCCGTCGAGAATGGCGAAGTCGAAGGCTATCCCGCCATATTCTGGTCGACGCTGAAGGTGACCAGGGAGCCGTGGCTGCGCGAAAACAGGATCAGGATGCTCGTCCAGATGGCGCTGAAGAAGCATCCGGACCTGCCGGACGTGCCGCTGGCGCTGGAACATATCTCTGACGAGCGCGACCGGCGCACCGTCGAACTGATGTTAGCCCCGCAAGTGGGCGGACGGCCCTTCATCGCGCCGCCGGGACTCCCGGCCGACAGGCTCGAGGTCCTGCGCAAGGCCTTTGCCGACAGTCTCACCGACAAGGAGTTTATGGAGGAGGCGGGCAAGCGAAAGCTCGAAGTGCAGTTCGTGTCCGGCAGCGAACTGGCTGACCTCATCGCACAGGCCTACCGCGCCCCGCCCGAGATCGTCGAGCGGGTCCGCAAGATCTACGCGGGCAACTAGATCAGTGGCGGATTGATCGGTCCGGCTTGCGCGGCTGCGCCGGTTCCGATTGTGCATCGCGTGCGGGAGCGTCGTGACGTTCGCGTTCGGCCTTCTCGCGCTGCGCCCGCAACTCGTTTCGATAAAGCCGCAGATATTTTTCAGGCGAGAGTTGGCCGAGGTCCATCAGGGCGCGGGCTGTATAGCGATCGAGCATGTAAGCCTCCTTGTGGAAAGCGTGCACACCCCAGCGCCGTTAACGATAAAATAACATGTCGGTCCCGCCAAGTCGGGTTTCATTCGACAAGAACAAAGCAAAAACATAAAGTGTCTTTATCGGGAATCTGGAGAGCCGAGATGCTACGTACCCTGCTGGAAGACGCTGTCGAAGTCGCGGCGCTCGCCGCTTTCGTGTCCTTTATCGCGCTTCTGAATATCGCGCTTGCCGGCGCCTGAACCTGACCTGTTGAAGGCGGGGAGAAAGCCGGGCCGCAGGCTCTGAGCGCTCGACCCGCCTGACATCATGTCGGAAGATCGTGGCTCGAATTCTTGCGATTCGCGATTGGCGATCCGGGGCGATGATGGACGACCAGAAACAGGCAGAGGCGACAGCAAAACCATTCGCCGACATCGCGAAAGCTGTCGGCTTCGTCCACCTGCACGTTCACTCGTCCTTTTCCCTGCGCGAGGGCGCGCTGCCGATCGGCAAGCTGATTTCCTTCGCCAAGGCCGACGACCAGCCGGCGCTGACGATCACCGACACGAACAATCTCTTTGGCGCGCTCGAATTCTCCGAAAAGGTCGCGAAGGAAGGCATTCAGCCGATCATCGGCATTCACGCGACCGTGGATTTCGGCGACGCCGCTATTTTTGGCTCGCGCGCGGACGATGGCCGGGCTGGCCGGGGAGCCGTTGTTCTGCTTGCGGCGGACGAACGCGGCTACATGAATCTCATGCGGCTCGCGACCTCCGCCTGGCTCGATCCGGAACCGGGCGATCTGCCCCATGTTGGTCTCGATCTCTTGCGCGAATGCCGCGACGGGCTGATCGCCCTGACCGGCGGCCCCAATGGCCCGCTCGATCTCGCGCTCGCCGCAAGCCGCGCCGATGCCGCTGCGACCCGTATCGACCAACTCGCGCAGATTTTCGACCGCAAGCTCTATGTCGAGATCCAGCGCCACGGGCTCGGGGCGGAGCAACAGCGCGAACCCCTCCTGCTCGATCTCGCCTACCGCAAGGGCCTTCCGCTGGTTGCGACCAACGAGCCCTATTTCGCGGCCCGGAGCGACTACGAGGCGCACGACGCGCTTCTCTGCATCGCCGACGGCACGCTCGTTGGCGAACAGGACCGGCGGCAGGTGACCCCGGAGCATCGGTTCAAGACCCGCAAGGAAATGACCCAGCTATTCGCGGATCTGCCGGAGGCGCTGAGCCATTCCGTCGAGATCGCCATGCGCTGTCATTACCGGCCGCGCACGCGCGGGCCGATCCTGCCGCGCTTTACCTCGACCGACGGGACGGCGCTCGACGAAGTCGCCGAACTCGAACGGCAGGCGAAGGACGGGTTGAGAAACCGGCTGGAGACGCATGGCTTTGCGCCCGGTTTCACGCAGGAAGACTACGAGAAACGGCTCGATTTCGAACTCTCGATCATCGTGAAGATGAAATTCCCCGGCTACTTCCTGATCGTGGCGGACTTCATCAAATGGGCGAAGGGGCAGGGCATTCCCGTGGGGCCGGGCCGCGGCTCGGGCGCGGGCTCGCTCGTCGCCTGGTCGCTGACGATTACCGATCTCGACCCCATGCGCTTCGGCCTGCTCTTCGAGCGCTTCCTCAATCCCGAACGCGTGTCGATGCCGGATTTCGACATCGACTTCTGCCAGGACAGGCGCGACGAAGTCATACGCTACGTGCGCCAGCGATACGGCGTGGACCGCGTCGCGCAGATCATCACCTTCGGTTCGTTTCTCGCGCGCGGCGTGATGCGCAATGTCGGGCGCGTCCTGGAAATGCCGCTCGGGCAGGTGGACAAGCTCGCGAAACTCGTGCCGCAAAACCCCGCCGCGCCCGTGTCGCTGAAACAGGCGCTCGAGGGCGAGCCGCGCCTGCGCGAAGCCGCCGATCAGGATGACCGCGTCGCCATGATGCTGGGCATCGCGGAAAAGCTCGAAGGCCTTTATTCCAACGCTTCGACCCATGCGGCGGGCATCGTCATCGGCGACCGTCCCTTGCAGGAACTGGTGCCGCTCTATCGCGATCCCAAGTCGGATATGCCGGCGACCCAGTTCAACATGAAATGGGTCGAGCCTGCCGGCCTCGTGAAATTCGACTTTCTGGGTCTGAAGACGCTGACGACGCTGGCGACCTGCGTCAAACTCATCGCGCAGCGCGGCATCGCCATCGAGATCGACAAGCTGCCGCTCGACGACAAGAAGACCTACGAGATGATGGGGCGCGGCGAGACCATCGGCGTGTTCCAGGTGGAAAGTGCGGGCATGCGCAAGGCGCTCGCGGAAATGCGCGCGGACCGGCTCGAGGACATCATCGCGCTGGTCGCTCTCTATCGGCCCGGTCCCATGGCCAACATCCCTGTCTATTGTGCGGTCAAGAACGGCGAGGATCAGGCCGACTATATTCACCCGAAGATCGAATCCGTCCTGAAGGAGACGCACGGCGTCATCATCTATCAGGAACAGGTGATGCAGATCGCGCAGATCCTGTCGGGATATTCGCTCGGCGAAGCCGATCTCCTGCGCCGCGCCATGGGCAAGAAGATCAAGGCGGAGATGGACGCGCAGCGCGAGCGCTTCGTCAACGGCGCCGTCGAGGGCGGGCTGACGAAATCGAAATCGAATGAAATTTTCGACCTGCTGGCAAAGTTCGCCGACTACGGCTTCAACAAATCCCACGCCGCCGCCTATGCGCTGATCTCGTATCAAACCGCGTGGTTCAAGGCGAACTATCCCGTCGAATTCATCGCCGCGTCGATGACCCTCGACAAAGGCAACACCGACAAGCTCGCGGAATTCCGCAACGAGGCGCGGCGGCTCGACATCACCGTACTGCCGCCGTCCGTAAACCATTCCGGCGTCGACTTCGAAGTGCATAAACAGGCCGACGGCGCTTATGCCATACGTTACGCGCTGTCGGCGGTGAAGGGCGTGGGCGAAGGGCAGGCTGCGGCGCTGGTCGCTTCGCGCGGCGAAAGCAAATTTCGCGATCTCGGCGATTTCGCGCGTCGCATCAATCCGCGCGAGGTCAACAAGAAAGTGCTCGAAAGTCTCTGCGCCGCAGGGGCTTTCGACGAACTCGAGCGGGATCGCGCGCGCGCCTTCGCGGCGATGGAAATGGTTCTCGCCGTCGCCAACCGGATGCAGGCGGAAGCGCAGGCCGGGCAGGCCGGCCTTTTCGGCGCATCGTCGGAAGAGGGTTCGATTGCCATTCCCAAGGTGCAGTCGTGGACGGCAGCTGAAAAGCTGCGGCGCGAATTCGACGCCATCGGCTTCTTCCTGTCGGGCCATCCCCTCGACGATTATCAGGGCGTCCTGAAACGTTTGCGCGTCGACCGGTGGGCGACATTCGCACGCGCCGTTAAGCAGGGCGCTTCGGCGGGCCGTCTCGCGGCCGTTGTGCTCGATCGCGCTGAGCGCCGCACCAAGAGCGGCTCGAAGATGGGTATTGTCACCCTCTCCGATCCGTCAGGCCAGTACGAAGCGATCATGTTTCAGGAAGGCCTCAATCAATATCGCGACCTTCTGGAAAAAGGCGCGGCGGTGCTCGTCACCTTGCAGGCGAGCGTCGAGGGCGAAGACGTGCGCGCGCGCATCACGACAGTCGAACCGCTGGAAGCTGCCGCCAACAAGGTCCAGACGGGCCTGCGCATCTTCCTGCGCGATCATGAACCGCTCGGTTCGATTACGCAGCGTCTTGCGGTGCGTGGAGAAGGCGAGGTCTCGCTGGTGCTGATGCTCGAGAAAGAGCGCAGCGAGGTCGAGGTGCGTCTGCCCGGCAAATTCCGCGTTACGCCGCAGATCGCCGGTGCGATCAAGGCGATCCCCGGCATCGTCGCGGTGGAGCAGGTATAGCCCTAGCGATACAGATAGGCGCTTGCTCCCGCGCTCGCAGGCGTTCCCGGCGACCCGGCGATCGGCGCAAGATAGTACTGCTTCACCTTCAGAGTGTTGCAGCCCTCGGCGGTCTGCTTGAGATCGACGGCGCCGTTCAGATTGAACTCGCCGACGACGAGTTTCGAACATCGCCTGGGTCCGTAGGAGATATTGCCCTGCAGGTCGAGACGCGCATTGGGGAAATAGACGACGCCGTCGAGCGTCACGTTCGCGCCGGGCTTCCAGGTCATGTCCACATTCGCCGTCGCGGACGGGCTTTGGTACAGCGCCATGCCGCGCCACGGATTGTCTTCGCCATATGACGAGGTGACGTTCAGTGTCGCCATGTTGCCGCCGCCGTTCGGAAATTCGAAACGCGGAGATACGCCGGTCACGCTCGCATCGGGCGCCGCGATCACGAAGGTCGTGCGGCGCGCCGTGACGACCGCGCCGCGCGCGAATTGCACGCCGCCATTTTCCACGATGATCACGGTGTCTTGCGCGGGATCGTCGCCGGAAATCGTGCCGCTGCCTGTGAGCGTGAGATGTCCGCAAATATGAATCTCGCTGTAGCCGCTGCGCGCAACGTGGATGACATTTGCCGATACTGCCGGCAGCGCGCCCGACATCGTCCATGTCACGCCGCCGTTGGCCGCGCCGCATTGGGGCGAAATGTTTTGCGCGGTGGCCGCGTAGATGTCTGGATAATAGGGCTCGCCGGGATGCGGATTGGAACAGCCGGTGATCGAGCCGACTGCATACGACTGGGCACCGGTGTCATGCCCGTTGCACTTGATGCTCTTGTTCGAGCGCAGGCTGCATCCCGTCAGGATGGCGTTGGGCGACCCGCTGAAGGTCATCGTATCGACGGTGACTTCGAGATCCTCGCCAAGCGAAAAGATGCAGGAATCGTCCATGCGCGCCGCCGATCCCGGTGTCGCCGGCGTGCCGGAGCTTGGCGCAATCGTGGCCTTGGCGGAGGCGGCGCGCGTCACTGTCATCGAAGGCGTCACGAAGGGCGAGAACAGCGTCGGCATGTCAACCGTCGCGGTATAGGAGACAGTGCCGTCAGGATTCAACGTCATCATGGTCTGCGGCTGGATCTGCAATGACGCCAGCACGATGCGGTCGGCCGCGCTCTTCTTCACCTCCGGATCGCCGGAAACACCCGTCGCTGCAAGCGCCGCCGCATCGACCGCCGTTTGCAGGGCGGATGACAAGAGCAACGCCCGGCCAAAATCGACGCTGAGGCCGATCCCCGCGATGATCGGAAGGATGGACAGAATGAAGGGCAGGGACGCATTGCCCGCGCAATCGGCTCGGAAATCATGCAGGCGCATGGCAGGCGGACAACGCATCGAAAACCTCAGGGACGCAACGCCGCTTGCGCACTGGCGTGGCCAGTCGCAAGCGTGAACAAATCCTTTCAGAAATCGATTGAAATTGAGTTACCTCTGCGGAAGCTTCTTTCAGTCGGGCGGGCTCTTTATTGCGGCGGATTGAAGTTCACGCCGGTCCTCGCGATTTGCGCCTTCCAGCGTCCGGCTTCGGCGCGAATGTGATTTCCGAAGGCTTCTGGCGTGCCGCCGCGTGTTTCCTGCCCGTTGGAGCCATATACTTTGGCGACCTTGGGATCCTTCAGCGCCTCGTTCGTTGCTGCGTTGACCTTGTCGATGATTGCTTTCGGCGTACCCTTCGGCGCCAGCAGACCGGTCCAGCCGGTGTAGTAGATATCGGGCAGACCGACTTCGGCTGTGGTAGGCACTTCCGGATAGACGATCCAGCGGGTGCGCCCCGTCGTCGCCAGAATGCGCATCTTCCCGGCATCGACGAGATCGCGGCTTCCCGTTCCGATGATGTAGCTCACATGACCGCCAAGGAGATCGGTGAAGGCCGGCGCTTCGCCGCGGTAGGGTATGTGTTTGGAGGCATTCTGGTCGATGCCCATCGTCGCCAGAAAGATCGCGCCGTTGACGTGATTGGCCGTGCCGTGCCCGCCGCTTCCGTAATGATATTTGCCGGGATTTTTCCTGATGAGGTCGGCGAGTTCCTGCACCGTTTTCACGGGGATGCTGCTATTGACATAGAAGGCGTTGGGATATTCCGTGAACCAGACGACAGCCGTCATGTCATTGACGGGATCATAGCCCATGTTTGGAATGATCACCGGCGCGAGACCGTGCGTCACGGCGCTTGCAAGGCCAAACGTATAGCCGTCCGGCTCCGCATCGCGCGCGGCGATCACGCCGATCTTGCCGCTCGCGCCGGGCCTGTTCTCTATTACGATACTTTGGCCGAGAATTTCCCCGAGCCGTTGTCCGATGACACGCGGCCCAAGATCGATGCTCCCGCCCGCAGGGAAGGGGACGATGATCCTGATCGGCCTGTCCGGATAGGTTTGTGCGGATGCGGGTGAAAGTGCAGACAAAGCCGCGACGCTTGCAGCGCCGAGGAACGATTGAACAAAACGGCCGAACAGGCCGCCCGCAAACAGCTTGCGCATTTCACCTCTCCCCTTTTGGCTCGCATTCACATGCGAAAACGCTGGTCCGGTGCTCTCGTGGCATTTCCCGGGCCAGATGGCAGCTTACTCTAAACTTGTGCCGCCAGCCGATTTACTTTTTCTCTGGCGGCCGGCTGATCCGGAAACAGCGCTTCACGATAAAGCGCGAGGAACTCGCGCACATTCTCCTCGCCTTTGCAGACGCGCCCGCGCACACCCGCGATCGCTCGAGGGGCAATGCGCGCGAAGAGATCGTCCCAAGCTTTCGAGAGGAGCGCCGTGCTCGCATTCTCGAGCCAATCGAATTTCTGAAGGATGCTGGCGCGCAGGCCTTCCGGCGCGAAAGACGGCGGACCCTGCCGGCGGACCGTCGGCATATCGGCGCTGGCGAGCAGGTCGTCACAAAAGGAATCGCCGGTAAACAGCGTGCGGCTGATATCGTCGAACAGCCATGCCGTGCCCAGGGTACGGATGATCGGGTCGATCACATGCACATGGGGGAAGCCGACCGCAGCCAATGTTTGTCCCGGCGTGACCGCCGTGAAGGGGATGGGTGGCGTCGTACCGTCAGGCCGGTGCACAAGGCGGTTCGCGGCGATCGGGTTTGCCGAAACGAGTTCGGTCGCGGGAAATTCCTCATAAAGGCGCGCGAGATTGCCGATGCTGTCGAGTTCGATCCGCGTTGGAAAGACGACAAGCGTTTTCGCGCCAAGTATTTCCTTCATGCTTTCGACGAGCGAAGGCCCGTGGCAGGCGACGCCTGTTTCGATTATCAGGACGCGATCGCCGTGCAGCACGAGATTCTTGTTATAGGATTCGAAGCCTTGCGCCCTGGGCGGCAGCCAGCTCACGCGCCCGTCGACGGGCATGATGTCGCTGAGGCAGATAACGTTGTCTGCGATTTTTTCCGCGCGGGACATCAGAGCCTCACCTTGCGCAAACCCTGCTCGAATACGTCGGTCAGTTCGTCGGGATTGGTGATGACGCCGCCATGCGCGGGCGCGATCAGGCGAACGGGATAATCCCTGAGCAACTTTCGCAAGGGGACGATGACCTTGTCGGCGTCGACATGGCGCGCCCAGCTCAATGCAAAGCCGATCACCGTGCTCGTGTCCTCGGGCTTTACTTTGTACGGGAGTTCTTCGGAAGTCAGCGCGCACTCGCCGACTTCATGATCGTGCGTATAAGGGTAGGCATCGCTGACGAAGAGGATCTGCTGGTCCGGTTCGTAACCCCACAGCGTATTGGGAATATCGTGAATGACGGCATGCAGCGCCATCAGCCGGCGTCCTCCGAGATCGAGCGAGTCGCCCGCGCGCATCGTGATGAACTTGTCTTCCCATCCGGGATAGTAGAGGTGGTAATTCCTGAGATCGCCGGCGATCTTCATGTCAGGGAAAATTTCCATCAAGGGGCCGATATTGCCCATATGCGGCGCTTCCGGATGGGTCGGAAAAATATAATCCAGCGGCCGCCCGTTGAGGACTTGCAGCAACTCGTCTTTCAGCTTGAGCCAGCCATAGGGCATGCCCGTATCGACCAGAACTGTCGCGTCGGCGCCGATCAGCAGGTAACTCGCATTGTGATTGTGAACGATCTTTGTCGGCTGATGCACTTCAAGACAGCATCCGAACCAGAACGTGTTGGGCGCGATCTCGCGTGGCAGTGTCGGAAGTTTGTGCCGGGCCGGCGCTTGTATATTCATGTGCTGGACTTTCTTTCCGCCGCTTGCGGTCTTGTTCGTCTTATTTTTGCGAGAGCAGTCCCGTACTCATGCCCAAATTCAGGTAACGCTTCTGCTCCTGAATGATAAACTGGCGAAAATCGTCGGGCGAGCCGCCATAAGTTTCATAGTCGAAGTTCGCGAGCTGCTTTTTCACGCCTTCGTCCTTCAGTGAAATATTGGCCTCGGCATTCCAGCGCCTGATGATTTCAGGCGCAGTGCCCACCGGAGCGGCAAGTCCGCTCCACGCCAGCATTTCGAAATCCTTGAGGCCGACTTCCGCCATTGTCGGCAGGTTCGGGAGTTGCGCGATACGCTTGGGGCTTGTGACCGCGAGCGCTGTCAGCTTGCCGGCCGCGACATGTTGCCAGGCCGGTCCGACGCTCGAAATCATGAATTGCACATTGCCGCTGATGAGATCGTTGATCGCGAGAGCGAGCCCCTGATAGGGAACGTGAACCGCGATGTCCTTGGGCAGTTTCGTCTGATCGAAAAGCATCGCGACAGCCAGGTGATGCTGGGTGCCGACACCGCCGCTGCCGTAATTCAGTTTGCCGGCGTTGTTCTTGAGATATGCGACGAACTCTCCGAGCGACTTCACGCCGATGTCGCTTCTGACCAGCAAGACCAGCGGCGCCGCAGCCAGCAGAACGATCGGTGCGAAATCGTTGACGGGATCGTAGCCGGGATCCTTGCGCAATGCGAGGGCGGAGCCGTGGCTGACACCGTTGATGGCCGTCAGTGTATAGCCGTCCGGCGCTGCCTGTTTCCCGGCCAGCGTGCCGACTTGTCCGCCGCCGCCGACGCGGTTTTCGATCACGATGGGCCAGCCGGTTCGTGTGTTGATATTTTGCGAGACAATGCGTGGCGCTCCGTCGAGGGAGCCGCCCGCCGCGAAGGGTACGATGATGCGAACCGGCCGCTCCGGATAGGTTTGCGCGATTGCAATTTTAGACCCAACGCCAAGCAATGGTGTTGCTGCAAGGCCGGACAAAACTTCGCGACGTGTAATCACGTTACGCCTCCACATGATGGCGAGCAGCTTCGCTGTCATCGCATTTGGCGCGATGCTATTGCATTAGCCTGAAATGCGCCAGAGCGGACATTTGGCTGTTGCGACACGTCGATGCGAAGCGCGTCCGAGTGGGGCTCACTTGATTTCGATCGCCGCCTTCACTTCCTCGATGAAACTGTCGGGCTGTTGTGCGATTTCGGCAGCGATGGCCTGTATGGCGGAGCCGGGGATCGGTTCGATGGCGAGTTGCATCTTCGCCGCTTCGGCGAGCAGGTCCTTGTCGGCGAGCGCAGCCATGAAGGCGCTGCGCAGCGCCGCAACGCGGCTTTCCGGCACGCCGGCGCCGACGAAGAAGGGCCTGGCGAAATCGGCCTGTGCATAGATGGCGCGCATGATCCGCCTCTGCTGGTCGGTTTTAGCGTAATCGAACATGCGCGGGATCTTGGCCTCGTTCAGCTTGGCGTCGCCGTCGATTGTCTCCTGCACGACGATGCGAGCCACGCCGTTCTTCACGAAATGCTGGAACTGCGAATTCACTGAGGTGAGATTGATGCCGCACACGCCCTGCACCTCGCCCTTTTCGAGCGCCGCCATCACTTCGATCGTGCCCTTGTAGCCGTGGATGAGCTTGAACTTCGCGCCGAGCACGTTGCGTGCGAGCAGTGGCATGTAGGAGAGTGTGCCCGCGCCGATGGCGCCGGAGGCCAGGACGCTTTCGGTGCGGAACATATCGTCGGCAGTCTTCACCGGAGCGTCGGGCCGCATGAGACACACGAACCCGTCCTTCGCGGCGGAACCGAGATAATGCTGTTTCGCCGGATCGTAGCTGCGCTGGTTTGCCGGCACGAAAATGCGCGCCAGCGGCTGTGAAGCCGACACGGAGGCGATGTGCGTGCCATCTTTCGGCGCCGAGTTCGCGACAAAGCCCGCGGCCATTTCGCCCGCCGCGCCGAACATGTTCCTGACCACGAAAGTCGGCTTGCCCGGCATATGATTGGTCATGTGTCGCGCGAGCAGGCGCGCATAAGCGTCATAGCCGCCGCCGGCGGCGAAGCCGACGATGATGTTAACTTGCTTGCCCTTGTAGAACGCCGCGACGCTGTCCTGCGCCATGGCGTTCGGGGCCATAACAGGTGCAATGGAGACCATGAACGTGGCAGCAAATAATCTTGCGGTCTTCGATCCGTTGAATCGCATACGAAGGCTCTCCTTGAAACTGCGACTTTACTCATTCCCGCGCGCAGGACGTCTCAAGCCGGAAAGTATTTTTTCAGCCATCCGCTTACCACCGAATCCACGCGCGGATTATTCTCTCCGAACGTGAAATGATCGACATCCGAAAGCAGGATGAGATCCGTTGGCTGTCCCGCGCGCTGGAACAGATCGATCGACTGCACGGTCGGCGTCACGGAATCGTTGGCGGCGTGCAGGAGCAGGAGCGGGCGCGGCGCGATATTCGCGACGACGTCGATGGCGCGAAAGTCGAACATGCTTTGCGCCGTTTCGGCCGGAAACTCCATATGGCCGCCCGCCGACATGCCTGCGCGCAGACGCTCGGGAATGGGCACGATGTCGAAGCGCTGCACCATCAGCGACTTTCCCGTGCGCTGCCTGTGCTCGCGCCCGTCGGCCAGCATCTTCGTGAAGCGGGCCCAGGCTTCCGGTGTCGGATGCTGGTCGCGAAATTTCTTCTCGCCGTCGCCCCATCCGCCGCAGGAAATCACCGCTGCGACGCGTTCGTCGGTTCCCGCGGCGTAGACCGATACGGCGCCGCCGAAACTCGATCCCATCAGGCCCAGCCTCTTGCTGTCGATATCAGGACGTTGGCCGAGAAAGTCGAGCGCCAGCTTCACGCATTCGACCTGCTCGAGGCAGATCACGCGCCCGCGTTCGCCCTCGCTCTCGCCGCAGCCGGGCATGTCGATGCGCAACGTGGCATAGCCCAGATCCCTGAGCATCCTGGCGCCGAGCCGCGCACTGCCGCCGTTCTTGTGCCCGCCGAACCCGTGCAGGACCATGAAGGCTGCAAAGGGCTTGCTTCCCGCATCAGCAGGAAGATCAAGCAACCCCGCAAGTTTCAGGTCACGAAAGGTCAGCGTGACGCGCTCTTCCATGCAGCATTTCCCCGTTTATGAGCGCGGCAATTTGCCCGCCTTCTCTTATTGGGCGCATGTTTGCCGGGACGCGAGGATAAGGCAAGCGGCGGCTGGAGAGGGCGCGAGTTAGCGCGGCGGGCCCCAGGGCATTCTGAGCTTGCGGCCCTGGCCGCGCGGCAGGAACACGCCGTCCTGCTGGGGTGTGGTCGCCGTCTGCTCTGGGTTCGGCTGCCCGGCCTGATCGATATGATCCTGCGGGGGCGCATCGGCGGGGCCTTCGAGCGCCTGCGGATTTCTGAGCGCTTCGAGCGCCGCCGGATCGAGATCGTGCCCGCCCGCGTAGCGCACGAGCGCATCGACGCGGGAATCCATGGTGGGGTGGGTGGAAAACAAATCCGCAAAGCCCGAGCGCGGATTGTCAATGCACATCTCCATCACGGCGGAGGGGACTTCCTGCAATTCGCTGCGGCCTTCGATCTTGCGCAGGGCCGAGATCATAGCATCGGGATTCTTGGTCAGTTCGACAGCGCCGGCGTCGGCGAGAAACTCGCGCGAACGCGACAGCGCGAAGCGGATCACGATCGAGAGAAACCATGCGACCCCGACGATCGCCGCCGCGATCATCAACGCCATGCCGCCGCCGCCCTTGCCGTCGCTGTCGCGCGAGCTGCGGCGGCTGCCCGAATTCATGATCGAGCGGAAAATCAGTTCCGCGAAGAACGCAATGACGCCCGCGATCACCATCGCGAAGATCATCATGCGCACGTCGCCGTTGCGGATATGCGTCAACTCATGCGCGATGACGGCTTCCATCTCGTCGTCGCTGAGCATGTTGATGAGGCCGCGCGTCAGCGTAATCGTATATTGCTTCTCGTTGACGCCCGAGGCGAATGCGTTGGGCGTATCGGTTTCCATGATCTCGAAACGCGGCATGGTCATGCCGCGCGAGATGCACAGGTTTTCCAGCATGTCGTAGAGTTTGGGATTTTCCTCGCGCGTGATCTCGTGGCCGCCGACGGCGAGACCGATCAGCCGCTGATTGAATTTATAGGCGAAGGCGACCCACAGCGCCGTCGCGCCCGTCACCCAGGGAAAGGCCTGTCCGAGATCCTGCCAGGCCTTGATCAGCAGCGATTGCAACCGCCAGTGCGGATACCAGTAGGCTTCTGCCGCCAGCGCCCCGGCATAAGTCAGCAGATACACGAGGAAGAACAGACCGCCGACGAGAAACGCCGAGCGGTACAGGTTCGCCCTGATATGCGTGTAAAGACCGAATGCCGGGAGCATGGCTCAAGCCTTCAGGTAACGTCGGCCGCTCAGAACTTGACCTGCGGCGGCGCAGCGTCGAGCTGCTTGCGCACGTCGGCCCCGACATCGAAGAACTCGCGCTCGACGAAGCCCATGGCGCGCGAGAACAGCGCAGCCGGGAAGGCCTGGATCGAGGCGTTGTACTCGCTGACCGCATTGTTGAAGAAGCGGCGCGCGGCGGCGAGCTTGTTCTCGATGTTGCCAAGTTCGGTCTGCAGCTGCAGGAAGTTCGTATTGGCCTTGAGGTCGGGATAGGCTTCCGACAGTGCGAGCAGGCGTCCCAGCGCCTGTCCCAGCATGCCTTCGGCCTGCGCCTGCTGGCCGGTGCCGCCGCCCGCCGTCAGCGCCGCATTGCGCGCCTGCACGACTGCGTCGAGCGTGCTTTTCTCGTGCGCCGCATAGCCCTTCACGGTCTCAATGAGGTTCGGGATCAGGTCGTGGCGCTGCTTGAGCTGTACGTCGATGTCGGCGAACGCCTGATTGGTGCGCTGCCTGAGGCCGACGAGGCCGTTATAGGTGACGATCAGCCAAAGAACGATGGCGACGATAATGCCGAGAAAAATCCAGGTACCCATTCTTGCCTCCGCAGACGGTCGCGAGCCGACACCCGCCCAACCAACTCATTATATCCACATGTGCAAATGATTCGTGCGCTTTCGCACATGAAATCAGGCTGGGGCCCATTCGGCCACAGGCAATCCGGCCGGGACGCTGCGAGCGGCATCACCGGTCAGGTATTTCGAAAGCCGTTTCGGAAGAGGCCCGCGCTCGGCCGAATGCCCGGATGATGCCGGGCAATAGATCCCGGCCGGTTTGATCCGGTCGCTCGACATTTGAAGTTTGGGGCAACTTTTCGCGCTCAACCGCTACGCATTTGATCGCCGGTTGCGTTAAAGTGCCTGGGTTCGAGGTCTCGTCATGCCTTTGACCGATTTTCCGAAGTATCCCCTGTGGGCAATGTCGCTGGCGACAGGCGCGAAGAGCTTTCGCGACAATCGCGTTATTGGTTCGCCCGCTCTGAACCGCTGGGGTTTGCATGCGCGCCGGGTCGAACTGGCGCACGGGCTCGCGAATCTGCGCCGCGCGCGGCTGGCGCATCTCGTGACGGCTGGAGATCGTGAGGGTTTCGATCGCGACGGCTTTGTCCTGATTCCCGATTTTCTGCCGCCGTCGCAATTTCGCGCGTTGAACGACGCGCTCGTGGCGCGCGACTGGCCCGCCCGTGAAATGGCGCAAGGCGATACGATCACGCGGCGGATGGCGATCGACGGCGCGGCGTTGTCGGCCATTCCGCACCTCGGGGAGTTGTTGGGAAATTGGCGCTGGGCCGGTCTCTTGCGGTATGTCGCGAGTTTCGCACACGAGCCGCTCTATTATGTCCAGACGATCCTGTCGCATGTGCGGGACGCCCCGCCGGACCCGCAGACCGACCTGCATGCCGACACGTTTCATCCGTCGATGAAAGCCTGGTACTTCCTCACCGATGTAGCCGCCGATGCGGGCCCGTTCACATATGTGCCTGGTTCGCACCGCCTCACGCCGCAAAGGCTCGCCTTCGAATACGCCAAGAGCTTGCAGGCCAGCCGGGACGATGACCGCTATTCCGCGCGCGGGTCTTTTCGTATCCGGCCGGAAGAGTTGCGCGAGCTTGGACTGGCAGCGCCTCGCGCCTTCGCGGTACCGGCGAATACGCTTGTGGTCGCAGACACCTTTGGCTTCCACGCCCGCGGATACAGCGCCAGTCCGATGCGCCGGCTCGAAATCTTCGCCTATTCCAGGCGCAACCCTTTTACGCCCTGGTCCGGGTTCGATGTGGCCGGGGCCTTCGGTTTCGCCCACAGGCGCGTGCCGGCCCTCTGGGCCCTGTGGGATTTGACGGCTCGCGCCGGTTTGCGCGGGAACCCGTGGCGGCCCGCGGGGGTGAAGAAGCCGCTGGCCGAACCCTGAATCCGGGCATTGTCGCAACTTGCGCCACCTTGCATTGCAGCACGGGCTCGCCTATAAGCCGCGCCAATCCACAGGCGGATCGAACGCGACCCTGCTTCAAGGGCCGCTCCGGTGCGGGCTGACGCCCGACATAGATCCGCCGAGGTACAACCGGAGAACGTAAGACAATGGCACTGCCCGATTTCACCATGCGTCAGCTTCTGGAAGCCGGCGCTCACTTCGGCCACCAGTCGCACCGCTGGAACCCGAAAATGGCGCCCTACCTGTTCGGCGTCCGCAACAACATCCACATCATCGACCTCGCCCAGTCCGTGCCGCTGCTGCACCAGGCGCTCAAGCTGATTTCCGACACCGTCGCCAAGGGCGGCCGCGTGCTCTTCGTCGGCACCAAGCGTCAGGCTGCCCCGGCGATTTCCGATGCGGCCAAGCGTTCGGCGCAGTATTTCATCAACTCGCGCTGGCTCGGCGGCACGCTCACCAACTGGAAGACGATTTCCGCCTCCATCGACCGCCTGCGCAAGCTCGACGAAGAGCTGAACGCCGGCATCTCCGGCCTCACCAAGAAAGAGCGCCTGATGCGCTCGCGCGAGCGTGACAAGCTCGAAAAGGCGCTCGGCGGCATCAAGGACATGGGCGGCGTGCCCGACCTGATGTTCGTGATCGACACCAACAAGGAAGCGCTCGCCATCAAGGAAGCCAACCGCCTGAACATCCCGGTTGTCGCCATCCTCGACAGCAACAGCGATCCGGCCGGCATCACCCATCCGATTCCCGGCAATGACGACGCCGGCCGCGCGATCCAGCTTTACTGCGATCTCGTCGCCCGCGCTGCCATCGACGGCATCGGCCGCGGCGCCGGCGCTTCCGGTCGCGATATCGGCGCGTCCGCGGAGCCGGTCGCCGAGACGCTCCCGGCCGCTGTCGCCGAGACGCCTGCTCCGGACGAGGCTTTCGAGATCCTCGGCGCCCCGCGCGGCGCTCCCGACGACCTGACCAAGCTGACGGGCGTCGGTCCGCAGCTCGAGAAGAAGCTGAATGAAGGCGGTATCTTCCACTGGTGGCAGGTCGCGGCCATGCAGGAAGCCGACGTCGCCAAGGTCGATGCCGATCTCAAGCTGAACGGCCGCATCGCCCGCGACAACTGGGTCGAACAGGCGCGTACGCTGCTCAGCGTCGCCGCCTGATCCTTTTCCCGCTCCATCCGGCGGTTGCAGCGGGATCGCGAAAGCGTCCCGCTGTCATCATTCGGATACCCAAATAACTCATTCAATTCACAGCCGGGGGCAGGGCCCCCGCAAGACAGGGGATGAACTCTCATGGCTGCTGTTACCGCCGCCCTCGTCAAGGACCTGCGCGAAAAGACCGGCGCTGGCATGATGGACTGCAAGAACGCGCTCACGGAGAGCGACGGCGATCTCGAAGCCGCCGTGGACTGGCTGCGCAAGAAGGGCCTGTCCAAGGCCGCCAAGAAGTCCGACCGCGTTGCGGCTGAAGGCCTCGTGGCGCTGAAGGTCTCTGGCACGCGCGGCGTCGCCATCGAACTGAACTCCGAGACGGACTTCGTCGCGCGCAATTCGGACTTCCAGGCGCTGGCGTCGGGCATTGCCGGCGTTGCGCTCTCGTCCGGCACTGCCGACGTCGAGAAGATCAGGGCCTCCGCCTATCCGGCCGGCGGCACTGTCGCCGACGCTGTTGCTAACGCCATCGCCACGATCGGCGAGAACATGACGCTGCGCCGCGCCGCCATGCTCGAAGTAACTTCGGGCGCCATCGGAACCTATGTCCACAACGCCATCGGCGACGGCCTCGGCAAGATCGGCGTTCTCGTTGCGCTGGAATCCACCGCTTCCGGCGACGGCCTCGTCGAGCTTGGCCGCAAGATCGCCATGCATGTCGCCGCTGCTTCGCCGGTCGCGCTTGATGCGTCGAGCGTCGATCCCGCGACGCTTGAGCGCGAGAAGAACGTGCTGCGCGACAAGAATGCCGGCAAGCCCGCCAACGTGCTCGAGAAGATCGTCGAATCCGGCCTGAAGACCTATTACAAGGAGGCCTGCCTCGTCGATCAGCCTTTCATCCACGATCCCGCCAAGACCGTGGCGCAGGCCGTCGGCGAAGCTGGCAAGGCGCTCGGCGCGCCAGTCGCCCTCAAGGGCTTCGTGCGTTTCGCCCTGGGCGAGGGCATCGAGAAGCAGGAAAGCGACTTCGCGGCGGAAGTCGCGGGCATGGCGCGCTAAGCTTCTCACTCCGTAATCTTCCACGGGCGGCCTTTGGGCCGCCCGTTTTGTTTGGCCAGCGCTTTGCATGGCAGCATTGCCCGCATCAGGCTTGGCGCTCGAAACCGCTGGCACTATGCTTGTTTCACATGCGGGAACAGGATTCCCGCTTCGTTTTCCAGCAGGCCCACATGACCCTTCAGGCCGACGCGCGCGACGCTGCAGCGACCTTGCCATCGTCTGAACCCGCAGTTTCCGTGCGCGCCAGCGATGCGCCGGTGCAGGCGGTGTTGTGGACGATGTGCATGCTGCATTTCGCCAACGACATGCTGCAGTCGCTCATCTCCGCGATCCTGCCGATCCTGAAGGACGCCTACCAGCTCAACTTTACGCAGACGAGTTTCATCGTCTCGCTCTACATGGCCAGCGCCTCGCTGATCCAGCCGTTCGTCGGCATGTACACCGACAGGCGTCCCTCGCCCTGGACGCTATCGACATCGATGATCGCGACGGCTTGCGGCGTGCTGCTCCTCACCGTGGCCAACACATACGTGCTGATCCTCGGCGCGGCCGTACTCGTCGGCATCGGTTCGGCGATCTTTCATCCCGAGGGCGCGCGCATGGCGCGACTGGGCGGCGGCAACCGGCCGGGCGCTGCGCAATCGACATTCCAGGTCGGCGGCAATTTCGGACAGGCCTCGGGGCCGCTGCTGGCGGCCTTTGTGGTTGTGCCGTTCGGGCAGGGCGGCATCGGCTGGTTCGCGCTGCTGGCGTTTCTTGCCTTTCTCGTCATGATCGCCGTCGGGCGCTGGGCGCAGCCGCGCATGCAGCTCTTGAATCAGTCCAGGCGCGGTTCTGCAGCGGATGAAAATCCCTTCGGCCTGACGCAATCGCGCTTCGTTTTCATCATCGCCATCCTCATGCTGCTGATGTTTTCGAAAAGCGTCTATTCCGTCAGCATCGGCACGTTTCACACGTTTTATCTGATGGAGACGTTCGGAGTCGGCTTGCGCGATGCGCAACTGCTGGTCTTCCTCTTCATGGCGTCCGTCGCCGCCGGCGTCTATTTCGGCGGCCCAATAGGAGACCGTATCGGACGCAAATATGTGATCTGGTTTTCGATCCTCGGCGCGCTGCCTTTCACTGTGCTCGTGCCTTACGCGTCGCTGCTCTGGTGCACGGTCCTGCTTGTCGTGATTGGCTTCATCACTTCGGCCTCGATGTCGCAAATCATCGTCTATGCGATGGAACTCGCGCCACGTAAGGTCGGGTTGATGGCAGGCCTCTTTTTCGGACTTGGCTTCGGTATGGCCGGACTTGGCGCCGTCGTGCTTGGCATTATCGCCGACAAGACGAGCCTTTCATTCGTTTACAAGGTCTGCGCCTGGCTGCCGGCCATCGGTATTCTGACAGCCTTTCTGCCGAACCTGCGCAAGATGGCGCGGGCGTAAATTTCAGCAACGCTTGCCGCTGGGACATTCGCGCCTATCTCCCGTGATACCTTTCATGGGAGATTTCGATGCGCGATAATGTCAGCACGCCAGAGCGCCACTGGCTGATTACAGCTCTGCTCGCCGTCGCGCCTGTCATCGCGGCTTCGGTTCTCGGCAATATCGCCACCATGCCTCAAATTACCGGCTGGTATGCGGGTCTGGTCAAGCCGTCCTTCAATCCCCCGAACTGGATTTTTGGGCCGGTATGGACGGCGCTTTTCGCGATGATGGCCTATTCGTTTTATCGCGTGCTGCGCACACCCGTATTCACGCAGGGCAGGGCGACCGCCGTCGCGCTGTTTCTCTTTCAGATCGCGCTGAATGCAGCGTGGTCGTGGGCGTTCTTTGCTGCGCAAAGTCCGCTGTTGGGCTTCGTTGTCATCGTGCCGCTATGGCTATCGATCGCGGCAACCATTGTCGTATTCTGGCGCATCGATACGCTGTCCGGTGCGCTGCTGCTGCCTTATCTTGCGTGGGTATCATTTGCAGCCATTTTGAATTTTTCGATCTGGCGTCTTAACGGGTGAAAAAGTCTGCCTGTCGTCGCGTGCGCGTGCGCACATCGGCCAAAGTTGTTCTCGCCTAATCTCCAACCATCGACAGACGGCAAGGACGCCGCTGCCAAATCAGGAGAGAGAACGATGAACACCTTCAAGAAGATCGCCACCGGAACCCTTGCCGCCCTCACGCTGGGCGTGACCCTCGCCGCCTCGACCGCGCCTGCGGAAGCGAAGTTCGGCCGCAACGCAGCTTTCTTCGGCGGCCTCGCTGTTGGCGCGCTGGCGATCGGCGCTGCCTCGCATGCTTACGCCGCGCCTTCCTACGGCGGTGGCTACTATGTCTCCGGCGGCAACTGCTGGATCGAGAAGCGCGCCGTCCACAACAGCTGGGGCGACTTCGTCGGCTACCGCCGCATCCGCGTCTGCAACTGATCTGAACATAGGAAACGACGACCGCAGCTGACCCCGCCCCCGCCCCTCGAAGTTGTGGTTCCGTCGCGAGCCCCCTGAGCCCCCCGCTCGGGGGGCTCAATCTTTTAGAAAACCTTGGCCCCCCGCTCGGGGGGCTCAACTTTTTTGAAGAACTTGGCCCCCCGCTCAGGGGGCTCAATCTTTGAGAAAACCTTCCCCCGCTCGGCGGCTCAACCGTTTTGCCGCCGCCAAATCTGTCGCTGCGGCGCGAATCGGATTAGCACGAGGCGTGGGGCAGGCGATCTGCCCGCACCGGGGAATCCCATGGCCATCGCTGGCAAGTCGCTACCTTGGAAGCGCGTCGTCCTGAAACTTTCGGGCGAAGCGTTGATGGGGCCGTTGTCGCATGGCCTCGATCAGCCGACGCTCGAGCGCATCGCTCGCGACATCAAGTCTGCCGTTGCACTCGGTGTCGAGATCGCCATCGTCGTCGGCGGCGGCAACTTTTTCCGCGGCATACAGGGCGCCGACAAGGGCATCGACCGGGCGCGCGCCGATTCCATCGGCATGCTGGCGACCGTGATGAATGCGCTCGCCGTCGAGCATGCTATCGAAAAATCGGGCCAGCCGGCGCGTGCTTTGTCCGCCGTGCCCATGCCCTATGTCTGCCAGCCCTATTCGCGGCAGGCGGCGCTCAATCATCTCGGCAAGGGCAGGGTGATCGTTCTGGCCGGCGGCACCGGCAATCCCTTTTTCACCACCGACACCGGGGCGGCCTTGCGCGCAGCGGAACTCTCCGCCGACGCCGTTCTCAAGGCGACGCAGGTTGATGGCGTCTATTCGGCCGATCCCAAGAAGGACCCGAACGCCGTTCGCTACGACCGCCTCACGCACGACGAAGCCATCGCCAAGAATCTCGGCGTCATGGACACGGCCGCTTTCGCGATCGCGCGCGAAAACAGGATCGAGATTGTCGTGTTCCGTTTGGCGGAGGAAGGCGCTATCACCGCTGCGCTGAAGGGAGACAGCAAGGCAACGGTCGTCGTGCCTTGAGCCCAAATCTCTTCACAGCAAAACCACAAAGGCTGAACAAAGCCAGTGGAGGCGGGCCGGACGGCCCGGTAGAATGGAAACGGCGAGCCGGCGCGCAGAGTGACTTTGCCGGTCAGGAACGGACAGGGTTATTCCCATGAGCGGAACATTCGATCTCCCGGACATCCAGCGCCGCATGACAGGCGCGATTCAGTCCCTCAAGCACGAGTTGGGCGGCCTGCGCACCGGCCGGGCCTCGGCGAGCCTGTTGGAGCCGATCACGGTGGATGCCTACGGGGCACACATGCCGCTATCGCAGGTCGCGACTGTCAGCGTGCCGGAGGCGCGGCTGCTTTCGGTCCAGGTCTGGGATCGCGGCATGGTGCAGGCGGTCGAAAAGGCCATTCGCGATTCCAATCTCGGCCTCAATCCGCAGACCGAGGGGCAGGTGATGCGCATTCGCATTCCCGAGCTGAACGAACAGCGCCGCAAGGAACTTGTGAAGGTCGCGCACAAATATGCGGAAGAGGCAAAAATTGCCGTACGCCATGTGCGCAAGGATGGCATCGACCAGGCGAAGAAACTGGTGAAGGACAAGGCCATCAGCGAGGACGACGGCAAGCGTCACGAGGCCAGCGTGCAAAAGGCGACCGATTCGGCCGTGACCGAGATCGATCAGCTTCTTGCCTCGAAGGAAAAGGAAATCATGCAGGTGTAGTGCGTGCGAGCGCGCATTGCGGCAGGCCACCGCTAAATCGCGCGGGTATTTAGTAAATTGAAGCATGTTCATTGCAGAAAGGCCCTGCGGCCTTTTCGGGATGAACCCAGAGCCGGCGGCGGGGCTCCAGATGCGGGATGACAATAAACAGGGCAGTGACTTTCCCGCTCCGGAAGCGGGCGTCATGCCGCGCCATATCGGCATCATCATGGACGGCAACGGCCGCTGGGCGGCGGCGAGAGGACTGCCTCGCGTCGAAGGCCATCGCCGCGGCGTCGAGGCGCTGCGCCGCGCCATCCGCATCGCCGGCGATTACCGAATTCCATTCCTGACGATATATGCCTTCTCGACCGAGAACTGGCGGCGGCCAGCGCAGGAAGTCACCTATCTCATGGGCCTCCTGCGCCGCTTCATCCGCAACGATCTGGCCGAATTGCACGGCAACGGCGTGCGGGTGCGCGTCATCGGTTCGCGCGAAAACGTGCCGCCTGACATCATCGCCCTGATCGACGAAGCCGAAGCGATGACCCGCGGCAACGCCAACATGACGCTGGTCGTCGCCTTCAATTACGGCAGCCGGCAGGAAATCGCGGACGCGGCGCGCCGCCTCGTGGAGATGGTGGCGCGCGGCGAGATGCGCGCGGATGAAATCGACATGGATCGCCTGAGCGGCGCGATGTTCGCGCCGGATATTCCCGATCCCGATCTCATCATCCGCACATCAGGCGAGCAACGGCTGTCGAATTTCCTGATGTGGCAGGCGGCCTATGCGGAATTCGTTTTCCTGCCGCAGCATTGGCCCGATTTCGACAAGGCCGCCTTCGATCAGGCGCTGGCGCAGTTCGCGGCGCGCGAACGGCGTTTCGGAGCGCTCCCGGGTGTGGTAACGGGCGGGGCGACCAACGGCCTCAAGGTCATGACAGGCTCCTGACCCGGTGAAATTCGCCGGGATGCAGGGTAGGGGCCGCGCCGGGGCGTGGGGGAAGGCGCGAGGCCAATGAGTGATCTTTTACCGCGCGTTGCCTCAGCCATCGTAATGGTCGCGCTCGCGCTGGGTGCGTTATGGCTGGGCGGGCGCTGGTTCGTCGCCTTCTGGTTCATCGCTTCTGCCGCTATCGTCTGGGAATGGCTGGGGCTGATCGGATCGCAGCGACGCACGCTGTCCTCCGGCATTTCGGCAGCTGTGCTCGCTGTGGCGGCCGGGCTGGTCGCCAACGGTGCGCTCGAATTCGCCGCGCTTGCAGCGGTTTTGGGCGCTGCCGTGCTCGCGATCCTCGAACGGAACGCAAAGCCCATTTGGGCCGCGACGGGCTTTGTTTACGCCGCCATTCTCCTGCTTTCGGTCACGAGCCTGCGCCTGTCGGTCTATAATGGCTTCAACGCCATTCTCTGGCTGTTCGCCGTGGTCTGGGGCACGGATATTCTTGCCTATTTCGGAGGCCGGCTCATCGGCGGCCCGAAACTCTGGCCGCAAGTGTCGCCGTCCAAGACATGGTCGGGATTCATCTGCGGCGTGACCGGCGGCATGTTGGCTGGCCTTGTCGCGCTGATTGTGCAAGTCCCTCCGACCCAGCGCTCGATCGTTGCCTTTGTCATTCTCGGCCTTGTCCTTGGTGCTGTTTCGCAGGGCGGGGATCTCTTCGAATCCTCGATCAAGCGCCGCTTCGGCGTCAAGGATGCGAGCCAGCTGATACCAGGCCATGGCGGGTTCATGGATCGTCTGGACGGCTTCATCGCCGCCTGCGGTGCGGCGGCGCTGATAGGCCTGCTTCGCGGCGGCAGCGCCAATCCGGCGACCGGTCTTCTGCTGTGGTAGAATAATCGGAATATCAAAAGGATGGATGTGCAATTTCAAGTGAATAATTTACTTGAATCCGGCCTCCGCCGGGTGTCGATCCTTGGCGCGACGGGCTCGATCGGCCGTTCGACCGCCCAGGTTATCCGCGAGGCGCCCGGCCGGTTCGAGGTCGAGGCGGTCGTCGGCGGTCGCGACGCCCTCGCGCTGGCGGCAATGGCTCGCGAGCTGCGCGCCCGGTGCGCCGTGATTGCCGACGAGAGCGCGCTCGCCGATCTGCGCGAGGCTTTGGCCGGCAGCGGAATTGAAGCCGCGTCCGGCCGCAACGCCATAATCGAAGCTGCGACCCGTCCCGCCGATATGGTGGTCGGCGCGATCACCGGCGCCGCGGGCGTCGAGCCGACATTCGCCGCCATCGCTCCCGGCCGAACGATCGCGCTCGCCAACAAGGAAACTCTGGTCTGCGCCGGCGAACCTTTCATGCGCGCCGCCGCCGCCGCCGGATGTCGTGTTCTGCCGATGGACAGCGAACACAATGCGATTTTTCAGGCGCTGGGCGGCGCATCTCCCGACACTGTCGAGAAAATGATACTGACGGCCTCGGGCGGACCGTTTCGCACGTGGACGAAGGCCCAGATCGACGCGGCGACGCCTGAGCAGGCGCTCTTGCACCCGAACTGGCTGATGGGTCCGAAGGTCACCGTGGATTCGGCGGGTCTGATGAACAAGGGCCTCGAACTCATAGAGGCGCATCATCTCTTCGCCATTCCCGCCGAAAAGCTCGACGTGCTCGTCCACCCGCAGTCCATCGTCCATGGCCTTGTCAGCTTTGCCGATGGCGCGCTGGTCGCGGGCCTTTCGCATCCCGACATGAAAGTGCCGATCGCCCATTGCCTCGGCTGGCCGGATCGCGTCCCGACGACGGCGCGGCGTCTCGATCTTGCCGAACTTGGCAGCCTCACCTTCGAAAGGCCTGATCATGCGCGCTTTCCCGCGCTCAAGGTCGCCATAGAGGCGTTGCGGACGGGGGGCGCAATGCCAACCGTTCTCAATGCCGCCAATGAAATCGCCGTGGCTGCATTTCTCGCCGGCGACCTGCCATTCGCGAACATCTGCACGCTCGTCGAAACTGTCTGCAACGACATGGCGCGTAACGGCGAAGCTCGTTTACTGTCAAATATTAATGAGGCTCTTGCCGTTGACCATATTGCGAGAGAAAGGGCGCGTACCATCTTGGCTCAGGTACCGATTGGCCGGTAGTAATGATTTGGTAACTACGAGGGCTCGGGCCTTCGCAGGCAGATGCGTGAGGCCAGGATGAGCATTTTTCAGACGCTTTGGAGTTTCGTGGGTTATCTCGTGCCGTTCATCGCGGTCCTGAGCGGGGTCGTCTTCTTCCACGAGCTTGGCCATTTTCTCGTTGGACGCTGGTGTGGCGTCAAGGTCGAGGCCTTTTCCATCGGCTTCGGCCCCGAGCTGTTTTCCTTCACCGACAAGAAGGGCACGCGCTGGCGCCTCGCGCTCATTCCCCTCGGCGGCTATGTCAAATTCTACGGCGACGCCAACGCCGCGAGCATGTCGAGCGAAGAGATCGAAAACTCGATGACTCCGGAAGAGCGCAAGATCAGCCTCTACGGCCAATCCGTCGGCCGCCGCGCCGCCATCGTCGCCGCCGGCCCGATCGCCAATTTCCTGCTTGCCATCGTCATCTTCACCGGCATCTTCTGGATTTCCGGCAAGGGCGAGCTTGCGCCGCGCATTGCATCCGTGCGGGCAGGGGAAGCCGCCGAAAAGGCCGGCTTTCAGCCCGGCGATCTCATCGTATCCATCGACGGCCGCAAAATTGCGAGCTGGAACGAAATGCAGCGCATCGTGCAGGCCTCTGGCGGCGATGAGTCCATGACTTTCGTCGTCGAACGCGGCAATCGCGATGTCACGCTGGTGGCGACCCCCGTACGCCGCGATCTCGATACGCCATTCGGCAAGCATCGCGCGGGTATTCTGGGCGTGACCGCGTCGAATAACCGCGAGGACTGGCGGGTTCGCGAATACGGCCTCGGCGCGGCCGTCGTCGAGGGCGCTCACGAGACCTGGTTCGTCGTGGAACGCACTGTGTCCTACATCGGTGGGCTCTTCGTCGGCAAGGAATCGCCGGCGCAGATCTCAGGACCGATCCGGATTGCCGAGGTTTCCGGTGAGATCGCCAAGATCAGTCTGGTCGCTCTGGTCAATCTGGCCGCAATTCTGTCGATTTCCGTTGGTCTTCTGAACCTGTTTCCGATCCCGCCACTGGATGGAGGCCATTTGCTCTACTTCGCCGCCGAGGCGCTGAAGGGCCGGCCGCTGTCGCAGAAGGGGCAGGAAATCGGCTTTCGCATCGGGCTTGCCATGGTGCTGGCGCTGATGGTCTTCGCGACCTTCAACGACATCATCCAGGTAGGGCCGAAGTTGTTGAGATTGTTCGGTTAACTGGCGATAAACCATAAATCGTGTCGTCCCGGCAACGCGAACCGTAAATTCACTTCTACCGGACAAAAGAACATTTGCATGGTTGCCTAAACCTTGTAGAAGCTTTCAGGCAAGGGTGCCCGGATGAGCGACTCGCGATTCCGGGCCAAGACTTGATGCAAGCTCAGAGGTTTAGCATCAGGCGCGCGGCATCCTCGGGATGTTGTGTCCGGCAGTCTGGAATGTGACGGGGATCGGTCAGGCGATGTTTTTTTTCAGTGGGTTAGCTAAGCGGCTTGTCATGGCTGGCGTTGCCTTCATCGGACTGGTCGTCGTAATGGCCTCCACGGCCTCCGCCCAGACGATCGTCGTGCAGGGCACCCAGCGCGTCGATGCGGAAACCATCCGCTCCTACTTCCGTGGAACAGACCAGGGCCGCATCAACGATGCGGTCAAGGAGCTCTATGCAACAGGCCTGTTCTCCGATGTGCGCGTGACCCGCGATGGCGGTCGCATTGTCGTGCGCGTCGTCGAAAACCAGATGATCAACCGCATTGCCTTCGAGGGTAACAGCCGCCTCAAGAGCAATATGCTGAGCCGGGAAGTGCAGTCCCGCTCGCGCGGCGCCTATAATCCTTCCACCGTCGAGGCCGACATTCAGCGCCTGAAGGATGTCTACCGCCGCGCCGGCCGTGGCGACGCTTCGGTGACCGCGCGCACGGTGCCGCTGGCCAACGGCCGCATCGACGTCGTCTACACAATTAACGAGGGCGGCAAGACCGGCATCCGCGAGATCAACTTCTCGGGCAACGCGTCCTATTCGTCCTATCGTCTGCGCAACCTCATGGAAGTGACGCAGATGAACTTCATGTCGTGGTTCAAGGACTCGGACGTCTACGACCCCGACAAGATTTCCGCCGACCTCGAGCGCATCCGCCGCTTCTATCTTCGCAACGGCTATGCCGATTTCCGGATCGTCGGCAACGACTCGCGCTACGACGAAGCCGCCAGAGGCTGGATCGTCAATATCGCCATCGAAGAAGGCCAACCCTACCGCATTGCGTCCGTGAATGTGGATTCGCGCATTCCCGACGTGGCGTCGGAGACGCTTCTTTCACGCACCCGGATTTCGCCCGGCCAGCGCTATGACGGCGATCAGGTCGAAAAGGCCGTCACCGAACTCACGCGCGAAGTGGCGCGCAAGGGCTATGCTTTCGCTTCGGCGCGCCCGAACGGCGATCGCAATCCCGGCAATCATACGATTGCCCTGACCTTTGTAATTGAAGAGGGGCCGCGCGTTTACGTTGAGCGCATCGTCGTGCGCGGCAATACCCGCACCCGCGACTATGTCGTGCGCCGCGAATTCAATCTCGGCGAAGGCGACGCCTATAACCGCGTGCTCGTCGATCGCGCCGAAAAGCGCCTCAACAATCTCGGCTTCTTCAAGTCGGTGAAGATCAGCAACACGCCGGGGTCGGCTCCCGACCGCGTCGTCATCATAGTCGATGTGGAAGACAAGCCCACAGGCTCCTTCGGCGTCTCCGGCGGCTATTCGACCTCGGACGGCTTCCTCGCCGAAGTCTCCGTCAGCGAAGCCAACTTTATGGGCCGCGGCCAGTTCGCCAAGGCGTCCGTGACCTACGGCCAGCGTTCGCGCGGTATCGATCTGTCGTTCACCGAGCCCTATTTCATGGGGTACCGCCTGTCCGGCGGCGTCGATCTCTTCTTCAAGGAAACCCGCAACTCCCGTTATTCGGTTTACGAGTCGAGCACGGCCGGCGGCGCGCTGCGCTTGGGCATTCCGATCACCGAAGAGCTTTCGGTCGGCTTCCGCTATTCGCTCTATCGGACGGAAATCAAGATCCCGAACGATGCCAAGCGTCCTTATAACGATTGTACGATTCCGATCAGTGGCGTAACTCCTTTGACGCCCGCGCAGTTGGCGCTCCAAGGCCCAGGGTATGTAAATCCGGCTGACCCATCGATCTTGCCAGACGGCCCGCCGATTACGAACGGAGGCACCAATCTCAACTGCTTGACCAATGGCGAAGCGTCGCTTGCGATCAAGGAGGCTGCGGGCTCCCGTATAACCTCGATGCCCGGTATGTCCGTGGTCTTCAGCACGCTAGATAATGGCAGAAATCCGACAAGCGGCATTTATGCCGAATTTCGTGCAGACGTAGCGGGCTTGGGCGGCGATGCCAAATTCGCGCGCGCTACGACGGACCTGCGTTATTACTATCCGATCTGGGACGACATTGTCGGTTTCGTTCGCGGTCAGGCCGGCCATACGATGGCGATTGGCGGGCAGAAACTGCGTATCATCGACAACTTCAATGTCGGCTCGACCCTTGTTCGTGGCTTTGCGCCGAATGGCATTGGTCCTCGCGATGTGTCTCCCGGCGTCGACAATCGGATTGCGGCTCTCGGTGGCACCACCTACTATGGTGCAACAGCCGAAGTGCAATTTCCGATATTTGGCCTTCCTAAGGAGGTTGGTCTGAAGGGCGCGTTATTCGCGGATGCTGGATCGCTATTCGGTTACTCCGGCAGAACGAACTTTTCCGATATTGCCGGCGTTGGTACCCCTACGACCTGTGTGGCGCCGCTTGCCAATGCGCCTGTCGTAAACGGGGTCGTTCAAAACGGCGGTGTATTTTATCGTCCCGGCAACTGCATCAATGTCCGCAACTCCGGCGCAATCCGCTCCTCGGTCGGTGTCGGCCTCCTCTGGGCCTCGCCGCTCGGTCCGATCCGCTTCGACTACGCCTGGGTGCTGTCGAAGGACAAGTTCGACATCAAGCAGGCCTTCCGCTTCACCGGCGGCGGTTCGTTCTGATCGAACGCTGCGACTTTCGGAAGCCGGGCTGCCCAATCAGCCCGGCTTCTTTGCATCTCGAGCCCGACACAACCCCGGTTGACACCGGCGAAAGGCGCGCTCAAAACGCGCGTATCTCAAGGGCAGTTTGACGGGAAATCATCGACTTGGTTGAGCCAATCTTCTTCCGGCGCGCCGTCACGCCCAGTCTCGCCGAAATCGCCGAATGGACCGGCGCCCGTGCGCCCGAAGACGCCGACCTGTCGTCGAACGTCACCGGCGTCGCCCCGGTCGACGAGGCTGGCCCGGGAATGCTCGCCTTCCTCGACAATCCGAAATACGCCGCAAGTCTTTCCCAATGTCGCGCCACGGCCTGCCTCGTGGCCGAACGCTTCGCGGCAAAAGTCCCGGCCGGAACTGTGGCGCTTGTCGCTCCCGATCCCTACCGGGCATTCGCCATTGTCGCCGCCCGCATGTACCCAACATCGATGCGGCTGGAGCCATATTTCGCCTCGCCGGGCGTCGCTCCGGGCGCGCATGTTCATCCTGACGCGCGCCTTGAAGAAAATGTCACTGTCGATCCCGGCGCAGTCATCGGGCCGCGTGCGGAAGTCGGAGCAGGCACTTTCGTCGGTGCCAACTCTGTCATAGGTCCTGATGTCCGGATCGGGCGCGAATGTTCGATCGGTCCGAATGCCTCGATCCTGTGCGCGCTGATCGGCGACCGGGTCGTCATTCACACAGGCGCACGGATCGGCCAGGATGGATTCGGGTTCGCGATGGGACCAGGCGGCCACCTGAAAGTGCCGCAGACCGGTCGCGTCATCATCCAGAACGACTGCGATATCGGGGCCAACACCGCGATCGATCGGGGCGCCAACCGCGACACCGTCGTCGGCGAGGGCACCAAAATCGACAATCTCGTGCAGATTGGGCATAACGTCTCGGTCGGACGTCATTGCGTGATCGTGGCGCAGGTGGGTATCGCAGGCTCCACCACCATTGGCGATTTCGTCGCCATTGGCGGACAGACCGGCATCACGGGACACTTGACGGTCGGCATGGGCGCGCAGATTGCGGCGCGTTCGGGCGTGATGAACGACATTCCCGCCGGCCAGAAATGGGGGGGCGCGCCTGCGCGGCCGCTGCGCGAGTTCTGGCGCAAGGAAGCCGCGCTCGAAAAGCTGGCGCGAGAGAAGACGAGTTAGGACCGCTGGACACGGCAATCATTCAGGGTATGGGGCGATGGACGATAATGTGAAAACGACACTGGATACGATCGACATCCAGAAGTTGATGCAATTCCTGCCGCATCGTTATCCCTTTATGCTCGTCGATCGCATCGTCGAATGCAAAGGCGACGACAGCTGTATTGGGATAAAGAACATCACGATCAACGAGCCGCAGTTTCAGGGCCATTTCCCGG
Source organism: uncultured Hyphomicrobiales bacterium (assembly GCA_903847605.1). Taxonomy (GTDB): domain Bacteria; phylum Pseudomonadota; class Alphaproteobacteria; order Rhizobiales; family Beijerinckiaceae; genus Terripilifer. The sequence goes on along the minus strand of CAINED010000078.1, from coordinate 161,100 downwards.
GCAATCCCATCATGCCGGGCGTGCTGCTGATCGAAGGCATGGCGCAGACAGCAGGCGCACTTTGCGTTCATGCCTCAACGTCGGACAGACCGAACGTGGTTTATTTCATGACCATCGACAAAGCGAAATTCCGCAAGCCCGTCGTGCCCGGCGACCGGGTCGAGTTTCATATGACGAAGCTTCACAAGCGCAGAAACATGTGGTGGTACCGCGGCGAGGCGAAAGTGGACGGCGCCATCGTCTGCGAAGCCGAGATCAGCGCCATGCTCGTGCCGAATGCGAAGGACCAGTAGGGAATGGCCAGCGCACAAATACACGCCATGGCCGTCGTCGAAACCGGCGCGCGCATCGGCGCGGACGTGAAGATAGGCCCTTTCTGCCACGTCGGTCCCGATGTCGAACTCGGCGACAACGTCGAACTGGTCTCCCATGTCGCCGTGCATGGCCGCACGACAGTCGGCGCGGGCACGCGAATCTTTCCCTTCGCATCAATCGGTCATCAGCCGCAGGATCTCAAATTTCACGGCGAGCCGTCGACACTGGAAATCGGCCGGAACTGCGTGATCCGCGAAGGCGTCACGATGAATCCGGGCACGGAACAGGGCGGCCTCAAGACTGTCGTCGGCGACAATTGCGCCTTTCTCGCCAATTCCCATGTCGCCCACGATTGCCGCGTCGGAAGCCACGTCATTCTTTCCAATAACGTCATGCTGGCGGGCCATACGAGCGTCGGCGATTATGTCATCATGGGGGGCGGCTCGGCGCTGCATCAATTCGCGCGTGTCGGCCATCATGCCTTCATCGGTGGCCTCGCCGGCGTCGAGAACGATGTCATTCCCTATGGCATGGCGCTCGGCAATCGCGCCAATCTCGCAGGCCTCAATCTCGTCGGACTGAAGCGGCGCGGATTCTCGCGCGAAGCGATCCACGACCTGCGCCGCGCCTATCGCCTGCTCTTCGCCGCGGAAGGCACGCTGAAGGAGCGCGTCGAGGACGTCGCCGAAGAGTTCGAGCACCATCCCCAGGTGCATGAAATTCTAGACTTTATCCGCGCCGGCGGCGAACGTTCGATCTGCACGCCGCGCGATGTGAAGGACGCGACTTCGTGAGTTTTCCGCCGGAGACGGCGAACGACCGCCCGGCGGCGCTCGAATTTTTCATCGTCGCAGGCGAGATTTCCGGCGACCGCCTCGGCGCAAAACTTGTCCAAGCCCTGCGCGACAGGCTTGGAGAGCGCGTGACCTTTCGCGGGGTCGGCGGTGATGCAATGCGCGCTGCCGGCGTGGATAGTCTTTTCCCGCTCGAAGATATTGCCGTCATGGGCTTTCTGCCGGTCATCGCGCGACTGCCGCAACTGCTGCGCCGCATTCGCGAAACTGCGGACGCCGTGATTGCCAAACCGCCGCATGCGCTGATCATCGTCGACAGTCCGGACTTCACACATCGTGTCGCTCGCAAAGTTCGAGCGCGCCTGCCGCATCTGCCTGTGATCGACTATGTGAGCCCGAGCGTCTGGGCATGGCGGCCGGGCAGGGCGGCGAAAATGCGCGCCTATGTCGATCACATTCTCGCGCTGCTCCCTTTCGAGCCGCGCGCGCATGCAGAACTTCACGGGCCCGCTTGCACCTATGTCGGTCATCCGCTGATCGAACGCCTCGACGAATTGCAACCGACCACGGATGATGTGCGACGGCGTAATGCGCAGCCACCATTGCTCGTCGTTCTGCCGGGTTCGCGTCGCAGCGAGATTGCGCGTCTTCTCGAAACGTTCGGCGCAACTCTGCCATTGCTGCGCGAAAAGATTGGCGCATTCGAAACGGTCTTGCCCGCGGTCGCCTATCTCGAATCGCTGATACGGGAAAAGATCGCGAACTGGCCGATCAGGCCTGATATCGTCGTCGGCGAAGACGCGAAGTTGAAAGCATTCCGCCAGGCGCGCGGCGCGCTCGCTGCGTCCGGCACGGTAACGCTAGAACTCGGGCTTGCGAAAACACCCGTAGTCGTCGCCTACAAGGTTTCGGCCATCGAGGCGGCGATCGCACGGCAGCTCATTCGAACGAACTGGATATCCTTGCCGAACATCATTTTGAACGAACAGGTTTATCCGGAGTTTCTGCAGGACAAGGCCAACGCATCTGCGCTTGCGGATAAGCTGGCGGACATCATGAAGGACACGCCGGCGCGTGCGAGTCAGTTGGCCGCGCTCGACAGACTGGCGTCATTCATGCGTCTCGAAAGCGATGTGACTCCCAGCGTGAAGGCGGCAAGCATCGTGCTCGATGTTGTCGCGGGACGCGCGCCTGCCTGAAAGGCAGGCCAACAAAAAAAGGACCGCGACAGCGATCCTTTTTCATATTCGTTCTGACCAAAACGTATCAGCGCTTGCCGATCGGCGCGTAGTCGCGAGACGTCTGGCCCGTATAGAGCTGGCGCGGACGGCCGATCTTCTGGTTCGGGTCCTCGATCATTTCCTTCCACTGCGCGATCCAGCCGACCGTGCGCGCCGCCGCGAAGAGCACGGTGAACATGGTGGTCGGGAAGCCCATCGCCTTCAGCGTGATGCCCGAGTAGAAATCGACGTTCGGATAGAGCTTGCGTTCGATGAAATATTCGTCGTGCAGCGCAATGCGTTCGAGTTCCATCGCGACATCGAGCAGCGGATCGTCCTTGATGCCGAGTTCCGCGAGAACTTCGTGGCAGGTCTTCTGCATGATCTTCGCGCGCGGATCGAAGTTCTTGTACACGCGATGGCCGAAGCCCATGAGGCGGAACGGATCGTTCTTGTCCTTGGCGCGCGCGATGAAATGCGGAATGCGGTCGGGCGTGCCGATTTCCATCAGCATGCGCAGACAGATTTCGTTTGCGCCGCCATGCGCAGGTCCCCAGAGCGCCGCAACGCCAGCCGCGATGCAGGCGAAGGGATTGGCGCCCGTCGAGCCGGCGAGACGCACCGTCGAGGTCGAAGCATTCTGCTCGTGATCGGCGTGCAGAATGAAGATCCGGTCGAGCGCGCGCGCAAGCACGGGATTGACCTTGTATTCTTCGCAGGGCACGGCAAAGCACATGCGAAGGAAGTTCGCGGCGTAGTCGAGGTCGTTCTTCGGATAAACGAAGGGCTGGCCGATGTTGTACTTGTAGGCCATCGCCGCAATCGTCGGCATCTTCGCAATCAGACGCATCGAGGCGACCATGCGCTGATGCGGATCGTTGATGTCGGTGGAGTCGTGATAGAATGCCGAGAGCGCGCCGACGCAGCCGACGACCACAGCCATCGGATGCGCGTCGCGGCGGAAGCCGCGATAAAACTGCGCCATCTGTTCATGAATCATCGTGTGGCGCGTGATGCGATAATCGAAATCGGCTTTCTGCGTCTTGGTCGGCAGTTCGCCGTAAAGCAGCAGATAACATGTCTCGAGATAGTCGCCGTGTTCGGCGAGCTGCTCGATCGGATAGCCGCGATGCAGCAGAATGCCTTCGTCGCCGTCGATATAGGTGATCTTGGATTCGCAGCTTGCCGTCGACAGGAAGCCCGGATCGAATGTGAACATGCCCGTCTGTGCGAGCAGTTTGCCGATGTCGATGACAGTCGGACCGACCGTTCCGTCGTACATGGGCAAATCGACGTTCTTGTTGCCAACCGTTATCGTTGCGTTTTTTGCGCTCATCTTGTTTGCCTTCGTGCTGGCATTGTGCGGCCGGGAAGGACGCCCGGCGGATCGCTCCGGTCGTAAATCCGAAAGTGTGCTAACCTATAGAGGATGGCGGTTCAAGCCTGCCTTTCAGCGAATGTGCACCGCAGCGCGGGCATAGCTCGCTTCGCCGAAAGTACGGTATTTCAATTACTTCTTTCGTGCTGCAGAGCGATGGCCGCAACTTCCGCCGCTTGCCGTGCGATGAGAGGCATTCCTGCCCAGTTTCTGTGCTGACTCAGGCGCCTCAAGATCGCCCCGTGCGCGCGAGCGGTTCACGCTGCGACATCGCGCAGGCGAGCGAGGCTTTCCTCACGGCCCAAAACCGCCAGAACGTCGAAAATGCCCGGCGAAGCCGCGCGTCCCGTCAGCGCCGCGCGCAACGGCTGGGCGACCTGACCGAGCTTTGCGCCGCTGCGCTCGGCATAAGCGCGAACGGCAGATTCGGCATTCGCTGCATTCCAGTCGGCTATACGCTCGAGATCGGGCAGCAGCGCCTTCAGATGATCGCGGCCGCCGCCGGCCAGAATATCCGCCGCCTTTTGCTCAAGTGGCAGGGGGCGCGGCGCGTAAAGGAAATGCGCGCCGTCGAGCAGGTCGCGCAGGGTCTTGGCGCGCTCTTTCAATCCGCCCATCGCCGCCAGCAATTGCGCCCGCAGCTTGTCGTCGAGCCTCGCGGCGAGCGCTTCGCCGCCTTCCAGATAAGGAAGCGTCACCTCGAAAATCGCGAGCAATTCCGCGTCGCCCATGGCGCGGATGTAGTGGCCGTCGAGATTTTCGAGTTTTGCGAAGTCGAAGCGCGACGGCGAGCGGCCGATCTGCGGCAGATCGAAGGCCGCAACCATTTCCTCGGTCGAAAAGACTTCCTGATCGCCATGCGCCCAGCCGAGGCGCACAAGGTAATTCCGCAGCGCCGCCGGCAGAAAACCCATGGCGCGGTACGCATCGACGCCGAGCGCGCCATGGCGCTTGGAAAGCTTTGCGCCGTCCGCGCCATGGATGAGCGGGATATGCGCCATGATGGGCACGTCCCAGCCGAAGGCCTGATAGATTTGCGTCTGCCGCGCGGCGTTGGTCAGGTGATCGTCGCCGCGAATGACATGCGTGACGCCCATGTCGTGATCGTCGACGACGACGGCGAGCATGTAGGTCGGGTTGCCGTCCGAACGCAGCAGAACGAGGTCGTCGAGATCCTTGTTGGGGAATACGACGCGACCCTGCACCTTATCTTCAATGACGGTGTCGCCGTCCTGAACCGCCTTCAGACGAATGACGGGCTTGAGACCATGCGCCTCGGCGGCAGCGATGTCGGCAAGACTGCGATCGCGCCAGCGGCCGTCGTAACGGGGAAAGCGCTTCTCGGCGCGCGCCTGCTCGCGCATTTGCTCCAGTTCCTGCTGTGTGGCGAAGCATTTGTAGGCCTTGCCGTCCGCCAGCAGTTGCAGGGCGGCCTCTCGATGGCGGTCTGCGCGCGCATATTGATAGATGGGCTCGCCGTCCCATTGCAGGCCCAGCCAGGCAAGCCCGTCGATGATCGCGGCAATGGCGGCATCCGTCGAGCGTTCCCGGTCGGTATCCTCGATGCGCAAAAACATCTTGCCGCCAAAGCGCCTGGCATAAAGCCAGTTGAACAGTGCGGTTCGCGCCCCGCCGATATGCAGGAAGCCGGTGGGCGAGGGAGCAAAACGGGTAACGACCGGGTTCGACATTTATTCTCGACTGCTTTTGGAGAGTGTGCCGGGCGCGGCTTCAATTGCAGCGCTTTCCGGCAGGCCGGCTTCGTGTAGCATAGGGCTTGCGGCGATGGGTAGGCACGGCAGGCGTCCGGCGGCAAAAAAGGACGCCATCCGCAATTTTGTTGCCGCGCATGTGTTGCGTAGCGGGGATTGCATGGAAGAGGGGCGGGGACCGCGCGCCTCTGCAGGCGTTATTGCAGGCGTGATCGGGGGCGTGCGCGATGCGCGCCACTCTGCTTCGGCAGCGTGGGCGCTCGGCTTGCGCGCGCTTTTTCGCAGCTGGCTCGAGCAGGAAGAAGACGGACGCCGACTGTTTTTGTGGCTGCCCGTCTCGTTCGGCGTCGGGGTGCTGCTCTATTTCGCTGCGGATCGCGAACCTTCGCTTTGGGCGGCGTTGCTCGGCTTTGCCGTCGCTGGCGCTCTATCTCTGCATTTTCGCCGGAGAGGGCGCATTGCAGCCTTTCGTATCTCTCTTGCCTTTTCGGCGGTCGTGGCAGGCTTTGCCACAGGATGCCTCAAGACAGCATCCGTTTATGCCCCGATATTGGAGCGCACGCTCACCGCGCGAGTGACCGCCTATGTCGAGATCGTCGATCCCCGCGAAAGCGGCGCGCGCCTGCTGTTGCGCCCGGCCTCGGTGGCAGGTCTGGCCGCCGACAAGACCCCCGAGCGCATCCGCGTGACCATGCGCGGCAAGCCCGCGTTCAAGGCCGGCGCTACTGTGACCGCGGCGATGCGCCTTCTGCCGCCGCCGCGCCCTTCCGAACCCGGCGGCTACGATTTCAGCCGCGACGCCTTTTTCCAGAAGATCGGCGCTGTCGGCTCGATCTCCGGACAACCGGCCCTGTCGCCTGATTTGGCCGTGCCCCTGACAGCGCGCATCAATGCGGCGATCGACCGTGCCCGCAATCGCCTCACGGATCGCATCATTCAGACTGTCGGCGGCGCGCATGGGCCGGTCGCGGCGGCGCTTGTCACCGGCAAGCGCGGACAGATCTCCGAGGAAACCAACGAGGCGCTGCGCGGGGCGGGCATCTATCATGTTGTCTCGATTTCCGGCCTGCACATGGTTCTGGCGGCCGGCCTCTTCCTCTGGAGTCTGCGGGCGCTGATGGCGCTATCGCCGCGCCTCGCCCTGACGCGGCCGGTCAAATCCTGGGCTGCTGCTTTCGCCATGTTTGGGGCCATCGCCTACGATCTCTTCTCAGGTTCGGAGGTGGCGACGGAGCGCTCGCTCGTCATGGTGCTGATCCTTCTGGGAGCAGTTCTGGCGGGACGGCCGGCTTTTTCCATGCGCAATCTCGCCATCGCCGCGCTCGTCGTGCTCGCCATCGAGCCGCAGACGCTGCTGGGGCCATCCTTCCAGATGTCCTTCGCCGCCGTCGCAGCGATGATCGCCGCTTTCGAGAAGCGCACCGGCGCAACGGATTCATGGGGCAGGCCGGTCGACGCGAGAGAGCCTGCCGCCGACACACGCGCGACATGGCTGGGGCGGACGCGCCTCATTCTCGGCGCGATGATCGTGACGACGCTGGTCGCCTCGTTCGCGACCGATCCTTACGCCAGCTATCACTTTCACCGCATCACGCCCTTCGGCCTGATAGGCAATATGCTGGTTTTGCCGCTCGTCGAATTCATCGTCATGCCGGCTGCCGTGCTTGGCGTGATCGCCAGCCCCTTCGGGCTCGACGGGCCGATCTGGTGGCTGATGGGGCAGGGCACGGCCTTCATGATGGAGGTTGCGCGCTGGGTCTCAAGCCTCGATGGCTCGACCCTGCATCTTCAGGCTTTCGGACCGGGCGCGCTCCTCCTGATGACGGCGGGGCTCTTGTGGACGGCGCTCTGGCAATCGCCGCTGCGCTGGCTCGGCGCGCCGGTCTTCGCGGGCGGCATGGCCATCGCCGCTCTGACAGTCCAGCCTGACATCGTCATCGACCGGCAGGGCAGAAGTTTCGCATACCGGATGGAAAACGGCCGGCTGGCGGTTCTCAACGCGCGCGCCAATCCCTTCGGGGTGACGCAATGGCTGACGGCGGACGCGGACGCGCGAAAGCCAGGAGATTCGACGCTTCCGGGCAATGGTCTCTGCGACGCAAGGGGCTGCACCGGCATCCTGCGCGACGGGCGCACGCTCGCGCTGGTGCTCGAACGCGAGGCGCTGGCGCATGATTGCGCCCGCGCCGATATCGTGGTGACGCCGATCTTTGCAGAAGGATTGTGCAAGGGGCCCGAACGGATCATCGACGGCGCACATCTGCAGGCGCAGGGCGCAACGCGCCTATGGGTCGAAAGGGACGGGCGCCTGCGCCATCAATATGCGCGCGAGACGACTTACGACCGGCCCTGGTCGCCGGCGCCGCGACGGCCTGCGGCGAGCGGCTGGACGCCGCCGCTTGATCCCGACAGCGGGACCGCGACGCAAATTCTCAATCCCTATTGAAACGGCTCAATACTTACGGATCAGGCTCACAAGCTTGCCCTGAATGCGCACGCGGTCGGGCCCGAAGATGCGCGTTTCGTAGGCGGGATTGGCTGCTTCCAGCGCAATGGAGGCCCCGCGCTTGCGCAGCCGCTTGAGCGTCGCCTCCTCGTCGTCGATCAGCGCGACGACGATGTCGCCCGTTTCAGCCGTATCCTGCCTGTGGATGACCACGAGGTCCGACTCGAAGATACCGGCTTCGATCATGGAATCGCCGCGCACTTCCAGGGCGAAATGCTCGCCTGACGGCAGCATGTCCGGCGGCAGGGCGATGGTATGGCTGTGATCCTGTATCGCGGAAATCGGCACGCCCGCCGCGATCCGTCCCATGACGGGGATGACGACATTGTCGTTGTTGCCCACCGGCGGCACGGCGGGCGTGCGGATCTTTCCGAGATTTCCCTCGATCACGGACGGCGCGAAACGGCCCCCGCGGGCATTGGCCGGGGTCGAGGATTCCGGCAGTTTCAGCACTTCAAGGGCGCGGGCGCGATTGGGCAGGCGGCGGATGAAGCCACGTTCCTCCAGCGCGATGATCAGGCGATGGATGCCTGACTTGGAACGCAGGTCGAGCGCGTCCTTCATCTCGTCGAAGGAGGGGGGCACGCCGGACTCTTTGAGCCGCTCATTGATGAACCGCAGCAATTCGCTCTGCTTCTTGGTCAGCATGGTTCAGTCCCGTGATGGGCGAAAGACCGCCCTTCTATCCGTTGAAACCTGTTCGCTTGCACATACAGGCGCGTGAATGTTCGCGTGAATCACTAAACAAACCATGAACGATCCGCGAATGTTCGTCAAGTGTTCATGTTTGCACCGAATATGCAGGATTCGACTTCAGCTCAAAAGACTATCGTATTGGCAATTTTCGCCGGCGACTGGCAGAGTGCGCGTGTCGCTCGGAATTTTGATCGAAAGAGTTGCTTCTGTTCAGGCTCGCATCAATAAACTTCTTAAGCTCTGCCTTTGGCGTCATGTGTGTGAAGGTTTCAGTCCATCGGGGGTGAGACAAATTTTCGTCGAAAAATCATAGAATTCGTAAGATGTAGACGAACGTCTTTACTTTAAAATAATCTTAATAGGACTCGGGCTCTGCATTAAGCACATGTCGCCGCCAACCGGTAAAAGTCTGCGGTTTGAAATTACACCGTGTTAACATGGCAAAGCCGAGTGTTCGCTTCGACGGCGCTGCTTGTTTTCATCGCCGATATTGAAAAATGGGGCGGTGTGATGCTTGAGCAGATCAATAAGAAGGCCCGGAAGTTTGGCAGGGCCAGAGGCGGTTCAGCTTCGACCGTATTCAGCCTTTCCGCTGTTCCGCTTATGCTCATGGTGGGCGCGGGCATTGATTACAATTTGGCCTCGGCTTCACGTTCAAACCTGCAACAGGCGACGGACGCCACGGCGCTTGCGACAGCGAAAGCCGCAGCATCCGGCACCGCGGGCGCCGCATTGCAGACTTATGCCAGCAACTACCTTGCCGCAGCCACCCGAACTGCCGCTGCGACCCTCTCCGGCTATCCGTCGGTTAATTCCACGACCGGTGAAGTGTGTGTTGCCACAACGATGCCGGTTTCGACTGCCGTCATGGCAATGATCGGTGTCGAAACTGTCAATGTCAGCGCCAGCGCCTGTTCACAGGTTGCTGCGGGTTCGTTCGAAATAGCGCTCGTTCTCGATACCACAGGTTCAATGGCGAACACCGACAATGGCGGGCAGAGCAAACTCGTCTCAATGAAGAATGCCGCAAACTCATTCATTAACACGATGTTCGACTCCCCGACGCTTGGCCCGCGCACCAAAATGTCGGTCGTGCCGTTCGCCCCATCCGTAAATGTCGGAACCGGTTATGGTCCGAGCCTAGCGGTGACTTCGAGCACGAGCTACTCCACCATCAATACGCTGTCCAATGCGACGGGGGCATCGTGGTTCGACAATGCAGCTTCTTCCGCCTACCACTGGCCCAGCCCCCTGTTCGCAGCTGACACAAGCGTAGCGGTCAATCGCTTTGCGCTATTCAATATCCTCAAGAAGCAAAACTCGTCATGGGGTTGGGGAGGTTGCGTGGAATCTCGGCCATACCCGTTGAATATATCCGACGATCCGCCGGTATCGACGAACCCGGACTCCTATTTTGTGCCGCTCTTGGCCCCCGACGAACCGGCCGACATCAGTCATACAGAAACTTACTATGACAGCAGGGGCCGCCTGAAGACGCGCACCATCGTCGATGCGACCTATGACAATAGCTACATCGCCGATAAAGGTTCGTGTTCGACGAATGCGCCAACTGGCAATAACACAACCGATCAGACAACAGCCCAATCACGCCTCTGCAAGTACAAGAGCCTCACGGGTTCGAACACCAGCAACAGCCCCAATACCGCCTGCTCGTCGAAGTCTCTGGTACGCCTGCAAACGGCAAAGACCGACCTTGTCACCAAGGTCAATTCGCTGACTGCAAGCGGCAATACGAATATTCACGAAGGCTTCATGTGGGGCTGGCGCACGATTTCCCCGAGTGCTCCCTTCGCCGACGGCCGCGCCTACAATACGAATGGCAATCAGAAGATCATCGTCCTCATGACCGATGGCATGAACACCTGGTCCGGGGCCGATAACGATCTCAACGGATCGCAATATTCGGCCTATGGCTTCTACAACTCGGCCAATCCGAAACTGCCGAGCACCAATCAGAATATTGGATCAAGCTCTCAGGCCCGTAGTTCCATGGACAAGCTGACAAAGGAGGCCTGCGATGCTGCCAAGGCAAAAGGCGTCATCATTTACACGATTGCCTTCTCCGTGAATTCAGATCCGATCGATACGCAAGGTACTAACCTTCTCAAGTACTGCGCGACGTCCGAGGAACATCACTACTTTTCGCCGAGCAGTCAGTTGACGCTCTCCAGCGCCTTCACTCAGATCGGAAACTCCATCAGTCAGTTGCGCCTGTCTCGATAGACGACTTAATGAGACACTTAACAAACAGGAGAGCTTAATGAAGAACGTCCGTACTTCCATTGTCGTCATCGCCCTGATTTGCGCTCCCACACTCGGCCAAGCCGTCGAATGCAGCGGGACTGTCGAATTGACCGAACTCCAGAACTTGGGGTGTGACGGTGAAGCCACGAAGATGGTTTCGCTCGGCAAATGTGACTACAGATCGGACAAAAATCCGAGCGTCAGAATTTTTAACGTCATAGACGGACTTATCGGTAATCAATCGGTCACACTGGAATCAGCAACTGCCGGCAGTTTCACCGTCAGGATAACGCCTCCGACACGCCCCTATGAAGAAAATGTTTGCGTGGTCGAGCGCTTTAGCTGGTCCGCCGATTGAGCAAAAAATGTCCCTATGCCAGGAGCGTGGTGCCACAGTTTCCGCATAGGGCTATTTTCCGGCTGGCAAATTCGAGTTTTAGATATCATTTAATGCACTTTGTGCGGTTCAAACGCCTTATAGTTTATCGAGCATTAATACCAAGTGGTATCGATAGAAATGGATTGTCACGCCTGCAGACGATCCAGAGGCCCGATCGCTAGAACTCTAAACACTTCGGCAAGCGCCGATTAGGGTTGCCGGCCTACCGCTCGCGAGGTCCCGGACGTTAACGGGATCGAACGAGGACAGGCGAATGATCTCCGCAAAACTTGCTTTGGGCCCACGGGCAATATTCTCCGCGCGATTGCTGCGCCGGCTTGCACGGCGGTTTGCCAGATCGCAGGACGGGTCGACTGCGATCATCTTCAGTCTCAGCGCCGTGCCGCTGATGCTTCTGGCGGGCGCAGGTTTCGACTACAACCTCGCCTCCACGGCGCGTTCGAACCTGCAACAGGCCACCGACGCCGTCGCGCTCGCCGCCGCCAAGGCGGTCGCCACCGGAACGAGCGGGACAGCGCTGCAAACCTATGCGGCCAACTATCTCGCCGCCACGACGAAAGGCGCTGCAACGGCTGTGGCCGGCTATCCCAGCGTCAATGCGACCACAGGCGAAGTCTGCGTCAGGAGCCAGCTACAGGTCGAAACGGCGCTGATGCGCATCGTCAACGTCGCCACGATCAACGTGCAGGCGAGCGCCTGCGCGCAGGTCGCCTCGGGCAGCTACGAAATCGCGCTCGTACTGGATACGACGGGTTCGATGAGCAGCGCCGACGATGGCGGTCAGTCGAAACTCACCTCGATGAAGAACGCCGCAAATTCCTTCATCGACACCATCTTCGATTCCGCAGCGCTCGGGCCGCGCACGAAAATGTCGGTCGTGCCTTTCGCGCCGTCCGTGAATGTCGGGACGGGTTATTCGACGGCGAGCTGGATGGACATCGACGCGCTCTCGACCTGGCACTGGAAGAGCCCGATGTTCGCAGCCAACAGCGCTGTCGCTGCCAATCGTTTCGGCCTGTTCACGATCCTGAGCGCGCAAAAATCGTCGTGGGCCTGGGCGGGCTGCGTCGAATCCCTGCCTTATCCGCACAACGTCACGGACGACGCGCCCAACCCCACGAACAAGGACACCTATTTCGTGCCGATGTTCGCGCCGGACGAGCCGGCGAATGTTACGCATACCGAGCAATACTGGTCGGGCGGGCGCTGGCGCACGCGCACCGTGACGGACGCGAGCTACAACAACAGCTATATCGGCGACACCGGCTCCTGCAGCACGGCCGCGCCGACCGACAATTCCACGGCGAGCCAGACAACTGCGCAATCGCGCCTGTGCAAATACAAGAGCGCCACGAACAAGGCTTCGACGGCGGGGCCGAATACTTACTGCACATCGAAACCACTCGTGCGCCTGCAGACGGCGAAGACGTCCCTGAAGACCACCGTCACCAGTCTCGCAGCCAGCGGCACCACCAATATCCACGAAGGCTTCATGTGGGGCTGGCGGACGATTTCGCCGAATGCGCCCTTCGCGGACGGCACCGCCTATAATACGCAAGGCAATACCAAGGTGATCGTGCTGATGACCGACGGCCAGAACACCTGGTTCGACGCGGCCAACGCGCTGAACGGTTCGGACTATTCCGCCTACGGCTATTACAAGTCCGCCAACGGACGGCTGCCGACGACCAATCAGAATGTGACGACCGAAACGCAGGCGCGCGCCGCCATGGACGCACTCGTGCGGCAGGCCTGTTCGGGCGCGCGGGCCAAGGGCATCACGATCTATACGATCGCCTTTTCGGTCAACAGCGATCCCATGGACGATCAGGCCAAGCAATTGTTGAAGGACTGCGCGGGCGATATCAGCCGTTATTACGCGCCCAACAGCCAGTCGACGCTGAGCCAGGCCTTCGCCTCGATCGGGGATTCCATCAGCAAGCTCCGCATCACGCGCTGAACGCCATCACTCAAGGAGAGCAAGATGAATCGCATCACCATCATTCTCGCGCTCGCCGTGGCGGCGGCGGTCTCTTCGACAAGAGGCGCGCAGGCGCAAAGCGCGCTGTGTTCGGGCCGCGTCGAACTTGCGGACATGGACATCGGCTGCGGCAATGAGGCCTCGCGCAACGTCTCGCTGGCGCAATGCGATTTTCGCGCCGGCAAACAACCGAACGTGCAGCTCTATAACGTTATAGATGGCCAGCGCGGCAATGTATCGGTGAGCGTCGACCAGACGCAGGCCGGCAGTTTCAGCGTGACGATCCGTCCGCAACCGTCCGAGGAAAACGCGAGCATCTGCAAGGTCTGGCGCTTCGACTGGGAAGCGCAATAAGCCGCGCAAACGCGAAGGCCGGGCGCGAGGCCCGGCCTGAAAATGCAAAGTCGGCCGGGTTCACTCGGCCGCTTTCAGCCCGCGCAACTCCGCCGTGCCCGCAAGATGCTTGATGCGCGGATAAACCTCTTTCGCGAAGAGCTGGATGTTGGACACCGTACGCTTGTGATCGAGGAAGCCGGCCTGCATCATCATGATGAGATGATCGAAGCCGCCGACGCGCTCGTATTCGAGTTCGATCTGCTTCACCACCTGATCCGGCGTGCCGTACATGACGACGCCGAGATCGCGCTGCTGCTCCAGCGTCACCTGCCGCAAACTGTCGTTGGTGCGCGAGCGAACGTCCGCGCCGCGCAGGCCTGCGACGTTCGCGGCGACCGGCGCATAGCCCGGCGGGTTGCGGAACTGCGGCTCGACTTTCGCCTTCAGATACCAGGTGAGTTCCTTCGCGCCGGCTTCGGCCTCCGCCTCGTTATCAGCCACATACATCAGCGGCATGAAAGCCACGCCGCCGCCGCCTGGCTGGCCGTTCGGGCGATAGGCCTCGCGATAGGCGTCGAACAGGAATTTCACCTGCTGATATGGCTGCAGGAAGGTCGCGAAGACGAAGCCTTTGGACGCGGCCGTACGCACGGAGCCAACATCGCTCGACCCGGTCACCCAGACCGGTGGATGCGGCGTCTGGTAGGGCCGGGGCCAGAGGTTGATCGCGCGCTTGTGCGTGAATTTGCCCTCGAAATTGAAGGGGCCGTCGGTCGTTGTCCACGCTTTCACGCAGAGATCGACGCCTTCCCAGAGTCGCTCCAGCGTCGTCGGCGGCACGGTGTTGGCGGCGAAAATCTCGTAGGGAACGCCGCGCACGAAGCCCGCTTCCACGCGGCCGTAGCTGATGCAGTCGATCATCGCCATTTCCTCGGCGATGCGAATGGGATCGCCGCGATTGGCAATGGGGTTGCCAAGAATCAGCAGGCGCGCCTTTTTGGTCTGGCGCGCCAGCACGGCAAGCGAGAGGGTGGCGCAGGCATTGATACAGGTTGCGGTCTGATGATGCTCGTTGACCATCAGATCTAGGCCGGCCTCGTCCGCGATCATGTGCTCGTCGAGATAACGGTTGTAGAGATCGGCGCCCACGCGCGGGTCGAAATGCTTGCTGGGAATGTTGACACGGATCGAGGAGAGTTCGTCGAAAGGCGGCAGGTAGGGATAGGGAAATTCCGTAAAATACCAGGCGCGCATCGCGTGAATCCTCCGTTTTGTTCGATTTCTAATCATCCTAGGGCAGGGCTGCACGAAAGCAACTGCGCTCACGCTTCGGCGGCCTCCCGAAGCCCGCGATAATTGTCGCAGTCGGCTGCATTGGTTGCGCTCCGGCCTTGGGCCGGCCCTTGCGAGATTTTCGAAACCGGACCACAGTGCGCCGGTTGCCGCCGGAAGGCGTCGCCTGCCGCGATTTTCTTTGCGTACGCCGGGATTTTCCATGTCCAAGATGGCCGCCCGCGTTTTCGACCGCGTCGCACATCCTGTGCCTGGCATGCTGATGCCCGGTCCGGGGTCATCCAACGTGCTGATCGGCACTATTCCGGCATGGCGCGGATTGCCCGCTGCCGCTGCTGCCGCCCTGCAGGCGGCGAAAGCCGTCTCCGATGCGGTCGTCACCGCTGCCGAAGCGGCGAAAACGGCGGCAATGGGCACGCCGGGCGCGCCGGCGGCCATCGCTGCGGAACAGGCCGCCAAGGCAGCCGCGACAGCCGCCATGTCGTCGATGATGAGCGGCCTCGCCAGCGCCTGCGCCGCCCTCGGCGGCATGCCCGATATGCATGTCTGCGCAACGCCGCCGATCCCGCCGCCGCCGCACGGGCCGGGCATGGTGATCGACGGCAGCCCGACCGTGCTCATCAACGGCCTGCCGGCCTGCGCCGTGGGCGATCATGTACTCGAGGCGCTCGGGCCTCTCGACCCCATTATCATGGGGATGCCGACGGTTTACGTTGGCAAAGCCGGGGGAGCGGGTGGTGGTGGCGGCCTCGGCGGGATCATCGCGGCGGCGATCGCAGCCTTCCTCGACGGCGTCAAGGACGTCGTGAATGCGGTCAAGAACATCGTCCAGTTCGTTAACAATCTCGTCAGGGCGGTGATCGATGCGGTGATCGCGCAGGCGGCGAAAATCGCAAAGGCGATCGTAACGGCAGTCGTCGATGGGCTGAATAAATTCAAGGATGCGTTCGAGAAGGCTTTTGGCAAACCCGTTCCCAAGCCTTCGGTCCCTACGACTTACGGCAAGGGTATTAAACTCGATGGCGACGAAGAGTTCAGGAAAAAGACCATTGAAGGATTGGACAAGATCAAAAAAACGCCAACCGGCAAGGCGATGCTTGACGCCATCGACGCATCGGGCAAAACCGTTACTATAAAGGAAACGTCCGGCGGCAACGCCGTCACCGGATTTAATAACAACGCTATGCAGAAGGCCGACGGGACCAAGGGCTCCGGCTCGGATTCGACCGTGTCCTACAATCCGGATCGAACGAGCATCGGGAGCGAACCTTGGGAAACACGTCCGCCGGAAGTGGGGCTTGTTCATGAACTCGTGCATGCCACGCATGCAGCCGATGGCGACATCAATACGCAGCAAGTGCAGAACGATAGTAAGCCCGATCCGTCTGATCCGACCAAGTTTGCGACGGAAATGAACGAGGAAGTCCGAACAGTCGGGATAAGTCCGTATGATAAAGAGCCCTATTCCGAAAATAAGATCCGGGCAGAATGGGAGACAAGTCTACCTCAGCGCGAATGGTATTAGTCGCCGGGCTGTCATCGCCGCTCTTACGCTTATATCAACTGGCGTAACTCCTACTGGTGCGGTAACGGGAAAACATAAAAACTCCAGGAAAAGAATGAAGGACATCGATCTGAAAATTCAAATTTCCGCGCGGAGCGATGCTCTGCTCGGTAAATATATTGCCCATAATCTTTCTTCGCAGCCGGCGTTTCTTTTCGATATTCTTCACGGGGAGGCATCGAATAGTGGCTCATTCGAACTGTTTGAAAGCCGTGTCTACGTTGAAATTGGTCAGAATAGAGTGACCCTTTCGCGCAAGATCATGCCGGTGCCGCCGATGACGTTTGTGGAAAAAAGAAATGTACCCTTCGTCACCAGAATATTGCCGGGTGAAACTGCGGAAGGCGACTTTATTCTGAAACTCCCTGCCGTGAGCTATTCGCCGTATATTCGCGAGACAGAGGCAAACTCACCTTTGAAAAAACTCTCCATCGTATTTGAACTTGGCTTCTTCCTTGGAAAAGAGGGCACGGAAGCGCTAGCAAAGCGATATAAAACTTCCGCAGGGCTTCGATACGGATTCGACCCATTTCCGATAACGTCGCAAAAAACTGTGTCGGTAGAGTTACCCACCGAAATAGACGCGGTTCAGTAAATTCCGGTCAAAACGCAGCAGTTTCAAACTACCCCAACAATATCACTTTGCACACATCGCCCTTCTTCGCAGGCCCCGCAAAGGGTGCACGAATTATCAAGCCCTGCGCTTCCGCAAGCACGCCAAGCATAGACGAATCCTGCTTGCTGAAAGCCGTCGCGACGGGAATGCCTTGGGACAGGCCGGTGACACGCGCGCGCATATAGTCCTGCCGCGTATCGTTCTTGCCCAGGTCCGCGCCTAGCACTGCCGGGATTGAAGGATCGCCACCCGCTTCGGGATCGCCGTTCAGCTTGCGAATGAGCGGTACGAGAAACAGGATCGAGCAGACGATGGCCGATACGGGATTGCCCGGCAGTCCCAGCACACGCATGTCGCCGATGCGTCCGTGCATCAGCGGTTTTCCCGGCCGCATGGCGATGCGCCAGAAGCCGAGATCCATGCCTTCGTTCTTCAAGGCCGCCTGCACGAGATCGTGATCTCCAACCGATGCGCCGCCGAGCGTGACGAGGATGTCCGCGCCCAATTCCCGCGCGCGCCGGATCGCGCCTTCGATTGCGGGATAATTGTCGCCGGCGATGCCGAGATCGAGGGGAATTCCGCCCGCGCGCGTCACATGCGCCGCGACCGCGAAATTATTTGACGCGACGATCTGGTCCGGTCCCGGTTCGACGCCGGGCGGCACTAGTTCGTCGCCCGTCGCGAGGATGGCGACGCGCGGCTGGCGCACCACGGGAACCTGCGGATGGTTCATCGCGGCAGCCAGCGCAAGTTCGTTCGGGCCGAGCCTGCGCCCGCGCGGCAACAGAACATCGCCCGATTTGAAATCAAGGCCCGCAACGCGCACATGACGCCCGCGCGGCTCGCTCTCTTTCATCGTGATGCGCTCGCCGTCGGCGTCAGTGTCTTCCTGAATGACGATCGTATCCGAGCCTTCAGGCAGCGGCGCGCCGGTAAAGATCCGCACGGTCTCGCCGGGCTTCATCGTATCGCGAAAGCCGTGACCCGCCGCGCTTTGCCCGACGAGTTTCAGAACAACCGGCACATTTTCGATGTCTGCGCGCCGTACGGCATAACCATCCATCGCCGAGATGGGGCAGGGCGGCTGCATGCGCGTCGCCTTGAGATCGTCCGCGAGCGTGCGTCCCAGCGCTTCGGAGAGCTGCGCATATTCTGATGGCAGCGGCTTCTCCGCGCTGTCGAGCACGCGCCGCAAGGCGTCGGCGACAGGCAGCATGGGGGAGGGGGCCATCAGTCTTCCCGCTTCCAGTCGCCGGATTTCCCGCCGCTCTTCTCGACCATGCCGATGCCCTCGATGCGCATGAAGCGGTCGGCCGCCTTCACCATGTCGTAGATCGTGAGGCAGGCGACGCTGACTGCGGTCAGCGCCTCCATTTCGACGCCGGTCTTGCCTGAAACTTTCGCCGTTGCGCGCACGCGCACGCCCGGCAGCGCCTTGTCCGTTTCGAGATCGACGACGACCTGATTGAGCGCGAGCGGGTGACACAGCGGGATCAATTCATGCGTGCGCTTGGCGGCCATGATGCCCGCGATGCGCGCTGTACCCAAGACGTCGCCCTTCTTCGCATCGCCGGCGATGATGAGGTCTAGCGTTTCCGGCTTCATCACGACGTAACCTTCAGCCACAGCAACGCGCGCGGTGACGTCCTTGTCGCCGACATCGACCATATGCGCTTCGCCGGACGCGGAAATATGCGTCAGCTTTGGCCCGCCCGCATTCATGCGCGCGCTTTCTGCGGTTTGCGCTTCTCCACGGGGTGTCCGTGCAGAAGGTCGTGCGTTGCCGCGCGCACATCCTTCTGGCGCATCAGGCTTTCGCCCACGAGGAAGGTGTAGATGCCGCTGCGCGCAAGGCGCACGCAGTCTTCGTGCCCGCCGATGCCGCTCTCGCCGACGATGATGCGATCCTTCGGAACCAGCGGCGCAAGTCTTTCGCTGACTTCAAGCGTCGTATTGAACGTGTGCAGGTCGCGATTGTTGACGCCAAGCAGCTTCGCTTCGAGCCGCAACCCGCGCTTCAACTCTTCCTCGTTGTGAACCTCGACGAGCACATCCATCTTGAGATCGTGCGCGGCCTTGTTGAGTTCGCGGGCTGTGTCGTCGTCGACGCCAGCCATGATGATCAAAATGCAATCTGCGCCCCAGGCCCTCGCTTCATAGACCTGGTAGGGATCGTACATGAAATCCTTGCGCAGGGCCGGCAGATGCGTCGCGGCGCGCGCCTGTGTCAGATATTCGGGCTGGCCCTGAAACGAGGGCTCATCGGTGAGAACCGAAAGGCAGCACGCGCCGCCCTTCTCGTAGTCGAGCGCGAGAGCAGGCGGATCGAAATCCGCGCGTATTAAACCCTTCGACGGACTGGCTTTCTTCACTTCGGCGATCAGCGCGAAGTCGCCGCCGTCGATCTTGTCGGCGATCGCATGAGCGAAACCGCGCGGCGGCGTTTGATCGCGGATCTGCCGTTCCAGCGCATGCAAGGGCATACGCACTTTCGCTTCGGAAATTTCGCGACGCTTGTAGGTTTCGATCTTGTGCAGAATATCGGGCATGCCTCACCAATCTGGGTTGTCGCGCATTTGTCCCAGCAATCCTATTTACGATTGCTGACTTCGATCAATTTCGCCAGCGTCGCCTTGGCCTTGCCGCCGTCGATGGCGGCTGCGCCCAGCGCCACGCCCTCCTTGAGATTGGCGGCTTTGCCCGCGACGACGAGTGCGCCGGCAGCGTTGAGAAGGGCGATATCGCGATAGGCCGTCGGCGCGCCGTCGAGCACGTCGCGTAGCGCCTGCGCATTATGGGCGGGATCGCCGCCGCGCAAATCGGCTGCGCTCGCGCGCTTGAGGCCGGCGTCCTCAGGCGTGATCTCGAATGTCTCGACCTTGCCCTTGTCGAGTTGGGCGACATGGGTCGGGCCCGTTGTCGTGATTTCGTCGAGCCCGTCGGAGCCGTGCACCACCCAGACTTTTTCCGAACCGAGATTGCGCAGCACTTCGGCCATCGGCACGCACCATTCGCGCGAGAAAACGCCGGCAATCTGGCGCTTCACGGAAGCCGGATTGGAAAGCGGTCCCAGGATATTGAAGATCGTGCGCGTTCCGAATTCGATGCGGACCGGCGCAACATGGCGTGTTGCGGCATGATGGGTCGGCGCCATCATGAAACCGATATTGGCTTCGCGCAGGCAGGCCTCGATGGCCGGCGGCTGCAATCCAATGGCGACGCCGAGCGCCGTCAGCACATCGCTCGCGCCGGACTTCGAGGACGCAGCGCGATTGCCATGCTTGGCGACCGGTACGCCCGCGGCGGCCGTGATGATGGCGGCGAGGGTCGAGACATTCCACGAGCCCGAACCGTCCCCGCCCGTGCCGACGATGTCGATCGTGCCTGCAGGGGCCTCGACGCGCAGCATCTTGGCGCGCATGGCGCTGGCAGCGCCGGTGATCTCCTCTACCGTCTCGCCACGCACGCGCAGGGCCATCAGGAAGCCGCCCATCTGGGCCGGCGTCACCTCGCCCGAGAGCAGGGCCTCGAAGGCGGCCTCGGCTTCCGCGCGCGACAGGCTCGCGCCGGCGGCGACCTTGGCGATGACGGGCTTGAAGGACTCCATAAACCTCTCCGAAATTCCGTTTGTCAGGCGGCGGGCGAAAGGCGCGTCCGGCCGGTCCTGTCGTTCCATTCTTGCGCCATATCGAGGAAATTGCGCAACATCCTGTGGCCGTGCTCGCTCAATATGCTTTCCGGATGGAATTGCACGCCATGGACAGGCGCGCTCCTGTGCTGAAGCGCCATCACGAGCCCGTCCTCGGTCTCGGCGGTGATCTCCAGCGCGTCCGGCATCGTCTCGCGCTTTACGACGAGCGAATGATAGCGCGTCGCGTGGAACGGCCCGTTGATGCCCCTGAAAAGACCCTTCGACGTATGCCGCACCAGCGACAGCTTGCCGTGGATCGGCAGCGGCGCGCGGATGACCTCGCCGCCATAGGCCTGCCCGATCGACTGGTGGCCGAGGCAGACGCCGAGCAGGGGCACTTTTCCGTCCGCCTTGGCGATGAGGTCAAGGCAGATGCCCGCCTCGTTGGGCGTGCAGGGGCCGGGCGACAGCACGATGGCGTCGGGCCCGCCCGCCAGCACCGCCTCGGCGGAAATCCTGTCGTTGCGCCAGACCGTCATCTCCGCCCCGAGCTCGCCGAGATAATGGACGAGGTTCCAGGTAAAGCTGTCGTAATTGTCGATCAGCGTGACGCGCGGTTTTTGGGCTGACATCGGCGAGGTCTTGGCAAGGTTTCTGGCGAGGGAGCCGTGATTTCCGGCCCTTTTCCGCCGTGCCGGGGGCAAGGTCAAGCCACGGGGCGTGACGGAGGAACACTCGATTCCAACATTTACCGAAGGATACGCAAGTATCTGAACTGGCAGCACATAGCGATGAAGACGTCGTACATGCCACCGCAATCGCATGGATAAAATTCGAAATACGGCCCGGGGATCTTGCGTAAACCTTTGATATAAGTATCTTAATTGCTTTGCGATGACCCCGTTGGGCTATCCAGCCCGACCTGCAGAGGACTAGGATCGCAAACTGACGATAATCGCTCGCGCCTTGCGGCGATGCTTGAAGTCTAACGGCCTATGGGGAGAAGATGCCAGTATTAGCCGCCTTGCAGGAGTCCTTCGGTATCAATTCGACCACGGATTCCAGTCAGTCAGGCGCCTCGGTGACCGCGCTGAGTGACGGGCGCTTCATAGTCACTTGGCATTCTGTCGAAGCGGCAACCAGTACCTTAGACATTCGTGGACGAATATTCGGCGCCGACGGCGCGCCTGAAGGCAATGATTTTGTCATCAACAGCACAACGGCAAACGATCAATACACATCAACCGTTTCGGCCCTCTCCGATGGTCGGTTCGTTGTCGCGTGGGTCTCCGGGGAAGCCGGTAATCAGAATGTGCGTGGACGAATATTCAATTCCAATGGTAGTCCAGCCGGGAACGATTTCCTCATCAATTCCGATATTGCAGGCGATCAGGTGGCACCCGCAATCGCTGCCCTGGAGGACGGTTCATTCGTCGTTACATGGACCGGCGCGGCGACATCGGACGCCGGGCCTTGGGATATTATCGGGCGAATATTCGATGGAAATGGAGTCCCTAGTGGTGCCGATTTCATCGTTAATGAAACCAATGGAGACGATCAGAGCGGTTCCAGTGCCACGATGCTTGCGGATGGACGCTTTTTGGTCACCTGGCAATCTTTTGAAGCGACGACAGGCACGTTCGACATTCGTGGAAGAATCTTTGACGCCGATGGAACTCCCGATGGAGGTGACTTTGTCATCAATAGCACGACGGAGAACGACCAGTTTTCGGTCGATACATTGGCACTCTCAAATGGCACATTCGTAGTCACATGGACTTCAACCGAGGTGCTTGGACTGGGTGGGGCAAGCCACTTGGTGCGTGCTCGCATCATGAATGCGGATGGAACGCCAGCGGGTCAGGATTTTGTTGTTAACACAACAGAACTTGGCCTTTTTCCCGAAGTTGTAGGCATAGATGCGACGCATTTTCTGATCGCATGGGAATCCCAGGACGTGACGGGCTACGTCATGCGCGGAAGAGTTTTTGATCTTAATGGCAATGCTGCGGGAGATGATTTCCTTTTTCACAACTCTCAGCAACTGCAGCAGAATTCAAATATTGCAAGTTTGGGAGCCGGCACATTCGTAGTCGCCACAGACATACGTCAAGAGTTTAATGGAATCGGTTCTCCGCTAAGCGATATCCAAGGTCGTATCTATTCTGTGAATGATACGATATCAGGCACAGCGAACTATGGAACCGAAGTATCAATCACTCGGTATGGCGGTGCTCCTGTCGATCCCGATCCAGCCCGAAAAACGTGGGTCATTATCCACGGTCTTTTGAGTGATTCGACGGAATTTGAGGACCTTGCAGCTGCGATCCATACGGACCAGAGGCCAGGCGATCAAATTCTGATGGTGGATTGGGGTGCCACCGGATTGCCGGAAAATGTGCAAAATCGAATTCCGCACGTGGCCGATTGGCTTTCGACGACCTTGGACCATCTTGGACTCTTGCCGGGAAACATCAATCTGATTGGCCATAGCTTCGGAAGTTATGTTGCTGCCGAGACCGCCGCCAACCTCGGCCAGGTCAACACAATTATTGCCCTCGATCCCGCTCGCGATCTTTTCCCTTTCAGCAGCTATCATCCGGATTCCGTTGGTGGCATCAATTTTGCGGCAAATTCAAACTATTCTTGGGCCTTTCACGACGGTGAAGGTCTTGAATTTGGTAATCCGAATACACCCCAAACTGCAGACGAAGCAATTGTCGTGTTGAACAGCGGCCACACTCTCATCGATGAGATGCTCGTTGAAATGTGGCAAGCCCCGAATGGGGGCTTTGGCGTCAATCAGCATTTTCAATTGGAACGACTATTGAGACCCCAAGGTCAACAAGGGCCTTGGGCTCTCAATCAGTACGATGATTCCGGCAATCGCTCATCGACCGGAGGATATGAAGCGGTCATAGAAGTGTTTTCCGATGGAATATCTCCTTGGACTTTGACACATGCCTTCAGCACATTTAGCGACGTGGTGACATTGAGGCCATCTGATACCGGTCAAACGCTCCATGCACTCGCCGGTAACGACACGGTATACGGCTCGAATGGTGCAGACACTCTCTACGGCGACGGCGGGGACGATTTTCTGGATGGCAGAGGCGGCGCTGACACGCTGGACGGTGGCGCTGGCAACGATACCTTGAATGGCCGTAGCGGCGTAGACGCGATGACCGGCGGGACCGGTCACGATAGATTCTATATTGATCATTTTTCTGACACGGTCGTCGAAGCAGCCAATCAGGGCACGGACCGCGTCTACGCTAGCGTCAGCTACACGCTAGGTGTGGGTCAAAGTGTCGAGTTTCTTTACGCCAATGCCGGCGCGACAGGTTTGACGCTGAACGGCAACGAACTCGCCAACAACATTCAGGGCAATGCGGGCGCCGACACGCTTTTCGGCCACGATGGCGCCGATATTCTCGAGGGACGCGGCGGCGCGGACGACATGACCGGCGGCGGCGGCAACGATAAATATTATATCGATCATGCCGGCGACGCCATACACGAGGCTAGCGCCGAAGGCTCGCTGGATATGGCCTATGCCAGCGTCGACTACACGCTCGGCGCGAACGTCTATGTCGAGCGTCTCTACGCGAATTCTTCTGCAAGCCTCACTCTGCAAGGCAATGATTTCGCCAATGCGCTCTTCGGCAATGCGGGCCATGACACGCTGATGGGCCATGCCGGGGCGGATACACTCACCGGCAACGCCGGCAACGACAGGCTCATGGGCGGCGCGGGCATCGATACGCTCTTCGGCAATGCGGGCGACGACATATTCGTGCTGCAAAACCTCGCCGCAGATCGCGACTCGATCCGCGACTTTGCAGCGGGCGACAGGATCGAAGTTTCGGCTTCGCTCTTCGGCGGCGGGCTTGTCGCGGGCGCGCTTGCTGCGGACCAGTTCGCATCGAATATGACAGGCGTTGCGGGCGATAGCGACGACCGCTTCATCTACAACACGACGAACGGCGCGCTCTATTTCGACATCGATGGCGATGGCGCGGCCGCGCGTGTGCAGATCGCAACGCTGACAGGCATGCCCGGCCTCACCGGGGCGGAATTCACCATCGCGGCCTGACAAGGCCGGCACGCTGTCGCCGGACTGTCAAGGAAGCGTCAGGAGCCTGTCGGCGACTCAGCGCATAGCCATGCGCGATGACAGACCAGCTCTTCGCCCAGTCTTCTGTCCCGTGTATCCGCCCCGCCAGCCGGCGCGACGTCCTCAGGTTTGGCGCGGCGGCGACTGCCGCAGCCTTCCTGCCTGATATCGCCCAGGCGCAAACACCAACGGTCTCGGGCCGTGTGACGATCTCCGATGACGGCCGCGCGCCTGCGCCCGGAAGGCAACGAGGCCTCCCAGGTGTACTCGTTTCCAATGGCGTCGATGTCGTCGCGACGGATGCCGATGGACACTACCGCATGTCGCCGGGCGATAGCGGGCATATCTTCGTCATAAAGCCCGCCGGCTACGCCCTTAAATCCGACATTGGGACGATGCTCCCGAGACATTATATCGATATCGAGGAAGGCCGCTCTTTCGACTTCTTTTTAACGAAAGACGCCGATCCCAAGTCCTTCGACGCCATTCTGATGGCCGATCCACAGCCGGAAAATCATCGCCACCTCGATTTCATCCGCGACGGCGCGCTTCCGCAGCTGGCGCGAACGGGTGCGGCGTTCGGCCTTGCGCTTGGCGATCTCGTCGGCGACGAACTCGGATTGCTGCGCCGCTACAATGCCATCGTGGGGCAGACGGGAATTCCGTGGTGGAACGCCGGCGGCAATCACGATCTCGAATTGTCCGCTGCAAATCATCGCGATGCTCGCGCGCCGTTTCGTGCGGCTTACGGACCAGCAACCTATGCCTTCGAACAGGGCGAAGCCTTGTTCATCGTACTCGACAATGTCTGTTACGGCGGCGCTCGCCATCACGGCGGCGATGGACGCTATCGCGGAAGGATCGGCGCGCGCCAACTGTCGTTCATACGCAATCTGCTGGCGCATGTGCCGAGGGAAAAGCTGATCGTGCTTTGCATGCACATACCCTTGCGCACGGAATGGAATCCGCAAAGCGTCAGCGACAACACTGATGATGCGGATGCCTTGCTGCGACTGCTCGCCGGGCGGCGGGCCATCAGCTTTGCCGGACATATGCACGCGGCAGAGCATGTTTATCTGCCAGCTGCCATGAACGGGGACCGCGCCGAGCATCACCACCAGATTCTCGCGGCGCTTTCGGGCTCGTGGTGGAGCGGCCCCTACGATCATCGTGGCCGTCCTGTCGCCATGGGCGTCGACGGCGCGCCGCCGGGATTTCATGTGCTGCAGGTGGATGGAGCGGAATACGCCACGCATTTTGTGCCGCTCGCCCAACCGCAGCAGAGAATGCGCGTGGTGCTTTCGCGTTGCGCGCCCTGCGCCACTTCCGGCGCCTATGTCATCGACGGTCCCGCCGGCAAGGCAGACTTGCCGTGCGAACTCGTCGTCAATGTTTTCGATGGCGGCGCGCGGACGAAGGTGCGCTACAGATTGCCCGGCGGCGAATGGCAGGCAATGGCGCGCAGCCGCCGCGCCGATCCGTTCGTCGTCGATCTCTTTGCTGACTCCAAAGTATTCCGCCACGCCTGGGTGAAGCCCGAACCTTGCGAGCATTTGTGGTGTGCGCCTTTGAATCTGCGCTCTCCCGGATTGCATCGCATGGACATAGAAGTGTTCGATGAGTTCGGACACACGATCAGGGAAACACAGGCGCTCGAACTCGCCTGAAATGAATTGCCTGGCCTGAACGAACAGAATTTACGGGCGCAGGCCGAGCCAGCGCAGAACATCAAAACAATTCATGATTTGATCTGACTTATGCGTTTCATCTCGCGTGGACCGGCACGCATTTAAAGCGCGTCCGGTGATGGCGATTTGCCAATTCAACGCACCAATCTAGATGGCGCAGAACTCTCCGCACGCTTGCGCCAGATCAATGTTCCCCGAAAATTTTATCAACAATATCATATACAAAGGGGAGTAAATTATGACAGCGACTGTGAAGATATCTAACCCAAATGGGTATGACCTGAGCTTTTCGGGTCTCTATGCCGATCTCTACGGAGCGGCAATCACAACCACGAATGCGACGCAGTTCACCGCCGAAAATACTGCGGCGGGCCTGTCCTTTCTGGTTCAGGGCGCCGATCTGCAATTCGGTGGATTACCGGCTGCGTTGACAGGCGGAACTATTGAGTCCGTCACAATCAATCAGTTGCCGCCAGCGGGAACAGACACGCTCGTGACGATCACCGGACTTGCCATTTCCGGAGCGGCCTTTTCCAGCGCTTTGCAGAGCTATGGCGTAAGCGGGGGCACGGATACCACGGGCCTCGATGCCATCTTCCTTACCGTGCCTTACATCGCGGTTGGCGGGAGCGGCAACGATGTGATCCAGGGCGGAAATTCAAATGACATAATCGACGGGAGAGCCGGCGACGATACGCTGAGTAGTGGCGCGGGCAACGACCGGCTTAATGGAGGCAGCGGTCTCAACACAATGGAGGGCGGCGCTGGCAACGATCTCTATTACGTCAACAACACGACCGACGTTATCGTCGAGGCAAGCGGCGGCGGGACGAGGGATGTCATCTACGCATTTTCCGACTATACTCTGGATGCAAACGTTTATGTCGAGCAGATCGTTGCGCGCCTCACGACCGGGCAGGCGCTGACAGGCAACGAACTCGCAAACAGCTTGTTCGGCAACACCGGCAACGATACGCTTGCCGGAGGCGCAGCCGCGGACCTGCTGGACGGGCGGGGTGGGGCCGACGACATGAGCGGCGGCATCGGCGACGATAGATACTATGTCGACAATGCCAATGACGTCTTGCACGAAGGCAGCAGCGAAGGCGCGCTCGACATGGCCTATGCCAGTGTCGATTACACGCTTGGGTCAGGTGTCTATGTTGAGCGCCTGTATGGCACGGGCGCAGCTGGCCTAACCTTGCAAGGCAACGAACTTAACAATTTCGTGTTCGGCGCCGCAGGCAACGACACGTTGTTCGGTCATGACGGTGTTGACAGGCTTATCGGCAATGGTGGTGACGACAGGCTGGTCGGCGGCGCCGGCTTCGATACGCTGTTCGGCAATGCTGGCGCAGATGTCTTCGTGTTGCAGAACCTCGCCGCAGACCGAGATACGATCCGGGATTTTGAAACGGGAGACCGGTTTGAAGTATCGGCTTCGCTTTTTGACGATCAGCTTATTTTGGGCGTGCTTGAATCGCAGCATTTTACCGCGAACAGCACGGGAATCGCCGTTCACGGGCATGATCGTTTCATCTACAATACAACGACCGGTGCGCTCTATTTTGACAGTGATGGAAACGCTGGCGGCGCGCGTATCCACATCGCGACATTGACGGGCGTTCCAACGCTGGCTGCGAGCGACTTTTTTGTCGTGGCGTAAAAGTCGGTAGCGCCTTCCGCTTGCCCTTTAATTCTGGCCGTGGCGTGCAGCCATGGCCAGAGGTCTTGACTGGCCTGTCCAGAGTTCAATTCCGCGTTTGACAAGCTTTCCGCCGCTCCCTAGCTTTCCTTGCCAATAAAGGAAATTTGCAATGGGGAGCCGGAGCGTCATTGTCACGGGCGCCGCGCGTGGCCTGGGCCATGCGATGGCGGAGGTTTTACGCATCGCCGGGCATGATGTTCTCGCTGTCGATCGAGATGCTCTCTCGGCCAGGGATTTCGCCGCCGGTGCAGGGCGGCTCGAGACGCTGTCAATCGATCTCGCCATCGACGATGCCGCCGACAGAATCCTCGCGGACTGCCAGTCGCGCTTTGGCCGCATCGAAGGCCTCGTCAGTTGCGCCGGCATCGGGCAGGAAACGATCAGCGCCGATTTCGTGACGAAGCCGGTCAATTTCTGGACGGTGGACGATCGCGACTGGGACCGGATTTTCGCGGTCAACCTGCGCGCCGCCTTTCGGCTCTGCCGCGCCGCCGCGCCGCATATGGTTGCCGCGGGGTGGGGACGCTTCGTAATCGTCACGACGAGCCTCGAAACCATGATCCGCGTGGGCATGGTTCCTTATGGTCCCTCGAAGGCGGCGCTCGAAGCCATGGCGGCCATCATGGCGAAAGAGCTCGAAGGCACGGGCGTAACATCCAACGTGCTCGTGCCCGGCGGTCCCGCGAATACGCGCATGATGCCCAATATTCCCGAGCCTCAACGCAGCATGCTCGTTCAGCCCGATGTCATGCGCGCGCCCGTGACATGGTTGATGTCGGACGAAGCCGACGGCATCAATGGCATGCGCTTCCGGGCGAACGCATGGGACGACTCTTTGCCCGGTCCTGAATCAGCGAAAGTTGCCGGCGCGCCCGCGGCCTGGGCAGGCATACAGGGCGGCGCGGCAAAGGTGGCAGGGCGTAACGAACCGATCACAAGCGGGGGAGTTTCATGAAAGCATTTCTTGCAGCCGTGACAGCATTGATCGCCCTTGCGGCCCTGCCTCAACCCTCGGTGGCGCAGGACTATCCCGACCGCCCGATCAACCTCTACGTCGGCTTTCCGGCCGGCGGCGGCGCGGACATCCTCGCCCGCTTTTACACCACGCGCCTGCAAGCAATCCTGAAACAGCAGGTGCTGATCCAGAACCGTCCGGGAGCGAACGGCGGCATCGCCTCGCAGGCCGTGGCCAAATCGAAGCCCGACGGCTATTCGCTGCTGTTTGGCCCGAGCGCCGACATGGCCGGCGGAAAATTCTTATATAAGGATCGGCCCGTCGATCCGCTGACCGATTTCACGATGATCGCGCCGATCAACGAACTCGGCTTCACGGCGATCGTGAAAAAGGACTCGCCGGTCAA
The DNA here is from genome assembly GCA_903847605.1 of uncultured Hyphomicrobiales bacterium. GTDB lineage: Bacteria > Pseudomonadota > Alphaproteobacteria > Rhizobiales > Beijerinckiaceae > Terripilifer. The sequence goes on along the minus strand of CAINED010000078.1, from coordinate 131,519 downwards.
TTCGGTGCAGGAACTCATTGCCTTCCTCAAGAACAAGCCTAACGCCAATTTTGCCTCCAGCAATTCCATGTCCTTCGCCTCGGCCGCGTTGCTGCAGCACTTCACGCAGTTAAAACTGACGCATGTGCCCTACAAGGCGACGGCCGACGCTATCAGAGACATTAACGGCGGCGACATCGATTTCATGTTCGCCGACGGTCCCTTCGCCATCGCGCAGGCGGCGAACGGACAATTGAAGATGCTCGGCGTGACGACGCCCTATCGCTTCGCGCGCGCTACAAACGTGCCAACCATGATCGAGGCCGGTTTCAAGGATTTCGAGATCACCGGCTGGTTCATGATCATGGCGCCGAAGGGAACGCCGCCGAATGTGGTGAAGATTCTCAACGAAGCTTTCAACCAAATTTCTCGCACCGATGATGCAAAAGAATTTTATGCCAAGCTGGGCTCGATCCCTCTGGCGGATACGCCGGAAAACGGCACGAAGAAGCTTGTCGAGGATACGGAACGCTGGCGGTTTATCGCGAAGGTGGGAAATATCGAGCCGCAGTAGCAGCTAAGGCTACTGCCCCCGCCGAGCGCTGGTCGCAAAGCGCACCGCTTCTTCCGCCGCCTTGAACAGGGCCTGCGCCTTGTTCACGCATTCCCTATGCTCGGATGCAGGCACGGAATCGTAGACGATGCCTGCGCCCGCCTGTGCATGCATCAGCCCATCCTTGATCACGGCGGTGCGCAGCACGATGCAGGTGTCCATTTCGCCTGAGGCGCCGAAATAGCCGATGCAGCCGGCGTATATGCCGCGCTTGTCGACTTCCAGCTCGTCGATGATTTCCATCGCGCGCACCTTGGGCGCGCCGCTCACGGTGCCCGCGGGAAAGCCCGCCGAGAGCGCATCGATGACATCGTGTTTCGGATCGAGCTTGCCCTCGACGTTGGAGACGATGTGCATGACATGGCTGTATCGCTCGACGAAAAAGCGATCCGTCACAGTTACAGTGCCGATTTCCGCGACGCGCCCGACATCGTTGCGCCCGAGATCGAGTAGCATGAGGTGTTCGGCGCGTTCTTTCTCGTCGGCCAGAAGCTCCTGCGCCAGCGCCTCGTCCTCGGCCGGCGTCTTGCCGCGCCAGCGCGTGCCGGCGATCGGCCTGATCGTGACCTTGCCATCGCGCGCGCGCACGAGAATTTCAGGGGAAGAGCAGACGATCTGGAATCCGCCGAAATCGAGATAGCAAAGGAAGGGCGAGGGGTTGACGCGGCGCAGGGCGCGATAGAGTGCAAAGGCCGGCAGATCGAATTTCGCGGTAAAGCGCTGCGACAGTACCACCTGAAAGATATCGCCGGCGCGGATATAGTCCTTGGCCTTGTCGACCATATGGAGGAAGCGGCTTTCGTCTGTGTTCGATTTCGACGATGCCGCGAGAAGGTGCGGATCGGCAGGCGCGGGCGCATGTTCCAGCGGGCCTTCGAGGATAGCGACGACGGCGTCGATGCGCGCCTGCGCGCTCTCCCACGCCGCGCGCGCCGACACATTCGTGCGCGGGCGTACGGGCGTAACGATGCTGAGTTCGTCGCGCACCGAATCGAACACGACCATCAGCGTCGGGCGGATCATCACCGCGTCCGGTACGCCGATCGGATCGGGTTTTGGCGGCGCGAGCCGCTCCATCTGCCGGACCATGTCGTAGCCGAGATAGCCGAAGACGCCGGCCGCCATCGGCGGCAGCGAGGCGTCGGCAGGTATCGCGGATTCCGCGATCAGCGCGCGCAGGCCCTCCAGCGGCTTCACGCCGCAATCCTCGAAACTGTAGGGATCGGCGAGGGCGTTGCGATTGATCTCGCAGCGGTCGCCCTGTGCGCGCCAGATGATGTCCGGGTCCATGCCGATCATCGAATAACGCCCGCGCGCAGCGCCGCCTTCCACCGACTCGAGCAGGAAGACATTGCCGCGCTGCTTGGCGGTCAGCTTGAGAAAGGCCGACACGGGCGTCTCGAGGTCGGCGATCAGCGTCGCCGATACGAGGGCAGGGGAGCCCGCCGTATAGGCGTGCGCGAAATCGTCGTAGGTCTGTTGGCTCATCTGTGCAGCCGATCGCGGCGAAAGACCGCCGTTCTAATTGCCTTCGGTGGCGCCGGTGGCGTTGCGCACGGCGGCCTGATTGATCGCTACGCCTTCCTCCTTCTGGAGCTGGGCGAGATATTGATTGCCGATGTCTTCGGAGAAAGCGCGTTCGATCTGCGGCAAGATCGCCTTCACCGTCTCGTTGTCGGCGTCGAAGGGCGGCGTTGCCGAGTCCAGCACTTTGAAGACGATGCGGTCCGTCGCCGAAGCCAGAGCCGTCGCAGCCTTGCCGACCGGGATCGAGAACATGCGCTCGATGGCGCCGGCCGAGAGTTTCGGATGGCCCGAGCGCTTCACATCCGGCGCATGATCCGCTGTGACGCCGGCGGCCTTGGCAACGTCCTCGATGCTCTTGCCGGCTTCGACTTCCTTCGCGAAGGCTTCCGCTTTCTCGCGCAACCGGCTCGCGAGCTGATCGGCCTTCCACGCGGCTTCGACCTGTGCGCGCACTTCGTCCAGCGTGCGGTCGCGTGCTGGCTCGATGGCTGCAACCTCGAACCAGACATAGCCGCGATCCTGCGATTGCAGCGTATCGTTGTCGACGCCGATGTCGGATGCGAAAACGGCTTTCAGCAACTGTTCGGCTTCGATCAGATCCTTCAACGGCGCGCCGCTCTTGTCGCGTCCCTGAGCATCGGCTTCGACCGTGCGGACAGTGAGGCCAGCAGCCTTCGCCGCTTCTTCCAGCACTTTGCCCGATGTGCGCTGATCCTCGATCTGCGTATGGATTTTCTGCACGGCCTCGGCAGCGCGCTGCGCGGCGATTTCCTTGCGCAGGATATCGGCGACTTCCTCCAGCGGCTTGACCGTGGCGGGTTGCACCTTTTCCGCACGCACGAGCACCGGGCCGAAGCGGCCGGCCACGACATCGCTGGTTTCGCCTTCCTTGATGGCAAAGGCAGCCTTGCCGACGGCGGGGTCGGCAAACTTGTCCAGAGTGATCAGGCCAAGATCGATGTCTGACGGCTTCAGTCCGCGCTCGGCAGCCACGTCCTCGAATTTCGCGCCGCCCTTGATCTTGGCGAGCGCGGCGGCCGCTTCCTTGTCCTCGCCGGGCTTGAAGACGATCTGAAAGGCTTGCCGCATTTCCGGCGTGCCAAAACGCTGCGCCTTCACGCGTTCGTAAATCGCTGAAACATCGGCGTCGGAGACTTTCGACGGATCGGACATAGTGGCGGGCGTCGCAGCAAGCGTGACGAACTTGCGATACTCCGGCGAGCGATAGGAGCTCTTGTTCTGCTCGAAATATTTTGCCAGTTCGTCCTGCGTAGGCGCCGCGATTTCGCCGACAGCCGCCGGGCCGATGACGAAGAATTCGACACTGCGCGTTTCATTGGCGTAGCGGAAAACGGATTCCAGCATGGCCTGCGGCAGTTTCAGCCCCGCGATCAGCGATCCCGTCAGTTCCTGCCGCAAATAGGAGGCGCGCAGCTTTTGCGCATAGCGCTTTTCGTCCATACCGGCGTTGCGGAGCTTGTCGAGGAAAACAGTGCGGTCGTAGCTGCCGGTCGGCCCGAAGAAATTGGGATCCTTGAACACCGCCTGCCGCATGCTCTCCTCGGACATGGCGAGGCCGAGCTCCTTGGCGCGCTGGTCGAGAAGCGCCTCGGTGATCAACTGGCCGAGCACCTGCTGGTCGAGGCCGAAGGCCCGCGCCTGCTGGTTGGTGATCGCTTGCCGCGTCATCTGCTGGAAGCGCTGGAGCTGCGTCTGGTATTCGTAGCGGAATTCTTCCGCGGAAATATCGACGCTGCCGGCGCGGGCAACCTTGCCCTGACCGAAGCCGCGGAAAATGTCGCCGATGCCCCAGACCGCGAAACTGACGATGAGGAACCCAAAGAGGATCGTGACCACCAGCTTTCCAAGCCAGGTCTGGGCTGCCTTGCGCATGCCGTCGAGCATTAAAAATCCGTTCAATAGATGTGAGCGCCAGCGCGGCGCTTCGGGAGAGGGGCTTTATAGGGGCATGATTTTCCCTGCGCAAACGCCAAAACTGTGACGAAAGCCGGCGCTTCAAAGGAATCCCGTGCAGGAATCCCGCGCCTTTGCTAACCGGAACGCGGGCCGGCGCTCTCGCGCCGGGGACGGGACATCGCAATGGGCAGGAATCCGCGGCCGCTGGTGGCCGGAAACTGGAAAATGAACGGCTTGAGGGCCTCGCTCGCTGAAATCGCCGTGATGGCCGCCGCTTTCGATTCGGCCCTGCGCGAAAAAATCGATTTGCTGGTCTGCCCGCCCGCCACGCTGATCGCGCCGGCCGCATCGGCGGTCTCCGGTACGCGCATCGCGATCGGCGGGCAGGATTGCCACGCCAAGGACAGCGGCGCGCATACCGGCGATATTTCTGCGCCTATGCTGCGCGATGCCGGGGCTTCCTATGTTATCGCAGGCCATTCCGAACGGCGCGCCGACCATGGCGAAAGCGATGCCATCGTCCGCGCCAAGGCAGAGGCGGCGTTGCGCGCCGGGCTGATCGCCATCGTATGTGTCGGAGAAACGGAAGCCGAGCGCAGGGCAGGGCGGACGCTCAAAATCATTGGTGAACAGCTCGTAGGCTCCCTGCCGACGGGCGCGAGCGCCAAAAATCTGGTCATCGCCTACGAACCGGTCTGGGCCATCGGCACCGGGCTGACGCCGACGGTAGTCGATGTCGCCGAAGTCCACGCCTTCATCCGCGCGGAACTTGAAAGGTCGCTCGGCGCGGGCGAGGCGGCGGGCGTGCGCATTCTCTACGGCGGCTCGGTCAAGCCGGCGAATGCCGCCGAACTGATGGCGGTCGCCAACGTCGATGGCGCGCTCGTCGGCGGCGCCAGCCTTCTTGCTAAGGATTTTATGGCGATTGCAGGGGTCTATCGCTAGAGCATCGGGCGAAAAACTGGACCCGGTTTTTCGCTAAGCCGATGCTCTAATTTATTGAATCGATCAGCTTTTGGGCGATCAAATGATTCTATTTGATCGCCCGCTGATCTAGAGATCACCAGAGCCGCTTGACGCCGAATTCATCGAAGACCTGTTCGTTGCTGACGATGACGTAATCGCCCGTCAGTGCCTGGGCGATCAGCAACCGGTCGAAAGGGTCGCGATGGGCGTGCCGCATGGCGCCGGCGAGGCGCGCGGTTTCGACTTCGATGGGCAGGCCGGTGAAATTCAGTCGTTCGATGCAAGAAACGAAATCATTCGCAAAAATCGCCGCGTCCGGCAATTTTCCAATGCGATGCTTTATGGCGATCTCGAGCGCCGAAATTGCGCTGACAAAGATTTCATTACTCTCGCTCGAAATAGCTGCGCGCGCCGGAGGCGGTAATTTCGCATCCTCGAAAGCGAACCAGAGCAGCGCATGCGTATCGAGAAGAAGATTCACTTCTTTTCCTCGACGACAGGATCATTGCTGTAGGCGCCTTCCCATGCCGCCAGTTCTTCTTCCGGCAGCGGGTCGAAAAACTCCGGCCCGACTGAGCCAAGCCCTTTCAGCGCTCCGAATACTCGCGGACGCTTTACCGTTTCCGGCTTTACGCTGACGAGGCGAACCACCGGCTCCTTGCCGCGCGCAATCACCACTTCCTCGCCCTTCTCGACAGCCTCGATGAGGCGGGAAAGCTGGGTTTTCGCCTGATGAACGGTGTAGGTCGTCATGGCCATCTCCTTAGCTAAGCAAGTTAGCTAATTTCTGTCGCGCTTTCAACAAGGCTTGCAACAACCTTGGCAACAACCCTTGCGCCCCACGCGCCGGGTAGCCATCTGCCGTCTCATCGTGTAAGAGCCGCGCGGCTTCCCCGGCACGGCCGGGTTTTTCGGATTCGGACCAAAACTCCCATGGAAAGCGTACTCATCGTCATCCACCTGCTGGTGGTCATCGCACTCGTGATCGTCGTTCTGCTGCAGCGTTCCGAAGGCGGCGCGCTGGGCATTGGCGGCGGCGGCGGCTTCATGACGGGCAGGGGGCAGGCCAACGCGCTCACCCGAGCCACCGCAATCCTCGCGACGATCTTTTTCGTCACCTCCATCACGCTGACGATCATCGCCAATATGGGCCGCACCCAGAAGCCGATCTTTGATGGCGCGCCGCGTCCGGTCCAGACGGCTCCGGGCGAAACGCCGGCAGCGCCTGCGCCTGGCGGTGGCCTCTTCGAGCAATTGAAGCGCATGGAGCAGCCGGCCCAGCAGACGCCAGCGGCGCCCCCGCCGGCCGGCGGTACGCCGCCCCAGCCGCCGCAGCAGTAAGCACGACATAAGGGCCGGATATTCCGGCCCTTTTCGCGCCTCCCACAACTCACCTGTGAATCGCCGCGCCTGCGGCGATTTTTTGTTTCGCGAATCGGGCGGAAAGGAATACGTCTCAACTCCCATGGCGCGGTATGTATTCATCACCGGCGGCGTGGTCTCTTCCCTCGGAAAAGGTCTGGCCTCCGCAGCACTCGGGGCTCTCTTGCAGGCGCGCGGTTACACCGTGCGGCTCCGCAAGCTCGACCCCTATCTCAACGTCGATCCGGGCACGATGTCGCCCTATCAGCACGGCGAGGTCTTCGTGACCGACGACGGCGCGGAGACCGATCTCGATCTCGGTCACTACGAGCGTTTCACCGGCACGCCCGCGCGCAAGAGCGACAACATCACGACGGGGCGCATCTACCAGGAGATCATCGCCAAGGAACGCCGCGGCGATTACCTCGGCGGCACCGTGCAGGTGATCCCGCACGTCACCAACCACATCAAGGAATTCGTGCTGGAGGGTAACGAGGGCGTCGATTTCGTTCTCGTCGAGATTGGCGGCACGGTGGGCGACATCGAGGGCCTGCCGTTCTTCGAGGCGATCCGCCAGCTAGGCAACGATCTGCCCCGCGGCCATTGCATCTATGTGCATCTGACCTTGCTGCCCTTCATCCCCTCCGCGGGCGAACTCAAGACCAAGCCGACGCAGCATAGCGTCAAGGAATTGCGTTCCATAGGCATCCAGCCGAACATCCTGCTCTGCCGCACCGACCGCTCGATACCGCGCGAGGAACGCAGAAAACTCGGCCTCTTCTGCAATGTGCGCGAGAGCGCCGTGATCGAGGCGCGCGACGTCGGCTCGATCTACGACGTTCCCCGCGCCTACCACGAGGCGGGCCTCGACAAGGAAGTGCTGGCGGCCTTCGGCATCGAACCCGCGCCCAAGCCCGATATGCGCCGCTGGAGCGAAGTCTCCGAGCGCGTGCATAATCCCGAGGGCGAAGTCACCATCGCCATCGTCGGCAAATATACCGGCCTCAAGGACGCCTATAAGTCGCTGATTGAAGCGCTGGCGCACGGCGGCATGGCGAACCGCGTGAAGGTCAATCTCGACTGGATCGAGAGCGAGATTTTCGAAAAGGAAGATCCCGCGCCTTTCCTCGAAAACGTCCACGGCATCCTCGTGCCCGGCGGCTTTGGCGAACGCGGCGCGGAAGGCAAGATTCTCGCGGCCCGCTTCGCCAGGGAGCGCAAGGTGCCGTATTTCGGCATTTGCTTCGGCATGCAGATGGCGGTCATCGAGGCCGCCCGTTCCCTCGCCGGCATCGAGAAGGCCAGCTCCACCGAATTCGACAAGGCGACGCGCGAGCCGCTCGTCGGCGAGATGACCGAGTGGATGCGCGGCAACGAACTCGAAGTGCGCAAGGCCGGCGGCGACCTCGGCGGCACTATGCGTCTTGGCGCCTATAATGCGAGGCTGAACGAGGGGTCGAAGATCGCGGCCATCTATGGCGATACGACGATCTCCGAGCGCCACCGCCACCGCTACGAAGTCAACATGCGCTATCGCGAGAAGCTGGAAGAAAAGGGCCTGGTCTTCGCGGGCCTCTCGCCCGACGGCCTGCTGCCGGAGACGGTGGAATATCCGGCGGACATGCATCCCTGGTTCATCGGCGTGCAATATCACCCCGAACTGAAGTCACGGCCGTTCGAGCCGCATCCGTTGTTTGCGAGTTTTATAGCGGCGGCGAAGGAGCAGAGCAGGCTGGTGTGAGGAGATTCTGCGCCCAGGGACATTGCACGCCCTGAGCATTCATTACGCGGGAACTACCATGCGCTCGATTTTGGGCCGTGAAACCGTACAAGGCTTTATCGATGTGCTGTTTCACGGGCGCGAGGACATCAAAGTCATACAGGTCGGCGTCAACGATGGCGTGAACGCGGATTTCCTGAAGGGGCGCATCGAGAAATTCGGCTGGTCCGGCCTCATGATCGAGCCGCACCCGGCCTATATCGAGATGGCTAAAAGGAATTACGGCGACAACAGAAGGTTGATTTGGGAAAACGTCGCCATTTCGAATGTAAGCGGCTCAAAACCGCTTTATTATGTGAAAGATCCGCCCGAAGATTGGGTGCTCGGCATTGCCTCGTTCAGTCTGAAGCATGTCGAGGAACATGGTTTTTCCGGCAATCAGATCGCGGACATAAGAGTTCCCTGCCTGCCGTTGCGCGACCTTATCGAACGACATGGCTTTCACGAAGTCGACCTCGTGGTCGTCGATGTCGAAGGGCATGAGACGAATGTTTTTCAGAGCATCGACTTTACGAAATTTTCGACGAAACTGGTCGTTCTGGAAACAGCGCATTTCGACCGGAAGCAGTTCAGAAGAATTCTCGGCCTGTTTCCCGCAAGCTATAGGGGCGTTTACGACGAGCAGTTCGCCGATAGCGTGATTTACAATCTTGAGCCAGTACGCGGGCGGTAACAGTTCGAGAAACCCGAACACTGGCACCGAAGCAAATGTCTCGTTCTTCGGCACGCTCAGGATGACAGCGGAGGGCGAAAGTGTTGAGTGCACAGGCGGCAACTCCACACCTTCGAGGCATTCCCTTAACCCTCGTCATCATCGTCTCAAGACAAGTCGCCGCTGTGTCGTTATGTGCTTCTTACTTTGAACCGTTCAGCAGGGCAGCGCAGGCCTGGGTCACACCGTAGGTCGTCGTCTTGGTTCCGGGCATGACCGCCCAGCCGCCCTTTTCGATATATTCGGCCTGCTGCCAGGTCGCGACTTTCTTGAGTTCGATCAGTTTCGAGGAGGCATCCGCGCTGCGCTGAAAGTTATCGGCGCAGATGGGAGCAATCGTGGCGATGACGGCGCTGCTCGACGTTTTTTCCGCCACTGACGCAGCCGTGCTTCCCAGCATCCAGCCGCCCCAGCCGAAGCCTAAAGCCAGCGTCGCGGCGCAACCTACGGCCGCCCCTTGCAGGAGCCGTGTAAGAGAATCCCCTTGTAGCATCTCTGGTAGTTCCATCGGATCTGTCCTTGTTGGTGGGACGAGACGTTCGCCTCGTCGAAGCTGCAGTCGTGAAGGCGCGACCGCCGGAGTCTTACGGCGACAGCGCAGTTGTCTGCTCGATACTGATCGGAAAGCGCGCCTGCCGACGGCGATGAGTGCTGCCAATTGCGAGGACGCCGATTTCGGCAAGCCGGCGTCTTTTGGGCAGATCCAGCCCGCTTCTGCTCGGGCCTAACGGTACGTTAGCGCTAATATGTGCGGGAAGATAGGGCGGAATGATCAGACTCAGGCCAGGCCGCAAGCCAGTCCATCCGGTGCCATTGCTGGCGCAGGGCGTGGCCCTATTGCTCGCCGACGATCTTAAGGCGTTCGACGATCGCGCCGTAGCGCTCGTAATCAGCCTTGATGCGCGCAGACGCTGCCTCGGGCGTGCCCCCCAGCACGATCTCGCCCATGGCCTCGATACGCGATTTCACATCGGGCGAGGCGACGATCGCGTTGATCTGGCGGTTAAGGAAGGCGACGGTCTGCACCGGCGTTCCGCGCGGCGCGAGCACGGAATACCAGCCGTCGACGGCGACATCGGCAAAGCCCTGTTCGATGGCCGTCGGCAGATCGGCGAGGGCGGCGCTGCGCTTGTTCTCGACGAGCGCCAGCGCGACCAGCTTGCCCGAGGCCAGATGCTGGCGCAGCGGACCGATGCCCGAGAAGGTCACCTGCACATGGCCGGCGACGACATCGTTGATCGCCGGGGCTATGCCGCGATAGGGTACGTGCAGGAGATTGATGCCTGCTGATTTCGCGAACAATTCGCCGGCGATGTGTAGGACGGAGCCTGCGCCCGAACTTGCGAAGGACATGCCCGGCTTCGTCTTGGCGAGCGCGGCGAATTCCTGCGCCGTCTTCACGCCGAGGCCGGGGTTGGCGACCATCACCATGGCGGTCTGGGAGGGCATGATCACGGCCGTGAAATCGCCGATCACGTCAGCCGGAGGCTTGGCGCCCTTGGGCATGACATGGGGCGCAATGAACAGCGTGTTCGGCGTCAGCAGCAGGTGATGCCCATCGGGCGCAGCTTTCGCAACGACCGCTGCGCCGACGAGGCCGCTCGCGCCGGGTCGGTTTTCGACGATGACGGGCTGGCCGACCCGCGTCGTCAGCTGTTCGCCGATCAGCCGCGCCATCACGTCGGGACCCGCGCCCGCAGGGAAGGGGACGACAATGGTGATCTGCCGCGACGGATAGGTCTGCGCCTGAGCGGACGCAGTGAGAGGTCCGGCGCCAAGGATTGCAAGCGTCAGAAGTGCCAGCCTGTGCAGTTTTCCAATCATCGCGCGCGATCCTTCAAAGCAGCGGTATATACCCAAGATCTAGGTGAAATACTCATAAAGGGTAGGCCAATCGGTTGAAAGGGGGGCAAACACCCCAGCAATTTGCCCTTTCCAATGGAAGATTCGAGCTGACCGGGTTCGAGTGGGAGTCCATTCAGCCAGGGTTGCTGAGCAAGCTGCATGGTCGTGCATTCAACACGATAAAATTGGCTCGCAACTGCCTCGAGCCGTCACCCTGAGTGGCCTCGCAGAGGCCGTCTCGAAGCGGGCGGGCGGTCCGACTCGACCCGCCAAGCCAAGCATCACAATTCCTGCCGATATTGTCCCGCAACCGTTTCCTTCTCGGCGTGTTGTCAGAGTTCGGGCTGGGAGGCCTTCCTCTACGGGCGGAGTTATCAATGCAATCGAGAAAGGTTCTCCTGCAGGTTCTCCTGCACACGGCGGCTGTTCCAGCTGTGCTGATGCTGGGCACGCTGGCCTTTGCGCAGACATCGGGAACGCAAATGCCGGGCGGTTCGACTGCGCAGCCATCGCAATCCTCGGGGCAAGGCGCAGGCACGGGCGGCGGTTCTTTCAGCCAGCCAGGCACAGCGAGTACGATCAACGATGCCGGTCACATGGCGCAGTTCGAGTCCCGTCTCGCCTCCATCAAGTCGGCGCTGCAACTGACATCGGAACAGGAACGACTGTGGCCGGCCGCAGAAAGCGCGATGCGCGAAGCGGTCCGCAAGCACCATGAAGAACGCGAGCGGATGCGTAACGCTTCCGCGCCCTCCGACTTTGTCGAGCGTATGCGCCGCAGAGCCGACATGATGACCTCGCGCGGCGAAGCCATGAAACGTGTCGCCGACGCCGTCCAACCGTTGCACGATTCCCTGACCGCCGATCAGAAGCGCCGCGTCGCCTCGCTCATGCGCGAGCACATGGCGGCGGGCGGCGGCGAACAGGGTAATCGCGGCGGGCGCGCGATGCGCCAACACGAGCGCGGCGGCATGGGGCAGGGTATGGGACAAGGCCAGGGCCGCTACGGCTGGGACCGCGACCGCGACCGACGCGGCTACGATCGCGATAGCGACCAATATGGCGGCGGTCGCCATAGTTATCGCGGCTATCAGGGCTGGCAGCGCGGCAATGAAGACGACTTCAACCTGTACGATCCCAACTGGCGCTCGCGCAGCTATGACTACGAGCGCAGCTCGCCCGGCGACAACTGGCGTGGCTATGGCCCTCGCGGCGACAACCGGGGCTGGCGGCGCGGCCATGACGACGACTCCCCTCGTGGTTACGGCAATCGCGACCAGAGTCGCTACGGCCGTTACGGCGATGAGGACGACCGCAGAGGTTACGGCAACCGTGGGCGCAATTATGACAACCATGGCGGCACGGGAAACCAGTACGACGGCGACACGACGGATGACGATCACCACGACGACGAAGATTGATCGCGTCCGATCATGCAACGGGAGGAGGCCTCGCGCCTCCTCTTTTTTTTGGTTTATCGGTATGGCCCCGACAGCATTGAACGCTCTCCGCGCATTTTAGCGGAGCGACCAATCTGACAGTCATCAAAATTCGCAATCGAATGTCGCCGATGTTTCGACGATTGCTCAGCCGTCGCGCGTTGAAATTTGCCCGATTCTTTCAATTGCGCCAGCCGATGGCTTGCGTTGAGGCCAAGTGCCATGGCGCACAGTTACCAAATTCTATCCGCTGCATAGTCACATCACGAAAGCGGGATCTTCCTGCCGTGCAAGCGCAAAACGCTCTTGCTTCTCCAAAAAAAATCGGAACAGGCAAATGAGCAAGGCTATTTTCACAATGGCTGCGGGCGCTTTGGCTTTGGCGACCATCGGCTTCTCGTCACTCGCGGAAGCGCGCCCCAATGGCGGTCACGGCGTTCGCATGAGCGGCATGCGCATGGGCGGCATTCATCACGGCGGCGGACATCACTTCGGCGGCAATCGCTTCGCCAATTTCCATCAGCAGCGCCACCACCACACGTTCAATCATTGGCGCCCGCAATACAATCATCACCACCACTGGCGCCCGCACAACCACTACCGTCCCTGGGCCTATCCCATCTACCGGCCCGCGGTAGTCCGTACCACCTACAATCCCACGCCGGCCTATTCAGGCGGCAACACGTGCTGGAAATGGCAGTGGGACGGAATGAAATACGCATGGCAGAACACGTGTCCGGCGCAGTCCTATACGCCGCCATCCTACACCGCGCCGTCCTACACTCAGGCGAGTTACGGCGGCTATCGTCCGCACTACCCGAGCTGGCCGCAAAAGCATCACGGAGGGCACGGTCATTGGGGACACGGACACAATGGTCATGGCAATTACGGCCGCCGCTGATCGCGCCGGCGAATTGACCGACTGCTGATGTGATCCCGTCAGGCCGTTCAATCGGTGTGACGGGAACACTATCTTCCAATACCGAGCTTCGATTTTACCCAGGCCATGGAAGCCGCTACGATCACGACGCATGTGCCGATGACGGCGGCGATCACGAACAGGCTCGCGAAGGTCACAAGGATGGCGATGGCCAGCGCCGCAGCCACCATCAGGATCAGAGCGATTTTCCAGCGGCTGACCGGTTTCACCTGAAACGTCGCGCCATCGCCCGTGCGAAACTCGAAAAAGACGCCGCCGGGCTGGCTCGGCCGCGGGCCGCTTTCGCCGGGACCGATCACCTCGCCTTCGAGTGGCGCGCTACGCGCGTCGTCACCGCGCTGGCCGGTCGGCATTTTCCCTTGATGGTCGCTCATCGTCCCTTCCTTGCCTGCGAATGCATCGCGCGCATCCCCTCTAGCGTTCTCTAAAAATAGGTGTGAGATTGCGGCCAAAACAGGGGAGGCGCTTTTGGCCGATACGCGACCGAATATCATCTTCATTCTCGCCGACGATCTTGGCTATGCCGATCTCTCCTGTTTCGGACGGCGCGACTACACGACGCCGAATATCGACCGCATCGCCCACGAGGGCGTGCGCTTCCTGCAAAGCTACGCCAATTCGCCGGTGTGTTCTGCGACGCGTACGGCGCTCATTACGGGTCGTTACCAGTACCGGCTCACCGTCGGGCTGGAAGAGCCGATCAATCCCTCGTCGCCGCCGGTCGGCATGCCGCCGGAGCATCCGACCCTGCCTTCGCTCCTGCGTGACGCCGGTTACGACACCGCCCTCGTAGGCAAGTGGCATCTCGGCAAGCCGCCAACCTATGGCCCGCAAAAGAGCGGCTACGAATATTTCTGGGGCATGCTGCACGGCTCCGCCGATTATTTCCGTCACACCGGCCCGAGCACGATCTACGAGAACAATAACGAAGTCGCCGTGCAGGGCTACAAGACCACGCTATTTGGCGATCGCGCCGTGGAATTCGTCAATGGCGCGAAGGAACGCACAAAGCCCTTCTTCCTCAGCCTGCATTTCAATGCGCCGCACTGGCCCTGGGAGGGGCCGGGGGACGAAGCCGAAAGCCGCCGGATCAAGACGCTGCGCCATTACGACGGCGGCTCGTTGAAGGTCTACAAGAGCATGGTCGAAGCGATGGACCTCAACGTCGGGCGCGTGCTGCAGGCGCTCGATGCGCAGGGCCTGGCCGAGAACACCATCGTGATCTTTACGAGCGACAATGGCGGCGAGCGCTTTTCGGACATGTGGCCCTTCGCGGGCGAGAAAGGCGAATTGCTGGAGGGCGGGTTGCGCCTGCCGACAGTCATGCGCTGGCCCGCGCGTCTCAAGGCAGGGACCGTGTCAGGCCAGGCCTCGATGTCCATGGACTGGATGCCGACTCTACTGTCGGCCGCAGGCGTGAAACCGGACGCAAATTTTCCGCCCGACGGCGTCGACCTGGTCCCCATGCTTTCGGGCGAGAAGCCTGAGCAGGACCGGCTACTCTACTGGCGCTACAAGGCCAGCGCGCAATCGGCTGTCTTGCAGGGCAAGTGGAAATATCTCTCCATCGGCGGCAACGAGTTTCTGTTCGACATCGCCAGCGATCAGCGCGAGCGCGCCAATCTGCGCGAGCGCTTCCCCGACATCTTTGCCGATCTCAAGGCGAAATACGCGGCCTGGAACGCCACCATGTTGCCCGAGCGCGAAAGGCCTGCCTCGCATTCCTCCAGCGCCGACCGGCGCGCCGACCGGCACGGCGTCCCGCCGGGCGACACGCCGGAATAGGGCTGCGTTCTACGGGACTTACTTCGCTTCCATCATGCGTGTGATGAGAGCCTTGGCTTCAGGATTTGCGCGCGCGTCCGCTTCAAGCCGCGCAAGGATCGCTGCCGCCGCTTCGCCATCGTGAAAGATGTAATCGAGGTTCAGCTTCTTTTTCACATCCGCTATCGCACGCGGATCGCGCATTGCGGCCGATACCGCCTTGCGCCAGACAGCCGCAATCTCCGGGTCCATCGCAGGCGGTGCAATAACGGAAAATTGCAGCGCCGAGGCGCCCACGAGAAGGCGATAAGCAGAGTATTCTACCGACTTGAGGCCGGCCGGATTGATTTGCTCGATAATCTCGGGAAGCGCCGGAATATCCGGCAGCAGCAAGCTCCGCCGCAGCGATCCGTCGCCTTGCAACTCGCCGCGCTGAACCAGCGGGATCACCACACCTTCGCGCTCCCAGCTTTCTTTTGCAGGCAGGTAGAAGGACGTACCGACATCGGTCATGACGGCTTCGCCGGTGCGCAGCGCATGAAACTGCGCCGCCTGCCCCTGGTAACCGGGCACGTTTTTCAACGGAATGGATAGCAGGGACAGACCCAACGCCGACGCGACGAAATTCGACGAATTGGCTCCCGTCGATGCAATAATGATGGGCTTTCCAAGCTTCGCGAGTTCTGTCACCGAGCGAACACCGAGATCCTTTCGAACAATCGTGATCTGCGTCTGCGGGGCCGCTCCCAGCCAGGTGAAGCGCGAAGCCTCAATCTTGGAATTCACACCGAACATGGCATCATGAACTATCGACACCATGGTGCCGATGGTTAATCCATCTGGTTTCGCTATGTTGTATAGATAAGTCGAACCGATGCGTCCGGTCGCGCCGGGTCGATGTTCCATGATGATGGTCGGACGTCCCGGCAGATTTTCTTCGAAATAGGGAATGAAGGGGCGAAAAAATGCATCGAGCGGTCCACCGGCCCCGAAGTTGATGACCATGCGAATGGTCTTGCCCTCAAAATTCTGTGCCGACGCCGCGTTCAGTCCCGGGCCCAGCCAGATATAAAAGAAGGAAAGCAGGGCGATTGCGTATCGCATTGTAACCCCTTGAGACGTTCGTTCCTCAAGTCCACACTTTACCGGGTGCATCGTGCTGGGCAAGCTTGTCACGCGCGAAGTGCGCTAGCGCATGGCAGGCTTGGCGAACACAGTTCATTCCTCGCCATTGCGACTTCCAACTTGCGAGGCGAGTGAAATGCGACACTTTTTTGGGATTGCGATGGCAGCCCTCATGTTTGCCGCAGGCGCGACAGCCGCTTCGGCGCAAACTGTCACGTCGCTGGAACCAAAAGCCTGCAAAGGCGCGCCCGGCAATGCAGCCGCGCAAAAGCATGACCATGCCGCCGTGATCTACGACTGCGCGGGGGCAGGGGGATGGCGGATAAAGCTCACCTATTTCGGGACTAATGTCAGCGCTGATTTCACGCCCGCGGGTACGCAAAAGCCTGTCTTCACGTTGCGCGCGCCGTTCGATATCGGCCCGCGCATCGAGTGGCGGTCCGCAGGGAAAGGGCAGCCGCCCCATGCCGCAATCGTGCGGCTGCACGTTCGCACCGAAGCGCAGAAGACGGCCTCCGCGCTTGCGGTGCTCGGCGTCAGCGGTTCGAGCCTTTGCCTTTATGCCGTCGTCAGTCCTGTTGCGCCGCCCAATCAGAACGTCGCCGCTACGCTCACGTCCGACGAATTGAAGGGCTCGGGAAAGTGCGGCGCGCCGCGCACGATCGGTCCGGAAAGCGACACGACCCGCGAACTCATCGAACTCAACCGCTAACTTGCGAACGGCAGGTCAGCCGCCGCTTTCCTTCACCGCCTTGCGCGCGTCTTCGACGATGGCCGCCGGCGTATTGGCGAGCCGCTGCAGGATCGCCATGATGCGGGCGGCGTCGCGCGGATCGACGCTCATCCCGGTCTTGCGCGCATCCTCGCGGAATTCGGCGTCGCCAAGCATGTCGCCGAACGCCTTGCGCATGGCCTCCACGCGGTCTTGCGGAACGTCCGGCGGCATGGCGTAGGGGCGGGCGGTTTCCAGCGGCGCGAGCCACAGATCCTGTATCTGCCGCATATGCGGGCTTGTCGCGAGTTCGCTCGATGTCGGCACATCCTTGAGGTCGGGATGACGCTCGTCGCCAGTCTGGAAAAGAATCTTGATCCGTTTCTCGGTCAGCCACGACCGGTTCTTGGAAGCCAGATTGCTCCACGAATAATAACCGATACCCTGTATCTCGCCGCGTTGCAGCGCCAGCACGAGATCGGCGGTTCCCGGATAGCCGGTCACCAGCTTGAACTTCGTGCCCATCGTATAATTGAAGACCTGCGGAATGATCGAGGAGTCGCCGGCGCCGCCGATGAT
Organism: uncultured Hyphomicrobiales bacterium; assembly: GCA_903847605.1. Classification (GTDB taxonomy): domain Bacteria; phylum Pseudomonadota; class Alphaproteobacteria; order Rhizobiales; family Beijerinckiaceae; genus Terripilifer. Next base: position 114,259 of record CAINED010000078.1, on the reverse strand, counting down.
CGCTTCGCTGGCGAGAACGTCCTGCACATTGTTCTGCGCAGCGGTATGCCAGAGTATCGCCACGCCTGGCTCGGCGGCCGTGCTGTAGATCCAATTGAACTTCATCACATCGAATTGCACGCCGGCAGGATTAAGCCATGGCGCCGTCAGCAACCCGCGTTGCAGCACGCTGATGACGGTCCCGTCGCGGCGATAGGTCGTATAGAGGCGGTTCACGTTGGTGAGCCCGCGCGCGCCGGGCACGTTCTGCACCACGACGACGGGATTGCCGGGCACGAAGCGGCCGAGATGACGCGAAATCACGCGGGCGTCGACATCGTAGCCGCCGCCGGCCGTTGCCCCAACCGACAGCGTGATCGTCTTGCCGCGATAAAACTCGGCGACGCTCTGCGCTTGCGCTTCAAGCGCGGCTCCGGCGAGCGCGAGCACGCCGAATAACGTAGTACGTGCGTTCAACCCGCTCGCTCGCATGTCAGCCTCCATCGCTGGCGTCACTTGCCGCGAAATGCGGCCATCTTCATTTCAAGTCCCGCTTTCTTCATCTCGCCTTCCCAGAGATCGAAGATACGCGGGTCCTCGTCGCCGTATTCGATCTGCATGCCGCCCTCGTCGACCTTCTTGGCGAACATGCCCTGGGGCGCCCAGATGTCGCGTTTGCCCTGGGTCATCGGGTATCGCACGCTGCCCATCTGCACCGCGAGATAGCGCGCAGGCGCGGGCGAGATGTTGAAATGCTGGTGGAACATCTTGTCGGGCGGCGAATAGATGACGCCGTGATGCCAGTCCGTGCGCAAAAAGTCCTTTTCGCCTTCGTACCACAGCAGTGAATAGCCCTTGCCGGTCACGGCGTGGATGACAACGCCATTCATGTGCCGGTGTCCCTTCTTGTAGGTGCCCGGCGGAATCTCGGAACAATGGCAACCTATCGAGCCATCGCCGAGCACAAAGCGAATATTCGTGCCGCCCGCGCCGCGCGTCGGCATGGCCTTGAGTTCGAAACCCGATATATCCGCGACGAAATTCGTTTCCCATTGATGTCGGCCTTGCAGCACGTCGATATATTCGCCCTCGCCGCCGAAATAGTTCACGCCGCCCCAGCGTTCGGGGAAAGTCTGTGCATTGTTGAAGATGAAATCCATGTTGCGGAACAGGTTGATCATATAGATCGAGTTGTTGGTCGCCGCGAGACGGGCCGGCTCGCGCCCCGATCCGTTGAAATGCCGGTAGCGGGCGTTCAAGGGCAATGCGAACAGGCTCTTCGGCCCCCATTCGAAACTGTGGGTACGTCCGTCCAGCGTCTCGACTGTCGTGGAGCCATGGCCCGACAGCACATAAATCACTTCCTCATAGATATGATGCACCGGCGCGCTCGATCCGCCCGGCGGCAGTTCGATCAGGAACGTTGTGAGAAAATCGTCGCGCCCCTTGAGGTGACAGATCGCGCCATTGACGCCGAACCGCGCCCAGGGTTTCGCATCGACCGTCAGCATGTCGATGGCAAAGTCTTCGTGGATCGGCACGCCCTCGCTTTCCGCCCAGTCTAGATAGGGCTCCAGCATGAATTTGCGCTTGGCGTCGCGCACCGTCGGGCCATCGGGCGGCACGTATTCGTTCATGTACTTGTATCCTTCCCTGTGCTTTTGCTTTGCTTGTGTTGTCGTTCGTTGTGGCTTTGCTTCGTGACTATTTCTTCGCAGCGCCGGGATCGGCCTGCGAGGCGGCGCGCGCGCGGGCGACGACACTGGCGGGCATGGCATAAACGCGCCTGAGAATTTCGGTCATGCGCTCGCCGCTGACCGGATCTATATCGATACCGGCGCCTTTCGCTGCCTTCAGAAACTCCGGATCGGCCGCTGTCGCCATGAAGGCCTTGCGCAGGATCGCCAGTCTTTCCGCGGGAACGCCCGGTGGCGCGGCGAACGGCCGGCCCATTTCCTGCGGCGCGAGAAACAGGTCGAACACATCGCGCGTTTCCTGGTCGGGTATCAGTTCCGCCAGCACCGGAACATCCGGCAATTCCGGATGCCGTGTCATGGCGAATTGCGCGAGAATGTTGATTTTCCGGTCGCGCAGCCATTCTGGCTTGCGCGCCTTCAGCGAACTCCAGGAACCCGTGGCAGTGTTCGTCTCGCCGCGCTCGATGGCGAGGTTGACGGCGTCGCTGCCGGGATAGCCGGTGATGATATTGAGCTTGCCGCCCAAGAGATTGTTGATGAGCCTTGTCCATAACATGCTGTCGGACGTGCCGCCGGTGACGCCGATATTCGCCTGTCGCGCCTGCAAGTCCTGAAAGCGGTCGAATCCCGACGAATGCCAGGAAAAGATCACCACCAACTCGCGATTGAGGCTGCCAAGCCACGATAGCTGCAGCGGATCGAAACGCGCGGCGCTGATGCCCATCAGCGGCGCGAGCGGAATGCTTCGGCTGAGAATTTCGATTGTCGCGCCATCGCGCGGCGCGATTTCGGCAAGCCAGTTGGTCGCCACGAGACCGCCGGCGCCGGGCATGTTCTGGACGACGATGGTCGGCGAACCCGGCAGATGATTGCCATAGAAACGGGCGAAGACGCGACCGTAAGTGTCGTATCCGCCGCCCGCAGGCGAGTCGACCACCAGCGATATCCGCCGCCCCGCATAGAAATCCGCTGCGGACTGATTGGCCGTTGCGTCAGGCGCTTTCTGAGCGATGGCGTTTGATTGGAGAACCAGCGCGAGAGATGCGCCGAGAAGCCCCTGCCGCGCCAATGCGGGCCAAAAGCGCATGCCGATCCTCCCTCTGCCTTGCGCGTGATTTTCGTTATCGCGCTGTGTCAGGACTTACATAACTTCGATTTTCGCAATCTTCACATAGTCGCGCCAGCTGGCGATTTCCTTCTCGAGCAATCCACGCAGCATCGCTGAATTTCCGGGAAAGGGATCGCAGCCGATATTGGTGAGAAAGGCCTGGGTATCCGGATCCGCCGTGATTTGCGCGAACCAGTTTTCAAGCTTGTCGAGTATGGGCCTGGGCGTGCCCTTGGGCATTTCAACCGACCACCAGCCGACCACATCCGAATTCGTGATGCCCGCTTCCTTCGCGCCGGGCACGCCTTTCACAGCCTTGAGAGGCTCGGCCGACGCCATCGCCAGGGGTCGCAGCTTTCCGGACCTGAAATGCGCCGCGCCGCCCGTCGGGTCGATATGAATGAAAGCAAGATTGCCGGCCCAAAGGTCGTTGAGCGCCGTCATCGTCGCCTTGTACTTCACTTCGACGGTCTGCAAGCCGAATTGCGCTTTGTAGAGTTCGCTGGATATGAGACCGGTATTGGCAAGCGAGCCATAAGAAGCCTTGTCGCCCTGCGCTTTCAGATAGGCAGTGAGTTCGCCGATCGATTTATGCGGACTGTCGCCGGAGACGGAGAGAATCCAGGCGTTCTTCAGCAACGGCGCGACATGTTCGAAATCGTTCAGCGGATCGAAGTTCAGCTTCTTGAACAGCGACGGCGCTGCGCCGAGGTAGGAACTCGAAGGCGCGATGAACAGCGTGTAGCCGTCCGGTTTCGAGCGGGCCACGAATTCCGTCGCTATATTGCCGAAAGCGCCGGGCTTGTTGTCGACGACGACCGAACGCCCGCACAGATCCTGCAGCTTCTTTGCATAAAACCGCACGATGATATCGGCGCCGCTGCCCGGCGGCGTGCCGCAGATGGCGTGAATGTCGCGCGCCGGCCATGTTTCCTGCCCACGGACGAGCGCGGGCATTGCGACGGTCGAAACCGCCATGGACTGCAGCAAATTGCGCCGTGTGAGCATGTCCGTCCCCGATTTATTATGTTCTGCGAAAAGTGTAGCAAGTTGGTGAACCCGGTCAAGGAAACGCGAAACCACGATGCCCAGGGCGATCAGAATTCACGAGACAGGCGGACCGGAGGTGCTGCGCTTCGAGGATGTCGAAGTGCCGCCGCCGCGCGAGGGCGAGGCGCTGCTGCGCCATACCGCGATTGGCGTAAACTTCGCGGACGTGAATCTGCGCGGCGGCGCATTCTATCTTTATGCGCCGCTGCCATTGCCCGCGATCCTCGGCAATGAAGGCGTCGGCGTCGTCGAGGCGCTGGGGCCAGGCGTGAGCGAAGTCGCGGTCGGCGACCGCGTCGCCTACATCGCCGCAAGCGGCACGACCTCGTCACCCGGCGGATACAGCGAACAGCGCGTGATCGACGCCAGCCGGCTTGCAAGGATTCCCGATGGAGTCAGCGATGTGCAGGCAGCCGGCTCATTTATCAAGGGACTCACGGCCTGGGCCATCGTTCGCCGCGCCTATCCGGTGAAGGCGGGCGACGTCGTTCTGGTTCACGCCGCAGCGGGCGGCGTCGGCAGCTTTCTCGCGCAATGGTCCAGGCATCTCGGCGCAACGGTCATCGGAACCGTGGGAGACAGCGGCAAGGCAGCAATCGCCCGCGAAAACGGCTGCGATCACGTCATACTTTACCGCGAAACGAATTTCGTCGAGGAAGTGCGCAAACTTTATCCACGCGGCATCTCGGCTGTCTTCGACGGAGTCGGCAAGGACACTTATCTGCAGTCTTTCGACTGTCTCAGGAACTTTGGCATGGTCGTGAATTTCGGCAATGCCTCGGGGCCGCCGCCGCTGCTCGATGCGCGAATGCTGAGCCAGAAGGGCTCGCTGTTCACGACACGCGTCGGCATGGGGCACTACATTGCCGAACGCGAAGACCTCCTGATGGCGGCAGCGGAACTCTTCGATCTCATCGCGACGGGCGCCTTACGGCCGCATATCGAAAGGACCTATCCTCTCAAGGATGCGGCGCAGGCCCATCGCGATCTCGAAAGCCGAAAGACCACGGGTTCGGTGGTCCTGATACCCTGACGGGGCAGGGCAGGGAGCCGTTATTGCCGACTACCTGCCGCGCATATCGCGCACGCGTTTAGCCTTGAACTCGGTCTTGGGCAGGGTATCCAGCGGATTGACGGTTACGTCGACGCGAATCTCGCAACGCAGCCGCACTTCATCCGAGATCTTTTGCGCAACCGTTCCATTCGCGTGATCGGCGTGTTCGCAGACGATAGTCATCGTATCCAGGCCCGCCGTGTCGCGCATCAGAACGATCTCGTATTCGTCGCCGATGCCCGGCACCGCGCGTACGGCTTCTTCGATCTGCGTCGGATACATCTTGATACCGCGCAGGTTGATCAGATCGTCCGAACGTCCGGCGAAAGACCCGATGGCGCGCGCGTGCGTGCGCCCGCAGGCGCAACGCTCCTGCGTAAAAGTCGCGTAATCGCCAACAAGAAAACGCAATTGCGGCGAGGATTCGGAGTTGAGGCTCGTGCACACGGTCAACCCGCGCTCACCCGGCTTCTGGCTCGCTCGCGTGTCCGGATCGACGGTTTCCCAGATCTGTATGTCTTCCATCACGTGGGTCGACACCGTTTCACCGGATTTCGGCGCGGCGAGGCAGGAATAGCCGCCGACATGCGGCGAGACTTCCGTGCACCCGTAAAATTCGACGAGGCGCGCATTCCACAATCCCTCGATGCGCTTGCGCGTGGCGTCGATGCCCATCGCCGGTTCGCCGCCTATAAGGATCGTATGCACCGATGTTTCGGCAGGATCGTAGCCGATCGACTGCATCACGCGCGCAAGATGCAGCGCATAGGAAGGCGTGCAGACGAGGATCGTCGGCTTGAAACGCAGAATAACATTGGCCCTTGCGCGGGCATCCATGCCGCCGCCAGGAATGCACGGCAGGTCCAGCGTTTCCAGCGCCACTTGCACGCCCCACGCGAAGACATGCGGGCCGTAGCCCGACATGATGAAGGCGCTCTCGCCCTTGCGGAAGCCCATGGCATGCATGCCGCGCGCATTGGCCCAGGCCCATTGCACACGATCGACATGCGTGTAGCGAAAGGGGCGGGGCGCGCCCGTCGAGCCCGACGAGGAAAACAGCATCCAGCCGCGCTGCGACCAGATTTCATCGGTTACCGTCGTATACCCGCCCCAGGGCGGGGAATTCGTAACGTCCGCCATCATCTCGCTCTTGTCGACGACGGGCCACTTTTCCAGATCTTCTATAGAACTATAGTCTGCGGGCGTCTGCCCGAGGCGCTCGAAACGGGCGCGGTAGAAGGGACTGTTCTCGTAGAGAAAGGGCACAACGGCGCGCAATTTCTCGCTTTGGATCGCGCCAATTTCATCGCGTGAGGCGCATTCGAGCGACGGCGACCAGATGTCCGCGCTGGCGGGCCTTGCAGGGTCGCGCCGGAAATTCTCCAGCGTCGCCAGCCAGGTGTTGCGCGTTGCCTCAGCCCTCTCCTGCGTCATCCTTCCCTCCCGATTGGCTTTTCTAGATATCGTGCCATTGCACGCCGGTCAGTCCGCCCAATGCAATCTGCGCAAGCCCCTTCGCGATCTCCTCGGGCTTACGCTCCCGGCGTTCGCGCCAGAACGGCGCGCCGTTGAGCATCCCGAGGATGGCGAGGGTCGCAAGGCGCGGTTCGTGCGCGGGCGAGAACGAGCCGTGGCTGATGCCGTCGGCGATCACACCCTCGAAGCACTTTTCGATTTCGCGGGCCGTCCTCGAAATGGCGCGACGTTCCGCCAGCGGGAGATGCTGCCGCTCCCGCAGGAACACGCGCATGTAATCGGGCGCGGTTTCCAGAGGTTCGAGATGTCCCTTGATGAGCGCAACCAGCTTTTCACGGCTTGTGCCATGCCCGGCGCAAACCATACGCGCGCGTTCCAGAAACTCCGCAGCGCCACGTTCGCACACCGTCCGCAACGCCTCTTCCTTGGAGCGAAAATAATAATAGAGGCTCGCTTGCCGGATGCCGAGCACATCGGCGATATCTTGCGTCGAGGCGCCATGAAAGCCGCGCTCGGCGAATACTTTCGCGACTGCGTCAATAATCTGCGGTTGGCGCTTCTGTACGTTTTGCAATGGCGGCGTGACCGATTTTCGCGAGGGCAGGGGTGGCATGCGCACATGCGAGATTGCTGATTTACGGCTTGCCCTGACCATGGCAGCCAGACTATCTATAGAATTATAGAATTTCAAGCAGCCGGAAAAAGTCGTCATGGCCATCGTACCCTCGCAACGCCCGCCATTCCGCGCCGATCATGTCGGCAGCCTGTTGCGCCCCGCGCCGGTTCGCGCGGCGTTCCGCGAAGCATCCGCCGGGAAGATCGGTCCGCGCGAAGTCGCGGCCGCGCAGGATGCCGCCATCCGTGACGTCGTCGCCATGCAGGAGCGGGTAGGGCTGAAAGTCGTCAACGACGGCGAATTCCGCCGCGGCTCATATTGGGGCCGTTTCGTCGAAGGCCTGAAAGGCTTCGTCATCAAGCCCGCTTCGTTCAGCTTCCGCAATGACGCCGGCGGCACGCTGCCGTTCACGGCGCCCTACGCAGCCGCCAAAATCGTGCGAACGGAACCGCTCGCCGTCGACGAATATGCTTTCGTGCGCGACACGGTCGGCACGCGCGATCTTCTGCCGAAAATCACGATACCCGCGCCGTCGACGCTGCATTACTATCGCTTCGACGACTTCGGCGATCGCAGCATCTATCCCGACGAAGACGAATTCTTTGCCGATATCGCAAAAGTCTATCGCGAGGAGATTGCCGCGCTCACGCAGGCCGGCTGCCGTTACATCCAGTTCGACGAAGTCGCCGTCGCCATGCTTGCGGATCCCGTCGTGCGCGAGCAGACTAAGAAGCTGGGTCAGGACCCTGATCGTCTCGTTCAGCGCTATATCGATCTCATCAACCACGCCGTATCGGCAGCGCCCGCCGACTGCCTCTTCGGCGTCCACATGTGCCGCGGCAATCTCAAGGGACACTATCTCGCGGATGGCGGCTACGATGCCGTTGCGGAAGCCTTCTTCGGCGCGACCAGGGTGACGCATTTCCTGCTCGAATACGACACGGCGCGCGCCGGCGATTTCGCGCCTTTGCGCCACATGCCCAATGACAAGGGCGTGGTGCTCGGCATCGTCAGTTCGAAGTCACCGCAGCTTGAAAGCACGGGCGCGCTACAGGCGCGCATTTCAGAGGCTGCCAAACACATGAGCCTTTCCAGGCTCGCCATCAGCCCGCAATGCGGCTTCGCCAGCACAGTCGGGGGCAATCCGGTGACTGAGGCCGATCAGGAAGCGAAGCTGCGCCTCGTCGTCGAGACGGCCAAAGCAGTCTGGGGGAGCGCCTGATACCGGGGCTTACTTATCGTCCCCGGCAGCGCGCTTCGCTTCATTCCAGAGCGCGTCCATTTCTTCGAGAGTCGATTGCGCCGGCGTTTTTCCGCGCGCCTTGAGTTGTTCCTCGATATAGCGAAAGCGCCTTTCGAACTTCCGGTTTGCCGCGCGCAAGGCAGCGTCGGGATCGATATCGGTATGCCGCGCCAGATTGGCGACGGCGAAGAGCAGGTCGCCGATTTCCTCGCCGACGGCTGCCTTGTCCATGCCGTCGAGTTCGGCTTCCACCTCGTCCAGTTCCTCGCGGATTTTCGCGAGAACCAGCCGCGCATTCTGCCAGTCGAAGCCAACGGTGCCGGCCTTGGCCTGAAGTTTCACCGCGCGCGCAAGGGCGGGCAGGGTGGCAGGAATGCCGTCGAGCAGGCCGGTGGGCGCATCGTCGGGGAGTCCGGCCGCTTTGCGCGCCTCGCGACGCTCGGCCTTCTCCTGCGCCTTGATGCGGCTCCAGAGACCTTTGACATCCTCCGGCGTCAGCTTGCCGGCATCGGGACCGAAGACATGCGGGTGCCTTCGGATCATCTTGGACGTGATGGCCTGTACGACATCGCCGAAAGCGAAGTGGCCGTCTTCCTCGGCCATGCGCGCGTGAAAGACCACCTGCAGCAGGAGATCGCCGAGTTCGTCCGTGAGATCGACCATGTCGCCGCGGGCAATCGCGTCGGCGACTTCATGCGCTTCCTCGATCGTATAGGGCGCGATAGTCGCAAAATTCTGTTCGAGATCCCAGGGACAGCCGCTGCCAGGAGTGCGCAAGGCCGCCATGATAGTCAGGAGGTCGGCGAGGTCACGAGAGGGCTTCATGTAAGAATCCAGACAGGAGTCCAAAAGAGAAAGGCGCGAACCCCTGGGGGTGCGCGCCTTGAATATACTACGCTGGCAGACGGATCAGGGCAGGGAGATCGCAACGGCCTCGCGGCCTTTCGGCGTCTCGACAACCTTCACGTTGACTGCCTGCTCCTCGACGAGCTGCTGCAGCCCGGCATTGCGCAGAACGGAGACGTGAACGAAGATGTCCTTGCCGCCATCGTTGCCGGCGATGAAGCCGAAACCCTTCGTGGCGTCGAACCATTTCACACGGCCGCCGATTTCAACGGCGCTCGACATGTCCGGCTGGAAGCGCTGCGGACGGCCACCGCCAAATCCGCCGCCCCTGTCACCCCTGTCGCCGCCGCCATCGAACGGGCGGGGACTGCGGGGCGGGGGCGCCGTCGCCGTCGACGTATCGACAGAGATGACGCGGCTGACCTGCATGCCCTTCATCGTCTTGGAAGCGACGACCTTGAGCTTCGCGCCGGGCGGCACTGCCTCGTGGCCCGCGGCCTGAAGCGCGCCGACATGGAGAAAGGCATCGCCCGAGCCGTCGCCCAGTTCGACAAAGCCGAAGCCCTTGTCGGCCTTGAACCACTTGACGGTGGCGTCAACGGCGTCCTGTGGCGCAAATTCCATATCCGCCGGCGGGAATACCGGCGTCATCGGCTGGCGGGGCGAACGGCTCGGCCGTTCACCGAATTGCATGGGCTCATCGTCGTCGAACCCGCGACGGCGGGGCCGGAAATCCTTACCTTTGCTCATGTTCGTAAAGTCTTCTCCGTGGCAGCGGGAGAGCCACACTTCCTGTACCACGCCAGCGAATCCCAGCCCGCGCGTACCATCGCTGGTCCGCCGATCCGCCTTGCTTCAGGCCTATAAGTCCGCGTTTTCAAAGATAAAGGAACCGGTTCTGTCGCGCCTGCATCGTTAATGTAACACCGAAAAGGGTTGGACGCTATGAATTTTACGTGATCCATTTCACCCATTTGGTTGTGCGACTTCCCGCAGATGTCTGAAATTGCGAACATTTGCGCGCTCGCGCGCCAAAGCGGTAAAATTTCGTGCGACAAGCTCGCCGCTTGACGGCCGCAACTCGGGCGCAGTTCGCGCGAACGCGATCTTCCATAGATCGCTGGGAGTAGTAGGGCCAGACAGCAGGTGATTTTTGAGAGCAAGGAGCGTCGCGAGGCGGAGATAGCCACGCAAGTATAATTCGCATAATCTATATTATGGAACTAACAAGCAATGGACGCGGCAGCTTGGGCGCTTTGGGACCGGAAATATTTTTCAATAAAATACATATCAATACCGACGACTCCTAAAGTTCTACAGAAGCTTCAGCCACTCAAGATCATCCCATCATACGCCGGTATCACGCCCTCTGGCAGTTCGCCCAGCAGCCTCCCGTAATCGAGGTCGGTGTGCAGGTTCGTCAGGATGGCCCGGCGCGGCTTCAGCCGTTCTATCCAGTCCAAAGACTCCGCCAGCGAAAAATGGCTGGGATGCCGCGTGTAACGCAAGGCGTCGATGATCCAGACATCGAGGTTATCAAGCCACGGGACAGCCTCGTCGGGTATGCCGACCACATCCGGCGTATAGGCGATGTCGGCGAAGCGGAAGCCAAGCGCCTGGCAGTCGCCGTGATCGAGAAGGAACGGGACCGCTTCCACATCGCCGCCAGGACCGGAAATCGCGCGTTTGAGACCCGGCGTCAGCGTTCCCGCATCCAATAGCGGCGGATACTGGCTGCCGGGCGGTGTCTTGAAGATGTAATCGAAACGGTGCGTGACCGTTGCTGCGGTCACGGCCTCCATATAAATGGCGATGCGCTTGCGCGCCTGAATGACGAGCGGCCGCACATCGTCGATACCGTGGACATGATCCGCATGGGCATGTGTGAGCAGAATTCCATCGAGCCGGTTCGTGCCCGTGGCCAAAAGCTGTTCGCGGAGATCTGGCGATGTGTCCACGAGAACGCTCGTCGTGCCCTCAGGCCCTTCCTTTTCCACCAGGATCGAACAGCGCCGCCGCCGGTTTTTCGGCTCGTTCGGATCGCAGGCGCCCCAGCCCTGGCCGGGCCTCGGAACGCCCCCCGAGGAGCCGCAACCCAGAATGGTGATCTTCAGGCTCATGCTGGGCTCGCGCCGTTAGATTGGCGGCATTTTGGAAAACAACTTCATCACATTGGATGTCGTAGCGTCGGCAATTGCCGCTTCGCTGACGCCCTTGACCCCGGCCAGAACCTTCGCGGTTTCCGCGACATAGGCTGGCTGGTTGCGCTTGCCCCGATATGGAACCGGCGCGAGAAATGGCGCGTCGGTCTCGACCAGCAGCCGGTCCAGCGGCACGTCGGCGGCGACGGATCGCAACACGTCTGAGGTCTTGAAAGTGAGCACGCCGGAAAATGAGACGTAGAGCCCGAGTTCGAGGCCGGTCATGGCGAGTTCGCGTGAAGACGTGAAACAGTGGAGCAGGGCCTTGAAAGCCCCCTTCCCCATTTCGTCCCTGAGTATCGCGGCCATGTCGTCGTCGGCGTCTCGCGAATGGATCACCAGCGGCAGGCCGGTCCGGCGCGCGGCCTCGATATGGGTGCGGAACACCTGCGCTGCGGTCTCGCGCGGCGCCTTGTCGTAATGATAGTCGAGGCCGGCCTCGCCGATCGCCACGCATTTGGGATGCGATGCGAGGCTCACCAGATCGTCGACGGTCGCTGTCGGCTCCTCATGCGCCCTGTGGGGATGGGTGCCGACGGAGAACCAGACGTTATCGTTCGCCTCGGCAATGCCGCGATAGACGTCGTAGCGGTCGATCCGCGTCGAGATCGTGATCATGCGCCCGACGCCGGCTGCCTTCGCCGCCGCCAGCGTCGCCGGCATGTCCGCAGAGAATTCCGGGAAGTCGAGGTGGCAATGGGAGTCGATCAACATCAGGCGGATTTGGGCTTTGGCCCCTCCCCGTTTACTTGCTCGGTCTCGACATAACGCGGGAACACCGGAACCGGCGTAGGCAGAACGCTTCCGCCTGTGATCGCGCTGGCGGACGTGGCATTCGCAAACTTTCGCGCGTCTGCAGCCACGCCGACGAGGTCGAGCAGTTTTTCCGCCGAGGCCGGGATGACCGGCTGCGCCATGATCGCGACGACGCGGATGACTTCGGCGGTCGTCCACAAAATAGTACCCATGCGGGCAAAGTCGGTCTTGCGTTTCGCCCAGGGTTCCTCGCCCGCGAAATAGCGGTTGGCGTCGGCGACGACCTTCCAGATATCCGCCAGCATCTGGTGCAACGCGAATTCCTTCATGGCTTCGCGCGTCTTGGCGGGCAGGGCATAGGCTGCGTCCAGGATTTCGCGATCGGCGGCGGTGAGATCGCCCGGGACCGGCGCCCTGCCCTCGCAGTTCTTGTTGATCATCGATAGCGAGCGCTGGGCAAGATTGCCGAGATCGTTGGCGAGATCGGCATTGGTTCGGTTGACGATGGCCTCGTGCGAATAGTTGCCGTCGTGGCCGAACGGCACTTCGCGCAGGAAGAAATAGCGAAGCTGATCGACGCCATAGTGGCTCGCCAGCGTTTCCGGGCTGATGACGTTGCCGACCGACTTCGACATTTTCTCGCCGCGGTTGAACAGGAAGCCGTGGACGACGATCTGCTTTGGAATTTCAATTCCTGCCGACATCAGGAAGGCGGGCCAGAAGATCGAGTGGAAGCGGGTGATGTCCTTGCCGATGACATGGGCATCGGCCGGCCAGTAATGCCAGTCGCGCGCAGTCGTATCCGGATAGCCGCAGGCCGTGATGTAATTCGTGAGGGCGTCGACCCAGACATACATCACATGCTTGTCGTTGCCCGGCACCGGGACGCCCCAGTTGAACGTCGTGCGGCTGATCGACAAGTCCTGAAGTCCACGGTGAACAAACGCCTTTATCTCATTAAAATAGTGAGCTGGCGTTACGAACTGCGGATTGGCCTCGTAATGGGCGAGCAGGCGCTCGGCATAGGCTGAGAGCCTGAAGAAATAGCTCTCCTCCTCAACCCATTCGACAGGCGTGCCATTGGGCGAAAGCCTGGCGCCGTCGGCGCCGGTCGCAATCTCGCCCTCGTCGAAATAGGCCTCCTCGCGCACCGAGTACCAGCCGGAGTATTTGGCGAGGTAGATATCGCCGCGCTTCTCCATCGCCTCCCAGATCGCGCGCGAGGCCTCATAGTGGCGCGGCTCGGTCGTCCGGATGACGTGGTCGGCGCGGGCGTTGAGCAGCGTTCCCATCTCGTCGAACTGAGCCGCCGTGCGGTCGGCGAGCAACTGGGGCGTGATGCCTTCCTTGCCCGCCGTCTGCTGCATCTTCAGGCCGTGCTCGTCCATGCCGGTGATGAAGAAGACATCGCGGCCGTCGAGGCGCTGAAAGCGGGCGATGGCGTCGGTCGCGATGCGCTCGTAGGCATGGCCGATATGCGGCTTGCCATTGGCATAGGGGATGGCTGTCGTGATGCAGAATTCGGGGCGCGAGGCCATTGATCAGGTGTTCCGGAAGCCGGTCAGGCGGCTCGCCGAACGGCAGTCGCCAGATCCGTGAAAAAGGTCAGGATGAGGGCGCGGCGGTCGAGATTGTAGGTCTCGGTCTCTCGCACCGAACGCGCGAACTTCTCCCATACCTCGGCATAGTCCGCAAGCTGCGATGGCCCCTTCCCGCCCGGCCCGGCGCCAGTGCGTATCTGCCCGTCGATCCAGTCGAAGATGGCGGCGACCGCAGCCTCGAAATCGGCCGTGGCCTCGCGCTTGGTCACGCTTTCGGCGAGCTGGCTGACCTTCTTCCAGTCCACCTCCGGAAGCCCCTGCAGCAGCGTATCGATGCGCTCCATCAGTTTCAGACTGTCGCCGCCGAGCAGGCGCAGCGCATCGCGGACCGAGCCACTGCTGCGTGTGGCGGCGGCGCGCACCTCGTCGTCCTCCAGTTCCCACCATTCGCCGCCGAGGCCGCGAATGGCCTTCTCGACATCTTCGGTCTGGAGCGGCGACAGCGGCAGCAATCTCGACCGCGACCGGATCGTCGCCAGAATTTGCGCGGGACGATGGGCGACGAAGAGAAAGAGCGAGCGCGGTGGCGGCTCCTCGATCAGCTTCAGCAGCGCGTTGGCGGTGTTGCGGTTGAGGTCTTCGGCGCAGTCGATGATGGCGATGCGCCATCCGCCTTCGGCCGCCGCCTGATGAAAGCGGCCCATGATCTGCCGGGCGTCATCGACGCGTATTTCGGTAAAGTGCCGCTTCTCTTTCTGGTCCCATTCGCGCCTGAGCACGCATACGTCGCTATGCGCCAGCGAGAGGATTCGCCGCGCCGCCGGATTATCAGCGGGAACATGAAGATTCTCGGCCCGCTCCACCTGCGGCAGGCGCGGATCGGGGTAGGCCAGCAGAAAGCGCGCAAAACGCCAGGCCAGGGTGGCCTTGCCGATGCCCTCGCGTCCGCCAATGATCCAGGATTGCGCGAGCCGCCCTTCGCGGAACGCGTTCAGCAGCGTCTGCTCCGCCAGCAAATGCCCAAAGAGATCGAAGGTCTCGCGTGGATGCGGCGCATTCTCGAAGCGGTCGCTCTCGTCGGGCGCTTCGACCAGGTCGCGAGCGCGTGTTCGTGCGGGGGCGCGGCTCACGGCGCGATCTTTCCGCTTTTCTTCCGCGGCGGCCTCTTCGCAGCTTTTGCTGCGGAGGCGCCGGCCTTTCTGCGCGGCTTGCCGACGTCCTCGTCACCTTTGAGAAAGCGCTTCTCAACCGCGCGCCAGATCTGTTGCTCGATCTTTTCCGCTGGCTGCGTCGCGTCGATCACAATGCAGCGCTGCGGTTCGGACTTCGCGGTTTCGAGAAAGGACTGGCGGACGGCCTCGTGAAAGGCTTTCTGTTCCTGCTCGAAACGGTCTGCGCCCTCGCCTCGCCCGCGTGCGCGTTCGAGCCCGATATCGACGGGCACATCGAGAACGATTGTGAGGTCGGGCATGGTTTCGCCGGCCGCGACTTTCTCGAGATCGGCGATAAGGCTCGCGTCGACTTTCCCCGTCGCGCCCTGATAGGCGCGGGTCGAATCGATGAAACGGTCGCAGATGACGAAGCACCCTTCTTCGAGCGCCGGCCTGATCGTCTTGTCGAGGTGATCGATCCGCGCAGCGGCGAAGACAATGGCTTCTGCATCCGCCCCCAGAGGCGCTATGGCGCCGGACAACAGAAGCCGGCGCAGACGTTCGGCTTCGGGCGATCCGCCGGGTTCGCGGGTCGCCACGGTTTCGATTCCGCGCGCCGCGAGTTTCGACAACAGGCGCTGCACCTGCGTGGATTTGCCCGAACCCTCGCCGCCTTCGAAGGTGATGAACCGCCCTTTTGCCGGTGCGCTCTCCTGTGACTGCGGCATGGCGGGAGCCATCACTTGTCTTTGCTCGTGAACTTACGGATGTAACTGCCGGCGAGTTCATAGGCCGCATCGAAAGCGCGCGAATAGAGCGGCCCCGTCTTCACATCGACTTCCGTGTAGAGCGGCATGTCGAGCGCCAGTTCCTTGCCGCGATAGACGCGCAGGTTAGCCGCTTTCGTTCCCGCTTCCACCGGCGCAATCAGCGGCCCCACATATTCGATCCGCGCCGACAATCGCTCCGTCGCGCCGCGCGGTATCATCAGGCGCACGGGCACTTTGGCGACGAGCGGCACGCGTCCCACCGAGCCGCCATAGACGCTCGCCGTACCGACGGCCTCGCCCGGTTTGAAGACGTCGCGCACGTCGAAGGCGCGAAACCCCCAGGTCAGCAGCTTGCGCGCTTCATCCGTGCGTTCCTTGCCGGATTTCGTTCCGTTGATGACGAGGATCAGGCGCTGTTCGCCCTGCACGGCGGAGCCAATAAGGCCATAACCGGAATCGTCGATATTGCCGGTCTTCAAACCGTCCGCGCCCATGTTCATGGTCAGCAGCGGATTGCGGTTGGTCTGGCGGATCTTGTTCCAGGTGAATTCCGTCTCTGCGAATATCTTGTAGAGATCGGGATAGGTCTTGATGACATGCACCGAGAGCTTTGCGAGGTCGCGCGCGGTCGTCTTCTGACGGGGATCCGACTTGCCCCATGAATTGGTGAAGTTGGAATCGCGCAGGCCGAGTTCGCGGGCGCGCTTGTTCATCATCCCGGCGAATGCGTCTTCGCTACCGGCCAGCCCTTCGGCCAGAACGATCGCCGCATCATTGCCCGACTGGATGATCAGGCCGCGCAACAGATCGGAAACCTTGATCTGCTCGCCGAGCTTGGCGAACATCGCCGAGCCCCGCGACATCGCGCCCCCCGTGCGCCAGGCGTTTTCGGAAACCGGCATTTCCGTATCGAGCGAGATTCGTCCGTCCCTGATCTCCTTGAAGACAAGCTCCGCGGTCATCACCTTGACCATGGACGCCGGCGACATCGCCGCATCAGCATCCTTCTGGAAGAGAACGCTGCCGGTGTCGGCATCCATCAGCAGCGCCCAGCGCGCGCTCGTCTGGATCGCTTGGGCAAATGCATCGCCGCCGGCGGCGAGCGTGATCAACAGCGCGAGCGCGAAGCTGGCGGCTTTGGACATGGCGAATTTGCTGCGTTCGAGCATCTGGAAGCGCGGTCGAGTCACGATGGCGCGCATGGTAAATGCGCCCGACGCTTTGCGCAATTTCTTGGGCTTGTTGCGAAAAATATCTGTGCGCCGTCAGTGGCGCAGGGGGACGAGGCCGGTCGTATCCAGCGTCCCGAAGGGACCGCGCGGCTTGCGCGGCGGCTGATGCGGCGGGAATGGCGCGAAGAAGGTCGCCGTGCCGGTTCCTGCTGGCGCAAAGCCGGTGCGCCGCGGCGCGGAAATCGGCACGGACGCGCCGGGAATGGCGGCGAGGTCGAGCGGACGCGAGGGCGGCACGGGAACGCCGCCGCGGGCCGAGCGTGCGATCGCCGTCATTCCCTCTTCCGGCTCGAAGGCGACAGGCTGCGCGCCGAGATTGGGGATGGAGCGCTGTTCCGGCGGGCGCTGGGTCGGGGCAAGCGCAAGAGCCGGCGACGCCGCGCCCTGAACCTGGGGCTGAATTTCGGGCTGGCGCGGCGTCGGGAACGGCGGCGGCGCGCCTTGTGGCGCAGGCGTGATCGCCGCGATCATCGTGCGGGCAATCCCCGGTCCGCCGTCGAGACTGGCGGGCGAGCCATCGGTACGCAGGCTGGCGATCAACTGGCGGTCGTCCGAGCCGGCGATGCCGGCGGGACGCATATAGTCGACCTTGACGTTCGCCGTGCCGAAGCGGCGGAAATCCAGCGCGTCGGCGACGCGCTTGGAAAGATCGATCACACGACCGCCATGATAGGGGCCGCGATCGTTGACGCGCACGATGATCGAGCGACCGTTGCCCAGATTGGTGACGCGCGCATAGCTCGGCAGTGGCATCGTCGGATGCGCGGCCGTGACGGCGGACATGTCGTAGATTTCGCCATTCGCGGTCTTGCGGCCGTGAAAGGCGTCGCCATACCACGACGCCTTGCCGGTCTGCGTGAAACCGGGCTGAACCTCGCGTGGCACGTATTGCCGACCGGCGATGCGATAGGGTTTGCCGACGAGATAACGCCCGCCGCCGCGCGGCACCGCCTGCCCGTCCGCAACGACGCGGGGACTGGCCGTGCCATAGCGGCCCTCGGGGAAATATTCGCTGGTGTTCGGATTGCGGACGACGCCACCCGCCTGCTGCTGTTGCGGTTGCTGCGCGCAGCCGGCGAGCGCCGCGGCGAGAGCAAGGCAACAGCCAAACTGGGCGAGGCCCACGAAGCCGGCGGAAACGGAGGGTTGGGCCATCAGGGGGTACGCAGAACTCGAAACTGACTCGCCGCAATTGCCCGCGGCGCATGCCGCATGCATGTCGCCACCGTTCACCGGCAAGCCATCATCCGCCCTCAGGGCTAAATTACCGTTAATCTTCAATCCGCCTGCCCCGCTTTGGTCGTCACGACCCTGATCGCCCAAATGCGACCGAACTGTGGCCACCCAAATGAATTGAGGCACATAGCTCACTCTGGTCGCCGTGTCATGCCGCAAGCTTGCGGCGAGCGACCGAGGCTTGCGCGAACCCTGCGGCGACGGGCCGACAACCGGCTTGAAAATGCCGCGCGCTTCTGATCCAAGGTGCGCTTCGACGCGCAGCAATCGCGTTCCCGGAGAGATGGCCGAGTGGTTTAAGGCAGCGGTCTTGAAAACCGCCGTAGGTGCAAGCCTACCGTGAGTTCGAATCTCACTCTCTCCGCCATATCCATTTATCAAATATTTGATTATATTATCTTTTTCATTCGCAATGGAAGTCAGTCCCCAATTTGGACCCCGAAATATGTTCGAGTGGGGCGCGCGGGCGATTGCGAGCGGCCGCGCCACATGCAATTCGCGTCATGCGATTGTACCGGTCGCCCAAAGGGGTTAGTTTTCCACTTCGTACACTGAGGCTTTGCAATGAAGCGGATTTTGCTCGCAATGACCTGCGCTGCTCTGCCTTTGATGTCTTCCACGCCAATCCTCGCACAAAGCCAAACCTACCTGAGCGGCAACAATGAGCTGCCCGGTTGTCGCGATCTATTGGCGGGCAGATTCATGGGAATCACTACGACGCGTTGCCTGACGATCACAACGACTTTGGCCGAGTTGCAGCCACTCATCGACATGAAATTGCGGGCGTGTATGCCCAACGGCGTCATACCCCGACAAATGGTGGCGATTATAATCCAGTATGCGGATCGCAACCCGAAGCAACTCCATCTGCCACTATCGCAGATCGCCCAGCGAGCGCTTCGCGAAGCATGGCCCTGTACATAGCCGACGCAAGTGCGGCCAAACTACTGAAGGACCGAAGATTTCCAAAATTGCCCGAAGAATGCCAAGCATTTTAGTTGGCAGCCTTCGCAGATTGTTGGCAACCTTCAGGCAAATACCACTCCCAGCCGCCGTTCATCGCTGACTTTCGAGAACTGACCCCCAACGCCTCTTTTGCCCGCACCAGCGTCCGCCCAGCGACACCGGCATCGGCCGCCGCCTGTTTGCCATCAATCGCAGGGACGGGCCCGACGGCCAGCAGGTCACGCAGGAAGTCCTTTGCAACCGCCAGCGCGCCACTTCGGCCGGATGCGGGATCGTCGGCGACCGCCAATAGCGAGCGCGCTTCGCCCGCCAAGGCTTCCCCGAAAATAGCGACGGACGTCGGTATAGGATGAGACCCCTCCAGAGTTTCGATAGCGAGCTTGTAGGCGAAGCCGCCGCCATCGGGGCCATTACTGCATTTGGCGCGGACGAACAGGCGGCGATCCGACGGCGCCCCATCTGGGTCCGCCTGTTCCCTTGCAGCCGCAAAGATCGCACGCGGCAGAGCGCCGAAGGCGATAGAGCCGGTGATTCTTTCGACCGGATCGCGCCCGCCCGTTCCTTTGCTGAAATGCGTGATGCCAAGCACAGCGCAATTCAATTCGGCACCAAGATCTACCAACGGTTGCAGGCCGCGCCGCACTTCAGAATTCTTGTGCGAGTCGAGCGCAATCGCCGAGACGATGGGATCGCAGATCAGAAGGGACGCCCCGCCAGCCTGTATGATCGCGTCTCGGAGCGCTGGAACATCTTTCGCGGGATCGAACGGTCGTTGTCCCCTGCCGTCGCGCACTGTCCCTACAAAATAGCAGCGCGACATATCGGCTCCGGAAGCTTGCAAGCGCGGCGCGAGAGTATCGGCTAGGCCATCCTCTCCACTCCAGATCATCACTCGTCCCGGCTGACTATATTGACCATCGGGCCATGCGCCGCCGCTGGAGACAATGCCGGCCATGCGGAGCGCCAGCGTTGTCTTGCCAGCGCCAGGAGCCCCCGCGAGAATGTGCAGCTTGCCTCGCGCTAAAAAGCCCGGCCAAAGCCAATCGATCGGTTCGGGCTTCACACTGGCCGCAGAGATGAGATTGACGCCAGCGCGCGCCGCTGGTCCATCAGCGGGCATTATGGACGAGGCCAACGGGCTGGCCGCCGCTCGCGATTTCCTGTCTCGATACTCGCGGGCTTCGTTCGCAAACCAATCGTTGCGCTGGTCTTGTGTCCAAAACCGGAACTCGGGTGGAGCCTGACTCATGCGAGCCGCCCTCCACACATCGCGAGGGCGCACAAAAGGCGCGCCAACCAACCGGGCAGATTAAACCGGGCGGCAAAACAAGTCGCCACTGGATTGGCCAGCATCGCCCCCGGCAGGACTCGAGATTCAACGGGGCGCATCGTCAGCCCTCCCCGAGCAGTCGCAGGCGTTCGGAATCCGGGACGAGCCGGCGGCCGCCCAGAGTCACGGTCCGCAATTCGCCGCGCTTCATCAGCTCGTAAAAGTGCGAGCGCGAAATTCGCACGGCTTCGCAAAACTCGCGCACGCGCCAAGCATGACGTTCGACAGTCGCGGCTTCGCGCTTTGTGGCTTCACTCGATTTCATGAAAGCTCCTTTCGCTTCATGGGCAGAAGCTTCGGAGCCAATTGCGGACTTTGAAACGCACTCTAACATACATCACGAAAAATGCGGACAATTTCACCAATAATAGCAGTGGCTTAAGAGCATTTCATCTCGAATTCTGAGGCCCGGCGCCCGCGCGATCGAAGCAGGTCAAATGCACAGAACCGACGCCCCTGATTCGCGAGCGAAGCACTCGCACGCGCGCGCGTGTAGCCAAGTTGCTGCAATCGTTGCAACGCCGCTCCCAGCGAGCGGCACGGGCGCAAGCAGACATTGAGTGCGTTGAGGCACGCCCGGAGATCGCAGACCTTGCGCAGGAGGCCCCGGCAGCGTTGACGCGCCACCGGGGCAATCCAGATCGGTCGAAGCGATCAGGACGTGGTTTTCTCTTACCACAATCCCGATTTTCAGACGACCGGCTGGCGGATCGTGTCGTCGGTACACAGACGGCGGGGCACGAAACGCATCCGAACCGTGGGACTGCGGCGATAGATCGGAAGGGCAGCCCGAAGGCTCGAAGCCCATGCGCCGCCGGCGGGCTCGTACTCCCGTCGAGAAGTAGCGAGCAAGTCACGACCTTACGAGGGGGATCGTGATCCAGCGGCTCCAGGGGCATGGCTCCGAGGGTCATGGCGGGGACAGCCCGAGCGCAAGCTGGGGACTGTCTCCCTGTGCCAGCTTCACCAGAAACATTCACCAAGGGTCATCGACACTTCTCTCCGAAGAAAATTCAGACATCGTGATCGTATGACGATGTTTCAAACGGGTTGTATTCGAGCCCGTCTTTTTTGATGCGCCCTAAATATGTGATTTCGAGCCCCATCTCGCGAAAGCGTCGTTCGATCCGGCCTCTTTCGTCGAATTGAGACTTTTGCTGACTCATGGCGAGATATTGAATCTCGTCCCGTCGATATGCGGGCATCTCACGCTGGCGGCCTACGCCATCAATCTCCGCAACATGCGATCGTCTGCGCAACCCGATCAGCTACGCCGACCGCATGTTGCTCAACCCGCGCCGTACGGCGTAAACTACGCCGAGACTCTAATCGCTGCTGGATGAAAGTTCAGTGGCAGGTCAGGTGGGCGTCAATCGGCTAACAGGCCATCGGTAGCCAGAGCGTTCCATATTGCTCTCGTGCTGTAACTAATCTGACTTGGCCCTGTGAGCGCGTTGTCGGCAGTAATCCAGTGGAGCCGACCCGCGACCTCGTTCTCCAAGTCGCGGACAAACATAGTAGCATCCGATATTGTTCCTATCTGTCGGCCGTCCTTAAGCACAAGGATACGAGCAAGGGGAGTAGTATTGGTCAGAGCTTCCACAGGATCACTCACGAATTGCAACCGCAAGAAACGGCGCTTTGGCTAGAAGAAACATAATCACGCCGAAATGAGATTCAAGCACTAAAGTACTGAGAATAAAAGTTTTCTTTTTCTGCCAGAGACATTTTGCTATGTTTTGAACGTCTAAATGGGGCACAGTCACATGGGGGACCGGATCGCCAACGTCGTGGGCGTTATCGTGCTGATCATAGCCTTGGTCAGCACCTACAACTATTTCGAAGCTGGATGGGAAGCGGAACGTATCCTAAACGAACGGTATCCAGAGGACACCGTCAGCTTAGAGAGGGTTTTTCTCATTGATCTTGACCCAAAGTCCCCCCAACTCTGCGGGCGCTTCTCGATGGAGAGCAAAACAAAGGGCACCAAATCCTCCTACTTTTTCAACGTATACTTCGCTCATAGACGGTCAGTTGAATTACAGGAGGAAGCGGCGCGAATGTGTGTGCTTTCGGGTGAGAAACTCAATACTCGGGTTATCTCAAGGGTAGAGTTGGGCGGTATTATTACAAAAGGTAAGTTAGAAAAGTTTTCCTCAAAGTGACCAAAAGACGGAGGACCGTATGGAAAAAACAATAGAAAATATCATCATAATTTTATTGATGGGGGTTTTATTTTTAATCTATATGCTTCCAACTTGGCGCGCTGTTGGAACAGTTAGCCGGCTTAATCCAGAACACATCGTGACCATAGAAAGTGATCTGTCATTCGGTTCGGAATATGGAGAAATGACCTACTGCGGCAGATTTGTACTTGAAAGCAAAACGTCTGGCGAAAAACAAACAAAATATTTTGTAGTGTACTTCTTGTTACGAACGGCTATTGAAATTTCTGTGTCAGTTGCAACCTCTCATTGCGTATTATGGGCAAACTCGAACAATACGTCGGTGATCTCTCGGTTAGGGTCTGGGTTTCGGTTAACGGAGAGTATTTTAGGAATGACGAGACGAACAAGCCACTAATTCAGTCTAGTGTACCCCAATCGCCCCACATAATAACCTCTGAGCGTAATGCTTTGCGCAATGAGCCTGAGAGTCAACGAGGCGACATGTCCGCCCGTTCAACACCTCGCGTGCGCGCGCGACTGTTTCGCGCCATCCTTCATGGACTTAGTGCGTGCATTGGATTCTCTAACGGGGTTGGGCGTGCGGCAGAAATTTTTGGGGAAACAAAATTTTCTGACCCGGAAATCGCGCGAGCCAGTCTGGACCACTGGCCAGAGCTTGTGATTTTTCAGGCCCCCGTCGGCCCTGCGCGCAGAGCGCGCGCAGCGAAGGCCCCCCGCCTTCAAACCGCAGCAGCGCGCTTTGGAAACGGCAGCAGCTTGCCTTCGCTTACGGGCTGACAATGGCCTGCCCATGCTTCCATCAACGCGCGCCGCTTTTCCAGCGCATCGCCGCGACGGTATGCTCGTTCCGTGGCATCACCAACCACATGGTTAGCGTCGAGTTCGCTAGTAACGTACTTTCGAGAGAGTGGGGACCGGGGGGGCTTCTTGAGGATTCGGTAAAGGGTAACAAGAACCGTCTTCGCCTCAGCAAAATAGCACAATGTGGGGGCTCGTCTGGTGGCAGTAATGTTTTTAAAATTATTGCGCCGCACCGAGCACAAGCATTCATTGAGGAATGGTTTTCCTGTGGATCAGGGGGTTGTACCGTTTCCTACAGTTTGTTGCTTAAGGAGACGGACGCTAAGGCCACAATTGAGAAAAACAAGCCATGTAAGTAATCGAAGGAAAACAAGCAGGTTAAACTCGTCCTTTACCTCAAGCCCTCAGAACCTATCTACATCAGTATTCGATGTTGATTTAGAAGAGCCAGCGCATCATGAGATATAGCATTTTTTCAACTGCCATTATCGTCTGCTTAGCAAGCGGAGGCGGACAGGCCAGAACAGTTGACGTTAAATATAGAGGCTTCGTTGCCCTCACACCATTCGAATGCCAAGAGATAAAGAAAAGTAGCTTTATTCATGAACTATGCTTCGATCAAAGAAACATGTATATGCTTATAAACATCAGGGGTAGCTGGTTCCACTATTGTGCAATTGATCGCAGCATTGTATCGGCTTTTCTAGGCGCAGACTCTATGGGAAGGTTCTTTAACAATAAAATAAAAGGATCATTTGACTGCCGCGTGAATAAGGTTCCGGTCTACTAACTTCGCTGCATTATCGCCAATTACTGACAAGATCGCCTTTGTCTGCGCGATTTGCAATTGAAAACAGAATTGAAATTTTTTTAAAGAAGCAACGTCTGGGATTTCAAACTGACCACTCCAACCCAGCTTAACGACTTCCTATTCCGGGCAATGTCTCCTATACTCATAGGTCCGCATTCTAATATTAAAAATCTTTCTTTTCGAACTTAATTATTGGTTCAAAATAGAATTTATAATGGGAGCCTTTACCTCGATTATATACGTCACACCTGATCCAGAAAAATTTGGTAGCCTGCTTATTCAATCGGAAATGGCATTCGCCCTCCATTTGTCGATCTTCGCCGACATGTTTGCTCCCTTCCAACATTCTGATGGTGTCGATGCTATGATAGTAATTCTCTAGGTTTGGCTGCCTATCGCCCGAACCAGAAACCGTCCATGAATGTTTGCCCGCAAAGAAAGTCAGGAACGCCCGCCCGTTTCTCAGTTCTGCAAAAAGAGTTTTAGGCTGGCATGGAAGGAAGTCGGCTACTAATTGCATTCGACACCTGCCCTCGAAAAAAGTCATCCGTCTGGGCAGTTCCTGTTGTGCTGACAGACCTGTTGAACAAAAAGCGAGAGTGAGAAACGACAAGGCAATCGATAATAAGCGCGTCATGTGCCACCTTTTTGGAGCTACGTGACAATCTCTTGCCGCCGGTCTAGTAGGCATGAAGTTCATATCTCAGCTCGCCTTTCGGCAATAGTCAGTCTGATGCAATTTTCGACTATCGAAGAATTGAATGAACTGTTGACCATCCCCGATTAATGCTGAAAATGAGGGTCCCCCAAAAATTGTTACTCCCTTGACTGTATAGCTTTCTCCAACCCGTCGGATACTATCGACCCTATAGGGCGTGTCACCTTCTTCTGCTTTGGCAATGAATGATCTAGAAAAATCGTTGAATACCACAAGATATTCACGTCTTGGATTTTTGCAAATCATAGACAATGTCGCTGCTTCGGAGCCGTTGACGATTAAATATAAGATCAAAACGCTGATGTAGCGAACTCTGTTATACATTGCTCTTACCTCGACCCGGCTCATCTTAAGGCATCTGCGGGTGATAGATTTCGGTTAAAAATATTACATAATTACTTTATCTGACTAACAGCATAATTCTGCCACTACCTTTAAAAAAAATAAAGTCCAATTTCGCAGCATATCAAAACGCGTTAGATGCATCAAGGATCGGATGGGCCCCCCAAATAGGGGGTATGGGCTATATTTGGATACATCTCCCGTCTATCGCGGACAAACGAGTGACAATCCTTTTCACAGTCTGCTGGTAATCAGGCTCTTTTGTTCAAATCCCTGAAAAGCCCATTACCATATGAGGAGCATGCTCCCAATTGTCCCATTTGTCCCGGCAGCCTCAGGCGTCCCACGCGGGACAGTTGTCCCCATGGTCCCTAAAACCCCATCCGCCTTTGTGCGGGATTGTTGGCGACCGTCCGGTCTGGCTGCTCTGGCGCAATAGATGGTGCGTCTGTTACGCTGCCTTGGCAGCGTAACGCCACGGCAGCAGCTCGTCCAGCCGGGTGATCTTGTGATCAGCAATGCGGGCGAGGACGTCGGTGAGCCAGCCTTGCGGATCGACGCCGTTGAGTTTGGCGGTCTCAATGAGGGTGTAGGCGATGGCCATGGCCTTGCCGCCGCCTTCGGAGCCCATGAAGAGGTAGTTCTTTCGTAACGGCGCTAGATTGAAGCACCCTCACGCTGAATCGCGATCCAGGCTTCGATCTTCTCGCCAACTTTGATTGGTAAAACTCGCCAAAACATAATGAATGGCGTACCATCTTTCTTGTAATTGATCGCCTTACCTTCAAAGCTACCGCCCGTTTTCAGCGCGATGCTAAGTCGTTCCGTAACTTTTTTATCCGTGCCAGGCCCCTGAAGAATGCGCGGTGTTTGGCCAATGGCATCCTTCGGATCATGCCCGGTCAGTTTCTTGAAGGCCTCGTTTGCGTAAATTATTTTGCCTTCATTGCTCGCGTCCGTAATCAGCACAGAATCAAAACTGTTCTCCGCCAGAACCTTAAGCAGGGGTAGCCCTGCAGTGTTATCACTCAAGATGTTGTTCAGATCGATCGCCATAAGATAGCCTCCCAGCTGGTTGACCACCCTGTTACGCGCGAGAACAGCGGTTGGATCAGTGCTTTCCATCGCGACCGTCCGGTCTGGTTGCTCTGGCGCAATAGACCGTGCGTCTGTTACGCTGCCTTGGCAGCGTAACGCCACGGCAGCAGCTCGTCGAGCCTGGTGATCTTATGATCGGCGATGCGACCAAGAATGTCCGTGAGCCAGGCTTGGGGATCGACACCATTGAGTTTGGCGGTTTCGATCAATGTGTAGGCGATGGCTGCGGCCTTGCCGCCGCCTTCGGAGCCCATGAAAAGGTAGTTCTTTCTGCCCAGCGCGATTGGCCGCATGGAGCGCTCGGCCGTGTTGTTATCAATCTCTAGAAAACCGTTGTCGAGATAGGGCCGCAGCCGCTTGATCCGGGTCAGCGCATAGCGGATGGCCGCCGCCAGGGGCGACTTGCCAGAGATTTTCGGTAATTGCTGGCCGAGCCAGACCTCAAGGTCATCAAGGATCGGCTTTGCTTTCTGCTCGCGGATGGCTTGCCGGATATCGGGCGGCTGTCCCCGCACCTCTTTCTCGACGGCATAAAGTCCGGCAATGCGTTTGATGGCCTCTTCGGCAATAACAGAACCCTGGGATTGATGGACATCGACAAACTTGCGGCGGATATGCGCCATGCAGGCGGCTTCCCTGATCCGGCCACTGCCATAGAGCTCTTCAAAACCGGCATAACCATCTGCATGCATCCAGCCTTTGTAGGCGCGCAGATGATCCTGCGGCCGTTCAGCCTTCCTGTCGCGGGAGAACTGATACCAGGCTGCCGGAGGGGCCGGGCCCGCACAGGGGCGCTCGTCGCGGGCATAGGCCCAGAGCCGCGCGGTTTTTGTGCCACCTGAGCCAGGGCTCAGCACTTTGACGGGTGTGTCATCGGCGAAGATGGCGAGACCCTGCCGGACGTGGCGGCCAATGGCGTCCGCCAGAGGTTCCAGAAGGGCCGTTGATTTGCCAACCCAGTCGGTCAGAGTGGAGCGCTCCAGATCGATCCCGTCACGGCCGAAAATCTGGCTCTGGCGGTAGAGTGGCAAATGATCGGCATATTTGCTGACCAGAACATGGGCGAGCAGTCCCGGACCCGGACGGCCCCGCTCGATCGGCCGCGAGGGCAATGGCGCTTGCTGGATCTTCTCACAGCAGGCGCAGGCCAGGCGCGGACGGACAATGCGATTGACGACAAAGCGACCGGGAACATATTCGAGTTCTTCGGTGACATCTTCGCCAAGTTGCTTCAACCGGCCGCCACAGACGCGGCAGGCGTTGCCTGGCGTGAGCACGGTCTCGTTGCGCGGCAGATGTTCCGGCAGCGGCCTGCGCTTGGGCTGGTCTTTTATGGTGTCTGACGAGGGATCGTTTGCGGAAGGCGTTTTTGCAGCGTGTGCAATCTCTTCATCTTCCAGGGTCAGTTCGAGCTGATCGAGGGCTTCGGAGGTTGAGCCAAACTGGTGACGGCGCAGACCGGCGAGCTGATGCTTCAGCTTCTCGATGAGAAGGTTTCGGCTATGAAGTTCGGCTTTGACGCCCGCAATCTCAGTATCTCTTTCGGCAAGCAGCGCGCGAAGGGTAGCAGCGTCAATCTGCTTGTTCCGTGCGCTGTTTGCAGGACTGGGCTTCATCGTCAATTGTCTAGCAAATTATGCGATTCATGGGAATCCATGACGTGTATATTACCCCAGCTTTTATCGACTTTATTGCGTCATCCAACCGTCAGGGGCTGCCATGTTCTTTGCGGTGCTCGCCAATCAATCCCCTCCAGCAGCATTGCCAGTTGCGCCGCCGACATCGACACCTTCCCGCCTTTTGCAGATGGCCAAACAAACCGGCCGCGCTCCAGACGCTTGGAGAACAAGCATGCCCCCTGTTGATCCCACCAGATGATCTTCAAGAGATCACCACCTCGCCCCCGGAAGACGAACATGTGGCCGCAGAATGGATCTTCGGCCAGCGAAGCCTGCACCTGCGCTGCCAATGTGTGGAAGCCACGCCGCATGTCCGTTGCGCCAGCTGCCAGCCAAACGCGCGCATTGCTGGGGACCGGGATCACGCCATCAGACCCTTGATCAGCCGAGCAAGCTCGGTTCCATCGAACCCGCCATCAACCTTTAGCCGAAGGCCCGCGGGCAGGATTATCTCCAATCGTCCGGCCCCGCCCGAACATGTCGTTGCCGGAGCTTCCACCAACGGCACTCTGTCAGCAGAGGCATTTGCCTCGATCTCGACCGGCAAAAAGGTCTGTGTATCCCCAACAACGTTGTCAGGTACATAATGCGGATCGTTCAGCCATTTGAAAATAAGGTTCGCGTTCATCGCATACCGCCGTGCGACCTGCGCCACGGAAATCCCGGCTATCTTGCTCTGACAACAAATCGAACGCTTTTCTTCGTCGCTCCAATGCCGGTGCTTGCGAGGCCGGGCCATGAAAGAATGCTCCTGAGTGTCCACTGCCAAAGGTGGACACTACGCAATCTCTCCCACCCCAGGCAGGTCGACCAGACCGGACGCTTACACCACATGCGCCAGCGCGGCTTCCGCAATCTCACGGGCGAACGACGTTTCGTTGCCGGCCCAATCACGGAAGGATGACCGAAAGCCGTGGACCGTTACGTCCCCTGCCCGCATCCGCCGCAGCGTCATATCCATCGCCATGTTGGACAGCGGCTTGCCAGCCTCCCCACCGGGAAAGACAAATTCGCCGGTTCGATTTTCGGACAGCGGTTTCAGCAATTCGACGGAAGCGGCCGACATCGGCACACGGTGTTCACGCGCCGTCTTCATTCGCGCGGCCGGGACCGTCCAGACCTTGGCGTCCAAATCGATTTCAGACCACTTTGCGCCGATCACTTCGCCAGTGCGCGCGGCCGTCAGCACGGCGAATTGAAGCGCCCGGGCTGCCATCCCATCGCGCTCGCGCAGACTGGCCATGAGGGCCGGGACTTCGGCATAAGGCATCGCCGCATGATGGCCGCGAGCGAGCTTCGCGCGCCTCGGAAGCAGCTTGTCCAAATGGCCGCGCCACCGGGCCGGATTTTCTCCCGAGCGATGGCCGGCCGCTCGCGCAGCGTCCAGAATGTGTTCGATCCGTCCCCGCAGCCTTGAGGCGGTTTCGGTCTTCGCCTGCCAGATCGGATTCAGGACCGCCAAAACGTCCGCCGTCTCGATTGTATCGACAGGCTTGCCACGCAGCGGCGCGGCATATTCCGTGAGCGTCATCGCCCATTGCGCCTTGTGCTTTTCGTTGCGCCATTCGGAGGCCTTCGCTGCAATGTAGTCGTCCGCACATTCCCCGAACGTCCGCACCCGGTCCTTATGCCGGGCGGCAATCGGATCGATCCCCTTGGCGATGAGCAGGCGGGCGGCGGCAGCCTTTTCGCGGGCAAGGGCAAGGTTGGCGGCTTCCGCAGCCCCCAGACCCATCTCGCGCGGCCTGCCATTCCATTGAAAGCGCAGAACCCATTTGCGCGTGCCAGTGGGCGCAACGATCAGCGTGAGCCCCTTCCCGTCCGAATACTTGCCGGGCTTTGCGGTTTCGACTTTGCGGGAATTGAGCGCCTGTCGTGCCATGCGATTTGGTCCCCAGATCGGTCCCCAAGAATTGCATGGATTGTAGCGGATTTTCGCGGACAGTTAAAGACACGAAGTGCGAGATATGCCCATAAAATAAGGACCTTTTGAAACATCAGCGGACACTGAAAAACACTAATTCGACGGACACTCTCTCCGCCATTACATTCAGATGGACCATCGCCAACCAGGTCCACGACGCCGAAAACGTCGAAATAAATCGTATTAATTCGGCATCTGGGCTCGGTGCGTCCGAATATCCGGTGAAACTCCATCCACTTCCGGAACGCGGGTCGAACCGGCTCTGCCCAAAGCCGTCCCCGATTATTTGTATTGTGAAACAAGCTTCACGCAAACATCACAGAGCCCGTTTAGCGACGGACCCGTAGGTTCATTTGAGGCCGGCACTCGTCAGGTCTCGTTCTTGCGGGGAAATTTCATGACGCTGACTACGACGCCGACAAACGAACTCAATCTCAATCGTGTCGGCGGCATCGCCGGGCTCGCGGGCGCCGAGATTTCGGCTTACGACTCCGGCAGCCATCGGCTCTTCACGACGTCCTCGTCGGGGCTCCAGATCATCGACCTTTCGAACCCGGCAACCCCTACCCTGATTGCCACCCTCGACATGCGCGCGGCCGCAAACGGCAGCCACAACAGCACCGATATCACGTCCGTGGCGGTCAAGAACGGCATCGTCGCCGTCACAATACCTGACGACAGCATCGCGGGCAGCGATGCGGACAAGGCGAACAACGGCCGCGTGGCTTTCTTCTCGGCCGCGTCAGGCAATTTCATCGGCTCGGTCGAAGTCGGCGCACATCCGGATATGCTGACCTTCACGCCGGACGGCAAAAAGATTCTCGTCGCCAACGAGGGCGAAATGTCGGCAACGGCGGGCGTCAACGGCGCAGGCTCGATCAGCATCATCGATATCGAAACCGGCGAAGTGACGGCGGTCACCTTCGACGCTTTCAACGGGCAGGAAGCGGCGCTTCGCGCGGCCGGCGTGCGCATCACGAACGGAGTGTCCGCCTCGCTTGATTTCGAGCCGGAATATATCGCGATCTCGCCCGATGGCCTGTCGGCGATGATCACGCTGCAGGAAAACAATGCCGTCGCAATCCTGGATATCGCCACGGCGACCATCACCTCGATCGTGCCGCTCGGCCTCAAGGACTGGAGCCTGCCCGGCAACGTGCTCGACGCCAGCGACGACGGCCCGGCCAACCCGACGTCGACGCGCATCCGCAACGAGCCCATCTTCAGCATGTATATGCCGGACGCCATTTCCTCGTTCCAGGTCGGCACGCAGACCTATTACGTGATGGCGAACGAGGGCGACGACCGCGACGATTTTCTCGCGACGGATGAGACGATCCGTCTGGGCAACGCGGGCTACGATCTCGACAACACGCTGTTCCCCAACGAGGCCGCTCTGCGCGCTAATGCCGAACTCGGCCGCCTGACAGTGTCGCGTATTGACGGCGACACCGATGGCGATGGCGACTTCGACCGTATCGTCGGCTATGGCGGGCGCTCCTTCTCGATCGTCGATGCGAACGGCAATCGCGTGTTCGACAGCGCCGGACTCATCGAGCAAGCCGTCGCCTTGCTGACGCCGTCCCTTCACAACGCCGACAGCGGTCTCACCACGCTGTCCGATACGCGCAGCGATAACAAAGGACCTGAGCCCGAGGGCATCACGGTTGGCCAGATCAATGGCCGCACCTACGCCTTTGTCTCGCTGGAACGTGCGGGTGGCGGCAACATGGTGTTCGACCTCACCAATCCGGCCGACGTGACCTTCACGACCTATGTGCGGACCGAAGGCGATGTCTCGCCGGAAGGCACGCTGTTCATCCCGGCCTCCGAAAGCCCGAACGGGCAGGATCTGCTGATCCTTTCCAACGAGGTCAGCAACTCGATTTCGATCTATCAGGCGACTTCGCTGGTTCCGGGGCTCATCACCGGCACCGAAGGCAACGACACGCTGACGGGAACTGCCCAGGACGAGATCATCAACGCCGGCGGCGGCAACGATCTCATCAATGGCCGCGGCGGCGCAGACCAGATCGACGGCGGCAACGGAACCGACACTGTGACCTACACGGATGCTGCGAGCGCTGTCAGTGTCGATCTCACCCGCGGCTTCGGTCAAATCGTGCCAGAGGATGGAGCGCTCACAACCGCAGCGCCGATGCTGCGCGGCGAGAATGGCTATACGGTCACGTCGCTCCTGACGATCGGCGAGACTCTGACCGGCACGACAGGCGCGCTCAACAGCACGACTTCAGGCAATTATACGCCGACCGGCATTCTCGACGGCATCGGCGCCTATTCGCTCGATGCGGACACTGTTCGAGTCTTTGTCAATTCTGAACTTTCGCAGGCCGCTGGCGCGAACTATCAGCTTGAGAACGGCACGACCTTGCGTGGCGCGCGTGTGCACTATTTCGACATAGACAAGGATACCAAGGCCGTTGTCGATGGCGGTATTGCCTATGGTTCGATCTACGACCGCGCGGGCAACCTCGTCACGGCAGCCTCGCAACTGGATGGCGGCGCGCTCGGCCGTTTCTGCTCCGGCGGAATCTTCGAAGCCGACGAGTTCGGCGCAGGTAACGGCATCGTTGACCGCATTTATTTTACCGCTGAGGAAACAACGAACGGCTCCTTCTGGGCGCTCGACACGGCGACCGGCGATCTCTGGGGCGTCCCTGAATTCGGCCGTGGCGGCTGGGAAAACGTTGCCCAGGTCGATACCGGCACGACTGATCGCGTGGCCTTCCTGCTCGGCGATGACGGCCCCAATGGCATGCCGCTTTATCTCTATGTCGGCACGAAGCATGCTGGCGGCGACTTCCTCGACCGCAACGGCTTGAAGGACGGACAGCTCTACGTCTGGAAAGCGGATGCGGCAGGCGTCAATTCGCCGGCGGAATTCGCTTCGGGCAACGCCAATGGCACATGGGTGGCCATTGAGGCGCGCGATATCACCAAGGCCGGTCAGCCCGGTTACGATGCGCTCGGATACAAGAACGAAACGACCCTTCGCGCCGAGGCCGATGCAGTTGGAGCCTTCTCCTTCTCGCGCCCTGAAGATCTCTCGGTCAATCCCTTCAACGGGACGCAGGTCGCCTTCGCATCGACGGGCGCTTCGATTGCGGCCGGCAATACGGCCGATGGCGTTGCCGACGCGACGGACATCTGGGGCACGGTCTATACGATCAATCTCAACTTCAGCAACATCAATGCGCCCACGGGCACGCTGACGGTCCTCAACAACGGCAACAGCGACCCCAATCGCAGCCTGCGCAACCCCGACAATCTCGATTGGGGCGACGACGGCTATCTCTACATCAACGAAGACCGATCGACGACGTGGACGGGAACGCCGAACACCAACGAGGCTTCGATATTGCGGGTCGATCCTGTTTCCGGCGCGATCACGCGGGTGGCAGAGATCGATCGCTCCGCCGTGCCGTTCGGCCAGACGGACGGCAATCCCGGCGATTTCGGCAACTGGGAATCCTCAGGCGTTCTCGATGTATCGACGCTGTTCGGCCTGGCCGGCGGCTCGCTGTTCCTGACGGACGTGCAGGCGCACTCGATCAATCTGACCTCGCTCGGATTGCAGGAGGGCGGCCAACTCGCCCTCGTCGCCCGCAACGGCGTTGACGTCACAACGGCGGATACCGATCGCCTGCGCAACATCGAGAATATCGTCGGCTCTGCGTTCAACGATCGCCTGATCGGCAACACCCTCGATAACAACATCAACGGCGGGTTCGGTGACGATTTCATCGAAGGCGGCGCTGGCAACGATATTCTCGCCGGCAATATCGGCATCGATACTGCAAGCTACGCGGGCGCGTCTGCCGGAGTTCGTGCGAACCTCGGCCTGACGGCGGCGCAGAACACGGTCGGCGCGGGTCGCGATACGCTGACCGGCTTCGAAAACCTCATCGGTTCCGGCTTCAACGACATCCTGACCGGTAACGACGGAGCCAACACAATAACGGGCAATGCTGGCGATGATATCATCGATGGCAAAGCTGGCGTCGATGCGATGACCGGCGGCGCAGGTAACGACCGTTACTACGTCGACAATGCCTCCGACAGCGTGATCGAAGCGGCCGGTGGCGGCACTGCCGACATTGTCTATGCGAGCGTTAGCTACGAACTCTCCCTCGGTCAGGAGATCGAACGCCTCTATGCCAATGCCGGGACGACTGGCCTGACGCTGACGGGCAACGAGTTCGCCAACACCATCCAGGGTAGCGGCGGCAATGATGTACTCATCGGCAACGATGGCGCCGACCGGCTCTCGGGCGGCGACGGCGCCGACCGTCTCGTCGGCGGCCTCGGCATGGATACGCTCTTCGGCAACGCAGGCGCCGACATCTTTGTTCTGTCGAACGCCAATCTCGATCGCGACACCATCCGCGACTTCGAGGCCATCGATCAGCTGGAAGTGTCGGCATCGCTGTTTGGCGGTGGACTGGTCGGGGGCTCCCCGCTCACCGGCCTGCAGTTCATTTCCAACGCGACCGGCAATGCCAACGACGGCGGCGACGGAACGACACGCTTCGTCTACAACACGACGAACGGCGTGCTGTACTTCGATGCCGACGGCAGCGCCACCGGCAGCACGCGTGAGCGTCTGGGTACGCTGACCGGCGCGCCGACCCTGACGGCGGCGGATTTCACCGTCGTGGCGTAATCCGCCGGGAAACCTGGTATTCGAACACTTAGTTCGGACGCTTTCTCACGGGAAAGCGTCCGAAACTTTTGCCGAGCGGTTCAGGCGAAGGGCGCAACGAAAGAAGCGTTATTCCTTACCGCTTCATCCCGCCAACGGAATCCCACACTTCGTCGTCCCAACAGTAATCGATCGTCAGTTCTTCACCTTCCGCGATGTCGCGTGTCGTGAAGGTTCGATGGACGCGCGCCTTTACGTCCCAGTCCCAGCTGCAATTGGGATCGTCTGAATGGTTCAGCAGGCTCGTTTCGCCGAAAACAAGGGCGGACAGATTGCTCCGCTCGTACGGCTTTCCGGACCGCGTGAAAGGAAAGCGGAAGACATAGTGTTCAAGTTCGGTCTCGAACAACATGTTGCTCTTGCGGCCAAGCACGATGTACGGGCACGAAAATACGATAGCGCCGGCGGGAATATGCCGCGTGGCGAATATGCCCCTGCCCTTTTCTTGCGAATCGGAAACGATGACAGACTGGTTCGATGTCGAGTTCATAAGCTCGCTTGAATGATTGGTGATTGCCTGGGCCGCTGCATAATCAGATTGGCGGCGTTTATCAAATCGGCGTTGTCAAGCTGTGGACAGGCATGTTGCTGCCATCGTGCGGGACATCGATGGGCAGAATGCCCAGGCGCTGCCCATCATCAGATGAAGCTGTAAAGTTTGAATGTCATGTGGCGCGCGTCGCGCTTGCCAGTTGTCATGCGTAACATTTCAGCACCCCTGACGCTATTTCCATATGCCGCTGAAGCTGGCAGAGTGACCTCCATCATTCGGGATGGCCCTCGCGGCAGCGAATTCATGGCGGCCGTTCGCGCAGCAAAAAGAGAAACGAAACATTCCATGAAATTTTGCATGCACCTCAGCACGCGCATCCAGGACAAGCGCAACGAACTCCCACTCATCAACCTGATGACGGACCTTGCCCTTGAAGCGGATGCAGGCAAGTTCTCCGCGATCTCCCTTACGGAGCATCACCTGCACGAAAATCAGGGCTATCAGAACTCACTGCTGTTCGCCTGCGCGCTTGCGCCACGGCTGAAGCAGGCGACGCTTGTCCTCGCGACTGTCAATCCGGCGCTCCATCACCCGGTGCGCCTTGTGGAATCCTGCAACCTGATCGATCAGTTGAACGGCGGACGCCTCGTGGTCGTTTTCGGCCCCGGGTTCAAGGATACCGATCTCGTCGCCTTCGGGCGCGACCTTTCCGAGCGCACCGCGCTTTTCGAACAGGGAATCGAGACAGTCCTGAAAATCTGGGATTACGACGGCAAGGGCGGGCCGTTGGAAATTTCGGTCGGCGCCGACCGTGGCCGGCTCGATACGCCGGTCAATCCGTCCTCGTTCCGCAAGCCGCGCCCCATCCTCGCGCGCGGCACCCTGAATCAGGCGGCGATGGCCGACGCCGCTACGCGCGGCTGGCCTCTCTTCACGGCGATCAAGGATCCGGCCAAAGCACGCGAACAGATCGCGGGATACCACGCGTCGCTGGCAGCTGCCGGCCATGACCCGGAAACAGTCAGGCTTGCCAGAGAGTGGTCGACTGTCGGCAAGGCCGTGCATGTCGCGGACACGGATGCGCAGGCCAGAGCCGAGGCGGAAGCCTTCTTTGCGAAGAACCCGAGCGGCGCGATTGCGCGCAATGCCGACGACATGATCGTCGGCAGTCCTGAAACGGTCGCGCGCGCGATGGGCGAGTTCTCGGCCTCGGGCATAGGGCTCAT
This sequence comes from uncultured Hyphomicrobiales bacterium, assembly GCA_903847605.1. Lineage (GTDB taxonomy): Bacteria > Pseudomonadota > Alphaproteobacteria > Rhizobiales > Beijerinckiaceae > Terripilifer. The sequence goes on along the minus strand of CAINED010000078.1, from coordinate 78,003 downwards.
GATCTGCGGGTTCCTGATCGATGTGGAAGACCCGTCCCGCCTTCAACGCAGCATCCGGCTTTTTCAGGACGAGGTGATTCCGCACGTCGCGGAGACGGCAGACGCGCATTGAGGTACGGGGTAGCGGAGGCTGCACGGGCTCGCAGGCTGGCTGACCGGGCCAAAGCCGAGTCAAAATGCCTAAAACTTGTTGAAAATATTAACCATCTCGTTGTGTCCTTGGAACCGCGCTGCCTCTGCGGAGCTATCGTCAATGAAAAGCAAGTGGTGCAAGCGGAAGTCGTCAGGCCATGCAGGAAATTGTCAGCGCATTGCAAACGCTTCGGCTCAAGCCGGAGATCCAGCGCAAGGGCGGCGACCGGGTGATCCGCGACGCCTGCGCCGTCCTGAACAACAGGCACGGCAGTCTCTTGCTGGCTTTCCAACTGGACCTGCTGACTGAAATCGCCGAACTTCACCGTGAAGACCGGGAAGTCCTTGATGAGGCTTCGCAGACGTTGAAGCGCAGGGCGATCGGGAATTAGTCTGGCCTTAAGGAAGCGCAGGGCTCATTTGCCACTCACATATACGGTTCTTGCAAAGTGTTGCCGAAAAGACACAATGATAGGCGATGCTTCGCAACCCTTTGTCTATGCGTTTCAATGACTTCCAGAAAACGTCACCCAAACGGGGGATATGCTAGATATTTTAAGGATTTAGCCGACGGAAGCTTGGTTACTCCGCGCCAATAGGATAGAAAATCCAACAGGTTCGGGAATCCGGGTGGCATGATGGGGAAGTTGTCGAAGGGCGGGCGCAATAAGGCTTTCGCCGCATTCGGGTTGGCTGGCGCGTTGACGGCAGCCGTGAATACAAGCGGTGCTGCCGCCGAGGAGCCTGGAAGCTTCTACGTCAGAGGTGAGGTCGGTGCTGCGCGCTCGATGGCACGCGAAGGAAACTGGGGTCCGCCCGGCTTCGGCGATCCGTTCGTATTCCACCGGCTAACACGCCCCACGACGACAATCGCCGGTTTTGCCGTCGGCATGTATCCGTTCCGGGCAATCCGTACGGAACTCTCGTTCCATCATCTGTTTCGCGCCGGGGTGAACGGGCGCTGGATTTATACGGTGCCGGCAACCCCCGGCCCTCATGCCGACATGAGCGGACGCGTTTCCAGCAGCACGTTCATGGCGAACGCCTATATCGAGCCGCTGGCCCTGATGGGTGTCGATTGGCCGGTTCAGCCTTTCGTAGGCGGCGGCGTCGGTGTCGCCTTCAACGAAATGTCGCCGTGGTCTCGCATAAATCTCGCACAAGTTCCGCAGGTCCGTACTTTCGAGCGCGGCAACAATGCTCGGCTTGCGTGGAATGCAGCAGCAGGCGTTTCGGTATCGCTCGCTCAATGGACAAGCCTTCCGATTACGCTCGACCTGACCTATCGCTACTTCGATCTCGGCAATGTGCTCGGTGGATCGCAACCCTTAACGGGTGGGAGCGTTCCGCGCCGCCCGTTCAATTTGCCTCTGCGCGAGCAAACGCTGATGGCAGGCGTTCGCATGGCAATCGGCGGTCCTGTCAACGCTGCGACATTCGGTTTCTCCGGCGCCGGCAATTTTGCCCTGCCCCAGACCCGCAATGGAACTTTCCTCGCGATCTGCCACGATCTTGGAACGAACTTCTTCCTTATTCCCGGTTCGAACACCTGCTTGGCCGTCGGCGGCAACGTGCGCGCCGAATACGGCTATATCTCGCCGCGAACCCGGGGCGACAACGCCTCCGGATTTGTTGCACGTGGGCAAGTTTCTCTCGATGCGCGGTCTCCGACAGCCTACGGCGCGCTGCAAACCTTCATTCGGCTTGAGTTGCAAAGTTCATCCGGCGTGTTCACGAATGCAGCGACAACGCCAGTGCTCGACCGGGCGTTCATCCGTTTCGGCGGATTGATCTTCGGCCGCCTCCCGTCGATGTTCGACTTCTACGCCAATGCTCTCAACTTCTCGCGGATCGGCGGATCGGACTCGCTGACGAACCAGATTTCCTATGCCATGAATCTCGGCCGCGGATATCGCTTCGGCATCGGTATCGAAAGTTCGGCGGACCGCTACGGGACTGTAACGGACCTCTTCTATTCTCGGCAGCCGCCGCGCGTTGCTGCGGGTTTCCAGGCATTCTCGCAGGCCTCACCGACTGTGGTGACCGCGTTGCGTTACGATTCGGACACGGGCCTCATTTCAGCGCTCCAGACATCAGCCGCCGTATTCGAGGTGCGCCCCACGAATACGAATGGCGTTTCGACGTGGGGTTATGCCGTACAGGCCGGCGCGCGGCTGAATCTGCCGTTCATTGCGCCCGGAAACGCCTTGTGGCTGCAGGCTGCTTACGCGCATGGCAGCCTCGGCTATCTTGGTGTTTATGCGCTCCCTACGAGCATCGGATTCCAGAATCTGCTGCAGGCCGATGCGATCCCCTATACGAACACCCTCAACAACGGCGCGCTTCGCAACGAGATAAAGCTGACACGCGGCTACTCGTTCACCGCTGCCTATTTGCACAACTGGACGCGGACGATCAGTCAGGGAGTCTTTGGCTCGGTTGTTGCGGTCAACTACAATCCGCTCGCGGAGGGCTTCGTTGTCCCCTCGGTGCCCACCAATCTGACGATACAGGATACGAAAATATATCAGGCAGGCACCAATCTCGTCTGGACGCCGATCAGCGGCTTCCAGATCGGCGCAGAGGTTCTCTATAGCCGCGTCGATCCGAAGGGCCGCTTGCTGCACGGCAACGGCGCAACGAAAAACTACGACGATCAGGTTGCAGCGCGCTTGAGAGTCTTGCGAGGGTTCTGAGTAGAACGGCCGGGACCACCGGTTACGAATGTCGTGACAACCAGTCATCTGCACAAATGGAAAGGGCTCCCGCGAAGGAGCCCTTTCTTTTTGCCTAGGGTGATCTGCTGCTCGCGCTGCGATCAACCGTGTGCGGTCGAAATTGCCTGACGGACGATTTCGGCCATTGCAGCAACCGCGGCGACATCGGTGACCTTCAGTCCCATGATCGTCGTGAGAGCGATCACGGTGTCGGTCGTGATTGGAATCGACTTGTCTGCTGCGCTGCCGATGAAGATCGCAGCCAGATTGTTGACCGAAGCGGGTGTAACACCCGTAAGTTGAGTCCGGCTGTCAACCAGCAAGTCCCTGAGCAAGGCAAGGTTTGCCAGCGGGCTGTCGATCATGACGAAGCCCGTCGTCTTGAAGTTCGCCAAGACATAGGCAGCGAACTGCGACGCCGTCATGCTGTACAGCTGCGCGATCGTGATGCCCGTCGGCTCCTTGGTCGTCGGCACCCACGTCGCAAGGGCTTCCTTGAGCTGCCGGTCGAGCACCTGCGAAGGCGAACGCGCCACATTCAAGCGACCGAGCTCGACTTCCGGAATGCCTTCCTTTGCCCAAACCGGGCGACCACCACCGCGACCTTCCGTGGGCTTGGACTTCGGCCCCTGTCCGTCGGAATCGGCGCTAGGACCGCCTTGGCCGCTGCCGTGGGTGCCAGTCGATCCGCCGCCAAGCGCGCCACCCTGGCCGCCCTGACCGCCCTTGCCGCCTGAACCGCCTTGCCCGCCGGAACCGCCGCTATGGCCGCCCGAGGATCCGCTGTGTCCCTGCGCATAGGCATCGCTGCCAAGTGTGAAGTGACCCGAAGGTATCTGTGTCAGCACCAGAGCGCCTGCGGCGACACTCATCAATAGAAGTTTGCTACGATTGCTGGCCAATTGGGCCTCCCGTTTTTCGAGAAGTTCTGCGGGATGCAAAACCTGCAATCATATTCGTCGATCTGAATGCGAATTAACATGATGTAAATCAATTGTTTAGCTAACCCAAACGGGTGTAGTTTCAGTTAGTTACCCAACATGATCGAAGTGACCACCGCAAAAAATGCCCCGAAGATCGTTTTCTTTGCGTGTCTGCGGTTTCGGAAACGGACAATTGACGAAGATCAACGCCAAAGTCTGAAATTCATACGACTTTTCAAATTGTTAGATTAATGGAGGGAACCATGAAAATCTGGATCGCCGCCGCGTCAACGCTTGCACTGTTGGGCGCTTCTCAGGCTCTGGCGCAAGCCCGCAAGATCGATCTCGGCAAAGTCGAATACGATGGCAAATGCGCTCACTGTCATGGCCCCGCCGGAAAGGGCGATGGCCCAACCAACGCCTTCATGACGAGGCGTGCACCCGATTTGACCGGACTTGCAAAGGGGAATGCCGGCGTTCTGCCGGTCGTCATGCTTTACGATGCAATCACCGGCGAGAAGCAGGTCGCTGGCCATGGCACGCGCGAGATGCCGGCTTGGGGCACTGCCTATCGCGTCCAGGCCGCCGAATATTACGGCGATGCGCCTTACGACCCTGAAGCCTTCGTCCGCACGCGCGTCCTGCTGCTGGTCGAATATATCAACCGGCTGCAGGCGAAGTAACTCTCTCGGGCCGCCAGCGTGCTCACCTTTGTTGAGGCCATGCGAATTCGCTTCGGCGACGTCCATTTTTTTCCGGCCAGATGTTCTCATCCGGCCGGAAAGCGCGTTATTGCTCCTTGCAACCCGAAAGGCGGCGATATTCCTGCGCGACCGGGATAGCTAGAAGACCGATCTGACGATCCCTCCAGTTCTGGAACTCGAGATTGCCGCCCCCGCCGCGACGTGAAAATCGGGTTTCATTCAATTCCGCGCGTAGCTGGAGATTGGAAATCGCCAGGCATTCCGCGGCGGCGAGATTGCACTTTTGCGAGCACACGTCCGTCTGGGCGAACGCCGGCGCGGCGGCGCATAGCCCGCTTGCGAGCGCCAGCAAAAACATCTTTTTCATGTGATGAGCCTCAAGTCTCCATCGCTGACAGATGCGTCGCAAGAAGAGACAGAGGTACAACATAGCATGAATTGGCGCTTTCTTCTAACGCGCGACGGGACACTGAATCTTATTTTTGAAAACAAGCCTTTCTTTGAACGCAATTGTTCTCTACAAGCCATTCATCGGTCTTGCTGTTGAACTTTGTTTATTGCGCCTCAGGCGCTTCTGACGATCTTCCTCCCACAAAATCGAAACGAATGGTTGTCGCGCGCTGCACGGCAATCGAAGATTTGCGACGGATCGAAAGGGAATCGTCATGAACACTGGAACAGTTAAATTCTTCAATGCCACAAAGGGCTTCGGCTTTATCGCGCCCGATGGCGGCGGCGCCGATGTTTTCGTGCATATCTCTGCAGTCGAACGTGCGGGCCTGAGCACGATCGTCGAAGGTCAGAAGCTGAACTTCGACATCGTCAAGGACAATCGTAACGGCAAGAGCGCCGCCGAGAACATTCAGGCTGCATAATTCCCATACTGCCTCTGGTCTTGACCACGGATGTACTGGCAATAACCGTTGAGGCGTAGATGAGAAGGTCGGGCTTGCCCGGCCTTTTTTGCGTTTGGATCAGACCGGCGCGCTTACCGCCACTTGTCGATATCCACGGTGATCCGGTGATTGGCGCCCATCATCTGCCAGTAGCCGTTGGTTTCGCCGCCGACGACGACGACGTTGATGTCCTCGGCTTCCCAGATTTCAATCAACTCGTCCTTGCCTGCCTTCAGCTTGGTCGCCAGAGGCTCCTCGCCGAAGGTCGCGCGCGGATAGACGTAGTTCTGGATGAGCTGGAGATCCCAGTAGCGTCCGGCAGGCATGGTCGCGGTTTTGGCAAGCCATGCGATGAGATCGGCCTTCTTCACAAAGCCGCCGCGGTCGATGAACTGGCGCGCCGTGATCGGATCAAGCAACAGGACCGGCGGCGTCAGCGCATCGGTGCCGAGCAGCATGTCGCGCACATGTTCCTGCCAGTGATCTTCGCGCAGTCCCAGATTGAACGTCGTCGAACGGCAACCCCAGAAGATGCTGGCGGTGCTTGCCTTGGCGTCAAAGCCCTTCTGGACATGCAGAGGCTCCCAGGGGCTGCGCTCCTCGTTCTCGGCGAAGGTGAGGTTGGAATAGGTGTAGCCGTTGCCGAGCGAACCCATGAAAGTTTCGCCGACGACCGAACCGCCCTGCCCGTTCTGCGAGATGAGACCGTAGGCGCGCCCGATGGCGGCATTGGCGTGATTGTAAGGCCCCATCGCGCCGGTGCCGGCGTTCATGCCGATCTCGTGGCGAATGGGACCGTTGACGACCACCAGCGGCGAGGCCGACGACGAGGTCGAACCTCGCGCCGACACATGGCTCGATGCGAGCGCGAGGATGACAGGCAGATATTCGGGCTTCGCGCCGGCCATCACGGCGTTCACCGCGACCTTCTCGACAGTGAAACTCCAGGGGCCGCGATTATGCGTCGGCTCCAGCGTGCCGACGATTTCGTCGGGCCTGCGCGAAGTGCCCTTGAGCATGGCGGCGACACGCTCTTCGGTCGGCAGGACGATGGGGAGGAAATCGGTCCAGCGATTTTCGAGGAAGAGCTTGTGCAGGTTATCTTCGGTATCGGTCGCGGCGATGCGCGGCGTCGCCGAGAGATCGGCGGACTGGGACGGTGCAACGGCGCGCGTCAGGCCTTCGACCACGACCTGCATGAGCGGCCGTCCCGTCGCGAGGTCATTGCCATAGACATAGGCGCGCAATTCTTCGGCGCTCTTGCCCATCACGGGCTGCGGCACGAAGGCTTTCGGCGAATTGGCAAGGCCGCCGACGCGCGCGACGGATTCGACGACCTTCACGAACTTGTCGGTGTGAATGGCGACGGAGGGCACGCCCCATTTCGTGTCGAGCGTGATGGTATGTGTCGTCACGGCGGGGGCGCAGGTCGAACAATGGCCGACGCCGAAGATCGCTGCATCGCCATTCGCCTTGATGATGTCCCAGGTCTTGGGGTCGTCGTGGCGATAGACGCTGTTCAGCGACACCATCCTGGTCTTCACCGACGGCATCTTGTCGGCGAACCACGCCTGCACCTGTTTCAATAGCTCTATAGAATCGTCGAAGCGGCAGTCGACGAGGTAGACCGTCTTGCCGTCGAGGCTCGAAAGGCGCGGCGCGGGCTGTTTCGCAGTGACCTTGGGCGGAAATCCCATGGGGTTGAGGACAGTGATGCGATTTCCGGCCTTGGCGGAAATGGTGGGATCGTCGGGCATGGCTTCCTCCGAATTGGGGCTTTGGGCGGAGTTTACTCCATGCTGTCAGCCAAAGGCAGAGGAAAAGCGGACTGCGTCGTGGCGTCGAGGCACGAAGCGGAGCGTCTCCTCGATCCATGCCGCTTTGAGGGCCTTGTCCGGCTTCGCGACGCGAACCGCTACTCCGCTGCGGCGCGCGCCATCGGGACCGGCTTGCCTTCCACGAGAAGCGCGTTGGCGGAATTATCCGCGATCACATAGTTGTCGTAATAGGTCAACTTGGGACGTACGCCGAAGGCCTTTTCCATACGCACCCACCACTGGTCATTATACCAGGCTTCAGCCGCTTCCCGCGATTCCCAGAGGTAAACGCCGCCGCCGCCCGCCTCGCCATTCAGGTAATATTTGCGGATGAGCCCGTTGACGCCGAAAAACGTCGGCGCGGACGCAGTTCCGGATTCGATGGCGTCGGCTTTGCTGCGTTCCTCGATGGGGATTTGAACGATGGCGATGAACATTTCGATCGCTCCTTTTTTTTTCGCGGCGAACCTGCGCTTACGCATCGTCCCGACTGGGTTCATCCACAAGAACCAAGGCGGGACTGAAGCAAGTTGATCCGTCGCTGCGGTTGGCGTCAATACCCATTTCTTCGACTCCGCCGGACCACACTCGGGGGATCGACGGCCCTCCTCTGTCCGGATAGGTGACAGAACCAACTTCCCCGCTTAGTCTCGCTTCTGCCGGAGCCCGGCCCTTTTACGGAGGAATGAATGCGAAATATTGCCTTTGCCGCCGTCGCCAGCATGTTCCTGGGAACGCTGACCTTCGCATCCGCGCAGGCGCAGGTCGTCGCCCAGAGCCAGCGCGCCAAGCCCGCCTGCGGGACCTATTGTCAGTCCTATTGCCAGAAGCGCGTCGCGGCCGGCACGTCGGTCGGCTTTTCCAAATGCATGCAGGCCTGCAACTCCAGCAAGGCCAACGGCAACTGCATGTGATCTGATTTACGTGCCGGAGGCGGCTCCTGTCGCCTCCGCTTCAGAGCAGGCCGCACAGCCTGCCCCGGCCCCAGTCGATATTCAGTGCTTCACCTGCGTCAGGCGATCGACATAGGCGATGCCGATCGCCGACAGGATGAAGATTGTGTGAATGATCGTCTGCCACATCACGGCCTCGGCGGTGATCGCGGCCCCCGGCAGCCCGATGCGGCTCGCCTCGATAAACGTCCGCAACAGGTGGATCGAGGAGATGCCGATGATGGCCATCGCCAGCTTCACCTTGAGAACGCCCGCATTGACGTGGCTCAGCCATTCCGGCTGGTCCGGATGGCCTTCGAGGCGCAGGCGCGACACGAATGTCTCGTAACCGCCGACGATCACCATGACGAGCAGGTTGGAAATCATCACGACGTCGATGAGGCCGAGCACGACCAGCATGATCTGCTGCTCGCTGAAGCCGGTGGCATGGGACACCAGATGCCACAGTTCTTTCAGAAACAGGAAGACATAGACGCACTGCGCCACGATCAACCCGAGATAGAGCGGCAATTGCAGCCAGCGCGAGCTAAAAATCAGGAGTGGGAGCGGCCTTAACGGCTTTTCTTCGCGTGGCGTATCAACTTGCATTTACCGATTTCCATGTGCGGGTGAGCGGGCTGCGCATTCTATCCTGACACTGCATAGCGTTTTCGCGACGCTGCCGCCCCAGTCAACAACCTGAGCGGCCAAGCTAGGCCGCTTTCCGTCCCTTCGCATCCTGAATGGCCCGCCAGACGCGTTCGGGCGTCAGCGGCATGTCGATATGTTTGATGCCATAGTCGCGCAAAGCATCGCAGACCGCGCCGACGATAGCCGCCGGCGCGCCTGTCGCACCCGCTTCGCCCGCACCCTTCACGCCCAAAAGGTTCGTCTTCGAGGGCACTTCGTTGAACAGGCCTTCCACATGCGCCATGTGATGGGCGCGCGGCATGCCATAGTCCATGTAGGACGCCGTCAGGAGCTGGCCTTCGTCGTCGTACATGACGTTTTCCGTCAGCGCCTGCCCGAGCCCCTGCGCGATGCCGCCCTGTGCCTGACCGTGAACGATGAACGGATTCAGCACGACGCCGCAATCGTCCACGGCGACATAGGAGACGACCTCCACGATGCCCGTGTCGGCCTCGACCTCGACTTCGACGACATGCGCGCCGTTGGGGAAATTCTCGCTGTCGCCCTTGTAGGTGACTTCCTCGTCGAGGCCGGGCGCAACCCCTTCCGGCAAGCGCGAAGGATCATGCGCGGCGGCCGCCACGTCTTTCAGCGTGATGCTGCTGCTGGCCGTGCGGAATGCGCCGTCGGCGAACGTCACCTGATCCGGCTGCGCCTGCAGCAGATGGCCGGCGATCTTTTTGCCCTTCTCGATGATCTTGTCGGAGGCCATGCGAATCGCCATGCCGCCGACCATTGACGAGCGCGAACCGAAGGTGCCGATGGCGGTGGCGGGCGATGTCGCACTGTCGCCGTTGACGAGATCGACGTCGTCGAAATCGATACCGAGGAACTCGTTCACGAGCTGCGAATAAACGGTGAGATGCCCCTGCCCGTGCGAATAGGTGCCGGCGAACAGCGTCACCTTGCCCGCCGCGTCGATCTTCATGCGCATGCCCTCCATCGGACGGCTGCCCGCGCCCTCGATGAAGGCTGAAAGACCGATGCCGCGCAGTTTGCCGCGTGCGGCGGCTTCCTTGCGGCGCTGCTCGAATGTCGACCAGTGACCGGCATCGAGCGCCATCTTCATTGTGCCCTCGAAGTCCCCGCTGTCGAGCACGAAGCCGAGATGCGTCGTGTAGGGGAACTGCGATGGCTGGATGAAGTTGCGGCGGCGGATTTCGTCGCGCGGCAGGTTGCAAGCCTCCGCCGCGGCATCCATCAGCCGTTCCATGATGTAGGCCGCTTCCGGACGGCCAGCGCCGCGATAGGTGTCGGTGCAGATCGTGTTGGTGAAGACAGGCTTCACCGAGAAATAGAAATCCTTGATGTCGTACATGCCGGGGATGATGCGTCCCCCGCCCTGCATCGGCAGGCGCACGCCATTCTCCGAAAGATAAGCGCCGACATTCAGCAGCGTCTCGACCTTCAGCGCGACGACGCGACCGTCAGCGTCAAGGCCCATCTCGCAATGATTGATCTGGTCGCGGCCCTGATAGTCAGAAACGAACGTCTCGCTGCGGTCGCCGCGCCACTTGATCGCCTTGCCGAGTTTCTTCGCGGCCCAGGCGACCATCACCACTTCCGGGTACATTTTCGAGCGGATGCCGAACCCGCCGCCGGTGTCGTTGGAGATGACCCGCACTTTCCCGACGGGCATTTTCAGGATGGCGTTGGCCAGCGTTTCCTGAAAGCGCCGCGCCCCCTGCGTGGGGCAATAGACCAGTAGCGACTCGTCTTTCGCATCGTAGCTTGCGGTGATGACGCGCGGCTCCATCGGGCTGACGGCGAGACGATTGTTGACGAGATCGACGCTGACGCGCTTTGCGGCGCTGGCGAGCTTCGCCTCGATGGCGGCCTTTTCGCCGTGCTCCCAGTGTACCACGAGATTGGAATCGTACTGCGGCCAGACCTTCGGCGCGTCCTTGTCGAGTGCGCGGGCGGTCGAAGCAATCGCAGGCAGCGGCTCGAACTCGATGTCGACGGCTTCGGCGGCTTCGCGCGCACGGGTGGCGCTGTCGGCGATCACGATCGCCAGGCACTCGCCGACGAAGCGCGTCTGGTCCGGCGGCATCGCCCAGCGCTCCGGCAGGCTCATCGGGCGGCCCGAGCGGTCGTCGAAGCGCGCATCGGTCATCACGGTGCGCAGGCCTGCGGCTTCGCAGTCCTTGCCGGTGTAGATCGCGACGACGCCGGGCAAGGCGGCGGCGGCCGACGTGTCGTAGCTCAATATTTTCGCATTGGCGCGGGGCGAGCGCACGAAGGCGGCCCAGAGCTGGCCCTCGACGGCGACGTCATCGGTGAATTTCCCGCCGCCCGTCAGCAGGCGAACATCTTCCTTGCGGCGAACGGGCTGACCGATTCCAAATTGTCCCATGGGGCGTTCCTCAAAAGTAATTCTGTGCTGAAGGCTATAGAGCGCGGATCGGCATGGGCTCAAGCCCCATCCGCTTCGCGACCGCGTGATGACGAAATTAATGTACGTCCGCGCCGACGCCCAGATAGGTGTGCTGGGCTTCCTCGTCGGCTTTCAAAGCCGCGCAGGTGCCGCGATAGACGATCTGGCCCCGGTCCAGAATGATCGCATCGCGCGCGAAAGCGAGCGCCAGATCGACCTTCTGCTCGACGAGGATGATGGTCATGCCGCCCTCGTCGCGGATCTTCGAAAAGGCGTCGAACAGCGTATCGACGATGACCGGCGCCAGGCCCTCCATCGGCTCGTCCAGCAGCAGGACTTTCGGCGCCCCGGCAAGCGCGCGGCCGACCGCCAGCATCTGCTGCTCGCCGCCGGAAAGCTGGTTGCCGGCATTGGCGCGCCGCGCCGCGAGACCCGGAAAGAGATCGTAGATCTGATCGACGCTCCAGCCGCCGGCCTGTACGGACACGAGCAGATTCTCGTGCACGCTGAGCGAGGGGAAAATCCGACGCTCCTGCGCGACCAGCGCGAGCCCCGATTGCGAACGCTGATGCGTCGGCATCGTCTCGATCGGTTTGCCGAACAATTCGATCGAACCGCGATGGCGGGTCGTGAGGCCCATCAGCGTGTAAAACAGGGTCGACTTGCCGACGCCATTGCGCCCGAGAATGGCAAGCGTTCCGTCCTTGGGAACGTCGAAGCTCAAGCCATCCAGAACGATGGTCGGGCCGTAACCGGCGACGAGGTCTTTGGTCGCAATCGCCGCGCTCATACCTGTTGGCTCCGTCCGAGATAGACCGCGCGCACTTCCGGATTCTTGGCGATCTCGGCGGGCACGCCGGTCGTCAGCACCGCGCCCTGCACCAGCACCGTGATCTTTTTCGCGAAGCGGAAGACGAGGTCCATGTCGTGTTCGATGAGCAGGATCGCGATTTCGGCGGGGAGTTTTTCGAGCGCCTCGTCGATGATGTGCGATTCCGTCGAGGGTATGCCGGCGCCCGGCTCGTCGAGCAGCAGAACCTTCGGTTTCAAAGCCAGCGCGATGGCGATTTCAAGCAGGCGCTGCTGGCCGTAAGGGAGTTCGGATACCCGCCGGTCGCCTGCCTGCGCCACGCCGAGTTCGGCAAGCTGCGCATGGGCCTCTTCCTGACAGGCGCGCCATTGCGGGCCGAAACGCAGCGTGCGCCATGCGTAGCCGAGGCGTTCGGCGACGGCGATGGCGACGTTGTCGCGCATCGTATGTTCGGTGAGCAGCGTATTGATCTGGTGCGTGCGCACGAGGCCGCGCTTGACGCGCTGCTCGGCCTTCAACTTTTCAATATATTCGCCGTTGAGAATGATGTCGCCCGCATCGGGCGTCAGCATGCCCGTGAGCAGGTTGACCAAGGTTGTCTTGCCCGCTCCGTTCGGGCCGATCAGGCCGAGCCGCGCGCCGGGATGAAGATCAAGGCTCACCGACTGCGTAACCGCCAACGCGCCGAAGTTTTTGCACAGGCCGCGGATCGAAAGGACGGGCGCTTCCTCACGCGAAGGCAATGCTCTCATTTCGCGTCTCCCGACGCCTGCTCTTCACCGCTTTTCTTGCGCCCGAAGAGAGCCGCGATACGGTCGAGCAGGCCCATAAGTCCGCCGTCGAGGAACAGCACGACCGCGACCAGCAGAGCGCCGACGACGAACATCCAGTAGAACGGATTGATCGCTGCGGCCCAGTCGTGAACGAGCACATAAAAAGCCGCGCCGAGGAAAGCGCCGTAGAGTCTGCGTTCGCCGCCGAGCACCAGCATCACAGCAACGATGCCCGAGAGTTCGAGTTCGAGCGATTTCAGCCCGACAAGACGGATCGCATGCGCTTGGAGAGCCCCCGCTGATCCCGCCATCGCGCAGGAAATGCCGTACATGGCGACGAGCCTCCACCAGACCGGCGTGCCGATGGCGCGCATGCGGCGCGGATTCTGCCGGATGCCATCGAGCGAACGGCCGAACGGCGATTTCACGATGCGCCAGGCGATCAGGAACCAGACGAAGAGAACGCTGAGCGCATAGAGATAGGCTGTCTTGCCGGCGAAATCGAAACGGAACCCCTCGAAGCCAAAATAGGCGAGCAAAGCCGCGGGGCGCGGCACGGTGAGGCCATCATCGCCGCCGGTGACGCTCCGCCACTGGTTCGCCACCTCGTAGAAGATCGACGCGATGGCGAGCGTCAGCATGAACATGGCGACGCCCTGCGTATGCAGGATCAACATGCCGGTCAGGGCGCCAAGTACGCCCGCAAGAGCCGTCGCCAGCAGGAGGCCCATGATCGGATCCGGCGTCAGCTTGCTGACCATGACGCCAGCCGCATAGGCGCCGACGCCGAAGAAGGCCGCATGGCCAAGCGTGATGATGCCCGCAAATCCCAGCGCCAGATCGAGCGACAGCGTGAACAGGATCATGACGAGGACATTCGTGCCGAGGGTGTGAAAGCCCGGCGGCACGAGAAAATAGAAAGCGAGCGCGATAATCCACGGCGCAAGATGCCAGGCGTCGACTGGCCGCAGCGCGGTGAGGCCCGAAGCCGGCAAGTTCAGTTGCGGCGTCGAAGCCGGCGTGATCGGTTGGTTCATGACGCTGTTTTCGCGGGCAAGAGACCGTTCGGCCGCCAGAGCAGCAGGCCGAAGACGATGATCCACAGGAGGAAGGAGCCAAGCTGCGGCACGAGATATTTGCCCGCCGTTTCGATGATGCCGACCGCAAGGGCCGCCGCCAGCGAGCCGCGGAAACTGCCGAGGCCCCCGATTACGACAACAACGAGGAAGAGCACGAGATAGCGCAAGGCATAGAAAGGATCGATCGGCAAGATGCCCGCTCCGATCGCGCCGCCGAAGCCCGCCAGCGCGCAGCCGCCGACAAAGGTCAGCGTGAAAAGCAGGTTCACATTGATGCCGACGGCGCGCGCCATGCCGGGGTCGTCAACCGCGGCGCGCAGGCGTGCGCCGAACAGAGACCTCTCGATGATGAACCAGAGCGCCAGCGCCAGCGCGGCTCCAACTCCGATCAAAAAGAGACGGTAGGTCGGATAGGTCCGGAACCCGACGTCGACCAGACCTTCGAGCCATTTCGGCATGCTCTCGTCGATCGGACGCGGTCCGAAGATGAGCGTCATCGCAGCAATCGATATGAAGATCAGGCCGAAGGTGAGCAGCACCTGCGCCAGTTCGCCCTTGCGGTAGAGCGGACGGTAGATCGTCAGTTCCGCAACGCCGCCGAGCGCCCCGCATGCGATCGCCGCCAGAAACGCCGCGGGCACATAAGGAATGCCGTAGTGCCTTATCATCACCGAGGCGAGATAGCCGCCGAGCATGGCAAAAGCCCCATGCGCGAGATTGACCACGCGCATGAGGCCCATCGTGACGGTGAGCCCGACCGAGATGATGAACAGGACCATCCCGTAGGCGATCCCGTCCAGCAGGATAGTGAAAATCAACATGAAGAGCCCAACTTGAAAGACCTGTTGCCTGCGCCGCGATTATTTCGCGTTCGGATTGGCGATCTTCCAAGGATCCCTGACCATGCCCGACTTGAAAAAGTCAATGTTGACGAGCTTGCCATCGCGCTTTTCGACGCGGCGCAGATAGACCTGCTGGACGATGTCGCGCTCTTGCGCATCGATCATGATCGGCCCGCGCGGACTATCCCACTTGCGCCCCTTGGCGAATGCAACGAACTGGTCGCCAGTGATTCTCGGACCATGCGCCTTGATAGCATCGTAAATCAGCTTGGTCCCATCCCACGCCCCGACCGAACCAATATCCGGTACGGCATTGGCTCCGAACATTTCCATCAGTGTTTTCCGCAAGGCGATATTCTCGGGATAAGTGTTCGTTTCCGTATAGTGCATCGATGAAATCGTGCCGACCACGTCGTCGCCGATGGCTGGAAGGAAGACTTCCTGTACCTCGCCGCCTGCGAGCAGCTTGATGCCCTTATCCTTCAGCCCGCGTTTCGCGAACTCCCGGATAATCGAGATAGAGGGTGCGCCCGCAGGCATGAAAATGTAGACGGCTTCTGCCCCCGACCCTCCTGCACGCTCGATGTAGGGTGCGAAATCCGTGACATTGAGCGGGATACGCGCTTTGCCGACGATCTTACCGCCCGCCTTTTCGAAGTTGTTGATGAAAATTTCCTCGGCGTCATGGCCCGGCGCATAGTCGCTGACCAGCACGTAAGCCGACTTCATCTTGCCTTCGGTCGCCGCCCACGTCGGCAGCGGATCGATATACTGCTGCACCGTCATACTGGTTCGAACGTAATAGGGCGACTTGCGCGTGATGATGGACGTCGCAGCGTTGAAAATGACCGTGGGTATTTTCGCCTCAGTGATGATTTCGGCAACAGCCAGCGCATTTGGCGTCAACGCGAACCCGCCGATGAACTTCACACGTTCGCGCAGAATGAGTTCTTCAGCCAGAGCGCGCGACTTCGCGGGATCGGCGCCTCCGACGTCGCGATAGACGAACTGAACTTCGTGCCCATCGATCGTCTTGCCATTGACCTTTTGGAAGGCCTCGATCGCCTGACGAAATTGCGTTCCCCAAACGGCGAACGGACCGGAAAACTCCGCGATAATGCCGACCTTTACGACTTCGGCCGAAGCCAAAGTCGTTCCGGCCAGCATCGCCGCGCCGACAACTGCTGCTAGAATGCGTCTCATCTTTTTCTCCCTCCGGGCCGGCGCTATTCCCTCGATATCGCCAGCGACTTCCCAGTGACGTTTCTGAAACAGCCTAAAATGGCTGTCAACAGCACGGAAACCACCCTGATCGCGAGCAGTTTCCCACCTGCCTGTTACCGCCCTATCCTTCGATCTTGAAGAGCTTGCGCGCATTGCCCTCGAGGATGGCGTGCTTGTCCGCGGCGGACAGCCAGTCGAATTTCTGGATCAGCGGCGAGATGTCGTCGTAGGTGCGCCCGGTCTCGGGATTGCGCGCTGCGCCGACTCCCGGGCATTCCGCGCCGAAGAGGCAGCGGTCCGCGCCCACGGTCTTGATCAGCAGTTCCAGCGCGCCCTGCGAATAAAGCACCGTGTCGAAATAGAGGTTCCGCAGGCGCTGCGAGAACAGCGGAGCCTTGGTGTTGCGGGCGGAAGCGCTCTCGAAACGGCCGATCTGATAGGGGATCGCGCCGCCGCCGTGGCTGATGATCATCTTCAGGTTTGGAAAATCCTTGAAGACATCGGAATTGACCAGGCCATAGACAGCCGTCGTCTCCTCGTTGATGAAGTGCAGCGTATAGGGCTCGCGATCCGGATTGCGCGATCCCGTCGCGTGAATATGGCCGGGAACGTCGAGTTCGCACAGCTTCTCGTAAAGCGGATACCAGTAGCGGTCGCCCATCGGCGGCGCCTTCTGGCCACTGTTCTCATAGGGGTCGGGATTGACAAGACAGCCCTTGAGGCCGAGCTCCTTCACCGCGCGTTCCAACTCGCGGATCGCCATGTCCAGCGGCTCGCCCGAGGCCTGCGGAAGGCCAGCAACGCCGACGAAGCGTTTGGGATAGAGCTTGATCTGGCGCGCGATGATGTTGTTCGTCTCCTCGGTGAACCATTGCACGAGACGCGAGGGCTTTTCCGACGTCATCATCTGGAACGGGCGCGGCGAAATGCACTGCATGTCCGTGCCGACCTCGTCGAGAAAGGCCATGTGGCTCTTGTCGCCGCCCTCGAAGCGCTTCTTTTCGACGGCGTCGCGAATTTCGTCGTCCGAAACATGAACCCCGCCGCGTCCGTGCGCGCCGCGATGGGAGATGATGCTCGCCTTGTAGGCCCAGAGCTGCGTCGGTGGGCTGACATGGCCGTGGCAGTCGATGATCATCGTTTCCTCCAGATCGGGTTCTTGCTGTCGGCACGCAACCTAAAGAGAGCGCAAGAAAAGTCCAGCGCCTGCGCTTCAGCTTTCGCGCCGCTTGTAAGGCGGATCCTTCACCGGCCGCTTGTCGAAGGGCGCGCCGAAATAATCCTCGAATTCCTTCTCGTCCCAGAAGCCGATGAGAATACCCGGCGGCTCCTTGCCGGCCATCTGGTCGATGCGCTGCGGGGTCAGCGTGAAACGGTTGTGATGGCGGCGCGCCCATTCGAAGATGGCTTCGCGCAGACGATGGCGCTGATCCGCGTAATCGGGATGCTCGCCGAGGTCGTTCAGCTCAAGCGGATCGTTTTCCAGATCGAACAGCATCGGGCGAAAGCCCTCGCAGTGCCAGTATTTGAAGCGCTTGTCGCAGGCCATGATGAGCCGTGCGTCCTTCTCGTCGAGACCGAGATCGAGCCGCGCCTCGCGCGTCGCGTAATCGAATTCTGAGATCGCGACGTCGCGCCATTTGATGGGCTTGCCGTGCAACAGGGGCGAGAGCGTGCGCCCCTCCAGAACCTGCGGTTTCGGCGCGCCGCCGAAATATTCGAGAAATGTCGGCGCAAGGTCGATGCCCTCGACGAGGTCTTCGCTGACATGGCCCCGCGTGGCGTCAGCTTCCGGCCTCGGATCGTAGATGATGAGCGGCACGCGCACTGAAGGGTCGTGGAATAGATCCTTCTCGCCCATCCAGTGGTCGCCGAGATAATCGCCATGGTCGCTGGTGAATACGATCATTGTATTCTCGAAGAGCCCGCGCTCCTCCATGAAAGCGAACAGGCGGCCCATCTGGTCGTCGATCTGCTTCACCAGACCCATGTAGGCGGGAATGACGTGCTCGCGCGCCTCGTCACGCGCGAAGGACTCGCAAATGCGCGAGCGGATATAAGCGCCGAAGACGGGATGATTTGTCTGCTTCTCGGATTCCGAGCGTTGCGCAGGCTGGATATCCTGCACCCCGTACATGTCGTTATAGGGCGCGGGTACGATATAGGGCCAGTGCGGCTTGATGAAGGAGAGATGGCAGAGCCAGGGCTGCTCGCCAGCGTCCCTGATGAAGTCCATTGCGCGCGTGGTCATGTAGGGCGTTTCGGAATGCTCGTCCGGCACGCGCGCCGGCAGCCGGCTGTATTTCAGCAGCCAGCCGTTTTTCAACTCGCCCTTCTCGTCGAAGCCCGAGTTCGCCCAGTCTTCCCACGGATTGTCGGCCTCGAAACCGTGCTGGCGGAGGTAGGCATCGTAATCGGGATCCGGATCGAAACCGCGCGGATGCAGACCATCGTCGCGCTCATAAGGCTCGAAACCGCATTCGCTGATATGCAGGCCGATGGTCGAGTTGATGTCGATACCGAGACGTTTCATGCCCTCGACATCCGGGATCATATGCGTCTTGCCGACGATGGCCGGACGCACGCCGAGCGGGCGCAGGTGATCGCCGAGAGTCGGCTCGCCCACGCGCAATGGATAACCATTCCATGTCGAACCATGCGAGCGGCAATAGCGGCCCGTGTAATTGGACATCCGCGACGCCCCGCAGACCGGCGACTGCACATAGGCGCGGTTGAAGCGCACGCCGCGCTTCGCCAGAGCATCGAGATGCGGCGTCTGCAGGGTCTTGTGGCCGTAGCAGGACAGATAGTCCCAGCGCAGCTGGTCGGCCATGATCCAGAGAACATTTTTGGGTTTGGTCATCGGTGAATCCATGTTGTCCGGAGCTTTTAGCGCGGAATAGGCCATACGGCTATCAGGCACGGGCGGTTTTTCACCGGGAAGACTTGGCGGAGGCTCGCGTTGCACAGAACCGTCTCGTCTTCTGGTGTGCCTTCCCGCACCTCATTCTGGTAGAAAGCAAATTATTGCACTTGAAAAAATATGGATTGCGGCGCGCCCTTGTGGCGTTTCATTCAACAGGAAAGAAATAATGCAGAAGTGGGTTATTTTTCTGGTCATAGCCGGAACACACGCAATTGCCTCGGCGATGGGCCTGTTTGATAAACATGCGCCATGTGCCGAAGCGGGCGGCGCCGGTAAGGTGTTCAGCGAATTGCGAGGCGGGCCCCACTATTTCGAGAGTGTCAATCATGTCTGCAAGCCCGCGCAACCTGAGAGGCTTATCTCGGATGGTCGCACCCCACAGACATCATATCCGCCGATCTATGCAGCCTGGTTCAATGAAAACGGCAGCGTTGTCAAATTGCAGATGTACCACAAACGTGGTCGGACCGATTGGCTGGAGGAAAGTCAATTTGACCAAAATAACCTCTTGCGATCGGTGGTGCGCATGACGCCCGGTGCTCCGACGGTCCGCGAAGAATATGTAAACGGTATCCTTGTCGGGATGACTCGTGACGGAAAGCCCGTGGAGACACACAGCATCCGCATCAATAATCTGAACTGATTATGTGCGCGCTTGCGCCCTGAATTCAAGACCCCGTTTGTTTTGCTTACAAACAGGCCCAAGGCGTCGCTGCGGGCCCCCGCGCTCTGCCGATGTGTTGTTACGCACATTTTATTTGCAGATACTGAAGTAATTCAATTAAACCGAATAAACACGCTACTATTGCAACGACAGGTAAATCGAAAGGCCTGATCATGAAGAAGCTATTCTTGTTTGCGCTTTTCATAGCTGGCTTGATGTCAACTGGATGGGCTTTGGGTCTTTTCGACAAGTATGCAAACTGTCAGGAAGTCAATGGCGTTAGTAAGACATTCAGTGGGTTACAAGGCGGACCGCATTATTTTGCCTCCATCAATCATGTCTGCAGACCTATCCAGCCCGAAGGCCTCATTACCGATGGTCGGCCGCCACAGTCATCTGACCGGCCCATCTATGCGGCATGGTTTGAAGGTGGCCGCCTCGTCAAACTGCAATTGTTGAAAAAAGGTGGCGAACCTGTTTGGACGGAAGAGAATCTCTACGACCGTAACGGCTATCTGAAATCCATCCAACGAACTGCGTCAGGCCAAGCTACCCTACGCGAAGAATACGACGCGGGGACACTTGTTGGCGTAAGCCGCGATGGCAAGGCCATCGAGCTAACCGGAAAAACTTTCCTGGATTACGACTGGTGATGCAGCCTCGCGGCGAGATATAAGTTTGTCCAGTCGAGCGAAACAATCCGCCTGCGCGCAGAACGCTGTCAAATCTCTCACGCATCTGATGGGCTTCCAGCTAAGATCGGGCTTCGCCTCGAATTTAGCCAGGCCTGACGCCGTCGAAGGCGTCCTGCATCACCTTGCGGATATTCTCACGCCTGAAAGGACGCGGATTCCAGTAAGGCGATTGCGTAGCGATGTCCGCGGCCCTGTCGAGACCATCCGCCTTCATGCCGATGTCGGCGAGTCTTATAGGCGCACCAAGCTTTTGCGCGAGATCGAACAGTCCCTGCCCTGCTTTCTGCGTCCCGAGCGCGCGCGCGACGGGCGCAAGCAAGTCGGGCACGGCCTCCTCATTGAACGCCGTCGCATGGGGCAGAACGACTGTATGCGTTTCCGCATGCGGCAGATCGAAACTGCCGCCGAAGACATGACAGAGTTTATGATGCAGCGACATGCTGATCGCGCCTAGCGCGACGCCGCAAAGCCACGCGCCATAGAGCGCATCGCTACGCGCCGTCTTGTCCTGCGGATTCTTCACGATGACCGGCAGCGCGCTCGCCAGCGCGCGGATGCCCTCCACCGACATCAGCGATATCACGGGATTTCGATCCCTGGCGTAAACCGCTTCGACGGCATGGGCGATCGCGTTCATGCCGCTCGTCGCGCTGAGGCTGGTCGGCAATCCCAGCGTGAGATCGACATCGTAGATCACGACCTCGGGCAGTATCTTCGGACTGCGCACTGTGGTCTTGATGCCCTCCTTCGTCTCGCCGAGAATGTCTGTCATTTCCGAGCCCGCGTAGGTGGTGGGAATGACGATCTGCGGCAGGTCCGTGCGATAGGCTATCGCCTTGCCGAGCCCTGTTGTCGATCCGCCGCCGAGCGCGACGGTGCAATCGATATTCAATGTCTTCGCCAGTTGCATCGCCTCTTCCGTGATAGCGAGCGGCGTGTGCATGGTAGCTTTGGCGTAGGTGCCCACGCATTTCTCTCCTAGCAATTCAGCAAGCTTGCGTCCGTCGGCATCCTGCTGCGGCGTCGTGAGCACCAGCGCGCGCTTGAGGCCGAGGCGCTCCATCTCCGCGCCAACCTGCGCCATCGTCCCATGACCGAAGACGACACGGCCGGGCGCGGCATTGTAGACAAAAGGATCCATGTCAGGCTCCCGAATTGGGGGTGTGAAGTTCGATCAGCGCGTCGACCGCAGTACAATGATCACGGCCTACGAGCAGCGGATTCACGTCGATCGAATGAATGCGGTCCGGAAAGGCGAGTGTCAGAGATTGCAGGGCGGCAAGCGTTGCGACTAGCCCGCGCGTTGCCGGAGCGCCATCGCGGTCGAGGCTATCCAGCATTTTGGCGAGGCGGCTCGCTGCGAGCGCCTGCTCGATCTGCCGGACATCAGAAGTCACCGGCATCATCACGATCTCACCGATAGCCTCGGCGAGAAGTCCGCCGATGCCTGCGACAAGGAAATGCCCTAACCCCGGCTCGTGTGTGACGCCAGCGATCAATTCCGCGCGTGAAGCCAGCATGGGTTGCAGCAGGAACAAGCAGCGCGGACGATCCGCTCCGGCCTTGGCAAGATTGCGCTCCATGGCTGTCCACGCCTGCGCGAGGCCTTCCGCGTTGGAAATATTCGTAGCGACGAGCCCGGCGTCATTCTTGTGCGCGATCTCCGGCGCGATGCATTTCAGCACCCATGCGCCGCCGCCTTTCATCCGCTCTGTTGCGTCGTGAATGGACGTAGCGACTAACGACGGCGCCATTGCAACGCCCGCAGCCGACAGGACCTTAGCCGCATCTATTTCCGTTAGCAGTGCATCGTGTCTCGCAAGCATGGTGGAGACGCTATCGCGCGTGGCATGAGAGAGCGCCGCAACATCTTTGTGGTCCCGATGCTCTGTGCATGCCTGCGTGTAACACTCCAACACATCGAAACACGTCTTCGTATCGCGAAACACGGGCACGCCGTTTTCAGCGTAAAAGCGCGCCACGCTTTCGCGCAAGCCGCCGGGCGACACGCAGACGACCGGCGCCTCTGTGCGCACGCGTCGCTCGATCAGGAGCTTGGCAACGAGCAGGTCGCGCGCCTCTTGCGGCAATTGATGCGCAAAAAGCACGACCGGCCCGTTGCATTTTTCCCCCTCTATGGCGGCAAGCAGTTCCGCGATATTGGGCACGCCACCGAGATTGCCGGCATCGACAGGATTTCGGATGACGCCGGAGCCCGCAATCTTGGCAAAATGCTCCGTCACGCTCGCCGGCCAATAGCCCGCGCCATCGCCAGCCAGCGTGATGCCCGCAGCGTCCGCGTGATCGGCAAGGAGTTCCGCGCCGCCGCCCGATGTCGAGAGGGCGACGAGGCCTGGATCGCCATCAGGCTTTCTCGGCAAGCCGTTCGACAGCAACGCACAGGCGCCCGCGAGCGACTCGATGCCATCGACCTGGAGTACGCCACAACCGCGCAGAAATGCTTCATAGGCGCGCGCGCTGCCTGCGAGGCGGCTGGCGTGAGCCTGCGCCGCTGCTGCGCCCGCCTTCGACTTTCCGAGTTTCAGCGCGACGACAGCCTTGCCGGCTTCGCGCGCGCGATAAGCCAGCGCACGAAAGCGTGGACCATCGGCGATGCCCTCGATGATCAGCCCGATGACGCGGGTACCCCTGTCGCCGATCAGATATTCAAAGATGTCGTTGAGATCGACATTCGCCTCGTTGCCGACGGGCACGTATTTGCACAGCGAGACGCCGAATTCGCGCAGCGCCGGCGCGATGGAATTCATCAGCGCGCCGCTATGTGCGGCGATGGAAACGCTGCCGGGCTTCATCACATCGCCATGCGAGGTATTGTACCCGAGCGACATGTTGTGGCTGGCGTTCCAGATGCCGTTGGTATTCGGCCCGAGAATGGCGATGCCGCTTTCCCGCGCGATCTCGATCATCTCGGCCTGTATGGCGCGTCCGGTCTCGGTCCCCTGCTCCGCGAATCCGCTGGAGCCGAAAATAACGGCGCGCACGCCCTTGGCCGCACAATCGCGCAGCGTCGCGTTCGTCACCGCGGCGGGTATGAGAAACAGTGCGCAATCGACATCGCCGGGAATGTCGAGAACCGATTTGTATGCCTTGAGCCCCTCGATCTCGCCTCCGCCGGCATTGACCGGATAGATCGCACCCGCAAAGCCGCCGGCGACGAGATATTTCAGCGCGACATTGCCGTGCTTGAACGGCGTCGACGACGCGCCGATGATCGCAACGCTTTGCGGCGTGAAAAGCGGCGCGAGCCGTTCCGCGATGCGCTGGCTCTCTGTCAATTCAGCGGCCTTCCCAGCGTGGCGCGCGCTTCTCGAGAAAGGCGCGCGCGCCTTCCTTGCGATCTTCGGAGGCATAGACATCGGGACCGGTATCGAGACGCAATCCGGAATTCAGAGGCAGGTTGAAGGCGCGCGTATAAGTCAGCTTCATCCGCTGCAAGGACAGCGGCGCAGAGGCCGTGATGTCATCGGCGAGTTCCATCGCGACATCCATCAGTCTGTCGGAGGGCGCAATACGGTTGACGAGCCCCCAGCGCTCGGCCTCCTTCAACTCGATGCGCCGCCCGGTGTAGAGCCATTCCAGCGCGATCGCCGGCGGCATGATCTGCGGCAGGATGACGGAGGCATAATGTGCGCCCATGCCGCGCTTAGCTTCCGGCAGGCCGAAGAAGGCATGATCGGCGGCCACGCGCAGGTCGCAGGCAAGCGCAAGTTCGCAGCCGCCCGCCATGGCAGGACCATTGACAATGGCCATCGTTGGCTTGCGGCTCCCGAGGATCACCTCCGTCGTGGCGCGTTCGACTTCGTGCAGCGGTCCCCGATAGTCGCCGGTCGACTCGTCCTGCTCGCGGGCCGCCTTGAGATCGGCTCCCGCGCAAAAGGCTTGCGTGCCCGCGCCCGTGATCGCGATCATGTAGATATGCTTATCGGCGTCGGCTGCTATGACGGCCTTGCTGATGGCGTTGCCGAGTTCGCGCGAAAGCGCATTGCGCCGCTCCGGGCGATTGAGCGTCAAAAGCCTGACTTTTCCACGTGTTTCGATCTTCAGGATATCGTCGGCGGCCATTCCCTGCCCTCTTTCGCGCCCGCCGCTGCCCTTGTGCGCCGGTGTTGCGGACTCCTTGCAAGAAGCGCTGCGAAAGGCAAGATTGCCGGCGATGAAACGCCGGGCCCTCGAGCGCCCGAAAAGGAAAATCCATGAGCGATTTGCCCACGAAAATAATGCTGGTGGAGGAAGGCCCCCGCGAAGGCTTCCAGATCGAGAAAGGGCCGATCGCCACCTCGCGCAAGATCGAACTGGTCGACGCGCTGTCCGATACCGGGCTCGATCACATTGTCGTCGTCTCCTTCGTCAACCCCAAACGCGTGCCGGGCATGGCGGATGCGGAAGAGGTCGTGCGCGGCATGCATCCTCGCGAGGGGGTCGCCTACACCGGCCTTTGGCTCAACGATCAAGGTTTTGAACGCGCGCGCGCGACAGGGCGGCTGGAAATCAAGGGCACGATCACGGTCGGAGCATCCGACAGTTTCCTCAAGCGCAACCAGAACCGCTCCATCGAGGAACAGATCGACTCCCAACGCGCCATGGTGAAACGCTATCTCGAACTCGGCGTGCCCGTGGTGCGCGGCGGCATGATGGCGGCCTTCGGCTGCAATTACGAGGGCGACATTCCCGTCAGCCGCGTCGTCGATCTCGTCGGCGTCGTGCTCGACATCGCCAATGAGAACAACATCAAGCTCGATTACTTCTCGCTGGCGGACACGATGGGCTGGGCGACGCCGCTCTCCATCAAGCGCGTCGTTGGCGCCGTGCGCGACAAATATCCGGACCTCACGCTGTCGCTGCATCTGCATGACACAAGGGCGCTTGGCCTCGCCAATGCCTATGCCGGGCTCGAAATGGGCGTAGCCCGTTACGATGCGGCCGTTGCGGGGCTCGGCGGCTGCCCGTTCGCGGGCAATGCCGGCGCGGCAGGCAACGTCTGCACGGAAGACCTCGTCTTCATGTGTCATGAGATGGGCATCGAAACCGGCGTCGATCTCGACCGCCTGATCGAATGTGCTGTTCTCGCCGAAGACATCGTCGGTCATCCGCTGCCAGGCTGCGTGATGAAGGGTGGAACCTTGCAGAAATTGCGCGATGCAAGGGTTGATGCCAGGAACGCCTGAAGCGCGCCAACAAATAGGGAGGACACATGGGCCAGCTCACGCGCGCTATCGGCGACTTCATCGCGGGCATGTCATTCGACGCCATTCCAACGAACGCTGTCGGCGCAGTCAAGAATGCGCTCAGCGACTATACGGCCGTCACCATTCTGGGCCGGGACGAACCGGTGACCCGGCTGATCGCTTCGTTCGAGAATGTCTCCGCAAGCGGAGAGTCGCGCGTGCTCTTCTCCCGGCAACGGTCCGACGCGCGCGCCGCCGCCCTCATCAACGGCACATCCGGCCACGCGCATGACTACGACGATGTCGGCATAGCCTTTCACCCTGCACATCCGAGCGTCGCCATTGCGCCGGCCATCTTTGCGCAAGCCGAAAGCACAGGCGCGTCGGGACGCGATCTCATTACGGCATTTGTGACAGCCTACGAAGTCTGGAGCGAACTCGCATCGCACGACGAAGATCCGCAGCATCTCAAGGGCTGGCATCCCACGGGAACATTCGGCGCGATTGCCGCTGCGGCGGGCGTGGCGAAATTATTGCGTCTTGACGCAGAAGCGAGCATGCGCGCGGTCGGCATCGCCGCGTCCCAGGCCGCCGGCCTCGTCGCCAATTTCGGCACCATGACCAAGCCCTTCCATGCCGGGGCAGCCGCATCCGCTGGCCTGATGTCGGCGCGCTATGCCCAAGCCCGCATGACTGCCAGCCCCGACATCTTCGAGCACAAGAACGGCTTTCTGCAGGCCGTCTCGCCGCATGGAAAAGTCGATGCCGAACGTCCCGCGCATTTCGGCAAGACCTGGCACATCGTCGATCACGGCGTCAGCGTGAAACTCTATCCCATGTGCTATGGCACGCACCGCATCCTGAGCACGTTGACGCCCTGGGCCAAAGACAACGATCTCAAGGCGGACGACATCGCCGCCGTTTCCTTCCGTACCGGCCCCTCGCGCGTCATTCCCCTCGTGCACACGAATCCGAAATCCGCGCTCGACGCCAAGTTCAGTGCAGAATTCGCTGTCGCGATGGCCGTGATCGCGCGGCGCGCGACGCTCGCCGAACTCAATGACAACTTCGTCAATCGCACCGATGTCCGCACGCTCATGGGCAAGGTGACGCGCGACCTCGACCCCGAACGCGACCGTCCGTCTTTCACCAGCGAAGCCGACGACGACCTGCTCTTCACCATGCGCGACGGCTCCTCGCGCGTGCTGAAATTGCAGGCGCCGCGCGATCAGGCCATCTCGCTCGACCGCGAGACACTGTGGGAAAAGTTTCTGGACTGCACGTCCGGCGCATTGGAAAAAGATGCGGCGAAGAAACTCTTCGATACCCTCCAGTCGCTGGAAACGCTCGATAACATCGCCAACCTGCCGGCATCCTCAATCAACAGAGCGGCTGCGGAATAGAAAAGACATGTCACAGGAACAATCAGCCCCGCCTGCCGATGCGCCGCTCAAAGGTCTCCTCGTCGTCGAACTCGGACATTCCGTGGCAGCGCCTTTTGCGGGACAAGTTCTCGCCGATCTTGGTGCGCGCGTTATCAAAATCGAAAATCCCGCGCATGGCGACGATGCGCGGCGATGGGGCCCGCCCTTCTGGAATGGCGCGGCGACCATTTTTCAATCCGTCAATCGCAACAAGCAGTCGGCCGCTGTGGATCTGAAAGATCCCGAGCAGCTTGCGGCCCTGCGTACTTTCATTATCGAGAAAGCCGACATCGTCGTCCAGAACATGCGCTCCGGCCTTGTTTCGCAGTATGGCGTTGGCGCCGAATTGCGCGCGGAGAACCCGCGCCTCATCTACTGCAACCTCGGCGCTTTCGGAACCACGGGACCACTGTCGAAGCGGCCGGGCTACGATCCGCTGATGCAGGCGTTCGGCGGCATCATGTCGGTCACAGGCAATGATGGCGAAGCGCCGGTGCGCGTCGGCGTTTCCATCATCGATCAGGGCGCAGGCCTGTGGTCGGTCATCGGCATACTTTCCGCGCTGCATCGCCGCGCGCTGACCGGCGAAGGCTGCACGGTCGATACATCCTTGTTCGAAACAGCACTCGCCTGGGCCAATGCGCCGAACGCAACCTATCAGGCCACAGGCAAGGCGCCGGGCCGTCTCGGCTCGCAGACGCCAGGGCTCACGCCCTACAAGGTGTTCGAAGCCAATGACGGATATATCCTGATTGCAGCGGGCAACGATAATCTCTTCCGCCGTCTCGCCGAAGCTGTCGGCCATTCCGAATGGCTCGATGACGAACGCTTTGCAACAAATCCGAAGCGCGTGGAAAATCGCGGCCTCGTCAACGATGCCGTGCAAAAGGTTATCGCGACTCGCAGCGTCTCCACATGGGTTGATGTGTTCGAACGGGCAAATGTTCCCGCCGCGCCATTGCAATCGATCGATCAGGTCGTAAAGCATCCGCAGACGCAGGCGCTCGGGATGTTGCAGAAAGCGCCCGATGCGGACATGACGCTGATGGGCCTGCCCCTGTCATTCAACGGCGCTCGCCCGCCGCTGCGCAACGCCCCGCCGCCGCTCGGCCGGGAAACGCAGGAAATCCTGGGGTCGACCGAAAGCGCCAGGAAGACCTGATCGCCGAAAGCAGTTCGAGGAAAATCTAGATGATGGATGATATGAGCGCGGCCGAGGGCCTGACCAATGTTCCGGTCGGCACGGACTATCCTGAAATCCGCGATGCCGTGCGCGCGATCTGCGCCAGATTTCCCGGCGAATACTGGCGCAGGCTGGAAGACACCGGCGATTATGCCGGCGATTTCGTGCAGGCGCTCACGGACGCCGGATTTCTCTCGGCGCTGATCCCGGAGAGTTACGGCGGTTCGGGCCTGCCCTTGCGCGCGGGCGGCGTCATCCTTGAAGAAATTCACGCCATGGGCTGCGAAGGCACCTCATGTCATGCGCAGATGTACATGATGGGCATGCTGGTGCGCCATGGATCGCAGGCCCAGAAGGAAAAGTACCTGCCGGATATCGCGTCCGGAAAATTGCGCTTTCAGTCTTTCGGCGTCACCGAGCCGACAACAGGTTCCGATACGCTGAAACTGAAGACACGCGCCGTGCGCGAGGGCGATCATTACGTCGTCAACGGACAGAAGGTCTGGACTTCCCGTGCAAAGCACTCCGACCTGATGACGCTTCTGGTGCGCACGACGCCCGTCGATCAGTTGAAGCGCCGCACCGACGGGCTCTCCGTTCTGCTCGTCGATATCCGCGAAGCCGAAGGCAATGGGCTGACAATCCGCCCTATCGACACGATGCTCAATCACCAGACCAACGAACTGTTCATCGAGAATATGCGGGTACCCGTCGAAAACCTCATCGGCGAGGAGGACAAGGGTTTCCGCATCATTCTCGACGGCATGAACTCGGAGCGCATTCTCGTCGCGCACGAGTCTCTGGGCGATGCGCGTTTCTTCATCGACAAGGCGGTAAAGTACGCGAAAGACCGTATCGTCTTCGACCGCCCGATCGGCCAGAACCAGGGAATACAGTTCCCGCTCGCGCGCGCTTACGCGGAATGGCGTTCGGCTGACTTGATGGCGCGCACGGGCGCCGCGCTCTATCAGGCCGGGCAACCCTGCGGTGAAGAAGCAAACCTCACCAAGCTATTGTCGGCGGAAGCCGCGTGGAATGCGGCAGAAGCCTGCCTGCAGACGCACGGCGGCTTCGGTGTCGCGCGGGAATACGATGTCGAACGCAAATGGCGCAATGCACGCATGCAGCGCGTCGCGCCGATCTCGACCAACCTTATCCTTGCCTATATCGCCCACGGCGTTCTGGGCTTGCCGAAATCTTATTGAGTACGCGCTGTCATCCCGGAAACCGCGCAGCGGTTATCCGGGATCGTCTTGCTAGCTTTTCTTGCGAAGCGATCCCGGATCGCCTTCGGCGTCCGGGATCACGTCCCAAAACGTCACTTCCTCGTGCGGCCGTCCGACAAGATCTTGTTGTATTCCGCAAGCAGGCGAATGTAGGTCGGCGTCTCGTCGATCGTGAATTCCGACGTGCGCCGTCCCTTTACCACTTCCGCGGTCTTCGAACCGGCGACGGCGGGATTGCCGCGGCCTGTGCCGGCTTCATAGGCGTTCGCCCCTTCCGCCGTTCCGAGCCATGCCGCCATCACCTGCGCGCCCTCGGGGTTGGCGCCCTTGCTGACGACGGCGCTGAAAATCGTCGCAACACCCAGCGGATCGGTTGCTCCCCATGCCAATGGCGCGCCCTGGTTTAAAGGGACGAGCGTGGTGTGATAAAGGCCGAGCCCGACATCGATCTCGCCCGAGCCGATCTCCTGCGCAAGCTGATAGGTCGAGTCGTACATGCGCGCCTTGTTGGCGACGAGCTTCTGCGTGAAGTCGCGTATCTTCGCTTCGCCCTCGACTTTCGCAAGGCTCACCATATTCGGCGCGCGCACCCAGCTTCCGACCTTGCCGGACCATTTGGGATCGACGAGGTCCATATAATTCCTGGGAATGTCCGCGTCCTTCACCTTGTTCTTGTTCCACACGAGAACGGCGATGGCTGCGGATGTGGCGATCAGATGCGGCTTCGGCGTGATCGCTGCATCGACGCCAAGCGGCTTCCAGTCGCGTTCGACGACAAGGCCGCGCTGGCGCAGGATTTCGAATTGCTGGTGATCACCGGTTAAAAGGCTGGCAGGCGACGTTCCCGCCTGCGATTCCTGCACGACGCGCGCAGCCAACGTATTGCCGCCTGTGTTCCGAATGAACAGCACCTTGATATCGGGATAGCGCTTGTTGAAAGCGTCGATGACAGGCTTCATCTGCTCGTCGGACGAACTCTCCGACCACACGACCGGCGGCTTCTTGGCAGCCGCCGCAGCGAGTTCCTGCAATTCCTTCGATTGCGCAAAAGCCGGCCGCGCGCCAAAGGCCAGCGATGCGCCCGCGAGTGCGCCCCCCTGCATCACACCGCGTCTCGTGAATTCGGTCATGTCTCCCCTCCCTTGATCGTTTAGCGAAGCTAATTTCTTCACACCGGAAACTGTTCCAGCAACTCGATTGGATCGCCATACTTGCGCGCCGTTTCGATCACTTCGGGATCGCGCAGCGAAAGCAGGAAGCCTTCGTCGATCAGCGCGTTGTTGCCGGCGGTGACGGTCGAGTCGAACGTCACGAGATCCATGTGGACATGCGGTTCTTCCCAGTTCGGCATGATGCGGCGGAAGAATTCGCTCTCGCGCACACCGTTGATGCCGAAATGCAGCGCGCCCGGTGAATTGGGGCCGGCGGGATAAATGTCGAAGCGCGGCGCTTTGGGCACATGGCCACAACCCAATTCCTCAAGCGTACCGCCAATCAGGAACTGCCTGAGAATATCGGCTTCCTCGCTCTTGCCGTGAATGGCGACAACCTTGTCGTCCCGGAATTCGACGCCCGGCGGATCCTTGAATGGCTTCTCGAAGCCAACGCCCCATTGCGCGTAGATGACGCCATTGAGCCCGACCTTATAATTGGGATCGTTGCCATGCATGATCGGGTCGTAAATGTTCGGTCCGTGCGTCGCCATGTAATGCACATAGCAGCCGGGCTGGTCGGCGTAATACTGGCCCTTCCAGCGGTTGTCGCGTTTCATCTGGTCGCGCATCGCCGCACTGAAGGGCACCCGGAAATCCGTGCCGCGCCGGTCCGTGATACGCATCTCGAACGGTCCGTTCTCGGGGTAAAGGCGCGCCGTTCCGCGCACCAGCGCCCCGACGATATCGACGGGATAGCGAGCCTGCGGCGTGTTCCAGAGATCGACATTGCGGAAGAAGGTGATCTTGATCCAGCGCTGCCCCCTGGTCTTGCGCAGATTGATGCAGAAGGGATCGAAGACCGAGGCGAACCATGTCGAAACGACAAAGTCGGCGCGTTCCAGCAAGGCGCGCGCTTCCTGCGGCACTTCGGTATAGCGCGTGCTTTCACCCATATAGGAGATGAAGGTTGCCCCACGCGCCTTGCAGATGCCCTGCACCGCCTGCACGACACGCGGGTCGAGCAATGGATCGGTCAGCATCACCACATGCTCGCCGGTGCGGATCGCGAAGATGCGATGGAAATTGTCGAGCGCCTGCGTGTATTCGGTGAAGCTGGCCTGCCCGTAGTCGACCGGTCGCGGAATGGCGCGCATGGTCTTCGAGGCGAGAATGTCTTCGTTCGTATTGGGTATGCGCATGGCGGCCTCCCTTGAGACTTGTTGCGGCGATCCTAACCCGCCGCGAACGGACGGAAAAGCTTTGCCCTCAATAATGCGGCGGGGGCGGTTCCGGGGCTTCGCGCGCCGGCGTCATGTTCTGCATTTCCTCCCGCAGGCGCATGACCTGGCGATCGAGCGCCGCGATCTTGTTCCATTGTTCCGTGATGACGTCGTTAAGCTCGGCGATCGTGCGATCCTGATGGGCGATGCGGATTTCGAGGCCATCAAGACGTTCTGATAATTCGCTCATGTCGGGTTTCCTGTTCAGCTTTCCGCCTGCCGTTGGCTGGCCCAGCGCTGCACGCCCTGCCCGATGGCGATGAGAGCGACGAGCACGATGACCATCCAGACGCCGACAGCGGCGGTCTTCGTCGGTTGCCCCTGTGTCCAGTAGGCGAAGAGCAGCGTCGGCACCGTCTTGTTGTCGGCGCCCTGCAGGATCAGCGCCGCGCCGAGTTCGCGCAGGGAATGCGCGAAAATCCAGATCCACACGGCCACCAGCGCCGGCAGCGCCAGCGGCGCGACGATCCTGAACATTGTCCGCAGCCAGCTTGCGCCATTCATCCGCGCAGCTTCCTCGAGTTCCGGATGCATTTGCGCGACAGAGGCATTTGTCACACGCGAGGCATAGCTCAAATATACAGTCGCGTGCGCGATCGTGATGATCCAGATCGTCCCATAAACAGGGAATGGCTTGACCGTGAGATAGACATAAATCAGCGCCGTCGCGATCAGGACGCCGGGAAAGGCGAGCGGCAGGAAGGCGAGAATGTCCATCAGCGCCGCGCCCGGGGCCTTCGCCCGCACGACGGCCCATGAGGTGAGCAAGGCCAGAACTGCCGTGAACGTCGAGGCGACCACGGCAATGACGAGGGAATGCCAGATCGCCTTGAGCAGCGCCGGATCGCGCAGAAATAGGCCGTGATTGGCTAAAGTAAATTGCGCGAAACTCTCCGCATTCAGCGGCATCTGCCACGGCAGCAGGCTCGTCCACGCCAGCGCCAGCAGCGGCGCTGCGACAGTGACAGCCAGAAACAGCCACACGCCCCATGCCAGCAGTTTGCGCGCGCCGCCGAGCGGAAAGGCGCGGGCGCGCGAGGCCTTTCCGGTCACCGTTACGAAGCGCCCTGCCCGTTTCATCATGCGCTGATAGACGAGCGACAGAACGACGAGCGTCAGCATCATCCCCATCGCGATCGCCCCAATGGGCCCATAATCCGGCAGGCCGGTCGGCGCGTGGTTCAGGAGATCGTAGACATGTGTCGCCAGCAGCTTGATGCCGGCGGGAATGCCAATCGTGCCCGGCACATCGAAGACAACGAGGCTGATGACGACAAGATAGATCGCTGTGCCCGCGATGGCTGGCGTCATCACGGGCAGGATGATGCGTGTCAGAACCTGCCAGCGGCTTGCGCCCGCCATCAGGGCGGCTTCCTCGAGATTGGCGTCGATCATGCGGAAGGCCGGCGCCATGATGAGATAGGCCGAGGGGGTCAGCGCCAGCGCCTCGACGAAAATCATGCCGCCCATGCTGTAGATGTTGAAGGGCGCGAAGCTCAGCCCAAACCAGTTCATCGCGGCGGCATTCAGCGCCCCGGTGCGCGGGCTCGCCAGCATGATCCAGCCGATCGCCAGCAGAAAGGGCGGCATGGCCATCGGCAGCAGCATGGCCGCGCGCATCGCGCCCGCGCCCGGCACATCCGTGCGCTCCGTCAGCCAGGCGAGAAATCCACCCGCGAACAGCGCCAGAACCGATGAGCCCGCCGCGAAGATCAGGGATTGCCAGATCAGACGCCAGATCTCGCCCGTCAGCCAGACATCGCGCACATGATCTGCAGTGTAACCGGGATCGAACAGGAATCCGGTCGGCTTGAAGGCGCTGACGATGAGGATCGCGACCGGCACGAAAACCAGCCATAGGAGCGGGGCGAAAAGGAGCGCGGGAAGATAGCGGCCCGCACGCTGGCGCAACCCATCAATACCCGGCATGGCTGCGCTGCCTTTTCAACCGTCCCCACCCCGCATAAGACAGGGCGATAACGCCGCTGTCGAGAAGCGAACAGGTAGCCCGGGAGAACGCCGCATGCAATTTCATCTGCCCAAGATCGTCTTCGATTTCGGCGCCATCGCGAAGCTTGACCAGGAACTCGGCTGGCTCGGCGTGAAGCGGCCGATGCTCGCTTCGGACAAGGGGCTGAAGGCGGCCGGCGCCATCGATCATGTCGTGAAGTCCAACCCCGGCGTCGATTTCTTCGTCTATCCCGATGTGCCGGAAAATCCGACGGCGGAAGGCGTCGATGCTGCAGCCAAGGCCTATCTCGACAATCACTGCGATGGCTTTGTCGCGCTCGGCGGCGGGTCGGTGATCGACACCGTGAAGGCGGCCGCGATTTGCGTCGTATCTGGCAAGCCGGTCGCCGAGTACATGGGCCATCCCGAGCGCATCAACTTCGTGCTCGCGCCCATCGTTACTGTCCCGACGACGGCCGGCTCGGGCAGCGAAGTCTCGACCGGCAGCGGCATTCACCCGACTGCGACGACGCGCGCCGTCGGGACGGCGAGCCTGATGTCGATCCCGCGCGTCGCCATCTGCGATCCCGAACTCACGCTGACCTTGCCGCCGCGCCTCACGGCGGCGACGGGCATCGACGCCCTTTCGCATTGTATCGAAGGCTTTCTCGCCAAGACGCCCTCGCCCTTCATCGACGGTTTCGTGCTGGAGGGGATGAAGCGCGCCCATGGCAGCGTCGTGCGCGCCTACAAGAACGGCAACGACCGCGAGGCCCGCGCGGACATGCTGATGGCGGCTGTCGCCGGCGGCGCGGGCATCCACAAGGGCCTCGGTCCCGTTCATGCGTTCGCGGGCGTCTTCGGGGATCGCGGATTTCACCACGGCACGCTCGTCGCGATCGCCATGCCGCCGGCGATGCGCCTTGCCGAAGCGCGCGTGCCCGAAAAGATGCGCGCCATCGCCGATGCCCTCGGCCTCGAGCCGCGTTCCCGCGTCTCCGACGCCATCTCTGCGCTCAACGAAAAGCTCGACCTGCCGAAAACGCTTTCATCCTACGGCTACGGCGCGATCGCGAATTTCGAGGAAGCCGTGGATTCCACATGGCAGAACCGCTTCAACCTGACTTCGCCCTACACGCCGACGCGCGAGGAGATTGCGGGATTTGTGAAGGAAGCGGTGGGCTGAGTTTTGGCGCCGCCAAATTCCGGAGAGTTCATGCTCGAAACGCTTTCGCAAACGCAACGCGAAATCCGCGACCTCGTCGAGCGTATCTGCGCGAATTTTCCCGATGGCTATTGGCTGGACATAGACCGCAGCGGCGACTTTCCCGAAAGCTTTTATCGCGCCATTGCCGATGCGGGCTTGCTAGGGATCGCCATGCCCCAGGAATTCGGCGGCTCCGGTCTAGGCATCGCCGAAGCCGCGGTGATGATGCGCACGATTGCGGAATCCGGCGCCTGCATGAGCGGCGCATCGGCCGTGCACATGAACATCTTCGGCCTCAATCCCGTTGTCGTTTTCGGTACGGACGAACAGAAGTCGCGCATACTCCCGCCCCTGATACGCGGCGAGCATAAGGCCTGCTTTGCCGTTACGGAGCCCGATGCCGGTCTCGACACCGGGCGCATCCGCACGCAAGCCCACCGCGATGGCGATCACTATGTGCTTACGGGACGCAAGATCTGGATTTCGACAGCACAAGTCGCCCGCAAAATGCTGATCCTTGCGCGCACGACGCCGATCGAGAGCGTTACGCGTAAAACCGATGGTCTCTCGCTATTCTACACTGAACTCGACAGGCGCTTTGTCGAAGTCCGCGAAATCGAAAAGATGGGCCGCCATGCCATCGACTCGAACATGTTGTTCATCGACGGTCTGCGCATTCCCGTTGAAGATCGCGTTGGGCCTGAAGGCGATGGCTTTCGCATCATTCTGCACGGTCTTAATCCCGAGCGTATATTGATCGCAGCGGAAGCTGTTGGCATCGGCCGCGCAGCCTTGCGGCGCGCGGCAGCTTACGCGAACGAACGTATCGTCTTCGATCGCAAGATCGGCCAGAACCAGGGCATCCAGCACCCACTTGCCAAATGCTGGATACAGATCGAAGCCGCCAATCTCGCGGCGATGCAAGCCGCGGCTCTTTATGATACCGGCGAAGACTGCGGGCTTGCCGCGAACACTGCCAAATATCTCGCGGCGGAAGCCGCCTTCGAGGCGTGTCAGACTGCCGTCATGACTCTCGGCGGCATGGGCTACGCACAGGAATTTCATGTCGAGCGTTATCTGCGCGAGTCGCTCATCCCGCGCATCGCGCCTGTCAGTCCGCACATGATCCTGAATTACGTCGCAGAGAAAGCGCTGGGACTGCCCAAGTCCTATTGAGCAATCCCGCTCAGGTCAGTGCATGCCGTTAGCGCAGACGATCGTGCGGATGTTGCAGGGTTGATAGCCCTGCGTGGTGCAGGCATTCTGCGCCGCTTGCCGTGTTCTCTGGAAACCGGCGTTGCGGGTCCAATAGGCATAGCGGTTGCCGCCACGCATACCCGAAACGAGTCCGAGGCAATTGTCGCCTGAAAATGTCTGGATCTCGCAGCGCCCGGCATTGCGCTCGCCACATCGCCTCATTGCTTCTGCATAGGCTTCGGATTCCGAATTGTGATTCCAGCGTGAGTAGTAGTTGACCGCGCCCGATGTATAGGCGACAGCGCCCCATTTGCGCTGCTGCGCGAAGGACGAACTGCTCGCGACGCACAAGACGATTGACGCCGCTGCGAGCGCAGCCGCGCGCCGGATACTCACCTTCATGCTAACTCCCCCATGCCCTCAAACTTACTCCGCCGCCATCGACATCTGCACGCCGGCGCGTGTCAGAGCACGCAGCGCTGTGCCGAAGCGGATCGAATCCTTTTCGCTGTCGGGAATGCGGGCATCGGAGATGGCCTTGTTGGTCCAGTCCATGCCGAAATCGGTGCCATCGGAGCCGTAAACAATACGGCCGGGACCATAGACGTCATAGGCCATCTCGATCGACTTCGCGCCGAGCGAATTGCAGTCGACGATGACGCGTGCATCGCGGATGCGCTTTGAGGGCAACACGTCGTTGGGGCGATCGATCAGTGAGCGGTGATCGAGGCGCTCGACCTCGAAGGGAATGTTGCCGCCGAGATTGTGCGAGAGCACCGTCACGTTCGGGAACAGTTCGAGGAAATCCGTCATGCAGAACGTCAGCATGTTCGAGGAGATGCGCGACTGCATGTCGAGCGTACCGACGCGCGAATGCGCGTTGTCGGACGTGTCGGGCTTGGGCGCTTCCGGATCGTTCGGCAGTTTGCCGTAATGCACGAGGAAGACCGCGTTGACCTTGTTCGCAGCTTCGAACAGCGGACGATACATTTCCGCGCGCTTGCGCGACAGGAAGCCATCGCCCTGCAGCAGGCCGCCGACTATGCCCGGCAGTTTCATCACGCGATTGAACTCTTCGACCATCGCGCCCATGTCCGAAC
Source organism: uncultured Hyphomicrobiales bacterium (assembly GCA_903847605.1). Lineage (GTDB taxonomy): Bacteria > Pseudomonadota > Alphaproteobacteria > Rhizobiales > Beijerinckiaceae > Terripilifer. The sequence continues at coordinate 40,894 of CAINED010000078.1, read as the reverse complement.
AGGGCAAAGCAGCGAAAGCATAGAGCCGGCCGGGATGCGCGGCGCAGGCTTCGGCGACCGCATCGTTATAAACCTGGCAGAGCGGCAGAGCGTCCTTGATGGGAAGCCGCTCGATGCCATAGACGCCGGTCAGCGACAGGACAGCGCTGCGCACATTGTTGCGATCCATGGCGGCAATGCGCGTCTCGATATCCTCGCGGCCCGGCATCAACGTCGGCGTGAAGGAGGAGATCAGATACTCCTTGCCGTCGTCGCGCTTTTCGATGCGCGGAATTTCGCTGCGCTGACGAAGAGCATCGACCATCTTTTCGGGCATCCAGTGCGCGTGCATATCGATTGTCATGGCAGGCTCCCTGTCAGTGCGATGTGATCACGGACGGCGGAGCCGATCCGGGATTCAAGTCCCCTCCCCCTTGTGGGGAGGGGATTTAGGGGTGGGGGTCGCACAAACGGATCGATTGCAATTTCGGCGCAACCCCCACCCCGCCGCTGCTTCGCAGCGTCGACCCTCCCCACAAGGGGGAGGGTATTGCCACTCAATCCACGATCTTGTTGCGCAGAACGCCGATACCCTCGACCTCTGCTTCAACCGTATCGCCCTTCTTCATGAAGGCCGGCGGATTCATGCCTGCTGCAACGCCCGAGGGTGTTCCCGTGGCGATGATGTCGCCCGGCTCGAGCGTTAGGCCCCACGACAGCGCCTCGATGATCTTCGGCACGTTGTGATAGAGGTCCGAGGTCGAGGAATCCTGGCGGATCTTGCCGTTGACCTTCAGCGTCAGGCGATGGTTCGCCGGGTCGCCGAACTCGTCCTTGGTCACGATGACAGGGCCGATGGGGCAATGGGTGTCGAAGCTCTTGCCCTTGAAGAACTGGCCATGCGCGCGCTGCGCATCGCGCGCCGTCACGTCGTTGATGACCGTGTAGCCGAAGACATGGTCGAGCGCGTTGGCCGCGGCAATGTCCGTGCCGCCCTTGCCGATGATGACGCCGAGTTCGACTTCATAGTCGAGCTGCTTGGTGTGCTTGGCATGGGCCTTCACATCGTCCTCGTGCCCGACGACGGTTGATGGCGGCTTGGAGAAGAATTCCGGCACCTTGGGATAGCTGACCTCGCGGTTCATCGCGTGGGCCATTTCCTCGATATGCGCCTTGTAGTTGCGGCCGACGCAGAACACGTTCTTGCGCAGGTCTTGCAACGGCGCGGCGATCTTCACCTTGGCGACGTCGGTGAAGAGGCCCTTCGGCTCCTTCTGCGCCGCCTTCAAAAGCGCCTTGGCGGCGTTCACAGCCTTCGAGCCCGACGCCACGATCTCGCGCATCGTGCCCGGAACGGCCTTGCCGAACTTCTCGGAGGCCTTGGCAAGGTCGAGAACCTTGTCGCCATCGAGAACGCCAACCTTGAAATTTTTCCCAGCCTTGTACGTCAGAAACTTCACGGATGCTTTCCTTCTGTCTGTTAGTTCGATGTCATCAATTCCACGGCCCGAGATAAACCTCTCCCGCATAGGCTGTCGAGCTAGCCACAAGCTTTTCGGGCCAATTTTCGTTGTCGATCCGCGGACGCAGCGCCGCAGGACGCGGCTTGCCGTCCCACCCCACCTGCTCCATCGCGAAATAGAGCTGCACGAGATGACCATCGGGATCGATCACGAAGGCATTGTGCTCGATGCCCGGGAACAGCTCCTGCGGCAGGGTCACGATCTTCTGCCCCTGCTCTTTCAGGAAGGCGCGCGCGCGCACCAATTGCTCGTAGGAGCCGACCTGCATGCCGATGGAGAGAAGGCTCGTATGCTCGGAGACGCCGAGTTCGGCGCGCAGCGCCTTCGGATAAAGCGCCAGCGAATGATGTTCCGTATTGGCGCGCAGGAAGTAGCAGGTGTGGCCCTTGTAGGTGACCTCTTCCGTCACTGTGAGTCCCAGCGTATCGCGATAGAAGCCCAGCGCTTCATTCATGTCCGGCACGAAGATGCGGACCGGCCCGATTTTCACCACCTTGAACGGGCGGCCCATGAGGATGCCACCGACATCGTGGGTTTCCGGCAGGCGCTCGATCGGGCGCACGCCCGTGCGGATATCGACGCCGGCAGCGATACCCTCCTCGATCTCCGCCAGTTCCGAGCGGTGCGGCAGTTCCGGCGGCTTGTCGTAATGCTTGCGGTGCATGAGCTTGGGCTTGGATAGCCCGTCCCAGCCGATCTGCTCGATGCCGTAATAGAGCTCGTTCGTGTGGCCCGCCGGGTCGACGGGATAAAAATGCCAGTTCGAGCCGGGCATGTCGCGGCCGGTACGCACCACGCGAATACGGTCCTTGAGCCAGCTGTTGCCGCTGACCACTTCGCGCAGGCTCGAAACCTGCCAAGTGATCTGGTTGACGGTCATGTCCTCGGCGCGCTTGCCCATGATCCGCTGGCGCACCCGGCGCGGGAAGATGACGAAGGAGTGGTGGTCCGTGCCGTGACGCATGAAATAGCCGACCGTCGAGCCGTGTGCGTCCTTCTCCTCCGGAGGCAGGCGGCCGCCAAGATCGAGCGGATCGGCGACGCGAATGCCCATCAACCGCTCGTAGAAATCGCGGCAAATCTCGACGTCATGTACATCTATGCCGAAATGTCCGAGCCGACGGATGCAGAAGGGCCTGAGCATCTCGACGCCGCCCACATCGAACTTTTCGGCCTGCGCCAGTTTCACATCGTCAGCCATCAATGCCTCCCGCTTCCCGCGCTTCCGGCGGGCGAATGAAGGCCTTTTACCTGAAAACACGCCGGCGCGCACGCCTGTTGCGTGAGCAAAATCAGCAAAATCTCACTCGGACAGCACGGCCTGTATCCGGTCGCGGATGGCGTCGGCCTCGTCCCGGCTCATGTTCGCAGGCGGCATTTCGTCGAGGGCGATCCGCGCGGGCCGGCGCAGCACGACGATCCGGCGTCCGATCTTGAGCGCCTCGCCAATGGAATGGGTGATGAAGACGGCGGTCTTGCCGTTCTCCGCGACGAGCGCAGCGAACTCGTCGCGCAGCCTGTTGGCCGTGATTTCGTCGAGCGCCGAGAACGGCTCGTCGCAGAGCAGGATCGGCGCGTCCGTGGCGAAGGCGCGGGCGATGGACACGCGCTGGCGCATCCCGCCGGAGAGCGCGTGCGGATAATCGTTCTCGTGCCCCTTGAGGCCGAGCTGCGCGAGCCATCCCATGGCCTTTTCGCGGCGGATCGCGGGCGGCGCATCCAGCATTTCGAGGCCAAGTTCGACATTCTGGACCGCCGTTCGCCACGGCAACAGCCGGTCGTTCTGGAAGACGATGGCGATTTTGCCGCGAAACCAGTCGAACTCGCGAAAGGGATCGCGTCCCTGCACGCGCACCGAGCCAGAGGACGGCTCCTGCAGGCCCGAGACCATGTTGAACATGGTGGATTTGCCGCAGCCGGTCTTGCCGAGGATCGCCACCATCTCGCCGCGCGTGATGTCGAGGGTAAGATTTTCGACCGCGCAGAAATCGCCGAAATACTTGGAGACGCCGTCGAAATGGATTTCCACGCTCACAGCGAACGCTCCGACTGCGCGCGGTACTTGAATGCCCAGGTCTCGATGAGATTGATGATCTGCTGCGTGACAAGAACGAAGATCACGAGTTGCAGCGTCCAGGCCATGGCGCCCGCCATGTCGAACTTCTGCTGCTGTTCGAGCAATCTGTAGCCGACGCCACCTGTCGCGCCGACGAGTTCGGCCACCACCACGACACGCGAGGCATTGCCGATGTTCACGCGCCACGATGTCAGGATTTCCGGCAGGATCGACGGCAGGATCATCACCCGGAACATCTTCATTCGCGACGGGCGGAAGGACAGCACCATCTCGAAGAGATCCTTCGACATGGCGCGCAACGCGCCGAGAATTTGAAACGCAAAGGCGGGCAGCGCCGTCACCACCATGATGAAGAGAATGCGCGCCTCGATGTGCTTGAACCAGATGATCGCAAAGACGACCCAGCTCAACGCCGGAATGCCCTGAAAAAAATTCAGCACCGGCCCGAGAAAGCGATCCGCGATCGCCGATTTCTGCATCGCCACGGCGAGCAGCCCGCCAACCACGAATGCGCCGACTAGGCCCGCCATGATGCGCCCGGCCGTCGCCAGCACATCCCTGAGGAGGCTGAAGTCGATGATGATTTCAAGCGTGCGCCAGAAGATGTCGGCAACCGGCGGCACCAGGAATTTCGGCACGTTCCAGGAGGCGACCTCCCAGATCGACGCCAGCACCACGAAAGGCAGGGCGACGACAAGCGCCTTGCCGATCCCCGTGTTCGTAAACTTCGTCTTGCCAGCGGCCATTTACGCCGTCACTTGCCCGCGTAGATCGACGCGGCCGACGGATCGCTCGGCAAATAGTCGATGGAGCGGCCGGCCTTGTAGACCTGCTCGATTTCCTTGCGGATATCGCCGGCCCTTTTCATGTTGAGGCCGAGCCTGTCGTTCGCCTTGATGAGCGCCACGAGGCCGCTGATGTCTTCGGCGCTGCCTTTCGGCAAGATAACCCTCGCGGCGGCGTCCGGGTTGGCCTGCAGCCAGTCCGCGGCTTCCTTGTGCATCTGCCACAGCTTTGTCACGCTCGCCGGGTTCTTCTGAATCCAGTCGATATGCGCGGCGAGGCCCAGATAAGGCACGTTGGCGCTGCCAGCGAACTTCGTCCACTGATTGGCGATGTCGAGATCGAGTACGCGGATATTGGGGTTCTTGGCGCGCAGCGTCGTCAGCGCCGGCTCCCACACCTGGATGCCTTCGGCGCGATTGGCGAGCGCATAGCCGACAAGACCCGCAGGCGCCGTGTTCACCACCGACACTTTCTTCATGTCGAGGCCCTGCTGCGCCGCGAACCAGTTCGCCATGATGAAATTCGTTGTGGCCCGCGCGGCGGCAAGCGTCTTGCCCTCGAGGTCTTTCAGCGTTCTGACTTCGGGAGTCGATGTGACGATGGTGCCGTAGAAATCGAAGATGTTGAAGAGATACGACACCTTCACGCCGCGAATGTCCGCAAGTCCCACCGTCAGCAGCGCCGCGCTGCCGCCGACCTTGAACTCGCCGGAATTGAACTGCGCCGTATAGGCGTCGGGCGTACGCTCGACGAATTCGACGTCCATGCCGAGCTTGGCGTCAAGCTTGTGCGCCTTGATAACAGGCGGCAGGATCGCGCCAAGCGACGGCCAGCCGAAGATCACGATCTGCAATTTCTCCTGCGCCTGCGTGACCGGCGCGAAAACGAGCGTCATAGCCGCGGCGCAGGCCGCCAGCGTCTTGCGAAATACAGTCATGTTTCCCCTCCGAGGGTGTGTCCCAACCGGCGGACAAGCGGATCGTCCGCTTGCCACTCTTTCTCGCACGGCCCGTCATTGACGCGCCGCGCTGTCCCTGGGGACAGTCTAGCCAAACAATTTGCGGCTGGCGATCTCGGCGCCCTCGCACATCGCCTTCAGCTTCGCCCAGGCGATCTGCGGATGCGCACGCCCGCCAAAGCCGCAGTCTGCGCCGGCAATGACGTTCTCGCGTCCGACGACGCTCGTATAGCGCTGCAGGCGCTGCGCCACGAGTTCGGGATGTTCGATCGTGTCGGTCGCGTGGGCGATGACACCGGGGATCAGGATTTTGTCCTTCGGCAGTTTCACTGTTTCCCAAAGCTGCCATTCGTGATCGTGGCGCGCATTCGCGCCTTCGATCAGATAGGCCTGCGCCTTCACTTCGAGCATGAGATCGACGATGTGCTTGAGTTCGAGATCGTAGGCGTGCGGCCCGTGCCATGAACCCCAGCACAGGTGATAGCGCACGCGCTCTTCGGGCAGCCCCTTTAGCGCATGGTTCAACGCATCGACGCGCACCGCGCAATATTTGCGGAAAGCCTCCATGCCCATCTGCATGCCGATGCGATCCCAAAGCGCCGGCAGCCAGGCGTCGTCGATCTGCAGGATGAGCCCGCTCTCGACGATGGCGCGATACTCCACCGCCAGCGCATCGGCGAGCGCGAACAGCATTTCTTCTTCGGTCTTGTAGAATTCGTTGCGCCTGTAGGGCTCGATGCTCGCCGGCGCGGTCGACGTCAGGAACACGTTGTCTGTCCCGGCCGCCGCTTTCGTAATCTCGATCTCGCGCTTCAGCTCTTCCTGTCCGGAATATTTCACCGGCGCGGTGCAGACCCAGATCTTGCGCTTGGCGTGCTGGATTTGCCCGCCGGGATTGAAAAACAGAATGCCCTTCTCGGCCGCGTATTGATAGAAAGCCGCAAAATCCTCCCGGTCCTTTCCACGCGCCAGCAAGGGCTTCTCGCCCTCCGGCCAATCCCGCGCCTCGAAACCGGAAAAGCGGCTTTCCACGAACGACAGCCAGTCGCCGCCCTTGGTGTATTCGCCCTCGTTGACGATATCGATGCCGAGATCGCGCTGCTTCGCGACGACATCGCCGACAGCCGCGCGCAGGGTTGCATCGTAGTTCGCGGCTTTCTCGTCGAGTTCGACGAGGTTGGGCAGCGAGCCGACATGGGTGGTGAGAATTTTCGACGTGCTGCGGTTCATGGCTGCCTCCACGGGAAATGCGAGCATGGCCTCGCGTCAGGCAGCGTCGTTATACGGCTTGGCTTTTGACGTCAAAGCGGATTGGCAAGCGCGGCGGGCGGCTCGAAAATGCGGCGGATGGCGACCACGAGGATGGCGATGTTGGCGCCCTCCAGAAGCATGGGCAACTCGCCGGCATAAAGCAGGAATTGCCCGGCCAGACAGATCGCCGCCAGAACCGCCCCGGCGGCGGCGCCTTGCAACAGGGCGCGTTGCGCGGAACCCGTCCGCCCGCTCTCGTCCCATTGGGCCAATCCAAAAAGCACTCCGAACACGATCGTCAGCACAGCGATGACGGCCAAACCGATTTGCGGCAGGGAGTCCGGAAGGCTCACCCGGAAGCCCAAGCCATACACCGCCAGCGCAAAGCCCAAAAACATCACCGAGAATCCGGCTGTCCCCAACAGGATCGGCCAGGGACCGCCGGGATTGAAACGATGTTCGCTCTCCCCGATCAGCCGCCGGCGGTCCATCAACAGCAGCGCACCGATGCTGAGAATGAGATAGAGCGCGATCAGATAGCCATAGCCCTCAGGCGTCCGGCCCATGGCGGAAGTCTGTCCGAGTTCCGAGAAGAGATTGGCGAGTTGAACGCCCGCCATCGTCGCCAGCATCAGCAACAGGCCCGAGCCAAGCCCGTGCCGGTCGATCACCCGCGCCAGCCAGATGCAGATGAGCGCGCCGCCGATCATTTCGGTGCGCGCGACTAGCTGAAAGATCGTTTCGGGCGCGGTCACCAATCCGTCGATCTGCGTCATCGCGACAGTCACGCCGCGCGCCTGAAACATGGCGAACAGCAAGGCAACGCCGATGATGATGCGTTGAACCGCAGTCCGCGCCTCGTCCGAACGATTGACCCAACGGCGCAGCGGCGGAATGCACAGACGCAAGACTTCCCAGATCAATACGGCGCTGAGGAAAGGCGTGATGCCCAGAGAGAAAATCGACAGGCGCGACAAGCCAGCGCTGCTCGCCACGGACGCATCCGCCGAAATCGAACGCCACACATCGTTGTTTACGCCGTAAAGTGGCAGAAACTGCCCGAGATGAAAGGCAGCGAGCGCCAAAAAGGTGACGAGCAAGCGCCGCCGGAATTCTGCGCTGGCCAGCCAGGTGGCTGCGGGGGTCTCGCTTGCGACAAAGTCTGACATAATGCGCCTCCTTGGAAAATCTGCCGCTTCATTGTCGCGCGAGTCGCGAATGCCCGCTGTGAGTTTTGTCACCTTCGGCGACCGGGCCGCGATTGACGCTCGCGATGCGCAAAATAGTGATGACGATCAATGCCAGCTTTGCCGAAGCAATCAAAGGCGACAACCTTGCAAAATACCCCAGCAAAAATTCGGCCAGGAACATTGCGCTGAACAGGATCCAACACTTCACCCAGTCGGGCGCCAGCCCGGCAGAGCCAGCATATGTTCCGTGCTTGCGAGCAATTGCTTCATAGCGCCAAAAGAACAGACCGGACAACACCACGCTTGCCCCGAAACGGATGGATCGCTCTATGGAATTTGCAGCCAGGATATAGTCTGTGCCGAAAAACGGATAGACAAGAACATGTCCTATGGCTGCAATCCACATTGCGAGCAGATAAGCCATGAGCGGCGGCCAGAAACCTCCGGGATTCATGACAGACGCCGCTTCACCGGAATACCCCCGTGCCCTCTCGATCTTTACGATCACAGCCGCGCATACAACGAAAGTGAGGAAGATAAGGCCATGCTCGATGGCGGTTGCATCGCGTAGCACCACAGAAGCTTCAAGTTTGTTCAATCCATCGCTGCAATAAACGAAGGCTGCAACTACCCAGATCCCATACCCGGGTCCCGCCCTGTTGATCCATGTCGCAAGCCCGATGGAAAGCGCAACGCCGCCAATAAGTGAGGCGATCATGACAAAGCTCCAGAAATCGTCCGCTGAGTTTATATTCGGTATTTCGTCAGCGACGGATGGAGCTTGCCATGCTGCCCAAAAGAGCGCGCAAACATAAAGCGCGCCCTGCGCGCGGATGCGCCGTTTGGGCGCTGCTTCGAGCCAGTGCCAGAACGACGGCGCACACAACCGAAGCAATTCGAAGGCGACGCACGCGATCAATAATGGCATCACGCCCATAGCCATAATCGAAAGCTCGGAGACGTCATCCGGGGCGAACATCAGCGTGAACAGACTTTCCTTCGCCTGCGCGGCCTTCCAGTACGGCAGTTCGATGCCAGGCAACGGTATATTTTCCGCTATCCGGTACAAGGCCAGAGCGGCCAGCGTTATCAGAACGCGACGCTTGAAATCAGCCCTCGCATACCAGGCCGGCGTCACCACTTCGTCGGAAATTGCGGCCTTATTCTCAATCGTCATGATCCCAAGGTCTTCCAGCAAGCACCCAATCAAGTGCAGCCTAGACCTGTATGCCTCCATCCAATGTGCGATAGCAAACGCCGTCGCCACAATTGACGTCATTCCCGCGCCGATGCAAAAGCACCACGAGCAAAACAAATGCCCCGGGAGGCACAATGTCCGCCGAACAGATCACCATCCCCTTGTTGCAGCAGATGAAGCGCGACGGGCGCAAGAGCATCGGCGTCGTCGCCTGGGATTTCCCGACAACGCGCTTTGCCGATCTCGCCGGCCTCGATTTCGTCTCGATCGGCGACAGCGTCGGCGCGAACCTGTGGGGCCACGACAATCCCCTGCAGGTGACGCTCGATGAAATCCTCGTCTGCTGCAAGGCGGTGCGCCGCGCGACCTCGCGCATGGTCGTTTCCTGCGACATGCCCTATGGCCCCGTGCAGGAAGGCCTGTCCAGCGCCATGAAAGCCGCCGTGCGCATCGTCAAGGAAGGCGGGGCGGACATGATCAAGGTCGACGCCGCCGCGAACCACCCTGAAATCATCAAGGAGATGGCGCAGGCCGGCATCCCCGTCTTCGCGCAGTTCGGCCTCACGCCGCAGACGGCGCTGAAATACGGCATCCCCTATTCCGCCCAGAACTCGGCCGCCGCCGTCGCGATGTCGGAAGCCGCCGAAAAGCTGGTCGAGGAAGCCAGGATGCTGGAAGCCTGCGGCGCGGTCGCCCTCGACTTCACCAACTCCGGCCCCGTCGCCGGCAAGGCCGTGACGGAAGCGGTGAAAATCCCGTGCATCGGCGGCTTCGGCGGCGGCCCATGGCTCGACGGCCGCGTGCGCCTCGCCCAGACCGTTCTCGGCATCGGCGAGAAGTGGATCGGCTCCAAGACGGACACCTATTTCAACACGGCGCAGGGCACCATCGACGCCTTCAAAGCGCTCGCCGAAGACTGCCGCGCCGGCAAGCAGATCAAGGGGTAATCTCATGCCCTTCGCCACCTGTGACGGCATTTCCACCCGCTACGAAGTTTTGGGCAACGGCCCGCCGCTGCTTATGTTCGCGCCGGGCGGTTTTAATGCCACCATCGAGCAATGGTCGGCCCTCGGCATCTACGCCAAGGTGAAACCGCTGGAGTGGCTTACGCAGCATTACACCTGCATCGTCTTCGACCGGCGCGAATGCGGCCAGTCGGGCGGGCGCATCGAGCGCGTCACCTATGACCACTTCGTCACGCACGCCGTCGCGCTCATGGATCATCTGAAGATCGACAAGGCGCATATTATGGGCGGCTGCATGGGCTGCTGTCCCGTAGCTGCCATGGGCGTTGCCGCGCCCGAGCGGGTCAACAAGATGATCCTGTGGTGGCCGGTCGGCGGCGCGAAATACCGGATATCATCGCATCAGCGCATGGCGCAGCATCTCGCCTTCGTCGAGGCGAACGGTCTGCAGGCCGTCGCCGATCTCGTGAAGGAAACCGGAAAGCCCTTCAACGCCGATCCGCGCGGCGGCCCCTGGGCTTCCGTGCTGAAACACGATGCGGCCTTCACCGCCGATTACGTGAAACTCGACAATGCGCGTTACCGCGCGCTCTGCGCCGGCATGATCCGCACCCTCTTCGACCGCGACACAGCGCCGGGAGCCGAGCCCGAAGACCTGATGCAATGCGACCTCCCTGCCCTCGTCGTGCCCGGCAATGACGACAACCACGCGACCTCGGCCGCGCGCTATCTGGAAGAGTGCCTGCCCAACGTGCAGTACTGGGATATGCCCGTCGCGGGCCAGACGCGCGAAGCCAGCGAGAAGGGCGTGCTGGAGTTTCTGGCGAAATAGATCAGGCCCGCAGGTTCATGCTATAGTCGAGCGCTCGGGAACTCTGGAGGGACCATGAGCGCCGCCGACACGCACTCGCCCGCGAAACCTTCGCAATCGTCCGCCATCGCCCGCGAGGTTTTCGAGACGCTTTATACCGGCAAGCAGATCGAACCCTTTTCGAAGCGTATCGAAGGCTTCGACAATGCGATGGCCTATCGCTCCATAGCGAAGCTCCGCGCCATGCGCCATGCGCGCGGGGAGAAGCACGTCGGCCGCAAGATCGGCTTTACCAACACCAACATCTGGGACGAGTATCAGGTCTTCGAACCGATTTGGGGCGACATGTTCGAGGAACGCGTGCGCGCCTGCGACGACTACAACCGCAGCAAGATTTTTCTCGAGGAATTCGTCGAACCCCTCATCGAGCCCGAAATACAGCTTTGCATCGCCGAGCCCTTGCATCCGGACATGAGCGAGCATGAAATGCTCTCGAACATCGCGTGGATTTCCCATGGCTGCGAAATCGTGCAGTCGATCTATCCCGGCTGGAAATTCACCGCCGCCGACACGGTCGCCTGCGGAGGCCTGCATGCCGCGCTGCGCATCGGCGCGCATCACTCAAGCAATGAGTTCGATCTCGACAAGCTCGTGGAGCAGCTAGCGACTTTCAGGATCACGCTTTATCGCGACGGCGAAGAAATCGATCGTGGCACGGGCGCAAACGTGCTGGGCTCGCCCCTGAAGGCGCTGAAGGCCCTCGTCGAGATGCTCGCGAAAGACAAACACAATCCCCCGCTCGCGCCGGGCGAAATCGTCACCACTGGTGTTCTTACGCGCGCCTTCCCGGTCAAGCCCGGCGAGACATGGATGACGAAAATCGAGGGGATTGCGCTGGAAGGCGTGACGATCGGTTTTGGGTAGCGAATAGCGAGTGGCGAATAGCGAGTAGAATGTCGCCACTCTTCTCTATTCGCTACTCACTACTCACAATTCGCCTCAAGCAATCTTCGTGACGATCTCGCCGATGCCCTCGACGCGCGCCTTCACGACATCGCCCGGCTGCAGATATTCCCCGCGGCCATTGCCGACACCATGCGGCGTGCCGGTCATGATGATGTCGCCCGGCCACAGCGTGATCTTCGAGGAGAGATCGGCGATCTGCTCGACGATGTTGAAGATCATCTTGCCGGTATTCGAATCCTGCTTGGAAACGCCGTTCACATCGAGTTCGAGGCGCAGGTTCATCGGATCCTTGATGTCCTTGGCGGGCACGATCCACGGCCCCATCGGACATGAACCGTCGAAGGACTTGTGGCCGAACCAGTCGAAGGCGAAGGCTGCCGGCAATCCCTTGCGGTCGCCGAGGTCGCGGCCGGAGAGATCGTTGGCCACCATGTAGCCGCCGACATATTTCATCGCGTCCTTCTCCGAGACGTCCTTGCACTTGCGGCCGATGACGACGGCAAGCTCGACTTCCCAGTCGAGCTTTTGGCACTTCTCGGGACGCTTCACCGTCGCGTTCGGCCCGGTCACGGCGCGCGGCGACTTGATGAAATGCCAGGAGCGCTGGCCCAGCGTGTGCGGATCCGGCGGCGGCTCGCGGCCCTGCGCGCGCGCCATTTCGGCGGAATGGTCGGAATAGTTGGAGCCCGCGCAATAGATCGCGCCCGGCAGCGGGATCGGCGCCATCAGTTTCACTTTGGACAGCGGCTGGCCCTTTAGGCCCTGCCGCTTCGCCAGAGCGTCGAGCCGCGCCTTCGCCTTCGTCCAGTCCATGAAGATGCCGGCGACGCTTTCGTCGGCCTTCGTGCGCGTGGCCTTGGCGATATCGATGACGCGATCGCCCAGAACCATGGCGGCGCGCGGCCCGTCAGCCGACTGATAGGTCGCAAGTTTGTAACTCATGTTCCCCCCTTTTCCGCGTAAAACAAACCCAACTGGAGAATTCCGGCTTCTTCGGCTGCGTGCCTTGCTCTGGATCAGTCCGTGAAGCCAACCAAAACGGTCAGCAGCCGAATAGACGAAAAACCGTCCGCCGCACAACAGGCAATGTCGGGAACATCTTTGCGCCATTTTCTGCAGCCTGAAAACGTCGCGTCTCGCCTTCCGAAATGGCAACGATATCAACAGGCTTCGCCTCAATTCAGAAGCAATTGCCCACCGGCCCTTTCCCGTTGGGATGAAGCAGTCTAGAAGACGCGCTTTCCGCAGCCGGGCTTCCGGCGGCACAGACAGTCGTGTGCATGAAAGCGATCCACGTCCTCAATGGCCCGAATTTGAACCTGCTCGGCACGCGCGAGCCGGAAATTTATGGCCGCACGACCCTCGCGGATGTCGAGCAGCGCCTTGCCCAGCGCGCCAGCTCGCGTGAGGTCGAACTCGTCTTCCGCCAGTCGAACCACGAGGGCGACCTCGTCGACTGGATTCAGGAAGCGGCAAAGGCCGGGGCGGGCGTGGTGCTCAATGCCGGCGCCTATACCCACACCTCCGTCGCCCTGCGCGACGCGATCAAGGGATCGGGCGCGCAGGTGGTCGAGGTCCATCTCTCCAACACCCATGCGCGCGAGCGTTTCCGCCATCACTCGCACATCGCCCCTGTCGCCATAGGCACGATCCAGGGCTTTGGCGTTCTATCCTACGACCTCGCATTCGATGCGCTTTGCGCGCTCGGCGAGGCCAACAAGAAGAGCTGACACATGAGCAAGGATGACAACGGCAAAAGCGGCATCGATCCCGCGCTGATTGAAAAGCTCGCGGAGATCGTTTCGCGCCTGCAGTTGAGCGGCATCGAAGTCGAGCATGACGGCCTGCGCATCAAAGTGAAGCGCGAAGCGCCCGTTCAGCACGTCACGCTGGCGTCCGGGCCGATGGCCGCGCCTGTAGCCGCCCCTGCCCCGTCGATGTCCATGTCCCCCGGCGCTCCGCCCGCGACCGGCGCGCCCAAGAGCGGCGATCATCCGGGCACCGTGAAATCGCCGATGGTGGGCACCGCCTATCGCCGCCCCAGCCCGGACGCGAAACCCTTCGTCGAAATCGGCAGCGTCGTCGCCGCCGGCGACAAGATCCTGCTCGTCGAGGCCATGAAGACGTTTAACGACATCGTCGCGCCGCGCGGCGGCACGGTCATCGCGATCCACGTGGAGGACGGTCAGCCCGTCGAATATGGCCAGCCCTTGCTGGTCATCGAGTAGCGCCGCGATGTTTGAAAAAATCCTCATCGCGAACCGGGGCGAAATCGCGCTGCGCATCATGCGCGCCGCGAAGGAGCTCGGCATAGCGACCGTCGCCGTCTATTCGACTGCCGACAGCGAAGCCATGCATGTCAAGCTCGCGGACGAAAGCGTGTGCATCGGCCCGCCCGCCGCGCGCGAAAGCTATCTCAATATTCCCGCCTTGCTCGCCGCCTGCGAGATCACGGGCGCGGACGCCATCCATCCCGGCTACGGTTTCCTCTCGGAAAACGCGCGCTTCGCCGATATCTGCGCCGAGCACAAGATCGCCTTCATCGGCCCCAAGGCCGATCACATCCGCATCATGGGCGACAAGATCGAGGCCAAGCGCACGGCGCGCCGCCTCGGCATCCCCTGCGTGCCGGGCTCGGAAGGCGGCATCACCGATGACGACGAGGCCATGCGCGTCGCTAAAGATATCGGCTTTCCCGTTCTCGTGAAGGCGGCTGCCGGCGGCGGCGGCCGCGGCATGAAAGTCGCGCGCAGCGAAGCCGATCTTTCCGATGCGCTCTCCACCGCGCGCATGGAAGCCAAGGCCGCCTTCGGCGACGACGCCGTCTATCTCGAAAAATATCTCGAAAAGCCGCGGCACATCGAGATCCAGGTTCTGGGCGACGGGCGCGGCAACGCCATTCATCTCGGCGAACGCGACTGCTCCCTGCAGCGCCGCCATCAGAAGGTTTGGGAAGAAGGCCCCTCGCCCGCGCTCAACGCCAGCGAGCGCGAGGAGATCGGCGCTGTCGTCGCCAAGGCGATGCAGGACCTGCAATACCTCGGCGTCGGCACCATCGAGTTTTTATACGAGGACGGGCGCTTCTATTTCATCGAGATGAACACGCGCATCCAGGTCGATCATCCCGTCCCCGAGATGAACACCGGCATCGACCTTGTGAACGAGCAGATCAAGATCGCGGCGGGATCGCCGCTGACGATCACGCAGGACGACGTGCGCTTTTCCGGCCACGCCATCGAATGCCGCGTCAACGCCGAACATCCCGCGACCTTCCGCCCCTCGCCCGGCACGATCAGCTATTACCATCCGCCCGGTGGCCTCGGCGTGCGCGTCGATAGCGCCGTCTATCAGGGCTACACGATCCCGCCGAACTACGACTCCCTCGTGGGCAAACTCATCGTCCACGGCCGCAGCCGCACCGAAGCCCTCATGCGCCTGCGCCGCACCCTCGACGAATTCATCGTCGACGGCATCGACACGACGATCCCGCTCTTTCGCACATTGGTGCGCAACGCCGACATTCAGAACGGCGACTACAACATCCACTGGCTCGAGAAGTTTCTGGCGACCGGCGGGATGGAGTAAGTGCGGTAATGCCGTCCTTCCCCTTCAGGGGAAGGTGGCACGTAGCGCCGGATGGGGTAAGTCGCGCAGATGCGCGGCTAAGCTCCCCACTAAACTTCGTGTCTAACCCCTTCCGTCAGCCTGCGGCTGACACCTTCCCCTGAAGGGGAAGGATGCAGCGCCCGCCCGCCCCTGCTATTCTTCCCCCCATGTCCTCGCCCGCGAACCAGCCCCCGATTACGCCGCAGCTTTTGCTGCGCGCCTATTCGATCGGCATGTTTCCGATGGCCGAGAGCAAGGACGATCCGAACCTCTTCTGGGTAGATCCCGAGGAGCGCGGCGTTTTTCCGCTCGATGGCATCGTCGTTTCGCACTCGCTCGCGAAAGTCGTGCGCTCGGATCGCTTCGCCGTGCATGTCGACCGCGATTTCGACGGGGTGATCGAGGGCTGCGCGGCGCGCGGCAAAGGGCGGCGCGACACATGGATCAACGACCGCATCCGCACGCTTTACCGCCAGCTCTATCACCTCGGTTTCGTGCACACGGTCGAATGCTACGATGACGCCGACAATCTCGTCGGCGGCCTTTATGGCGTGAGCATCGGCGGCGCGTTTTTTGGCGAGAGCATGTTTCACCGCGCGACCGACGCGTCAAAGGTCGCGCTCGTGCATCTCGCCGCGCGGCTCATTCACGGCGGATTTGCGCTGCTCGATACGCAATTCGTGACGCCGCATCTTGCAACGCTCGGCGCCATCGAAATCTCGCGCGACGAATACCATCGCCGCCTCGACGCGGCGCTCGGCCTGCAAGCCGATTTCCTGCGCTGGCCGAAGGACAAGAGGATGAGCGGAAGAGAGGCGCAGGAAATTCTGCGTACCGAAACAGCATAGGCAATTTACAAGAGCTATTCCCAATTGTTACGCTTGCGCGATTGGGGAGATACGTTCATGGCTATGAAGTCCGGCCTCGCACGTGCATTGGGCGCAGTTCTCATTACTTTAGTTTCGGGGGCCGGCAGCGCGCAGCAAGAGCCGCCGCGCCCTCGCCCGCCTTCGAAACTGCCCCTGCCCGACGTCAACCCGCCGCCGCAACGCATGATCACGCAAGGCCTCGCGCGAACGACAGTTGAAGACCTCGCCCCCTGCAAGTTCCCGGCGCCCGGAATGAATCTGCGCAAGAATCCGATGGGCGAAATTACATCGCAGAATGGCGCGACACTTACCGTCCCGGTTTCGAACAATTATCAATCGGCGCCAAAACTTCCAGACCTCTACAACGAATGCAACGGCGTCACGCCGCGCAATTTTGCGGAAGTCGATTTGAGCAAGATCGCCGTGATCGACATCGACAACGATGGCGAAGTCGTCACCGGCTTTATGGTCGCTGACAATTACTTCGAGCTTTATGTGAACGGCAGGCTGCTGGGCGTCGATGCCACGCCCTTCACTCCTTTCAACTCTCATGTGGTGCGTTTCCGCGTGAAGAAGCCTTATACGATTGCGGTTCTTGCGCAGGACTGGGAAGACAAACTCGGTCTTGGCATGGAAGTGTTCCTGAAGAACGATTGGCATTCCGGCGATGGCGGATTCATCGCGCGCTTCTCGGATGGAACGGTCACCGACAGTTCTTGGAAGGCGCAGTCGTTTTATATTGGCCCACTCAATTCGCCGTCAGAGGTTACCGAATACGGCGCCATCCACGACACATCGCAACTCGGCCGCATCCATCCGCATGCCAAGCTCCCGACATGTCAGGACAAATGTTACGCCGTTCATTATCCAATCCCTGAAGGCTGGATGCAGCGCACGTTCGACGATTCGAAATGGCCGCGCGCTTTCGAATACACCGATCAGGATGTCGGCATCTTGGGCCTTCCCGCCTACTACCGTTTCCCGGAAGCCTTTGCCGGCAGCCGCTGGATATGGACGATCAATCTCGTCTTCGACAACACGGTCTTGTTGCGCAAGACCGTACAATAACTGCGAACCGGCTACTCACTTCCTGAAAAACATCGCCAGCGCCTCGATCTCTTCCTTGCCGCCATCATAGTCATTCGCGAGGCGATCGTAGAGCCCGGCGATGCCCTCGTAGATGTCGCGCTCCTCGCGATCGCCGAGAAAAACGCCGATCTCTTCCATTTCGTCCACCCAGCGCCAGGCCTTGGAAAACATGTCGGGCACGGAACGCTGGAAATGCGCGAGAAGATTGGGCTGGCTCGCCGCCATTTCGGCGCGCAGCGCATCGGCGATGCCGTGACGGCTCGCGGCGAGCGCCAGCGTCGTTGCGATGGCGGTGACGCCCTTGGTGATGCCGCCGTAACACATCTTGAGCGCCGAGGCGGTGCCGATGACGTCGTCGAGCTTGCGGAAGGTGACGCCGAATTCGTTCAGCGCCAGCGCCTTCTCCGCCTCGCGGCCGGAAACGTAGATCACGGGGCTAAAGCCCTCGCGCGGCGGCCCGCCGATGATGCCCCCATCGACATAGCCGCAGTCCGTTCCGGCGAGCGCCTGCCCCACATCGACAGATGTTTCGGGATTGACCGCGTTGCAGTCGACATAAACAGGCTTCTTGCCGGATTTCGCCAGGTACGGCGCGAGTCTTTGCGCCAGCGCCAGCGCCTCGCCCGGCGGCACGATGGAGAGCACGATGTCGGCTTCGGCGACATCCGCCTCGCGCACGCCCTGCATGTTGGCCTTGGCGGCGCGTTCCAGCGTTGCGGCGCTGCGCCCTTCCAGCAAGGTGACGACGCGTGCGCCTTTCGAGGCCAGACGCCCGCCGACTCCCGCGCCCATCATGCCCGGCGCGATCACGGCCACTGTCGTTGTCATGCCATTCCTCCATTCGGGAAGGAAGGATAGCGCAGATCAGTTGGAAGTATAGCTGTTGTCGCGCTGGGACGAGGCTGGCGCCTGACGCGTCGGGAATTGCGGGAAGAAGGATTGCGTCGGCGCGCGCCGCTGGTCCTGCGCCCGCTGCTGCGGAATGGCCGCCGGCGGGATCGGCGCCCCGGGCCGCGGCTGAATGGCGGCGGGCGGAAGTGGCTGTCCGGGGGGGAAAGCGGCGGGCGGCGGCTGGTTCGCCTGCAAGGGACCGCCCGGGAGGGTCTGGTCGCGGCCGGGCCGCCCCGGACGCTGCGGCTGGTTTCCGGGCTGGAGATCGGGCTGCCGGCCTGCGGGGCCGACCGTGACCGGGGCCGAGGTGATCGGACGCCCGTCCGGCTGCGTTTCCTCGACGGCGCGAACTTCCTTGATGACTTCCTTGCCGCCCTTGCAGTCGGTCAGCCACACGTCATAGACGGGGTGCTCGGCGGCGCTGAGGCCGGGGCTGGCTGCGAACATCCAGCCGGTAAAAATCTTCTTGTACTGGTTTTCCTTCTCGACCTCCTCGACCTCGACGAACCCTGTCGTATGCGGGGCTTCGGTCAGGGGGCGGGTGTAACAGACGCGCGGGGTCACATGCAGCGAGCCGAACTGCACGGTCTCGTCCACGGTGACCTCGAAAGAGATGATCCGGCCCGTGATCTTGTCGAGCCCGGCGAAAATGGCGACGGGATGCTTGATCTTGTCGGCCAGCGCGGGCCCGCACGCCAGCACGGCGAAAGCGCCCGCAGCCGCGCCCGAAAACAGCGAAAAAATCGACCGTTGCATGAAATCCTGACCTCGTACGCGCCCTGCAGGCGATTCCCGCGGCACATTCCCCGGCGCTGTTTACCACGAACCCCGCGCAAACGTCAGCCCGCGATGAGGCAGCCTCACTGCCCCAAAATCCCGGCGGGAACATGGCCGGCGGGGCGGGCGGTGAAACTTTGTTCAGGTTTCGCGCCTAGCGTTGGCGGAAATAATGATCGCATGGAGCGCGTCGTGATTGCCCGGATCGGCCTGCCTGTCGTGGCGGCGCTCAGCATTGCCATTTCGGCCTGCAAGCCGAAAACACCAGAGGAACAGGCCGTTCATCCCATGCTGGCGGGCCAATGGCGTCTGGCGAGCGCCAGGGCCGATTGCTCCGGCCCCACCCTGCGTTTCGATCGCAAGCGGCTCGTGCAGAGCTCCAAAAACCGCGAAATCAACGTGCTCGACGTGCGCGCCATGGAAATCCAGGGATCGGCGATTGAAATCGAATTCGCACCTTCCGCCCGCATGATGCTGGAGGCGCGCTCGGCTGAGAAAATCGAGGAGCTATCGCAAACGACCATCACGATCACGCTGACGGTATCCGGCGATTCCATTTCCCTGCGCGACGTGCAGATGCGCGATCCGAAGAAGGGCCTGCAAGCGCCGACCGGCTCGAAGCGCCAGCAGATGGCGAAAATGTTCGAGTTGCGGCGCTGCACGCCAGCGGGAGCGTAACTCGGGCTGACCCTAGCCTACTTGCACTGCGCGCGGGACTGCTGGCCAAGCCGCGCCATCTTGCCTTCGAAGGTTTTCGCCTTCGCCTGCCCCATCGCACGCACCTGCTTGCCGAAGTTTTCCTTGTCGCCGCGCAGCGCCAGAAGCGCCGCCTGCTGCTCACGCCGGTCGAGATTGGCGCGCGCGAGTTTCGACTGGCAGGCGCAGATGGCCGCCGTCATGTTGTTGCGGGTCATGCAAGCCGCCGCGAAGGCGTCGCCGCGTGGCTGGGCGAAGGCCGGGGCGGCGGCGAAGACGAGCGGAAGGGTCAGCGCAGCCGCAGCGCGAGGGAAAAATCTCACGAGCCTGGCGTCCACGCCTGATAGTCGCCGGTCGCCGCAGGACGCACGCCGCTCTTGAGCATCGAACCCTGCGGACGCCATGCTTCCGGCGTGCCGGTCATGTTGGGAATATGCGGCATTTCCCACTCTTTCGCCGTGTAGCTTTCCTGCGTCGGCGGCGTGTTGGACGTGTGATGCAGCCAGCCATACCAGCCGGGCGGCACCATGGAAGCCTCGCTCTGGCCGTTATAGATCACCCAGCGGCGCTCGAAGCCGAGAGCCGGGTCGATCTTGCCGCCTATCGTGCGGTAATAGACGTTGCCGAACTGGTCTTCGCCGACCTTTTCGCCATTCCGCCATGTATGGAATCGCGTATTGAGCGTCTGGCCGCTCCACCAGGTGAAGAACTGCAGCAGGAATTTCATGTCGGCGTCCGAAACAGGCGTCCAATGGATCGCCTAGAGAATGGTGCGATGCGGCGCAGGCCGCCCGAAGCGCGGCGGACTATGGCCGCGCCGCCGGGCGAAGTCCAGTCGGCAAAATGGGTGCTGCGGCAAATTGCAGGGCCGAATTTTCAACCGCCGCGCGTCTTCGCGTCGAAAGACAACCGCGCCCGGCGATTCCCTCGCCAAACCGCTGAAAAGGCGGGCGTGCGCCTGTTAACGAGCGCCCGTCGAAATCCACCGCCATCAACAAGGGCTGGGGTCCCGGCCTTGGAAGTCCCACAAGTTCTGCACACTGTTAACAGGCGGTAACCGCCCGATTCGCCCGAAATTATGGCGAAGCCCGCGTTGCCCTCTTGCCGAAAATCGCGACTCGTCAGACACTTGGCTTAAGCGGATGCCGATTCCCTGCTTTCCACAGCCGCCCCACAACATTTTGCGGTATCGCGTCAAGCACAATACTAAATCTTGACGAACGTCCGAAATCGCCGCACTCTCTCCTTAACGCTGAACTGCCGCCCGGACGGGCTGCCCGCCAACAGACGGCAACAGCGCGCGTAAACGATTTCAGGACGCCGGACGGGCCGCAAAGGCCGGTAACGGCGGCCGAGGTTTCAGGGACAATCAAACTGGGGGACGGGGCCGAGCGTGGCCTCACGCAGGACGTGCGCCTGCGCCAATTCGGGGATGAATATGCGGATCGAACGTCGCTACACCAAAGCAGGTCAGTCGCCCTATGCGGAACTCGAATTCCGCAAGGCCAAAAGTGAAATCCGCAATCCCGACGGCTCGGTCGTCTTCCTGCTCGACGGCATCGACGTGCCCGCAAGCTGGTCGCAGGTCGCGTCGGATGTCATCGCGCAAAAGTATTTCCGCAAGGCCGGCGTGCCCGCCATCCTGAAGAAGGTCGAGGAGAACGACGTCCCCTCCTTTCTGTGGCGCTCGGTGGCTGACGAAGCCGCGCTCGAAGCCCTGCCAAAGGAGAAGCGCTACGGCGGCGAAACCACGGCGACGCAGGTCTTCAACCGTCTCGCGGGCACGTGGACCTACTGGGGCTGGAAAGGCAAGTACTTCAACACCGAGGAGGACGCGCAGGCCTTCTACGACGAGATGTGCTACATGCTCGCCAAGCAGATCGCCGCGCCGAATTCGCCGCAATGGTTCAACACCGGCCTGCACTGGGCCTATGGCATCGATGGTCCCGGACAGGGCCATTTCTATGTCGATCCCTTCACCGGCAAGCTGACGAAATCGAAGAGCGCCTACGAACATCCCCAGCCGCACGCCTGCTTCATCCAGTCGGTCGCTGACGATCTCGTCAACGAGGGCGGTATCATGGACCTGTGGGTGCGCGAGGCGCGCCTGTTCAAATATGGCTCGGGCACCGGCTCGAACTTCTCGCGCCTGCGCGGCGAGAACGAGAAGCTCTCGGGCGGCGGCAAGTCCTCGGGCCTCATGTCCTTCCTCAAGATCGGCGACCGCGCGGCGGGCGCGATCAAGTCAGGCGGCACCACGCGCCGCGCGGCCAAAATGGTCGTCGTCGATGTCGATCATCCCGATATCGAGAACTACATCTCGTGGAAGGTGAAGGAGGAGGAGAAGGTTGCCTCCCTCGTCACCGGCTCGAAGATCGTCAAGAAGCACATGCAGGCCGTGATGAAGGCCTGCGTCAACTGCGAAGGCTCGGGCGACGACTGCTTCAACCCGGAGAAGAACCCGGTGCTGAAGAAGGCGATCAAGCTTGCGCGCCGCGACCAGCTGCCCGACAACTATATCAAGCGCGTCATCCAGTTCGCCAAGCAGGGCTATGTCGACATCCAGTTCGACACCTACGACACCGACTGGGACTCCGAAGCCTATCTCACCGTCTCCGGCCAGAACTCGAACAATTCGGTTCGCGTCACCGACGACTTCCTGCGCGCAGTCGAGAACGACGGCGACTGGCAGCTCCTGCGCCGCACTGACGGCAAGGTCCACAAAACCCTCAAGGCCCGCGACCTCTGGGACAAGATCGCCTATGCCGCATGGGCGTCGGCCGATCCCGGTATCCAGTTTCACACCACCATCAACGACTGGCACACGTGCCCGGCGGCAGGCGACATCATCGCGTCGAACCCCTGCTCCGAATACATGTTCCTCGATGACACCGCCTGTAACCTCGCCTCGCTGAACCTGCTGCAGTTCCGCGATGTCGAGACGGGCCGCTACGATCTTGCCGCCTACGAACACACGGTGCGCCTGTGGACCGTCGTGCTCGAAATCGCGGTGATGATGGCGCAATTCCCCTCCAAGGAAATCGCCAAACTCTCCTACGAATACCGCACGCTCGGATTGGGATACGCCAATGTCGGCGGCCTCCTGATGACCTCCGGCCTCGGCTATGATTCCGACGAAGGCCGCGCCATCACCGCCGCGCTCACCGCGATCATGACCGGCGTCTGCTACGAGACGTCTGCCGAGATGGCGAAAGAACTCGGTCCCTTCCCCGATTACAAGCGCAACGCGCCGCACATGCTGCGCGTCATCCGCAACCATCGCCGCGCCGCCTATGGCAATGGCGAGGGCTACGAAAAGCTGGCCGTCCTGCCGGTGCCTCTCGATCACGGCACGCTGACGCGCCTCGGCGACAATGGCGCCGATCTCGCGGCCCGCGCCAAAGCCGCGTGGGATCGCGCGCTCGCCGGCGGCGAACAGCACGGCTATCGCAATGCGCAAACGACCGTGGTCGCGCCGACCGGCACGATCGGCCTCGTGATGGATTGCGACACCACGGGCATCGAGCCGGACTTCGCGCTCGTGAAGTTCAAGAAGCTCGCCGGCGGCGGCTATTTCAAGATCATCAACCGCGCCGTGCCGGAAGCGCTCAAGGTGCTCGGCTACAAGCCCTCGGAAATCGCCGAGATGGAAGCCTACGCGGTAGGACACGCGAGCCTGAAGCAGGCCCCCGCCATCAACCACACGACCTTGCGTGCGCGCGGATTCACCGACGAAAAACTCGACATGCTAGAGAAGTCGCTGGCGTCCGCCTTCGACATCAAGTTCGTCTTCAACAAGTGGACGATCGGCGAAGACTTTTTGCGCGACGTGCTGAAAGTGCCCGCCGACAAGATGGATGATCAGGCGTTCGAGCTTCTTTCCTTCCTCGGCTTCTCGAAAGCCGAGATCGAGGCCTGCAACACCCATGTCTGCGGCGCGATGACTCTCGAAGGCGCGCCCCATCTCAAGATGGAGCATTACAAGGTCTTCGATTGCGCCAACCCCTGCGGTCGCACCGGCAAGCGTTACCTCTCCGACGAGAGCCACATCCGCATGCTCGCGGCGGCGCAGCCCTTCATCACAGGCGCGATCTCCAAGACGATCAACATGCCCAACGATGCGGGCGTCGAGGATTGCAAGAACGCCTACATGCTCTCCTGGCGTCTCGGCCTCAAGGCCAATGCGCTCTATCGCGACGGTTCGAAACTGTCGCAGCCGCTGAACTCGCAACTCATCTCCGACGAGGACGACGAGGATGATGACGCCGTCGAGGAGTTGATCCGCGCCCCGGCCGCCATGCGCGCCGCTGCGGTCTCGGAAAAGATCGTCGAGCGCATCGTCGAGCGTGTCGAGCGCATGCGCGAGCGCGAGCGTCTTCCCGATCGCCGCAAGGGCTACACCCAGAAGGCGGTCGTCGGCGGCCACAAGGTCTATCTGCGCACCGGCGAATATGAGGACGGCCGCATCGGCGAGATCTTCATCGACATGCACAAGGAAGGCGCGGCCTTCCGCAGCTTGATGAACAATTTCGCCATCGCCATCTCGGTCGGCCTGCAGTACGGCGTGCCGCTCGACGAATATGTCGACGCCTTCACCTTCACGCGCTTCGAGCCGGCCGGCTTCGTGCAGGGCAATGACGCGATCAAGAACGCCACGTCGATCCTCGACTACGTGTTCCGCGAACTCGCCATCAGCTATCTCGGCCGCAACGATCTCGCCCATGCGATGCCGCCGGAAATCGGTTCCACCGCACTCGGCGGCGAGGATGCGCCCTCCCCGCAATCGGCAACGCCGCTGGTCTCCTCCGGCTTCGTGCGCGGCAAGCAGGACCGGCTCATGCTCATTCAGGGCAAGGCAACCGGCACCCATGGCGCGGCGACGCAAGTCGTCAGCTACGCGCGCCCCGCCGAAACGGAAGTCACCGCCTATCGCGACGGCGGCTCGGCCGGAATCGACGCGCTCGACTTCATGCCCGCAGGCACGCATGCGGCGGCAACTCCCAAGCGTGACGACATGGCCGACAAGCGCGCGCTGGCGCGCATGAAAGGCTATGTCGGCGAGGCCTGCACCGAGTGCCAGAACTTTACGCTGGTGCGGAACGGGACGTGTTTGAAGTGCGACACGTGTGGCAGCACGACGGGGTGTTCGTGAGTCTAGGTCGAGGCAAACTCATTTGGGTGCTGGAAAAAAACGCAAAGAAAGGTTTTTTCGCCAGCACCCATATTGCTGCTTCTGCGGTGGAATTCGACTGGCAGAGACCGAGGACCATGTCCCAAGTAGAGTATTCTTTATAAAGCGGAGTCGACCTGACGACTTCGTTTTTCCAGCTTGCAAATCCTGTAATTCAATTTCGAGTAAAAGCGAGCAAGTAACGGCTCTATTGAGCAGAACCAGCTATCAATCCGAGCAAATTGTTGATGCCCCTGATTTCTGTAAGCTTGTTCAAGCGGTTCACAACAATTCAAAAGGCACATTCCAAGAAATGGTGGGCCCGCGTACTGGCGATAAGATAATAAAAAGGCAAATTCGCGCTGCATTGGGCTCAGACGACTTCCACCTGCTGACATTTGGGTCAAACGCTCGTATGCACTGCCAACTGTTTGGCGCTAAATTGGCATTTGCCTTTCATTACAAATTTTTGGGACGGCCTCTGCCTACCGATGGAGGGGCAATCGTGTCGATTCATAACCAAGTAGACTTTGCATTAAATCGAGCTCCGCATCTTGAAATAGCTTTCAACGACATTGAATCTCTGAGGCAAGGCAAGTGGAACAGCGAGGGCCAATTTGAGTATCGGATGAGCCTGGCGACAGATTTCGAAGGTGGGTTGTTCCAAGCTTTTTTTCACAAGAACTTACTATTCACTCTGATTACCAGTGCAGACGGATCAAAGCTTTTAAATGAGGATGTTCCCGTGCATGTACCCGGCGAGTTGAAGCCTGTCGCCGAAGCCATAGACCCATACAGGATCACTGCGACAATTTCTGGTCGTTTTGCAAAATAGGAAAATGTGAAGTTGATATTGTGAGCACCACTTCTCATCAGGTGCGTCACGCACTCGATGTTCGCGCCAAAGTTACTCTCTCCCCTCATACTGAGGAGCGGGCGCAGCCCGCGTCTCGAAGGACGAGGGGATAGGGTGCTCGCGCCAATCCCTCTTCCTTCGAGACGGCCCGTTACACGGCCTCTCAGGATGAGGGTCTTGTAGCTCACGCCGCCCTTCGCTTCACGCCCTTATAATCGTTCTGCGCTTCCGCTTTCGACAGATCATGCGCCGCCTGCATGTTCAGCCAGAAGCGCGGGTCGGTGCCGAAATAGCGCGCCAGACGAATGGCCGTGTCGGCGCTGACATCGCGCCGGCCGCGAATGATTTCCGTCAGGCGATTGGCGGGAACGCCAAGTTCGCCCGCCAGTGCCCGAGCGCTCAGGCCGAGCGGCAGCAAATATTCGTGTTTCAGAATTTCGCCGGGATGGGAGCGGATGCGCGCCATGTTCAACCCCTGTGATAGTCGACGATTTCGACGTCCTCCGGACCTTCATCGGTCCAGTGGAAGCAAATGCGCCATTGCCTGTTGATCCTGATGCTCCACTGCCCTTTGCGGTCGCCTTTCAGCATTTCAAGCCTGTTGCCCGGTGGCGAGCGCAGATCGTCCAGCGAAGTCGCCGCCGCGAGAACGTCGAGCTTGTGATAGGCCGATTGCTCGAAGGCGCGCCAGCGCGCCGGGCAAAGGCCATCTTCGAAAAATCGCTCCGTCGCCCGGTCGGCAAAGCTGCGGATCATGTCTCAAGTTATGATACGTACCGCGTATCGTCAAGAAGGGCCGCGCCCTCTCCGACCCCGCAAAAAAAACATTGTGGCGAGCCGCCACAATTTCTCCCCCTCCCCCCAAGCGTCCCGCACACTGCGCGCGTCCCGGCCTAACGGCCTTACAGCCTGAGGGGTCTGCTCTTGCGTGAGAGCGGGCGGGCCGGGAGCGGAGGCCATGATTGCAGCGCCGTCACGCAGCGCTCGTCATGGTGGCCCAAGTCGTGTGGTCCTTCCCGTCACAGTGCCGGCGGGAACAGTTCGGGAGTTCTTCCGCGCGCCGCCCGCAAGGCGGTTCGCAACGGGCCGGGTTCCGATTTGCGGAAACGGATCGAGCATACCGGGAAGAGGTCATCGGCAAGAGTGGATGGAAGTAAGTGCGAGCCATCCAGGGGACATGCGAAGCAAGCCTAAAACTCCGCGCGAAAAATCGGCGTGTGTTGCGCAAGCGATATACGCCGCCGGGTGCCGGAGATTCTCCGCGCTTTCGGTTCTTCTACCCAACATTTTCCCGGAAGCGGGAGAATGTCCGGCATCCCGCGCCTCTCTCATTTAGAAAGGCGCACTGAAATGAAGTTCACCCCGGACGCGAAAGCGTCGCGGGTTATCGGCGCTTGCCCTGTGCGCCAGCGCACACGCGCGCCCGCCAGCATCGCTAGAAGCCCGCCATGCGCTCATTCCTCATCGCCACCTCCCTGCTGATCGCGTCCGCCGCCCTGCCCGTAGCGGCTGCCGACACGCGCCCGAACCTCTGCAAACCCGGCGAAGTCCCGGCATGGTCCTGCTCGACCGGCGGCAAGATCGCTTCGCTCTGCGCCAGCGCGAACTTAAGCGAAAACGAGGGCGCGCTGATCTATCGCTTCGGCACGCGCAAGAAGATCGAACTCAGCTATCCCGAAGATGGCGCAAAGCCGCAGGCTTCCTATGTCGGCGGCGTGACCGGCTACAGCGGCGGCGGCACCGATTATATCCGCTTCAAAATCGGCGACATCAGCTACACGCTCTACAGCGATTATTATCGCGGCCGCGAGATGGACGGCATCGCCATCGAGCGCGGCGAAAAGCTTTTGTCGGCCCTGCGTTGCCGTAGCGGCGCGGTCGATCCCGGCGAAGGCTGGGGCCGCATCTACAAGGCGAAACTGCCGCAGGACGAAACGCGATGGGACACGCCTGCCGTGCGAGGCAAGTAACTCACACGACCGTCCACAAGAAGATCGGCAGGAAGAACATCGCCAAAACAGTCGAGACGACGACGAAGCCTGCGACTTCCTGCGCATCGTTGCCGTAGCGCGCCGCGAAAAGATAGTTCAGCACCGCTGCCGGCATCGCGCTCTGGATGACGACGACGCCGCGCGCAACGCCATCAAGACCGAACAGCGTCGCAACGCCCCAGCCGATGGCGAAGCCGCCAATCAGCCGCGCGAGAGAAAGAAAGATGTTGAGACCCGGCGAGTCGAACTTTAGCGTCGCCAGCGCATAGCCGAGCGAAAGCAGCATCAGCGGCACGGCTATGCCGCCCAGAAGCTGCACCGCGCGTCCGGCAAACAGCGGCAACTGCCAGCCCGTCATGATGAGCAAGAGCGCCAATCCGATCGCATAGACGATGGGCATGCGCAGGATCTCGCGAAAGGATAGGCCGCCCGCCGCGACACCGAGACCAACCGTGTAGTTCGACAGCGAGGAAACCGTGAAGAAGGCGATGGCCAGCGACAGGCCCTTTTCGCCAAACGCGAAAAGCGACAGCGGCAGGCCCATATTGCCCGCGTTCGACCATGTCAGCGACGGCAGATAGGTCTTCACCGGCAGGCCCATAGCCTTCAGCAGCAGCCATGCGGCAATGAAGGTGACCGTCATCGTGACGGCCGCCACACCAGCCATCTGGCTCAGTGCGGACGCCGTCACGCCCGTGCGCAGCAGCGTGTCGAGGATCAGGCAGGGCGTCGCGATCGTGTTGACCAGCAGCGCCACAAAGGCGGAATCGAGCTTGTGTCCGGAGCGCGCCCAGAGATAGCCGACGAGCGCGACCAGAAAGACCGGCGCCACCACGTCGAACAAGATCTGGAAAACCTGCATGTTTCAGCCCGGAGAATGAGGCCCCGGCTTTAGAGAAGCCCCGCCGCGCCCGCAACCCTCGCCATCCCGCAAGCGCGGCCTTATAGTTCGCTCCAGCCAGCGGCAAGCTGGCGGGGGATCGGGGAGGATTTCATGCGCGCCAGGATTCTCGGAAAGATATTCGCCGCGGCGATAGCACTGGCGCTGCCGGCGCCGGCCATGGCCGACAATGTCATCGAGCAGTGGAGCGAGGTGAAACTGCCCCCTGCTCCCGCGCTCAAAGCCGCGAAGATCAACCCCGCGAAGACCGCGCTGCTGCTGTTCGATTTCACCACGCAGACCTGTTCGCAGGAGCGCCGCCCGCGCTGCGCGGCCAATATCCCCGGCCTCGCCAAATTGCTGGCCGAAGCGCGCGCCCGCAACATGGCCGTGATCTATTCCGTCGCCGTCGCGAACACCTCGCGTGCCGACATCATGCCCGGCATCGCGCCGCGTGACAGCGAGCCCGTGTTGCCGCCGCTGGGTCCGGACAAATTCGTCAACAGCGATCTCGAAAAAGATCTGAAGGCGCGTGGCATTACCGCCGTCATCCTCACGGGCACCGCCGCGCACACCACCGTGCTGCATACGGGCGCCTCGGCGGCGCTGCGCGGCTTCGACGTCATTGTGCCCGTCGACGGCATGTCGTCGAACGAAAGTTTTACCGAGGCCTATACGGCTTGGCATCTCGTCAATGCCGCGCGCGTCATGGCGAAAGTGACGCTAACGCGCGTCGGCATGATCGGGTTCTAGAAACTTGCTAGTGGAGCATGTCCTTATCGAAAAAGTCATTCAACCTTTTCGGGACATGCTCTAACGCCGGTCGCGGCCGTACACGGGCTCGCAGGTATAGCCGACAAAGCATTGCGGATTGTCCGCAGTCGGTATCCACGCCGGCTTGGTCGTCTCGCCGCGCGCGCAATAGCGTTGCGCCGCGACGTAGCGGTCATAGGTTCCATCGCCCGTGGAGATGACGCGCGCGCCGTTCAGCGACACGAGATTGGCGACATCGCCGCAACGTAGTCCCAGAGAAAAGGGACGCGCCTGCGCCTGCGCGGCGCTCGATGCGGCAGCGGCCATGAACGAAGCGGCGAGAAGGGTAAGGATCGGCTTTTGCATGTCGGTCTCCATCGCAAGCGGGTTGCGGGTCACTTGGCACGATCATGCGCCAACAGGCTTCGAAGCAATGTGTCGCCGCGCACAGGCTGCGACCTTCCCCCTCCCCGCCCGGACGTGCGATGCTGCGCTGGTCGCAACAGAAAGAAATCGGACCCGATGAACCCTGCACCTGCCCGCGCCCGCCTCGCCAAAATTCTTTCCGGCGATCAATGCATCCGTCCGGTTTCGATTTTCGATCCGATTTCGGCGCGCGTCGCTGAGAGCATCGGCTTCGAAGCCGGCATGTATGCGGGCTCGGTGTCCTCTCTCGTCGTTCTCGGCGCGCCCGATATCATTCTATTGACGCTCACGGAGTTTGCCGCGCAGGCGCGGCGCATCTGCCGCGCCAGCCAGATTCCTTTGATCTGCGACGCCGACCACGGCTACGGCAATGCGCTCAACGTCATGCGCACGGTGGAGGAGTTGGAAGCGGCCGGCGTTGCCGGCCTCACCATTGAAGATACCGATCTTCCGCGCCCGTTCGGCGTCGAGGCCGCGCGGCCGTTGCCGTTGAAGGAAGGCTTGGGGAAAGTGAAGGCGGCGCTTGCCGCGCGCAGCGATCCATCGCTGAAGATTTTCGCGCGTACCGGCGCTGTCGCCATGACCGGGCTTGAGGATGCGCTCGAAAGATTGCGCGCCTACCAGGACACAGGCTGCGACGGCGTCTTTCTGACGGGTTTGAAAAGCCAGGCGGAAGTCGAAGCCTTCGGCAAAGTCGCGCGTATTCCGCTCCTGCTCGGCGCCATCGGCAAGGACATCGACGACGCAATGTTTCTCGCGGCGCATGGCGTGCGCATTGCGCTCATGGGCCATCAGCCCTTCATGGCTGCGGTCGAGGCGATACGCCAGACCATGCAGGCGCAGCGCGACGGCGTGGCGCTGCCAACTCTGGCCTCGGCAAAGCTCATGAAAGACGTCACACGCGACGACGACTACGCGCGCTGGACCAAAGAATTTCTCGATTGAGTCACGGATCGAATTCGTTGGTCTTCTCGAGGCAGCGGTCGCCGACATAACACTGCGGATTGTCCAGCGTCCGCGCGAAGGCAGGCTCCGTACGTTCGCTCGGCGTGCAGAAGCCGCGATGGCGCACGAAGCGGTCGAACGTCGGACCGCCCGTACTGAGAACGATCGCGCCCGCGCGCGAAACGAGAGATTGCGCGGCGGCGCAGCTCATCCGCGTCGTCTCGGGCCGGGCTTGAGCCAGAGCAGTCGCAGGCAAAGCGCAAACAAAAATGGCGGCGATGAAGACTTTCATGCGCGGCTCCCATAATCCCAGCCGGTGACAACCTATCGCAATATCTGTCCCAAAAACAGCTTCGTGCGCTCATGTCGCGGATTCGTGAAGAAGCTCTCGGGATCGTTCATTTCGACGATTTCGCCGCGATCCATGAAGATCACGCGATCCGCGACCTGCCGCGCGAACCCCATTTCATGTGTCACGACCAGCATGGTCATGCCGTCGGACGCCAGCCGCTCCATCGTTTCCAGAACTTCCTTCACCATTTCAGGATCGAGCGCCGAGGTTGGCTCGTCGAACAGCATGATCTTCGGCGACATGCAAAGCGCACGCGCAATGGCGACGCGCTGCTGCTGACCGCCCGAGAGTTGCCCCGGATATTTGTCCGCCTGTTCGGGAATACGCACGCGCCGGAGATAATGCATCGCGATTTCATCCGCGTCGCGCTTGGGCATGCGGCGCACCCAGATCAGAGCAAGCGTGCAGTTTTCCAGAATCGTGAGATGCGGAAACAGGTTGAAATGCTGGAAGACCATGCCGACATCGCGGCGTATTTCGTCGATGCGCCCGAGATCGTCGGTGAGTTCGACGCCATCGACGACGATGCGCCCTTCCTGATGTTCCTCGAGCCGGTTGATGCAGCGGATCAAAGTCGACTTGCCCGAACCCGATGGCCCGCAGATCACGATTTTTTCGCCGCGCGCGACCTCCAGATCGACATCGCGAAGCACGTGAAAATTGCCATACCACTTGTTGACCTTCGTCATCTCGACGGCGACCGGACTTGTGAGCGGCGCGGGTTTCAGAAGTTCCGGGGCGACCATGGCTACGCCTTTATCGTTTGCGGCCGGCGGCATGGCGCCGCTCCATCATCAGGGAATATCGCGACATGCCGAAGCAGAAGACGAAATAGAAGAATGCCGCGAAGACATAGCCTGACGTCGATATGCTCGGTCCTGCCCAGACCGGATCGAGGCGCGCTGTCTCCACGGCCTTGAGGAAGTCGAAAATGCCGACGATGGCGACAAGCGTCGTATCCTTGAACAGCGCGATGAAGGAATTGACGATGCCCGGAATGACCGTCACCAGAGCCTGCGGCAAGACGATGAGCTGCATCATCTGCCACCACGACAGGCCGACGGCCATGGCGCCTTCATATTGCCCCTTCGGAATCGCCTGCAATCCGCCGCGCACGACTTCCGCCATATAAACAGCCGAGAACAGCGCAACGCCGATCAAAGGACGCAGCAAACGGTCGGGCGACCAGTCCTGCGGCACGAACAGCGGCAGCATTGTATTCGCCATGACAAGCACGGTGATGAGCGGCACGCCGCGCACGAATTCGATCAGCAGCACGCTGAGGAATCGCACGATCGGCATTTGCGAACGCCGCCCCAGCGCCAGCACGATGCCGATCGGCAGGGAAAAGACGATACCGACCGTCGCCACGAGCAGGCTGACGAAAATCCCGCCCCAGAGATTTGTCCCGACGTGGCTGAGCCCGAGCGTCGGCCACCACGCCCCAATCTCCGCCCAGGCGACGAAGCCGATCATCGCCATCGCCAGCGCAGTAAGACGGCCCGTGTAGAAAAGCGTGCCCGCACCCGCGATCAGGACCACATAGAGGAACGCCCACAGCAATTGCCCTGTGCCGCTGGTTGGCAGCCAGCGCGTCGGAAAGGGCGCAGAGCCCGTCAGGATGCCAAAGGCCAGCACGGGATAGACAGTGAAAAAGGCCAGCGCCGCGCCACCGCGGCCGCGCGCATCGGGCCACAGCATCCACACCACGAGCGCAGCGCCCGAGAGAAGCACGAGATTGACGCGCCAGACTTCCTCGCGCGGATAGGAGCCGTACATGAAGAAGCCGAGCTTCTGCCACACATAGGCCCAGCACGCCCCTGCCCCCGGCGCGCGGCAGAGATCGCCATTCGGCGCGCTCCAGATCGCGTCAATGAAGAGCCAGCGCACGAGCGGAGGTAACGCCCATGCCAGAAAGAGCAGGGCGAGAAGCGTGATGACGGACGACAATGGCGTCGGGAAAAGATTGTCCCTGATCCACGCCGCAGGACCCGCATTCGACACCGGCGGCGCACGGTCGGCCGTCATACTTTCGCGAACGAAGATCGGAGTTGAGGTGCGGATCGCGTCGCTCATTCAGCGCTCCGCCAGCGCCATGCGCTTGTTGAACATGTTCATCGCGATGG
This sequence comes from uncultured Hyphomicrobiales bacterium, assembly GCA_903847605.1. Classification (GTDB taxonomy): domain Bacteria; phylum Pseudomonadota; class Alphaproteobacteria; order Rhizobiales; family Beijerinckiaceae; genus Terripilifer. The sequence goes on along the minus strand of CAINED010000078.1, from coordinate 7,763 downwards.
ATGTGGCGAGCGAAATCACGAGATAGACGGCCATCGTGATCGAGATGATCTGGATCATCGCGCCGGTCTGGTTGAGCACCGTTCCGACGAACACCTGTACGAGCTCCGGGAAGCCGATAAACACGGCGAGCGAGGAATTCTTGGTGAGGTTGAGATACTGGTTCGTCAGCGGCGGAATGACGACGCGCATCGCCTGGGGAATGACGACAAGCTTGAGTGTCGCTGTGCGGCGCAAACCAAGCGCGGAAGCGGCTTCGGTCTGTCCTTTGGAAACCGACAAGATACCGGCGCGCACGATCTCCGCGATGAAGGATGCCGTGTAGAGCGACAGGCCGAGCACCAGCGCGAAGGCCTCGGGATAGATGCGCACGCCGCCATTGAAATTGAAGCCGCGCAGTTGCGGATAGTCCAGAGCCAGCGACCGGCTTCCCAGCCAGAGAACGACCAGCGCGGGCAGAACGACGATGGCCGTCGATATCCAGCCAACAGGGAAGATGAGGCCGCGCTCCTCGCGCGCCGCTTTCGCCCAATAGGCGAATGCCATCGCCCCCAACAGGCTTGCGCCGATCACGATCAAAAGCCGGAAACCGACATCGCCGAGAACGGGCGCGGGCACGAACAGGCCGCGATTGTTCAGGAAAACATAAGCCCCTGTATAAAGGTCGAAGAATCCCGAGGAAACGCCGAGACCAACAACTTTGGGCCCCAGCGTTGCAAACAGCAACGCAGCGACCGTGCATACGGCGGCGGCGGCATAGGCGGGTATCGAAAGGTTGGTGCGCCGCAGCTGGCGGCGTACGAAAGCGAACAGCAGAAAGCCGAAACTGCCGGCGACGGCCGCCGCCATCAGCGCTCCAACCTCGGGCATGCGCCAGCTCAGCCCGGGGAGCGACAGCGTTTGTCGCGGCCCCGGCAGCGGCGCGAGGACAGCCGTATACCAGAAGAACAATTGCAGCAGCAGCGGCGTGTTGCGAATAACCTCGACATAGATAGTCGCGAGTTTCGCGGCGAGCCAGTTCTGTGACAGCCGCGCGATGCCGACAATAAAGCCGATGATCGTCGCGAAGACAATGCCGATGGCTGCGACCGCCAATGTGTTCAAAAGGCCGACGAAGAAAGCGCGGCCATAGGTCGATGTCGCCGAATAACTGATCAGCGACTGGTTGATGTCGAAACCGGCCGTCGCCCCAAGGAAGTTGAAGCTCGTGGGAATATTGCGGGCGCGCATGTTCTCGGCGACATTGCCGACCGCTTCCCATGCCAGCCATACCAGCAGCAACGACAGGCCGAACTGGATGGACAACGCCTTCACGTCGACCTTGCGACGCGAAGGCGGCGGCGGACGGCCGCTATCGCCAATGACGCTCATGGGCGCACCCACTGTTGCAGAACGCGCCGATGCCCTGCGCAATCGTCAAAGTGAATGCCGCCCGTGGCGGTCATCTCTCTGCCGCCCGGCCCGTCAACGCACCGGCGCCGCATACATGATGCCGCCCTTGGTCCAGAGCCGGTTGACGCCACGCTCGATACGCAGACGCGAGCCAGCGCCGAGGTTGCGGTCGAATGATTCGCCGTAATTTCCGACGTGCTTGACGATTCGATAGGCCCAGTCGTTCGGAATGCCCAGGAATTCGCCATACTTGTTCTCGACGCCGAGCAGGCGGCGCACTTCCGGCTTCGTCGATTTCAACTGCTCGTCGACATTCGCCCTGGTGACCCCGAGTTCCTCTGCATTGACCATCGCGAAATGCGCCCACTTCACGATGTTGAACCAGACATCGTCACCCTGGCGGACTGCGGGTCCGAGCGGCTCCTTCGAAATGATCTCGGGCAGAACGACGTGTTCCGCAGCATTGGTGAGCTTCACGCGCTCGGCATAGAGGCCTGACGCGTCGGTGGTGTAGGCGTCGCAACGGCCGGAGTCATAGGCTTTCACCGCCTCGTTCGATGTCGCGAAGGCGATAACCTCGTATTTCATGTTGTTGGCGCGGAAGAAGTCCGCGAGGTTGAGTTCGGTCGTCGTGCCCTGCTGTACGCAGACAGAGGCTTGTGAAAGTTCGAGCGCCGATGTGATGTTGAGCTTGCGGCGCACCATGAAACCCTGACCATCGTAGTAATTCGTCACCGGGAACAGGAGGCCCAGTTCCGCTTCGCGCTGCATCGTCCATGTGCCGTTGCGAGCGAGCACATCGATTTCGCCGGTCTGCAGCGCCGAGAAGCGATCCTTCGCGGTCATCGGGATGAACTTGACCTTGTTCGGATCGTTGAAGATCGCGGCCGCCACGGCGCGGCAAAGATCGACATCGAGACCCGCCCATACACCCTTGTCGTCGGGCATGCCGAAGCCTGCGAGGCCGGGATTCACGCCGCAGGAAAGCGCGCCCGCCTTGAGAGTCTTCTCGAGCGTCGGCGATTTCGCTGGTTGAGTCTGCGCGAGCGCCGGCGCGGCGGATCCAATGACGGCGGCCATCCCCGCCGCGAATACGTAGCCAACAGATTTTTTCATGACGAACTCCCTTCGAATGTCTCCGACGCGCATCCGAAGTGGACGCGTTGTCGGCCCCTGATTGAATTTTATGTCATTCCAGTGAGTTTTCACCTCCCGGTCAAGGCTTGTTGAAGCAAAATTCGCGCCTTTTTCCATCGAATGCATGCTTGACCTCACCCGCTGCCTTGCCCAACCTGAATTTCTCGCCAGACCACGGAAATTCAAAGATTCCATGACGAAAATCAGCAAGGAAACGCGCCAAAAGCTCAAGACGCGCACGCTTCTGGCTCATGCCGGGCGAAATCCCGAAGAACAGTTCGGCTTTGTGAACATGCCGGCCTACCGGGGTTCTACGGTGATCTATCCCGATGCCGCCGCCATTCGCAAAGGCACGATGCGTTTCGTTTACGGCACCAAGGGCACGCCGTCGACCGAGGCGCTCGAGAATGCGTGGAGCGAATTGTCAGGCGCAGCCGGCACCGTCATCGCCCCTTCGGGCCTCGCAGCGATCACCTTGGCGCTGATGGCCGCGGTGAAAGCAGGCGATCATATTCTCGTGACCGACTCCGCCTATCGGCCCACCCGCAACTTCTGCGAAGGTTTTCTGAAACCTATGGGCGTCGAAACCAGCTATTTCGATCCCTATGCGGGCGCCTCCGTCGCAAACCTGTTTCGACCGAACACAACGGCGATCGTGCTGGAAGCGCCGGGCTCGCAAAGTTTCGAGATGAACGACGTGCCGGCCATCGCGCAAGTCGCGCATGAGCAACAGATTTGCGTCATCATGGACAATACATGGGCAACGCCGATCTTCTTCCCCCCGCACGAGCGCGGCGTCGACCTCGCGATCGAGGCCGGCACCAAATATCTGTCCGGCCATTCCGATATCCTGCTCGGTCTCGTGTCCGCCACGCCGCAATGGTTGCCGAAACTGCGCCGTGTTTACGACCTCTTCGCGATGACGCCGGGCCCGGAAGATGTTTTCCTCGCCTTGCGCGGATTGCGCACGATGGAATTGCGCCTGCGCGAAGCGGAACGTCAGGGCCTCGAAATGGCGCGCTGGCTCGCAACCCGGCCCGAAGTGAAGGAAGTGCTGCACCCCGCCCTGCCCTCCCATCCCGGACATGACATCTGGCGGCGCGATTTCTCGGGATCATCAGGGCTCTTTTCTATTATCCTTCATCCCGCTCCCGACAGCGCCGTCGATGCGCTGCTCGACGCGCTCGAACTCTTTGCCATGGGCTATAGCTGGGGCGGCTATGAAAGCCTGATTATCCCCTTCGATTGCAAACCCTATCGCACGGCAACGCAATGGAATCCCGGCGGCCCCGCCTTGCGGCTTCAGATCGGCCTCGAACATATCGACGATCTCAAGGCCGATCTGGATCGAGGCTTTGCGGCGCTGAAAAACGCCATGAAATAAGGAATAAGAAAATGCGGGAGGATTTTGAGAATCGAAATCGCAAGGACATTCGCGTATTGCTGACGCGCGAGATGGACCCCTATGTCGAGCGCTCGCTCGATGCATCCTACACGACGCACAAGATATTCGACGAGAAGGAACGTCTCGATTTCCTGCGCGACCGCGGCAGCGAGATCGACGCCGTCGTGACGACCGGCCTTGTCGGCCTCAAGGCGAATGAAATCGCGCTCTTGCCGAACGTGAAAGTTATCCACGCCTTCGCCGTCGGTTATGAAAGCGTCGATCTCGACGCTGCCTTCGCGCGCGACATCCATGTGAGTCACGGCGCAGGCAACAACTCCTTCTGCGTCGCCGAACATGGTCTTGCGCTCATGCTGGCGATGACGCGCCGCATCGTTGTCGGCAACAGCCAGGCCCGTCAGGGGATCTGGCACGCGGCCGATCCGCGCCCCGTCATCTTCCGCAAGAAACTCGGCATTCTCGGCCTCGGCAGCATCGGCCTCGAACTCGCCAGGCGCGTCGCCGCCTTCGACATGGAAATCGGCTATCACAACCGCAAGCCGCGTCATCCGCACTGGCGCTATTTCCAGGAGCTCGCGGATATGGCGGCATGGTGCGACTATCTCTTCATCGCCTGCCCCGGTGGCAAGGCGACCTTTCACATCGTCAATGCCGATGTCCTGAAAGCGCTGGGCCCGCAGGGTTATCTCATCAACGTATCGCGCGGTTCCGTCGTCGATACGCGCGCGCTTGTCGATGCCTTGAATGCAGGCGAGATCGCAGGCGCGGGAGTCGATGTGCTTGAAGGCGAGCCGGACGTTCCCGCATGGGTGTTCGACGCGCCGAACCTGCTGCTCTCCCCTCATATCGCGGGACAGTCGCCCGAGACGGCCATTCGCAAGTTCGAACTCATTCGCGATAACATCGAGGCCTGCGCGGCCGGCAAGCCGCCGGTCACGCCGGTTCCGGAATTGCAGGAAAGACAGGCCGCGAAGGTCTGAAATATAGCGACGGCTGCACGCAGGGAGGGCATCATGCGCAAATTCACAATGGCCATCATCGTGGCGGCGGCTGCCTTGCCGGCACACGCGCAATCGCCCGCCGAATTCTACAAGGACAAGACGCTGACGTTGCTCGTCGGCCATGAACCCGGCACAGGCTTCGACATCTACGCGCGTGCGCTGATGCCCTATTTCGGAAAACATATTCCCGGCAATCCCCGTGTGATCGTGCAGAACATGCCCGGCGCGAGCGGCGTCACCGGCACGAACTGGCTCTACAACATCGCGCCGAAAGACGGCACGGTGCTTGGCACGTTCTCGCAGAACGTCATCGTCGAACGCCTCTTCGGCAACACGGCCGCGCGCTATGAGGCCGCAAAATTTCACTGGATCGGCAATATGGAGCAGAGCGCGGCCGCCTGCGCCTTTGCGACAACGGCGGGATTGAAAAGCTTCGACGATGTTTTTTCGCGCGAGATTCGATTGGGCGCCGTAGGCGCAACGGGGCCGATCGGCCAGTCCGGCCGTGCGCTCAACCGCCTCTTCGGCACGAAGCTCAACATCGTTTATGGCTACAAGGGTTCGGCCAGCGTGAAGCTGGCCGTGCAGAACGGCGAAGTGCAGGGCATTTGCGGCCTGCCTGTTTCCACGTTGACTTCATTCTGGAAGGACGTGCTCGACAGCGGTCAGATGAAGATCATGCTGCAGCTGTCCGCCAAACCGCTGCCCGAACTCGGCGATGTCACGCATATCGACAAATACGTGAAGACCGAGGAACAGCGCCAGATCGTCGATCTCGTCTTCGGCACGCAAACGCTGGGACGCACCTTTGCCGCGCCTGCGGAAACGCCTGTCGATCGCGTCGAAGCCCTGCGCAAAGCCTTCATGGCGACGATGAACGATGCGGAATTCAGGGCGCATGCCAAGAAAGCGAATATCGATCTCAGCCCGATGAATGGCGAAGACGTCGCGACCATGGTGCGCGGATACTATGCGGCGACGCCGCAGATCGTGGAAAAGGCTATCGCCGCGATCAAGCCGGATTGAAACTTGGGATGTCGAGATTGTCATCCCGGACGCCGAAGGCGATCCGGGATCGCACGGGAAGAACGTTTTACTTAGCGATCCCGGCTCTCGCCGCGCTCGGCCGGGATGACAACACCATCACGAGCTACGTCAACACTTCATCGAGCACTTCGCGCGTCGTGCGCACATCGCCAAAACTCTGGTAGAAGCTCGTGAGTCCCGCCAGATGATCCTCGTTGTAACGGGCGCCGTTGGCGTCGGACACCATGATGACTTTGTAGTCGAGCATCATGGCGTCGCGCGCGGCGCTTTCGCAGCACATGTTAGTAGCCGTGCCCGTCACGATGAGGCTGTCGATACCGCGCGCATTCAGCACGTCCTGCAGGTTGGAAGCGCCCGCGATGAATGGGCTGAAGCGGCTCTTGTAGACGATGTTGTCGCTGCCGCGGATGTCGAGCGCGGAATGGAATTCGTGGCCCTTATGTCCGGGCGAAAGCTGGTCGCGGTGATTGGCGCCTTTTTCCCGCGTGAAGAAATGATCGTGATAGATGCTCCAGCGGCTCGTCCCATCTTCGCCTGCACTCATGCCGACCCAGACGACAAGACCGCCGAGCGAACGAAGACGCTCCGCGATGGCGTTGATATTGGGAATGATGTTCACGACCGAAGCAATCTCGCCGACGTAGAAATTCTGCATGTCGATGACCAGCAACGCCGTGCGCGCCGGTTCGAACCGGTCGAAGACGGTCAGCCGCCCGCGCTTGGCCATGACGCGGTCGATGACATATTGGGGAAAGCCGTAGGGATTGGGGGGCGTGGTGGACATCGTCTTGGCGGCAACCTAGTTGGTACGCCGACACCATAAGCCCCGGCGCGGCAAGGAGGCGAGTCCCTGATGACCGACAAGCGGCTCTATTACACGGCGACCGAACGCAATCGCGATCCCATCCTCGAAATACTCAGGCGCATCTTGCCGAAGTCGGGGGTGGTGCTCGAAATCGCCAGCGGCTCCGGCGAGCATATCGTGCACTTCGCTCGGCATTTGCCCGATCTATCATTTCAGCCGACCGATCCCGATCCCAAGGCTGTCGAGAGCATCGCTGCGTGGGCAGAGCATGAGGGCCTGCAGAACATCCGCCCGCCGTTACTCTTCGACGCTGCCGCCCCGAACTGGCCGGTTGCGAAAGCCGATGCCATCCTGTGCATCAACATGATCCACATTTCGCCCTGGGCGGCGACTCAAGGCCTTTTGAAACACGCCGGCGAAATGCTCCCCAAGGGCGCGCCGCTCTATCTCTACGGCCCTTACCGTCAACAAGGCGTCGAAACGGCGTTGAGCAATGAATCCTTCGATCAGAGTCTGAAAAGCCGCAACGCGGAATGGGGACTGCGCTACGTCGAGGATGTCGCAGAGTTGGCGGCGAGCCATGGTTTTGGCCCGGCGGAAACTGTGCCAATGCCCGCCAATAATCTGAGTGTGGTTTTCAGAAAGAACTAGGCTCATACTTCCCTTCTCCCCGCGTGCGGGGACAAGGTGCCCGAAGGGCGGATGAGGGGCAGCGCCACATTTGATGCGACCTGACTCGTTCCAAGCCAAATACAATTGAAAGCGCCGCCGCGAAGATTTCGCAAATGTAATGCGAAAGCAGTCCAACAATAGATGCTCAAAGCACTTCAAAGCACTGTTTGGCCTGCTGCCGGTTTCGTGGACGGGCAGTTAAGCTAATCCTACCTTCCGTTCGAACTCAACCGGGCTGAGATAGCCGATCGTCGAGTGCCGGCGGACCGTGTTGTAGAATCTCTCGATGTAATCGAACACGTCGGC
>CAINED010000077.1 GCA_903847605.1 uncultured Hyphomicrobiales bacterium | reverse complement strand
TCTTACTGTGTCATAAACTCTTTTTCGGTTTCTGGCGCGGGTTCAGACAACATGGACAGCGCGGCAAGCGGTTGGCAAGCGCGGTCGCGATCACTCGCCGGATCGTCGAGATGGAGTTGGGTGTGTGCCGCTCAGGCCTGAGCGGTGCCGCGCGGACGGAAGCCTTCTTGATGCTCCGGGACCTGCCGTTGGAGCGCTCGGATGATCGAGGCTGAGGGGGGAATCGGACTCCTCTCGGCGACGAGGAATCCGTAGGCCGCGATTGAGAGCGCCGCGTGGTGATGGAAGCCTCGCCACCCTCGCCCCTCATAGTGGTCGAGCCCGATTTCCTGCTTGAGATCCTGGAAGTCGCGCTCGATACGCCAGCGAAGTTTGGCCGTGTCGACGAGCTTTGCGATCGACGTGTCGGCCGGCAGCGTCGAGAACCAGTACTTGGTCGGAGCGTCCTCGCCCTCGGGCCATTCGATCAGCAGCCATTCTTCCGGCCATGGCTCCGCGCGCCAGTAGTCGCGATGAGACGGGCGAATGCGCACGGCTGCGAAGCGCCCCTCGAGATCGCCTGCGCTGCCTTCGCGCCAGCGTACGGTTTTCCAGGACTTGCGCGGCAGACCCTTGGCAAGCTCGCTGAGCTTGATCGGTTTCACCTTGTCGTCGCGCCTGATCAGCTTCGTCGGCCGTCCCTGTCCGGACCATTGTCTCGGGGCCAGGGGAGCGGTTCCAGGCGCCCAAACGGCTGTCGATCCCTGAACGCCGACAACATAGGCAAGGCCGAGTGTGCTGAGGCCGTTTCGGAAGGCGGTGTCATTGCCATAGCCCGCATCGGCGAGCACGACGCCTTGCTGCACGCCGTCGGCAAGGGCTTGCCTAATCTGATCGAGCGCGATCTGCGGCTTGGTCTGAAAGACGATCTCGTCGGGAATGCCGGCCTTTTCACGACGATCATCGTCGCTTGCCCAGGTCTCTGGAAGGTACAGACGCAGCGCGATCGGAAGGCTGGCGCTATCGCTCGCCAACGACAGCGTCACCGCCACCTGACAGTTGTCCTGCTTGCCGAGTTCGCCGCAATATTGGCGCGCGACGCCGACCGAGTGTTTGCCTTTCTTCGGGATACCGGTGTCGTCGATGATCCAGCCGCGGATCGGCGCGGTCTTCTCCATGATCGGCAACACGAAGCTGCGCACTGACGCGAGCAGCCCCGCCCCTTCCCACGGCGCTTTCGCCACGAAATGGTGCAGCGACTGATGCTTCGCCCCGACATCGGTCGGAGCCACGCGTGCCGCCATCGGCTCGACGCTCTTCCTCTCCCCAGGCAACAGCAAGCCCGTGCAATACTCAGCAAGCGGCGCGTGCCGATCGGCGTGGCCCATCGCCTTGCTCAGGTGCTCGATGTACGCATGAAAACGCAACGCCACTCCATCCGTAGCGCGCAGATCCATGTTCGCCTCGCTCGAACCGAATCAAGAATCTCTTGCATAGCACAGCTCGAAGTTTATGACACAGTAAGACTA
>CAINED010000076.1 GCA_903847605.1 uncultured Hyphomicrobiales bacterium | reverse complement strand
TTCGTAGGGGATGCCCCAGACCGCCTGCGTATTGCCGTTGTAGAAGCCGACATATTGCGCGACGTAGCCGGTCGTCGCCGTGCCGCCGAGACAGCCTTCGCGCTCGAGAAGCAAGGTGCGCGCGCCGTTGCGCGCAGCCGCAACCGCCGCGACGAGGCCAGAGGCCCCGCCGCCAGCCACGATGACATCATAGCGGGACTGCAGACGCGGCGAACCCGCGACGGCATTCGCCATTGGCTGATGCGGGTTGGCGTCAGCCACCGTAGAAGACATTGTCGCCGAGATCCTTCATCTCGAGGATCGCGGCGTCGGGCCGACCGGTGAACGGCGCTTTCTGATGAGCCTCGACCACTTCGCCGACGACGATGTGGTGATCGCCTTCCTCGACGATGGTCTTGACGCGGCATTCGACTGAGCCGGGCGCGTCGATGAGCAGCGGCGCGCCGGTCTCGCCCTTGCGATAGGGCTGGCCCGAAAGCTTGCCGTCGCTGACATCGGCCGGCTTGAAGAAAGCGAAGGCGAGGCCCTTGTGCTCCTTGCCGAGCATGTTGAGGGCGAAGCTGCCGGCATCCTTGAGGATCTTGTAGGCGCCGGAATCGGCCTTCACGCCGACGACGACCAGCGGCGGGCCGAAGGCGCTCTGCGTCACCCAGTTGACGGTCGCGGCGGCGATATTGCCCTTCCCGTCGTCTGCAGTGAGGACGTAGATCCCGTAGGGAATCATGCGCAAAACAGCTTTCTTGGCGTCGTTGTTCATCTTTTTTCTCCCTATCGAACTGTTTTTTTCGGTCTTATGGCCGTGGCGGCATGATGGCAAGCCCGACCGGCGAGGGTTGCATGCGCTCGCAAAAAGGCGGAAATTTGCATGCAAACTATTAGCTTAAGCATAGCCATATAACTTGTAAAATCTTGATTTGAGTCAAGATTGGCTTGCGAGACGCCCGGTATTTTTGCTGGTATAAGGCAATAACCGCTCAGATGAGAGCTGCGCGGGAGGATTTTTGATGTCCTACAGACAGGAAATGACGCCTCGCCAGTATGCGCGCCCTGTGGCTGCGCCCGGCTGCTCGTTCGCCAATGTGCGCGACCGTTTGCAGCGCGCGGGCTTGCGCCCGACGCGTCAGCGCATCGCCATCGGCTGGCTGCTGTTCGGCAAGGGCGACCGCCATGTGACGGCGGAAAAGCTGTTCGACGAAGTGCGCGCCGGCAAGGTGCACATGTCGCTCGCGACCGTCTACAACACCCTGCACCAGTTTTCCGAAGCCGGATTGCTCCGCGAGATCGCGCTCTACGGTTCGACCGTCTGGTACGATACCAACACCGGCCCACACTATCACTTCTACATCGCCGACCGCGACGAACTGCTCGACATTCCCGATTCCATGGTTGGCGCGCTCGCATTGCCGCCCGCGCCCGAAGGCATGGAAATTCTCGGCGTCGACATGATTGTGCGCGTGAAGTCGAGGGGCGCGAAGTAATCGTTATTTATCGGGGAAATCGAATCCCCAGAACGGCAGTTGCACCGGCAATTGCGCCAGCGCCATTTCCTCGCCTGTCTGGATCGCATGGCCGCGCACACGCGCCGCGAGCAGCCATTTCGTCATCACCGGCTTGGTTACTGCGTCCGCGATGAGCGCTTGCGGCGCGATCCGTTCAAATCCGATGGGAAGCGCATCGCCATCCTTCATGCCGAGCGGTGTTGCATTCAGAACGACATTCGCAGGGAACGACGCATCGACATCCACGCGTATTTCGATCTTTGGATGATGCTCGCGCAAGGATGCGGCCAAAGCATTGCGCCGCGCCGCATCGATCTCGACGATAGCAATGGCTGCTGCGCCCGCATCCGCCATGGCATGGGCGACGGCGCTGCCGGCGCCGCCCGCGCCGATCAGCAGGAAAGATGCGCCTTCAATCTTCACGCCCTTGCGCGCGATCTCGCCGCAAAAGGCGACGCCATCGGTCATGTCGCCATGGAGCATGCCATCATCCTGCCGGCGGATGATGTTCACGGCGCGCGCAATCCGCGCGTTCCAGCTTAGCGTGTCGCAGGCGGCGAATGCAGCCTGCTTGTGCGGCAGCGTTATGGAGACGCCGATGCAATTCTTCCAGCCGCGCACGAAATCGAAAAAGGCGGCAACGCGTTCGGGCTCAATGTCAATCGGCGCCATGCAGGCGTCGATCTTCGCTGACGCAAAATAGGCGTTGATCGGCGCGAGACTTTTCACCTGCGCAATGGGATGGCCGATCATCGGAATTATCAGGGTTTCCGGACCGACGGAATGCGTCGCGCTCAAGGGAAGAGCCGCTGCTTCGTCCAGCCGCCTTCGGGCTTTTGCCGCCTGAAGACGACGCGATCATGCAGGCGGAACGGCCGGTCGTGCCAGAACTCGATTTCGACGGGCCTGATTCGATAGCCGAACCAGTGCGGCGGGCGGGGCACCTCGCCGATCGCATGTTTCAGCGCGTAGGATGCGATTTCCTTCTCGAAATGGAAACGCGATTCCAGCGGACGCGATTGCTGGCTCGCCCAGGCGCCGATGCGCGCGTCGCGTGGCCGCGAGGCGAAATAGGCGTCCGACATCGCCTCGGGCACGATTTCGACCGGACCGCGAATGCGCACCTGACGGCGCAGGCTCTTCCAGTGGAAATTCGCGGCGGCCTTCATGTTGCCGGCGAGTTCATGCCCCTTGGCGCTCTGGCTGTTGGTGTAGAAAACGAAGCCCTGTTCGTCGTGCTCCTTCATCAGCACCATGCGCAAATTGGGCAGGCCCTCCGCATCGACCGTCGCCACGGCCATGGCCGAGGGGTCGTTGACCTCTTTGGCGATGGCCTCCTTGAACCACGAATCGAAAAGCGCAAAAGGCTCAAGCGCTTCCGTGAAGTCACCGGCTGTTAACCCATCCAAGGCATTAATTCCCGAGGTTGCATTTGAGTGACAGGAATAAAGCGTGCGCGTTTTCCCCCGGGACGTCAGTCGGTCGGCGAGTACGGCAAGCCTTCGCGCCAATATAGGGCGCATACTGCAGCTTGTCGCCATCGGCATCGCAACTGCAACGGCCGGCGGCTGCGCGACGGGCATCCCCTTGCCCTCGCTGATGGCGAAGACCTCATCGACGGAAGACGTCACTGGCTCGATCCGGGGAACCTCGCCCCTGTCGAACACGCTCGACCAGGAAGACTGGCGCAGGGCCAAAGGCGCGATGGGCCTCGCGCTCGATCCGCAAGGCAATGGTTCGCCGGTGACCTGGGAAAATCCTCAATCGAAAGCGCGCGGCTCCTTCACACCGGTCGGTCAGGCCAAGGCCGTGGACGACAAGATCTGCCGCGCCTTTATCGCCGAACTCGGCGGCTCGCTCAAAACAGAGCAGTTGCAGGGAGACGCCTGCCGTGACCGCTCCGGCGAGTGGAGCGTCGGCAAGGTTCAACCCTGGAAGCAGATTTAAGGCGCAACCGGCAGCCCTTGGCTGCGACAGACGGGTCGACGCCATGCAACGGCATCTCATCATAGGAATTATAGCGAGCCTCGCCGTAGCACTACTGCTGTCCGGCGCGTTTCGCGGTTCGTCGCACAAGAGCCCTTCGCGGCGGGAACTCGGTTGGACTGCGGCGATGCGTTGGGGCGTCGCACTGTCCCTACCCTTCAGCGCCTTCGTCGTCTGGGTGGCAGCCCAGGCCAAACCTTCCGAGCAGACCATGGCAGCGATCGTTTCAGGCTGTTTCGTCCTGGGATCGCTCTACCTCATCTATTGCGTGTTCTTCTTTCGAGTCTGGTGGACGCCGGACGGTCTGAATTCCTGGCATCCGCTCGGCGGGACGCGCAGCCTGCGCTGGGAGCAGATCGAAGCATGGGCCTATCTTCCGTCCGTTCAGGCCTTCCGGGTGTCGGGCGGCGGCCTTCGCATCTGGTATTCGCCGATGCAGGCCGGACATGCGGCGCTCAACAAAACCATCCATCGCAAAACCGGCCTGAGCCTGAATGGCGGCGAGGCGCACAATGGTCCAGATGATGGCGACAAAAGCGCGGTATGATCGCGCCAACGCCGCTTTCCATCCCAAGCGCTATTGACACCAGGTCTTGACGAGGAACCCGGCCATCAAGCCGCGAGCGCGATCTCCGGCTTGCCTTCCGCTGCGGGAGCCTCCTGCGGCTGCGCGAGGAAGACGGCCTTCGCCGGTTGAGCGGGCGCGCCGGCCCATGCCGTATGCGCCGGAATGTTCTCGCCCTTCATCACCACCGTCAGCGGCGCGATCTGTGCGTAGTCGCCGACCTTGGAGTCGTAGAGAACCGTCGCGCACCATCCGACCGTGACGCCCTTGCCGATCTCGATGCGACCGACCTTCATGATGCGATCTTCGTAGAGGTGCGTCTGCAGGCAGGCCGTCATGTTGAGCGCCGCATAGTCGCCGATCTTCACGCAATCGAATTCGGTGACGTCGGTGAGATCCATCCATACGCCCTTGCCGATCTTGCAGCCGTAGAGGCGAAGGGCCCAGGGCAGGAAGGGCGTGCCACGCAGGAATTCGCTCGACACCTTGCCGACCATGCCGCCGTAGAGCACCGCGACCATTTCCGTGCGCATCGCCCAGAACGACCACATCGGCTTCATCGTCGGCTTGTAGACGCCCATCGTCACCCATTTGATCGCCGCGCAGAGGAAGATCGCGAGAATGGCCATCACGACGCCGGAGGCGAGGATATAGGCGATGGCGAGACCCCACTGACCCTCGCCGACCGGGTCGGCGACGATGTCGGCGGTGATGAAGGCCATGACGATGAAGATCGCCGTCGGCAGGGCCGTGTGGAAGGCTTCGAAGAAATAGCGGAAGATACGGAACCACAGCGGCGGCTTGTAGGTCCAATGCGCGGGCACATCCATCTTCTGCCGGTTGGGAATGGCCATCGCCGGCGAGCCGAACCATGTTTCGCCCGGCTTCACGACATTGCCTTCCGGCGTCTTCGATTTGACGCCGACCAGCGCGCCATCGCCGATCACCGACCCGGCGGGGATTACACTGTCGTTGCCGATGAAGACGCGATCACCTGTCTTGATTTCGCGCAGCGTCATCCAGCCGCGATGCAGATCCTCATCGCCGAAGACGCATTCGTCGCCGAGAAATCCATCGGCGCCGATATCGACGATGTCGTAACGGCCCCCGAGGTTCGTTGAAATCTCGGTGCCCTTGCCGATGCGTGCACCCATCATGCGATACCAGTGGCGCATGTAGACGGTCGCAAAGAGGCTCGACAGGGTTTCGAGAATGACTTCCGTCGCGATGGAGAGCGTCCATTTGCGCAGATAGAAAGTCGAATGCATCGAATAGACGCCGGTCCGCACCCGCGGCAGCACCGCCCAGCGCAGAGCGATGATCGCGATCATCGAGACGACGACGAGGACGAAGGCGGCGGGCCATGCCAGAATGGGCAACATGGTCCACGACACATCGTAGTCGTTCACGCCGTCGATGAGCGCATCGAGGTTGTAGAGCACGTAGAAGGCCGGGAAGATCGGCAGGAGGCCGAACATCGTCAGCAGGACATAGGTGACGGAATAATAGCAGGCGTGCGCGAAGCGCGTGAGCTTGCCCGCTTCTGCAATCGGCGGCAGGGCGGCGATATCGACCATGCCGACTTTCTTGGCCGGCGAGCCATCCCAGATTTCACCGGCTTCGACAACCGTGCCTGGCGGCAGGGCGCTGAGATCGCGCACCTGCGCATCGTCGCCGATGACGATGTCGCGGCTCATGACCACGCAATTTCCGGTCGCGACGCCATGGCCAATCGTGATGCGGCCGACATAGACCTTGTCGCCGATGACCTCGATGTTGGCGAACTTGTTCTTGAGACCGGTCGAGGCATTGTCGCCGATGGTGATGAGATCGACCGCGCCGACCTCGAGTTCACCGATCATCGTGTCGCGGCCGATCTTCGCGCCGAGCCCGCGCAGGAACCAGCGCATCAGCGGAGAGCATTGCAGGAACTTGTCCTGCGTGACCTGAACAAGACGTTCGACAAACCAGAGGCGGAAGTAATAAGCGCCCCAGAGGGGATAGACGCCCGGCTTGGTGCGCCCGATGATGATCCATTTCAGCGCGATGCCGATGACCTTGATGGCGAGGTTGATCACCACATAGATGAAGGGAAGGACGATGATTTCCTTCCAGACCGGCATGTCCTTGTCGATGATGAGGATCGTCGACAGGAAGAGGCCGAGCCACTGCATGGTGACAAGGCCGTAGATGAAGACGAGCGCAACCGCCTGCGCCGAGCCGCAGAGGAAGCGGCGCATGAAGGGCGGCGGCGTGAAGGAGAGATCCTGCGGTCCGCCACTGGCAAAGTGGGCGCGGTCGTCGAGGATTTCGCCAAGGCGGCGGAGGGTTCGAGCCGCATACATGTCCTGCAACGTGACGGTCGCCAGCGCCGGCGTCTGGCGCAGGATTGACACGAATTTCGCCGCCAGCAGCGAATGGCCGCCGAGCTCGGTGAAGAAGTCCGCGTCGAAGGGGATGGGTTGCGGCGGCAGGACGGCCTTCGCGGCTTCCAGCAGTTTCGCTTCGGTCTCGGTCTGCGGCTCTTCCTGCGCTTCGGTCGAAGCGGCGGGGGTGGAGAGCTCGAGGCCCTTGAGCGTCTTGCGATCGAGCTTGCCGGAAGAAAGGCGCGGCAACTCCTGCATGGCCTCGAAGCGCGAGGGGATCATGTAGGAGGGCAGGCGGTCGCGCAGGGAGATGCGCAACGTCTTTGCTTCGATACCAGGGGCGACACCTGCGGCGATATCTGCCGTCTGCGCCGGCACGAGGAAGGCGACGAGCTGGTCGATGCCGTTCTCGTTGCGCAACACGACGGCCGCCTGCGCCACTTCCGGCAGCGCGGCGAGCTTCGCCTCGATCTCGCCGAGCTCGACACGAAAGCCCCGGATCTTGACCTGGTCGTCGATGCGCCCGCGGAAGAGAATGTCGCCCTTTTCATCCAGCGCGACAGCATCGCCCGAGCGATAGAGCACGGGATCGATGCCTTCACTGCTGAAGGGATTGGCGATGAACTTGTCGGAGGTCAGCTCCGGCCGCTTGAGATAGCCGGTGGCAACGCCCGGGCCGCCGATCAGCAGTTCGCCTTCGCTGCCGTGAGGGAGCAGGTTCAGCTGCTCGTCTACGACATAGCAGGTGTAGTTGGGGATCGGCTTGCCGATCGTGACGGCTTCGCCCGGACGCACTTCTGCGATGGTCGCAACTACGGTCGCTTCGGTCGGGCCGTAACTGTTAAATATGACACGGCCATCCCGGGACCAGCGTTCCGCGATGGATGCGGGGCAGGCTTCGCCGCCGAGGATGATGATGCGCAGGCTCGCGACATCGCGCGGCATCAGCGCGAGTAGCGTCGGCACGGTGTCGAGGACCGTCACGCCCGCGGCCTCGAGAACGTCGGGCAACTTCTCTGCCTCGCCCATGATCTCCGGCGTCGCGACGAAGAGCGAGGCGCCGACGAGATAGGGCACCCAGATTTCTTCCATCGAAAGATCGAAAGCGACGGAAGCGCCCTGAAAGATCACGTCATCGCCACGGATGCCATAAACTTCGTTGGCGGAGCGCAGATAGTGACAGATGTTCCGCTGGGCGACGACGATGCCCTTGGGCGTGCCCGTCGAACCGGATGTGTAGATGAGATACGCGGGATGATCCGGCGTGCAGCCGGCGGCGCGCGCATCGACAATGCTCGTGTCGTCTTCGTCGACGAGGTCGATCTCGCGCACCACAGGGCATCCGACCGCGCCATGCGCCTTGGCAAAGTGAGCGTCGCCGACCAGAAGCGCCTTCGCTTCCGCATCGCCGAGACAAACGGCGACGCGATCGACGGGCACGTCGGCATCGAACGGCAACCATGCCGCGCCGGTCTTGGCGATGGCGATCTGGCCGATGAGGAGATCGGCGCCGCGCGCCATCCACAGACCCACGACGGCGCCCGGGCCAATGCCGAGGCGATTCAGCCCGCGTGCGATCGCCGTCGCTGCTGCATCGGCCTGTGCATAAGTCAGCCGGCGCGAGCCCTCGACGAGACAGACGCGCCCGGGATGCGCCGCGACGGTGGCCGCGAAGATTTCCGCCAGCACCTCGTCGCGCACAAGGGCCGGAATCGAGGCGCCCGCGAGACAGGAGTGCGTTTGCGAATCGAGGTTGATATGGCGGGGAGCGGTAGGACGGTGATTTTCTTGCTGACCCGAAGCGTCCTGATCGTTTTTTCTATACATAGCCCGAAGCATCCTCCGTCGAGGAAATGCAGGTTTTGCAGGGGTTTCTCACATTCGACCGGATCGGCGCGACCGCCCTCGCCCCTCGTCCCGGTCTTCGCGATATCTGAAACCCCGCCCTCGCCTTCCCGACTTCTGCAGCCTTCCGGATTGGATGACTGCAGGCTCGCATAATCGTGATCGGACACTGAACCCAATATGAATAATTGGACGCGAGAAGCAGACGCGCAGATTTCTGAGCGAGTGTTGCGCGCGTGCTGCAAAATTATGACATAGCGCGTGCGCGCGGAGGACCACGTCAGTCCCAGTCGAAGCGGTCCCTGTGGAAAACCAGCACGCGCCCCTGCCAGACATCGGCAAGCGCGGCGCGTTCGCTGGCGAGACCGCCGATCATTTGCATCAGCGTCCGTGCCACGCCGCCATGCGAGACGACGACGAGATCGCTCTCGACCCTTTCAAGCCAGGGTTCGAGCCGCGCCGCAAGCATCGCGTAACTCTCGCCGCCCGGCGGCACGAAATTCCACTTGTCGCCTTCGCGCCAGTTGGCCGAATGTGGCGAGCGCGCCTGCACTTCCGGCCAGGTGAGACCTTCCCAATCGCCGAAGGTCAGCTCTTTAAGGCGTGCATCGACATCGTAGCCTTCCTCGGGCAGGCCCATCGCCTGACGCGCGAGGCGCATCGTGTGGATGGTGCGGCCGAGCGGCGAGGCGACAAATCGCAAGTTGTCGGCGCGCACGCCCCTGGGACCGAGCATCTTCAGGACGCGGCGGCCCGACTCGCTCGCCTGCCAGACGCCTTTTTCGTTCAGCGGGATGTCCTGATGGCCCTGCAGACGCCTCTCGACATTCCAGGCGGTTTCGCCGTGACGGATGAAGATGAGGCGGTGGGCCAGCATGGTCGGAATTGAATCGCCTCAGTCCTTGGCAGCGACGGCGATATCAGGCGCATTCGGATGCTTCATGCCGACGATATGGTAGCCGGCGTCGACATGCAGGATTTCGCCGGTGATGCCGCGCGACATGGGAGAGCAGAGGAAGGCGCCGGTTTCGCCCACTTCCTCGATGGTGACCGTGCGGCGCAGGGGCGAATTCAGTTCGTTCCATTTGAGGATATAGCGGAAGTCGCCAATCCCCGAGGCCGCCAGCGTCTTGATGGGCCCTGCGGAGATGGCATTGACGCGAATGTTCTTCTCGCCGAGGTCGGCCGCCATGTAGCGCACGCTCGCCTCAAGTGCCGCCTTGGCGACGCCCATCACATTATAATGCGGCATCCACTTTTCGGCGCCGTAATAGGTCAGCGTCAGAAGCGAGCCGCCATCCTTCATCAGCTTCTCGGCCCGCTGCGCGATGGCCGTGAAGGAATAGCAGGAGATGAGCATCGACTTCGTGAAATTGCCCTCGGACGTATCGACGTAGCGCCCGGTCAGCTCGTCCTTGTCGGAAAATGCAATGCAATGAACCACGAAATCGAGCCCACCCCAGTGGGCGGCAATGTTCTCGAACATCGCGTCGATGGTCGCCCCGTCGGTCACGTCGCAATGGCCGGCCGGGAATGCGCCGATCTGCTCGGCCAGCGGCCTTACGCGCTTTTCCAGCGCCTCGCCCTGCCAGGTGAAGGCGAGCTCCGCGCCGGCGTCGTGACACGCCTTGGCGATCCCCCAGGCGATGGAGCGGTTATTGGCGACCCCCATCACCAGTCCGCGCTTGCCTTTCAGGATTCCCGAGCCGGAAGCGGCCTGAACCTGCGAAACTTCAGATATCGACATCGCTTTTCCGTCATTTCGTCCCCGGAACGCCCCCGCGACACCGGATTCCCTCATCGATAGTGTGCGGTTTAAGGGCGCGGGTCAAAAGTGGCAAGCAAAACGGGGCCGCAGCGGATTCGACCGGCCTCACGTTTTGCGACAGTATGTGACCATCAATTTGCTGCGGTGCAAAGCCCGCATGGGGGAAGTTTATGAAAGTTTGCGTTTACGGCGCGGGTGTCATCGGCGGGATTCTCGCCAGCGCCTGCGAGCGGGCGGGCCATGAAGTCAGCGTCATCGCGCGTGGACCGCATCTGGAAGCGATCCGGGCCGGAGGCCTGACAGTCGAGGCCCCGGATTTTCACGTCACCACCCATGTAGCTGCATCCAGCGATCCCCGCGATTTCGGCCCGCAGGACCTTGTCATCGTAACGACCAAGACGCCGGCCCTGCCGGAAGTCGCCCGCGCCATCGGCCCGCTGCTGGGGCCGAAGACGCAGGTGGCCTTCTCGGTCAACGGCGTCTTCTGGTTCTATGGCGACGGCGTGCGCCCGGGCTCGAATGTGAAGATCGATTGCGCACGGCTCGATCCCGACGGGTTGCTCCATCGCGCCTTCGACATCAATCGCGTGCATGGACTGGTCGCCTGGGCCGGCGGCGAGATCACCGAGCCGGGCGTCATTCATGCCTCGCGCGCGAAGGGTCAGTTCGTGCTGGGGTCTGCTCTGGCTGAAAACCGGGGCGAGGCCGAGCGGCTCGTGCGCGACCTCGCGCTGAGCGATGCGCAGGTCGACTACGCGCCTGATCTGCGTGTGCCCATGTGGAAGAAGTTCATGCAGGTTGCGCCGAATTTCGCGCTCTGCTCCCTGACCACGGCGACGATCGGCGGTGTGCAGAGCAATCCGGCTACACAGGAAGTCATGCTCGCCATGATGGGTGAAGCGGTCGCAATCGCCAAGGCGCATGGCGTCGATGGGCTTGGCTTCGATCCCGCCAGGCTGCGCGCCAATCCCTCGAACACCACACACAAGCCCTCGATGCTTCAGGACCTCGAACGCGGCCGCGTCATGGAAATCGATTCCTCCATCCTGATCCTGCAGGATTTCGCGCGGGATGCAGGCGTGCCGACGCCGGCGCTCGACATCGTTGCGCCG
Organism: uncultured Hyphomicrobiales bacterium; assembly: GCA_903847605.1. Classification (GTDB taxonomy): domain Bacteria; phylum Pseudomonadota; class Alphaproteobacteria; order Rhizobiales; family Beijerinckiaceae; genus Terripilifer. The sequence goes on along the minus strand of CAINED010000076.1, from coordinate 294,492 downwards.
CTCATTGCGCTGCGGGCGAAAATGGCGGGTCTCTACGGCTGATGCTGAAACGGAGGGCCGAAGCTCTCCGCCTCTATCTCCGAGGTTTCTTGTCAACCCGTCGAGACGAGCCGCAATGGTACGCCTCGCGGCGGCACGGTTGAGCCCATCGGCAGGTTCGGGAAAAGATCGTAGGGCAAAGTCTTCACCCATTCGATGATTTCCGAGCCGGGCATTACGTCGGCATATTTGGCATGCATGTCGCAAAGATTGATCGCATGGCTGGCCTGCGAACGATCGAAGCAGCCGTCTTCAGCGATGGCCACGCGATAGTTCAGGCTGAAAGCATCGATCACCGTTGCCCGCACGCAGCCGGACGTCGTGGTGCCCGTGACGATGACGCTGTCGCACCCCAGCAGGGTGAGGTAGCTCTGCAGGTTGGAGCCGAAGAAACCCGAGGGCTTCTGCTTCAACACGACAAGATCCTGTGGCTGCGGAGCGATTTCCGGAACGATCTCGTTGGCATCGAGAGTCTGCGGCTTCGGAACGGACTCGCCCGTGCGCGAATTCTTCCAGCCCCAGCTCCCAATGTCCCAGCCGTCCGGCCTTGTCACGCCGGTCGTGTAGATCACCGGCATCTGGCGCTCGCGGAAAGCCTCCGCGAGCGACTTGATGACAGCGATTGCTTCCCAGCTTTCCTCGCCGCAGGAATTGCTCCAGCGCTTGATCGATTCGAGGATTGGCTCCGGTTTGTCGCCTGCAAATCCGTAACTGACGTCGATCACGATCAGCGCGGGCTTTTTGCCGAAGCCGCCCTTGGCGCCAAAGCCGGAAGCCTTGAACACCTGCTTGTCGCGTTCGGTGAGGAACGCATCCCAGATGCGTGGTTTGGCATCGCTCATATGCGCCTCCTCAATAGTTGACGGCCTTGGCAGGCTCCATGGCGGGCGCGCCCTTCGGCAGATCGAACATGCCGGCGGGTAGCGCTTCGAAGAAGGCGAGCACCTCGGCCGTTTTCACGACGTCGGCATATTTGGCATTCATGTCACAAAGATTGATGGCGTGGCTTGCCTGCGAACGGTCGAAACAGCCTTCTTCTGCAAGCGCCACGCGATAGTTCTGGCTGAATGCATCGAGTACTGTTGCGCGTACGCAACCAGACGTCGTCGTACCCGTAACGATGACGCTGTCGCATCCGAGCAATGTCAGATAGCTCGTCATGTTGGTGCCGAAGAAGCCGGAGGGCTTCTGCTTGTAGATGACGATGTCCTGATCTGCCGGCGCGATCTCGTCGACGATCTGATTGCCGTCGATGTTCGACACAGGGACAGTCGGCTTTTCAGTGCTGCGGCTGTTCTTCCAGCTCCAGGAGCCGGAATCCCAGTTGTCGGCGCGGCGGACGCCGGTAGTGTAGATGACGGGAATGCCCTTGTCGTGCGCCTTGTCGATGAGCGACTTGATGGCCGCGACCGCAGGCCAACTTTCGTCACCGCATGAATTGCGCCAGCGCTTGATCGATTCGAAGATCGGTTCCGGCTTGTCGCCACAGAAGGCATAGTTGACGTCGATAACGAGCAGCGCCGGACGCTTGCCAAATCCGCCACGCGATCCGTAGCCGGAGGCGGCGAATACGGCCTTGTCGCGTTCGGTGAGAAACTGGTTCCAGATTGGCTCGGACATTAAACTCTCCTTTGATGTTGATGAGGTGACAGTCTTCCCTTCCTGAATTCAGCTCCCCTATTTCGCCATCGCATGCAGAACTTTCACGAACTGCATGTCGATGATCTCGTCGAACGCTACAGGCTTCTTGAGGATGCCAGCTTCAAGTACGACCTTTTCTCCCGTCGTCCAGGCTTCCTGTGAAATCATGCCATTACGGCTCCACATCTCGTCGGCGAAGGACCGGTCGAGAGTCGCCTTGAGATCTTCAAGCGACATGGTTGGAAATTCCTGCTTGGCGATCGCGAGAGCCTTGTCGCGTTCGGCATAGGTCGCCTTCAGGCCGGCAACGACGCCTTTCACGAACTTGGCCACGGTCGCAGGTTCCTGCTGAATGGAATCGAGGCGAATGTTGAGAGTCGAGTAGGCGTAGGGACCGAGATCCTTGGGCACATTGAGGAAGGGTTCATCCCAGATGGCTTGCTGCACACCGCGCGTGAGAACAGGTTCCGTCGTGACGCCGATCTCTGCACCTCCGGTCTTGACGGCTGCGAGGATCGCGCCGTTAGACATTTCCTTGAGCGTTACGTCTTTCTTGTCGTCGAGGCCCCAGGTCTTCAGATAGTAGCGCGTGATGGAATTCGGCGTGCCGCCGAAGAAGCTGACAGCGACGGATTTTCCTTTGAAGAAATCCTTCATCGACTGCCCGGGTGCAGGCGCCATTCCCTTGCGTGCGACATAATAAATATTGCCACGGTCGACGACGTTCACGACAGCGCGAAGCTCGGCGCCCTTGATTTTCGCAAAGGCATTGTGTTCGGGACCGCCGATGAAAGCGAAGGCCTGCTTGGTTAGAACGGCGTTCGTATGTCCCGCGCCGCTCTCGATGGTCAGGATCTTCACATCGAGGCCTTCAGCCGTGAAGTATCCGTTCTTGATTGCGACGTAGAGCGGCAGGTAACCGGTCCCGTGAACAGGCTCGGCGACGATCAGCGTCTTCATCTGGGCCTGTGCGGATAGTCCGGTCAGAATACTCGCCCCAACGGCTGCGGCCAGCGGCAGAGCCAGTCGTCTTGTATTTTTGAACATGATGTTACTCCTTCTCGTGTGAGAGATCAGTGGACGACACCTTTGCGCAGCACGCGTTCAAGCCAGGACACGCTGGCGTACATCACGACGGACAATGCCGAGAGAACGAGAACAGCAACCCAGACCAGCGAGATTTCATACGTCGAGCCGGCGTAGAGGATGGTGCGCCCGAGGCCATGTTGCGACGACACGAATTCGCCGACGATCGCGCCTGTCAGCGCAAGACCGATGTTCACGCGCAGGATGGATATGATCCACGGAACGCAGGAGGGAATGACGAGCTTGGTGAAGACCTGCCACCGGCTCGCGCCGAGGGAATAAAAGAGTTTCTCCTGATCCTTGTCCACGGCCTGGACGCCCGAATATGCAGTCAATGTCGAGACGATCAGTGTCAGCGCCGTGGCAATAGCGACTTTGGACGCGAGGCCCATCCCGAAGACGAGAATGATGAGCGGCGCCAGCGCCAGCTTTGGAATGGATTCCAGGCAGATGATGTAGGGCTGCATCACCAGCGCGTAATTACGCGACCACCAGAAGGACATGCCGAGCAAGGCCCCGGCCGAAGTGCCGATGATGAAACCGAAGATCGTTGACCTGAAGGTGAAGCCGACATCGACTGCCGCATTTCCGGTCGTCAGAAAGATGAGAAGCGTTGACCATATGGCGCTTGGCTGAGACCAGAAGAAGGGATCGATCCACTTGATATCTGCTGCGATCTCCCATGCGATGACGAATGAAACGAGAATACCGATCTGGACAGCTACCAGTGTCCACGTGCTCCATACTTTCTGGACCGGCAGCTTTCGCTTGATCTTACGCTGAACTGCCGGCCTGGAGGATGCGGTCGAGCCCGTCCATGAGAAGCGGCCGGGCAATGCGGTCGTCTTCGTATTCATCTGCGCTTTCTCCGATCTTGTACAAGGTTCAGGCTGCTGCTTTTTCTTCTTCCACGACTCCATGCGTGTGCAGAAGGTCGAGGCAGTACTTCTTCATCGCGACGAAACGTGGCGTACTCACAATGGAGCGATCGCGAGGCCGCGGCAGATCGACGGGCATCTTGTCGATGACACGACCGGGACGACTCGCCATCACGTAGATATCGTCGGAAAGAAAGACGGCTTCCTCGACGTCATGGGTAACGAAGATGACTGTGCGTCCGAAGTCGTTGAAGAGTTGCAGCAGCCATTCCTGCATATGCGCTTTCGTCTGCGCATCGAGCGCGCCGAACGGTTCGTCGAGCAGGATGAGGTCGGTGTCGACGAGAAGCGTGCGCAACAAGGCCGCGCGCTGGCGCATGCCGCCAGACAGCGCCGAAGGATAGCGATTCTCAAATCCTCCTAGCCCGTAGCGCTGAATCAATGGCAGCGCCTTTTCGCGCGCCTGCTTCAGCGGTACGCCGCGAATCTCCATGCCCAGCGAAACATTGTCGAGCACCGTGCGCCAGGGCAGCAGCAGATCCTTCTGCAGCATGTATCCGACCTGGCCGATCATGCCAGTGATGTCTTCGCCATCGAGGACAATACGGCCCGTCGTAGGCGCTTGGAGACCCGCAACGATGTTGAAGATGGTGCTCTTGCCGCATCCGGATGGACCGATCAGCGAGATGAATCTCCCGCGCGGAACTTGCAGTTCAAGAGGAGCGAGCGCTGTAAACTCTTGACCGTCGCTCTTGAAGACCATCGAAACGTCCTCGAGCTCAAGACCGGCATAGGCCATGGATACGACCTCCTGAAAAAGCGGCGCTGTATACCGCGAGGGAGGTTTCGCAAGTCGTGTGCCAAAGTGGAGGCGCGATGAATTACGCATGTCTGTCATACGGCTGGCGCAGCACGATCAAGCTTTGATCAAATTGCTTGCGATCCTGCCTTCACCGCTTCCGTCGCCTAATGACGATAAATTACAGATGTTTGAATTGAAAACTCGACTGGAACTCAGGCGCAGGTGCTCAAGCTTTGCTCTAACACTCTTTGAAAGATGATCATTTTATTGGCGCGCAGCCTTCATCTGTCTTTGGCTGCAAATACGCACGATCTTTGTGCACCGCACAATTCGCAAGCATTGATGTATACAAAAAAGCCGACGAAGCGCGCGGCGAAGAGTTGAATCTCTTCCTTAACCGGAACCCGTTCGATCCCGGCGGCGATTCGGCGAACAGCTTTCACATTTTCTCGCGCGGCCTGTAGGGCTTGTCCGCGCGCCATTTCTGCATGAGCGCTTCGAGGTCGCTGTCGCTTCCTTCGGGCAAAACAATCTTCATCGTCACGAGAAGATCGCCGGCAGGTTGCGAACCGGACGCCGGCAGACCCTTGCCGCGCAGGCGCAGGGTGCGGCCGCTGCTGGTCCCCTTGGGAACATTCAGCTCGATCCGGCCGGTCAGCGTCGGGACTTCGACCGCCCCGCCGAGGATCGCCTCATATAATGTGATCGGCAATTCCACGCGCACGTCACGGCCGTCCACCTTGAACACCGGGTGAGGCGCAATACGCACTGTGACGATGGCGTCGCCTGCCGCTCCGCCGAACGGCGACGGATTGCCCTGTCCGCGCAGGCGGATCTGCTTGCCGTCCTCTATGCCCGCGGGGATCGTGACGTCGAGCGCCTTGCCCGTAGGCATCGCGACGCGTTTGGTCGCGCCGCGCACAGCTTCTTCGAGTGTAACCGAAAGCGCTGCCTGCAGGTCTTCGCCCTGCGGTGCTTGCCGCGTGCGTGCGCCGGCCCCGGGTCCGGCCCCGCGCCCTGCCCCGAAGAGATCGGAAAAGATGTCGCCGGCGTCGAAACCGCCGCCCGCACCGCGCTGGCGAAAACCGCCGGGGCCGAACTCGAATTCCCAGCCCTGTTGACCACCGCCGCCGCCTGGACGGAAGCCGCCGCCCCCGCCGGGAAAACCTTCGAAACCGCGGGGCTTGCCCTCGGCGTCGATCTCGCCGCGATCGAATTTCTGACGTTTCTCATCCTCGCCCAGAATTTCATAGGCCTGATTCGCCTCGGCGAATTTCTCCTTCGCCTTGGGATCGTCCTTGTTCTGGTCGGGATGATATTTTTTCGCGAGGCGCCGGAACGCCTTCTTGATGTCGTCGGCCTTGGCGGATTTCGACACGCCAAGAACGGTGTAAGGATCTCTTGCTGCCATGTCCCAATGAGCCCGATTTGGCGTAAGCCCGGCTGGCGGCGCTCACGCGAAAGTCTCGGCAATCATGTGGGGATTCGGCCAGGGCTTTGCAAGCAGCTTCAACCGGCTGGACCCCGTCCCACCCGTCGGCGTCAAGCCGAGGGGATCGGGCGTTCCGCGCTGTGCCTACAATCCGAAAAGACGCTCGGCGTTGCCATGCGCAATGCGCTCCTTGTCCTCGGCTCAGACCGGACTATGGTCGAGGAAAGCGCGCGCCCACGGGATGGACTGGTGGGGAAGCGCCGGTCCGTTCCTGTCCAGAAGGTCAGTGCGATGGCATTTGCCCGCGCAGGCGGCAGCGGGCTTGCGCAATCGCTGCTGCATCCGGCTTGCGCCAGCGAGCCGCGAGCGTCTGATCCGGCCGGAAGAGATAGGCGGAACCCGGCGTCGCGTCGAGCCGCTTTGCCGCGTAGCCCTGTGCGTCGATGAGATCCCTGCCGATAACGAGCGTGCGCACTTCATCGAACTGCGGCGCTGGCGCGCCATTGGTAAAGACGAGCAGCGTCTCCTCGCCGCCGAGCGCGTCGAGCAGCCAGTTATCCACCCCCTCTGCGCTGCGCATCGGCGCATCGGGACAGACCGCTCCGGGCCGGAAAGCGCCCGGACCGGCTGAGTTCTTCCAGTCGTCGCTATCAGGTGTCGACAACTTAGTATCGTAGATTGCCGGCGTCGAGAGACGTCCCGAATTGATCATGCGTTGCGCAAAGGGCGCGGTGCGCGCGAGCGACAACGCGGCGTCGCGAAAGCGCATCTCCTGTTTGCTGCGCGGGGCAATGAAATCCGTCGAGCGCGTAGAATGCAGGATGTTTTCGTCCGCTGCAGCCGAGCGCTCCTCGTGATAGGTTTCGAGCAGGCTTTCCGGCGCTTGCCCGTTGATGACCATCGCCAGCTTCCACGCGAGATTTTCGCCGTCCTGGATGCCGGAATTGGCGCCGCGCGCGCCGAAGGGCGAAACCTGATGCGCGGAATCGCCGATGAAGGCGACATGCCCATGCAGGAAGCGATCGATGCGCCTGCATTGAAACGTATAGAGCGACACCCATTCAAGCTCGAACCTGTCGTGCTTGATCATCTGGCGGATGCGCGGAATTACTTTTTCCGGCTTCTGCTCTTCTTCGGGCTGCGCTTCCGGGCCAAGCTGCATATCGATCCGCCAGACATCGTCCGGCTGCTTGTGCAGCAGCGCGGAATGACCGTTGTGAAACGGCGGTTCGAACCAGAACCAGCGCTCTGTAGGAAAGTTCTCTTTCATCTTGACGTCGGCAATGAGAAAGCGGTCGTCGAAGACTTCCCCGCGCCATTCGAGACCCATCAGGCCGCGGATGGTCGAGCGCGCGCCATCGGCGGCGATGAGCCAGTCGCAGGCGAGTTTGTAACTCCCTTCGGGTGTCTCGATGTCGATGACCGCGCCGTCGTTGGTTTGCTGCAGGCCGGTCAGCTTGTTGCGCCAGCGAATGTGAATGCCGAGTTCCGCCGCGCGCTCGATGAGATAATATTCGAGATAATATTGCTGCAGGTTGATGAAGGCGGGCATCTTGTGCCCGTCTTCAGGCAACAGGTCGAATTGCCAGACCTGTTCGTCGCGCGAAAACACCTTGCCGATCTGCCACACGACGCCCTTGTCGACGCAGGCCTTGCCTGCGCCATAGCGATCGAGGATTTCCAGCGCGCGCTTCGAATAGCAAAGCCCGCGCGAGCCTTCGCCGATACGGTCGGCGTCATCGATGATGACGACATCGATGCCGCGCAGTTTCATATCGAGCGCGAAGGCGAGCCCGACAGGCCCAGCGCCGACGACGATCACCTTGTGCCTGATGGTCTCGCGCGAATCCTGATCGAGATGGCGTTTGTAACCGAAGGTAAAGAGGGCCTTGCGGGACTGGTTTTCAACAGGGGCCATGCTGTTGCTCTCGATCAGGGATCGCGCCGTGCGGGATTGAAATTCTTGCGCAGGCCCTGCCAGCAATCGACATAGGTTTCATCGAGCGTGGCCAGCTTGCTGGCGTAGGCGGTGAGGCGTTGCGGAAACCGCGTCTCGAACATGAAAGCGAGCGAGCCTGACATTTTCACCGGCTTGAGATCGGCGTTGGAAGCGCCTTCAAAACTTTGTTCGTCCGGCCCATGCGCGATCATGGAATTATGCAGGCTCATGCCGCCGGGCACGAAACCCTCTGGCTTGGCGTCGTAAACGCCGTAGATGAGGCCCATGAATTCCGACATGATGTTGCGGTGATACCAGGGCGGACGGAAGGTGTTTTCCGCGACCGACCAGCGTTCGGGAAAGATGACGAAATCGACATTCGCGGTGCCGTGCGTTTCCGAGGGCGCGGTCAGCACCGTATAGATCGACGGATCGGGATGATCGTAGAGGACCGCGCCAACCGGCGAGAAAAGGCGGAGGTCGTATTTGTAGGGCGCATAATTGCCATGCCAGGCGACGACATCGAGCGGCGACTGGCCGATCTCCGCGCGAAAGAGTTCGCCGCCCCATTTCATGTAGAGATGGGAAAGTTCTTCGCGATCCTCGTAGGCCGCGACCGGCGCGAGAAAATCGCGCGGATTGGCGAGACAGTTCGCGCCGATGGGGCCGCGATCCGGCAGGATGAAACTCGACCCGTAGTTTTCGCAGATATAGCCGCGGGCCGGTCCATTCACGAGTTCGCAACGGAAGGTGACGCCGCGCGGAATGACGCAGATTTCGCCGGGCGAAATTTCCAGCACGCCGAATTCGGTGACGAAGCGCAGAGAATTCAGCTGCGCGACGATGAGCATTTCGCCGTCGGCATTCGAAAAATATTCGTTCTCCATGCTCTTGGTAACCAGCAGCAGATGTGCGCCCATGCCGGCGCGCGCGTCCGCATCGCCCGCCGTCGTCATCGTATGCATGCCTTGCACGAAGGTCATGGGCGTCTGCGGCAGCGGGACTGGTCCCCAGCGGTTTTGCGAGAGCGGCAGCGTGCCTTCGTCGCGCGCCTGCGGCGCGGAGCGCAGGTGATTCATGTCCACCTTTGCGAAGCGCCCGGAATGTTTCACCGACGGGCGAATGCGATACATCCAGGACCGCTTGTTCGTGGACTGCGGCATGGTGAAAGCCGAGCCGGAGAGCTGCTCGGCATAGAGTCCGTAATTGCATTTCTGCGGCGAATTGCGGCCGACGGGCAAAGCGCCGGGCAGGGCTTCGGTCTCGAAGGAATTGCCGAAGCCGGACATGTATTTCGTCGTCGTCAGACCGTCTTTCATGGTCACACTCCCCGCGGGTTGGAAATTGCCCTTCAGGGCTTGCGGAAATTAGTTACATATGAAACTAATGGGGTCAAGTGCGGAACTCCAGACCATGAACCATTTGCCGCGAATGTCCCGCCCCGCGAGCGAAGCAAGGCTTTGCCTTGCGGAATTCCTGCCCTATCGCATGAACGTGGCGACGCAGGCGATTTCGCAGGGTCTCGCGCAATATTATGCCGACGCTTACGGCATTTCGATTCCCGAATGGCGGATCGTCGCGACACTCGGCGAATTCACTGAAATGACGGCGCGGGATATTGCCGCTCACAGCCGCATGAGCAAGGTGATGACATCGCGCGCCGCCGCCTCGCTCTTGAAGCGCAAGCTGATCGCGCGCCGCACCAACCGCGAAGATCGCCGCGAATCCTTTTTGCGCCTCACGGCGCAGGGCGGGAGCGTCTACGCGGAAATGGTGCCCAAGGCGCTTGTCTATCAGGCCCGATTGAAGGAAGGGCTGTCGAAAAGCGATCTTGCGGCGCTCGAAAGAATTCTCGCCCATTTCATGCAAGTTTCACAAAAGGATGCAGTTGAAAATGGGCGTTTCGACTCGCTGCTGACTTTGTAATATCGGGACAACGGAAGGGAATGACATGAACGAAAAGGCTTTTGCTTCGACCGGCGACACAACCGAAAAAAAGGTGACGTTTTCGGAAATCGGCAGCGGCATATTTGCCTACACGGCCGAGGGCGATCCGAACTCCGGCATTATCGTCGGCGATGACGGCTGCATCGTGATGGATGCGCAGGCGACGCCGGCGATGGCGCACAAGGTCGTCGAGCGCGTCAAGCAGGTCACCGACAAGCCGATCAAATATGTCGTGCTGTCGCATTATCACGCGGTTCGCGTGCTCGGCGCTTCCGGTTATCCCGGCGCCGGAGTTGTTTCGTCCGACGAAACCCTGCGGCTCATCAGCGAGCGCGGGCAGCAGGATTGGGATTCCGAATATGGCCGTTTCCCGCGCCTGTTCCAGGATGCGCAGAGCATTCCGGGCCTCACATGGCCGACGCTGACGTTTGAATCTGAAATGTCGCTCTTTCTCGGCAAGCGCGAGGTTCGCCTCATGCATCTCGGCGCCGGCCACACATCAGGCGATATCGTCGCCTGGGTGCCCGATTGCGAGGTCATGCTGTCGGGCGATCTCATCGAATATCACTCCGCCTGTTATTGCGGCGATGCATATCTGCGCGAATGGCCCGTCACACTCGACGATATCCGCGAGTACAAGCCGAAGGCCATCGTGCCCGGCCGTGGCGATGCGCTCGTCGGCAATGCGACAGTCAATGAAGCCATCGCCATGACCCGGGCCTTTGTCACCGATCTCTACGGCGTCGCGGAAATGTCTGTCGCGAAGGGGCGCACGCTCAAGGAGAACATGGCTGCGACGCGCGAGGTAATGGACCCGAAATATTCCAGCTTCGCCATCTACGAACATTGCCTGCCCTTCAATGTCGCGCGCGCCTACGACGAGGCGAACGGCATCGACGATCCCGTGATCTGGACGGCGGAGCGCGATCGCGAAATGTGGGCGGCGCTGCAAGGCTGACGCTGGATTTTTGAATGGGAGTGCGTAGGTTACGTTGAACGCGAGCCCCTCTCCTTCGATACGCGAGCTTCGCTCGCTGCTCAGGATGAGGGGGCATTCCCGACAGCCCTCATACTGAGTAGCCTTGCACAGCAAGGCGTATCCAAGCACGAGGGCGGCCGACGACACGGAGTCCACGATGTCACGTCCCGATATGCCCGACCCTGCCCGTGAAGGCGCAACCTCCCGCGCCGCGATCGAGCATGTCATCGTGCCGCGCGTCACCGATCTCGGCGATATGAAAGTACGGCGCGCGTTGCCTTCGTCGCAGCGGCAAATGGTCGGTCCCTTCATCTTCTTCGACGAAATGGGGCCGGGCGAATTCCTGCAAGGCAAAGGCATGGATGTGCGCCCGCATCCCCACATCGGGCTTTCGACCGTCACTTATCTTTTCGGCGGCCAGATCTTTCACCGGGACTCGCTCGGCTCTGCGCTGCCGATCAAGCCCGGTGAACTCAATCTGATGACGGCAGGTCGGGGCATCGTACATTCCGAGCGCACGCCGCCGGAATTGCGTCCGGCGGGATCGAAAATCTGGGGCATCCAGACATGGATGGCGTTGCCGAAAAGACTTGAGGAAACAGACCCCGGCTTCGTACATCACGGCATCGACGATCTGCCTTTGATTGAAGGCGAGGGCAAAAGCCTGCGCGTGATCATCGGCGAGTTGAACGGCGCGAAAGCCGCAGTGCCGACGCCAACCGCGACCCTCTACGCCGATGCGCAACTCGAGGCAGGCGCAGTGTTGCCGCTTGATGCTGCCTATGAGGAGCGCGCTGTCTATATCGCATCCGGCGCTATCGCCATCGAAGGCGTCGACTACGAGGCTGGACGCCTCATCGTGCTGCAACCGGGCGCTGCCGTCGACATCAGGGCCAACACGCCGTCGCGGTTGCTGCTGCTTGGCGGCGAGCGCATGGACGGCCCGCGCTTCATCTGGTGGAATTTCGTCGCATCGAGCCGCGACGCGCTCATGGCCGCCGCGGATAAATGGGAGCGCGGCGAAATGGCCAGAGTGCCGGGCGACGAGGAAGAATACATCCCGCTGCCGGCGCGGCGGGCATGACGCATCGAAGAAATCATCGAGTCATTTGAATTGTTCCACATCCCCGGACGCCGAAGACGATCCGGGGTCCAGAGTCTGGATCCCGGGTTCGATTGCTTCGCAATCGCCCCGGGAAAGCGCCAATGACAACACTGTCACGGCTCTTCCCGTCGGCGGGAATGACAGCGTCAAATCATTTCACCGCTTCGAGACTGATCGCAATGCCCTGGCCGACGCCGATGCACATCGTCGCCAACGCGCGCTTCGCCTTGCGTTCGTTCATCTCGATAGCGGCGGTCAATGCGATGCGCACGCCCGACATGCCCAGGGGATGACCGATGGCGATCGCTCCGCCATTCGGGTTTACGTTCTCCGCATCGTCGGCAAGGCCGAGATTACGCGTGCAGGCCAGCGCTTGCGCCGCGAAGGCTTCGTTGAATTCGAGCACGTCGAAATCGCTGATCTTCAGGCCCTGCCGCGCCATCAGTTTCTGCGTCGCCGGCACAGGGCCGAAACCCATGATGCGCGGCGGCACACCGGCTGTCGCAAGGCCGGTAATGCGCGCGAGCGGCTGGAGGCCATATTTTTCGACAGCCTTGGCCGATGCGACGATGACGGCAGCCGCGCCGTCATTGATGCCCGAGGAATTGCCGGCTGTGACGGAACCATCCTTGCGGAAGATCGCCTTCAATTGCCCAAGCTTTTCCATCGTCGTCTCGCGCGGATGTTCATCGCGGTCGACCACGGTGACATTACCCTTGCGGTCCTTCAACTCGACGCCGGCGATTTCCTTCGCGAGGCGTCCCAATGCCATTGCCTTCGCGGCGCGCGCCTGCGAACGCAATGCAAAGGCATCCTGGTCCTCGCGCGAGATCTGCTGTTCCTGCGCGAGATTCTCCGCCGTCTCGCCCATGGCGTCGACGCCATATTGCGCCTTCATCTTCGGATTGATGAAGCGCCAGCCGAGCGTCGTGTCGAAAATTTCGGGATTGCGCGCGAAGGCTTCCGTCGCCTTGCCCATGACGAAGGGCGCGCGCGACATGCTCTCGACGCCGCAGGCGATGGCGATGTCGATCTCACCCGACTTCACGGCGCGCGCCGCCGTGCCGACAGCATCCATGCCCGAGCCGCAGAGGCGGTTCAGCGTGACGCCCGGAATTTCGAGCGGCAGTCCGGCGAGCAGCAAGGCCATGCGCGCAACATTGCGGTTGTCCTCGCCCGACTGGTTGGCGCAGCCAGCGAAGACTTCCTCGATGGCCTCGACCGGCAGGCCGGGCGCGCGCGCCAGCGCCGCCTTGATGGCCTCGGCGAGAAGGTCGTCGGGCCGCACGGAGGCCAGCGCGCCGCCGTAGCGGCCAACGGGCGTACGGGCGCCGGTGCAGAGAAAAGCTTCGGGCATGGGATCTCCTTGGGCAAGAATTCGCGCGCGGCCCTCGCCCTTCGAGACGTGTTGCTCCGCAACGTTCCTCAGGGTGAGGGCCTTTGGTAAGGGAAACCCTCATGGTGAGGAGCCTTGCGCAGCAAGGCGTCTCGAACCACGAGGGTTTCCCGCACTCGTTGCAAAAGGTCTATCGCCCGCCCACGAACGCCGCAAGCGCCTCGCGTTGCGCCGCATCCAGCCGCAGCCCGAGCTTGCTTCTTCGCCAGAGAATGTCTTCAGCCGTGCCGGCCCATTCGCGCTCGATCAACCAGCGCACCTCGCGCTCGTAAAGACCCGCGCCGAAATGCGCGCCCAGGTCCGCGGCGCATGCTGCGTCACCGAGAACATCCGCCGTGAGCGTGCCGTAGCTGCGAATCATGCGTGAGAGAATGCGCCCGTCGAGCCACGGATAAAGCGCCGCGAAATCGTGCTGTAACGCGACCTGTCCGCCAGCCGGAAAATCGCCGCCCGGCAAGGGCGCGCTGCCGGTCCACGATCGCGAAGACATCATTGGAAACGCGGTGCGCAGCTTTTCAAGCGCGGCCTCCGCCAGCTTGCGATAGGTCGTGATCTTGCCGCCGTAGATATCCAGCCGCAAAGGGCCGGCTTCATCGAGCGCCAGATCATATTCGCGCGTCGCATCCTTGGCTGCGGGCGCGCCGTCGTCGTAGAGCGCGCGAACGCCGGCAAAGGACCAGACGGTGGAATCGCGCTGCGGCGGATGCGAAAAATAACGGGCGGCTGCGTCGAGCAGGTAGGAGATTTCCGTTTCGCTCGCGCTGGCCTGCAAGGGATCGCCGGAATAATCGAGATCGGTCGTGCCAATCAGGGTGAAATCGTCTTCATAGGGTATGGCGAAGACGATGCGGCCATCGATATTCTGGAAGATATAGCAGCGGTCGTGATCGAAGAGTTTTCGCACGACGATGTGACTGCCCTTCACGAGGCGCGTGCGCGGCGGCGCGCCGGCGTGCAGAACTTCGCGCGCGAAGGAAGGCGACCAGGCTCCCGTCGCATTGACGAGCGCACGCGCCCGAACTTCCCGCTCACCTTGCGCATCGCGCAACAGGACGCGCCAGACATCATGGTCCCGCCGCGCCCCGACGACTCTAGTGCGCACCATGATATCGGCTCCGCGCGCCGCCGCATCCATGGCGTTCAGGACGACAAGGCGCGCATCGTCGACCCAGCAATCGGAATATTCGTAGCCGCGCAGAAATTCGGTTTTCAGGGGAACGCCTGCAGCATCGCCACGCAGGTCGAGGGAGCGGGCGCCCGGCAGGGAGCTCGCGCCTCCGAGGCGATCGTAGAGAAACAAGCCAATTCGCAGCATCCACGCGGGCCGCATGCCCGGCGCATGCGGCAATACGAAACGCATGGGACGGACGATATGCGGCGCAATGCGCAGCATGACTTCCCGCTCGGCGAGCGCTTCCCGCACGAGACGGAAGGCATAGTGTTCGAGATAGCGCAGGCCGCCGTGGATCAGTTTGGTGGAAGCCGACGACGTGCCCTGCGCCAGATCGCCCATTTCCGCGAGCGCGACTTTGAGGCCGCGCCCCGCGGCGTCTCGCGCGATGCCCGCGCCATTGATGCCGCCTCCGGCGATGAGAAGATCGTAAGTTCCGTCCTGCACACGTTCCGCCAGCGCTCGACCTTTTGCAGCATAGGCGCTGTCGCCACGGGCGCTCAAGTGCGTAGCGGTTGAGCGCGAAAAGTTGCGCCAGATTTAAATGTTGGAGCGATTCGACAGGCGATCACTCGTGGCAGTCCAGCAGACTGTTGTTGACCCAGCCGGACACGCCATTGTCGGTGTTGGACAAGTGGGCTTTCCCGAATTGCACGCCTGCATGATAGGTGACGTAGATCCAGTTGCCCTTGCGGATCAGCTTTTCGTAATCCGGCGGATGCAGAAGCCCGATAAGTTCGCCCTTCTTCATACGTGCGATCAGTTTGGCGCTCGGCGTTGCGCCCTCGCGTAGCGCGACGAAGCCATCCTTCGTCGGTTTCACGGCGCACGTGTAGCGCGCCGACGCGACTTGCGGCGCAAGCATTCCTAACGACAGCGCGAGGACTGCGAGCGAAAACCTGGAAATCATGGACATCTGGCCTCTCTCCAAACGGGCGTTCGAAATAGGGGCGGCCGGCAGGCAAGAATGTGCGCTGGCGCACACACATGCGGCCCATGGCGCGCGATGGAGCAGTGATAACGGAGTTTGCCCATGAAGGCCCGTCTCTTTCTTCTCGCTTTGTTGCCGCCCCTGCTCGCCGTGTCCGCCACCGCCCAGCAGAAGAAGAGCAAAGTGACACCGCCAGCAGCAATGATCGCCGTCTGGGGCTCGGACGCAGAGGCCTGCAAGGGCGAGCCGATCGAATCGGAGAACCGGCTCGAGGTCGAGAAGGATGGCGTTTCCCAGTACGTTTCCTATCGCGGCGTAAGAAACTGGCAACGCAATGGCGACACCTACAGCGGCCGGGCAACGCTGGCCGAAGAAGGCGAGGGCAAGCCGACACCCGGCCGATACCATGTCGCCCTGCGCTTGCTTCCCGACGGCCGCCTCGAAGTCCGGCTGGACCGGGGGAAAGCCTATTATTGGGTGAAATGTCCTCCGGGTACGCGCATCCGCTGACATGTTTACATAATGAACATGATTTATGTATATTTTCCATGGCAAGGGACGCCATGGACGAGATGCAGGACAGGTTGAAATCGGCGCGCGGCAAGGCAGGGTTCAAATCCGCCCGGGCCGCAGCCTTGCGTTTCAGCTGGTCTGTCTCGACCTATTCCGCCCACGAAAACGGCCAGAACCGCTTCGACCCGGAAGCAGCCAGGGCCTATGCCAAAGCTTTCGGCGTCAGCGCCTCCTGGCTGCTGACCGGCGAGGAGCCCACCGTTTTCGCGCCAGCTACAGCCCTTGCCGGAACCTCCCTCATGCCGACAGCTCAATATGTTCTCACGCTTTCCTGCGCCGACCGGCCGGGAATCGTCGCCGCCGTCACGACGCACCTCTTCAACAAGGGCTGCAACATTCTCGACGCCCAGCAGTTCGACGACGTGACGACGGATCGCTTCTTCATGCGGGTCGTCTTCGATGCGCAGGAAGGTGAGACGAAGGATTTGCGCGAGGGATTTGCCAGCGTCGCCGGCAATTTCCAGATGAACTGGACACTGCGCGCGAAGTCCGACCGCAAGAAGACGATGATCCTCGTCTCGCGCTTCGACCACTGCCTGCAGGATCTGCTCTATCGCTGGCGGCTCGGCGAAATGCCCATGGATGTCGCCGGCGTCATCTCCAACTATCCGCGCGAGACTTATGGCGGCCTCGACCTGACCGGCATCGAATTTCACTACCTGCCCGTCACCAAGGAAACCAAGATGGAGCAGGAGGCGCAGCTCTGG
The DNA here is from genome assembly GCA_903847605.1 of uncultured Hyphomicrobiales bacterium. Lineage (GTDB taxonomy): Bacteria > Pseudomonadota > Alphaproteobacteria > Rhizobiales > Beijerinckiaceae > Terripilifer. Next base: position 277,866 of record CAINED010000076.1, on the reverse strand, counting down.
GCGCTGATCCGCGAATCCGGCGCGGAAGTCGTCGTGCTCGCCCGCTACATGCAGATTTTGTCCGATGGGCTGACCGCCAAACTCGCGGGCCGCGCCATCAACATCCATCATTCCTTCCTGCCGGGATTCAAGGGCGCAAGCCCCTATACGCAGGCGCATACGCGCGGCGTGAAGCTGATCGGCGCGACGGCGCATTATGTTACCGCCGACCTCGACGAAGGCCCGATCATCGAACAGGACGTCGAGCGCATCACCCATCGCGATACGCCGGAGGATCTCGTGCGCAAGGGGCGCGATATCGAGCGCCGCGTGCTGGCGCGCGCGCTACGTTACCATCTCGAGGATCGCGTGCTGGTCAACGGGCGCAAGACCGTGGTCTTTGCGGATTAACCGCGCTCGTCTTTTCATTACGCCTTCGACTGCGTGGCCTTGGCCTCGCGGCGACGCGCGTGCAGGATGAATTCGGTATAACCGTTGGGCTGCTCGCGCCCCTTGAACACAAGATCACAGGCCGCCTTGAAGGCGACGCCATCGAAGGCAGGGGCCATCGGCGTATAAAGCGGATCGCCTGAGTTCTGACGGTCAACCACCAGCGCCATGCGCTTCATCGCTTCCATCACCTGGGCTTCCGTGACGATGCCGTGATGCAACCAGTTGGCGATATGCTGCGAGGAGATGCGCAAGGTCGCGCGGTCTTCCATCAGGCCGACGTCATGAATGTCGGGCACCTTGGAGCAGCCGACGCCCTGGTCGATCCAGCGCACGACATAGCCGAGGATGCCCTGCACGTTATTGTCGATTTCCTCGCGCACCGCATCCGGCGCGAAGTTCGACTGCGCGAGCGGGATGGTGAGAATGTCCTCAACCTTCGCGGGGGTGCGGCTCTTCAGCTCCTTCTGGCGGTCGAAAACATTGACCTCGTGATAATGAAGCGCGTGCAGCGTCGCGGCCGTCGGCGAAGGCACCCACGCCGTGTTCGCGCCTGATTTCGGATGCCCGATCTTCTGCGCGATCATGTCGGCCATGCGGTCGGGCATCGCCCACATGCCCTTGCCGATCTGCGCCTTGCCGGTGAGGCCGCAGGCCATGCCGACATCGACGTTATTGTCTTCATAGGCCTTGATCCATTGCATGTTCTTCATCTCGTTCTTACGGATGAAGGGACCTGCTTCCATGGATGTATGGATTTCGTCGCCTGTGCGGTCGAGGAAACCGGTGTTGATAAAGACAACGCGTTCGCCCGCCGCGTTGATGCAGGCGGCAAGGTTGATGGACGTGCGGCGCTCCTCGTCCATGATGCCCATCTTCAGCGTATTGCGCGGCAGTGACAGCATGTCCTCGATGCGGCCGAAGACTTCGTTGGCGAAAGCGACTTCCTGCGGGCCGTGCATCTTCGGCTTGACGATATAGACCGAGCCCTTGCGGCTGTTCTTTATCGGACCCTTGCTCTTGAGATCGTGGATCGCGATGAGGCCGGCGATCGCGCCGTCGAGCAGGTTCTCGGGAATTTCCTTGCCGGCGCTGTCGAGCACGGCGTCGGTGAACATGTGATGGCCGACGTTGCGCACCAACATCAAACTACGGCCGGAAAGCCAGAGATCGCCGCCAGCAGGCTTCGTGAACTTGCGGTCTGCATTGAGCTTGCGCTCTATTGTCTTGCCGCCCTTTTCGAGATTGGCGGAAAGCGTGCCCTGCATCAGGCCGAGCCAGTTGCGATAGTTCACCACCTTGTCGTCGGCATCGACCGAGGCGACGCTGTCTTCCATGTCCATGATGGTCGTAAGCGCGGATTCCATGACGACGTCGGCGACGCCAGCCGCATCGGTCTTACCGATGGGATGGCTGCGGTCGATGACGATTTCCGCATGCAGGCCGTTATTGCGCAAAACGATGGACGATGGCGCTGCGGCATCGCCAAGATAGCCGACGAATTTCGCGGGATCCTTCAGCGCCGTCGTGCTGCCGTTGTGAACGACGATGACGAGTTCGCCGTCTTCGACGCGATAGCCGGTCGCTTCCTTGTGGCTGCCGATGAACAGCGGCGCGATGCTGTCGAGCACTTCGCGTGCTTTCGCGATCACCTTCGCGCCGCGCGCGGGATTATAGCCCTTGCCCGCTTCCGCGCCGCCTTCGTTCGAAATGGCGTCGGTGCCGTAAAGCGCATCGTAGAGGGAGCCCCAGCGGGCGTTGGCCGCATTCAGCGCATAGCGCGCATTGGACACCGGCACGACGAGTTGCGGGCCGGCAATGGTCGCAATTTCCGGATCGACATTGGCTGTCGCAATCTGGAAGCTTGCGGGCGCATCGAGCCAGTAACCGATCTCGCGCAGAAACCTGTTGTAGGCCGCCGTATCGAGCGGCTTGCCCCTGTTGTCCCGATGCCAGGCGTCGATTTTCGCCTGCATGTCGTCACGGGCCTTCAGAAGCGCTGCATTCCTCGGCGCGAGATCGCGGACGATGGCGGCAAAACCGGCCCAGAAATCCGCAGATGCGATGCCAGTTCCAGGCGCGGCTTCTGTCTCGACAAAATCGGCGAGAACTTTTGCGACGCGCAGGCCCGCCAAATCAACCGTAGCCATTTTCAAACTCCGCAATAGTGTCCCACCGGCCGGGCCGGTAGGCAGCGTCAGTAACGCACATAGCGCTTGTATGGGCGGGAGCCAATTAGCCAATTGGCTCCCACGCTTGCTTTCTCTAGTGACCGCCGTCAGCCAGACGGGCCGCGTTGGAGGCTTCGTCCGCGGCCGTTTCCTCAGAACCGGCGCCGTTGAAATACATGTTCAGCACAACCGCCGCGATTGCCGCGAGCAGAATGCCCGAATGCAACAGAGGGGCGAGTGCGGGGGGCATGTATTGAAAGAACTTCGGCGCAACCAGCGGGATCATGCCGAAGCCAACGGAAATCGCGACAATGAAGAGGTTGTTGCGATTGGTGCTGAAGTCCACCGCCGATAGGATGCGGATGCCAGTCGCTGCGACCATGCCGAACATTACGATGCCCGCGCCACCGAGCACGAAAGTCGGCACGGATTCGACGAGTTGCGCCAACTTAGGCATCAGGCCGAGGATCAGCAGAATGACGCCGCCCGCAACGCAGACCCAGCGCGAACGTACGCCGGTGACTCCGACGAGGCCGACGTTCTGCGAGAAGGACGTGTAGGGGAAGGTGTTGAAGACGCCGCCGACTATGGTGCCGAGGCCGTCCGCACGCAGGCCGCGTGTGAGGTCGTCCTGCGAGACCTTGCGCCCGGTCATTGCGCCGAGCGCGAGGAACATGCCCGTCGATTCGATCATCACAACGATCATCACGAGACACATGGTGATGATCGATATGGGATCGAAGATCGGCATGCCGAACTGGAATGGCATAACGACGCCGAACCACGGCGCAGCAGCGACTTTTGCAAAGCCCATCTTACCGATGAGAATTGCGAGGACCGCGCCAGCCACGATGCCGAGCAGAACCGCGATATTCTGCCAGAAGCCCTTCGCGAACTTCGTAATCAGCAAGATCACGACCAGCACGAAAGCCGCAACGCCCAGATGTACGGGATCGCCATAGGCCGGCATTGAGTCCGCAGGTGCGCCAGCGGCCCAGTTGATGCCGATGCGCATGAGCGTGATGCCGATGACGAGAATGATCGTGCCGGTCACCACAGGCGGGAAGAAGCGCAGCATGCGGCTGACGAAGGGCGAGATGAGAAAGCCGAAAACGCCAGCGACAATCACCGAGCCGTAGATGAGGTTCAGTGTCTGCGTCGCAGGAACTTTGGCGGCATTGCCCGCGGCGATCATCGCCAGCATGGGCGCAACCGATGCGAAGGTGACGCCCATCATGACCGGCATCTTGATGCCGACACCGGGAATGCCGAAGGCCTGGATCAAGGTGACAACGCCGCAAGCAAAAAGATCGGCGTTGATCAGAAACGCGACCTGTTCCGGTGTGAGGCCTAACGCTCGGCCGACGATGAGAGGCACGGCGACCGCGCCGGCGTACATCACGAGAACATGTTGGATTCCAAGCGCCGCCAACCTGTCCGGTGGAAGCATTTCATCGACAGGATGTACTTTTGCGTCAGACATTTTACGCCCCCAGTTTGCCGGCCAAGTCCCTCCAGCCGGAAGAGCCTGCCTCGCGCATGTTTCCATGCACGGAACAGGCCAATTCTCATTTTCTATTCGAGCTTGCCGATCGCGCTCTCGACCGCGTCGATGATGGCGTTCGAACGCACGAGTTCGAGCGCCTGCTGCATTTCGATGCCGTACCAGCGGTCGCCCGACAAAGCAGGCTCGATGACTTTGCGTACAGCTTCGAGCGCAGCGCGGCTGCCGCTGCCGATCGGATGATCCTTGGCGAGTTCGGCGACGAGCGAGAGCGCCTGCGTCGTCATGAGGATTTCGCCAGCGACGATCGTCTCGGTATTGGCGACGATGGTGCGCGCCTTGCGTCCGCACCACGTCGAATTGGAAACATGGTCTTCCGCATTCGATTTTCCCGGCACGGAGTCGACGGAGCCGGGCATCGACAGCGTGCGGTTTTCCATGACGAGGGCGGACATCGAGCATTGCACCGTGGCGAAGCCGGTGTTGAGTCCGCGCTTGCCGGCAAGAAGATTGCGCGGCAGACCATAGCTCATGGTGGGATCGACGAGACGCGCGAGACGGCGCTCGCTGATAGAGCCGAGATCGGCGAGAGCGATGGCGAGAAGGTCCATCGCCTGCGCCACATATTGCCCGTGGAAATGGCCGCCCGAGATGATCTCGTAGCCGCCCTTGCCATTATCGAAGACGAGAGGATTGTCGGTCGCCGAATTGATCTCAGTGCCGATGATCTTTGCGATGTAATCGAGACTGTCGCGCACCGGGCCGTGCACCTGCGGGCCGCAGCGCAGCGAATAGACATCCTGCACGCGCGGCGGCGCTGGCGTTCCCGGCGCGCGCGCTTCATCGGGATAGACAGTCTGACGCGCAGCTTCCGAGCATCGCCTGGAATCGCCGATCAGCTTGAGAATGTTGCGTGCGCTCGCCGCCTGGCCGGGATGCGGACGCGCCGCATGAACGCGCGCCTGAAATGCCGCGAGTTCGCCGCGCATGCATTCGAGTGACAGCGCGAGCGCGATGTCCGCGTGCTTGAGGATGCGCTTGGCGTCTTCCTGCGCGAGAACGCCGAGCGCGAGCGACACGGTCGAACCGTTGATGAGGCAGGAGGCATCTTTCGCGCCGAGATCGAACGTCGGCGAAAGCCCGGCCTTGGCGAGCGCATCGCGCGCCGCCATGCGGCGGCCCTGATAGATCATCTCCGCTTCCGCGAAGCCGCAGATGGCGCCGGACATGTGCGCGAGCGGCGCGAGATCGCCCGATGCGCCAACCGAGCCCTTTTGCGGAATGACCGGATGCAGGCCCGCATTGAGACATTCAATCAGGCGATCGACGACCTCGATGCGCGGACCGGAATAATTGGATGCAAAGGCATTGGCGCGCAGCAGCATTGTCGCGCGCGTCACGTCTTCGTCGAAGGGCTCGCCGACGCCGGTTGCATGGGCATAGACGGACTTGGTCTGGTACTCGACCATGTCCTTCATCAGCACGCGCTGATCCTTGAACAGGCCGACGCCCGTGTTGAAGGAATACATTAGTGGCGCATCGTCGTGCATGAAATTGCTGTCGAGCCAATTGCGCGTGGCGACGATCTTTTCGCGCGCGCTGTCGTGCAGTTTCGCCTTCTCGAAACGGCCTCCGGCGCGACGGCGCGAAACGCGCACCACCTTGTCGGCTTTCAGCGTACGGCCATCGATGGTGACGGTCATTGTCCAGCTCCAGTATCGTTGGCAAGCGTCAGCAGAAACTCGTAAAGCGCGGCAGTCGCGATCTCCATGTCTCCAGGCGACGCGAATTCGGCCGGGTTATGGCTGACGCCGCCGCGGCAGCGCGTGAAGATCATGGCGATCGGGATACGGTTGTGGAATGACATCGCGTCATGTCCCGCGCCGCTCGGCAGGCGATAGTCCGGCTGGCCGAGAGTGGCGAATCCACGCGCCAGACAAGCCATCAGATGCTCACCACAAGGGACGGCCGCCATGTCATAACCCGGCGTGAATTTGACCTCGACCCCGCGCCGTTGCGCGATGCGCTGCGCATGATCGAGTATGAGGGCGACCGCTTCTTTGCGATCCGCATCGGAGGAGCTGCGCACATCGAGAGACATGGTTGCCGCGCCCGGCACGATATTGACCGCGCCCTGAGGTGTTTCGACACGCCCGACAGTGGCGACGAGGCCCCTCTTGCTGCGCGCCACCATCTCGACAGCGAGAATGATTTCTGCAGCGGCAGTTATCGCATCGTGGCGCAAGCTCATCGGCAGGGTGCCGGAGTGTCCGCTGACGCCCTTGATTTCGAGAGATCCGCGCGTTGCGCCGTTGATCGCGGTGACGATGCCAATGGGCAGTCCTTCGGATTCAAGGACCGGTCCCTGTTCGATATGGACCTCGATATAACCGATGGTCCGAGCGGGGTCGCGCGCCTGGTGCAACGCATAGCCCGGATCGACACCAAACCGAACCAGCGCCTCACGCCGGCTGATTCCCTGGGCATCCTTCTGCTCGAGCGAAGCCGGATCGAAATTTCCGGCAATCGCACGCGAGCCCGTCAGCGTGGAAGCGTAACGGACGCCTTCTTCGTCGCCGAAGGCCAGCACCTCGATTGCGAAAGGTAGAACTATGCCTTCGCTTCTGAGACGATCCACCGCGGCTATCGCGGCGATGACTCCGAAATTGCCATCGTACTTGCCGGCGTTGCGCACCGTGTCGATGTGCGAACCGAGAAGTAATGTTTTGGCGCCGGGGTTGGCCGCTTCACGGCGTCCGACGACAGTGCCGAGCGCATCGACGTGGACCTGCATGCCAGCCTGCGCCATCCAGCTCATCACCATATCAGCAGCATCGCGATGCGCTTGCGTCAGTGTGAGGCGGGTCAGCACATTCGGCTCGGACGAAAACTTCGCAAGTGTCTCGATACGCGCGGCAAGAATTTCGCCGCTCATCGGGCTGGCGCCCAGCATTTGCGAATGCGCGGATGTGTTCATGCCGGCAACCGGTCGGAAAGACGCAGGAAGGTGATGCGCTCGATCTGCTTCAGCGCTTCCTCGAATTCGGTTTCGTAATCGTGTTTCACGCGCCGTTCGAAATTATCGAGGATTTGCTTTTTGGTCGCACCCTTGACCGCCATGATGAAGGGAAAGCCGAAGCGCGCCTTGTAGGCGTCGTTGAGCGAGGTGAATTTATTCAACTCGTCGACGGTGAGCCGATCGAGCCCCGCAGAGCCCTGCTCTTTCGTGGAATCGTCGGTCAACTGATTGGCAAGCGCAAGCCGTCCGGCGAGATCCGGGTGAGCGTTGACGAGCGCAAGCTTTTCCGCGTTCGACATGGCGCGCATGGAAGCAGCCATGGCGGCATGAAGCCCGCTTGCCGTGTCCTGCGACGCCGACAGGCCCTTTGCAAAAGCGTTCGCAGCGATCTGCGGCGTATGTTCGAAAATATCGCCGAAGGCTTCGACAAAAAGCGCTGCGGACATGTTCGAGGGCACATAACCGCCTTTGGGCGGATGATGCTTCACCCAGTGGCGCGCAATGTCGATGCGCCGTGCGATCCAGACATGACTGTGGCTCTGCACATAGTCGAGAAAGCGCGCGAGCGCCGCCGCGCGGCCGGGTCGGCCCACCAGGCGGCAATGCAGGCCTATCGAGAGCATCTTCGGCGCGCTTGCGCCTTCCGCGTAGAGAACGTCGAAAGAATCCTTGAGATAGCCGAAGAAGCCATCCTCGACATGAAATCCCTGCGCCGTCGCAAAACGCATGTCGTTGGCGTCGAGCGTATAGGGCGTCATCAATTGCGGGCCCTTCGGACCGTCGATCCAGTAGGGCAGATCGTCGGCGTAGCTGTCGGCACTGTAGAGGAAGCCGCCTTCCTCGGCGGTGAGGCGCACCGAATTTTCCGACGTGCGTCCCTGATAGAACCCGAGCGGACGCTCGCCCGTGACTTCCGTGTGAAGGCGAACGGCTTCCGCGATATGCGCGCGTTCCGTGGCTTCGTCGATATCCTTGTAGTCGATCCACTTGAGCCCGTGGCTCGCGATTTCCCAACCCGCTTCCTTCATCGCCGCAACGCCTTGCGGATTGCGCTGTATGGCCGTGGCGACCGCATAAACCGTAACGGGCATGTCGCGCTCGACGAACATGCGATGCACCCGCCAGAATCCAGCGCGCGATCCGTATTCGTAGATCGATTCCATGTTCATGTGGCGCTGGCCGGGCCAGGGCGTCGCGCCAGCGATCTCCGACAGAAACGCTTCGGAGGCGGCATCGCCATGCAGGATGTTGTTCTCGCCGCCCTCTTCGTAATTGATGACGAATTGTATGGCGATGCGTGCGCCATTCGGCCAACGCACCTGCGGCGGGTTGCGTCCGTAGCCGACGAGATCGCGCGGATAGGCGGCCATTATGATCCCCGGTAGGTTGAATAGCTCCACGGCGAAACGAGGAGCGGCACATGATAATGCGCTGATGCATCGGCTATGCCGAAACGCAGGGGCACGATGTCGAGGAAGGGCGGCGAGGCCTGCGGCGTCTTCATGCGTGTGAAATAGCCGGAGACGTGAAAGCGCAGTTCGTAAGCGCCGGTCGCGAGCGCATCGCCTTCGAGCAGGGGCGCATCGACACGCCCGTCGCTGTTGGTTGTCACGGTCTTGATGAGCTTCGCGTCGCTGCCGGCAATCGCATAGAGGTCGACGGTCATGCCGCGCGCAGGCGCGCCGGTGACTGTGTCGAGAACATGTGTCGTGAGACGGCCCATTCCTTGCCTGCCTTTTCTGGGAAACCCGGCGGAGCCATCATAACGCGATAAAAAGAGATTATTATCAAACAAAATTTGAAAAATATGATCGACCATTCCCGGCAACGCTTGGGGACGGGATCGATGTTTTGGCGTTGGGGGCGCTCATGCTCTATCAGGCAGCGCCATGCCCGATTTTTCGACATTCGACTTCGCCACGCTCGCCTGGATCGCCTTCACCTTTCTGCTCGCCGGCAGTGTGAAAGGCGTCATCGGCATGGGCCTGCCGCTGATCGGCATGGGGTTGCTGACGCCGGTCATCGGTTTGCACGCGGCCATGGCGATCATTCTCGCGCCAGCCTTCATCACCAATGTCTGGCAGGCGGTTGCCGGGCAAAACACACTCGCATTGGCGCGGCGCATCTGGATATTTCTGGCGGCCTCGACCCTGTCGATCTGGCTTGGCGCAATGGCGCTGACGCGTGTCGACGTGCGCCTTCTGTCTGCGCTGCTGGGTCTGCTGCTCGCTGCCTACGGGCTGATGGGTCTTTTGCGCCCGCCGCTGCATGTGCCGCGCGAACGCGAGACGGCGACGGGCATCGTCGCAGGCATTATCAACGGTGTCTTCGCCGGCATGACCGGCGCTTTTTCCATCCCCGGCGTGCCGTGGCTGCAGGCGATCGGCCTGCCGCGCGATCAATTGATTCAGGCGATGGGCATGCTGTTCTCGCTTTCGACGCTCGGTCTTGCCGTCGCCTTGAGCAACCAGAACCTTCTGAACGGAAAGCTCGCGCTCGTTTCGGCAGGCGCGGTGATCCCGGCATTTCTGGGGATGATGGCAGGGCAATTCATCCGCACGCGACTTTCCGAGCGGCAGTTCCGGCTCGCCTTCTTCTGGTCGATGATCCTGCTGGGGCTCTATATCGTCGTGCGCATCGTCATGCGATGAGCGTAAAGAGTCTCTGATCGTAAAGAGCGCCGAGCATCGGAGTCAGCGCCGCACGAAATTCGCGCACATGAACAGCGGCAGCATGTGCGCGGCGATGTTCTTCGCTCGCCCAAACTTCGATCAGTGTGAAATGATTGGGCCGCGACGTGCTTTGCAACGCGTCGAAGCGCATCGCGCCTTTCTCCTTGCGGCTGTCCTCGACGAAGGGACGGAAGATCGCCTCGAGGCCCGGAAGATGCGGCGGCGGCACGTCCACGTGCGTGAAGACGTAAACTGCGTCAGCCGGAGACGATGACTCTTCGCCGATGCTCCAGGCGTGATGCAGGCGAATGTCCGCTGGCGCGATCTCGATATCGGCGACAGGCGAATGCGCGGCATCGGCGTTCCATTGCGCGCGCGCAGTCTCACTGGTCCAGACCTTGCTGACGACAAAGCGGTTCGCCTGTCCCAGTTCCTGAAACGCGGCAGCATGCATCGCGCCGCCATCGCCGCCGAGCCGCGCGACATAATCCTTCAATACCGCAACGCCGCGCGCAGCCTGCGCATCCGCGACTTCGAAACAGGTGACGACGTGAAGCTGCGTCATCTCTAAAACTCCCGCACGTCTATTTCAGGCCCTTCAGATTTTCCGCCACATAGGTGCGCATTTCCGGTATCAGCATGTCGGCAAAGGCGCGCACCTTCGTCGGTATGTTGTGCCGGTAAGGATAAAGCACACCGAGCGTGACCGGCACCGGCGGATAATCCGGCAGCACGCGTTGCAACGCGCCGGATTTGAGATGCGGCGCGACCTCGAAGACAGGCTTCAGCATGATGCCGAGGCCAGCGAGCGCCCAGTCGGTAATCACGTCGCTGTCGTCGGCGTCGATCGAACCGTCGACCGGCAACTGCCGCTCCTCGCCGTCCTCGACCAGCGACCAGCGCGCCTGCGAGGAACCGGGAAAGCGCAGCAGCAGGCATTCGTGGTCGAAGAGATCGTCCGGCTTTTTCGGCGCGCCGCGCCGCGCGAGATAGGACGGGGCGGCGACGAGCGCCCGCTCGACATCGCCGATCTTGCGCATGATCAGGGTCGAATCCTCCATCACCGCCATGCGCAGGGCCATGTCCACGGATTCCATCAGGATATCGATGAGATAGTCCGACAGGCGCAAACGCACGTCGATCCGCGGATAGTCTGCCCGAAAGCGGGCGATCATCGGCGTCACGACGCGCCGGCCGATGCCCAGCGGCGCGGTGATTTTCAGCGAGCCGCGCGGCGCCGCGCCCATGTCCGCGACGCTGGTTTCGGCGCGCTCCACGGCCTCGCGGATTTCGAGGCAGCGCTCGTAGAAGATGCGGCCCTGCTCGGTGAGCTGCATCTTGCGGGTGGTGCGATGAAACAGGCGGCAGCCGAGATGCTGCTCCAGCATCTTGATGCGGTGGCTAACGACGGCGGCCGAGAGGCCGGTCGCGCGTCCGGCCGCCGAAAAGGAGCCGAATTCCACCGAGCGGACGAAGACGTTGATATTCTCGAGCGTGGCCATGCCCCACATTATCCCGTCTGGTTTGAAAATCATTATGATTTTCGCGCCGTATCGCAAAGGGCCGCGGTTTCGGTAGAGTTTGGGTCGAAAACTGGCGCAGCCCATGCTTCGTGGGGCCAAGTCGTTTTGCCAGGCTATGTTGGCGGCAGGGGGTCTCCGCGATGGAAGGCATATTACTCGAATGGGGCGGCATGCTCCTGCGCTGGGTTCACATCATCACCGCCATCGCGTGGATCGGTTCGTCTTTCTACTTCATGCATATCGACGCGGCGCTGAAGCCCCTGCCGCGCGTGAAAAACGCCGCCGACGGCGAATTGTGGGAAGTGCATGGCGGCGGCTTCTATCACGTGCAGAAATATCTCGTCGCGCCCGAGCAATTGCCGAAGGAACTGATCTGGCACAAATGGGAAAGCTACACGTCCTGGATCACCGGCTTCTTCCTGCTGATCTGGGTCTATTACGTGTCAGCTGAAGTTTATCTGATCGATCCCGCCGTGCGGCAGATCTCCGTCGGCGTCGCCGCGCTGATCGGCATTGCTTCGCTCCTGCTTGGATGGGTCGTTTACGACGCGCTCTGCAAGTCGCCGCTGGCGAAGAACGATGTGGCGCTGGCTGCGGTCGGCTTCGCCTACATCATTTTCATGGCGTGGTTTTTCCAGCAGGTGTTTTCGGCGCGCGGCGCTTTCATTCACACCGGCGCGCTAATGGCGACGATGATGACAGGCAACGTCGCGATGGTCATCATCCCCAATCAGCGCAAGGTCGTTGCAGCCTTGCTCAAGGGCGAAGCGCCAGATCCGAAATACGGCAAGATCGGCAAGCAGCGCTCGACGCACAACAACTATCTCACTTTGCCCGTCATCTTCCTGATGATCTCGAACCACTATCCGCTGAGCTATTCGAGCCCCTACGCCTATATCGTCGTCGGACTCATTCTCGTCGCCGGCGCGGTGATCAGGCATTTCTACAACGAGCGTCATGCCCATCGCGGCAATCACTGGTGGGCCTGGCCCGTCGCCGCCATCGCCCTTCTCATCGCCATCTATATCTCGATGCCGCAGACATCGGCGGGCAGAAAGTTTCTGGGCCTCGGCGATCTGCCGGCGGCGACAGACGTTGCGGGCTTTCCCAAAGCGCCGGAGGCCGTCGCGGAAATCGTCACCAGCCGCTGCAGCATGTGCCATGCGCATGAGCCGGTCTGGCAGGGCATTCACACCGCGCCCAAGGGCGTGCGCCTCGATACGCCCGAACTCGTACAGCGCTGGCGGCATGAGATCGTGGTGCACGCAGGCCTGACCCGCGCCATGCCGCCGAACAATATTACCGAGATGAGCGAAGAGGAACGCGCGGTGTTGCGGTCGTGGGGCGGGAGTGTGGAAGGACAGAAGCGGGCGGAGTTGAATTAGGGCAACGCTGCTTTTGATCGCGTTATTTATTCCAGCACGATGAAGCCATGCTTTTCAAACACGGCGCGCCCCGCGTTGGAGCGCAGGAAGGCGAGGAGTTTCGGCGCGACGGGATTTTTCGTCTGCGCCGTCAGCGCCAGCGGATAGACGATGGGCGGATGGCTGCCGGCGGGAAATTGCGCAACGACTTTCACGCCGGGTTCGGCGACCGCGTCGGTCGCATAGACGATGCCGAGCGGCGCTTCGCCGCGCGTGACGAAGGCGAGCGCGGCGCGCACGTTCTCGGTCATTGCAAGGCGCGGTTCGACGGCGCTCCATAGACCCAGCTTTTGTAGCGCGGCCTGCGCATAACGTCCCACGGGAACCGATTTTACTTCGCCGGTCGTCAGGCGGCCGCCGGCAAGGGCTTGCGTCAGCGCTTCCGCAGTCAGCGGCAGATTGTCGAAGCGGGCGGATTTCGCCGCGACCACCACCAGCCTGTTTTGCAGCAGGTTGAAGCGGCTGTCGGGCCTGATCGACTTGCGGCTGGCGGCATAATCCATGGTCTCGATATCGGCCGAGATGAAAATGTCGGCAGGCGCACCCTGCTCGAGTTGACGGGCCAAGGCCATCGAGCCGGCATAGGAGATCTTGATCTCGACGCCCCCTGCGGCGCGCCAGGTCCTTGCGGCCTCGTCGAGCGCGTCCTTGAGGCTGGCGGCAGCGAAAATGGTGACGCTGTCCTGCGCGGCCGCAGGCGCATTCGCGGCCAGACCACCCATAATGAGGATCGGACTTAGAAGCCGGAGGAGGGCAAGACGGGCGCGCAAATGGGCTTCCAATGGCCTGAGGGTCGGGAATCGATCAATCCGGGGCGCGCTGGACCGGAAACACACCCGGCTTACGGCGCGGGCGGGATCGCTATATCCATCAGAATATAGCGTCTCGGAACACTGTCAACCGTGCCGGCCGCGTGCGTCCGCGCACATCCGCAGGTCATGCCGCATGCGAGAAAGCGGACATGGTTAACGCGGGTTGAACGAACGGGATCGGGAGACGGACATGAGCATCGCAGCGGCACAGACCTTCGAAAACGGCATCAGCCTTCGCGCGGTTCGCAAGCCGGGCAAGACCGCTTTCGTGGCCGGCGCGATCCTGGCCGCTGCCGCCCTTGTCCCCTTCGCGGTGGCAGCCTTCGGCATCGCCCGGGGCGGTATCGAACCTTACATCGTTCTGGCGGCGCTGGTGCTGGGCTAAGCCCCGGAAACCCCGCAAGCTTCCCGATTAAACTTCATGGAAAAATGCCCGCGGTCACGCGGGCATTTTCATTTCGGCGTCGGGTAATCCGTTACCGCGTCTTGCGCGGATTCTTGGTGCGCTGGCGCGATTGCGGCTCAGGCTCTGGCTCCGGCGGCGTTTCGACATAGACGAAACAGGACGGATAGATCTCTGGTTTCAATTGCGGCCATGTCGCGCAGTTGTGGAAGAAGAGCAGATCCTCCTCGCTGCGATAGTGATGATAGGGCGCGATCATGAAACGCGTCGATCCGTCGGGCGCTGCGCCGAAGCGGTCGATCTGTCCGGCGAGCGAAGGGTCCACTTCGAGCAAGGCGCTGCGCAGACTTTCACCCTCAATGAAATTGTCCGGCAACTGGTCGAAGGGTCCGTCGAAATAATTGTTCACCCGGGAATTCGCCTCGAACACGCCGATGAGGATTTTCCGTTCGACGCGATGATCCCTGTAGAAAGCAAAGCCCGTGCGGCGTCCGATCACGATGCGGTCGGTCGTCACGCCCTTTTCGAGCAGATCGTCAACCGGCCTCGTTTCATCCAGCACGTAGTGAAAGAGCTTTCTGTCGCCATTGTAGATGAGGAAGAAGCGTATGCCGGATTCGTCGAAGATCGGGCCGATATAGCGTTCGTTCTTCAGCACGAGATTTTCAGGCGGTTTGACGCCGCGCAGATCGTTGAGTTCGAAGATAACAGACGATTTGCCGTCGCCGACGCGATAGACGAGATCGGCGATCTTCTCGACTGTCACGCCGTGCTGCTTGTCCATCAGCAGGTATTTGATGTCTTCGGTGCCGCCCCATTCCGACAGGTCCATGTAATAGGCGAAATGAACCTTGCCGTTATCGCGGTTCGAGGCGTCGAGGCGGATGTTGCCGGCGTAGCGCACGCCGTTCTCGTAGAAACTGAAGTAATAATAATTTTCGGTCGGATAGACCTTCACCTTTTCAGGCAGGCTCGCCAGCACGCGCGAGAACATGGCGCGCGTGTCGGCCATCGGCAGCGCACCGCGCCTTTGCACATCCTCAAGATAGGACTGGTTGGTGGAAAGGCCGACCTTCTCTTGCGCGACGGCATGCGTCGCACAGGCAATGGAGGTCAGCGCGAGGAAGGCGATGGCGGTTTGACGCCGCCATACCCTGAGTTCGTTGCAGGCCATCCTGCGTCTCAGCGCGGAATCTGCCGGCGCTGCGGCTGTTGCTGCCGCACCGGCTGACGTTGCTGAACGCGCGGCTGCTGCACGCGCGGCTGCTGGAACCGTGGCTGCTGACGCGGCTGGAAGCGCGGCTGCTGCTGGATTCGCGGCTGCTGGAACCGAGGTTGCTGGAACCTTGGTTGCTGAATCCGCGGCTGCTGAACGCGTGGGATATTCCCGCGGCTCGCGGCGGGATTGTGCGCAGCAGCGCGACTGACCGCCGGATTGTGCACGGGGCCACGGCTCTGGATCTGATTATGGACAGGTCCGCGGCTGAGCGCCGGGTTGTGCACCGGGCCACGGCTCTGGACCTGGTTGTGGACAGGTCCGCGGCTCTGGATCTGATTATGGACTGGGCCGCGGCTCTGCACCTGATTGTGGAGAGGTCCACGGCTCAGCGCCGGGGTGTGAACCGTGCCGTGGCTCTGCACCTGATTGTGGACAGGTCCTTGGCTGAGCGCCGGGTTGTGCACCGGGCCGCGGCTCGCCACGGGATTATGCCCCTGGCTCTGCTGCGGGTTGTGCTGCTGGTTCCGGCTTATGACAGCGTTGTGGGCCGGGCCGCCGCGACTTGCGACGGGATTGTGTGCGGGGCCGCCGCGACTTGCGACAGGGTTATGCCCTCCGCTCGCCGCCGGATTGTGCTGCTGCTGGCTGAGCGCAGGATTGTGGACCTGGCTGATCTGCGGGTTGTGTCCCGGGCTAGCCGGCGGGCGATGGCCCTGACTCAACTGCTGATTGTGACCGGGGCTCGCCGGCGGGCGGTGACCCTGACTCAATTGCTGATTGTGGCCCGGACTTGCCGGCGGACGATGGCCCTGACTCAATTGCTGATTGTGCGCATTGCTTTGCTGCGGATTGTGCTGCTGATTCCGGCTCACAACGGGATTGTGCCCCGGACTCAAAGGCAGACGATGGCCCTGGCTCAATGCCGGATTGTGCGCATTGCTTAGCTGCTGATTATGCACGCCGCCTTGGCTGATGATCGGGTTATGACCGGGACTCGCCGGCGGGCGGTGACCCTGGCTCAGTTGCTGATTGTGCTGCTGGTTCTGGCTCACGATGGGATTGTGACCAGGGCTCAGCGGTAGGCGATGGCCCTGGCTCAATGCCGGGTTGTGCGGATTGCTGAGGGCCGGATTGTGGCCGGGGCTCAGCGGCGGACGATGGCCTTGGCTCAATGCCGGGTTGTGCGGATTGCTGAGCGCCGGATTGTGACCGGGGCTCAACGGCGGGCGGTGGCCCTGGCTCAAGCGCACATTGTGCTCGTTGCTGCGGATTGTCGAGTGACCCTGGCTGAGACGCGTGTTGTGCCAGCTCAGGCGCCGGTCGTGGCCCACGCTGATCGCCGGGATATGCGGCTGGCTGATGCGCGGATTATGGCTCGTCACCGAATAATGCGAGCGATAGCGCTCGTGGCTGCGCCGCGTATCGTGGTTCGAGCTGATCCAGCGATTATGCGATTCGATGCGGTTGTGGCTCCAGCGCGGATTATGCGACTGGCGCGGATTGTGGCTCCACAGAGCGTAGTGCGAGCGCCAGCGCTGGTGGCTCCACACAGGACTATGCGAACCATAACGGAAGTGGCTGGTGCGCGTGCCGTGCGAGGCCCATTGCGCATGGCTGAAGTTCGGCTCGTGGCCGGGCACGACGAAGCCCGTCGGCGGGGGCGGAATGAGGAAGGTCGCCGGAACCCACGGCATGCCCGGCTGGGCCGGCGGCGGGGGAGGCGGCGGCGGCGCGCAGATCTGATAGATCGCAATGTCGCCGACATGGGTCGCGTCATTGCGCATCAGTTCCTGCTCGATGACATTGCCCGAGGGATCGACGACGGTGTCGACATCCACGAGATAGGCGTTTTCGAGCCCCTGACTGGCCTGCTGGCCCGGCGCATTGCCATAGGCCGACGCTGGCGAGACTTCGGATACCAGATCGGCGGAATTGCCCTGCACGCCGTGAACCTGCGAAGGATCGGGCTGGGGTTCCTGCTCGCCAGGCTGACCCGGCTGACCACCTTGCGAAGCCTGCTGCGGCTGCGGTTCCTGGCCGGGCATGCGGCAGGGGCCTTGCGGCGAGCAGAGATTATCGCCGGTAATCCAGACGAACTGGTCCGGGCCGGCGCCGCCGTGCTGACCGGGCTGGCCACCTTGCTGACCGGGCTGGCCCTGCGGGTCGCCGCCATCGACGCCCGGCCCGAAGGCCGCGCCACCCGCGCAATTGGCGCGGATGAAGGGAGCGCCCTGCTGCTGGCGATCGTTGTTGCCGACATCGTAGCGGCCGACCGCGCGCCAGGTTCCGTTCTGGTCGAGTTCGTAGCGCAAGGTGCGCGCTTCGCCCGGCGTTGCGAAAGCGTTTTCGCTGGTCAGCCCGAGGTTGCGCATGCCACCGCGCTCGGAAACCAGCATGACCGGACGTTCGCCGCATTCGGAGAAGGCGATGTCGCTGACCGGCTGGCTGAAGCCCGCGCGCTCGATATCCTGCGGCGTATTGAAGAAGTCGGGCATGACGAATTCGCGGCGCACGTCCGACGGATCGAACTGGCCGCCGGGGCCGAGACGCACTGACCATACCGAGTTGCGCTTCTCTTCATCCGAAAGCTGCGCCCAGCCGGCATTGCCGAAATCGGGGCCGGACCAGACGCCGTAATAGAGGCGTGCGCCCTGTCCCATGGGATCGCGGCGGACGCCGATGCCCCAGACGCGGCGGCCTGACGCTGCAATGTTCCAGCAGGCCGGCGTGCGTTCGAACTGTCCGGGACAATCCTGATAGCGCGGCGCGCTCGCGGGATCGAAGGGGATCGGCGGGAGAGAGCCGGGCTGGCGCGATTCCGCGTCGGTGAAACGCTGGCGGCCCTCCGAGCCATGATCGAACGTGCCGCCTTCGCGGCCGTCGGGCCCGATGCGATGGATCAGGCCGGTCTCCATGTCGGTCACAAAGAACTGACGATTGATCCGGTCGTAGGCGATGTTGCCGAGCGCCGCCGCGCTGTTGGGCCGGCCGTTCGGCCGCAGGTCGGCGAAGGGGCGCGCATTGCGATATCCTGAGGCCGCGTCGAGCCGCCAGACCGTGCCGGGTCCGCCGCCCTGTCCCCACATGCCCGGCACCCAGCCGCTCTGGTCCATGTGCAGGCCGAAGGCGGCGGTCGCCGTGAGATAGATGTTCGGCGGATTCTGGTCGTCGATGGTGACGCCGAAGACCTGTCCCACCTGCCCGGCGGTCACCGCCGTGCGGATCGGTTTATTGACCCAGTGCTGCCCTTGCGGCGGCTCTTGCGGCGCGCCGACGCCGATGATGACGGCTACCGGCCCATTCGTGTTGATCGTCGCGCCCTGCGGGCCGCCCGGCGCAACGCCGGAGAAGCGGGTGACAACGGCTTCGCCCGGGCGCAGGGGGCCGTCCTGGGGCGGCGGCGGAGCGCCTTGCGGTCCCGGACCTGGTCCACCCTGATCTTGCGGGCCGGGCGGCATGCCCTGGGGCGGCGGAGGCTGAAAGCCCTGCTGCGCTTGCGCAGCAGTGAAAGCAATGGCGCAGAAACCTGCGAAAATCGTCAGTTTTCTCGGGATTGAGAGAAAGGACGGATTGGCTTGGCGAGCACTCATAAGCAGCTCCTCCCGCGGCCCGGGCTATGCCCGGATACGGTCCTATTGACGCCTCTGCTCTCAAGGCTAAGCGAGGCCAGCCTGAAAGTCACGCGATTTTAGCGGCTTATTCGAAACGCGACTGTGCGCTTGCGCACAATTGACTTGCGTCAATAACACATTCGATATTTTGAATGTAATAATTGCATGCATTCGCAAGGAGACGCTCATGTCCGTTCAGACTTTCGATGCGCCACGAAGCGGCGCGCAAACGGCTTCGATCAACTGGGGACCCTATCTCGTCGGCGCCGGCATCGGCGTGTTGAGCTGGATCGTCTTCGTGGTCGTCGCCAATCCCATCGGCATCACAACGTCGATGGCGCAGATCGCCGGCGGCGTCATCGCGCCTGTCGTTGGCGCAGATACCGTTGCGCAAAACGCCTACTGGAAAACTAACCTGATGAAACTCGATTACGGAACGCTGTTCCTCGTCGGCACGTTTCTCGGCGCGCTCGCTTCGGCGCTCGTCTCGCGCAGCTTCAGGATTGAAACGGTCCCCAGCGTATGGCGCGAGCGCTTCGGCGACTCCGTGACCAAACGCATGATCTACGCCTTCATCGGCGGCGCGCTCGCCATGTATGGCGCGCGCATGGCCGGCGGTTGTACCAGCGGCAACGGCATATCGCAGGGCCTGCAACTCGCCGTCGTCGGCTGGACCTTCCTTGCAGTGATGTTCGCCTCCGGCCTCGTCACCACCTTCATCCTGTTCCGCAAGTAAGAGAGGGAAGAACAATGTTTCCCGTATCCGGCAATACCGCACTCGTTCTCGCCGTTGTCTTCGGCGCGGCCTTCGGCTGGCTTCTGCATCGCGGCAAGGTCACCGACTACAACACCATCGTGAACCAGTTTCGCCTGCGCGACTTCACCGTTCTGAAAGTGATGCTCACCGCGATCATTGTCGGCGGCGTCGGCGTTCTCGTCCTCGTCAACCTCGGCGCGGCGAAATTCCATGTGCGCGACGCCAACATGCTCGGCACGATTATCGGCGCGGCGATCTTCGGCGTTGGCATGGTGCTCTACGGCTATTGTCCCGGCACCGGCTTTGCAGCGATCGCGACGGGCAGCGTTCATGCCCTTGTCGGCGCTTTCGGCATGCTCGCCGGCGCTGCCGCCTATGCATTCTCCTTCGCATGGGTGCGCGACAACATCCTGAGCGTGTGGAAGCTCGGCAAGGTGACGCTGACGGATGTGAGCGGCGTGCCGCCGCTGGCAATCTTTGCTATCCTCGCGCTGGTTGCCGCTGGACTTTTCTACACTGTCGAGAAGATGCGCGCATAATTTGCAACGCATCTTCGCAAATCGAAACGCCGGGCTATGGCCCGGCGTTTTCGGTTGTCGCTCAACATGAAATTTCAGTGCCGCCAGGCCATGCGGTTTTCGCGCGTGTCGATATGGGTGACGGCGACGCGGCGATAGGTGCCGACGCCGTTCACGCCGGGAACATTCGCGGCATAATTCGCAACCGTGCCGGGGCTGACGCCGACGACGCGAATATCGGCGGCGCGGCAGAAGCGATGCATCGAGCGGCGGCGTCCGTTGTCTCTGTGGCCGGATGTCACCAGCACTTCGGAATTGAAGTGACGCGCGATGTTTTCCAGCGCCGCGCGCAGATCCGGCCCGAAGCAGTTCGTGACGACATGATCGTAGGCGGGACGCCAGTTGCGACCGCCCATGCCGAAGGTTCCCGCGATCTGCGGTCCCGGACCGATCAAGGCAGGCGCAGCGAAGGCCGAACGTGACGGCTGCAATTCGCGCGTGACGCCGGCGACTTCGACGACCGCGGCAGGCGCGAGACGGAAAGCCGTCGATGCGGCGGGGGCCTGCGCGGGCGCGGCAGGCGTATCTTCGCCCGCCACCCGGCGCTCGTAGGCCAGAAGCGATGCGCCCTGAACGGGAGCGTCGCTGACGTTTTCGTTCGCGGCGACGACCTGAACCGGCGCGGCCGGATCGGCGGGCGCGCCCGCGAAAATCGAAAAGATACCGCTCGGCCGAGGCTGGTTCGTCGGCGCGTAGGCCTGCGCGACTGTCGTCACGCCGCCTTCCGGAGCGCCTGTGGCAGTTACGGGAGCGGTTCCGGCGCCGGCGACCTGCGTCGCGCCAGCACCCTGCTGCTGCTCGCGCTCTTTGGCGAGCTTCACGAAGTCGGGACGCACGGGCGGGAGCGGCACACCGTCGATTTTCGGCGCGATGATCTCGGCTTCCGCCTGCTGGCCCTGAGCGGCAGACGGCACATTGCCCGGCTCGACAGGCGCGCCCGCCGCGACATTGGCCGCAAGCTCGCCCTGATGCTGGGCGTTGCAGCCAGCCAGCGCAAGCGCGACGGCGCAAATCGAGAAGGTGACGCCGAAGCGCCTGTTACGGATTGCCAAACCATTCCCCCGTTTGCGCGGCAAAGTAGATTATTCGCGCAGGGAGGGAAACCCGAAAGTTACCAATTATTTAGCATCGGCAAGGTTCAGGCAAAGCGTTGTGACGCAAGGGGAATCTGGGAGACGACGGAACGGACCGGAACGAAATGGGGCGAAAGGGTGGCGCGCTTTCGCCCCACGTGGCGGCTTACTGCTCGACCATCTCGACCCGGCGGTTCTTTGCCTGTCCGTCCTCGCTGCGATTGCTGGCGAGAGGAGAAAGCGGCCCCAGACCGCGGGGCGTCAAGCGTTGCGGCGCAATGCCGTGGCGAGCGGAAAGCGCCGCCGCAACCGCCTGCGCCCGGCGTTCCGACAGGCCGACATTATAGGTCAACTGGCCGCGATTGTCGGTGTGACCGATGACGAAGACGCGCAGAGCCGGATTCTCCTTCAGATACCGCGCCATCTCGGCTAGCTGCGGCTCGGACTCCGGCTTGATCTCCGCCCGGTCGAAATCGAAGAAGATTCCGTAGAAGGCGATGCGGCCTTGCGCCGACAGCGTCTTGCCAATCTCGGCGGCCGCGATGGTTTCGATACGGCGCTCCATCACGCGAGGTTCGACGACCTCGACGAGCACGCCCGGCCAGCCGTTGAGCGAAGCGGAGATGTCGCCGAACGTGCCGCCTTCGTTGAGGCCGACGTAAACAGCCGCATAAACCGCGCCTTGCGGCGTCTCCTTCTTCATCAGCACGTAGCGAATGTCTTTCGTACGGTCGAAGATGGCTTCGACCAGCGCCTTGCGTCGAGCCTCGATCTTTTCGGGCAGCACCAGCGCCGCCTTGTTGTCCCAGGCATATTTCAGCGCCGGAAAAGAAGCGCCGCAGGCCTCGCGGGCGCACTCGAAGACGGGAGCGAATTCTTTCGCCGCCAGCGCATCGCGCAGGTTCACGAAGACTTCGAGCGTGGAACGCCCGGTCGGCGCGACATAGAGCGAGCGCGTCACTTTCCCCTCCACAGTCAGCAGTTGCGAGAATTTCTTGTTGTTGTCCCACGGCTGCCCCTCGGCGGGGCCGGACGGCAGGCGCAATTCCTCGAAGGCCTTGATCGTCTGCGAGAGCAGTTTCGCGCCGCCGTATCGGCCAACCAGCGGATGATCGCCGGCGCCGGCCTGATCCCTGTTCATTTCGGCGACATAGGCAGGGTTAGCCTGCGCAAGGGCAATCGCTGCGCCCTGTGCGGCAGCGCACGCCGCCAGAACCGTGGTTAATGCAATCTTCTTCAACATGGGGGCCTCTTTGCTCGTCCGCGGCTTGCGGCGTTCGGCCCGTTTTTCGCAGATATGCGGCTGCGCTTCTGTGCGCGCTTGCACATGCGCGCGCCATCGCAGCTTGTTTCGCTTGACGCCCGGGTTTAGGAAGCGGCCCGAAAGGTTTCCCCGGATATGTCAGAGACAAAAGCCAACACTGTTCGCGCGCGCAAGGTCGAGGCAAAGTTGCCGCGCGGCCTTGCCGACCGCGGGCCGGGAGAACTCGCGGCCACGCGCAAGATGATGACGGCGATTCAGGAGAGCTACGAACTCTATGGCTTCGAGGCGGTGGAGACGCCGTTCATCGAATATACGGATGCGCTCGGAAAATTCCTGCCCGATCAGGACCGTCCCAACGAGGGCGTGTTCTCCTTTCAGGACGACGACGAGCAATGGCTGTCGCTGCGCTACGACCTGACCGCGCCGCTGGCGCGCTTCGTGGCGGAAAATTTCGACAAGCTGCCGAAGCCCTATCGCAGCTATCGCGCGGGCTTCGTCTTCCGCAACGAGAAGCCGGGACCGGGCCGCTTCCGCCAGTTCATGCAGTTCGACGCGGATACGGTGGGCGCGGCCTCCGTCGCAGCGGACGCGGAAATCTGCATGATGGCGGCTGACACGCTGGAGAAACTCGGCATCGCGCGCGGCGACTATGTCATCAAGGTCAACAACCGCAAGGTTCTGGACGGCGTGATGGAGGCCATCGGCCTCGGCGGCGATGAGAATGCGGGACGCCGGCTGACGGTGCTACGGGCGATCGACAAGCTGGATCGTCTGGGCGTCGAGGGCGTGCGGCAATTGCTGGGCGCGGGCCGCAAGGACGAGAGCGGGGACTTTACGAAGGGCGCGGGGCTGGATGAGGGGCAGATCAAGATTGTTCTGGGCACTCTGAACTCGGATGCTGTCACCAACCCGCCAGCCATCCTTGCAGAAGGACAGCAGGAACTCGCTGATATCGAGCGGCTGGTTCGCGCCGCAGGCTATGGCGAAGACCGCATCCGCATTGACCCCTCCGTCGTTCGCGGTCTCGAATATTACACCGGCCCTGTCTTCGAAGCCGAACTCACGTTTCAGGTGAAAGACGACAAGGGACATCCCATCCGCTTCGGCTCGGTCGGCGGCGGCGGGCGTTACGATGGCCTCGTCGCGCGCTTTCGCGGAGAACCTGTGCCGGCGACAGGTTTTTCCATCGGCGTATCGCGTCTTTTGGCAGCGTTGCAGGCGATCAAGTCGCCCATTGTCACAAGCGCTGCGCAACGCGGCCCCGTCGTCGTTCTCGTCATGGACAAGGATGCCGAGGCGATGGCGCGCACTCAGGGCTTTGTTCAGAAACTGCGCGCCGCCAACATTCCCGCCGAACTCTATCTCGGCTCCGCAGGTATGAACGCGCAGTTGAAATACGCCGACAAGCGCAATTCCGTCTGCACGGTCATCCAGGGTTCGAACGAACGTGCGAAGGGCGAAGTGATCGTGAAGGATCTTGTCGTCGGCGCGCAGGTCGCTTCCGCGGCGAAGGACATGCCGCGTGAAGACTATCTCGCGCTCAAGGAACGTGCGCAGCTTGCTGTCAGCGAAGACAAACTCGTCGAAGCCGTGAAAGACGTGCTCGCGCGGCATGCATGATTGCGCCAGCGCGGATGGCATAATTTCGAACGCAAGACTGCCCGTGATTTACCCTCCCCCTTGTGGGGAGGGTCGGCTCCGCGAAGCGGAGACGGGGTGGGGGTCGCGCGCTGGACTCGCGGTTCGCCCCCGCATCGACAGCGCTCAATTCTTCTTCGTGCCCTCGATCACGATGTTGCGCAGGCGCAGCAGCACGGCTTCCGGCGAATTGTAGATATCGCCGAGCAGCTTCTGCATTTCCTCGCCCGGCGTCGAATCCGGACGCTCGCCGACGGTCTTGATGAGTTCGTCGATGGCGCCGGGATCGGCAAGACCGGCCATGAACGCCTTGCGCAATTCGGCGACGCGCGCGGGCGGCGTGCCCGGAGGCGCGAAATAGGGACGCGTCATCATCAGCGGCGCAAAGAGCACGCGCAGCACCTGTTTGTCGTCTTCCTTTTCGGCAAGGTCGATGGCGAGCGGCACGTCCATCGCTTCCTTGTTCTTGGCGAGGCCGAGTTGCACGATGAAGTTCAGCTTCTTGTCGCGCAGCCAGTCGGGCTTTGCGGATTTCAGGCTCGCCCAGCCCCAGCCGCAGCGCCCGTCCGTCTCGCCGCGCTCGACGGCCATGATGGTTTCCTGCGTGCCGAGATAGCCTGTTATGACGCGGAATTTCGAGCCGAGCACCGCATTCAGCACGATGGGATAGATGTCGGTCGATGAGCCCGCGCCCGTGCCTGCGACAGTGGTCTCGCGCTTCTTCGCATCCTCGAATGTCTTCACCGGCGAGGCGTGCCATGTGGTGCAGAAGGAAACGTCCTTCTCGATCGCGCCGATGGCGGCGAAATCGGTCATCTTGTAGCTGACCTTGCGCGGCGACAGGATCGGATCGAGCAACGGGCCCACGGCAAAGGCGCCGAGCACCGTGCCGTCCTTCGGCGCGACCGCGTTGAGATGTTCGAGCAGGCGCACGCCGCCCGCGCCCGGCATGTTCTGCACGACGACGGTCGGGTGGCCCGGAATATATTTGCCGATGTAGCGCGAGAGCATGCGCGCGCCGACATCGATGCCGCCGCCGGCCGTGCCGCCGACATAGATCGTCACTGTCCGGCCCTTGAAAGCGCCTTCCGCCGGCGCTGGCGGTTCGGCGGCCATCGCGAGGGGAGCCAGTCCGAAAGTCGACAGAACCAGTGCCGCTACGCGGCCGCCCGAGCGTTTCATTTGCGTCTCCCTGTTATTCGCCTTCTATACAATCGACGGCCGGTCCTGTCATTGCGGGCGAGTTGGGGGAAAGTTCAGGTGCATGAAGGGGCTGAATCGATCATGGCGAGCGGCAAAGGCATGACCGCCGAAGACAGGCAGACGCTTGCGGCCGAGCTTGCCGATTGGGCGGGGCGCGCGGGCTGCCTGCGCGGCGCGGCGCTTCTGCGGGCGCCGGACGGGACGATCCACGCCTTGCCCATCGGCAGCGGCGATCCGCACGGCGGCTGGCCGATTTACTCCCTCTCCAAAGCTATCACGGGCGCGGCCATCTTCCGCCTGATCGGCGCGGGTCTTCTCGATCTCCACATGCCCCTGGAGCAGGCGCTGGCGCGTTTCTTCGCCCGTCACGGCAAGCCGGACGATACTCGCATCGCCGATCTCACCATTGCCCAGTTGCTGACCCATCGCGCCGGCTTTGCCGGGACGGTGGAACGGGGCGACGCCGCTACCGGGGAGGCGCTCAATGCTCACCTGCGCGAAACGCCTCCCGACAGAGCGCCCGGTCCGGAATTGCTGCGCGCGGTCTTGCGTCAGCCGCTCGCCTATGCGCCGGGAAGCGAATTCCGTTACGGCAACACCGCCTATCTCGTGCTCGGAGCGGTCATCGAGGAAGCGAGCGGCCAGACCTACGAGGCCTTTTGCCGCGAACACGTTCTGGCGCCGTGGGGCATCGCGGGCGCGCTCGATCCCGACTGGGCCGTGCTCTGGTCGTTCGGCGGCTGGCGCATGGCTGGCGCCGACCATCTTGCGTTGATCGAGGCGATCGTTCGGCAATTTCCCGATCTGCTGGCCCGGCCGGACTGGACGTCTGGCGCAAACGCCCAATCCTGGTACGCGTGCGGTCTCTATGTCGGCGAACGCCTGGGCGGCCCAGACGTGTCGCACTGGGGAACGTGGCATTGGGAAATGGACGACGCGCGCGGAGGGCCGCTCAGCGCCGGGGGTCACGCCACCGTCCGCCGGCGCGCGGACGGACTTTCCTGGTTCACTGCGGCCGAATGCCTGCCCGTGCTGGCCATGCAAGCCGAACTCGACGGCATCCTTGCGCGGGCAGCGGAGCGGCTGCATCCGATTTCGAACGCGCCGGGTATCGTATAGACTCGGTTGGGCCGGGTTTTGCGAAGCGGCTGCGTCAGATCGACGAGTGCGGGGAGAGCCATGGCTGTAACACGCCGGACATTATTGCTGCAAGGCGGACTCGTTCATGCGGCTCTTGCCCTCACGGCCGGATTGCCGGGCCTCGCACACGCACAACTTTCCACGCCTTCGGGAGCTAGCCGCATGAGCGCTTACGCCTTTTCCTTTGCCGGTCTCGATGGCGGCAAGATCGATCTCGCCGATTACGCAGGCAAGCCGGTCTTGATCGTGAATACCGCGAGCTTCTGCGGCTACACCAACCAGTTCGGCGGCCTTGCCGCTCTTTATGAAAAATATCGGGCGCGCGGCCTCGTCGTCATCGGCGTTCCCTCCAACGACTTCGGCGCGCAGGAGCCGGGCGGACCGAAGGAGATCGCGGCGACGGCCGGCGAATATAAGGTGACGTTTCCGCTGACGGAAAAAACCGTCGTGAAAGGCACGAATGCGCACCGCTTCTACAAATGGGCGGCGAGCGAACGTCCGCGCGAAACGCCCTCCTGGAATTTCCACAAATATCTCATCGGCAGGGACGGAACGCTCGCCGCGAGTTTTTCGACGCAGACGCGGCCAGACGATGCTGGTCTGATTGCGGCGATCGAGCGGGAGTTGGGGGACTAGTCCAGCACTGCCATCACCTTGCGCATCACGCTCGGCAGCGCTTCGCCATCGAGTTCGCTTTCCGGCACGAAGCGCATGCCCTCCGGCGCCTTCATCGCAGTCTTCGCCTGCGCGACGTAGACATCCAGCTTCAGCGCGAAATGCGTGAAGACATGTTCGACTTGTTCGAGCTGCTTGTTCCACGCCGCCCTGGCCGGCGCAAAGGCGAGTGCGTGCGACGCATCGAAATCCGCGCTCCACACCGTGCCCGGAAATTCCGTCATGCCGCCGAGCAGACCCTTTGGCGGGCGGGTTCGCACGAGAACGTATCCATCCACGCGCCGCAGATAGAAGACCGCGCCGAAGCGCTGCGGCCGTTCCGCCCTGGCCCCGCGCCGCGGATAAGTCGCGGCGTCGCCTGCCCTGAACGCGGCGCACATTCCATTGAGCGGACACAGCGAACAGGCCGGATTCTTTGGTGAGCAGAGCGTCGCACCGAGATCCATCATGGCCTGTGCGAAATCGCCAGCGCGTTTCTCCGGTGTAATCTCGTCGGCGCGTGCGCGCATTGCAGGCTTGGCTGCGGGCAGCGGCGTTTGGATGCGAAAGAGGCGCGCGACCACACGTTCGACATTGCCGTCGACCACGACCGCGCGGCACCCGAAGGCGATCGCGGCAATCGCCGCCGCCGTATAGGGCCCGATGCCCGGCAGTTTGCGCAGCTCTTCTTCCGAGGAGGGGAAAACGCCGCCGAATTCGCTCTCCACTCTTCTCGCGCAGGCGTGCAGGTTGCGCGCCCGCGAATAATAGCCAAGCCCTGCCCAGGCCTTCATCACGTCTTCGACCGGCGCTTCGGCAAGCGCGCGCACAGCGGGCCATTTCGCGAGAAAATTCTCGTAATAGGGTTTCACCGCCGTCACGGTCGTCTGCTGCAGCATGATTTCCGAAAGCCAGACGGCATAGGGATCGGGCGTTGCGCCGGGCAGCGCGCGCCAGGGCAAACGCCGGCGATGCCGGTCGTACCATTCCAGCAGCAGGTCTGCGCATGCCGAGGGCGCAACAGCCTTCGCTTTGGGCCTTCGCGCCTTTTCTTCGGGCCTGACGGCCTTTTCTTGGGGCTTTGCAGCCGTACGGGAGCGGGTTAGCATGGAGCCACCATCTAGCGCCGAAAAAGGCTGCGGCACAGGGGACGCGTCATGCATAACAGTCATATTCCACCGGAAGTCGTCGCCCGCGTCGTGAAACGCCGCGGCAAGGAACATGTCCACGACGACATCATGCCGTCGAAGACCGCGCTGATCGTCGTCGACATGCAGAACGCCTTCATGCCGCTGCCGGTCGCCCATGCCCCATGCGACATGGCGCCGAAAATCGTGCCGCAGATCAATCGCCTCGCGCAGGCCGTACGCGACACGGGCGGCATCGTGGTCTGGATCCAGACCGCCTGCACGGCCGGCGACAAGATCACCTGGTCGAACGCGCACAAGATCGTCAGTCACGACCGCGCGCTGATGCGCTTTGCCGCCCTCGAACGGGGTTCGGAAGGCTATGCACTCTACAAGGAAATGGATGCGAAGCCCGACGACATCTATGTCGAGAAGCATCGCTTCAGCGCTTTCATCCAGAACTCCAGCGATCTCGATGCGATCCTGCGCGAACAGGGCGTCGATACGGTGCTCATCACCGGCACGGTCACAAATGTCTGCTGCGAGTCGACGGCGCGCGACGCCATGATGCTCAACTACAAGGTCGTCATGGTGAGCGACTGCAACGCAGCCGACAATGACGAAGAGCATAACGCGACCTTGCGCGCCATTTATCTCACCTTCGGCGACGTGATGGATTCGAACATGCTGATCGACCTGCTCAAGCGGCGCAGCAACACCCGCGCGGCGGCGGAATAGGCACACCGGAAAAGTTTGAACTTCTTCATGCTGCGGGCGAGGAGTCTGCAGCATGAATTGTTTTCAGCTCCGCGAATCCGCTGCAATCGGAAAGTGCCACGATCATCGAACCATCACGAGATCGAAGCCGCCTGAATTGCCCAGAACCTCTGCTGCGCCTGGCAATTCCGATCTCCTGTTTTGCGCGACAAGCCAGCAGCTGCCTGCCAGGTCCGGCGACTGATTTATTTCCGCGAGCGGCCGCCCGGGAATTCTCCTGCCGACATAATAGTTGAGTGAAGGACGCTCCGGCCTGTCCGCAAGAAAACATTGTGTTTGCGGCGCGTGATTGCGGACGAGTTGAGCCACCGGCACTACGTCGAACTGTTCCTTGAGCTCCCAGTTGGTGCGGCCCGACGTGGAAAACAGGAGCAGCGCCAAATATGCAGCGCAGGCGACGGTTTGGAGAGCCTGACGGGGCGCATTGCGCATCAAGAAGAAAGCTGCCGCGAAAGCGATACACAGCAAGCCCGTGGTTGCAAAAAGCGCTGGCGAACGATCCTTCCCGAAGGGCGAGAAATACCATGCGCCCGCGGCTGCTCCACATGCGAGAAGGGGCAATATGATCAGCGGAAAGCGCCGCGTAAAAAAATTTTGCGGCCTATCGCGCTGTACTGAAGCAAAGTCGCTCGCGGCAACGCCGCAAAGCAGCGCCACCGGCGCATATAGCGGATAGGCATACCAGGGCAGCTTGGTCGCCATCAGCGAAAAGAGAATGAGATAGCCCCCACCCCAGACTAGAACCAGACGGGACCAGGCTGCGTCTTTTTCCTTGACCGCTATCGCTATTCCCGCGGGCACGAATATGAGCCAGGGCCAGCCGTATTTGAGAATTTCGACGATATAATACCAGGGAGCCCCCCGGTTCCCCTCGACGCTGGTCCAAAGGCGCGAAAGCCCTTGGGACATCAGCGCGTCGCCCATGTAGCGGTCGCCGTAGGCGAACCACTGCACTCCAAACCACGCCAATGCCGGCAGAACCGCAATCAGCATGCCGGTCCAGAAGGCGCCGGAGCGCAATAGATGCGGCCGCGACAGGGCTGCATAGGCCATCGCGATGGCAAAAAGCGGCGCGGCCGAAAGCGCCTTGGTCAGCAGCATCGCCGTCAGGCCCGCGCCTGTCAGAATGCCTGCGCCCAATGATCGGCGCGGATATGCGATGGCCAGCAACGTGGCGAGAAAGAATGTGACCAGCGGACCGTCGAGCATGGCAAGCCGGCCGTGGCGCATGACCGGCAGCAGGGCGAGGTAAACGATCCCGCTCCAGATCGCACGGTTCTCATTGCCGAACAGCTTTCGCGCAAAGAGATAAAGAAGCGCCGGCGATGCCGATGTAATCAGCGCGCCCGGTAGCCGCGCCGTCAAACTGCTTTCGCCGAAGATCGCAAACAGCGTTCCCGCCAAGACGTGGATCAGCGGCGGCTTGTTGACATAGGGATTGCCCCAATAGGTGGGATGCAGGAGATTTCGCCAGCCATTTGCTGCGATCTCGCGGGAGACCTGAGCGAAAATGGCCTCATCCCAATCGCGCAATGCCGCATCGCCAAGTCCGACGAGGTAAAGCGGCAGCGCGGCAAACCATAGCGCCAGCGCTATCATTGCCACAGTGTGTGCGGAAACCCCGGCGCCGTATGCGCCCGCCTGCTTCATCTGAAGCTCCGATTTTTTCCCGTTCCGATTACAGGTTTCCAGGCGCTTGCCCTCCGCGGGCTTTTCCTTCCAACAATTGCCTGGATAATGACTTGGATAATTGCTTGGACAAGCGCCGATGTTCACCTGACTCTATGCTAATGTGAGCCATCATGGCGAAATCCTTCAAACCCCGCGCACTCGGCGAATTGACGCGGCATGCCATCGACCCGATGGCGGCGAAGGCCGGCTTCGGCCAGTCGGACATCCTCGTCAACTGGCCTGAAATCGCCGGGGCGCGTCTTGCCGCCGTCAGCGAACCGCAGCGGCTGCAATGGCCTGTGCGCGCGCCGAACCGGCCGCCGGACGCGCCGATGGAGCCGGCAACGCTGGTCATCCAGGTGGAAGGAGCCTTCGCGCTTGAAGTGCAGCATGTCGCGCCGCTGCTGATCGAGCGCATGAATGCACGTCTCGGCTGGCGCTGTGTCGGGCGGATTGTGATCCGGCAAGGTCCGGTGCGCCGGCGCGCCAAGGGACGGGCCAAGCCGCCACCGCCGCCGGCGGCGGCCGTTCACGAAGCCGAAAGCGCCGTGGCCGATATCGGCGACGAGCGCCTGCGTGAAGCCCTGACCCGGCTTGGCGCGCGCGCCTTTTCGACGCCGCCCACGGAAAAGTGAACCGGCCGCGCGCCACCGCGGGCCGCGGCTCTTGCCGCCGCCACATTTCCTGTGTTTGTGAAATTCAGTAAGTTGTCATCGGCACGCCGTTCCGGCGGCGCTTCAACGGACCAAACGATATGACCGAATTTCAAAAGCTTTCCCGCCGCCAGACCCTTGCCGGCGCCGCCGTCCTCGCCGGCGCAAGCCTGCTGCCGTCGCTCGCTCTGGCGCAGTCCCGCGTATCGGTGTCCGAACTCATGGCCGCCAGCGCCCTGCCCGATGTCTGGCTCGGCGACGAGAAAGCGCCTGTCACCATCGTCGAATACGCCTCGATGACCTGCTCGCATTGCGCCGCCTTCCACAACGGCACGTTCAAGGAACTGAAGTCGAAATATATCGACACCGGCAAGGTCCGCTTCACGGTGCGCGAATTTCCCTTCGATCCGCTGGCGATGGCCGGCTTCATGCTGGCGCGCTGCCAGGGCCCGGAAAAGCGCGAGGCGATGATCGAACTCCTGTTCGCCCAGCAAAATGCCTGGGTGAACGACAAGCCGCTCGAAGGCCTCACGCGCCTGACGCGGCAGGCCGGCATGTCCGAAGAAGCCTTCAAGACCTGCCTCGACGACAAGGAACTCTACGAAAAGATCGGCGTCATACGCGACCGCGGCCAGAAGCAGTTCCGCGTGTCCTCGACGCCGACCTTCTTCGTCAACGGCGTGATGCTGCAGGGCAATCAGAGCCTCGGCGAGTTCGAAAAGACGATGGCCGAATTCCTGAAGTGAACTGAAATTGCAAGGAGCGGACGATGCGTGCTTTCACCGGATTGACGCGACGTTCGCTCATCGCTGCGACGGTGTTTGCGGCGGCCTTGCCGCTCCGCGCGGCGCCCGGCAAGGAAGATTTGCTCCGCGTCGAAGACCTGCCCGATCTGTGGATCGGCAATCCCGACGCGAAGATCTCCATCATCGAATATGCCTCGGTGTCCTGTCCGCATTGCGCGGCCTTCCATGCGGGCGCCTACAAGGCGCTGAAGGAAAAGTATATCGACACCGGCAAGGTGCGTTTCGTGTTGCGCGAATTTCCGTCCGACCCCATGGCGATGGCAGGCTTCATGCTGGCGCGCTGCGATCCGAATGCCGAGAAGCGCGCGGCTATGCTCGATCTTCTGTTCACCGAGCAGCGTATCTGGCTCGATCCGCCCAATGGCGACGCCGTGGGGACGCTCTCGGGCCTCGTGCGCCGGCAGGGCATGTCGCATGGCGATTTCGAAAGCTGCCTGCGTCGGCAGGACATCTACGAAAAGATCATCAAAATGCGCACCTACGCCGTCGACAAATTCGGCGTGGATTCGACGCCGACATTTTTCATCAACGGCGAGAAGCTTGTCGGCAATCACCCGATACAGGCGTTCGAAACTATCATCGAGCCGATGCTGAGGTAGGCGCGAAGCGGAGCAAGCGCTGACTATTCTGTTTTTCCGAGCGCGTCCGCCAGCCGCATCCGCGCGCTTCCGGGTTTCAGCGGTTTTTGCTGACTTTCATGCGGCGCCCAGCCTGACAGCCAGACGATTTCGAAAGTGGCGCGGATGCGCCCGTCAGGATCGCAAAATTGCTGCGCATATATTTCCGCGGCGCGCAGAAGCGCCGCGCGGCGCAACGGCTTTTTGAGACGATGGACGAGAACGTTGGTCGCGCCCATGGCGCGCAGGTCCGCCATCAGCGCAAAGATATCAGCGTAGCGCACCGTCACCGTGTCGATGTCGGTGACGGGCAGGGCGAAGCCGGCGCGCTGCAAGAGAGCGCCCATGTCGCGCAGATCGGCGAAGGGCGCGACGCGCGGGCTTGCGCCGCCCGTGATTTCCTCTTCCGCCTGCGCGAAGACGGCGCGCAATTCCTGCAACGTCTGGCCGCCCATCAGACAGGCGAGAAAGAGTCCGTCCGGCGCGAGCGCGCGGCGGATTTGCAGCAGGACGCCCGGCAGGTCGTTGACCCATTGCAGCGCCAGCGCCGAGATAGCGAGATCGAAACTCTCGGCCGCGAAGGGCAGAGATTCCTCATCCACGACGACAGTTTGCCAGCGCGGATCGGCAGTCTCCGGCACGGGCGCGGCGCGCAAGATCGTTCGCTCGCCAATATTCCCCTGCGGCCGCTGCGCCAGCATGGCCGCCGCCTGCGGGCCGGGCGTGCCGAGATCCAGCACGCGCGGGAACGGCCGCAGCGTCGCATCGCGTCGCGCGGCCATGTCCTCCACCACCCGCAGCAGCAGAAAATCCTCTGCACCGCGTGCTTTGGCGCGGGCGAGCCGGCGCTTCTGCAAGGCGCGATCGAAAACCTGCGGGACGGCAGATGGGGAATTCATGAGTGGTTTATGGGCCCGCGTCGCTGCCCGGTCAAAGACGTCTTTGCGCTTGTGGACTCACGCCGAGGCCCGGCCTAGCCTTGCGACAAGACGCGAGGGGCCTATGAGGCCGTTATCCGGAGAATTCAGTTGAGCGGACAAGCTACCGAAGCCATTGATATAGAGAAGAGAATACGCGCAAGTTTCAGCAAGCAGGGATTGATGGAAACGCTCGGCGCTTCCCTCGTGCATGTGGCGCCGGGCCTCGTCGAAATCGCGCTCGCGCCGCGCCCGGCTATTTTACAGCAGCACGGCTTCGTTCATGCGGGCGCGGTGGCGGCCATCGCCGACAGCGCTGCCGGCTATGCCGCGTTGACTATAATGCCGGCGGGCGCGGGCGTGCTGACCACGGAGTTCAAGATCAATCTGCTCGCCCCGGCTGCAGGCGAACGCATTCTTGCGCGCGGCAAGGTCGTGAAGTCCGGCCGGACCCTGACCCTGGCGCAAAGCGAAGTTTTTGCAGACGCGGCCGGAAAACAGCGGCTTGTCGCCTTTCTCACGGCCACCCTCATGACCATCGAGGGCCGGGAAGGACTTGAGGATTAGGCAATGGCCGAACCGGCGCAAAAGGAGTGGCTTCCGGACTGGCTGGCGGGACCGCCGGACGCCGACGCCTCGTCGCGCGCGCCTGCCCGGAAAATACGCTTCATTTTGCACCATTTGAACTTCGTCATGCTGCGGCGGGGCGCGGCTTATGCTGCGCAGCAAGTACTTGAAATCGTTTATCCGCCGTCCTGTATCGCCTGCCGCCGCGCGACCATGCAGGCCGGCACGCTCTGCGCGGCCTGCTGGGGCCGGATGCCCTTCATCGAGCGGCCCTATTGCGAGCGCCTCGGCACGCCCTTCGCCCAGGATCTCGGGCCCGGACTCATTTCCCCGGAAGCCTTTGCAAACCCTCCGGTTTTCAACCGCGCCCGGGCCGTGGCGCGCTACGACGACGGGCCGGCACGCGATCTCGTCCACAATCTGAAATACGGCGACCGGCTGGAACTGGCGGACGCGATGGGCCGCTGGATGACCCGCGTCGGGGCCGAACTTCTGGCCGAGGCCGACCTGATTCTGCCCGTGCCTCTGCACCGCAAGCGACTGTTTTCGCGGCGTTTCAATCAGGCGGCGGCGCTGGCGCAGGTCGTCGCAGCGCAAAGCGGCAAGCCCTTCGATCCGCTTTCGCTCGTCAGGGTGAAGCCGACGACGCCGCAGGTCGGGCTGACGCGGGCGCAACGCGCCGACAACGTGCAGGGCGCGTTCCGCGTGCGGGATGATGCCAAGCCCATGATTTCGGGCAAGAAAATTGTCCTGATCGACGACGTGCTGACGACCGGCGCGACTCTCAACGCGGCTTCCCGCGTGCTGTTGCGGGCAGGCGCTGGCCAGGTCGATGTGCTCGTCTTCGCGCGCGTCGCGCAAGGCGCGGGGCTTGCCGGCTGAAGCGAAGAAATCCCCAAAGGAAACCCGAAAGGTTTGAAGGGGTTGTGACGCTACAGCAACGAAACTATATAGCGCTTCCGGAGACCCTGCATGCGCCCGATCCAGATTTACACCAAGCAGACCTGCGGCTATTGCCATGCCGCCAAGTCCTTGTTGAAAAAGAAGAATGCGGAGTTCGAGGAAATCTCCGTCGACGGCGACGCGGAGGCGCAGCGCAAAATGTCCGAGCGCGCCGGCGGGCGCTGGACGGTGCCGCAAATCTTCATCGGCGACACCCATGTCGGCGGCTGCGACGATCTCTATGCCCTTGAAAGCGCGGGGAAACTCGACCCGCTGCTGGCGGGCTCAACATGATCAAATATGCGCTCGTCTGCGAAAAGGACCACGAATTCGAGAGCTGGTTCCCGAATTCGGATTCCTTCGACAAGCAGGTCAAGCGCGGCCTCGTGGACTGCCCGCATTGCGGCTCCATCCGGGTGTCCAAAGCGCTGATGGCGCCGCAGATCTCGACCTCCCGCAAGAAGGAGGAGCGGGCCGACAAAATGCGGGAAACATTGGCGAAAATGCCTGTTCCCCCTACTCCGATGGCGGCCCCTCCCCCGGTTCCCGTGTCCGTCCCGGCTCCCGCCCCGGTCGCGGTGCTCGACGAAAAACACGAAGAATTGCGCGCGGCGATCCGCGAATTGCACGAGAAGATCGTCGCCAATACCGAGGATGTCGGCAAGCAATTCCCGGAGCAGGCGCGCAAGATGCACGACGGCGATCTGCCGGTGCGCTCGATCCGGGGCGAGGCGACGCTGGAAGAGGCGAAAGAACTCTGGGAAGAGGGCATCCCCGTGCTGCCCGTGCCGCCCCTTCCCGAAGACCGGAACTGACCTGAAAACCGCGCGCCGGACTTCGCGCGAATTCGCGCCAACGCTGGCGCACGTCTGACGAACGGCCCGGCGCGCGCCCGGCGAAGGCCCTGTTTTAGCATGCGATGTGCGCCAGAATTGGCGGCAATGCGCGGGAATTCCCGCGAGGGGGTTTTTGGCCGGTGAATGGCGTTGTCAGCCCTCTGCTCAGGCTCAATTTTGCACTGCACAATAATCGCGTGTTGCGCAGCAATTTGTGCGCAATACCGGTTTATGCTGCGATGCAGCATAAGCTCCTTCCCCTCAGGGAAAAGCAACCGCGAACGAAAAGAGAATTGTGTCAACCACGTGGTCGGTCTGAAATGTTACCCATGTCGTCAGTTGCTCAACGGCATCGAACAAGTCGCACGGGGCGAAGTCCCCTCTTCCCCTCCGGGGAAGTGCCACGCGAATGCGTGACGGAGTTTGTTGGCCACATTTCCGGGACTGCCGAAGGCCGAATCCATAACCCCGACGCTCGAAAGATTTCTGGACCCCAACTCCCCGCTTCGTTCCGGCCGGGGAAGTGGGGGCGACGATCGCTACCGCACGCTCCGCCGCAGCGTCACTCGCACGCGCAGTCCGCCCTCCCCGCGGTTTTCCAGTTTCAACTCGCCACCGTGGCCTTCGATCACGGAAGCGGCGATCGCAAGCCCAAGTCCCATGCCGCCGGTTTCGCGATTGCGCGAATCGTCCAGCCGCGAAAATGGTTGCAACACCTGCTTGAGACTGTCTTCGGGAATGCCCGGCCCTTCGTCTTCAACGGCGATGACGACGCCGTCCGGCCGCGCCGTGAGAGTTACCGTAGCTTTCGCGCCGTATTTGATGGCGTTGTCGATGAGGTTCGTCAGCGCGCGGCGCATGGCGACAGGCTTGATCTCCAGAATTATATCCGGCGCAATTTCGCCCGTGGCGACCGGGCGTCCGGCGTCCGCCATGTCGTCGACGATGCTCGCGACGAGCGAGCCGATGTCGGCGCGTTTGCTTTCTTCGCGCGTGACTTCGTCGCGCGCGAAGGAAAGTGTCGCGGCGAGCATGTCCTCCATGTCGCCAATCGTCTTGAGCATGCGTTCGCGATCCTCGCCCGCATCGTGATTTTCGGCGCGCAACCGCAGCAGGGTGAGTTGCGTGCGCAGATCATGCGAAATGGCAGCGAGCATCAGCGTGCGGTTTTCGATCAGCCGGCGTAGACGCGCCTGCATGTCGTTGAAGGCTTCGGCGGCCCTGCGCATCTCTACCGAACCGCTGAGCGCGAGGGGCTGCGCATCGACATTCTTGCCGAGCCGATCGGCTGCAGCTGACAGAACGCCAAGCGGACTGGTGACGCGGCGCACGGCCCAGATCGTCACGAGGACGATGAGGGCCGCCGCCGCGCCGAGCGCAAAGAAAAGCCGTTGCGAAATAGAAGCGCCGGTCTCCGGAAGTCCGGTGGCGAAGGTGAGCCATTCCCGTTCGCCGATCCGCACCGCGCCGTGAAGATTGCGCCATGAGAAGGCGGCGCGGGTGGCGGGGCCGCGCATCATCTGTTCGTGCATGGCGGCGCCACCCGGCGTGTTGCGGCCCATCCCAACATGCGGACCGCCGTAGGGCCCCCCGTAAGGCCCGCCCCACCCGCCGCGTCGGCCGAGGCCGAAACCCGGCCCGGCATCTTCGCTAGCAGTGACGGAGGCCAGAACCTCGCGGCCGGGCAAGGCTTCGCGTAGAAGAGTAACGATCGCCGCCGCGGCATCGGTTTCACCGCCCTGCGGGATGGCAGGCGGCCGCGCAGCGAGCGCGATACGAAACGCGCCGTCGTTCGCGCCATCGACGATACGCGCGCGCCATTCCGGCGGAACATCGGCGACCAGCCGCGAAAGATTGACGATCCGTTCGACCGCCGCGAGCGCCCCGACGGCGCGCACGGCCTCCTGCCGCGCGCTGGAATAGATCCATGCGCCCAGCACCAGCGACAGGCCTATCCCAGCCAGCAGGATAATCAGAGTTTGACCGAACAGCGTCTGGGGAACGAGTCTTCTCATTCCGCGGTCACTTTCGCGGCCAGCATGTAGCCGCCGCCC
Source organism: uncultured Hyphomicrobiales bacterium (assembly GCA_903847605.1). Lineage (GTDB taxonomy): Bacteria > Pseudomonadota > Alphaproteobacteria > Rhizobiales > Beijerinckiaceae > Terripilifer. The sequence continues at coordinate 239,805 of CAINED010000076.1, read as the reverse complement.
CACACCGTCTGGATGATCCGGGGATCGGACGGATCGGCTTCGAGTTTCTTGCGCAGCCGGCTCACCTGCGTGTCGATACTGCGGTCGAAGGCGCTCGCCGCGCGGCCGCGCGCGAGGTCCAGCAACTGCTCGCGGGAAAGAACCCGCTGCGGGCGCTCGACCAGCGCCATGAGGAGATCGAACTCGCCGGTGCTGAGCGACAGGCTCACGCCATCGTCGCGCAGAAGTTCGCGCGAATCTGCGGACAAGACCCAGCGATCGAACCTGTAGTTGCGGCGCTGGTTTTCGGCTTCCGGTTCTTGAACGCTGCGCTGGGTGCGGCGCAGAACTGAATTAATGCGCGCGATCAGCTCTCGCGTGCCGAAAGGCTTCGGCAAATAATCGTCCGCGCCGAGTTCGAGCCCGATGACGCGATCGACTTCCTCGCCTTTCGCCGTCACCATGATGATGGGCACATTGGAATGGGCGCGGATGTCGCGGCAAAGCGACAGCCCGCTCTCGCCCGGCAACATCAAATCAAGGAGGATCAGATCGATCCGCGCGTCGGCGAGGATTTTGCGCATGGCCTTGCCATCGCTTGCCTGACTGATGCGAAATCCTTCCCTGACAAGGGCGCGCGAAACGAGATCGCGTATCTCGCGATGATCGTCGACAATCAGGATATGCGGCGAAGCGGTCATCCAATCATCCTAGTCCATGTTCGCCATCGGATGGGTTCGCAATTGTGACGGAATGTTACAGCGCCGCGCCCTGACAAGAACGGTCACACAATCGCCCTGTGCGGACAATTCCCTGTGACACCTCGCGCCTAATTCTCGACCGTGGCGGCCGCGATGCCGCGAACTCTCAGGGAATACGGTCATGAAAAAGTCTGTCAAATGGATTGCCGCAGGAGCGGTGCTGACAACCCTCGGTCTGGCCGGAACGGCGGCCTATGCGCAGCGATGGCACGAAGGCGGGCATGAAAGAGGGCACGGCCGCATGAGCGGCGGGCACGGCCATATGCAGGGTCATGGCATGCAGGGTCATGGAATGCAGGGTCATGGCATGCAGGGTCATGGCATGCAGGGTCATGGAATGCACGGCGGCGGGATGCAGGGCCGCGGGATGCCGTCCGGCGCCGACCAATTCGGCATGATGGCCGATCCGGCAAGCCGCCTCGCCAGCCTTAAGACGGAACTCGCAATCAAGCCGGAACAGACAGCCGCCTGGGAGACCTACTCGAAGGCAGTCACGGACACGGCCGCGGAGCGGCGCAACCGCCGCGACAATGTCGATCGCGACGCCGTTCTCAAGATGGAGCCAAAGGATCGCGAAGCGTTCCGGACCGCGATGATGAAACAGCGCGACGAGGAACAGGCGAAACTGAAAGCCGCCGCCGAGACACTCATGGCGACGCTCGACGATACCCAGAAAGCGAAGGCGCGCGGCGCACTTCCCGGTCTCGCGCAAACGGGCGAAGGGCCGGGCATGCGGCACGGCATGATGGGCGGTCATGGCATGATGGGTGGCCAGGGTATGGGCCGCTGGGGCGGCCAGCGCTGAGGCTTGCGCTCTACCTCGACAGCAAGAAAGCCGGCCCCGGAAGCAATTCCGGGGCGGGCTTTTGTTCTGTTATCTCTTACTTCCCCGACGCCTTTTTCAGCTGTTCGACGATAATGGATGGCGTCTCGTAGATTTTCTTCACGAGCGCCTCGACTTCTTCGCCGGAGCTCGACTGCGCTTCGGTCTGCTGCTTGCGCGCCTCGGCCTGCAGTTCGGTGCTCTGCATCGTCTCCATGAAGGCCTTGCGCAAGGCGGCGACGCGCTCGCGGGGCACGTCGGGCGGCAGCAGGAAGGGGCGAGTGAACTTTGCCTGCGAATAGAAGATTTCGAGCACGGCGCGCTGCTCGGGCGTCCTGGCGAAATCGATGGCGAGCGGCGCTTTCCCCGTGAGTTCCGGATGCGTTTTCGCATCCTCCTGCAGCAGAACCTGCACGACGCCGTTTGGATCGAACATGTCCTGATACTGTTGCTTGGCGCTCGACCAGGCGAGGCCGCAGACGCCGTGGATCTCGTTCTTGAGGACGGCGAGCGATACCTCGCGCGAGCCCTTGTAGCCCGCGACTATATTGATCTTCGCGTTGAGCAGATTTTTCAGAACCGCAGGGCCATCCTGCAAGGTGGAGCCGGGACCGGTCGAGCCGACGATGAGTTCCCGCTCGAAGGCCTCGCCGAATTTCTTCACCGGCGCATCGCGGCGCGTGATGCAGACGAGCGTCTCGGAATTGGCGTTGCCGAGATAGTTGAAGCGCGTGGGATCGTAGGTCTTGCGATCCGTCGAGCCGATGAGGGATTCGAGCAGCGCGCTCGGCAGCACGGTGGCGATATGCGTGCCGTCCTTCGGCGCGACGGAATAAAGATGGCGCGCGGCGGTGAGCGAGCCTGCGCCGGGCATGTTCTGCACGATGACGGTGGGGTTCCCGGGAATATGCTTTCCAAGGTGGCGGCCAACGAGCCGCCCATAGGTATCGAGCCCGCCGCCGGCGGACGAACCCGCCGCGATGGTGACCGTCTTGCCGCGGTAAAAATCCGCGATGGCGGCCGTTTGCGGCTCCTGGGCGGCCGCAGTCAGAGCGAGTGTCGAGGCAGCCGCAACGACAACGCCTCCGAGCCAATGTTGCATATTTCCTCCTCCGCCCTTCCCGGCCTCTTGCCGGCCTTTTGCCGAAGCCGTCTTAAGCCCCGCAGGCCGGGAAATGAACCCTTGAAGCCGGCGTCCGGCGGATTTGTTGACACCTATCCCCGTATCCCCTATTGACCCTGCCGTTCGCGCGCCGTCTGGGCGCGCGCAGCATTTTTGCACCCGTGGCGGCTCCCTTCCGGTGAGCTTCCTGTCGGCGGAGAGATCCGCAGAGGAGGGCGCATTCCACCCGCAGCGGCGGGGGAGCGCGGTTTCATCGGGCCTTCGGGCGCCGACGCCGGTTCTCGCGCGCGCACGATTTCGAGGACCAGACATGACGAAACGCGCAGAATCCAAGTATAAAATCGACCGCCGCATGGGCCAGAACATCTGGGGCCGCCCGAAGAGCCCGGTCAATCGCCGCGAATACGGCCCGGGCCAACACGGCCAGCGCCGCAAGGGCAAGCTCTCCGACTTCGGCACGCAGCTCAAGGCCAAGCAGAAGCTCAAGGGCTATTACGGCAACATTTCCGAGAAGCAGTTCCGCAAGTATTACGCCGAGGCGATCCGCATGAAGGGCGACTCCGGCGAAAACCTCGTCGGCCTGCTCGAGCGCCGTCTCGACGCCGTCGTCTATCGCGCCAAGTTCGCGCCGACGCCTTTCGCCGCGCGCCAGGTCGTCAACCACGGCCACATCACCGTCAACGGCAAGAAGGTGAACATCGCTTCCTATCAGGTGAAGGCCGGCGACGTGATCGCGGTAAAGGAAAAGTCCCGCGAGATCCCGCTGATGATCGAGGCCGGCCAGTCCGGCGAGCGCGATGTTCCCGAGTTCTACGAAGTCGATCAGGCCAAGATGAGCGCGAAGTTCGTGCGCATTCCCCATCCTTCGGAAGTGCCCTATCCGGTCGTGATGGAGCCGAACCTCGTGATCGAATTCTATTCGCGCTGATTTGCAAAACCAGACTTCGAACTATCGAGCGGCTGCGTCGGCGCAGCCGCTTTTTTTGCGCTGGTTTGTCTGGCCTGACTTTGCATTGTGAAAGTCTTGTTTTAGCTTCACAAGCGGGGCAACGCATCTATTCCCGACTCTGCCGCACATGACTAATACCAGTCGAATTCTGTTGCTTGTTTTCTGGAACGCGGCTCTGCTTTGCGTCCATCTTGGTCCTGCCAGCTTGATAGCGCATGACGAAGCGCTGTATGCCACCCGCGCACTTACAATGTTGTGGACGCAGGATTTCCTTCATCCGTGGAGCGAAGTGCACCAAAAACCGCCCGGCTTTTACTGGCTGCTTGCCATTCTGTTTGCCTTCTATGATCCCACGGAGATCATTGCTAGGCTACCTTCGGGCGTTGCGGGAGTATTGACGTCTTTGCTGACTTTCGCAGTCTGCAGACGAATATTATCGGAACAGATCGCATTTATTTCGGCCCTCGCTTTACCACTCTCTCCGCTATTCTTTCTCGCGTCCCGGAGCGTGTCACCCGATCCGTTTGTTCTGGTTCTTATGATGGGTGCGGTGTTCTGTATTCTCGAATCGCGTGAATCCAACCATCCGGCATCATGGCTTTTTCTGGCCGGCCTCTGTTGCGGCTTGATCCTGCTTGTGCGTGGCCCCATGTTTGCGCTTGTTATTCTCGCTTTAACGCCGTTCTTACTGGCCAGCATACCGAGATTTCAGATGTGGCCCCTCATCGCGGGGATCATCGTAGGGACTCTGCCTTATTTCTTTTGGGCATTGGAAGTTTGGCGAATTACCGGATTATCGGTGCTTGGCAAGGCCGGCGATTTTGCTCTAACGCTGGCGACGCAAGGCCGGGGTAACGGCCCGTTTTATTACGTCTGGAACGTGCCCGCCCTTTCTTTACCGTGGTCGGTATTTGCTATTTATGGCGCCATACTTGTCGCAAGGTCCCTCAAGCTCGATCTGCCTTCGAAGTGGCTATTGTTAGGAACTCCTGCAATTCTATTTCTTGCGCTTTCCGCCTTTGCAACGCGCCTACCGCACTACGCTCTGATGTTACATCCGTTCATTGCCATCCTTGCTTCCTTGGCAATTGATAAGATCATGAACAGCCAAGCGAAAAGGCCGGCTGCGATTTTTCTCGCGGCCGCAGGCGCTTTATTAGTCTGTGCGGCGATTCTCCTGGCAGCAGGCATTCTTACTTTACCCGACGATGCATTGCGCCTGCATACGCCGCACATAGCCCTGGGCGTTGGGATCGTTGGATTCATATGGATAGCCGGATCGGCTGTAACGCTCTTTTCCGGACAGCAAGCTTATTCTTTGAGCTGGATCGCAAGCCTCTTTCTGGGACTGTCGATTATGTCAGGCGCTGCGGCAGGGGCGGGAATTCTGGGTAACGCTAATCCTGATATCGAGATAATGCTACGAAATCCTGAAGTTTCTGCCGTGATAAAGAATAAAGAAGTCGATTTTACTCCACTTTCCGAAAAGAGCAGATTACTCGCGCGCTTCGCCACACGCCGTCCTGGCTTGGTCGCGACACGGTGGCATAGCGTCGTCAAAGGCGGACGATATGCTTGGGTGTCAACCGCCGTTCTCGACGAGATTGCGGAACATGCCACCGTCATTGGACGTGCGGACCGATCGTCTTTGGCGCTCGTTCAATGGAGCAATATTCCATAACGACGGGTCAAGATTGATAGAGGCGATAGGCTACAAGAGGACATGTGATCGGCATCGAAATTGGTCCCAGCCAATCTAATGTTGCCAAAAGATTTCGCCGAGTTCGATGCCGGACGTCCCGTTCAGGACTGTGGTGATGAACTTGCTGCCGCCGCGCGCGCATGTGAACAGCCGGACGCGTGCGCTGAAGACATCAGGGTCGTGCGCATAAATGAACTCGTTGATCCGCTCGACAGGTTCGAACGCTGTGGCCTCCGAGTATTCGTCCAATACGATTTTGCGCCTGTCGTCCGGCATCCATTCGATCTGGATCGCATAGGCGATGAACTCGACCCAGCTTCGCGAAATGCGCGCGATGCGTCGCCCGAGCGCTTGGCGGATGGCTCGAGTTCGTGCTCCCCACTGAATACTCCAGCTTGCCCGCCTCTTCATATCCCTCGCCTTCAGCCCGCGACCGAAGTTGGCAAGGATCGCAATGTTTCGCGGTCAAATCGAATGATTTCAGTCAAAAAAGCAAAACCCCGGCGCTTGGCCGGGATTTTTATAGCTGCTGCTGTATCGACGAATTCAACCTGCGAGACGCGCCTGCTGCTCTGCCCGGCGCTCGCGATCACGCTCGCGGCGGCGATCCTGCGCCGGCTGATAGGCCATGCGCGAATGATACGGGCAGTAAGTCACGCCGATCTCGGACTTGCCGCCGCAATAGCGAAATTCCGGCGTCGTCGGATCGCCGAGTGGCCAACGGCAGAGCCCGTCGCGCAACTCCATGATGGTGATCGGCTCGCACATCGGCACGATCACATCCTCGATCGGCTTTTGAGCGATCGCGGGACGGAAATTGAAAGCGATGGCATTGTTGCCATGTACGCCATTTCCTGCGGGGCGGCGGGGCGTGGGATTGCGCGGGACGCGCGGCTGCTGGATGCGCGGGCGCGAGGGCGCGCTCGATGCAGCCTTCACGCGACCGGACAAACCGAGGCGATGTACCTTGCCGATGACGGCATTGCGCGTGATGCCATTGCCCAATTCGCCTGCGATCTGGCTGGCGCTGAGCCCATCCATCCACATCTTGCGCAGTTGTTCCACGCGTTCGTCGTTCCAGGACATCCAGTCCTCCTCCGGGTCCGATGCAAGAATCCTCTAACGCTCGCAGGCGGGAGAAGCCGCTGCGTCGACGCTGGGAAACTCGGTGCTGAAGTCCGCCGCACGAAATGTCGTAGCCGACAAGGCAATTCCTACACTAGCCGTTGAATCAGGCGCAAGGCGCACCGGGGGACAACGCAGGTTTTCCCCAAGCCATTGCTGTGGAGATCGCGCGAAAATGCGGCGCAAATGGGCCAAGCGTCAGCGTTCCGGCAAAAAGCAAATTAAGAAAACATGAATCCATTCCGCATTTTGCCAACACATGCAGCATCCGGAATCTGCCTGCGGCATCGCCATTTCCGACCACGCCGCGACCAATTGACTCAGGCCTGTTACGTCAAGCCTTTGGCGGGACCGGCGGGCGCAGACGCACGGGATCGGAGCCATCCCTGCCAACAGAGGCTTGCTGGTATTTGGTAAACATCGCTTCCGTGGCCGGCGACATGCCGATCACTTCCACCATCGCGGGCAGTACATGCGTCGTATCGAAATAGGCGACGCGATTGCCGTTCGCGACTTCCGCCTCGTAATGCAATTCGAAACCCTGGCGCCGATAGGACTCGACGCGGGCCGCGTAATCGGGGGCGCCGACGCCGAAGTGATGCAGTCCGTAGCCGCGCTTTCTCACGACATCCATATAAACCGAGGGCACGTCGTTAAGCTGCTGGATCAGTTCGTATTGCATCGAGCCGGAATAGCCCATGGCGATGGCGAGTTCGACGCTGGTGGGCTCGCCCTTGTAGACCTGCCAGGGAAAGACGCCGCGTTCGCGCAAAAACCAGGGTCCGACGTTCAACTGGTTCGTGAACAGGCTCATCGCCGCACGAATATCCTCGACGATGAAGGCCGTCTGGATGATGCCGTCGCCCGGCTGTCCGAAATTCATGATCGGCATTTCGTTCTCCCGTTCTTTATTGTTTCGCCAGGCCCTGGCGCGCCCTCGACGAAAGCCAAGTCCTGCGCCAGAATAGGCGCATGTACAAATCCGTCACACACGATATCAGCGTGAGCGTCGAACCGGAATTTCTCGGCGACCGCTCGCAGCCCGAGCATGGCCGCTTTTTCTGGGCCTATCACATCGAGATTACAAATCTCGGCCGCCGTCCCGCGCAACTGACCCATCGCCACTGGCGCATTACCGACGCCAATGGAAAGCTCGAGGAAGTGCGCGGCCCCGGCGTCGTCGGCGAACAGCCGAAGCTCGCGCCAGGCGAAAGGTTCAAATACACGTCGGGCTGTCCGCTTACGACGCCGTCGGGCATCATGACCGGCAGCTTCCGCTTCGTTCGCGAAGATGGCGAGGCCTTCGATGTCGCCATACCCGCCTTTTCGCTCGACAGTCCGCACGCGCGACGAACGCTGAACTAGGCGCGCAACATGACGGCTGACAGCGACAGGCTCGAACGCACCATCGAACTTCTGGGGCAACTCGTCGCTTTCGATACGGAAAGCTCGAAGTCGAACTGGCCGATCATCCGTTTCATCGAGGACTATCTGCGCGCGCGCGACGTCCCATTCACGGTCGTGCCCAACGCGGACGGCGGCAAGGCCGCGATCTTCGCCACCATTGGGCCGATGCGCGACGGCGGCGTTCTGCTGTCAGGCCATACCGATGTCGTGCCGGTCGAAGGACAGGCCTGGACGTCAGAGCCCTTCCTCATGCGGCGTGAAGGCTCCCGGCTTTACGGGCGCGGCACGACCGACATGAAAGGCTTCGACGCGGTCTGCCTCTCGATGATCGACGAGTTCAAGTCGGCCCCGCTGAAACAGCCGATCCACATTCTCCTGAGTTACGACGAGGAAACGACCTGTCTCGGCCCGGTCGATACGATAGCGCGTTTCGGCAAGGATCTGCCGATGCCGCGCGCCGCTATCGTCGGCGAGCCGACGCAGATGCATGTCGCCGATGCGCACAAGGCGGTCGCGACCTACCGCACGACCGTTCATGGCCACGAGGCGCATTCCTCCAAGCCGCATCTCGGGGCCAACGCCATTGAGGGCGCGGCCATGCTGGTGAGCGATCTCTATGAGTTCGCGCGCGAACTGGCTGCTTCGCCCGATCCTTCCGCGCGGTTCGATCCGTCCTTCTCGACCGTCAGCGTCGGCGTCATCCAGGGCGGCACGGCGCGCAATATTCTCGCCAAGCACTGCGGCTTTCACTGGGAATTCCGGCCGCTGCCTGGCGTTCCCATTGATCTCGCGCGGCGAAGGCTCGACGCTTATGCGCGCGATGTCGTGCTGCCGCATATCCAGCGCTACGCGCAGAATGCGCAGATCGAGACGTTGACGGAAGTGGAGGTGCCCGGCCTTGCACCAGAGCCGGGCTCGGATGCCGAAACGCTGGCGCTGAAACTCACACGATCCAATCGGACCATCGCCGTTTCCTACGCCACCGAAGCCGGACGCTTCCAGCATGGCGGCGTTCCCACCGTCGTTTGCGGGCCCGGCTCCATCGATCAGGCGCATCAACCCGATGAATTTATCGAAATCGCCGAGCTGGAGGCGTGCATCGGTTTTATGCGGCGGTTGATGGGAGAGATTTCGTGAGCGATACGAACCTGCCGGCTTAGACAGCGCGGCGCGCCGGACAGTCGAGACTCTGTCGCAATTTCCGATAATGGCGTTTCAACGCGTAAGCAAAGTTGCAAGCATTCAGATACGACACCTTTTCCTTGCATAGAACTCGGTGAATGAATGGCCTTCCCGCGACCTCTGGGCGTATCAAGGCGGCTCCATCAATCGCTCTCTAATCGGAACTGCGGAAGGTTTGCGGGTATGGTCTCCCGCTGATAACCTGACGAAAACGAAGATACGGGAGACGCGCCAATGACAAAAATCGACTTCGCCCTGTGGGACGCCGTCGGCGGCTATTCCAGCCGCGAACAGAACATGGCCGATGTCTATGACGACCACATCCGCCTCGCGCAGCAGCTGGAGCGCGATGGCTGGCACTCCTATTTCGTCATCGAGCACCAGAATTCGCCGATCGGGCGCATAACCTCGCCGAACGTCTTTCTCACGGCCGTGGCGCGCGCCACGTCGGAAATCCGCATCGGCGCGATGATGTGGCAGTTGCCTTTCTATCACCCGATCCGCCTCGCGCAGGATGTTGCGATGCTCGACCAGCTTTCGCGCGGACGCGTCGAATTCGGCTCCGGCATCGGCGTGCACGAACATGAATTCATCCGCTGGGGCGTCGACTTCTACCAGCGTGCCGCCATCTCCGACGAGGTGCTGAAAATCGTCAAGATGGCGTGGACGCAGAACGAAGTGACGTTCGACGGAAAATTCTTCAAGTTCGACGAGGCGCTGCCGCAGCCCCATCCCTTCCAGAAGCCCTATCCGCCGATATGGGCCGCGGTTCATTCCGATCCGGCGCTCGAATGGGCGGCGAAGAACAATTACCACGTCGCGCAGAACCTCGACACGGACGACGTAATCGCACGCAAGTTCGATCACTATCGCAACGTCTGGAAAAGCTGCAATCACGAGGGGCCGATGCCGCGCGTGTTCCTGATGCGGCAGGTCCATGTCGCCGAGACCGACGAGAAGGCGCATCAAGAAGCGCGGCAATATCTCGTCGCGCGCGAGGGTGGCGCGGTGCCCGTCGGCGGCGGTCCCATCGAGAAAACGCGTATCGGCTGGGGCACGCATGCGCGTGGGATGGGCCGCGACAGCGAGCGCCCCGACGACAAGAGCCGCGGCGAAGTGATGGCCAAAGCGCGCCAGAGCTACGAGTTCAATCTCGAACACGGACTTGCCGTCGTCGGCTCGCCAGACACGGTCATCCGCAAGCTGGAAGAGGGCAAGAAGAAGATCGGCTACGACATCTTCTGCTGCAACCACGAGATCGGCCAGATGCCAGCGCCGATGGTGCAGAATTCCATCGATCTCTTCGGCAAGTACGTGGTGCCGGCGTTCAAGAAGTAAGGCCGCGTGCTTGCATTTTATGATAGCAAATGATAAGGAGTGACGGCATGAACAACCGGCACCGTAAGACGCTTGAAGCGGTTTTTGCGGAGCCGACGCCGGCTTCCATCGAATGGAAAGCGATCGAAGCGCTGTTGCTCGCTGCCGGATGTGAGCTTGTCGAAGGCTCGGGCTCACGCGTCCGCTTCGTGCATGGCGTCCATATCGCAAGCTTTCATCGCCCGCATCCTGCCAAGGAAGCCAAGCGCTACCAAGTGCGGGACACGAGAGAATTCCTCTTGAGGATTGGAGTGACGCCGTGAAACCGGTTGCGACAAAAGCTGCCAGACCTGAAGCCAACAAGCTCAAGGGCGCTAAGCATGACACCGGCTTTTCGTACAAGGGCTACGCGGCGCGTATCGAGTTCGATGCAGAAGATGAGATCTTTACTGGCCGCATTGCGGGCATTTCGGATGTCGTCGGATTTCACGCGGATTCTGTGAAAGACCTGAAATCGGCTTTTCGCGAAGCAGTGGACGATTATCTCGAAACTTGCGCAAGACTGTCGAAGTCCCCACAAAAGGCCTATTCCGGGCAGCTCATGTTTCGTGTTTCGCCCGAGCTGCACGCCAGCGCAGCAGTCGCAGCCGAAGTCGCCGGAAAAAGCCTCAACGCCTGGGCCGAAGAAGTGCTAAGGCTCGCCGCCGAGCGTCGGTCGCGTCGTTGATTTTCCCCGGGAGCATGGAATGGAATTCGGTATCTGGTCGAATGGATTTCGCCGCGCCACGACGGCGGCGCAGGCCTACGAGGAAGACCTTTACGAAATAAAGCTCGCCGACGAACTGGGCATGCGCGACGCCTATATCAGCGAGCATCACGCCGAGCCCGTCTATATCGACAAGGTCGACATTCTGCCGGTGCCGGAACTGCTGATGTGCAAGGCCGCAGCCGTGACGAAGAACATACGCTTCGGCGCGGCCATCAAGATCGCGCATCTCCAGCATCCCGTCGATGTCGCGATCCAGGCCGCAGTGACCGATCACGTCATCGGCAATGGCCGTTTCATCTTCGGCTTCGGTTCCGGCGTGCCGGCGGCGCTGTTCTGCGAAGAGCGCGGCATGAGCTACGAGGATCGCCACGAGCGGCTGAAGGAATCTCTCGCGCTCATCCGCAAATGCTGGTCGAACGACGAACCGTTCGACTGGGACGGCAAATACTGGAAGGGCAAGGGCATCACGGCTTTGCCGCGCCCCTTCGCGGGTTCCGAAATCCCGATGGCCACCGCCACCGATCAGGACGAGATGTTGAAACTCGCGGGCGAACAGGGCTGGACGATTCTCTCCGCCTTTCTCGAACCCTCCGACCGGTTGCGCCTGAAAGCCGACAAATATTGCGCGGCGGCGGAAGCCGTTGGACGCAAGGATCCCCGCCAAAACATTTCCGTTTCGCGCCTTGTCTATATCGCCGAGTCCAAGAAGCAGGCGATGGACGACATGCGCGAGGAGATATCCTACGAGCTCGGGTTTCAGGTTCGTCGTGGCCTGCTGAACTTTGCCCGCAATGTCTACAAACTGCCGCTCACGGGCGATTCAATCAGCATCGAGGACATGGTCGAGCACGGCATCTATAACGTCGGCACGCCGGAAGAGGTCGAGAAGGAATTGAAGGCTTCGTGGCAGAAGTCCGGCGGCTTCGGCACGCTGCTCCTCATCACCGGCAAGTCATGGTCGACGCGCGAAAAGCGCGCCCGCTCCATGCGCGCCTTCATGGAGCATGTGGCGCCGAAGCTGCGGAGCCTGCCGGCGGTGGCGTGAAGGTATCTCTCGCTCAATCCTTCGCGGGATAAAGGTGACACTCCACATCGGTGTCGTCGATGCGGACCATCTTCGGCGTGGATTTCGAGCAGACATCCATGGCCTTCACGCAGCGCGGATGAAAGCGGCAGCCGGGCGGCGGATTAAGCGGATCGGGAAAACCGGCGCGCAGATCGAGTTGCGGCAGGCCGAGATGGGCATCGGGCGTCAGGATCGAGTCGAGGAGCGCCTGCGTATAGGGATGCTTGGGCGTGTTCAGCACCTGCTTCGCCGGACCGACTTCGACGAAGCGTCCCAGATACATCACCGCCACATAGTCAGCCATGTATTCGACCACGGAGAGGTCGTGGCTGATGAAGATATAGGTGAGGTTCAGTTCCTCGCGCAGATCCTGCAGCAGATTGAGAATCTGCGCCTGCACGGACACGTCGAGCGCCGATGTCGGTTCGTCGCAGATGAGAACCTCGGGCTTCATCACCAGCGCGCGGGCGATGGCGACGCGCTGGCGCTGACCGCCCGACATCTGGCTCGGATAGGAATTGACGAGCCGGCGCGGCAGTCCGACCTGCTCCATCACGGTTTCGACGCGCGCGAGCCGCTCCGACGGCGCGCCGACATTGTGAATGATGAGCGGATCGCCGACGATCTGGCCGATGGTCTTGCGCGGATTGAGCGAGGAATAGGGATCCTGAAACACGGGCTGCACGCGGCGCGCGAAGGCCTTGCGGTCGACACCGACGAGCGGCTCGCCGAGGACGCGAATGTCGCCGCCGCTCGGCTGCTGCAATCCCAACATCAGGCGACTGAGCGTGGTCTTGCCACAACCGGATTCGCCGACGATGGCCAGAACTTCGCCGCGCTTGACGGTGAGCGAAACGCCATCGACGGCGCGCAGCGGCTTGCCCTCTTTCAACCAGCTCTTGCCAATGGAAAAGACACGCGTGAGGTCGCGCACTTCCAGCACCGGCGCTTCTGCATCCTTCATCTGCGCAGCCATGTTCATTGTGCCGCCACTCCCTCACGGGCGCCGGCCAGTTCTTCCGGCGAAAACAGGCACCGGTAGTCGTGGTTGTCCTTCACCGGACGAAGGGCGACATCGCGCATGGCGCAGACTTCTTCCGCATGGAGGCAGCGATTGCGGAAGCTGCAGCCCGTAACCTTGCCGACGAGCGATGGCACGATTCCGGGAATGGAGCCGAGCTTGTCGTGTCCGGCGGTGAGGCCGTGGCGCGGAATGCATTCGAGCAGCCCGCGCGTATAGGGATGCGTCGGACGATCGAACACGTCCTGTACCGAACCCTGTTCGACGACCTTGCCCGCATACATGATCGCGACCTTGTCGGCCATGCGCGCGACGACGCCGAGATTATGCGTGATCAGGACGATCGCCATGCTGAATTCCTTTTGCAGGGAACGCAGCAATTGCAGGATCTGCACCTGAACGGTGACGTCGAGCGCCGTCGTCGGCTCGTCGGCGATCAGGAGCTTCGGCTCGCACATCAGCATCATCGCGATCATCATGCGCTGGCGCAGCCCGCCGGAAAGCTGATGCGGAAATTGCGTGAGACGCTGCGCCGGATTGATGATGCCGACTTTCTCCAGCAGGAAGGAGGCCCGCTCGCGCGCTTCCTTGCGGCTCGCGTTGCGATGGCGCATGTAAACTTCCTCGAGCTGGTCGCCGATGCGATAGACCGGGTTTAGCGAGGTCATCGGGTCCTGGAAGATCATGCCCATGCGATTGCCGCGCAGGCGGGTCATGTCCTTCTCGGTATAGTTCGTGATGTCCATGCCATCGAAGCGGATATGCCGCGCGGTCAGCTTTGCCGAACGCGGCAGGAGGCGCATCATCGCCAGCGAGGTGATGGTCTTGCCGCAGCCGGACTCGCCAACGAGCGAGAGCGTTTCGGCGGGACCGACGGAAAAGCTGACATCGCTCACCGCATGCAAAATGCCCGCGGGAACGGATATATCGACGTTGAGGCCGGAAACGTCGATGACGGGTTCCGACGTCTGCGAGGCTCCGGAATCTGCGCGTGTCATCCGCGTCCCTCCGGCGAAGTCACGTCGCGGATGCCGTCGCCCGCCATATTGATGGCGATGACGAGCAGGAAGATCGCCGCGCCCGGCACCATGATGAGATGCGGCTTGAAGAACATGACCGCGCGCGCTTCGGCAACCATGAGACCCCATGACGGCGTCGGCGGACGCACGCCGAGGCCCAGGAAGGACAGCGCCGCCTCGATGAGGATGATGATGGCCATGTCGAGCGAGGCAACGACGATGATCTGGTTCGTGAGGTTCGGCAGTATCTCGCGGAAGATGATGCGGGCGTGCGAGGCGCCGGCCGCGAGCGAGGACAGGACAAATTCCTGGTCGCGAAATTGCTGCGTGAGCGAGCGCACGACAACCGCGTAGCGATCCCACGTGAGCAGGCCGAGGACGAGGATCAGCACGAGGATCGAGCCGCCTGATATCGAGGCAATCGACAGCGCGACGAGAATGACCGGAAGGGCGAGTTTCACATTGATGAGATAGACAATGACGGCATCGACCTTGCCGCCGAAATAGCCGCCGACGATGCCGAGCGTCACGCCGATGACGCCGGCGATGAAGGCGGCGGTGAAACCGATCATGAGCGAGAGGCGCGCGCCATACATCAGGCGGCTCAGCACGTCGCGTCCGAAAGCGTCCGTGCCGAAGATGTTGCTCCATGTTCCCTTCGCGCCCCAGACGGGATCGACCAGACGCGCGGAGAGATTTTGATCGTAGGGATCGTGCGGCGCGAGGAAGGGGGCGAAGATCGCGACGATGCAGAAGAAGACGATGATGCTCATGCCGACGATAAAGCCGATATGAGACTTGGCGCGGCGCTTCATCAACTCGCGCGGCGAAGGCGCAAGGGTTGTGAATTCCTCGACCGGACCTTTCGGCGCGGGCGGGGCGGAGCGGGCGAGTTCGGTCTGGCTCATGTCGCGCTCCTCAGGACAACCGCACGCGCGGATCGAGCTTGGCGTTGATCAGATCGGAGAACAACGTCAGCACGATATAGGTGCAAGCCAGAAAGACGAGGATAGACTGCACGACAGGGAAGTCGATGCGCTCGATGGAGCGGATCGCCAGGAAGCCCACGCCGTTCAGCGCGAAGATCGTCTCCACGATCACCGAGCCGCCGAGCAGGAAGCCCAGTTGCACGGCGGCGAGCGATACGACAGGCAGGATCGCATTGCGCAACGAGTGCTTGAACAGCACCGAGGTCTGCGAGAGGCCCTTGGCGCGGGCCGTGCGGACATAGTCCGACGACAGGACTTCGAGCATACCCGTGCGTGTCAGACGCATGAGCGCGGGCATGATGGTCGTTGCGAGCGTTGCGACGGGCATGACGAAATGCTGCCAGGTCGCGCTGCCGGAAATCGGCAAGCCCGAGAGCTGCAATCCGAGGATCGTGATTTCGCTGAGCTTGTATCCCCAGACAGTTGCCTGCCGCCACCAGACGCCGAAGACATAGATGAGGATCAGCGCGAACCAGAAATTCGGCGTCGCCTGCCCAGCGACGCTGATGACGAGCGCCGTGCGATCGACCCATGTGTTCGCCTTCACCGCGGCGAGAACGCCGAGCGGAATAGCGATCGCGAGGCCGACGGCGAGCGCCGCGAACGCCAGAGTCGCCGTGACGCCGATGCGGGTCATGATAAGTTCGGAGACAGGCTCGTGCGTGAAGAGCGACTTGCCGAGATCGCCGCGCAGCGCGTTCCAGACCCAGTCGAGATACTGAATGTAGATGGGGCGATCGAGGCCGTAGGCCTGCGAGATGCGGGCCACATCTTCCGCTGTCGCATTCTCGCCGGCAAGAAGCGAGGCCAGGTCTCCGGAGAAGCGCAACAGACCGAAGCCGACAATGGACACGGTGATCGCGACGAGCAGCGCGATGATCAACCGACGTATGAGGAAATTCATCATGCGCGCGCACGCTCGCCGTCTGGCGTCCGCATGCTGGCGTGACCGGTTCCGGTAATCACTCGCCCCTCCCTTCCAGATTCTGCGCCTTCGATGTGCGCGTGGCTGCGGCCATTTCCTATCTGGACCATCTTATATTGTTGTATTCCACGCCCGAGAACAAGCTGGAAATTGACGGCATCTCTACGTCGCGTGCGTGGACGAGCACGGCGGGGTGCGTCGCGATCGGCAGCACGTAGGCCATTTCGTTCATGCGATCGAAAGCTGCGCGATAAATTTCCGTGCGTTTGCCAGCATCCATCTCGACGGCGCCGGCGTGCATGAGCTTCTCGATTTCCGCGTCGCCCCAGTAATCCCTGGGTTTTGCGCCGATGTAGAAATCGAGCACCGCGGAAACGTCGGGCAATCCGCCCGAACTATAGTGCGAAACCAGCATGGGCAGGCGTCCGGCTGTCTGACGGTCGCGATAGGCCGCCATCGTCGCGCGGTTGACGCTGGCGCGGATGCCGATGCCGCGCAACTGTCCGGCGATGGCTTCGGCGAGTTCGTGCGCGCCGAAGATCGACGTGATCTCGAGGGCGAAACCGCTGGCATGGCCAGCCTTGGCCATAAGATCGCGTGCGGCTTTCGGATCGAAAGACGGCGGCGAATTCGAGACCGTGCAGCCGACCTGAATATCGGTGCATGGCGCGTTGATGATCTTCACCTGTTCGCCGCCAGCAACAAGTCCAGCAGCTAGCGCCTTGCGATCGATCGCCATAGCGATGGCGCGGCGCACTTCCACCTTCTTGAGCGGTTCGACGCCGGAACGGCCGAGCGCGTCCATGTTCAGGTAGAAATAGACAGTGTTCTCTATCGACGTCTTCCTGATGTTCGGCATCGACGCGAGTTGTTCCGTCTGGTCGTGCGGCGCGGAGAGGATGATATCGAGGCCGCCGGTCATCAGTTGCGCCGCCTGTGTCTGCACGTCGGGGATCGGCAGAATCTGGATACGGCCGATTGCAGGCTTCGGACTCCAGGGCCCCGGCGAAACGTAATTCTCGTTGCGCACGAGCATGACGCCCCTGGTCGCGTCGATATATTCGACCTTATAGGCGCCGGTTCCCACTGCGGATCGCCGCCCGAATTCGCCGCGGCCTTCGAATGACTTGTGCAGATGCGCCGGGAAGATCGGCGTTCCCGTCGCAAGGCGCGTCAGCGCGAAAGGCGTCGGACCGTGAGCAACGAGACGCACCGCGAACTTGCCCGTTTTCTCGACCGACTTGATCCAGCGCCAGTTATTGCCGAAGCGCAGGTTGGACTTGGGATCGATGAGATAATTGAAAGTATAGACGACATCGTCGGCGGTGAATTCCGCGCCGTCGTGAAATTTCACGCCCTCGCGCAGCTTGATGTCGAGGGTCACGGGATCGACCTGCGTCCAGCTTTCCGCAAGTCCCGGGCGCACCTGCCGCTCCGTCGGCGAATAGACGAAGAGCTTGCTGTAAACGGCGTCCGAGGTGAGCGTCGTTTCCGGCTGCGGGTCGATATAGGGATCGGAGGTGGAGATCGGATCGAGATAGGCGATGCGTAAAGTGTCTTTCGCCTTCTGCGCCATCGTCCCGGAAACCGCGCACAAAGTCATCGCTGTCCCGAGAATAGCAATGCGCGCTACGTGTCCAGTCGAAACCATGCGGTTTCCTCCCGTCATTTCACAGTTCACGGCCGGGTTCGATAATTCCCCTTGCGCCGCGGCAGGGCCCGGACTAGCCTGAACAGCAAATGATTGTCCCTTTTGGCGGAAACTGACAGGGTTCACCCCGTCGGTCAATCGGTAAACGCCGCAAAGCCGGCAGACTGGAAACGCGGGATGGAGGGCGCACTCGCTTCGCCTTTGACGGCGACTTTGCCGGACCGGGAGGACGGGCCGGAAGGCTCCGGCCGCTGGATGCAGGTGCGCACGGCCAAGGCTTCCGCGGAAATCGTCGCCCAGATTCGCGAAAGGCTCTTCGACGGCAAGTTCAAGCCCGGCGATTTCGTCGGCACCGAGCGCAGCCTCGCCGCGGAATTCGGCATCAGCCGCCTCACCATTCGCGACGCTTTACGTATTCTCGAAGCCAACGGGATCGTCGAGGTGAAGGTCGGCAAGAGTGGCGGTGTGCGGATTGCCCCGCCCAGTTTCGAGCGCTTCTCCGATGCGCTGGCCGTTCAACTGAAACTGGCCGGCATTTCGCACGCCGAGATCTTCGAGGCGCAGATGGCCGTCGAGACGCAGGCCGTACGCGCCGCCGCCCGGCTGGCGAGCGAAGCCGATTTGATCGCGCTCGAAGCGCAACTGGCGAGGTTGCAGGCCGCGAGCGGCGACGACCGCGCCTTCGTGCGCGAGAGTCTCGAGTTTCACACCGCCATCGTTCGCGCATCGGCAAACCGCGCTCTCATCGCGCAATTCCAGGCCTTGCGGCACCTGACCTGGCGCGTCATCCTTCCCCTGCATTCCGCGGCGAAATCGGCGCAGGTCATCGACCGGCATACGCGCGTTCTGGCGGCGCTGCGCCGGCGGCAAGGCGAGGAGGCCGCGGCCCTAGTCGCCGAACATCTGCAGGCTGTGATTGCCGCGCATTCGACGGCGCAAAGCGATTTCGGCGCAACCGAATCGCATTCGATGAAAGCGGGATAGGCGCTCATTCAAGTAAAAGGGGAGAGGTCATGCTGAGCGAGGAAAGAAACCGCATCATGACGCAGGTCGGCCCGGGTACGCCCATGGGCGATTACCTGCGCCGCTACTGGATGCCGATTGCCGGCGCTGCCGAATTCGAGGAATTCGACGTCAAGGCTGTCAGGCTGATGGGCGAGAACCTCACGCTCTACAAGGACAAGTCGGGCACGTTCGGGCTTGTCGACCGCCATTGTCCGCATCGCCGCGCAGATCTCTCCTATGGCTTCGTCGAGGAGAAGGGCATCCGCTGCAATTATCACGGCTGGCTGATGGACGAGAATGGCAAGTGCATCGAACAACCGTACGAAGATACAGCCAATCCGAAGAATCCCTTGCGCGACAAGTGCAAGATCACGGCCTATCCCGTGAAGGAGTTGTCCGGCCTGCTCTGGGCCTATATGGGCCCGCTGCCTGCGCCGGAACTGCCCGTTTACGAAGCCTTCACATGGAAGAACGGCTTCTGCGAAGTCGTGACATCCGACATCCCCTGCAACTGGCTGCAGTGCCAGGAAAACTCCATCGACCCCGTGCATTTCGAATGGATGCACGACAACTGGTCGATCCGGCAGAAGGGGCAGGAGAAATATGCGCCCAAGCATCTGAAGGTCGCCTTCGACGAATTCGAGGAGGGCTTCGTCTACAAGCGCGTGCGCGAAGGCCAGCCCGAGGATTCCGCCATGTGGACGGTCGGGCGCGTATTCCTCTGGCCGCTGGGCTTCTATCTCGGCGAACATTTCGAATGGCGCATTCCGGTCGACGACGAGAACACGCTGAGCATCACATGGTTCTATTGCCGCGTGCCGAGCGAACGCGACGGCTATGTGCAGGAGCGCATCCCGCACTGGCACAGCCCGATCACCGGGCCGGACGGGCGCTGGATCACAACGCATGTCATCAACCAGGACATCGTCGCGTGGGTCGGTCAGGGCCGCATCGGCGACCGCACCAAGGAATTGCTGGGCGCGAGCGACAAGGGCATCGCCATGATCCGCAATCGCTTCTTTGAAGAGATGGAAGCCGTGAAAGCGGGCAAGGACCCCAAGGGCATCATTCGCGATCCGGAAAAGGCCAAGCTCGTGAAACTGCCGATTGCCGAGCGCAAGCCCTTCCTCGACGGCAAGCCGATGCGCGAATATCTCACCCATCCCTATTATTCCAAGCGGATGAAGGATTTCCCGTGGAATGCAGGACAGCCCGAGCGTGTGCGCAAGGAATTCTGCGAAGCCATGGGCATCGACAGGGACGGGAATTTCCTGGCGCTGAAGGAAATGGCTTCGGCGAAGTGAAAGTCTGCGAACAAGAATACAATCGCTGAAACGGCGGGGAGAGGACCATGCTGAGCAAGGAAAAGAACGATCTGTTGACGCGTGTCGGCCCCGGCACGGAGATGGGCAATTATCTGCGCCGGTACTGGACGCCGATCGGCGGCGCGAGCGAATTCGACAACAAGGAGACGAAGGCTGTTCGCTTCTTTGGCGAAGACCTCGTGCTCTACAAGGACAAGTCCGGCACGTTCGGCCTCGTCGACCGCCAGTGTCCGCATCGCCGCGCCGATCTCTCCTACGGCTTCGTGGAAGAGAAGGGCATTCGCTGCAACTATCACGGCTGGCTGATGGACGAGACAGGCCAGTGCATCGAACAGCCCTATGAGGACACGGCCAATCCCAAAAATCCATTGCGTGAAAAGTGCAAGACCAAAGCCTATCCCGTGAAGGAACTCGGCGGCCTGCTCTGGACCTATATGGGGCCTCACCCGGTGCCGGAATTACCCGTGCATGAGCCCTTTACGCGCACGAACGTATTCCGTCAGATCGCGATCAGCGAGATTCCCTGCAACTGGTTCCAGTGCCAGGAAAACTCCATCGACCCCGTGCATTTCGAGTGGATGCACGACAACTGGTCGATCCGCCAGAAGGGCGCCATGGGCCCCTATGCGACGAAGCATCTGAAACTCGCCTTCGACGAATTCGAACATGGCTTCGTCTATCGCCGCGTGCGCGAGGGGCAGCCGGACAATTCGACCTTGTGGAGCATCGGCCGTGTCTTCCTCTGGCCGCTCGGCTTCTATCTCGGCGGTCACTACGAATGGCGCGTGCCAGTCGATGACGAGAACACGCTGAGCGTTGCCTGGTTCTCGAACCGCGTGCCGAAAGAACAGGAGCCCTATGTGCAGAATGGCGTGCCGACCTGGCATGCGCCGATCAAGAAACCCGACGGGCGCTGGATCGATACGCATGTCATCAATCAGGACATCGTCGCCTGGGTCGGACAGGGCGTGATATCCGACCGCACCAAGGAAATGCTCGGCGCAAGCGACCGCGGCATCGCGATGATCCGCAACCGCTTCTTCGAGGAACTCGAAGCGGTCAAGCAGGGCAAAGACCCAAAAGGCACGATCCGCGATCCGGAAAAGGCGAAGTTCGTCGACCTGCCGAACGCCAACGCCGACATCTATCGCGATGGCCAGCCGCGCGAGGTCTATAAAAAGAATCCGCTGCTCGCCAACGCCTTGAAGCGCTTCCCCTTCCTCGCCAATCAGCCGCAGGAAATACGCGCCGCTTTCTGCGCGGCGATGGGCGTCGACGAGAACGGCGAGTTCATTGCGGACAAGAAGCAGGTACGAGAACCAGCGGAGTAATTGCGTCATCGCATGACCGGGAATCACCCGTTGCTTTCCATGGCGGCGGGCGATTTCATTTCGCGATGACGACATCTATTCTCGTCGTTCGATGAAGGTGGGGGAACGCATGGCCGATCCGTTTTCTAGAGAGCGCGAGGATATCGCCAATAAAGTGCGCGCGGCAGGCAAGGCCTTCACGCCGGAAACCATCGCGACTTTTGCGCCGCCTTATGCAGCGCTTCACGCCCGCGCTGCAAAGCCTGCAATCAAGGTGACGCGCAATATCGCCTATGGCGATCATTCCGAACGTCATCTGCTCGATGTGCACGTCAGCGACGACAAATTGTCAGGCAGGCCCGTCGTCATCTTCTTTCACGGCGGCGGGCTGATCGGCGGCTCCAAGGATGCCGGCGGCCCCTATTACGGCAATGTTGCGGATTTCTTCGCGGCGCACGGCTGCGTCGGCATCAATGCGACCTATCGTGTCGCGCCGGAGATACAGTGGCCCGAAGGCGCTCGCGACATCGGCGCGGTTGCGGCCTGGGCGCGCAAGAACGTGGCGGCCTTCGGCGGCGATCCGGAAAAGATCATCCTTGTCGGACATTCCGCAGGCGCGACGCATGTCGCGGGCTATGCCTTCCGCAAGGACATGCATCCCGCGGGACATCGCAACTTTGCCGGCGCGATTCTGATGAGCGGCGTTTACGGCATCGACGCATCAAATCCGCCGCCCAACCATCGCGCCTATTACGGGGAAGACAAGAGCCGTTACGCGACGATGCAGGTCGCGGGCAATATCGACGCCTGCGACTTTCCGGTGCTTGTGACGATTGCGGAATACGATCCGCTGCGCTTCGAGAGCGGCGGCTATCGCGTTCTTGCGGAGCTTGTCGAAAAGGGCTCGCCTCTGCCGCGCGTCAAGCAGTTCCTCGGGCACAATCACATCACGCCGGCCTTCGCCATCGGCGCAGGCGATGCAGCTATCGAAGAAGCGCTTCTCGATTTTCTGGGTCGCGTCTGAGAACAGACTTCAGGTAAGCGCCTGCTTGCGCAAAATGCTCGGCCTCGGCGTGTCCGCAACGTAAGGCCCTTCCTTTGTGACGAGGAAAGAGCGGATCAATCGACGCAGGCCGATGGCGGCCTGACGGGCCATGACGCGCGTCTCCAGATAATTGGGATCCGATTTGTTGAAGCCCGCGCCGAAATAGGTGATGGCGCCGACAAAGCATGTGCGCAGATTCAGGCGGCGCGCCAGAACGACTTCGTGAACGCCGGACATGCCGATCATGTTCGCGCCGATCATGCGCGCCATGCGGACCTCGGCCGGCGTTTCGAAGGTCGGCCCGGGAAACTGCATGTAGACGCCATCGCGCAGCGTTACGCCGGCGCTCAGCGCGGCGCGCTTCATGCGCAGAAGCAACCGCTCGTCATAGGCCTTGGCAAGGGAGAAGGTGCTGCCCTCGCTGCTCGCGCCGTGCAGCGGGCTCATGCCACTCAAATTGATGTGATCGGTGACGAGCGCCAGGGAGCCTGGATAGGCGTCGGCATCCACGGAACCGCAAGTCGATGTGACCATCAGCGTGCTCACACCGAGCATCGCCATCACTTCCAGCGGCAGGGCCATGCCGGCGGCGCTGCCGGTCTCGAAATAATGCGAGCGGCCCTTCAGGCAGGCAATCCGGACGCCCTCGAGTTCGCCGATTTGCAGCTTGTTTTCCTGCCCGAACGAGCGAGACAGCGGAAAACCCGGCAAATCCGCATAGGGTATGACGGTTTCATTCTGCAAATCGCCGACCGCATCCACGAGGCCGGAACTCAGGATGACCGCCATCTCGATGGGGGCCTCGCCGGCGCGGGTGCGAATGATGTCGCTGGCTGCTTCGAGTTCATCTGACATGGCTGGGGGTCTTGCCGGCGCGCGTTACGGGAATTCCACGGCCAGTTTAGGATCAATTCACCAATTTTTCGTTCACGCCTGCGGAAAATACGAGCGGCCGCATCCCCCGGAATCGGCGCAGCCCCCGTTTGCACATCGCTGCCGCCGTGGCAGACTGCCCCATTCCTCGGGGAGGGTTCTCCATGACCGGCTGGAAAGCAAAGGCAGGCTTGGGCGGCATTTTGGGCGTTATGGCCCTGGCGGCGTGCCTTTGGGCGACAACGCCTGCGGCCGTGGCCAAGGACGGGCCGGTCAAGGTCGATGTCGAACTCGTCTTCGCCGTCGATGTCTCCTATTCCATGGACCCGGAAGAGCAAAGGCTGCAGCGGGACGGTTACGTTCAGGCGATTACATCTCCGGAGTTCCTGAAGGCGCTGGAGGCCGGCGCTTACGGCAAGATCGCCGTTGCTTATGTGCAATGGGCCTCGTCATTCGATCAGGATGTTCTGGTGCCGTGGACCCTGATTGACGGCCCGGCCAGCGCGCGGGCGTTTGCCGAAAAGCTGACCGAAGCGCCCTACCGCCGGGCGCGCCGCACCTCGATTTCCGGCGCCATCGATTTCTCGATGAAGACCTTCGAGAACAACGGCTTTGACGGCGTACGCCGCGTCATCGACGTCTCCGGCGACGGCACCAACAACGACGGTCGTCCGGTGGAGCAGGCCCGCAACGACGCGATCCGCGCGGGCGTCACGATCAACGGCCTGCCGCTGCTGATCCGCCCGTCGAACTGGGGCTATGTCGATATCGCCAATCTCGACGAATATTACGAGGACTGCGTCATCGGCGGCGTCGGCGCCTTCATGATTCCGATCAAGGATCGCGAAAATTTCGTGCGCGCCACCAAAACGAAACTCATCATGGAAATCGCCTATCCGCTGCCGCCGATCGGCGACGACAAGCCGGCGACCATTCCTGCGCAGCAGCGTGAACCGCGCGTCTCCTGTATGGTCGGCGAGAACATGTGGCGCGACCGCTGGGGCAGATGAATTCATGACGAGAATGTCGACGCGGCGCACTTTCGCCGCTCTGGCCGCTGCTTTGGCGCTGCTCGCGCCTGCCCTTGCGCAGTCGCCGCAACCATCGCCGGAACGCGGACGGCGTTCAGCGCAAGTCGAGGGCGCGCCGCCCATCATCTCGGTCAATGCGCGCATACTCCCGGCCATGGCGAAGAACGGCATGGTGGTGAGCCAGGAGGCCAAAGCCTCGCGTATCGGCGTAGAAATTCTCAGGCGCGGCGGCAATGCGGTCGATGCCGCCATCGCGACGGGATTTGCGCTCGCGGTCACCTTGCCGCGCGCGGGCAATATCGGCGGGGGCGGCTTCATGCTAGTGCATCTTGCTGCAACGAAACAGACCATCGCCATCGACTATCGCGAGACCGCGCCCGCCGATACGCCGCACGATGTCTTTCTCGACGCCGCCGGCAATTTCGTGCCCTCGCGCTCGCAATCGAGCGGGCTTGCCGTGGGTGTGCCGGGCACGGTCGCCGGATTTGAACTCGCGCATCGCAAATACGGCTCCGGCAAGTTGACGCTCGCCGAACTCATCGCTCCGGCTGTCGCTCTGGCGCGCGAAGGCATCGAAGTCGACGACGACCTCGCGGACTCCCTGCCCTTCATCGCAAGGCGTCTTGCGCAATATCCCTCGAGCCGCGCGATCTTTCTGAAAGGCGAAGCGCGACCGCTGGAGCGCGGCGACAGGCTCGTGCAGGAAGACCTTGCGCGTTCGCTGGAGCGCATCGCGCGCGGCGGCAGCAAGGGCTTCTACGAAGGCGAGACGGCGGAAAAGCTTGTGGCTGCCGTGCGCGCCCATGGCGGCCGCATGACAGCGGAGGACTTGCGCACCTACGAAGTGAAAGAGCGCCAGCCGGTGCGTGGCTATTTCCGCGGGCGTGAAATCATCTCCATGCCGCCACCGTCCGCGGGCGGCGCGCTGATCGCGCAGATGCTGAATGTGCTGGAAGGTTTTCAGCTGAAGGAATTGGGCCACAATTCCGCGGCCGCGATCCATCGCATGGCCGAGACGATGAAGTTCGGTTACGCCGACCGCGCCGAGCACATGGGCGATCCCGATTTCGTGCGCATGCCGATTGCGGCGCTCACCTCGCGCAAATATGCGGATGTCCTGCGCGGCATGATCTCGATGGAACGCGCGACGCCATCTGCGCAAATTCGCGCGCTCGATCTCGCGCCCTTCGAATCCGATCAGACCACGCACTTCTCTGTTGTCGATGCGCAGGGCAATGCTGTTTCGAACACCTACACGCTGAATTTTTCATACGGGCTTGGTCTCGTCGCCGATGGCACGGGCATCATGCTCAACAACGAGCTCGACGATTTCGCGGCAAAGCCCGGCGCGCCCAACGCCTATGGCCTTACCGGCAGCGAAGCCAATGCGCCGGGACCACGCAAGCGGCCGCTTTCGTCGATGAGCCCGACCATGGTGTTCAACAATGGCCAACTCGAAATCGTTACGGGATCGCCGGGCGGCTCGCGCATCATCACGATTGTCCTGCAGGTGATTTTAAACATCGTCGAATTCGGCATGAACGCAGCCGAAGCGACCGTCGCGCCGCGCATCCATCACCAATGGGCGCCGGACCAGTTGCGCATCGAGAACGGCATATCCACCGATACCGTAGCGTTGTTGCGCAAGATGGGCCATGAAGTGCGGGAGCAACCGACCATCGGCTCGGCGCAGACCATTCATCGCACGGGCGGCTGGCTGTTCGGCGCGAGCGATACGCGGCAAAGGGGCGGCGGGGCGGTGGGGTATTGAGCACGAACAAATTGCAGCCGGATTGAAAAATCCCTTAAGTTCATGTCAGAATCCTGAATTACCAGTGAATTCGAATTGGGATCATGCTCAGTTGGCGAAAGAACGCTTGGCCGATCTTCGAAATTTCTATGATTTGCTCGATGAACTCGAACGCAGATTGGGCACGCGCTCCCTCTCGGAATGCTCCGGTCGTATGCTTTGGCCAATCCGAGGCGTGTACTTCTTTATGGAAGAAGGCGAGAACAGATCGGACACGGGCGTTGGCTTGCGCGTAACGAGAGTGGGAACGCACGCGCTAACAGCAACCTCCAAGACAACGCTATGGAACAGGCTCTCGCAGCATCGTGGACAAGAGAAGAGTGGCGGCGGAAACCATCGGGGCTCCATATTCCGTTTGCTGGTTGGAACCGCGCTGATTGCGAAACGCAGTTACGATCTGCCGAGTTGGGGTGTAGGCAACAATGCGCCTGCGGATGTTCGGAAATGCGAGCATGACCTCGAATGCGAAGTGAGCGGAACTATCGGCACAATGCGCTTTTTGTGGCTTGGCGTAGACGATTTCCCAGGGGCTGCCAGTTCGAGAGGCTATATCGAGCGGAACGTGATCGGATTGCTCAGCAATTTTGAGCGATACCCGCTCGATCCGCCAAGTGAAGGCTGGTTAGGTCATAACTGTAATCGGAATCGCGTCAGGCGGTCCGGATTGTGGAATCAGAACCATGTAGATCAAAGCTACGATCCAGAATTTCTTGTGCGATTTGAACAGTTCGTCAGCAAAGCGGAGCGTAGTAAATGAACATCGTCATTCAATGCGCCGCCAGAAAGCATGAGCACGCTGGTTACTTTAGGACACTCGACGGCAGAACAGTCCTGTTCGTTGCAGACCCCAGGAAAGCTCCGTCATCAAGTTCATATCTGCATGCCAGGCCGGACGACCGATCCGATGCCGGAATATCGTGGCGGGATCGGCTGCTGCAATATAATCGTGAATCTGTATCGAATGAATTTGGACTGCTCCGCGCTATCGACCTTTATGCGCATCCTGCATATCAGCGGCTTGCATCCGCAAGGAATATAACTCAGTCTTATATATTATCGGCGGGCTGGGGCTTGATTCGTGCTGACTTTCTGACGCCATATTACGACATAACGTTCAGCAGCGCCGCGGAGTCCTACAAGCGCCGCATTAGCGTCGATAACTATCGGGACCTGAATATGTTGCCTTCCGAGGCAAATGAGCCGACCTTATTTTTCGGCGGCAAAGATTATGTTCCGCTATTTTGCGAACTGACCAAGTCGGTGAAGGCGAACAAAATCGTATTCTTCAATTCTGCTAATGCGCCGCGCGCGCCGGGGTGTTCTCTGATTCGATATCCCACGAAGACGCGAACCAATTGGCATTACGAATGCCTCACTGCATTTTTGGACGGGAGAATTCGAGTTTAATTTATGGGCGACCGGAACAAAAAACTCCAGAAATTGCGGATCTGTTCATACAAATGATTTCCCCCGCAATGTCGGTGCGACGCCGAGATGCGCCGCAATACTGGCGCCGACATCGGCAAAGGTCTCGCGTGCGCCGATCTCAACTCCTGCTGCGCCCGGACGCAGTCCAACCACCGGCACATGCTCGCGCGTATGATCGGTGCCGCGCCAGGTCGGGTCGTTGCCGTGATCGGCGCTGAAGAGCAAAAGATCGCCTTCGCGCAACAGCGGCAGCAATTCGCCCATACGCGCATCGAAAGCCTCTAAACCCTTGGCGTAGCCCGCGACATTGCGGCGATGGCCGAAGTCAGTGTCGAGATCGACGAAATTGGCGAAGATCAATCCGCCGTCCGGCAGGCGCGGCGTCTCCTCGATCAGCCTGTCGAACAGCGCCATGTCGCCAGCGCCCTTGATCTCGCGGCCGGTATTGCGATGGCCGAATATATCGCCGATCTTGCCGATGCTGAGGATGGCGCGGCCTTCGTCCGCTGCGCGGTCGAGGATGTTTCCCGGGGGCGCAGGGATCGAGTAATCGCGGCGATAGGGCGTGCGCCTGAATGTGTCCTTGTCTGCGCCGATAAAGGGACGCGCGATGACGCGCCCGATGTGCAGCGGGTTCACGATCTCGCGCACGATCTCGCAGAGTTCATAGAGCCGTTCACGCCCAAAAGTTTCTTCATGCGCGGCGATCTGCAACACGGAATCGACGGAGGTGTAGAGAATGGGCTTGCCGGTGCGCAGATGTTCCTCGCCGAGCTCTTCGATGAGTGCGACACCGGCGGCATGACAATCGCCGAGTATGCCCGGCAGCTTTCCCGCTTCAACGATCTGCCGGATGAGTTCGGGAGGGAATGCGCTGTCTCCGGGCGGGAAATAGCCGAGCGCAAAATCGGCGGGGGCGCCCGCAAGTTCCCAATGGCCTGATGGCGTGTCCTTGCCTTGCGATATTTCGCGCGCAAAACCGTAAATCGCATCGCGGCGCGGCGTGGCGTTAAACCCCGGAAGCGGCTTGCCGCGCGACAACGCAGCCGCGCGGCCAAGACCAAGACTGTCGAGCACGGGCATGCGCAGATCGACACGTTCGGCGATATGTCCGAGTGTATCCGCGCCCTCGTCGCCAAACGCAGCCGAATCCGCAGCGCTGCCGCAGCCTAGCGAATCCAGAACGAGAAAAATGGCCCGCGCCATCTATTGCGCCACGACGCCGCTGGCGTCGGCTTCGATATTGAAGGCCGCCGCGAAAAGCGCGCGCGTGTAATCGGATTTCGGATTGGAAAAAACGTCGGCGGCTGCGCCGCTTTCCACGACCTTGCCGTGGCGCATGACGATGAGATCGGAAGCGAGCGCACGCACCACTTTCAGATCGTGGCTGATGAACATGTAGGCGAGTTTGCGACGCGCCTGCAATTCACGAAGCAGGTCCACGATCTGCGCCTGCACGGACATGTCGAGCGCGGACGTCGGCTCGTCCAGCACGACAAAGCGCGGCTCCAGCGCCATCGCGCGCGCAATCGCTATGCGCTGGCGCTGACCGCCGGAAAATTCGTGGGGATAGCGATCCATCGCCGCGGGATCGAGGCCAGTGTCATAAAGAGCGCGCGCGACGATATCGCGGCGCTCCGCTTCGCGCATATCAGGGAATTGAATCGTCAGCCCCTCCGCGACTATGTCCGCGATCGACATGCGCGGCGACAGCGAACCATAGGGATCCTGAAACACGACCTGCATTTCGCGGCGAAGCGGCCGCATCTCGCCGGAGTTGAATCCATCGATGCGCTTGCCGAGAAAGGCGATAGGCCCTTCCGAGCGAATGAGGCGCAGCAGCGCGAGGCCGAGCGTCGTCTTGCCCGAACCGGATTCACCTACAACGCCAAGGGTCTCGCCTTCGCGCACGGAAAGCGTGATGCCATCGACCGCCTTGATGTGGCCGACCGTCTTGCGCATGAGGCCGCGCTTGATCGGAAACCACACTTTCACGTCATCGCCCGTGACGACGACGGGAGCCGATGGATTGGGCAGCGGCGGCTCGCCTTTCGGCTCCGCCGCGAGCAGCATCTTCGTGTAATCGTGTTGGGGCGCGCCGAACACTTGCGCGACCGGACCGGCTTCGACGATGCGGCCTTTCTGCATGACCGCGACATCGTCGGCGATCTTTCTGACGATGCCGAGATCGTGCGTGATGAAGAGCATGGCCATGCCGAGTTGCTGCTGCAACTCCTTCAGCAATTTCAAGATCTGCGCCTGAACGGTAACGTCGAGCGCCGTCGTCGGCTCGTCCGCGATGAAGAGATCGGGACGATTGGCGAGCGCCATCGCGATCATCACGCGCTGACGCTGGCCGCCGGAAAGCTGGTGCGGATAGGCGCCGAGACGGGTTTCGGGCTCGGGTATGCCGACTTCAGTGAGCAGTTCGATGATACGCGTGTGCACTTTCGCTTCGTCGGTGAGTCCGTGCAGCCGCAGGATTTCGCCGACCTGCTTCTCTATGGAGTGAAGCGGATTGAGCGAGGTCATGGGCTCCTGAAAGACCATGGTGATTTCATTGCCGCGCACGGCGCGCAGCCGCGCCTCGTCGGCATGAAGCAGCTCTTCGCCTTTCCAGAAGATTTCGCCAGTGGGATAGGTTGCGGAGGTCAGGCCGAGCAGGCGCACGATGGAGAGCGCCGTGATGGATTTGCCGGAGCCGGATTCGCCGACGAGCGCGAGGGTGCGTCCGCGCTCCAGCGAGAAGGAAACATTCTGGACTGCAACGGTTTCCTTGCCGCCCTGATGAAAGGCGATGGTGAGGTTGCGGACTTCGACGAGAGGCGCGTTTTCCTTGCTCATGCCGGCCTCACGCGAATGTCTTGCGCGGATCGAACGCGTCGCGCACAGCCTCGCCGATAAAGACGAGAAGCGACAGCATCAACGCGATGATGAAAAAGCCGGATAGGCCCAGCCACGGCGCCTGCAGATGTTTCTTCCCCTGCAGCAGCAATTCGCCGAGCGAGGGCGATCCCGGCGGCAGGCCGTAGCCGAGAAAGTCCAGCGAGGTGAGCGAGGTGATCGATGAGTTCACCACGAAGGGCATGAACGTGAGCGTCGCCACCATCGCGTTCGGCAGGATGTGCCGATACATGATCTTGCCGTTCGAGAGGCCGAGCGCACGCGCCGCATTCACATATTCGAAATTGCGCGCGCGCAGGAATTCCGCACGCACCACATTCACCAGCGCCACCCACGAGAACAGCAGCAACACGAACAGCAGGATGAAAAAGCTCGGCGCGAATACCGTGGTAATGATGAGCAGCAGATAAAGGTGCGGCAGCGACGACCATATCTCGATGAAGCGCTGAAAGATGAGATCGGTCCAGCCGCCAAAATAGCCCTGGATCGCGCCGGCCGTGACGCCGACGACCGACGATATGCCTGCCAGCAGCAGTCCGAACATCACGGAAAGTCGGAAGCCGTAGATGAGACGGGCGAGAACGTCGCGTCCGCCGTCATCGGTGCCCAGCCAGTTCCAGTGCAGATCGCGGCAGGTTCCGTTGTCTTTCTTGTAGCGCGCCTTCGCGATGGGCGCGCAGGCGGAGTCGGGCTGCATCCACGTCGGCGGCGCGGGCGCCGGTGTCGGCAAATTGTAATTGACGGTGTTGTAGGAGAAGCGGATGGGCGGCCAGATGGCCCAGCCGTTCCTGGCGATTTCGCCGGCGATTTCCGGATGGTCGTAATCGGTCTCGGCAAGAAAGCCGCCGAACTTTTCTTCCGGGTGATATTGAAAGATCGGCATGATGATCTCGCCTTTGTAGGAGGCGATGATCGGCTTGTCGTTGGCGATGAACTCCGCGAAGAACGACAGGAAGAACAGGCCGAAGAACAGCCAGAACGACCAGTAGCCGCGCTTGTTGGCGCGGAAGTTCGCGAGCCGGCGCTGGTTGATCGGCGACAGGCGCGAGGTGCGCCTGGGCGCTTGCGGTACGGCGACCGTGGCGGGCGCAGTCGTCGTGGCGGGCGCGTCCATGTCAGACCTCCCGCGTTTCGAAATCGATGCGCGGATCGATCCATGTGTAGGTCAGATCCGACAGCAGATTCACGACGAGGCCCATCAGCGCGAAGATATAGAGCGAGGCAAAGACGACGGGATAATCCCGGTTCACAATGCTCTCGTAAGAGAGCAGGCCGAGGCCGTCGAGATTGAAGATCGTTTCGATCAGCAGCGAGCCCGTGAAGAAGGCATGCACGAAGGCGCCGGGAAAGCCGGCGATGACGATCAGCATGGCGTTGCGGAAGACATGGCCGTAGAGCACCTGACGTTCGCCAAGACCCTTCATCCGCGCGGTCTGCACATATTGCTTGCGGATTTCGTCGAGAAACGAGTTTTTCGTCAGGAAGGTCGTTGTCGCGAAAGCGCCTATCGTCATGGCCGTCACCGGCAGAATGATATGCCAGAGATAATCCATGATCTTCGCGGGCCATGAGAGGTCGGCGAAATTCTCCGAAGTGAGGCCGCGCAGCGGAAAGATCTGGAAGAAGGAGCCGCCCGCGAACAGGACAACGAGCAGGATCGCGAACAGGAAGCTCGGAATGGCGTAGCCGACGATGACGACGGCGGAAGTCCAAGTGTCGAAGGGCGAACCGTCGCGCACCGCCTTGCGTATGCCGAGCGGAATCGAAATGAGATAGGATAGCAATGTCATCCAAAGACCGAGCGTGATCGACACTGGCATTTTCTCGAGGATGAGATCGAGCACCGGTCGGCCGCGAAAAAACGAATTGCCGAAGTCGAAGACGGCATAATCCCTAAGCATCTTGCCCAGGCGCTCGTACCACGGCCTGTCGAAGCCGAATTGCTTGTTCAGCTCTTCCACAAGCTGCTGATCGAGCCCCTGCGCGCCGCGATAGAGCTGGTCCGCCGCGCTCTGTTGCTGCGCTGCGCCCAGATCGCCGCCGCCGCCGCTGACGCGATTGGAGCCGGAGTCGATGCCCTGAATTTGCGCCATCAGCCTTTCGACCGGACCGCCGGGCGAAATCTGCGCAATGAGGAAAGATATGCAGAGGATGCCGAGCAGGGTCGGTATCATCAGCAATATGCGGCGTGTGATGTAAGCGAGCATTCAGCGTTCCTGCCGTGACGGCGCCGGAGCGGCATTTGCATTTTTGGCGGAGAGGCCGATGCGGCTGGCCTTTTCCTCGTCCCACCACCATGTGCCGGGCGCGCCCGTGCCGTATTTGGGCGTATCCTTCGGCCGGGCGAAGACATCCCAATAGGCGACGCGGGAAACGTCGTTATACCACATGGGAATCCAGTAGCGGCCGGCGCGGAGCAATCGATCCAGCACTTTCGCGGCCGTCGTGAGTTCCTCGCGCGATTGCGCGTTGGCGATGCGCTCGACCATGTCGTCGACGGCGGGATCGGCAAGACCGATATAGTTGCGAGAGCCGTTCATCTTCGCGGCTTGCGAGGAATAGAAGTTGCGCAATCCGTCGCCGGGCGTCGTGGAACCGCCGCGCGCCGAGACGACCATGTCGTAATCGAAATTGTCGACGCGGCGCTTGTATTGGGCGGCATCGACGACGCGGATCGAGGTGTTGATGCCGAGTCTGCGCAAGTTCGCCTGAAACGGCTGCGTATGCGGCGTGAAGACGGTATCGTTTTCGAGAAACTCGATTTCGAGCGGCTTTCCATCGGGAAGAAAGAGCAGGCGCCCGTTGCGCTTGCAGCCTGCCGCTTTCAGCAGATCGTCGGCGCGGCGCAACAGTTCTCGGTCGGCGCCGGAGCCGTCGCTGACCGGCGGCTCCCACGGCGGCTCGAAAGCCGCCTGCGGAATCTTGCCGCGCCACGGCTCCAGCAGTTTCAACTCTTCAGTCGAGGGCGTCCCCCTGGCCTGCATGTCCGTATTCTGGAAGAAGGACGACGTGCGCTTGTAGGACGAATACATGATGTTGCGGTTCGTCCATTCGTAATCGAACAGGAGGGCAATGGCCTCGCGCACCCGCGCGTCCTGAAACTGGCGGCGGCGCGTGTTGAAATACCAGCCCTGAATGGCTGCGGCGCGGCCCTGTGGGAGCTCTTCTTTTTTCACGCGGCCCTGTTCCAGCGCCGGAAACTTGTAGGCCGTGTGCCAGATGCGCGCCGTATATTCCTCGCGATAATTCAGCGCGCCTGATTTGAAAGCCTCGAAAGCGATCTGCCGGTCGCGGAAATATTCGTAGCGCACCGTCTCGAAATTGTTCTGTCCGATATTGATCGGAAGTTCGCGGGCCCAGTAATCGGGTACGCGCGCGAATTCGACATAACGTCCCTGTTCGAAGCGCGAAAGGCGATAGGGGCCTGAGCCCAGCGGAATATCGAGGGTCGGCGCTTCGAAGTCGCGATTCTTCCAGAAGGCCTGCGGCAGGATCGGCAGGCCTGCAATCGTCAAATGTGCGTCACGGCTGCGTCTCTGCGTGAAGCGCACCGTGAGAACCTCGTCGCTTTCGGCTTCCGCCTTGTCGAATTCGCGCAGGATGAGCTTGTAGCTCGGGTGACCCTTGGCCTTCAGAGTGTTGAACGTGAAGGCGGCGTCATGGGCCGTCAGCCGCGTGCCGTCGTGAAAGCGCGCTTCCGGCCGCAGTATGAACTGGTAGACGAGTTTGTCTGCCGTCCAGCGCACGCGCCTGG
Organism: uncultured Hyphomicrobiales bacterium; assembly: GCA_903847605.1. GTDB lineage: Bacteria > Pseudomonadota > Alphaproteobacteria > Rhizobiales > Beijerinckiaceae > Terripilifer. The sequence goes on along the minus strand of CAINED010000076.1, from coordinate 205,512 downwards.
CGACGAGGCCATAGAGCGATGTCGGCTCGTCGCCGCTGCCGGACATGAGCGTGTCGTAGATGGAGTCGAGCCCCGCCGCACCTGCGCCGCGCAGCACGAATGTGTTGAAGCTGTCGAAGGTTTCGAACGTGCCGTTGATGGCGCTCGTCGTCGTCACGTCCTGCACGAGACGCCCGCCCTTGGGCGCATTCGGGTTCACGTAGCGGAAGTGCCTGAAGTCTTCGGGCAGATCGAGTTCGCCGAAGGTGGAGAGGCCATGCGCCTCGAACCACCCGGCCTGCGCGCAAGCCGGCGACTGCCCGACGCCGAGAGGCAGCATAACGCTGCCAGCTCCGGAAACGCCGAGCTGAATCATCCGTCTCCGGCTAAGCGCCATGGGCAGGCTGTCCATCCTTCGTTTCGTGCGTGGCCCGGCCGGATGCCGGATCGGTCCCGTACTGATTCGGCCCGATTATGTCGTTTTTCGTGCGCGGAGATAGAGAGCCGCGCCAAATGAAAAGGCCGGGCGCTCGGCCCGGCCTCGAAAATCCAACGGTTGCGCTTTGCTTACTTCGGCAGCGGGGCGGGATTGTCCGACAGCGTATTGAGATAGGCGAGAAGATCGGCGAGGCGGGCCGGATCCTTGACGCCGTTATACGCCATCTTCGTGCCCTTGGCGTAAGCCGCCGGCGCGGCGACGAAGGACTGGAGGTGCTCGAAGCTCCAGGTCTTGTCGGTCTTGGCCCTTTCCTGCAGCGCCGGCGAATAGGCAAAGCCCTGGCCCGAGGCGATGGGGCGGGCCACGACGCCGTAGAGATTGGGGCCGATGCCGGCCTTTCCGCCCTTGTCCACCGTATGGCACGAGCGGCATTGCTGGCCCATCAGGCTCTCGCCGCGCTTCGGATCGGCCTTGGCGAGAAGTTCGCCGATGGGAACCGCGGGCGCTGCCGGGGCCGCAGGCGCTGCCGCGCCGCCAGCCGCCGCTTCGGGCAAGGCGTAGGCGGATTTCTTCGGGCCATGGGCGGAAAAGATCGCGTCCGAAAACATGCCAATGCCCATGAGGAAGAGCAGCGTGCTCAGAACGGCGAAGGAAATTTTGTTGAATTCAAGCGAATGCATTTCGAACGGGCTCCGCGCCTGCCGTTTTCGGCCTCTGGTTCCGGACGTGTCCCGCCGCTGGTTTGCCCCCCGCGACGAAAGAACCCATGCGCCGCGAGGCACAGGGACGGGAGGTGATTAGCCGCTTTGCCGGCGTCTTGGCAACACGTATAAGGCGGCCGCTCTTGCTACTTTTTGACGCCAGAACCCGAAGGTTTCCCTGCGCATGGCCAATCCCGTCGTCCTCGTGCCGGCCCGCATGTCCTCGACCCGTTTGCCGGGCAAGCCATTGGCCGATATTCACGGCGAGGCGATGATCGTCCATGTCTGGCGGCGGGCGACGGAGGCGGGCGTCGGTCCGGTCGTCGTCTGCGCCGATGCGCCGGAAATCGTCGCGGCTGTGGAAAAGGCAGGCGGGCGCGCCGTGCTGACCCGTCCCGATCACGCCTCCGGCTCCGACCGCATCTACGAAGCCATTTGCGAGATCGACCCGCTGGGCAAGCACGATATCGTCGTCAATGTGCAGGGCGACCTGCCGACCATCGAGGCCGGTGCGGTGCGCGCGGCGCTGGCCCCGCTGGAAAATCCCGCCGTCGACATCGCGACGCTCGCCGCCGTCATCTCGCGCGAGGAGGAACGCACCGACCCGAACGTGGTGAAACTCGTTGGCACGGAAATCGGCGCGACCCGCCGCCGCGCGCTCTACTTCACCCGCGCCACCGCGCCCTGGGGCGAGGGGCCGCTCTATCACCACATCGGCCTCTATGCCTATCGCCGCCCGGCGCTGGAGCGCTTCGTCAAGATGCCGCCCTCCCCGCTCGAATTGCGCGAGCGCCTCGAACAGTTGCGCGCGCTGGAGGACGGCATGCGCATCGACGCGGAAATCGTCGACACAGTGCCGCTGGGCGTGGATACGCCGCACGATCTGGAGCGGGCGCGGGCGATGCTCGGGTAGCGCGGAAATCCCGCAACGCCTGCGCGTCCGGGGTGATGAGAGTGGCGCGGGACGCCGGACGTTCTTCCTCTTCCGGAGGAAAAACGCGTTTGGAAAAGACCGAAAGCCGAAAGAACTTCCGGCGCCCCGGCGAAACACATTGCTTGCGCAACGCGCTCCGATTTTTCGCGCGGAGTTTATAGGCTTGCTTCGCATGACCCCCGGAGGATTGCGGCTTGCTTACCTCCGATATTGCCGGTCGTTCCTTCCCGGAAAGCCCGGTCCGTTTCCGCAAATCGGACCGCGGCCTTTTGCGCGGGGCTTTGCGGGCGTCGCGCGGAAGGATCGCCGGACACGTCCCGGGCGGCACTTAGCCCGGGAGGACCATGCGACTTGGGCCGGTTCGCCGCGCGGTGAATGAAGCCGCAAGAAGACGAACCCTCCGCTCCCGGCCCGCCCGCTCCCATTCTTGAGCAGACCCCTCGGCGGCGAACCACCTTAGGCCGGGACGGGAGGGATATAGGCAGAAAATAGGAATAAAGTCAATATGTGCTATTTTCAGGCAAAGTTCGATTTGCCGGCGAAATCCACATGCCATGCACAGCGAACACGTATCCGCCTAGCCTGCAATTTGACTGCTTGTTACTGTCAACGAGTGAGGAATCATTTTGATGGCGCAATTTTCAGAACTTAAGGGACTGCAAGATTGGCTCCGCGGGAAATCGGTGGACTGGCACAGAGTGTTGGCCGTTCGATGCGCATTGAGGATGCTGCCCTTCGTCGAAGAGTTGAAAGCTAACAATCATTTTTCGCAACGCATACGCCGCGACGTTCTATTGGCGATCTTCCGCGCATTTGCCTTACCATGGGCCGCTATCGACGATGCGAAATTTGTAATGGGTGACACCGTAGAGGCCGCTGATGCGGCTGGCATAGACACAAAGATCGCTTTATCGAGCATTGAACGCTCTTATTCGGCATTCGAGAAAATTGCGATTGCGGTTGCAGATGCGGTGACGACGTCTTTTGACGGCGTTTCAGTGATAGTTGAAATTGTGGATATTTCCACTGCCTACCTAGCTGAGCATTTCGGTACCACCGAAGTTAGAGAATATTGGGCAGCGCTGGCCCGGGACGCTGATGCACTTGTTGACGGAGTGGTCCACAGCATTTTGAATCGGCGTCCACTTTGGCACGGAGAAATTAAGCGCGGATCGAGGAAGGCCAAAGCAGAACTCGTATCTGCGCTGGTGGATTCCGAATGGAACAGCTTCAAGACTGGCCTTGTAGTTGGGGCCGCTCAACAAATCGAGCGTAAATCGTGGTCCTTTTGGACAGATTGGTACGAAGGGATCTTATTTTCTGAGGCCCTCCCATGGTCAAGCGCCGCACGAAGTATATTAACTGAGACTTCGCTTTGGTTAGATGCAGATCCAGCGGCAATAAATCGCGCGCTGCAAGTTGCTCAAGGAGGTAGCTCCAAAGAGACCGGCGCAAGATTTATCGTGAAAGAAACCTCGAATGGCCAATATGATTTTCGACTTACAGTGGGGAATGATTTGCATATTTTGCGAAGTGATACCTACAAGACCGTTGATGCCGCAGACGCTGCCATAGAAAGCGTAAAGCGAAATGGTAAGGAAGCTAAGAATTACGAACGCTTAGAAGCCAAGAATGGATTATTTTATTTCAATTTGAAAAACGAGAAAAGACAAGTCATTGGAACCAGCGGACTGTATAAGATTAAGGATTTCCGAGATGTCGATATTGATTCTTTAATAGAAATATTTCGTTTGGCTGAAATCGACGAAAATAAACCGCTTTCAGTGACCGCGCAGCAACCCCTCGAAAGCGTTCCTACTGCTTTCGAATTCGTTTTTACTAGCGACGGGAAGATTTCCGTAGGGGCCGGGCCGGCCACCCAGCCATTTATACCCGCTGCCTATAGCCAACGCGATCACAAGGACACTTTGGATACATGTAGAACACTGGCTAAAGACATCTTGTCAGACCTCGCGCGCAACTCGTATCAAGCTAGGTCCGATTATCGGATGGCACTTGAACGGTACAGAAAGTATCTCCCAAAAGGAACGGACGAAGGCAGTTTGATGCTTGCGGAAGCCCATGCGCGCATTTTACTTCATTTGTTCACAGAAGATCAGGAAATTCTTGCAGCTGGATTGGCCAGCGCGCTGCGCGTTCTACTGCAACAGCAAATTGCACTGCGCGCCTTTTATCCGCAGGTAGATGCGGCCTATGAGACCATAAAATCTGGACGTTTGCCCGAACCTCCTCCACTCGATGCGGCTGAAAAGATCAATAGAATTGTCGAAAGCCATACGCCTGATAAGTTTGATCCGAGCGTAAAAGAAGCTCTGGAAGGGGCGTCGTTACCGCCGCCTGAAATTCGCCCCCCTTCTCCCGATGATCGCATAGCGCCGGATCCATACAAGACACGACCGCCAAATTATCCGCAAGGTGACGCTGACGATCTGAAAGTCCAGCGCATTACTTGGCTGGGGACGCTGAACTGGCTATATAAAGCGGTAAAGGACGGAGAAAAAATCAACAAAGGAATTGGCGGATGGGTCGAGATTTACAGTAAAATGCAGCCGTACATGGATAAGATTATAGCTTATTTGAAGGGCTAGCGCTGAACTCATTGGCGATGTGCGATTGAGATTGCTTGCGATCTAGCTCCAACAATAGTGCTGCCCCTCATCCGCCCTTCGGGCACCTTCTCCCCATAAATGGGGAGAAGGAAGGTTCCCGGCCCCGGATGCGCTCCCACAAAAATTCCGCTAGGAACATGCGCCCCGGCCGGAAGCTGTGCCGGGCCGTTCAAGAGTGAGAACATGAATTCGGGAAAAAAGGTCATCGCCTATCAGGGAGAGCCCGGGGCGAATTCGGACATAGCCTGCCGCGACGTCTATCCGGACTGGGAGCCCCTGCCCTGCGCCACGTTCGAGGACGCTTTCGCCGCGCTCGCCGATGGCTCCGCGACGCTGGGCATGATCCCCATCGAGAATTCCATCGCCGGGCGCGTGGCGGACATTCACCATTTCTTGCCGGGTTCGGGCCTCAACATTATCGGCGAATATTTTCTGCCGATCCGCTTTCAGCTTCTCGCCTTGCCCGAGGCCTCGCTCGCGACGATCAAGACCGTCTATAGCCATGTCCATGCGCTCGGGCAGTGCCGCAAGATCATCCGCAAGCTCGGGCTGACGCCGATCGTGACGGGCGACACGGCGGGTTCCGCGCGCGAGGTCGCCGAATGGAAGGACCCTTCGCGCGCCTCCATCGCGACCGCGCTGGCAGGACAGATCTACGGCCTCAAGACGCTCGTCGCCGAAGCCGAGGACGAGAAGAACAACACGACGCGCTTCATCGTCCTGTCGAAAACGCCGAAATGGGCCAAGCCCGGCAACGGCCCTGTGGTGACGACATTTGTTTTCCGCTGCCGCAACGTGCCGGCCGCGCTCTACAAGTGTCTCGGCGGGTTCGCCACCAATGGCGTCAACATGACCAAGCTCGAGAGCTACATGGTTGGCGGCGAATTCAACGCCACGATGTTTCTGGCCGATGTCGAGGGACACCCTGAGGACACGCCATTGAAGAATGCCCTGGAAGAGCTCGAATTCTTCTCGGCGGAATTGCGCATCATGGGCGTTTATCCCGCCCATTCCTTCCGCGCGGAAACGAAATAAGGTGGAGGGTGTCCTGGTCGAAAAGGCCTAAAGCTTTTTCGCGGCACGCTCGAACATGAAGGCCTGACATGGCTGCTTCCGATATTGCGATCTTTTATCATCCCGATGGTTTCGACACGAAGAACCGGCCGCTCATGGGGCGGCGTGCGGCGGGCAAGAGTTTTCTCGACGCATGGTTCGACCGGCGCGGCAACGGCGATACTTATTGCGTCGCTGCGCGGCAGCAGGATTTCCAGCATTTCGCCACGCATGGAAAAACGCGCGGCGCGAGCGGGCGCGCGCACTGGCTGCGACTCGACCGGCTGGAAACGGCGGCGCAGGCCGGCACGCTTTATTTTCCCGGGCCCGACATCGCGCTGAACGCCTGGCGCAGACACCGCCGCGATCCGAAGGCGTTCAGCATCATGGGCGTCACCCATACGATCTGCACCAAGGCCGTGATGGATGGCATCGCCGAATGGCTGACCGCGCCCGTCGAGCCGTGGGACGCGGTGATCTGCACATCGAACGCCGTGCGCCAGTCCGTCGATTATCTGCTCGCCGCGCAGCGCGAGTTTCTGTCGCGGCGCAACGGCGCGACGCGCTTTCCGCAGCCGCAACTGCCGGTCATTCCGCTCGGCATCAACACGAAGGAATTTGCCGCCGACGACAAGCTGCGGGCGCAAACGCGCACGTCGCTCGGGATCGGCGACGACGAGATCACCTTTCTCTTCGTCGGCCGCCTGTCGATTTACGGCAAGGCGCATCCGATGCCGATGTTCATCGCTCTGGAGCGCGCGGCGCGGGCGAGCGGCAAGAAGCTGCATCTCATTCTCGCCGGCTGGTATGCGACGAAGGCGCTGGAAAAATCCTTTGCCGATGGCGCGGCGCTGCTGTGCCCGAGCGTGACGATTCACAATGTCGATGGCCGCGACGATGCTGCGCGCAATGGCGCATGGCGCGCGGGCGATATATTCGTGTCGCTCGTCGACAACATCCAGGAAACCTTCGGACTCACGCCAGTCGAGGCGATGGCGGCCGGCTTGCCCTCCGTGGTGTCCGACTGGGACGGCTATCGCGATACCATGCGGCAGAATGTCGATGGCATTCGCGTGCCGACCTTGCAGGCGCCGCCCGCCTTCGGCGAAGCGCTGGTCGACCGTTACGCGGCGGATATCGACAATTACGATCTCTATCTCGCGCGCTCGACCTATAATGTCGTCGTCGATGTCGATGCGACCGTCGAAGCTTTCGTGCGGCTGATCGGGGATCCCGATCTGCGCAAGCGCATGGGCGATTCAGGCCGCGCGCGCGCGACGCAGGAATACGACTGGCAGCATGTGCTGACGAAATACGAGGGGCTTTCCGCCGCGCTCGCGGACATGCGCGAGAAAGCTGCCGCTCCCGACGCGAAACAAAGACGCGTCTGGCCGGCGCGCCTGTCGCCCTACGAGATGTTCGCGAATTACCCGACGCGCATGCCGCAACTGACTGATCGCGTGCGTATCGTTGCGGACGATGTCGAGGCGATGATCGACGCCGTGAAGCGGACATCGAATTCCATTCTCGACCGCGAGGACGTTCTGGTCGCGAACCTGCGCGGCGTCATTAAGGAAATCGGCGGCGAGGAGCGCACGCTCGACGATCTCCTGAAACCGCATGATGCGGGCGGGCGCATGCAGCGCATTGCGGTTCTCCTGCGCCTTGCGAAATTCGGGATTGTCGCGATCACGCCCGTGGAAGGGGCGGGAGGCGTCAAGCGCGGGCCCGGCGATCCCGCCTGACTTCAGCCCTGCCGCAGGGCTTCGCGCAGTTTCGCGAAGGGTCTGCCATCCACGATCGCAAGACCGAGGGCGACGATCAGCATGCCTGCGATCTGGCGCGTGTCGAGCGTCTCGCCCAGCACGAGCATGCCGAGAAGGATAGCGCTGGGCACGGAGATCAGCGTCACCAGCGAGGCGTTTGTCGCACCTGCCGTCGAGAGAAGACGAAAGAACAGAAAGTGCGCTGTCGCCGTGGAAAAGAGGCCTGCGGCCAGTGCGGAGGCGATGGCGGCCATGTTGGGCGCGGCAAGGGTCCATGGCCGGTCGATGACGATGGCGAGCGGCAGGAACATGAGGCCGGACGCGGTCAGCGTGCCCGCCGTTGCCGCGAGCGGCGCGACGCCCAGCGAACGAAAGCGCCGCCCGAATACCGTGCCGAAGCCGAAGAAGACCGCTGCGAGGAAGGCGGCGAATTGCGCGAGCAGATTCGTATCGAGGCCTTTCAGCGCATCCGGACCTACGATGAAGGCGACGCCGGCGAGGCCGGCGAGCGTGCCTGCGAGTTTCGCGCCCGTCAGCTTTTCTTCGCGCGTGAGCAGATGCGCGGCAAAGAGCGTCGTCAGCGGCACCGCGCCGTTGAGGATCGCGGTCAGTCCGACGCTGATATGCTGCTGCGCCCAGCTCATGAGGTAGATCGGCACGAGCGAGTTCACCAGCGCGACGGCGAAGAACCACAAGATGATTTTGGGTTGCAGCGGAAGCTTTCCCCCGGTCGCATAGAGGATGCAGGTGAGCAACGAGCCGCCGAGCATGAGGCGGATCGCGCCGAGCGTGAGCGGTGGAAAGGCCTTCACAGCTACAGCGACGAAGAGAAAGGCGCTGCCCCACAGGAAGGCGACGACCAGCAGCAGCGCCCATTCGCGCGCATTCATGGGCCTATTGTAATTGGGCCTGTTGCCGCCCTGCGCGCCGCCGCTCTGCCCTGTCATTTCCGCCCGTTTCGATTTTGTTGCGGGCGAAGCTAGATCAGCGGGTCCGAAAGAGAAAGCGGGGTAAGGCGCGGCGGATTACGCCTCGCGCTCCAACTGCATCGCGTGGAAACCGCCGAAACGATAGACGCCTGCGGATATCAACCAGGCGAGAACGAAAAAGCCGACAACTGCGAAGCCGAGAATATCGAAATGGTCCTTGAGGCTGCAAATCGCCTCCCAGAATATGCCTTCCATCTTGAATTTCTCGCTGACGGTGCAAAGCGCCTGAATCGAGCCGATGACCAGCGCGACGAAGACCGACGCACCGGTGATGGTGAGATTGTAGAAGAGCTTGCGCACGGGATGTTTCTTCGCCCATTCGTAGGCGCCGAGCATCAACGCGCCATCGGCCGCGTCCGCAATGGCCATGCCCGCCGTAAACAGCGCGGGGAACACCATCACGCTGGCGAATGAGACGCCCTCGCCGGAAGTCGCGGCCGCCATGGCGAACAGGCCGATCTCGGTCGCCGTGTCGAAGCCGAGGCCGAAGAGGAAGCCGAGCGGATACATGTGCCAGGGCTTGCTGACGAAGCGGAACAGCGGGCGCAGGAAGCGCGCCAGAAAGCCGTGCCGGTTCATCAGCGTGTCGAGATCCTCCTCGCGATAGCGGCCGGTGCGGCGCACCTCGCGAAAGGTCTTCCAGACGCCGATGAAAATCGCGAGATTGACGAGGCCGATGGCGAGCAGGAAGGCCGAGGACACGCTGACGCCGATGACGCTGCCGATTTCCCTGAAGCTTTCGAGGCCGTCCTTCACGCCCGCCGCCAGCAGCGCAATCAGGCCGCAGGCAATAATGACAACTGTGGAATGGCCGAAGGCGAACCACATGCCCGTGGTGACCGGCCGGTCGCCGGACTGCACCAGCTTGCGCGTCACATTGTCGATGGCGGCGATGTGATCGGGATCGACCGCATGGCGCAGGCCGAGCACCCAGGCGAGCAATGCCGTGCCGAGCAGCACAGGCTTGTCGGAAAAGGCCGCGAAGGCCCAGGCCCAGGCGGCGAGATTGGCCAGAACCAGCAGGGAAAACATCACCGTCAGCGGCTTGCGGATTTGCGGCGCTCTCGGTTCGGCGGCGGCTGATATTGCTGACATTCCAGCTCCCGGGGGCCTCTGCGGGCCCTTGTATGCAAAAGTTTTAAGAAGTTCATCACCCTATACGGGCGGGGGCGCGGGGGTGTCAATGGGAGGGGTGATGCGGGGCTTTAGCCAGCGCGCGATAGCCACAGCGCCTTCAGTCTCTGCGGCAGCGTTGGGACGGCGGGGCGTCCGCTCGCGCCGAAGGCTTCCATCTTCCGGCCATGCCATTCGAAGTCCCGGCTCATCCATGCGCCGGCATAGATTGCGGGGAGCAGGAGGTCGCGCAACAGCATCGCCGTGACGGAAAGGGGCCAGCCGCCGATCCGGCAGAGCAGGATTTCCGGCAGATACCACAGCGCGATGAAAGCGGCGGCGCTGGCCCGGACATCGAGATCGAGCGATGCGGCAGCGAAAAGCGCAGCAGCGAGCGGCGGCAGCATGCCTGCCAAAATTTCCGGCGCGAAGAGCAGCGGAAAGCTGGCGCGCCGCAGCCGCGCCCAGCGCAACTGGCGGCTCCACATCTGCGCCCATGTGCGCGGACCGACGAGTTGCGCGAAGGGGCCTGCGAGGCGGATGCGCTTGCCTCTTTCGCGCATCATCTTCGTGGCGGCGGCGTCTTCCGCGGGTTCGCTCGCAAGGCGGGCAAGCCCTCCCCGTTCGAGATCGGCGCGGCGGAAGAACAATGTCTTGCCCTGCGCGAAACCGAAACCCAGCGTATCGACCGCATATTGCACGCGCGCCTGATAGGAATTGAGGAAGGCGCATTCGAGCTGCGCCGCAAAGCCCTGCGGCAGCAGGCCGATGGGCGGGGCGCTGACCATGCCCGCGCCGCGGCCGAATTGCCTCGCAAGCTGGTCGAGATAATCGGGCGGCGTCAGCACATTGCTGTCGACGAACACCACGAAGTCGTAACGCGCTTCGCGAAATCCCTTGGCCATGTTGTTGAGCTTGGGATTGGCGCCGACGATATCGTCGCCGACGAGCAGGCGGGCCGCGCGACGGGGATGTAGCGCCATCGCTTCGCGCACAAGCGGAACAACGGGATCGTCCGCGTCGGCGACGCAGAACAGGATTTCATAGTCGGGATAGTCAATCGTGAAAGTGGTGGCGAGCGTTTCGCGCGAATAGGTTTCGAGGCCGCGCAGGGGACGCACGATGGTGACGGCAGGCCGATAGACCGCAACGGCGCGCGGCTTGCTCCTGCGGCATCGCCAGGCCGCGATGGCGGCGCTGACATACTGGACCGCAAACGCCGCCGCGACGAATGCGATCGCGAGTTGAACCGGCACATTCATGCCGCGTGGATAATGGCATTCGTTGACAGCCGCATGACGACGGCCGCGCGTTCCGTCATAAAATCGAAGCACAAATCACCGATGCACGACGTAGCATCGCGCGAAGAAGCGGTTCCGGTTTTTCGCGAGAGAGATGCTAGAGATATTTGGACACGATCAGCTCATGCGCCATTAAACGATTCCGTTTAACGGCGCGCTGATCTCGTCATTCCGCAGCGAGGAGATCTGCGTGCGGTTCGTAGATGAGCCAAGGCTACATTCGGTGAAGGAAACGCATCGCGTTCGCACCATTTTCATATCCGATGTGCATCTGGGAACGCGCGGGTGCCAGGCCGACGCGTTGCTTGAATTTCTCAAGGTTTACGATGCGGAGACGATTTTTCTCGTCGGCGATATCGTCGACGGATGGCGGCTGAAGCAAAGCTGGTACTGGCCGCAGGCGCATAACGATGTCGTGCAGAAACTGTTGCGCAAGGTGCGCAAGGGCGCGCGCCTCGTCTTCATTCCCGGCAATCACGACGAATGCTTTCGCGACTATGTCGGCTCGAATTTCGGCGGAGTCGAAATCGAGGAAGAGGCGACCCACATCTGCGCCGACGGACGCAAGATGCTGCTGATGCATGGCGACAAGTTCGACACGGTCGTGCGCAATATCCGCTGGCTCGCTTTGCTCGGCGACTGGGCCTACGATTTCGCGATCTGGCTGAACGGCCACATCGCCCGCGTGCGCCGGCATCTGGGCCTGCCCTACTGGTCGTTCTCGCAATGGAGCAAGGACAAGGTGAAGCGAGCCGTGAGCTTCATCGTCGCCTTCGAGGACGCTGTCATCGCCGACGCCAAGAAGCACGGCGCGGATATCGTCGTCTGCGGCCATATCCACAAACCCGTCGTGCGCGCAGTGGATGGCGTCACCTACATCAATACCGGCGACTGGGTGGAAAGCTGTTCGGCGGTATTGGAGCACGACGACGGGCGGCTCGAACTCATTTACTGGCATGAGGCCGCGCCCGCCTTGCAGCCGCAGACCGATATCTCAAAGGTTCCGCAAGCGGCCTGACGCGAAGCCTGCCGGGCGCAAGATCCATTCGAAGTCAGGCGATGCGCGCGGCTTCCAGAATGGCGAGAAAACTGCGCACGCTCTTCGTCATGGAATGTTCGGCGCCCGCCGCGCGCGCTACGTCTCTCGATATATCGAGCGCCTCGAGCGCGGCTTTGCGCAGATCCTCGTCGAGCACTCCGCATTTGTGGCCGCCGAAAATCGCATGCGCGCCGGCGGAAGGATAGGCCGCCACGGGCGTGCCGGCGGCCAGCGCTTCGGCCATCACGAGACCGAACGTATCCGTGCGGCTCGGAAACACGAAGACATCGGCGGCGCGATAGAGCGCGCCGAGAGTCGAACTGCCAAGCGCGCCAAGAAAACGCGCATCCGGGAAGCGGCGCTGCAATTCTGCGCGTTGCGGCCCGTCGCCAGCGACGATCTTCGTGCCCGGCAGGTCCAATGCGAGAAAGGCCTCGACGTTTTTCTCGACGGCGAGCCGTCCGGCATACAGAAAATAGGGGCGCTGGAACGGCAATACGGCCGCGGGACCCAAAGCGAAAGTTCCGACGTCGACGCCACGACGCCAAATTGCGAGATGCTCGAATCCTCGGGATGCGAGTTCGGCCTTGAGTTCCGGCGTCGCCACCATGGTAGTTCGCGCGGCGCGATGAAAACGGCGTAGAGCCGCGTAACTCCAGGACAAGGGCAACGGAAAGCGCGCCGCCGCATATTCGGGATAGCGCGTGTGATAGCAGGTAGTGAAGGGCAAGCCCGTACGCAGGCAATGGCGCCGTGCAAGAAGCCCGAGCGGTCCTTCGGTTGCGATATGCACGGTGCTGGGCCGCGCGGCGTCGATGGAACGCGCAACCGCCGCAGGCGAAGCCAGCGCAAGCCTGATCTGCCGATAGGTCGGCAGGCCGACTGTCGGAAATCCTTCAGGCGTCACGAAGCTGAAAGTTACGCCCAGCGCCGGCAATTCGCGCGCCAGCCATTCGTAGGTGCGTGCGACGCCGTTGATTTGCGGACGCCATGCATCCGTCACGATAACGAGACGCTCGCGATCGTTGGCGAAGGAGGCGCGCGCCGGAATGGCGGAAGTTGCGATTTCGGCCCGCAGGTCTTCCGGACCTGCTCCTGCGCGCTGGACAGTCGCCTGTGCCATCCGGTCCTTCTCCGGTTCGTTCTCCGGTCCCTCGCGATCCATGCACCAGATTCGTGCGTCGCCGGGATGACGGCCCGCGATCGGCACACGTCCTTTTGATCGAGAAAGGTTTGACAGGGCGCTATCGCGCCATCACGCTTGTGGACTGCGGGGCTATTGCGCTTCCGCTTCGGCATGGGAGGGCGGAAATGAAACGCGCAGCCGTTTTTGGAATTGCAGCAGCATTCGTCACGGGCGTTTTCGCGACGACCTTGCTGGCCGCCGGACCCGATCGCGTGAAATATCCGCGCGGCTTCGAGAAGGATTTCAAACGCTACGACATCGTCGACAAGCCCGACCGCAAGATTTCGCGCTTCATGTATGTCGATCCGAAATCGGCTGCCGAAGCGAAGCCGGGACAACCGATGCCCAATGGCACGATCCTCGTAATGGAAGATCATGCCGTCGAACTCGACGCCGCCGGTAATCCCGTGACCGATGCGGCCGGACGGTTGAAACCGACCGACAAGATCGTCGCCGTGGCCGTGATGGAGAAGCGCGCCGGATGGGGCAACGACATTCCGCCGGATTTGCGCAACGGCGACTGGGATTATGCGTCCTATACCCCGGCCGGCACGGTGAACGAGAAGGCGCAGCTCAACAACTGTTTCTCCTGTCACCTTAAGGTGCGGGAGAGCGACTTCATGTTCACGTCGATCTTCAAATCGTCGCGGTGAGCGCTCACATTGCGAATGCGCGCGCGATGACGGAAACGCCCGCGACCAGCAGCATCACGTAGATGGCGCGCAGGAAAACCGCGCGTGACATTTTGAGCGTGACCTTGTGCCCGAGCCATGTGCCGAGCAGCATGGCCGGCGCGCAGGCGGCGGCGAGCACGAGAATTTTCAGGTCGGAATAAACGCCGGCGAACGTAAAAATCACGATGCGAATGAAGGTGCTGAGCGAGATCAGCGCGCCCTGCGTCGCGCGGATGACATCCTTGTCCGCCGTTCGCCGCATCAGATACATCACGTAGATGAAGCCGCCGCTGCCGAACATGCCGCTGAAGACGCCGCCGAGCAGACCAAAAGGCAGGATCCAGATGCGGCCGATGGCGTCGGTGCGCGGCTGTGCGAAGAGATTATAAAGCGCGTAGCAGAGCACGAAGGCGCCGAGCCCATACATCATCGGCTGCGCGGGAATGATCAGCAGCAGGTAAATGCCGGCGATGCTGCCGATGATCATCAAGGGTATCAGGAATTTCAGTTCGTCGTAGGCGATCTTGCGCGACAGCGCCGTGCCGTTGATGGCAGCGGCGCCGAAATCGACGAGCGAGAGAACCGGCACCACATGCGAGACGGGCATCGCCTGCGCGAGAGCGGGCGCAGTGATGAAGACCGCGCCGAAGCCCGCGATGGAAAAGATCATGTAAGCGATGGTGACCGCCGGAAAGGCGACCGCGAGAATCCAGAGCGGCGGAAGCGCATCCATTAAATTTTGGCGTCCATCAGAATCCGGCGTCCATTCGTGAGCGGAGCGTGTTCTCATCGGAAAAGTCATTCAACTTTTCCGGAGCACGCTCTAGAATTTAGGAGTCCGGCCTTCGCTCCACGCGCGCAGCAGATGGTGCGCGATGGCGAGCGGATGCGGCGCCGTATAGCCATCGGGATGTTCGCGCTTGAGCATCATCTGCACGTCGCGGCGCGAGAACCAGCGGCAATCTTCGAGCTCGTTATGGTCGATGACGATGTCGCGATTTAGCGCCTCGGCGACGCAGCCGATCATCAGCGAGGCCGGGAAAGGCCATGGCTGCGAGGCGAGATAGGCGACGCGGCCGACGCGAATGCCGGACTCTTCGCGAATTTCGCGGCGCACCGCGTCTTCCATCGTTTCGCCCGGTTCGAGAAAGCCCGCGAGCGCCGAATACATATGCTTGCCGAACCGGCCTGCGCGGCCCATCAGGCAATCTTCGCCCGATATGGCGAGCATGATGACGACCGGGTCCGTGCGCGGAAAATGCATGGCCTTGCAGACGCGGCATTCGCGCCGCCATCCGGCCGCCGCGAGTTCGGACGACGAACCGCAGTTCGAACAGAACCTGTGGCGCGCGTGCCAGTGCATGATGCTCTTGGCCTGGCCGAGAATGCCGATGATATCGACCGGCACCGTGCCCTCCGTGGCCATTGCCCGCAGATCGTGCACGAAAAGATCGTTGCGGCCGGGGACGACGAATTTGCGCGTGTCGATGAGGCCGCCCTCGTCGGCGACTTCGACGATATCGACCGCGCTGTCGTCGAGCACGATGGCAAAAAGCGCCTGTCCGTCTTCTCTCTTGCCCAGCAGCACCGTCTCGCGCTGACGTCCGATGGTCGCGGCTTCAGCCGCCGTGAAGAAGGGATCGTAACCGCCCTCGACGCGCTTCAGGATGGGCCGGTCGCGCCCGATGACGACGAAGCGCGTCTGCGCCGCGGCGTTCATATCCGCGAGCGCCTGCTTGTCCTCGCGTATCTCGGACATGCGATCGAGCGGGCTCAGCGCGAATCCTGTCTGGGCGGAAAGTTCGGGAAGGGTGGAAGCGAATGTCATAAAAGTCTCTTGCTGTGTTGGAATTACATGACGGCTTCGATGAGATGCGGCCCCTTGCGTTTCATGCAGTCTGCGAAGATGCGATTGAAGTCATCCGCCGTGGTGCAGACATGGCCCTCGACGCCCATGCCCTCGGCCATTTTCGCCCAGTTGAGATCGGGATTGGAAAGATCGAAGAGATCGGGCACGCGGTTGGGCATGCCGGGTATCGCATACATGCCGATGGAGCGCATGAGAATGCCGTACTGGCGATTGGAGAAGATGACGGTCGTCACGTCGCATTTCTCGCGCGCCATGCTCCACAGCGCCTGCAATGTGTACATCCCGGAACCGTCTGCCTCGAGCGCGATGACCTTGCGATCCGGCCGCGCAATGGCCGCGCCGAGCGCGACGGGCAGGCCCTGTCCGATACTGCCGCCGGTGAGGAAGAGACAATCGTGCGGCGCGGCTTTCGCCGTGAAGGGATAATGGCCCGCGCCCGCCGTGCCCGCTTCTTCGGAAATGATTGCGCCTTCCGGCATGTATGTGTTGACTGCGCGCCCGATGGCTTCCGCCGTGAGCGCGCCGGTCGCGAGATCGAAATGCGCGCGCTCCACCAGAAGCTTCTTCACATTCTCTGAATCAGGTGCGCCAAGGCGCGATGAGATCTCGGCCAATGCTGCGGTGATGTCGTGTTCCGCCGTGCCGACTTTCGTCACGCGCACGCTCTTCGGCACCAGCACGCTTTCGAAGGTCGGATGGGCGAAGGACAGGACAGGCTGGCCCGTGCCGACGATGATGAGGTCGTCATAGTCGGCGAGCACTTTCAGCGTTTCCTGACCCCAGGCGGAAAGGCGCATGAATTCCATGCGTCCCGCGCCGCGCTGCATGTGGCGATTGAGGCCATGGCAGAAAAATTTCGCGCCCGTTTTCGCGGCAATGCGCGTGCAGGCTTCGCGCCCTTCGCCGATCAGAGAGTCGCCTGTCACGAGAACGGCAACGCGCCGGCCCGACTTGAGCGCGGAAACGGCGGCATCGATCTCGCCATCATCGACTCTGAGCGGCGCTGCCGGCGGCAGGGGCTTGGCAACCACGCCGCCGGGATTCCAGGTCGTATCGGCAGGCAGGATCAGTGTCGCAATCTGTCCGCCACGCGCCATTGCCGTTTGCACAGCGAGCGCCGCATCCGCGCCGATGTCGGCAGTGGAGGCGGAAATTTTCGTCCAGTCGGAGATCGAGGCAGAAAGTCCCGGCAGGTCGGAGGTCAGCGATGCGCCGAGCGGCAGATGCCAGGTCGCGTGATCGCCGACGATGTTGACGAGCGGCACCTTCGCCTTCTTCGCATTGTGCAGATTGGCCCAGCCATTCGCGAGGCCGGGGCCAAGATGCAGCAGCGTCGCTGCGGGCTTTCCGGCAACGCGCGCATAGCCGTCGGCGGCGCCGGTCGCGATGCCTTCGAACAGGCACAGGATCGAACGCACGCGGGAATCGTTCTGCAAGGCAGCGACGAGATGGAGTTCGGATGTGCCGGGATTGGCGAAGCAGGCATCGACGCCGCAGGCCACTAAGGTTTCGAGAAGGCTCTGAGCGCCTGTGAGCACCGCCTGCGCCTCTTGTGCCTGCATTGCCTCGGTCACGGCCCTCTCCTCAATCGATTATTCTATGACTTTGCGTAGAGTCCGGCGGGCCATTTGACAAGGCGCGGCTGCAAACGGAAGCGCCGGAGACCTTGCGAGCGGCTTCGCTCCGTTATTGCATTTCGAATTTGCTCTCGGCGAGCAGCTTGCGCCATTTCTGGATCTGCGAATCCTGAAAGCCTTCGATATCCCCAAGCGGCAGGAACATCGGTTCGCTGCTCGAATCGAGGATGGCCTGGCGAACATCCGGCATCGCCAGAACCCTCTGCGCCAGATCGTTCAACCTGCGGACGATGTCGTCAGGCGTCCGCCGGGGCGCGGCCAGCGCGATCCAGCCGCTCATTTCGTAGTCGGCGATTCCGCTTTCCGCCATTGTCGGAAGGTGTGGCGCACTGCCGAGGCGATCGCGCAAGGTGATCGCGAGCATTTTCACACGGCCCGCCTGCGCCTGCGAAATGGCGAAAGCCGCATCGGCAAAAACATAATCGACCTGATTGCCGATCAGGTCGCGAACAGCATCGCCTGTCGTCTTGTAGTTAACCTGTTGCGTCGCGAGGCCCGTGGCAAGTTTGTAAAGTTCCGAACAGGCCATGAAGCTCGTGGCGGCCGAGCCGTAAAGACCGCCGCCCTTCTTGCGCAACTGTTCCGTCAGTTCGTTGACGCTCCCGGCAGGATTGTCCTTGTTCACCAGCAGGACGAAACCATAGCGGTTAAATGTCGTCGCGATCCGAAGATCGCGCTTGGGATCGTAAGGGGTATTTTTGTACATCAGATGGTTGGACGAATAGGCGGAACTCGGCGACCATAGCAGGGTGTAACCATCGGACTGCGCCTTAACGACTTCGGTTGCCGCGATATTGCCGCTGGCGCCGGGCTTGTTGACGACGATGAAGGTCTGGCCGGTCAGGCCCTCCATCTTTGCCGCAAACAGGCGGGCGCTGACGTCCGCCCCGCCGCCCGCCCCGAAGCCGAGAACAATGCGGACCGTTTGCCGCGGATAGTCCTGGGCCTGCGAGGGCAGCGAAAAGGCGGCAAAAAGAACGGCAAGCGCTAAACGGCGCATCATTGGGCTCCTGTACGAAGGTATATCCATGGGCGCTCGAGGCGGTCGCGGGCGACGAATTGCTTCAACTCCGCGTCGCGCCGCAGCGTCATCTCGATATCGTCGACGCCCGCAATGAGAGCGGCGCGACGAAATTCCGGAAGGTCGAAATTCCTCATGAACGCGCCGCTGTGGATGCGGCGGGCTTCGACATCGACAAGCATAGACGCTGCCTGCTGCGCATCCGCCGCCAGCGCCCGCACGTTCTCTTCGGGGAGAACCACGGGAAGAATGCCGTTCTTGAAACAGGAATCGAAGAAGATGCCACCGAAACTCGGCGCGATGATACATTCGATGCCGAAATCGGCGAGAAGCCAGACCGCTTGCTCGCGCGAGGAGCCGCAGCCGAAGTTGCGGCCGGCGACAAGGATTTTCGCGGTTCTGAATGCAGGCCTGTTCAGGATGAAGTCCGGATTTTCAGTCCCATCGCTCAAGTAGCGCAGTGGTGCGAAAAGCGCGGCGGGATCGAATTCCTTCTCGGCCATCTTGCCGGATGTCATTCCGGCGCGCGGGCGCGTCGGGGCGATCATGTCGGTATTGATGTCGTCGATGAGAAGCGGCGCGGCAACGCCTTCGATGCGTATCAGGGGTTTCATGCCGTCGCTCCGAAGTCGCGAACGTCGACGATACAGCCTGCGATGGCCGCCGCCGCCGCCATGGCGGGACTTGCAAGATGGGTTCGGCTGCCCGGCCCCTGTCGCCCGACAAAGCTGCGATTGGTGGTGGAGACGATGCGTTTGCCCGGCGCGACTTTCTCGCGCGAAAGATCGCCCATGCCGCCGCACATCGAACAGCCCGCATTGCGCCACTGGAATCCGGCATCGATGAAGGTGCGGTCGAGCCCTTCACGCTCGGCCTGCGATTTCACATCGAAGGAGCCGGGAACGATCCACGCTTCGACATGCGGCGCCACGCTACGGCCCTTCACGATGGATGCAGCGGAGCGCAGATCGGAAATGCGTGCATTGGTGCAGGAGCCGATGAAGACATTGTCGATGCGCGTTCCGATGAGCGGATGCCCGGCTTCGATGCCGATATAATCGAGGGCGGCCATCATCCGCTCGCGCTTGCTGGCATCTGCCTCGTCCTGCGGATCGGGAACGACTTCGTTAATTCCGATCACATGATCGGGGCTCGTGCCCCAGCTGATCTGCGGTTGGATTTCGCTGACGTCGAATCTCAGCTCGCTGTCGAAGACAGCATCTTCGTCGCTGCGCAGGTTGCGCCATTGCGCAAGGGCCTGCCGCCAGAGATCGCCAGCCGGCGCATAGGGGCGACCTTCGAGATAGGCAAGGGTCACTTCATCGGGCGCGATGAGCCCAAAGCGCGCGCCCATTTCCGTGGCCATGTTGCAAATGGTGAAGCGCCCTTCCATCGGCATCGCCGAGATTGCCGTGCCCGCGAATTCCACCGCGCAACCGCGCGCACCCGACGCGCCCACTTTCCTGACGATATGCAGGATCATGTCTTTCGCAGTGACGGCCCTGGACAATACGCCTTCGATGACGATGCGCATGGTCTTTGCCTGCTGCTGAACGCTGGTTTGCGTTGCAAGGATATGCAGGAGTTCGCTTTGGCCGACGCCCCAGGCCATGGCGCCCAACGCGCCCACGGTGCAGGTGTGACTGTCGCCGCAGGCCAGCGTGCAGCCCGGCAGCGCGATGCCCTGTTCTGGCGTCACGACATGCACGACGCCCGACCCCGGCTTGCCCGGTTCGAAGAATTTGAAGCCGTTACGCTTCACGCCCTCGCGCAGGTTTTCGAGATAGGGATTGCTGTAAGACGACCAGTCGGTATCCGGCGATGTCGGAATGGCATGATCGGCCGTCGCGAAGGTGAGTTCGGGATGGCGCAGCGCGAGGCCGCGGCTCTTGAGCCCGAGGAAACTGCGGCCGCCCATATCGTGCACGACATGACGATCGACCTGCAGCAGCGAGAACCCGTCGCCGAGATCGGCGATGACATGCGCATCCCAGATTTTCCGAAACAGTGTCCGTGGACCCGTCAAATTTGCTGCGCTCATCAAGCGACTTCCATCCCTATCGCACGATGTTCCAGCCGGAGTGTGTTCCCATCGGAGAAGGCGTTCGACGCTTCCGCAACACGCTCCGCTCGATACCGGCGTTCGTTCTTTCGAGTTTCGAGCAATTGGGCCGGCAATTCCAGCCCTATTATCGAATGCGCGGAAGCGGCGGGGGCCAAACCCAACTTGCAAAGTTCCGCTTGCGAGGGAAGTCAGCCCTCACTCTTTCGCGCCCGTCACCGAAATCCGGCGTGTAAAGCCGTGTTCGGCGATGCTGCGCGGCGCGATGCGGATGATTGCTGTCTCCGGCAGGCGCGTTGTGAGAAGCCGCATCAGCGCTTCTTCCGCCGGCTCGGACAACGCGCTCGCGGCGGCGTGCATGAGAATCCAGGGCGGTTTGCGCAACAAGGCGATGGCAAAACCGAGACGCTGCTGGTCCTCGATGCCGAGGTCCTGCTCCCAGTTCACTGTCCTTTCGAGCGCAGGCGCGAGGCGGGCGAGCCCGGCATCGACGAGGATGCGCGCGATTTCGCCGGGCGAAAAATTTTCAGGCTGCGGCGAGCCCGTGAGGGCCTCGATCAGCGGCGCATGGGGCAGATAGGGATATTCGCCCATGAAATGCGGCGCGGAGTCTTCCGGCAGTTCGATGCGGCCAGCGCCGGTGAAGGAGAGCCCGGCGACGGCGCGAAAGAGCGCATCGGCCGCTTGCGGCGTCGCTTCCAGCAGCACGCGCTCGCCCGGCGCGATGTCGGCGGAAAAGCGCTCGGTCAGCACTTCGCCAGCGGGCGAGACGAGCGTGAGATCGCGAAAGGCGAGATTCGGCCCGTTGACCGGCGCGCGAACGAAGCTCCCTTCGCCCTGCCCCGCAAAGGCGGCGTCGAGATCGTCCACCGCTTCCTGCAGAGCGAGGACACGCGCAGCGGAGGCTTCCCATTGTGCGATGCTCGCGAAATTGCCCGACAGCCACGACAGCGCCGACGTAACCTGCCCGAAAGCGATCGTCACCTGCATCAACGTGCCGAGCGCCATCTCGCCGGAGAAATAACGCGGCGCGAGAATGACGAGGGGTAAAACCGCTGTCAGTTGCCCATAGCCGGACGTAAAGAACAGGAGATTGCGCAGCGAGGCGCGCTGCAGCGCCCACGTCCAGCGGATGCGATCGAAGAAGGCGGAGAGGCGGCGGCGCTCGCCTGCTTCCGCGCCCGTCAGTGCAATGGCAGAGGTATGGGCGAGAGAATTGACGAGTCCCGCGCGATAGTCGGCCTCAGCGGTCTGGCGCTTGTCGAGCGCACGCACGAGCGGATGGCCGATGAAGAGCGTCACCAGCGCGCCTATGCCCGCATAGATCAAGGCGACGAAAACCATGTGGCCCGGAATAACAAGCGCACCGCCGCCGATGGCGATGCGCAGCGGTCCCGAATAGAGCCAGAGCACACCCGCAAAGAGCACGAGCTGTGTCGCGGCATAAAGCAGCGAGGTTGCAAAATCGACGACCATTTCGCAGACGATGCGAATGTCTTCCGCGATCCGCCCATCCTCGTTGGCGTGTTCGCCGCCCATGTAACGCAGGCGATAATGGCGGCCTTCCGACATCCAGCGATCGCGCACGCGCGTCGTGAGATAGCTGCGCAGACGAATCTGCAGGCGCATCTTGGATTCGAGGCTCGACGCCTGCAGGCACATGATGCCCGCCACGATGGCGAAGAGAATCCACACCTGCGCGGGGAGGCCCGCGACCTCCTTCTTCTCGATGAGGTTGAAGAAATCCGCGTTCCAGCTCGCAAGACGCAGGGCCAGCCCGACCTCCGAGATGGTGATGGCGGCAAGAGCGAAGATCAGTCCGGCAGCGCACCATCTGCCCGGCAACGAGAATATTCCGGCCAGCAGTTTCAGCATCCGCAGGAAGGCCGGGCCGGAATGTTCGCGCGCAGGTATTTGCGCGCGCGTCTGCGACTGGCGCACGAGGCGTTCCTGCAGGGCGGCGGGATCGTGGAACAACATGAGGTAATATACACTGAACAAGTGGCGTCAGGCCTATGAACTGGATCAAGACGGGAACTGGCGCCCGCGCCGCCCTGTGCTAGCTTGAGCGCGGGTTTCCCCGGAGTGCCACATGCGCAGGATTTCAATCGCCCGTTTCGACGACTTGCAGGATCGCAAGCCCGCCTATGCGCTGGCGGAGAATGTCGATCTCGTCGTCATCCGCTACGACGGCAAGGTCTCGGTGCTCTACGGGCGCTGCCTTCATCGCGGCGCGCTTCTTTCGGACGGATATATCGCCGGCAATAATCTTATGTGCGGATTGCACGACTGGGATTATCGCTTCGACAGCGGCGTGAGCGAATACGACAATCACGAGGCGCTGCCGAAGTTTTCGTCCCTTGTCGAAAATGGCGAAGTCTTCGTCGATGGCGACGAGATCGCGGCCTGGGAGAAGGATCATCCGCAACCCTATAACCGCGAGACCTATCTCGGCCTGTATGCGGAGACGCATGCGGACGCCGTCGAGCCGCATGTGAAACCGATCCAGGCCTATGCGCGAGACGGGTTGAAGAAAACAGGCCATCACGGCGCGGTCGCCGCCATGGGCGTGCCGCGCAACGAACTGCCGCAATGGAGCGATATCCAGTTCGTGACGGCGCAATTGCATCGCGCGCCGCGCCTCGATCACGAAGAGGTCGGCACGGACGTCACGATCGGACCGAATGCGCAAAAGCCCTTGCGCCTGCGTATCCCGCTCTTCGTTTCCGACATGAGTTTCGGTTCACTCTCGGCCTCCGCAAAGGTCGCGCTCGCCATAGGCGCCGAGATGGCGGGCACGGGCATTTGTTCCGGCGAGGGCGGCATGCTGGCGGCCGAGCAAGAAGCCAACAGCCGCTATTTCTACGAACTGGCGTCGGCGCGTTTCGGCTTCGCATGGGAGAAGGTCGAGCGCGTGCAGGCCTTTCACTTCAAGGGCGGGCAGGGCGCGAAGACCGGCACCGGCGGGCATCTGCCGGGCCATAAAGTATCGGCGGCGATTGCCGAAGTGCGCGGGCTGAAGCCGGGGCAGGACGCGATTTCCCCGGCGCGCTTTCCCGACTGGACCGAACCGCGGCATATGCGCGACTTCGCCAACGAGGTTCGCGCGCGCACCGGCGGCATACCCATCGGCTACAAGCTTTCGGCGCAACATATCGAGAACGATATCGATGCGGCGCTGGAAGTCGGCTGCGATTACATCATCCTCGACGGGCGCGGCGGTGGCACGGGCGCAGCGCCGCTGCTGTTTCGCGACAATATCTCCGTGCCGACGATCCCCGCGCTTGCGCGGGCGCGACGCCATCTCGACAGGGCGGATCGCCGCGACGTGACGCTGATCATCACCGGCGGATTGCGCACCGCCGAGGATTTCGCCAAGGCGCTGGCGCTGGGCGCGGATACGGTCGCGATTTCAAACGCTGCGCTGCAGGCGATTGGATGTCTGGGCATGCGCGCCTGCCATACGAACAATTGCCCCGTCGGCATTGCGACGCAAAAGCCTGAACTGGTGTCGCGACTCGTGGTGGAGAAGTCAGCAAAGCAACTGCACAACTTCCTCGAATCCGCCGTCGAACTCATGCAGGTGATGGCGCGCGCCTGCGGCCATACTCATCTCAACCAGTTCACGGGCGAGGATCTCGTGACATGGAAACATGACATGCACCGTCTCAGCGGCGTCGCGTTTGCTGGTGTGGGGGCGTGAAAGTTAGGGCGCGAATTGCACGAATGCGTGCGGCTGCACGGAGCATGCATAGAAATTGTTACGCACCCTACTTTGGTAGGAACCCATACGGGTGAGCGATATCGTAGCGATCGAGAGATCGTGAATGCCAACTCAGGATTGGTCGCCCGTATACTTTTTGGGCGACTGATTACTCAAGCACTCACTATGCAAGCCACGGAATGCAAAGAGGAATCGAAGCATGTGATGGCGATTAACAATGCAAATGTAACCAAAATAATCACAAACCGCCCTGCGAAATGCGCAGCGCATGGATGATTTGGATCATTGCAAGGGGTTAGGGCCGTGCCTAGACTTCCGGCATAGTGGGGGTCCATAGTGAATACTTTAAGGGTGAAACTATTCAGCCGGGATTACATCTCGGTTTGCGTCGCTGCGCTGATTTCGGTTCTCCTCGTGTGCACCTCGATCCTCTACTTCTGGCACAAGCAGGAAGTTGAGCACGCAGACTGGATCGACAGGGCGCGGGAAAAAAACAGGCTGGTGGCGCACGATCTTGGACAGATCATGTCGGGCGTCCAGCAGGTCATCGTTTCATTGACGCGCGATCTGCAGGAGCGCTTTCTGGAGCCAAACAGCGAACTTGCCACATATGCGCATTCTCGCGAATTTCACGACAAGATGCACTATGCGGCAGCAAGCTACCGTTCCAGCTTGCGCATGAGCTTCGTCGATAATGCCGGAACCCTGGCCGCCATTTCATCGCATTATCCCGCGCCCTTCATCTCGGTCCTCGATCGCCAGTACTTTATTGCCTGCCGGGACCAAGATCCTGCTACAATGCATATCACTGCGCCCTTCAAGACCCTACTGGATGGAACCCATGTGTTCCTGTTATGCACTCCGGTAGTCGGCAAGTCCGGTACCCGGCTCGGCGTACTCGTCGCTGTTCTTGCCCGATCGCTCATCGACGACGTATTCGCACTCGGAGATACTTCACGCGTTCATAATCATGTTCTCGTTCTGCGAGACGGCACGATAATTACGACAGCTACTCCACAAGCAGACCGACGGGGGGGGGGTGACAACATTGCCAATGCCGTTTTTCTATTGCGCTACGATGAAGCGCGCCGGGGGTTGTTAACGTCTGCCCAAAGTACCAGCAAATCGCTGCAGACAGAACGAATCGTTACTGCCTCAGAACCTATTGCAGGATTGCCGCTGATATTGGGTGGCGCGGTCACGGAAGCAACAATCCACAAAGCTTCAAGGGATGAGCTCAAGATTCTTGCGCCAGCCCTGCTTGTCTCGATTTCTCTGATCATGTTCGCCGGCATGTCCTTCAGAAAATACAGCGGTGAAACGCAGTTCATGCTTGCAGAACGCCAGCAGGCCCTGCTGCGTGAAAGCGAGGCCAGAGAAAATGCCGAGAATTTCCGAAAGGAGAAGAGCGACTTTTTCTCCCTTGTCTCGCATGACCTGCGGACGCCTCTCATGTCCATCGTCACCGCTACGGAACTGATCAAGCTGCGAGGGGTCGATCCGAAGAATTCCGAACTGATGGACATATTACAGGCTTCGTGTTCGCAGATGAAAACGCTGCTGAACTCCGTCCTGACCGTGAACTCGGCAGACGGTTCTGCGATTCCTTCTGATAACGAGCCATTTTCCCTGCCCATCATGCTTTCGGACCTGATCAAGACATGCAGGATGGCCACGCCATCTGCTGATATACAGCTTCAGGCCATGGATGGCGGCGTCTTTCCCCATATGGTGATGGGCAACAAGACGATTCTCAACCAGATCATCCTGAACCTTTTGTCCAATGCAGCCAAATATGCCGGCAAGAAGCCGATCATTGTGGCCTTGGCCTATCTGCAAGTCCTTTCCAACAAGACGAAGTTCCGCATCAGCGTCATCGATCAGGGTGCGGGCATGGAGCCGGAGCTCATCGACAGGATGTTCTCGCCCTATGAGCGTGGCGAGGCTTCGAAGGCGCAGCGGCCCGAAGGCATGGGCCTCGGCCTGTGGATCGCCGACCGGCTCATCCGGGAACTTGATGGCGCTATAGAAGTCGAAAGCGTGCCCGGGCAGGGCTCCGCCTTTCACATCACGCTTGCCATGGACAAATATGTTCCGGGCGAGGCCGGAAGGACGTCCGTTCCAGCCCTGATTCCGGCCAATCAGAACCACCTGCGGATTCTTCTGGCCGATGATTCAGCCTCCATCCGCATCATTCTCACGGCCTATCTGAAAACGCTGGGACATATTCCCGTTGAGGCCGCAGATGGCGTTGAGGCCATTGCAGCCCTGACGTCCGAAAGATTCGACCTGGCTATCCTCGATCTCGAAATGCCAGAGGCGGGCGGGCTCGAATTGGCGCGGCGCATCAGGAGCGACGCCATTCTTGGCCAGATGCCCGTCATACTCATGACGGGGACAGAGCGCGACAAGCTTCCCAATCTCGAGGGTCTTGATATCGAAACAGTCCTGCAAAAGCCCGTGACGCTCTCGCAACTGAGAGACGCGATCAATTCAGCAAGGGTTTCACGACAGAATGGAAGCAACGGATCGGTCGGGACGGTGAATATTCCGGCCTGAGAACGCTCTGATCCTTCACGGTGCAAAGATAGCGAGGATGCGCAAGAACAGACCATTCCAGGCGCTGTTCACAGCAATGTTACATATGTAATTTCGCTGCACCCCAAACGGTATGCGGAACGCCGCCCCCGATGACAGATCCCGATAGCCCCTTTGCTTTGTTCATATGTGTACGTCTTTAAGCGACTGAAAATAGTATACTTATACCACCTTGCAGGAGATGTATCGGCTTCATCGGGAAACGGCCGGGTTTTGATTTACGCAAAATGTAACTGAAATAAACACATAAAGCACTGAAATATAAATGACTTTCAACTATTTGATTACTTGCTACACCTGTTAAGCGTGACTATTCCGCGTATGAAACGCGGGGACATGGGCATGGAATCGTTCTGGGCGAAATTGTCCGGTCGGGAGTGGCTGCCCATTTGCCTTGCTGCGCTGCTGTCGCTGGCCCTCCTTGTGGGGTCGGGCCTCTTCTTCTGGAACAAGCAGCAGGAAGAACATCGGGACTGGATTGAACGCGCACGCGAGGCGAACCTGCTGGTCGCGCGTGACATCGAGCAAATCGTCCTGTCCATCCAGCAGGTCATCAATTCCCTGACGAGCGATGTGCAGGAGCGCGTAGCGGAACCAGGTGCGGACGCCGTCGCGATTTCGAATTCGGCCTTGCAGGCGATCGGGTGTCTGGGCATGCGCGCCTGCCACACCAACAATTGCCCTGTCGGCATAGCAACGCAGAAGCCCGAACTCGTCTCGCGCCTAGTCGTCGAGAAATCCGCGCGGCAATTGCACAATTTTCTTGAGGCGTCCGTCGACCTGATGAAAGTGATGGCGAGGGCTTGCGGCCACACGCATCTCAATGAGTTCTCCTCGGACGATCTTTCGACGTGGAAATACGACATGCACAGGCTGAGCGGCGTCGCCTTCGCGGGCGTCGGCGCGGGCTGAGGCGGCCGGCGGCCGTCGCCTTGTGGACAAACGTTCTGCAAGTTGTGCCGGCGCAACGGGCACCTATACTGCGCCTCCCGCTACGGCCGCCGGAGGAAGACCGGCCAGCATCTCAGGAGGAAATTGCCCGAATGACGCCGCTCGACCGCCTGCTCGCCGAACAAGAGATTTCGCGCCTCATCACGCAATTCGCGCTGCTGAACGATGCCGCCGACTGGGCGGCCGTCGCGGCGACTTTCACCGAAGACGGGCGCTTCGTGCGTCCCGCCGGGGGCGATCCCATCTCCGGGCGTGAAGCGATCCGCGCCTCCTTTGCAAGCCGGCCGCCGCGCAAGTCCTGCCACCTCATCACCAATATCGTGGTCGACGTGACATCGGCCGACGCCGCCACCGCGCGTTGCTCGATGCTGCTCTACACCGCGCCGGCCGGCGAGGGCACGGCGGTTCCTCCTGCGCTCATCGGCGGCTTCCGCGACAAACTCGTGCGCACGGCCGAGGGCTGGCGTTTTGCCGAACGCGCGGGCTTTCTCGATCTCAAGGTCTGATACAAATGACGTTCATTCATACGACGCATGTCGGCAGCCTGCCGCGTTCTCCGGCGCTCGCCGAAATGCTCATCAAGCGCGATCACAACAAGGACGTGGACGATGCGGCCTTCGATGCGCTGGTTTCCGCAGAAATCGAACAGGCGGTGAAGGATCAGGTCGCCGCGGGCGTCACCATCGTCAGCGATGGCGAACTCGGCAAGGTCGGCTATTCCACCTATGTCACCAAGCGCCTCTCCGGATTTGGCGGCCATGTCGACCGCGTGCCCGCGAAGGATCTCGCCGATCTGCCGGACCTGCGTACGAAGCTGGCGGCGATCATGGGGACGCAGGGCTTCGTGCGCGCGTCCTGCATCGGCAAGGTGAAACTGATCGACACGAAGCCGATGGAAGACGACATCCGCCGCTTCAGGGCGGCGATGGACAGCCAGGGCAAGGGCGTGCGCGGTTTCCTGAATTCCGCGACGCCTGGTCTCGTCACCGCCTTCCAGCCGAACCAGTTCTATCCCTCGCACGAAGCCTATCTCGCCGATCTCGTTGACGCCATGCGGCCGGAATACGAGGCGATCGTCGCGGCGGGCTTCGATCTGCAACTCGATGCGCCCGATCTCGCCATGGCTGCGCATACGGGCTTCCAGAACCTGAGCGAGAAAGAATTCCTGACGCGCGCGGCGCAGAATGTCGAGGCGCTTAATGCCGCGACAGCGAACATTCCGCCCGAACGGCTGCGCATGCACATCTGCTGGGGCAATTACGAGGGGCCGCACGATTTCGACATCCCCCTCGAAAAGGTCGTCGACATCGTGCTGAAGGCGCGGCCGACGCGTTTGCTTTTCGAGGCCGCCAATCCGCGTCATGAACACGAATGGATCGTCTGGCGCGATGCGAAACTCACGGACGACAAGGTTCTGGTGCCCGGACTCATCGACACCTGTTCCAATTATGTCGAACATCCCGAACTGATCGCCCAGCGCATCGAACGATACGCCGCCATCGTCGGCGCAGAGCGCGTGATCGCCGGCACCGATTGCGGCTTCGGCACATTCGCGGGCTACGGCAAGATCGACCCGATCGTCACATGGAAGAAGCTGCGCGTGTTGCGCGAAGGCGCGGATATCGCGGGCAAGCGGGTGTGAGGTTTGCGCAGCAGCCCTCGTGCTTCGAGACGCCTGCAATCGATATCGGGCTTGCCCGATATCGACATTCTTGAGGGCCCAAATCCGGCAAGCCGGATTTGAGTGGCACGCTCCTCAGCATGAGGGCTGAGGAGCAAACCAGACCCTCATGCTGAGGAGCGAAGTAGAGCTTCGCGTCTCGAAACACGAGGGTCGGCTATCGTTCACGGCGCGAAAATCGCCAATATCCGCGCTTCCATGCTTTCGCGCGGCGGCGCATCGGGCGCGCTGGTCGGATCGTCGAAAGCGCCGTGGGCGGTAAAGCGCGCGACGCTTTTATCGGAATCGTAGCACTTGAAGACGATGGCTTCCTCGCGCGTCATGTGCGGGAAATACATCCAGCGCTGCCTCGGATTATGAGCGATGTGATAGATTTCGCCTACACGGTCGGGAAAGCGCCGCTCGGCAGCGATGAAATCCTGCGGCGACATCGACTGCGCATCGCACATGGCCAGCGGATCGCGCAGGATCGGCCCTCTGATGGCGCGCCAGACCTGGATCACCTGCAGACGATGTTTCAAGAGCGCTTCCGCCTCGTCCGGCACGAGATCGCGCAGCCGCTGCGGGCCCGACCGGTCGGTGTAATCGTTATGCACCATGCGCACGGGGCCGCGAATTTTCAGATTCTCGCGCGTATCCTCGTCGCCGGACCGGCGGGTGTGATCGAAGACGATGGTGCGCGTACAGCCGGTTTCGCGTTTCACGAGAGCGTCGAGTTCGCGATAATAGACCGAGCGCACTTCTTCCTCGTCGTAGAAGTCGCGCATGGCGGTTTCGTGCCGGACGAGGTGAAATCCCTCGCGGTCGATGGAGAGCGAACTGTTCGATGGCCGCGCATCGACAATCGGAACGATCTTCTCTTCGTAATTGCCTTGATAGTTATGGACGGTGGAGCCGGGCCCGAAGGTCTGCGACACCGGTTTGACGCCGGTGTCGACGCAGAAGGACAAAGTGGCTTCAACGACGGCGGGTTCGGCAATGGCGCTCATGGCGGACTCCCAAGGATTGCTGCAGCCATCCTAATCCGGCGCGACGCCATTCCCAACCCGGCTGCTCGGCCCCCGCCGTTTCGCCCCTGAAGCGCCGGGCCGGCCGGTTCCGAAACGCTTGCCCCGCCCTGCCCCGGACTTTATGAGACGGGGGAAATCGACCAGCGCCGGTCTCGCGAGACCGGACTTCGCCCTCGGGGAGAGACCGGCTTGTCCGACACCATGAACCTGCGCCTCACGGCCATCGCCTATGCCGCGCAGGATACGCACACGTTCGAATTCCGCCGTCCCGAGGGCGGGGCGCTGCCACCCGTCGAGCCCGGCGCGCACATCGATATCCACCTGCCCAACGGCATGATGCGGCAGTATTCGCTGACCACGACCGAGGGCGAGGGCGACCGCTACATCGTCGGCATCAAGCGTGACCGCGGCAGCCGCGGCGGCTCGATCTACATTCACGACCATCTCAAGGTCGGGCAGATCGTGAAGATCGGCGGTCCCCGCAACAATTTCCCGCTCGAACTTGCCGCGCCGCATACGGTGCTGATCGCCGGCGGCATCGGCGTCACGCCGATCCGCTGCATGGCGCAGCGCCTCATCGCGAAGGGCCTGCCCTTCACGATGTACTATTCTTGCCGCACGCGCAGCGAGGCGGCATTCCTCGACGAATTGTCGAAGCGGCCGGAAGTCACCGTCCACTTCGACGACGAGGCCAACGGCAAGTTTCTGGACATGAAGGCCATCGTCGCCAGCGCGCCGACGGGCTCGCATTTCTACTGCTGCGGCCCGACGCCGATGCTCGCCGCCTACGAGGCGGCGACGAAGGATCTGGCGCCCGGCCAGATGCACATCGAATATTTCACCGCGAAGGAAGCCGCCGCCACCGAGGGCGGCTATGTCATCCAGCTCCAGAAGAGCGGGCGCGAATTCGCGATACCCGAGGGCAAGACCATCCTGCAGGTTCTGCGCGAAGCAGGCGTCGACATGACCTACTCCTGCGAGGAAGGCGTCTGCGGCGCGTGCGAAACCGTGGTCGTGTCAGGCACGCCCGATCATCGCGACAACATCCTCACCGA
Source organism: uncultured Hyphomicrobiales bacterium (assembly GCA_903847605.1). Classification (GTDB taxonomy): domain Bacteria; phylum Pseudomonadota; class Alphaproteobacteria; order Rhizobiales; family Beijerinckiaceae; genus Terripilifer. The sequence goes on along the minus strand of CAINED010000076.1, from coordinate 174,099 downwards.
GTCCGAGCGGCAGGCATCGAAGACCATGATGATCTGCTGCTCGGGCTCGAAAAGCGCGCGGCTGGTTCTGGATCTTTAATTCCGCCTTGCGAGGAAATCACCGCATTCACGCGACGATTTCACTCCAGCCGCCGTCATGGGCGATCACCTGTCCCGTGACATAATGCGACGCGTCCGAGGCGAGATAGACCGCAAGACCCACGAGATCGTCGGGCTTTGCGCGATGGCCCATGGGAATGCGGTCGCCAATCGACTTTTCGAAACGGGCGATATCGTCCGGCGTCAGCGATGAGCGCCTGGCGGCGCCGAGATCGGTGCCGCCGTGCCAGCCCGGGGCGATGGCGTTCACGCGGATATGCTCCTTCGCATATTCGGCCGCTACCTGCTTGGTAAAGCCGACGACGCCGGCCTTCGACGTCGAATAATTGATGCCAAGCGCCGGAAAACCCGGCCAGTAGCCCAAAAGCCCCGCTATCGACGCGATATTGATGATCGAGCCCGGCCCGGGCAGCATCAGCTTCAGCGCCTGCTGCGTCGTGAGAAATACGCCGCGCAGGTTGATTGCCATCAGCCGGTCCCAGTCCTCGATGTCGAATTCATGGGTGCGCACGACCTTCGTCGCGATGCCCGCATTGTTGATGAGAATATCGATGCGCTTGTGAGCGGCGGCGATTTCCGCCCAGTTGGCGGCGACCGACTTCTCGTCTGCGACATCGCCGACGATGGCCTCCGCGCTGTTGCGCGACTGGCGGATCAGCCCGACGGTCTCGTCGAGGCGCTCGCGGTTGCGGTCGAGGCAGACGACATGGGCGCCGTATTCGGCGAGGCCGATGGCGAAGGACCGGCCGATGCCGAAAGCCGCGCCGGTGACGACGGCGACCTTGCCGTCCATGCGAAACATGTTCTCGAACATTTTATCCTCCCGTTTGTGCCAGAACAGCACCGGCAGGCCGCCAATGTCCAGCCCACGGCAGGATCGATGCGCCGGCTGTTCCCCCGGGAACAGCCGGGCCGCCGCCGTCTGCATAGACAGGGCAATCCGCCAACCGGCTTCCGACCCAGATCGTTAGCTCAGGTTGACAGTCCCGATGGCAGGCCCGCAGCGCTTTTCAGAGCGTCCCATCTATGAAAGGCTAAGCTGCCACAATTGGTTGGAGAACGCCCGTGACCACCCTGACAGTAGCAGCGACAACCGATTTCCGCTCGACGGTTTTGAGCAACGTCACCAACATCAATTACACCAACGGCCTCGGCACCACGGCGACCGCGACCTTCGCGGCGACGCAATTCAACGGCGCGCAGATTGCGACCAATGTCACATTCACCGGGAGTATCGGCCGCAACATCGTCGCGGTAACGGGAGCGTCGAATTTCGACGCTTCCAGCTGGCAATTCGTCAACTGGCTGGGCACCGACACGGTGACGATCACCGGTACGAGCGCGAGCGATACGATCACCGGCTCGAGCGTCGCCGACACGGTCAGCGCCGGTAACGGCAACGACGTCATTCGCGGCGGAGGCGGTCTCGACCGTCTGGCGGGCGGCGGCGGCAACGACACCTTCGTCTATGGCGCGGCCTCGGAGCTGGTCGCGGGCGAGGAGATACACGGCGGCACCTCCGCCGGGGATTCCGGCACGGCCGACGCTATCAGGGTGTCGGCGAGCGGAACGCAGGTCGATTTCACCACTGCTACCATCACCGGGATCGAGCAGTTGAATTTCGATGGCGTCGGCGGCCACAGTGTCAAGTTCAACGAGGCGCAGCTCTTTTCCGGCGGCGGCTCCATAGCCACGGTCAACGGCAGCATCGGCAACGACGAAGTTGAAGTCGTCATGGCCGGTGGTGCGATCAGCCTCGCCGATCTCGTCGTCAACGGTTTCGGAACGAGCGGCAACGACCGCTTCGTCATCTCAGGCGGAACGGCGGCAGGTGGCGAAAGCTATATCGGATCTGACGCCGACGATCTCATCCTGTCCTCAGGCGGAACGGACGTTATTGCCGGTGGTCTTGGCCATGACACTTTCAGGCTACAGAACGCAGGACATACTGGCGGATTCATTTTCCTTGGCAGCAGCCTGGTCGAGCCGGACACGGGAACCGATACGATCGAGGTAAATTCGGCCGGCAATTACGATCTGACCACGGCGGGACTGGCAGGTATTGACAGGCTGCAATTCACCGGTCTCAGCAATGTCGTGCGCACTGTCACGCTAGACGCAGACCAGGTCGGCGCGGGCGCTATCAACGCATTCAACCGGGCGTCGGGCGGAAATGCAAACACCACGACCGATACGGTGGTTATTTCTGGCGGCTCCATCGATCTGTCGACTGCGGTCGTCAACGGGATCGATAGTTTCACACTGAATGGTTCGACCGGCAATGATTTACTGGCTGCCCCCGGAAGCGCTGGTAATACAATCAACGGCCTCGATGGCGATGACACGATTTCTGGTGGCACTGGAAACGACGCTCTGAATGGCGGCGCGGGTAACGATACTTTTGTTTACAACAATCAGTCGCGCGTCGGGCAGGGATCCAGCGACGCAATCGATGCAGGAACCGGAGCCAACGACCGGATCCTCTTTGCAATCACGACGGGTACAGCAGAAGATTTTTCGGTTGCCACGATCGCCGGAATCGACCGTTTCGAATTCGGCGGCGGAGATACGACAATCCAGACGGCGCGGCTTTCAGCAGCGCAATTGTTAGCGATTGTCAATGTTGCCGGCGATGCCGGAGATGACGTTATTCAGGTCACCAGTGGCGGAACCGTCAATCTGTCCACATTGAATGTCACGAATTTCACGAGCAACGAACTTGTCGGTGTCACGCTGCGCCAAGCGGATCGCATCGAATTCAACGGCGGTACATCCGGCGCGGATGTATTCACGGGTTCGAACGCCAGCGATCTGATGACGACGAGCGGCGGCAGCGACGTGCTCTCGTCCGGCAATGGTAACGACAAGATCGTCGTCGCCAATGCCGCACATCTTGCGACGGCCCAGATCAATCTGGGCGCCGGTACATTCGATATTCTGGAGTTGCAGGGTTCGGGCACGTTCGCACTGAACAACAATCACATCGGTTTCGAAAAACTCAGTTTTACCGGCGGCGCTAAGACCGTCACCATGGGCTCGAGCCATTTCGGTTCGGGCAAGGTCAATTTCGTCACCAGCACCGGCGGCACTTCGCTCATCGTCGCCGGTAATTCGAATCTGTCCGGCGTCACATTCGGTTCGTGGGGTGGAACGGATTCGATCACGCAAAACGGCACGACCGCTGACAATACCATCGTCGGTTCCAGCCGAAACGACACGATCAACGGCGATCTCGGCAACGATACGCTCACGGGCGGCCTCGGCGTCGATGTGCTCAACGGTGGCGGCGGCAATGATCGATTCCTGCTCGGCAACCGCAACGATACCCTGACTTCCGTCAACGCTGGCCAGTCAGGAGACCAGTTCAACGGCGGTAGCGAAACCGATACCATCATTCAGAATTTTGCCGGCGGAGGAACGGTCGGCACTTCGGACATGACGTTTTCTACCTTCGACTCCATCGAGACCTATGAGTTCGGCGGCGCTTCCTCGCTGGAGCAACACGCCGATTTTCTTCAATCCCAGGTCGGCGCAGGCGCATCGCGCATCGGCTCCTTCGTAGGAAACGCCGGCAATGACACCGTTCAAATTCTTTATCAGGGCGGCGATCTCTCGCTCGCAGCGCTCGGGCTGACGAACTGGACCGATGGCGCCGATCTCCTTTTCGTCAATGCGCTCGCCAGCGCGGTGGGTGGAAATGCGACCCTGACGGGCTCCGCCTTTGGCGACAGATTTGAGATGGGACTTGGGGCCAGCACGACGAATGACACGATCGAGGCCGGCGATGGCAACGACGTGGTGCTTGCGAACGGAGGCAATGACATCATCGACGGTGGCAACGGAGCCGATACGATTTCCGGTGGTGATGGGAACGACACGATCACCGGCGGTGCGGCCGCCGACATATTAACTGGCGGCACGGGCACCGATGTCTTCATCATCAATGCGGGCGATTTCGTTGCGGGAGAGTCGATCAACGGCGGCGTTGACGCGAGCACCGACACGATCCGGCAGATCGCCAATGGAACGGTCGACTACACGCTGGGTACGATCGAAACCATCGAAGCCTTCGAGTTTGCCGGAACCGCCGCACAAACCGCCATCTTCGACGATTTCGACCGACCGTTGATTTTCGACGGCAACGTCCAAATCAACAATCTCGTTTTCAACATGGATGCGCCGGGAACATTCAATTTTGGAGGGACGTTCACGAACTGGTCGGCCAACGACACTATCACGCTCAATGGCTCGGTCGGCAATGACACCATAACGGGTTCGCAACAGCGCGAAACGCTCAATGGCGGCGATGGCGACGATATTCTGCGCTCCAGCGAGGGCATCGATAATTTCGACGGCGGCATCGGCAACGATACCGTGCAGATTCAGGATACCGCCCATTTCGGCGCCGGGCAGATTTTATCCGGCGGCGCCGGAACAGCCGACAGGCTGACATTCATATCCGCCGGCGGCGGCGCCATCGATCTCACGACAGCGACCATCAGCGGTTTCGAGCAATTGCGGATCGACAGCAACAGCGGCCTCACGGTCAATACGACCAACACGCACTTTGCAGCGAGCGGAATCAACGTCATCGAGATGGTGGGGGCAGGAACAAACGTCCTCAATATTTCCGGTGGGTCTGTCGATTTGAGCGGAGTCGATGTGTCTGGCGTGCTGGGCCAAATCCACCTGACGGGGTCCGCCACGGCGAACGCCATCACCGGCTCGAGCGGCCGCGAGACGATCGATGGACTTGCCGGCGACGACACGATCTTCGGCGGCGACGGCGCAGATATTCTCATTGGCGGCGATGGCAACGACACGTTCCTCTACACGAACGGCAGCCAGGTCATTCTCGATAATACGTTCGACAATGTCGATGGCGGCATCGGCACGCAGGACAAAATACGCCAGGACGCAGCCGGCGCCGTCGACTACAGCAACATGAGCATCTCCGGCGTCGAACTCTTCTCCTTCACGAATACTGTGGGAACGCAGACGGCCACATACTCCAGCAATCATATCCTCGCAGGAGGGATCGGGCGCTTCGTTGGAGATGCAGGGGTGAACGAACTGGTGATCCGAGGTACGGCCGCTTCGGCAAATATCAATCTGTCGACGCTGGTGCTGTCCGCATGGACGAACGGAACCGACATCGTGACGGTCAATGGCGGAGGGAACGTCGATACGATCACTGGCTCGGCCTTCCGCGACGTGTTGAACGGTGGCGACGGCGGCGACACGATCGACGGCGGCTCGGGCAACGACACGATCAACGGCGGCGCGGGATTCGATCGCATCATCGGCGGTCTCGGCATCGACGAACTGACCGGCGGCGCCGATTCGCAGGATACGTTCGTGCTGCAATCGTCTGCCTCGCATCTCGATTTCATCACCGACTTCGTTTCGACGGTCGATCACCTCGAAGTGTCGGCAGCCGCTTTCGGCGGGGGCCTGTCGGCCTTCGTCGGCCTGTTCAACCCGAACCTCTTCGTCGCCAATGCGACGGGGCTTGCGGGCGATGCGGACGACCGTTTCATCTACAATACGGCGACACGCGAATTGACCTTTGACTCGAACGGCAATGCAGGCGGCGGCGCTCGCCTCATCGCAACCTTCGCGGCGGGCACGCCCGATCTCGTGTTCACCGACATCAACATCGTCGCCTAAACGCGACTACGGCGTGACAAAATGGCTCAGAGCTTTGGACCGCGGGCGAGGTCTGCGGTCCGCTCGCAGCACTCGACATAGCGTCCCGCGTCTATAAAGATGCCCCGAAATTCCATCGGGAGCGAGACGCATGGCTGTGATGTCCGGAGGCGACGCTGTCGTCGGCAGTTTGCTGGCGCATGGGGTGAACACGCTCTACTGCCTGCCCGGCGTCCAGAGCGATCATCTCTTCAACGCGATCTTCGACACCCATGGCGCAATGCGTCCGGTCCATACCCGGCACGAGCAGGGCGCAGGCTATATGGCCCTCGGCGCGGCGCTCGCGACCGGCAAGCCTGCCGCTTATTCGGTCGTTCCCGGTCCGGGCTTTCTGAACTCCTGCGCGGCGCTCTGCACGGCCTATGCGCTGAACGCGCCTGTCGTCGCGCTGGCGGGACAGCTGCCTTCGGCCGGCATCGGCCAAGGCTGGGGGCTGCTGCATGAAATCCCTGACCAGCTTTCGATCCTGAAACAGCTGACGAAATGGGCCGAGCGGGTCGAGACGCCCGCGCAGGCGCCGCAAAAGGTGGCCGAAGCCTTCCGGCAGCTGGCGTCTGGCCGTGGCCGCCCGGTCGGCATCGAACTGCCCGCCGACATCCTTCAGAAAAAGGCCGATGTGACGCCCGTCGCGCCGCTGTCGCCGGATGCTCCGCCGGTCGCGCTGCCTGCCGATGTCGAGCGCGCGGCGGACATGATCAAGGCCGCAAAGCGTCCGCTCATATTTGCCGGCACAGGCGCGATCCATGCGGCCGACGAAATACGCCAGTTCGCGGAACTCACGGGCATACCCGTCATCGGTCATCGCACGGGACGCGGCATTCTCGACGCGCGCCATCCGCTGTCGCATACGCAGGCCGCCGCACACGAACTGTGGAAGACCGCCGACCTCGTGATCGGCATCGGCTCGCGCGTCAGCCTGCCGTTGCAGGCCTGGGGCAGCGACGAGAATCTCAAGCTCATCCGCATCGATCTCGATCCGGAAGAGATGACGCGCTTCAAGCAACCGGAGGTTTCCATTCTCGCGGACTCGAAGGCTGTGCTGCAGGCGCTGCTGGGCATCCTGAAGCCCGATGACTTCGACGCGAAGGCGCGCATACAGGCAAGCCTCGATCACAAAGCCTGGTTCAACAAGTGGACCAGCGGTCTCGAGCCGCAGCTCTCATATCTGCGCGTGATCCGCGACGTTCTGCCGGAAAACGGCATCCTCATCGACGATCTCACCCAGGTGGGTTACGTCTCGCGCATCACCTATCCCGTCTACAAGCCGCGCACCTTCCTGAATTCGGGTTATCAGGGCACGCTGGGCTGGGGCGTCTCCACCGCGCTGGGCGCCAAGGATGCCGTGGGCGATACGCCGGTCGTCGTCATTTCAGGCGATGGCGGATTCATGTACCAGATCCAGGAATTCTCCACGGCCGTGCGGCACCACCTGGCGCCTGTTTTCATCGTGTTCAACGACAGCGCCTTCGGCAATGTCAGGCGAATGCAGCAGGAGGAACACGGCAATCGTGTCATCGCCAGCGACCTCGTCAATCCTGACTTCCTGAAACTGGCCGATTCCTTTGGCATACGCGGCCATCGCGTGCGCTCGCCGGAAGAGCTTCGCCCGGTGCTGGAGCGCGCCGTTGCGGGCAAGGAGCCCGTCATCATCGAAGTGCCCATCGGCGAAGTGCCGAGCCCCTGGGGCTTTATCCAGTTTCCAAAAGTCCGCGGTTAACTCATACTGTGGGCAGCAAGAGGGGAGGATCCCATGCCTGACGAACTCAGACGCACCGGTCTCGACAGCGTTCGCGAACTGCAGGAAATCACCGCCAAGACGGACACGCGCGATTATCTGCACGCGGCCGCACGGCAGGCGCAACGCCAGTACGACGATTACGAACTCATCGTCGATATCGATGCGCATCTCCAGGAAGGCCGGTTCTGGGACGAGCTGATCGACTGCATGGACAGCGACGTTCTTAAATACACGGCCAAGAACATGCTGGCCGGCGGCGTGCGCACGCCGCTCATTAACATGCAGCCGGGCATGAGCTTCCAGGCTCTCGCCGGCCGCGTGCCGCATCAATCCGGCCCCGGCGAGACCGTGGACGAGCCTTCGACGCATGGGCATCCCTTCGCGCAGATCATGCTGCGCAGCATGGACGCCATGGGCTGCGACTATCAGGTGATCTTCCCGACGGCCATGCTGCATCTCGGCATGAACCCGATGGAAGACGTCGAGGTGAACATGGCGCGCGCCTATTGCCGCTGGCTCACGGAACGCGTTCTGCCGGAAAGCCCGCGGCTGATCGGTCTCGCCTATATGCCGTTCAACGACCCCGTGGAATCAGAGCGGATCGTGCGGGAATACGGCAGCCATCCGCAGATCGTCGGCTTCACCATCTGCGCGGTGCGGCACAAGCCCGTGCATCACAACCAGTACATGCGCCTCTACCGGATGATCGAGGAACTGGGTAAGCCGCTCATCTTCCACGCCGGGCCTCATTGGGAAGACCCGTCATTCTCGACTCTCAACCGCTTCATTTCCATGCATGCGCTGAGCTTCGTGCATTACAATCTCATCCACATGACGAACTGGGTGGTGAACGCGCTGCCGGAGCGCTTCCCGAAGCTGAAGACGGTGTGGGTGGAAAGCGGGCTCGCCTGGATTCCCTTCCTCATGCAGCGCCTCGACCATGAAGTGCTGATGCGCCAGAGCGAGGCGCCCGGCCTCAAGCGCATGCCGAGCGAATATATGCAGGAGATGTTTTATTCGAGCCAGCCGCTCGAGCGCTGGGATCTGAAACTGCTCGAAGCGACGATGGACAAGATGAAAGCTTCGACGCAGCTTCTGTTCGCGTCGGACTGGCCGCACTGGGACTTCGATCCGCCCTCCTCGATCACCACGCTGCCCTTCCTCGACGAACAGGCGAAGAAGAACATTCTGGGCCTCAATGCAGCAAAGCTCTTCAACCTGCCCGTGAAGCGTCTGCGTCCGCGCGCCAGCGACGTGATTGCGGCGCGCGCGCCGAACCGCGTGTCCTGAGCCAAGAAGAAAATTTGGGAGAGACCTGATGGCTGATGTCACCGTTGCCAAAGCTTCGTCCTTTGAAGATCCGGGACGCAAGGTTTTCGACATCAACGGAACCGAAGTCGGAATCTTCAAGCTGGGCGGGCAGTTTTACGCCTGGGAGAACCGCTGCCCGCATCTCGACGGGCCGGCGGTGCAGGGTCGCCTGCTGCCGTGTTACGAGGAAGACCTCGACGAAACCGGCGCGAGCAAGGGCCGGCGTTTCGCCAAGGACAAGATGAACATCGTCTGCCCGTGGCACGGTTTCGAATTCGACATCCGCACGGGACGTCACCCGACGAATCAAGCCGTGCGGCTGAAGGCCGTGAAGTTCAGGCTCGAAGGCGACGATATCGTCGTGTCCGTGCGCGACCGATAATCAATGCATGAATTGCTGAAGACCCGCTTCGATGGAGCGGGCCTTTTTTATGCGACATAACCGTCTTCGCGATCACGCGCTTGGGATTGCGGCTGACGCTTCGCCGGATCGCCATAACCGCCGCCGCCCGGCGCCTCGACGCGGAAGCTTTCGCCAGGGCTTAGTTCGACGCGGCAATTCGCGGGCATCTGCTTTTCGCCGGGGCCGTCGGGATCGACGAGGAAACGGCTCTTGCGTCCGTCCTGGCCGCCGTTGAGGCCGCTCGGCGCAAAGCGCGTCTTGTCGCCGCGATAGAGAACGACAGCCGGTTGCAGCGCCAGATATTCGCGGCGGAAACTGAGGCCGCCGCGATATTCGCCATCGCCGCCCGAACCGGGAATGAGTTCGAACTTCGTGACGCGGCAGGGAAATTCCGTCTCGACGATTTCGATGGGCGTCACATAGATATTCGTCATGTGAACGGTCGTGCCCGATGCGCCATCGCGCTGCGCCGTTGCCCCATAAGCCGAACCGAATATTTCATGCTGGTTGTGATGCGCGACGCGCTCGCCAGCGCCCCACGCGACGACGATGGAGCCGCCGCTGCCGCCGGCATGCGCCGCCGCGCGTTGCGGACAAAAGGGATTCAGCGCCTCGATGAGAACATCGATCAGGCGCTGGCAGACTTTCATGTAGTTGGAGCAGGGCGCAGGCGGATTGGCGTTCACCACCGAGCCGGGCCGCAGCACGAAATCGACATGGGCGCGTGCGGAATCGCTGTAGCGCAAATGCGGGTCGATCATCGCAATCAGCGCATGAAAGCAGGCGGCTTCCACGAGGGGCGGGCGCAGGTTGACGGGCGTGCGGCGCTGGTCGTCGCTTTCGCCGAAGTCGAAAGTAACGTGGCCCGCCTTCACTTTCACCTTCACATGCAGTTTCACAGGGCCTTCATTGCGCTCGCTGTCATTGTCGAGAAACGCCTGGGCTTCGCTTTCGCCATCGGGCAATTGCTTCAGCGCGGTCGCCATCTCGCGGCCCGCCGCCGCAATGGCTTCGTCGAGAATGGACACGAGTTGCGCGACGCCGTGTTCGCGCGCGAGATCCTTCATGCGCTCGCGGCCGCTGACGACGGCGCCCGTCTGGCTGCGCATGTCGCCGATGACCAGCGCGGGCTGACGGCTGTTGGCGACGACGAGGCGTTCGAGATCGCCGTTGATGACGCCAGCCGAATAAAGCCTCACCGGCGGCAGAAGCATGCCTTCCTGAAACATTTCCGTCGCCGCGCCGTAGCTGGATCCCGGAACGGTTCCGCCGATGTCGGCCTTGTGCGCAATGGCCGCTGCGAAGGCGATCAACGATCCATCGACGACGACAGGCGCCATGATCGCCATGTCGGGCGCATGCGGCGTGAAGCCTTCATAGGGATGATTGCTGACGAAGACAGCGCCATCTTCGAGCGTTTCGCGACCGTAGAGTTTCAGAATGCTCTGGGCGAGATGATAATAGGCCGTGGCGTGATAGAACATCGGCGGCGATGTGATGAGCCGTCCTTCCGCATCGACGATTACGCAGGAAAAATCGCGTGACTCCCGGACGATCGTCGAATAGCCCGAACGGAAGAAACGATGCTGCATCTCATCCATCAGGCAGGCGATGCGATTGCGCACGATCTGCACGGAGACGGGATCTATGGGGTTTCCGCTCATGCGCCTGTTCTTTCCAGAACGATATTGTCGTAGGCGTCGCAACCGAAGCGCCAGCCATCCGGCACGAGCGTCGTCGCATCGAGTTGCTCGATGATGGCGGGCCCTTCTGCGGCGAAATCCGCGGCGAGATCGTCACGCCGCCACACGGTGGCGCTCACCTCGCGTCCTGCGTCGAGCAAGATACGGCGCTCGCCAATCGCACGCGGTGTCGCCGATGCTCCGGACATCTTTTTCTGCGGTTCGAATTTCGGCATCGGCACAATGGCGCGCAGGCGGTAGCTCACGACCTCGACCGTATTGTCGCGGGCGGCATGCCCATGCGCTTCGGCGTGAATATCATGAAAGCGCAAGGCGGCCGCATCAAGCGCGTCCCTGTCGAGAGGCACTGGAAGTCCCGAAAGCGATATGCGCAGCTCATATCCCTGCCCGACATATCGCATGTCGAATTCGCGCTCGAATACAATCCTGGATTCGTCGAGCCCTTCTGCCGAAATTTCTGCGCGCGCTTGCGTTTCGAGGCTGGCGAAACTGGCTTCGGCGAAAGCGGGATCGAGGGTCGAAATATCGGCCATGCCCGAGCGCATGTAATCGTGACGCACGTCGCTGCACAAAAGGCCGAGCGCAGAGAATGCGCCGGGATTGCGCGGCACCAGAACGCGCCGCATGCCCAGTTGCTCCGCCACTTGCGCGGCATGCACCGGTCCCCCGCCGCCGAACGGCACGAGCGTATGTCCGGCGAGATCGATGCCCTTCTTGGCGGCTTCGACGCGGATCGCATCGACCATGCGCGCATTGACGATGCGCACGATACCGCACGCCGCCGTCTCGACATCGGTGTTCATCGGTCGCGCAATCTTCTTGTCGAGTACGCCGCGCGCCGCGGCGAGGTCGAGCTTCATGCTGCCGCCGAGGAAGTAATCGGCGTTCAGCGCGCCGCGCAGGAGATTGGCGTCAGTCACCGTCGGTTCCTCGCCGCCCTTGCCGTAGCAGACAGGGCCGGGCGACGCCCCCGCGCTACGCGGCCCGACTTCGATCAGGCCGGATGCGCCGATCCACGCGATCGAACCGCCGCCTGCAGCAACTGTCGCGATGTCGAACGCCGGTACTGCCGCGATGCGCCCGTCGATGGTCGCTTCCGCCTGTTCGACAGGCTCGCCGTTCTCGATAAAGGCGATGTCGCAGGAGGTGCCGCCGATATCCATCGTCACGAGGTTGCGCCAACCCTGCGCCTGACCGAGCAAATAGCTCGCGCCGCGAACGCCGGCAGCAGGGCCGGAGAGCAGCGTGCGCACCGTATGCACCTGCGCATCCGCGGCGAGCGGCATCACGCCACCGTTCGACTGCATCAGAAAGCGCTGACGCGTCGATACATCCGCAGCATCGAGGCCGCGCGCCATGTCGCCGCAATAGCGCGAGAGCACCGGCGCGAGAAAGGCGTTGAGCAGCGTGGTCGAATAGCGCGGCCATTCGCGAATACGCGGCAGGACATGGCTCGAACAGGAAACGAAGGCGTCGGGCGCCGCGGCGCGGATCAGTTCGGCGGCTCGCTCCTCATGCGTCTTGTTCATGAACGAGAAGAGAAAGCAGATCGCGAAGGAGCGCACGCCCTTTTCGGCGAGCGATTTCGCAGCCTGCACGACATCGTCTTCGTTCAGCGCTTCGATCTCCGCGCCGGCATAGTCGATGCGCCCGCCGATCTCCTTCACGAAACTCGGTCGCGCCAGAGGTTCGGGCTTGCGGAAAAAATGATCGAAGGGCGACCAGCCGTCGCGCGCCTGCGACTGCACTTCGAGAATGCCGCGCATGTTGCGGTTGACCAGCACGCCTATGGGACCGCCCTTCATTTCGAGAAGCGCATTGGTCGCGACGGTCGTGCCGTGTCCGAAGAAGCCGATATCGCCGGGCGCAACGCCCTCGGCGATGAAACGTTTGACGCCGTCCAGCACGGCGATGGCGGGATTGTGCGGCGTGCTCGGCAACTTGCCGATCACGATGGAGTTGTCGGCAGCGTCGAACAACACCATGTCCGTGTGCGTGCCGCCGACATCTATGCCTATGCGATAACGCGACACGTTCTGCACTCCCGAAAGTTTCTTCTTGTTGCTTTGTCGGTGTCAGGCCGGCACGGCCCAGGCCGAATTCTCAGCCGCGAATATCTCGATGTTCTCGCCCGGCCGCGGATTGGACAAGGCGTTCAGTTCGATATGCAGCAGACCCGCCGCCGTATCGATACTCACGGACCTGTTGGCGCCGCGGAAAATGGACTCTTTCACGATGCCGTTCCATGACATGCCGCCACCGTAAACCCGGTCGCCGGATTTGAGATACATGTTTTCTGGACGCACCATCACCAGCGCCTTGCTGCCCGGCGCAAGCTCGCCCGAGGCGTGGCACAGGCCTTTCCAGCCACCATCGAGATCAAGTCTGTAGGAGCCGTTTTCCTCGCGGCGGCAATCCTTCACTTCGGCCTCGAGGAAATTCGGCGAGCCAAAGAAGGCAGCGACTTCGCGCGAATGCGGGCGACGGTAAATGTCTTCGGGCGAGCCGACTTGCAGGATCTTGCCAAGGCTCATGACGACGACGCGATCGGACAGCGCCATGGCCTCGCCCTGATCGTGCGTCACGTAAAGGCTGGTGATGCCGAGCCGCTTCTGCAGCTGGCGGAATTCGTCGCCGGTCTGGGTGCGCAGCCGCGCGTCGAGATTCGACAGCGGTTCGTCGAGCAGGAGCACGCGCGGCTCAAAAACAAGCGCGCGCGCGATGGCGACGCGCTGCTGCTGTCCGCCCGAAAGCGCCGGCGCCGGCCGATCCGCGAAGCGCTCCATCTCGACGAGACGCAGCGCATTCGTCACGCGATCCTTGATCTCCTGCGACGACTTGCGCCTGATGCGCAGGGGATAAGCGACATTGTCGAAGACCGTCATGTGCGGCCAGATCGCATAGGACTGGAACACCATGCCGAGCTGGCGTCTTTCCGGTGGAATGAAGAAACCCTGCGCGGCGTCGCTGACGACCTCGCCGCCGATGCTGATACGTCCGGTCGAATTCTGTTCGAGGCCGGCGACCATGCGCAGCGTCGTCGTCTTGCCGCAACCGGACGGTCCAAGCAGCGTGACGAATTCGCCGGTTTCCACTTCGAGATTGGCATTGTCCACGGCGGCAGCCGTGCCGAAGTATTTCGATATGCTTTCGAGTACGATTGCGGCCATTACGGCAAGCCCCCGGAGAACTTTTCTGTTTGTTACGTTACAGCGTGGATATGCGGCTCTTGATGAGTTTCAACTGTACCCAGCGGAAGAGAATGACGAGCAGCATCATCATCAGGCCGATGACGCTGACCTGCTCGGCAAGGCCGTTCGACCACAGGCGCAACAGCACCACCGACAACACTTCCGAGCCGACGGAATAGAGCAGGATCGAGGCGGAGAGTTCGCGCATGATGCCGAAGAAGGCGAGCACCCAGCCGACGGCGAAGGACGGCCAGGCGAGCGCGATGAGGATGCGCCACATGGTCTGGAAGAAGGTCGCGCCGTGGACGCGCGAACATTCCTCGAGATCGTAGGCAAGCTGCGCATAGGCGCTGCTCATCACGCGCACGGAAATCGGCGTGCCCAGCGCGACATAGGCGAGCATCAGCGCCCAGATCGTGCCGTAGATCGGGATCGGGCCGGGCAGCATCGCAAAGGCCCAGAGGAAGCCGATGCCGAGCACCATGCCAGGCATCATCCACGGCAGCCAGGCGAGCGCGTCGATGAGGCGCCGGCCGCGCCATTTCGTGCGGATCGAGACATAGGCGACGATCGAGCCGAGCGTCATCACCGCCGTCGCGCCGAGAAGGCCAAGCAGCATGGTGTTGAAGAAGGCGCGCCAGACTTCCGCATTGTTGGCGACGGCGACGTAATGCTCCGTCGTCAGCATGTCCCATGAGTAGAAGCCGAAGAACTTGAAGAAAGAGCCGATGATCAACTGTCCCACCGGCAGCACGACGGTGACGATGAAGAACAGGATGCAGAACCCGAAGGTGACCCATTTCCACGGGCCGAGCTTCATGATGTTGGGCGAATAGCCCTTGCCCGTCACGGTCGTGAAGGTGCGGCCCTTGAGCAGCCACCACTGCCACACGACGAGCACGAACATCAGCACCATGATCGCGAAGCTGAGCGCGGTCGCATATTGATAATCCGGCGTAGCCCGGTGATTGATGGAATTGTAGATTTCCGTCGTGATCACCTCGATCTTCGCCGGCGTGCCGAAGAAGAGCGGCGACTCGAAGCTCTCGATGCCCCTGATGAGACTGAGGATGAAACTGTTCGTCAGCGCCGGCAGCATCAGGATCAGTGTGATGTTGCGGAAGGTGCGCCAGCGCGAGGCTCCGCACATGCGGCTCGATTCCTCGAGCGAAGGGTCCATCGCGCGGAAGATGTCGACGATGAAAAGGAAGAGGAACGGCGTCGAATATTGCATCATGTGCCAGATGATGCCGCCGTAGGAATAGACGTTGATCGGCGAGACCGTCGCGCCGGTCATCCATTTCCAGACCTGATTGAGCAGGCCGACCTGCGGATTGCCCAGCATGCCCCAGGCCATCGCCGTGAGGATCGGCGGGATGAAGAAGGGCAGGGTGATCAAAACTTCGAGCTTGTCGCGCCAGGGCGTGTCCGTGCGCGCGATAATCCAGGCGAGCAGAACCGCCAGCGCCAGGGATGGAATTGTCTTGGCGAGCGAAATGCCGATCGTGTTCAAAAGGACGACGAAATTCGTCCAGTTCATGATGGAGCGATAGCCGTTCAGGTTAAACTCGCCGGCCATGCCCGGCGGCGTCGAGTGCAGGCTGCCGTAAAACAGCATCGCCAGCGGATAGACGGCGAGGAAGCCGAGAATGACGATCAGCGTCGCTACCAGCACGTTCTTGCCGGAAAGATAGCGGCTCGGCCATGTTTGAACGGCGCTGGCGCTGCCGAGCGCAGCTATATTCCGTCCGGGCAATGCGCCTGCCGTGTTATCCGTCATCTGCCAAATCCCGATGCGACCAAACCCTCTCGGACCGCCTTGTTCTGTTCCAGACGTATCCGGCCGGAGCCATTTGCGCTGCTCCATGCCGGGGGCAAACTATCGTACAATGGGCGCAGGCGAAAGCGTGAATTGTCGCCGCCGCCGCCTCTAAGATGTCAACGGCGCGGCGTTGTCTCGCTTGCGGAAAAGCCTTTCGAAGCAAGCTTGTGGGCGAGCGCCCGCATGCATGCGCAATTGCGGCCACTGCGATGGCAGGGCTATAATGCGCGATAACAAGCCAGCGCCGCCACAGCCGGCGCGCCACTTCAAACGGGAACAGGATGAAACTGCCAGGCACAGGCGCGATCGATTGCGACGTGCATATCGCCATGCCGCCCGTGAAGGCCCTGCTGCCCTTCATGTCGGATTATTGGCAGGACCAGATCGTCACCCGCTTCATCGACCGCAGTTCCTTCGCGATGACGAGCTACCCGCCGCGCTCGCCGCTGACCGGCCGAGCCGACTGGCGCGAAAAATCCGGTGCGTCCTTGCCAGGCAGCACGCCGGAGCATTTGCGCAGCCAGTTGCTCGATCCTTTCGGGGTCGACATTGCGATTTGCCATGCGCTGCATGGTGGGATGGCCCTGTTCAACGAGGATATGGGGGCCGAATTCTGCTCGGCAGTGAACCGCTGGGTAGCCGCCGAATGGCTCGACCGGGAACCGCGCCTGCGCGCCTCGATTCTCGTCCATGCGCAGAATCCGCAACTGGCCGTCGAGGAGATCGAACGCTGCGCCGGCGACAAGCGGTTCGTCGCGGTGCTGCTGCCGGTCATGGGGGACAGTCCGCTGGGGCGGCGCATCTACTGGCCGATCTATGAGGCCGCCCAGAAACATGGATTGTCGATCGCCGCCCATGCCGGCTCCACCTATCGCAATCCGCCGACGGGCGTCGGCTGGACGTCGTATCAGATCGAGGATTACGTCAGCCAGAGCGCGGCGTTTCAGAATCTCATCGTCTCCTTCATGGCCGAAGGCTTGTTCCGGAAATTCCCTGATATCACGCTCGTCTGCCTCGAATCCGGCTTTACGTGGATGCCTACATTGCTGTGGCGCTGCGCGAAGACGTGGCGCGGCGTGCGTGCGGAAGTGCCGTGGATCGACCGCAACCCTGCGCAGATCGTGCGCGAGCGCGTGAAGCTTTCCCTGCGCCCCTTCGATGCGCCTGAAGATCCGGCCATCATCGCGCGCATCTTCGAGCAGATCGACTGCCCGGAAATGCTGGTGTTTTCGACCGACTATCCGCACTGGCAATTCGACGGCGAGGACGCGCTGCCCGATGGTTTGCCGTCCTCGCTGGTTGGAAAAATCCTGATCGATAATCCGCTGGCTGCGTTTCCGCGCCTTCGGGAAGAAAAGTTCGATGCCCCGTCGCTCGAGAAGGAAGCTGCGCCATGAACGCTCCCCTGCGCGAAACCAAAGCCGCCCAAAGATTGATGATCGTGGATTGCGACATCCACCCGATCCAGCGCTCGCCCGCCGATCTGCATCCGTTTCTTGCGATGCGCTGGCGCGAACACATGGCGACCTTTGGCAATCACGTGCGGCAGGGACTCTCCGAACGCATCATGTGGCCGCGCATGATGGCGAGCGGCCAGCGCGCCGACGCCTATCCCAAGGAAGGCGGCCCGCCCGGCTCGAGCTACGAACTTATGCGCGACCAGCATCTCGATCCAAACGGCGTCGAACACGGCATGCTGATCGCGCTTTCGAAAGGCGGCATGGAGGAACGCAATCAGGACTATGCCGCCGCCCTGATGAGCGCCGTCAACGACTGGCAGGTGGAATGCTGGGTCAAACGCGACGCGCGCCTGCGCGCCGGCGTCGTGATCGTCGCCGACGATCCGGAAAGCGCCGTGAAGGAAATCTACAAGCGCGCGCAGCAGAAGGAATTCTCGCAGATCATCCTGTCGCCGCGCTCTGCGGAGCCGCTGGGGCGCAGACGCTTCTGGCCGATTTTCGCGGCTGCGGAAGAAACCGGTTTTCCGCTCGGCCTGCATCCTGCCGCCCATCCCGGCGGCGCGCCGTCGACCGGCGCCGGCTGGCCCACTTACTACATGCAGGAACATTTCACCTTCGGCACGGCGTCGGAATCGCTGGCGGTCAGCCTCGTGATGGAAGGCGTGTTCGAACGATTTCCGCGCCTGAAGATCGCGATGATCGAAAGCGGATTCTCCTGGGCGCCGACGCTTGCATGGCGCATGGACTCGATTTTCGAGCGCATGCACAAGGAAGTGCCGCATCTCAAGCGCCGCCCGTCGGAATATATGCGCGATCATTTCTGGTTCGCGACGCAGCCAATCGAGGAGCCGGAAAAGCCGCAGCATCTCATCGACATTTTCGAATGGATCGGCTGGGATAAAATCATCTTTTCGTCGGACTATCCGCACTGGGATTTCGACGATCCGCGCTATGCGATCAGCGTGAAAATCTCGGACGAACATCGCGCGATGATCTTCCGCGACAATGCAAAAGCGCTCTACGGGCTGGACTAGAAATCATGCCGCAACGTCATGTCGTCGCCGCCGCTGGCGAAATTGCTGCGGGCGGGCGCAAGCTGGTGAATGTCGCGGGACGCGAGATCGGAATTTTCAATGTCGCCGGCGACTATTACGCTCTCGCCAATCGCTGCCCGCACGAAGGCGGCTCGCTGTGCGAAGGGTTCGTCACGGGCATAGCGCGCTCAGATGGTCCCAACGACTATCGCATGGAGCGCAAGGGTGAATTCCTGCGCTGCCCGTGGCATGGCTGGGAATTCGACATCCGCACGGGCCAAAGCTGGTGCGATCCGCAATCGGTGCGAATCCGCCAGTTCGCCGTAAAAGTGGAACATGGCGAAGACCTCGTCAAAGGCCCGTATGTCGCCGAGACATTCGAAGTGAAGCTTGACGGCGATTATCTGGTGATCGAGGTGTGAGCGTCATCCCGGACGCCGAAGGCGATCCGGGACCGCAAGGAACACAGCGATAACAAGTGCGATCCCGGCTCTGCGCTTCGCTCCGGCCGGGATGACAATTCCTACTTGTAAATCTCCTTCGCATTCTTGAAATGCTCGTCGATGCGCGTGAAATCTTCCTCGACGAGCGGCTTCACATTCGCGAGCGCCGCCATCTCAGGCGAAAGTCTTTCCTTCAAATTATTGATGACGATGCCGTGCCCTGACTTGGCGTAGATCGCCTGCGCCTCCTCGCCGAGATAGAAATTCGCCAGCAATCGAGCAGCGTTCGGATGCGGCGCATTGGTCATGATGGACACGCCGTATGAGCCGTAGGTCGCGCCCTCTTCCATCAACACATATTTGATCGGCAGCGCCTTGAGCTTTTCGAATGCGCCAAAGATGAAGGGGAGATAGATCGGATATTCGCCGCGCGCCACGCGGCGCGCCGCCTCGTTATAGTCGCGTACGAACGTCGGGTTCTGCTGCGCCAGCTTTTCGTGATAGGCGCGGCCGAACTTGTCGTAAGTCATGTGGAAGAATACGCGGCCGCCGCCCGATGCGCGCGGATCGTCCATCATGATCTTGCCGCGCCATTTCGGATCAAGCAGGTCGGCCCAGGATTTCGGCGCTTCCTCGGGCTTGAGCATTTGCGCGTTGTAGAGCAGGCCGTAATTGATGGTGAAGATCGGCGCCATCCACTGGTTTGTGCGCGCCGCCATGACCGGATTCAGATTGGCTATGTTCGGCAGGCCGCCATGCGCGGCCAATGTATTGTCCTTGCCGAAACTCAGCGACGTAATGGAAATCGCCATGTGATAGACGTCGGCAAGAAAGCGCCCGGTCTGCTGCTCCATGCGCACGCGCTCGCGCAATTCGCCGCCGCGCGCCGTCAGAACGTCGACCTGGATTCCATACTTCTTGCGGAATTCGGCGTTGATCGCATTATGCGTATCGGGCGAGACGTAACCCGAATAGACGACGACCTTGCCTTCCTTTTTCGCGGCCTCGATCACCTTGTCCCATTCGGCCTGCGTTTGCGCATGGGCCAACATCGGCAAGAGCAGTGCGGTGGACAGGATGGAAATGAATCGCTTCATGGTTCTCCCCTTGCAATGGCGCTTCGCGCTTGTTGAGGGAGACAATACTACCGGATGTAGAGTTCTGTCATCCCGGAAACCGCGAAGCGGTTGTCCGGGATCGCAAGGAAATGGCGTGTAACAATCAAACGATCCCGGATCGCCTTCGGCGTCCGGGATGACGCCGTTGCATCAGATCTTGAACGCTTCCAGCGTTTCCGGCGCGAAAAGCTCTTCCGGCTTCAGCAGCTTCGGCGACAGGCCGCATTCGTGATGATAGCGCAGGAAGCGTTCGAGCACATGCACGTTGTTCTCGAAGCCGTAGGACCAGTAATCCTTGCCCATTTCGCGCTGCGCTTCCTCGATGTCGTGCGTGAGCCACGGCACCATCGCCTTCAGCGCTGCCGTTTGCGTCAGGTCTTCGTACGTGCGCCGCTGGGATTCCTGGAACGCCTTGAACAGGGACTGCGCGATCCAGCGATTGGCTTCGTACACCTCGCGGCGGATGGCGATCGTGTGCATGATCGGGAAGGTCTTCGTCTTGCGATAGAAGTCGAGTTCGACCTCGCGATAATTGGGAAACAGACGCAGCACGCGCACGCCATCAAGGGTCGAAGGCGAGCGCGCAGAGTGCAGCGCGTCGATCTCGCCATCCGCGAGCATCTGCGACAGCGTCTTGCCTTCGGGAATGGCTTCGACCTTGATGCCCGCCCGCAGATTGATCGACTGCTTTTCCGGCCGCCCCGGTTCCTCTTCGCCGCCGGTAAAATAGGTCACGCTGTCGACGGGCACGCCGTGGAATTCGTCGAGAATGCCGCGGATCCACACCGGCGCCGTCATCTGGAATTCAGGCACGCCGATCTTCTTGCCGATCAGGTCCTTGGGTTCGCGAATATTCGACTTCGCGCTCACAAAAATGCAGGAATGGCGGAAGAAGCGCGAAGGAAAGACCGGGATCGCGATGAACGGCTTGGGGTCGCGATGCAGCGACACCGTGTAGGACGACAGCGACATTTCCGCGACGTCGAATTCGCGAAAGCGCACCATGCGAAAGAACGTCTCTTCCACGGGCAAGTCGAGGTAATTGATATCGATGCCATCGGGCTGAACGCTGCCATCCTGAATGGCCCGCGTGCGATCGTAATTCCAGCAGGCGAGTGTGAGATTAAGTTTCGACATGGTTCCTCCCGGTTTGTTGGTGTCATCCCGGACGCCGAAGGCGATCCGGGACCGTTTGGTTGTTTTTCCCGCAAGCGATCCCAGCTCTGCGCTCCGCTCCGGCCGGGATGACATTGCATCTCAATAAAACTGGTCGAAGTGCATCTGGCTCGCCGGCAGCTTTGCCTTGATGAGCATCTTCATCACGGCCTGCGCCATCAGCGGTGGTCCTGCGAAATAGACTTCCATCTGCGCGATCTTCTCGCCAAACATGTTTTCGGCGACATCGTGCACAAAGCCCGTCTTGCCGGTCCAGCCGGCGGAGGATGGATCGTCGGTCATGGAAATCACGGGCGTGTAGTGGATGCGCTCGCCGAAGCCGCGCAATTCCTTCAGCATCTCTTCGCCGCAGATATCGCGCGGCGTGCGCCCGCCATAGACGAAATGAATGTTGCGACCTTCAAGCGCTTCGCTCGCGGCGGCGGCGCGCGAGATCGAGATCATCGGCGAAAGACCAGAGCCGCCAGCGAGGCAGAGAATGTCGCGCGGCGCATCCTCGCGCAGATAGGCCATGCCGAACGGGCCATCGAGGCCGACGGTATCGCCGACCTTCAGCTGATCGAACAGGCTCGTGGTCGCCTTGCCGTTCGGCACCCGGCGAATCTGGAAATGCCATTGCTCGCCCGATGACGTGACATTGCACATGGAATAGGCGCGCGCGCCATTGACGCCGGGCGCAGCGATCAGGCCGTACTGGCCGGGCAGGAAGCCGTTCGGCTGTTCCAGCGCAAAGCGGAATTCGCGGATGTCATGCGTGATGTCGATCATCTCGGTCAGCTTGCCGCTGGTACGCGCCGGAATGAACTTGCTCTTGAAATTGTCGCGCAGCGGCACTTTGATCGTGCAGTCGCCATGCGGCAGCGCCTGGCAGCCGATATAGCGCTTGCGCTGGACATCGCGCTCGTTGATGGCAGGCGGATTCTCGCGCAGGTAAGTGACTTCGCCTTCCAGAAGTTCGAAGCGGCAATTGCCGCATTCGCCGACATTGCAGTCATAGGGAAAGCCGAGGCCTGCACGCGTTGCGGCGCGCGCGATGGTGTCGCCTTCGCTCACATCGTACGACACATTGGCGGCGGGAATCGTAATCTTTGCCATGTCTCTTGCGTTCCCTCTCGTGTTCTTATCGTCAGAAATTCGCGGCGCGATAGCCGAGCCGCGACGAGACTGCGCGCGCCGTTTCGATCACCTGCGGCGCGAATGTCTCAAGCACGTCTTCGGTGAGCCGCTGACGTGGCCCCGCCACACCGACCGCCGCCACCACGCGCCCCTCCGCATCGCGAATGGGCGCAGCCAGCGAACGCATTCCCGCCTCGCATTGTTCGTCTTCCTGCGCATAGCCGCTCTTGCGCACCCGCGCCAGAGCCTTGCGCAACTGGACCGGATCTGTCTCGGTCTTCGGCGTGCGGCGCGCCAAGGCGCCGCCGAGAATGGCGTCGATTGCCGCCTCGTCCTGAAAGGCCAGCATGGCGCGGCCTTCCGAGGAGCAGAAGGCGGGCTTGCGATCGCCGAGATTGGCGCGCATGCGGATCGCCTGCGTGCTTTCGAGGTCGTAAACGAACATGATCTCGTCGCCGTCGAGCACGGCGAGCCTGACCGTCTCGTTCGTCGCCTCGCGCAACGCGAAGATATGCGGACGCGCTTCGTTGGACACATTCATGCGCTGACGCACCAGCGCGCCGAGGCCGAACAGCGCAATGCCGAGCCGGTATTTTTCGTTCTCGCGATTCTGCTCCAGCATGCCTTCGGCGACAAGCGTCGTCGCAAGACGATAGACCGTGCTCTTGGCGACGCCGAGCCGGCGGGCGAGCGTGGTCACGCCAAGCTCCGCCTCGCCCTCGCTGAACGTCTTGAGCAGCTTCATGGCTGTCGTGACGGAAGACAGCTTTTGCGGGTCGCTGCGCTTCTTGACCGCGGGCCCGGCTTCGCCGGACTTTGGCCTGCCGCGAGCGCTTTCCTTCGTGTCATGAAGGCGTGTGTCCATTTCAGCCTCGCGCCCTGGCGGGAAAGATGCTTGTCGCTTCGTTGCTTTGCGCTTGCGGCAGCATCGACAGAAGATCGCGCGCGATCAGTTCGGCGGGAACATATTGCGCAATGATGGTGAAGCCGGTCTTGCCGGCTGTGACGCCTGCGGCAAGCGATTGCCGTTGGATTTCTTCTCCCGGCGCGGCCTGAATGACGACGGGCGCAGCCTCCCCAATTGCGTCTATAAGTCCCTTCAGCCGCAGGACGCGCTTGCCGTAGCGCTGCATGATCGTCCCGAGCGAGGATACGATATCGTCCATCGCCACGGGCGCGGGCATTGCGGCGAAAGCCGTCGTCACATCGGGCGAATGGTCTGCGACAGGCGAGGGGATATCGCGATCCACGCTTTCGCGTTCCCGCAAGGCCTGGGCAACGAGTGCGGCCGGCAAGTTCCCGTTCGCCGATTCCAGAATCAGCGCGTCCGGCCGAAGGCTCGCGATCGCCGCGCGGGCGGCACTCATTTCGGTGGGATCGGCGATATCGGCCTTCGTCAGGATGACGACATCCGCCAGCAGAATCTGGCTGCGGCATTCGGGATGTTGCACGAGCTGTTCCGGCCCGCGCTTGGCATCGAATGTGGTGACGACGCCGGCAAGACTATAGCGCTCGGCGACGAGATCGTTCGTGCCGATTGCTGCGACGATCGGCGCGGGATCGGCGAGACCTGTCGTCTCGATCAGCATCCATTCGAATTTCGGAATCTGACGATGCAGCCTTGCCCAGAACAACCGCTCGAGCGTGGCGTTCAGATCTTCCGCCGCCTCGCAACAGGCGCAGCCGTTTTCCAGCAAAACAGGCGCTTCGCTGGAAAATTGCACGAGACGATCGTCGAGGCCAACTTCGCCGAGTTCGTTGACGATGACCATGGAGCCCGAGAATTCCGGCGCGCGCAGCCATTTCGACAGCAGACTCGTCTTGCCGCTGCCGAGAAATCCCGTCAGGAGCAGAACGGGTATGCGCGCGCGCTGGACCAATCGCCTGTTCCCTTAGGTTTCGATGAAGACTGTGTCGTCTTCGACTGTTGTCTTGTAGGTCTTCTGCGGGATCATGCAGGGCGGCTCGACGACTTCACCTGTTTTGATGTTGAAGGAGCCGTTGTGGAAATCGCATTCCACGGTCTCGCCGCTGATGAAGCCCTCGGAGAGCGAGCCGGGACCGTGGCTGCAGATATCGTCCATCACGTAATAGGCGCCGTTCAGATTGAAGACGGCGAGGACGAGGTCGCCCTTTTCGACCTTGATCGCGGAGCCCTCATCGACTTCGGACGCCTTGCACAGCTCCAGTTTTTCGCCGGCCGCAGCCATATTCATTCCTCCTGTGAACCCCGCGCTCTGGCCTGCGTTGACGGCCCGGACGGGGCGATGTATGGATCATCCGCCAGCGCGGAACAATGTTCCGCATATCGGAACTGGCCCATCGCATAGCAAGCCTCCCTTTGCCGGTCAACGCCCCAACGCGCTCGTCAAATGCGCACCGGCCGGGCCAAGGGACGTTTAGGGGAGTGACCAAAATGCTGCGCAAAGAGCAGAACGACTATCTGTGCCAGACCAATGCCGGCACGCCCATGGGCGAAATGTTCCGCTGCTACTGGATGCCTGCCCTCCTCTCGGAAGAGCTGCCGGAGCCCGATTGCCCGCCGGTGCGCATCAAGCTGTTGGGCGAACGCCTGCTCGCCTTCCGCGACAGCGAGGGCAAGCTCGGCCTGATCGACGAATTCTGCGCCCATCGCGGCGTGTCGCTGTGGTTCGGCCGCAATGAAGAGTGCGGCTTGCGCTGCCCCTATCACGGCTGGAAATACGACGTGACCGGCCAGTGCGTCGACGTTCCCTCCGAGCCGGAGGAATCGGGCTACGCGAAGAAGATCAAGCTGAAATCCTATCCGCTGATCGAGAAGGGCGGCGTGCTCTGGACCTATATGGGTCCGCCGGAGAAGCAGCCGCCGGAACCGATGTGGGAATTCTGCACCGTCCCGCTCAATCAGTCGTTCATGACCAAGCGCCTGCAGGAAAACAACTGGCTCCAGGCCATGGAAGGCGGCATCGATTCCTCGCATGTCTCCTTCCTGCATCGCGGCGATCTCTCCAACGATCCGCTGTTCAAGGGCGCGGCAGGCAACAAGTATAATCTGGGCGACATGCGTCCGGTGTTCGAGGTCGTCGAGAACGAGGGCGGCCTGCTCATCGGCGCGCGGCGCAATGCCGAGGACGATCAATATTACTGGCGCATCACGCCCTGGGTCATGCCCTGCTACACGGGCGTGCCCCCGCGCGGCGATCATCCGATCCACGGGCATTTCTGGGTTCCCATCGACGACGAGAACTGCTGGGCCTGGAGCTATGACTATCATCCCACGCGGCC
Organism: uncultured Hyphomicrobiales bacterium; assembly: GCA_903847605.1. Classification (GTDB taxonomy): domain Bacteria; phylum Pseudomonadota; class Alphaproteobacteria; order Rhizobiales; family Beijerinckiaceae; genus Terripilifer. Next base: position 148,512 of record CAINED010000076.1, on the reverse strand, counting down.
GCTGACCGAAAGCGAAGTCGCGGCGATGAAGGACGGCAAGGGCATTCATGTAAAATACGTGCCCGGCACATACCGCCCGCTCGCCAACAAGGACAACGACTACCTGATGAACCGCGCCGCCCAGAAAGCCGGCAAGACCTTCTCCGGCATCGAGGGCATCGGCATGCAGGACGCCTCGTTGCAGGAGAGCATGGGGCCGATCTGCGACCGCACGAAGGAAAACCTCGTCGGCACCGACAACGGCATCATCATGGCCCGCCACCGCCTGATGCGCGCCGCCAAGGCGCTGGTGGAAAAGGGCATCACGCCGCCAGGCGTCGATCCCGAACATCACAAGGTGCGTCAGGCGGCCCTGCTGCTCAAGCGCGACGTCCAGTACAAGGACGGCGCGAAGGAAGCCCTGAAGGTGAAGCCGGGCGTCCGCCAGACCAGCGTGTGACGAGAATCAAGGCGGCGGCTTCGGCTGCCGCCTAATCGTTTCGGACCCATTCGGAACAGGAGTTGAAGATGCTGAGCGAATCCGCGCGGATGACGACCGCACATGAAGCGAGCTTTCGCATTCAGTATCCGAATTCCAAGCCGCGTGCGGCCAAGGTTATCGCGCTCGATGGCGAAAGCGCGAAACTTGTCGACGAGATCGCGCAGCAGAAGTGGAACGGCGCGAAATTCTTCACGTCGCTGTCCTTTGCATCCGGCGCGGAACCCGGCACGACCGGCGCAGGCATGAAGGCATGGCTGAGCGACCTCGCCGGCCGCGCGATGGATCTCGTCGCGGAAGTCGCCGAGTCCGATTTCGTCGTCGTGATCACCGCGGCGGGCGAGGATGCGCGCGCGGTCTCCGTCGTCGCCGACGCCTGCAAGCTGCACAACAAGACTTTGATCGGCCTTGTCGTCCCCAAGGCCGGCGCGAGCGAAGCAGATGTCGGCGCATCGCTCGATCATCTGCGGCCGCACACGCGCATGCTGGTCGTCGCCAGCGGACGGGACTACATCGAAGTCATGCTCACGGCGCTTCGCGCCTGATTCGGAGCCAGCAACGAGCAGGAGCGCATGAACGCGAAGGACGTGAAGACCGCCGGTCACAGACCGATCGACTGGCGCGGCATGTTCTTCGACGGATCGATGCGCGTGCTCTTTCTGCTCGCCTTGTTGAGCGGGCTTGCAGTCTGGTATTTCAAAGGCGCAGACGCCGTTTTCGAAAGTTCGATCGCCGAATTCTGGCTGCTGCTTTCCTTCATCCCCAAAATCGCCATCGCCATGTGTGTAGCGGCGCTGGTGACGGCGCTCGTGCCGCGCTCGCTGATCGCGGCATGGCTCGGCGACAAGGCCGGATTGAAGGGCGCGGCCTTTGCCACCGGCATTGGCGCCATCACGCCCGGCGGCCCCATGATTTCGTTTCCGCTCGTCGCGGCGCTGTCGCGCGCCGGTTCCGGGCGAGCCTCTCTGATCGCCTATCTCACCTCGTGGGAAGTGCTGGGCTTCCAGCGCATCCTGATCTGGGAACTGCAATTTCTCGGCGTCGAACTCTTGACGATACGATGGCTCGCATCGGTGCCCCTGCCCTTTATCGCTGCTGTGCTGTCTCTTTATCTGCCGAAGGAAAGCAAAGAGCCTGCGAAAGACTTGGGTGGCCGGCCATGATCGAAAGCATGGTCATGCTGCCGCTGGCGCTCGTGCTGGCGTTCTTCACCTGGCGTAAATCGCCGTCCTTGCTTCGAACCTCGATGCGCAGCGCCGGCGTACGCTTCGTCGAGATCATTCCGCGTATTTCGATCGCGCTGCTGGCGGCGGGTTTCATCGGAAAGCTGTTGCCAGCGGAAGCCGTGGGCACGCAGATCGGTCCCGATAGCGGCTTCTATGGCATTTGCCTTGCGGCCTTTGCCGGCGGCATCACGCCGGCCGGTCCCATCGTGTCGTTTCCGATCATCGTCGTGCTGATGAAAGCCGGCGCCGGATTTCCGCAAGTCGTGGCTTTCCTGACGGCGTGGTCCGTCTTCGCACTGCACCGCGTGCTGACTTATGAAATACCCATGATGGGCTGGCGCTTTTCCGCCGTGCGCCTTGCGGCATCCGCGCCCCTGCCGTTCATCGCCGCCTATTTGACGCAGGGCATCATGGTTCTCTGGCGCGGATAAAAAAAGCACCGCCGGTGATGCCGGCGATGCTTTTTTGACTTAGCTTGCTGATAGATCAGCAGCGGTAGAGCCCGCGATGCGTGCCACGGTGCCAGCCGAGGCCCGGAGCGCGGTGATAGCCGCGATGCAGACCGCGACACCAGCCCGGACGCACGATGATGCGCGGGCCGCCAAGGAATACAAACGCCGACGCGGCTGCCGGTCCACGCCAATTGTTGCGATTGCGCCAATTGTCCCGGCGCCAGTTACGGTCGCCGCGATTCCAGTTGCGATCGCCGCGTTGCATCTGGCGTTGCGCCATGCCGCTGCGGTCGCCACGCATCATCTGGCGCTGCATGCCCGGTTGCCGCTGCATGCGTGGCGTATCGCCGCCCATGCGCGGTCCGCGCTGCATGCCTGCGTCTGGCCGAGCCTGACGTTGCTGCATCATGCCGCCGCCGCGTATTTCGCCACCGCCGCGCATCGCGCCGCCGCCACGCATTTCACCGCCACCGCGCATGCCGCCACCACCCGGAGACGGCTGCGCCGCAGCCGGGGCCTGCCGTTGCCCGCCACCTTGATCGCCGCGTTTGCCTTCCTGTGCAGTCACGGCGAGCGACGATAGCGCCAACAGCGCTACACCGGCCGCAAAGACATTCTTCATGTGCTCTCTCCAATTCGCCACCCGGCCATCAGGATTGTTAATGCGAATGGGAGGCATTGGTTCCGTGAGCGCCTGAAGCGCCCACGCACAGGCAGCCGAGCGGAGGAATAAGTTTTGCCGCGAACGTTGTGGCGGAAGCCCGATCTAGCGGGAACCCGGAGGCATCACCAGCGACGCCGCCTGTTCGACGAGTTGCTTTGGCGTTGCATAGGCATCGTGCATGAATGCGTCGATGCGAGCGCCGGTCAACGGTTCGATTTCGAGATTCAGCTTGGCCGCTTCGGCGCGGAACTCGCTGTCCTGCATGGTCGCGTCGAAAGCGGCGCGCAGGATGGCGAGCCTGTCTGCCGGTATGGCCGGCGGTGTCGCAAAGGGCCGGCCTACTTCCTGGCGGATCAGAATGAGTTCGAGAACCTTGCGTCTGGATTCGTCGGTGACGAGATCGAGCGCTGCCGGCACATTCGGTAAGTCGGGCAGCTTTTCCATGCCGAACTGCACGAGCACGTTGAGCCTGCTGTCGCGAATCCAGTCGGGCCGCGATGCTTTCAGGGTCGACCATGACAGGCCGCATATGCCCTCGGCCTCGCCGCCTTCCATCGCCTTGTTGAGGCCGGCGTTCGGATCGTAACCCGTGATGATGCGAAAACGCGTGCCCAGAAGTTCGTTGGCGATGCGCGGCATGATCGCGCTGTTGGAAGTCGCGCCCGCGCCGGCAACGACAACCTCGCGTGCGCGCGCATCGGCGATGGTCTTTACCGGGCTTGTGTGCCAGGTCGCGCAGATGTTCTGCAATTTGCCGATGGAGCCAATCCAGCCGAATTTGCGGCCATCGTAATTCGCGCCGGGATGGCCGAATAGAGGATCAAGCGCGACGCCGTTCGTCAGCGCGCCGATGGTCAACCCGTCCTTATCGGAGACATTGTAAAGTGTCAGCGCCGCCTGCAGTCCGCCGCCCGCCGGCATGTTGCGTGCGACGACGACAGGAGAACCCGGCAGATGGCGCGAGGCATGGCGCGCAAACGTGCGCGCATAAACATCGTAGCCGCCGCCTGCGCCGCTCGCCACCAGCATTGTGATTTGCTTGCCGCGATAGAAATCTGCGCCGCCTTGCGCCCAGGCCGCCTGCGCGCTGGCGGCCAGTGCAAACAGCATCGCCGCAAATCCCGTGTTCGCCAAACGCGCTGCCATCATCTGCGGCCTTCCTCGATCAGAACTCCCGGAACAACCGTCCGTAGCCCTGTATCTTCTCGTCGATGCCGGTGCGGCGCAACGCATCCCAGACGATCGCCTGCAAGGCCGTCAGCACGGTCACGCCGAATTCCTTCTCGAGGATGTCGATGGCGCCGATCGTCGGCCAGTGCGGAGACGGCATCAGGATGGTATCGGCGTCGGGATGTTTCTTCATCAGCTCGCGGCCCATGATCAGCGCCGCGTCCTGCGGCACGCGTCCGATCTGGTTGAACGGGCTGCCCCAGCCGCGCGCACCGAGAATCTGTCCGCCGAAATGCGCGCCATAGCTGGCGATGCGGTCGGTATCCTTCTCTTCATAGGGATGGCAGACGACCAGCTTGTTGCAGCCGAGAAGTCCCATCGCCTTTTCCTGCGCCGAGGCGCTGGTCGATACCTTGACCCCAAGCTCGCTCTCGAGATCGACGATCATCTGTTTCGCATTGGCTGCGCCGCGCGACATGTTGATCGGCACGCCGCCGAGGCAGATGAGATCGCATCTTGAAGCCGCCATTTCGCGCGCGGCCTTCATGCTGATGTCGTAGGAATTGTCGACTTCGTCCTTGCTGCGCACGGTGATGGCGAGCGAAGTGACCACCAGCGTCACCCCATCGGGCACGATCTTGTAGAATTCGTACGGGAAGACCTCTGTTGTCAGCGGCGGCGAGGTGTAACCGATGCGCGCGCGGTGTCCGTACATTCTGCTGTTCGATGTCATCAATTAAATCCTGCGCCGCAAGAAAAACGCGACGGAAACAAGTTCCGCCGCGCTTTGTTCAACCCGGATATCAGGCGAGGCCGGCCCGGATGCGCTCGGGCGTGAACGGCGCCTGACGGATGCGGATGCCCGTCGCGTCGTAAATCGCATTGGCGACCGCAGCTGTAACCGGGCGCATCGAGCCTTCGCCCGCGCCGGTTGGCGGCAATTCCTGCCTGTTGATCAGCACGACGTCGATGGTCTCGGGCTTCTGCGTGATGTCGAGGATCGGATAGGTCTCCCAGTCGACGCTCAGCACGTTCTTGCCGTCGAACTTCACCTCTTCGAGCGTCGCGCGGCTCAGCGCCTGCACGATATTGCCCTCGATGGTCTGCGTCAGCAATTGCGGATTGATCACCACGCCGCAATCATGCGCGACGGTGAACTTCTTGCCCCAGACAGCGCCGGTCTTCAGGTTCACCTCGACTTCCGCAACGATGGCGACGCGGGTGCCGTTCCGTTGCGCATAGGCGACGCCATGACCGAAGGCTATGTCGCCGCGCCGCTGCCGCCGCGCCGCCGTATGCTTCTGCCAGCCGGACTTCTCCGCCGCCGCGCGAATGACATCCTTGTCGCGCGCGTTCTCGGCGTGCTGCAAGCGGAAGTCGATGGGATCGACGCCGATGGCGAACGCCACTTCATCGACGAAGCTTTCGCTGGCGAAGTGAATTTCCGGCCCGAGCGGATCGCGCAGATGCGATGTACGCAGCGGCGAGGAATGTTCGAGCATCGGCGGGATCACATCCCATGTCAGCGCCTTGGCGGGGAAGCGATAGGATTCCGCCGGCGTGCCATAGGTGAGTTGCGGCTTCGGCTTCGCGCCCGTCATCTGACCGAAGAGATTGTCTGCCGCATTGCTCTCGTTCGAATGCACGTTGAGGCGGTCGAAGGATTTCGAGTGGAAGTGCCACGCGATCACCTTGTTGTCCTTGTCGAGACCCGCGCGCACGCGATGCACCGACGCCGGGGACTTCGGATCCCAGCCCGTGCCTTCATGGCGCATCATCTGGTAACGCACGGGCTTGCCCACGGCTTTCGAAAGGATCGCCGCGCCAACGGCCGCATCGCCCGCATCGTTGCGACCATAGCAGCCTGCGCCGGGAGTCCAGATGCCGCGCACCTGCTCGCTCTTCAGCCCGAGAATATTGGCGACGCCATCCGCGGCATAATGCGGCTTCTGCGACCCCGTCCACAGCGTCGTGATGCCGTTCGGCTGGTAATCCACGACGGCGATGCCCGGCGTGAAGCTGGCATGCGACTGGAACGGAAATTCGTAGGTTGCCTCAACGATGCGCACCGCGCCCTTGAAGGCTTCGTCCAGTTTCGCCTTCTCGGTATTGGCCTTGTCGCCGCCGGACTTCGCAACCGACGCATTCAGGATGTGCCGGTAAATATCCTTCTGCTCGACGAAGGCAGGCTTGGCGTCCGACCATGTCACCTTCAACTCGCGCGAGGCCTTGATCGCATCCCATTCGCGTGGCGCGACGACGCCCAGAAAGCCCTTCTCGTGAACGACCTTGACGCCGGGAATATGTTTCACCGAGCTTTCGTCGAAGGAGACGGGCACCGCGCCGGCGACCGGCGGCATGATCGTACGGCCGTGCAGCATGCCCGGCAGCTTGATGTCGATGACCATGTCGGCATTGCCGAGCACCTTGGCGGCGACGTCGCGGCGCGGAGCGGATTTGCCATAGACCTTGTAGGTCTTGGGATCCTTCAGTTTGGCGCGAGTCTTGAGGCCGAGCGGATTGCCCATCAGGCCGTTCCAGCCGATTTCGGCATCGAACCAGCGCCCGCCGATGAGTTCGCCATAACTGACGCGCTTCGCCGGATCGTTCTTCGCCGAGATCATGCCGTTATCGACGGTGAGATCGTCGACGGCGACGCCCAGATGTTTCGCCGCCATCTCGACGAGGATGAGCCGCGCTTCGGCTGCCGCATTGCGCAGCGCCACGCCGCCCATCTGCACGCCGGTCGAGCCCGACGCACCGCCCTGGTTCACGCTGGTGCCCGTATCGCCCATGACGATGTGGACGCGCTCTGCGGGAAGGTCGAGTTCCTCGGCGACCATCTGCGCGACGCCGACATCGGTGCCCTGACCCATGTCCATCTTGCCGAAATAGGCCACCGCGCTGCCATCGGTATTGATGGAAATGTAGGAGGCAAGCCGCTTCGGATCGAGCGGCGGCCGTAGCGCCGTGCCGGCCGTGGCGACGAAAGCGCGGGCCTCGACGCCCGGAAGAACGACGGAAACGGTGAGCGCGCCCGCGCCTGCGAGGAAGTGACGGCGATTGATCTGATGATTCATGTCAGCCTCCCTCAAGCCTGAGCCGCGCGCAGCAGCGCGCGCATGATGGACATATGCGTGCCGCAGCGGCATTTGATGCCGGTCAGCGCTTCCTTGAATTGCGCCTCGGTCGGCTTTGGATTTTTCTCGAGAAAGGCCGCGGCGGTCATGATCCAGCCGTTGATGCACATGCCGCATTGCGGCACCTGCTCGGCGATGAAGGCTTCCTGCAGCTTGTGCGCCTTGCCGCCGCCGAGGCCGGCCAGCGTCACGATCTTGTGCGCGGAGGCAGCGTCCACTGGCGTTGCGCAGGAGCGGATCGCCTCGCCATCGGCGATTACGGTGCAGGCGCCGCATTGCGCGAGGCCGCAGCCGAATTTCGGGTTGCGCAGACCGAGATCGTCGCGCAACGCATAAAGCAAGGGCATATCGGGATCGGCGTCGATCGTATGCGACTTCCCATCCACATTCAGTGCGATTTTGGCCATTGGCCCCTCCTCCTTCGATGCCGAGCCGTGCGATCTCCCGCCGCGAACGGTCTGGCCTGTGCCCATTCTGCCCATATCGCGCCAAAGGTCCAGCGCCACGAAATGGGACGGGCGTCAGGTTTTCGTGAAAGTCGTGAAACCGGGCGGGGCTGTCCGGGGAGCGCCGCCTACATTACTTGCTTGACACTTTGCCGGCTGAACTCGCAAGATTTTCAAAAATCTATTTCGATCCAAAATCTATCACTCCCGCATGGAGGCAAACATGACGGAAATATTGAGCGACTTCAATGTGGATTCCGAGGGCTGGACCATCGTTGGCTCGGGGACTTTGGCCTATGTCCCCACTGGCGGAAATCCCGGCGGATACCTCACGGGTACGGACGATGCGTCCCCTGATTTATATTACGTAGCCGGGCCGGAATTTATCGGAAATCTGTCTGAATTCTATCGCGGCGTTTTGAGCTTCGATATGAAAGAAACTTTGCTCGGCTCATTCAATTATGCGGACATCCGCCTCATCGGCGTCAACGGCACAGTTCTGGTTATCAACCTGCCGGATTTGTCGACGAACTGGCAGACATTCAATGTTGTACTTGACGCAACCGCGAATTGGCGGGTGAGTTCGATCGGCGGAGCGCGCGCGTCTGCAGCGGAGATTTACAACGTTCTGTCCGCTGTCGCTTCAATCCAGATCCTGAGCGATCACGCCAGCGGAATTGATACATCTTCATTGGACAATGTTCGCCTTACTTCAAGACCTTTGGACATGACGACGCCGCTCTTGATTGCGTCGACCTTCGATGAAAGCGCTGAAAACTGGACTGTGTTCGGAGATGTGCAAAGTCAAGGTTTTGACCCGATCGGACACGATTTCACTTTTGTCGATGCCGTTCTTGGAGACTCTGTCTTTTATTACGCGCCACCAAAATTTCTCGGAGACAAGAGCAACTTCTTCGGCGGAACGTTTTCATACGACGTTCTGTGCGTCGGGAATGTGAACTACGATGGGCCTGACATAAGAATTTCCGGCGCCACGATCTCAATCGTCCTGGATTTGCCATCGCCCGCAAGCAATGTGTGGCTGCACAATTCCGTGACGCTCAACTCGACGTCGAACTGGCGCATTGGCAGCGGGACCGGAGCAGTCGCAACCGATGAGCAAATACAAGAAGCGCTTTCGAATATTGTCGAAATTCAGATTCTCGGAGAATTCGTAGTCGGGGCGGAGCAGGGCCATATCGACAATGTAGTCATGCTCGCGCCAAGCGGCCCCACGATCGCCTGGGAGCGGTTCGAACCTGCGCCAAGCCAAAATCTGGAAGGCGTCTTTGCGACGCTTGGAGATGCGCTGGCCGGCGCATCCGACGGCGACAAGCTGGTCCTGGTAAATCCCTTCGCACTGAATGTTAACATTGGCGCCGTCGATATCGCCGTCAACAATCTCGTTGTCGATGGCGATACGACTCTTGATGGCGTGTTGACTTTGGAGACGGGCGTCCTCGCGATAGCCGCGAGTGGCCTTACGAATATAGATATGACCGGCAATAGCAGTGCAAACGTCCTGACCGGAAGCGATGGCGCCAATACGCTGTCCGGCCTCGCCGGCAACGATACTCTGAACGGCGGCCTGGGCAACGATCTGCTCGATGGCGGCGCGGATATCGACACGGCGAGCTACGCGGGCGCTTCCGCGGCGGTCGATATCGACATGCGGGTCGCCGGGGCGCAGAACACAGGAAGCGCAGGGACGGATACGCTTGTAAGCATCGAGAACCTGATAGGCTCGAACTTCAACGATATGCTCATCAGCGATCTCATCGCCGCCAATGAATTGCGCGGCGGCCTCGGTAACGACCGCTACTATCTCTACCAGTCGACGGACCTCGCCATCGAGCTTGCCGGTCAGGGCACGGCAGATCGCGTCGAGGCTTTCGCCAACGTCACGCTCGGCGCGACCTCAGAGATCGAAACCATGATCGCGCGCCTGACTACGGGCATGTCGCTCGGTGGCTCCGACACCGCCAATCGCATCGATGGCAACACCGGCGCCGACACGCTGAATGGCAATGGCGGAAACGATACGCTGAACGGTCTCGATGGCAATGACACGCTGAATGGCGGCAATGGCAACGATACGCTCGACGGCGGCGCCGGCAACGACGTGATGAACGGCGGCGCGGACACCGACACCGCGACCTACGCGACAGCGACATCCGCAGTAACAGTCAGCCTGCTGCTGGCGACCGCGCAAAACACGCTCGGCGCAGGCACGGACACGCTGGCCAATATCGAAACTCTCATCGGCTCGGCCTTCAACGACACGCTCACCGGCAACAATAGCGCCAACACGATCAACGGCGGCGGTGGCAACGACACAATCAACGGACGCGAAGGCGTCGACACGATGGCCGGCGGCGCGGGCGACGATCGCTACTTCGTCGACAATGCCGGCGATATCGTCGTCGAGACCGGCAACGCAGGCAGCGACCGCGTCTTCACCACGGTCAATTATACGCTCGGCGCAGGCCAGACCATCGAGTTCCTGTTCGCCAATGCCGGCGCGACGGCGCTGACCCTGCACGGCAACGAACTCGCCAACAACGTTCAGGGCAATACAGGCAACGACACGCTGTTCGGCCACGACGGCGCGGACATTCTCGAAGGTCGCGGCGGCATCGATGACATGACCGGCGGCAATGGCAACGACAAATATTATATCGACAATGCCGCAGACGTGTTGCACGAGGGTGCGAGCGAAGGGACGCTCGACATCGCCTATGCGAGCGTCGACTATACGCTCGGCGCGGGCGTCTATGTGGAGCGCCTCTATGCCGATTCCTCTTCGGGCCTTACACTGCAGGGCAACGAACTCGTCAATGCGCTCTTCGGCGCATCAGGCAACGATACGCTGATGGGTCACGACGGCGCGGACACGCTGACCGGCAATGCCGGCAACGATCGCCTGATCGGCGGCGCGGGCATCGACACGCTGTTCGGCAATGCGGGCGCGGACACATTCGTGCTGCAGAACCTCGCAGCCGACCGCGACGGCATTCGAGACTTCGCGGCAGGCGACAGGATCGAAGTTTCAGCCGCGCTCTTCGGCGGCGGGCTCGTTGCGGGTTCGCTTGCTGCAACCCAGTTCGCCGCGAACGGAACCGGCGTCGCGGGCGATGGCGACGACCGCTTCATCTACAACACTTCGAACGGCGCGCTTTATTTCGACAGCGACGGCAACGGCGCAACGGCGCGCGTCCAGATCGCATCGCTGACGGGGATACCCGTTCTCACAGCGGGGGACTTCACGATCGTGGCGTGATTGCCGGGATCGGGCGTTTCGATCTGGATTTTGACCGGGTTACGACCGAGAATTTTCCGGCTAAGATGCAGGTACGCCGCCACCTGGAGCGGCCCGGGAGGATCGAATGAAATTCTTGCTGAAACTTGCTCTGGCGGGATCGCTCGTCATGTCGACGACCGCCGCATTCGCTCAAACCGTGAAGATCGGCCTTCTCGCGCCGTTCTCGGGCCCCTTCGCCGTATGGGGCACGCAATTCAAGCAATCCGTGGAAGCGTTTCAGAAAATTCACGGCGACAGCATCAAGGGATCGAAGATCGAAATCATCTATCGCGACAACGCCGGCGACCCCGCGCGCACGCGCCAGCTCGCCGAAGAAATGATCCTGCGCGAGAAGGTTTCCTTCCTCACGGGCTTTTCGCTGACGCCCGAAGCGCTCGCTGTCGCCGAGCTGATCACGGAAGCGAAGGTTCCCGCGGTCATCATGAACTCGGGCACGGCCATCATCACGCGCAAGTCGCCCTATTTCGTGCGCACCAGCTTCACGGTGAACATGTTTGCGGAGCCCATTCCCGCCTGGTTCGAAAAAGAAAAGATCAAGAGCGTTTATATTCTGGTCAGCGACTATGCGCCCGGGCACGACATTCAGGCGGCGGTCGCCGGCCATGCCAACAAGCTGGGCGTGAAGATTCTCGGGCAGGAGCGCATTCCGCTCTCGACGACGGATTTCGCGCCCTACATGGAGCGCGCCGCCAATGCGAATCCCGAAGTCGTCTACATGTTCATGCCGGCAGGCGCGCCGTCGATCGCCATCGTGCGCGAATTCGCCAAGCGCGGCCTGAAGGACAAGGGCATCAAGCTCGCGGGCAGCGGCGAGGTGCAGGAAGTCTACCTGCCCAGCATCGGCGACGACGTGATCGGCACGATCTCCGGCTTCCACTATACGGAGACCAACACTAATCCGCAGAATGTGCTGCTGCGCAAGACGCTGGTCGAAATGTTCGGCCCCAACGCCGTGCCGGACGCCGGATCCGTCGGCGCATGGGACGGCATGCGTCTCATGTATGATGCGATCTCGGAAATCGGACCGAAGATCAACGGCGACCAGTTCATCGCTTTCGCCAAGGGCCGCAAATGGGACAGCCCGCGCGGGCCGATCTCGATCGATCCGGTCGAGCGTGACATCATTCAGAACATGTACCTTCGTCGTGTCGAGAAGCGCGATGGCAAGCTCGTCAATATCGACATCATGACGGTGCCGAACGTGCGCGATCCCTGGAAGATCGCCAATCCCAACGCGAAATAGGCGCAGGGATCACTGGAATGAAGCAAGGGACTACGGCGTTGCGGCGCCGTGGTCCCTTTTTTCTTTGTCATTCTTGCCCGACCATGTTCCCGCATACGACCAGACGAGATAGATCGCGAGCGCAACAACGCTGTAGATATGCAAATTCAGGAAGCTCGCAGTCTGCGCCGCGTCGAGCGATACCAGGAGCGCGCCGTAGCGATTGTGAAGCACGACAAATAGAGCCGCGCCGGCCGCAAGCAGGCTGAGGGAAATTTTCCATTCGCGCCGATGAAACGGCAGGACGGCGAGCAACGCGCAGGGAACAAGAAACAGTTCGACGCCCGATTGCACGCCGAAAGCCCAGGCGCACACGAACGTATTGCCCGCGCCGGTCGCGGCCAGCAGAACGCGGCCCGCAGTCGCATTGTATCGGGAGAAATGCGGCACTAGCAGGAAGAAAGTCGTGGAGAACCACGTCACGAGAGAAACAAGGGCGGCATCGGCTCCGACAAGCCACCAGACGTAGAGCGGATAGAAGGGCTGGTTGCTGGCGACCAGAAGCGCCACGCCGTTCGCTGTCGCGACGCGCCAGTCGGGATGATGCGCATAGGCTTTTATGGCCGCGATCACGCCTCGCAATGGACCGGCCTATTCACGGGTCCATGACGCAGTCCGGCAAATGATACCGCCGAGAACGCATCCGCTTGTCGTCATGCTGTTGCCGTTGAGCGTGATGCGGCTGGAAAAACGCAGGTTGCGTTGCGGATCGAACGCGGATCCCTCATAAACGCCGGGCGATGTGGGCTTGACGGTCATGACGAGCCGGTCGCCGACCTTTTCCGAGCCGGGATTGCGGATCCACACGTTGACGGCGCACAGGCTGCCGCCGCAGGGCGATATGCGCACCTTTGCATTGCCATCGCCGCGCGCCCAGATGCCCGATGTCAACTCGGCCTTCGCCGGCGTGGCAGCCGCCAGACAGAATGCAGCCAAAGCCGTCGCCGATGCGATATTTCGCAACATCATGAAACTCCGCGCTTATTTGGAACGAGCGATATGGCGCGCTGACGTGTGTACGCGCGAACGTACGATACGGATCATTCCCCTGGCGCGATCGAGTTGTTCCCTGCGGTACTGCAACGGCAGCGGTTGTCATAACATTCTGATTTGGGGTAGCTTTGCCGCTGGTAGCTCGCACTCACATATGAGGCGATGTTCGTCGCGGGTTCATTTCGAACGAAACCGGGATTCACATTATGGCGTTCATAGACATTCCTGGTCCAAGCATTTCGCTCGATTCGTTCTGGCCGGGCGCTTCCGGAGCAACGCTTGTTTTGGTCAGGGCCGCTCTGCCCAATTCGTATGAAATCGAACTCAGTAATGGACTCATTATCCGCTACTCCGGTTCGGGCTTCACGTACGTCGGCGACCCCGAACTGCCCGCGGGCGGCGCCTACAACCTGATCGAGATTCTCAACCCGAGCCTCTCCGTCCTCGGGACGTTTTCGCTCAGCACAGGTTCGCTGCCGCTCGCAGATATTTATTCGGCGACTTCAGCCTCTGCATTCCTGACTGGCAGCGACTTGCTGACGCTTGGATCAGGAAATGACACACTCGACGGCGGCAGCGGATCCGACACCATTTCTGGAGGGTGGGGTTCGGATTCGCTTTATGGCGGAGCCGACAGCGATACAATCTACACAGGAAGAGGTTACGACGACCAGAGCGACCTCAACTTCAATTTCGCCGATGGAGGGGCCGGCACTGACACGCTCCTTGGCGCGGGCGGCATAGACGAGCTGCACGGTGGAGCAGATTTGGACTACCTCTATGGTGGTTCGGCCGGCGACTTCCTTTTCGGCGAAGGTGGAAACGATCAGCTTTACGGCAATTCCGGAAACGATACGCTCGACGGTGGAGAGGGCAACGACTTTTTGGAAGGGCAGGATGGCGCTGACACGCTCATCGGTGGAAGTGGGGCCGATCGCTTCAACTGGTCGTCCTTGTCATTTTACTCGACGGCGACAAATTTCGACCGCATCCTCGACTTCAACCCTGCCGGTGAGAACGATCGGCTGCAAATTACGACGCCGCGCCCCGCCGTGTTCCGTGGCGAACTCACCGGCTTCACATTCACCATCGGCGAGGCGCTTCCCGGCAGCGATGTAGGCCCAGGCTTTTCGCAGATCTGGTGGGCGCGCATTGGCAATCCCGGCGCAGAACGCACCTTGCTGATCAGTGACACCAACGACAATTTCATTCTGGATACGAGCGATTTCGTCGTCGAGTTTTCGGGAACCTCACCGGCCTCGCTGAGCGTCCAGGACTTTACCAACACCCTGTTCGTCACCGCCGGCACGACCGGCAACGACATTATGGATGGCACGGCCAACAGCGACCATCTCTACGGCGCCGGCGGCGACGATACGATCAATGGTCTCCTAGGCCCCGACAATATTTACGGCGGCGCCGGTCACGATACGCTATACGGCAACGAAGACCACGACACGCTGTACGGCGGCGGCGATCACGACACGCTGTACGGCGGCGGCGGACTGGATGTGCTGTTTGGAGAGGCAGGTTCGGATGCGCTCTTTGGCGGCGACGACAGTGACACACTCTACACCGGCAGCAACTATGGCGACTTCCTCGACACGACCTCTAATTATGCCTACGGCGACGGCGGACGCGATTTTCTCTTCGGATCTTCGGGCGCCGACGAGCTTCACGGCGGTGCGGATAACGATGTCCTTCGCGGCGGCAGCGGCAATGACAGTATGAGTGGTGACGACGGAGGCGATTTTCTAGAGGGTGACGATGGTAACGACACACTCGATGGCGGGAACGGAAACGACAGTCTGCTGGGAGAAAACGGCAACGACACGCTTTATGGCAGCGCCGGCAGCGACACAATCGAAGGCGGTGCGGGTTCGGACGACATGCTGGGCGGTGGCGATAACGACAGCTTCGTCTGGGCGCTGTCGTCGCAGCATTCCACAGCCGCCGCCTACGACCGCGTCCTCGACTTCAATCCCGCGGGCGAGGCCGACCGCATCCAGATCAGCGCACCGCGGCCTGCAACATTCCGCGGCGAGATTGCAGCCTTCAACTTCACCATCGGCGCGGCGTTGCCCGGCAGCGATCTCGGTACAGGCTTTTCGCAGCTTTGGTGGGCGAGGATCGGCAATCCCGGTGAAGAACGTACGCTGCTGATCAGCGATCTCAACGACAACTTCATTCTGGATTCAACCGATTTCGTGGTGGAATTCTCGGGAACGTCGCCCGCATCTTTGGCAGCGGCCGATTTCGCAACGGGCGCATTCGCCAATGTAGGAACACCCGGGGACGACACGTTCAACGGGACCAATCTCAGCGACACTTATTACGGCGCGACGGGCAACGACACGATCAATGGATCGGGCGGCTCGGACTTTCTGCGTGGACAAGCCGGCAACGATACGATCAACGGCGATGATGGCCATGACTGGATCGAAGGCGGCGATAACAACGACACGCTGAATGGCGGGACCGGATTCGACCAGATGTTTGGTGGCATCGGCTCGGACACACTGAACGGCGGCGCAGATAGCGACGAGATTTATACCGGACGTTCGAGTAACGACGTGCTCGACGCTCTCTATAACTTTGCCGATGGCGGCAGCGGCGCCGATGAAATGTACGGCGCCGCCGGCGTCGACGAATTGCACGGGGGATCCGAAAACGATTACATCATAGGCTTCAATGGCAACGACCTTCTCTACGGCGACGGCGGTGACGATCAGCTCTACGGCGAGAACCTGAACGACACGATCGACGGCGGCGACGGCAACGATTACCTGAACGGCGGCCTTAACGCGGATATTCTGACCGGTGGTACAGGTAATGATCGCTTCGCCTGGTCCACGAACCATTCCACGGCGGCCTCCTTCGATCGCGTGCTCGACTTCAATCCGTCCGGTGAAAACGACCGTCTCGAAATCTCGGTATCGCGCCCGGCGGTATTCCGCGGCGAAATCACGGGATTCAATTTCACGGTCGGCGCAGCTTTGCCCGGCAGCGACATCGGAACGGGATTTTCCCAGATATGGTGGGCCCGTGTAGCAAGCTCCGGCGCTATGCGAACGCTTCTGATCCACGACACGAATGATAACTTCGTTCTGGATTCCACCGATTTCGTGGTCGAGTTTTCCGGCACTTCGCCGGCGTCCCTGAGCGCACAGGATTTCGCGGGGACTTTCGCAACCGCCGGCACGCAGGGTGACGACGCGATCGACGGAACAACCAGCTTTGAAACGATCTACGCGCTGGCCGGCAATGACACGATTCACGGCTTTGATGGCTTCGACACAATTTATGGCGGAAGCGGCAACGATGCGATTTTCGGCGATGGCGATCGCGATGTTCTGTTCGGCGATATCGGCTCGGATGCAATTTACGGCGGCGACGGCGATGATGATATCTTGACCGGTCGCACGACTGGGGACACCGGCGACACGTCAAATAACCTTGCCGAGGGCGGCAACGGCTTCGACAGGCTCTATGGCGCAGGCGGTGTGGACGAATTGCACGGCGGTGCGGACGAAGACCAACTCTATGGATACAACGGAGGCGATTTGCTCTATGGCGACGCCGGCAACGATTATCTGAGCGGCGACGCCGGCAACGACGTGCTGAATGGCGGCGAGGGCAACGATCAACTCATCGGCAGTTCCGGCAACGACACCGCCGATTACAATGACGCCGGCAGCGCAGTTTCCGTCGATTTGCGGATCGTTTCGTTGGCGCAGAATACAATCGGCGCGGGCTTCGACACGCTCTCCAGCGTCGAAAACGTCATAGGTTCCGCGTTCGACGATACGCTGATCAGCGACACGACCGCCGTCAACATTCTGACCGGCGGACTCGGCAACGACCGTTACTACATATGGCAGTCGAGCGACCTGATTGTAGAAAACGCCGGCCAGGGAACGGCAGACCGCGTCGACGCTTACGTCAATTACAATCTCGCGTCCGCCTCGGAGATCGAGACGTTCGTCGCGCGACTGACGAGCGGCATGATCCTCGGTGGTTCGGACACCGCCAATCGCATCGTCGGCGAGTCCGGCAACGATACGTTGAACGGCAACGGCGGCGACGACACGCTGGAAGGGCTTGCCGGCAACGACACGCTGACCGGCGGGACCGGGAACGACAGACTCGACGGCGGCAGCGACACGGACACCGCAAGTTACGCAGGCGCGGCGAGCGGCGTAACTGTCAGCCTGCTGCTCGCCGGCGCGCAGGATACGATCGGCGCGGGTCTGGATACGCTCGTGAGCATCGAGAACCTCACGGGTTCGGGACAGGCGGATACGCTGACCGGCAACAACGCCGCAAACCTGATCAACGGCGGCGCCGGCAACGACACCATCAATGGCCGCGGCGGCGCAGATGCGATGACCGGCGGCGCAGGCGACGACAGATTCTATGTCGACAATGCCGGCGATACGACAACAGAGACTGGCGCACAGGGAACAGACCGCGTCTATGCGAGCGTCAACTATACGCTCGGCGCCGGGCAGTCGATCGAATTCCTTTACGGTAACGCCGGCGCGACGGGCCTGACGCTGACCGGCAACGAACTCGCCAACAATATCCAGGGCAATGGCGGGATCGATACGCTCAACGGCGGCGGCGGCGACGACATACTCGACGGCCGTGGCGGCGCGGACGACATGACTGGCGGCGGCGGCAACGACAGATATTATGTCGATAACGCCAGCGACGTCATCCACGAGGGCTCAGCCGATGGCGCGCTCGACTTTGTCTACGCCAGCGTCGATTATACGCTCGCGAATGGCCAATATATCGAGCGCCTTTACGCCAACGTGACGACGGGCCTGACCTTGCAGGGCAACGATTTCGTCAATTCGATCTTCGGCGCTTCGGGCGCCGACACGCTGATGGGACATGCCGGCGCGGATACGCTGACTGGCAACGCCGGCAACGACCGGCTGATCGGCGGCGCGGGTATCGACACCTTGTTCGGCAATGCGGGGACGGACGTCTTCGTGCTGAGCAATGTCGCGGCCGACCGCGACGGCATCCGCGACTTTGCCGCGGAAGACCAGATCGAAATATCCGCCTCGCTGTTCGGCGGCGGTCTGGTCGTCGGCTCACTTGCGGCAATCCAATTCGCTTCGAATGCAACAGGCGTTGCTACCGATACGGACCAGCGCTTTATTTACAACAACACGAACGGCGCGCTTTATTTCGATATCGACGGCAACGGCGCGGGCGCGCGCGTCCAGATCGCAAGCCTGACGGGAATTCCCGCGCTGACGGCGGCGGATTTCAGCATCGTGGCATAGAATCCGTGCCGACAGGTTCAGGCGCCGGTACAGCGCTCACTTGCACCGCGTTCACTTGCACTTGGCGGCGCATTCCTTGGCGCGATTGCCGCATTGTCCCTTGTTGCCAGTGCGCGAGAGGCAAGCCTGTTCCTCGTCGTTGCATTTGTTGCGGCAGGTCGCTTGCGCGGCGGCAGGCTCGGAGAACATGGTCGTCGACGCGGTGGCGACAGTCACGAAAACCAACGCCGACAAAGCGAAACCGAATTTACGCATGTGCGTCCTCCTTGCAGACATGAAGGTTCGACTCAGGCATGGGCGCGCCCGTCCTTGTTGCTGACGAGAAACGCTTCGCGCCGCTTGAGAAAATCGAGCACGACTTCGCTGACGGCTTCGAGCCGCTCGCCCGCGATGTCGTCGGCATCGTAAACATAGATGAGATGGCATTTTGCGAGCGCGCGCTTGTAACGTCCGCCCATCGCTGGAGAGGCGATGGCGCTGCGCGTGCCGAACAGCGCAAGCGTCTGCGCTTCCACCTTGCCGAGGAGACCGGCGAGGGAAATATCCCGCGGCGAACCATGTTCGTCGAGCGCGCGCGGCGACATCAGCACCAGCGTTTCGATCGCCTGCGGGCGCAGCGCCGCGGCCGCCAGCGCAGTCGCGCAATCCTCGCCCTGGGCGAGAAGCGCGAAGCTTGAAAGCCCGCGCGCATCCGCGACGGCGAGAAGCGCTTCAGCGCGCGCAACGGCGTTCGCGCCCGAAAATGTTTCAGGCGCACGCCTGAGGATCGCGAAATCTTCCGACAGCGCATCCGTCAATGCAGTCGCACTGCTATCGAGGAGGCAGACGACAGGATCGCCTTCGCCGCTCTCCGTAAATTGAATATGATCGGTCATTTTCGCATTTCCGAGATTTGAAGCGGCTCACCAGTTGGCGATGCGCGGCACGACTTTTTCGCCCAGAAGCTCGATGGAGCGGTTGGTCTTCGCGCCCATCTGGTGCGCAACGGTGAAATCGAGCACGCCGCAATCGAGCTCGCGCTTGATGCGCTCGATCTGCTGCACGATGGTGTCAGGCGAGCCCAGCAGGATTTGCCCGTTGTCGATGCGCGTTTTCAGGTCGCTCGGCATGAGACGCTGGCGCTGGCTCTCGATGTCGCGGCCGTAATAGCCTGTCGATGCGATCGCGCCTTCGAGCGCGCGGTTGGACATGGTGAGGCTGGTCTTCGGCGCGCCTTTCGTCGCTTCCTGCAAGTCTTCGAGCGCCTGATCGTCGGTCTCCGCGCAATGCACGCCGAGGCGATAGATCACGTCTTCGGGCTCGGGCTCCCAGCCGTGCTCTTTCGCCTGGCCGCGAAAATAGGTGAGCGCCTTCTTCGCCAGCGGCACGTTTGTGACGGCGAAGCCGAGGCCGATGCGGTTCTTCGCAGCAAACTCACCCGACTCCGGCGAGGAGCCGGACATGTAGATTTTCGGATGCGGCTTCTGCACCGGACGCGGCCAGAGCGAGATGGTGCGATATTCGTAATAGCGGCCCTGCCAGCCGAAGGGCTCGGTCTCCGTCCAGGCCATCTTGATGAGTTGCAGCGCCTCTTCGAAGCGCCCGCGCGATTCCGCCGGGTTGATGTTGTAGGTGACGTATTCGTTGGCGGTGCCGCGCAACATGCCCGCGACGACGCGCCCGCCGCTCATCGTGTCCAGCATCGCCATTTCCTCGGCGACGCGGATCGGGTTGAGGATCGGGATGTTTGCGCCGAGCAGCGCAATCTTGGCGCGCTTCACCACCTGCGTCAGCGCGCCGGCCATGATCAGCGGATTGGGAGTCAGCGAGAACGGCGCGAAGTGATGTTCGGCCACCGTCACCCAGTCGAAGCCGACTTCGTCGGCGATGCGAAACTGCTCGAGGCTCTGCTGCATGGAATGCATGGCAGACTCGTAGGAATAGACGCGCCCGCTGACGGGCCAGCCGCCATCAGCCGAAGGGCCGTGATATTTGCACGTCGAGAAAAGGGCGGATTTCAAAGGGCGCTCCCGGAAAGTCTTGCAATTCAGCCATCTGCGCAGCGTTGCGAGGGACTGCAAGGTTAACATGCGACGGCGCGAGCGCAACCGCGCCGCAGGGAGCCGGGTGTGCGCGAAAACACGGCCCGACGAATTGTTGACCCCCGCGAGCCGCCGCGCCCTTTTCTTTTGGGGGGACTTGCGCTATATTTATACTCGAAACGAGCATAAGTAGTTACCGCATCCGGCTTTGAGCCGGATTTCTCGGGACCCTCTTATGCTCATATAGAGTAAAAGGAGTCAGGTTATGGAAGCCGCCTCTGTCCTCGCCGAACGCCCCCTTGCCGTGACGCGTCTTCCCGGCGCTGTGAATCTGCCCGTTCTCTCGGCGGCTGCCCGCAAGTTCGGCGTCTTGCCGATGCCCAACCTCGCCTGGACGCCGGAAGTCGAACGCGAGACCGCCCATCTCTACGAGAAGGTGAAAGCCGTCATCCCCTCGGTCGAATGGCCATTCCACGCGCCTTACGTGAAGGCGATCAACGACCTCAAGAAGCAGCGCAATGCTGTTCTGCTGGCGCACAACTACCAGACGCCGGAGATCTACAATTGCGTCGCCGATGTCGTCGGCGACAGCCTGCAGCTCGCCAAGCTGGCGGCGAAATCGGATGCCGACATCATCATCCAGGGCGGCGTCCACTTCATGGCCGAAACCTCGAAGCTGCTGAACCCCGATAAAACCGTGCTCATCCCCGACATGAAGGCGGGCTGCTCGCTCGCGGCTTCGATCACGGGCGCGGACGTGCGCCTGCTGCGCAAGACCTATCCCGGCGTGCCCGTCGTCGCCTATGTCAACACGTCCGCCGAGGTGAAGGCGGAGGTCGATATCTGCTGCACATCGTCGAACGCTGTGAAAGTCGTCGAGAGCCTTGGCGCAGACACGGTCATCTTCCTGCCGGACCAGTATCTGGCGAAATATGTCGCGGCGCGCACGAAGGTGAAGATCATCGCCTGGCATGGCGCCTGCGAGGTGCACGAGCGCTTTACGGCGGACGAACTCAATCGCTATAGGGCCGACGATCCCTCGATCAAGATCATCGCCCATCCGGAATGCCCGCCCGAGGTGATCGCGGTGTCGGACTTCGCAGGCTCGACGGCGGCAATGATCGACTATGTGAAGACGAAAAAGCCCGCCCGCGTGCTTCTCGTCACCGAATGCTCCATGGCCGACAATGTGCAGGCCGAGACCGGCGGCGTCACGGAATTCGTGAAGCCGTGCAATCTCTGCCCGCACATGAAGCGCATCACCCTGCCCAAGATTTTGGACAGTCTCGTCTATCTGCGCGAGGAAGTCGTGATCGACCCGGCCCTCGCGGTGCGCGCCCGCGCCAGCGTCGAGCGGATGATCGCGCTGGGATAAGTCGTGTCGTGCAAGGGAAGTTGGCCGGGGAGAATGATCCCCGGCCTTTTTATTGGTCCTGGGCGCTCCCTACTTAAACTGTGCCCCTTGCCGGACAGGCCTAAAACCGCCATCTTCGCAGGAGATTCTGGCGTTTCCGACGCGCATGCCGCCGACGGTCCGGCTGCAAAACCGAGCGAGTTCCCGTGAAATTCAACCTGTTTACGACGAAATCCGTTGTCGCCATCTGCGCCGCGGCCGTTTGCCTCGTCCAGTTCCCCGCCAGCGCCCGCGAGCCGGACTTCCGCTCGCCTGCCGTCGAAACGGGCGACACGCTGACCGGCAATTATCTTGCCGCCATTCTAGCCGGGGCCTCCAGCGATACGCAGGCCGCCTCGACCTATTTCCGCGAAGTGCTGCGCCGCGACCCGCGCAATGTCGAAGTCGCCGGCCGCGCCTTCGTCGCGACCCTGTCGAACGGCGACATGGAGGACGCCTTCCGCATCGCCGAGAACATCGTCAAGCGCGAAAACACCAACGGCCTCGCGCGCCTCGCGCTCGCGGTGAAGGCGATCAAGCAGGGGCAATACGCCACCGCGCGCACGCATCTCTCGCGCGCCAAGATGAACCAGGCCAACGACGTGACGGGCACATTGCTGATGGCCTGGACATGGGTCGGCTCGGGCAATAACGCCAAGGCTCTCGAAACCATCGGCACGCTGAACAATCAGGCGCTGGCGCTGTTCCGGGATTTTCACGGCGCGCTGATCAACGATGTCGCTGGCAGGCCCGACGAAGCGATCAAGCGCATGCAGGCGGCCTACGAATCCGACAAGAATACGCTGCGTCTCGTCGAAGCCTTTGCAAGCCTCAACGGCCGCCGTGGCGAGCGCGACAAGGCGCTCGAAGCCTACAAGGCGTTCGACGCGCTGCTGCCGCGTCATCCGCTCGTGGTCGCCGCCATGAAAACGCTGAACGACGGCAAGCCGCTGCCGGCCACCGTCGGCGACGCCGTCGAGGGATCGGCGGAAGTGCTTTATGGCCTCGGCTCGGCCAACCCGCGGCGCGGGCAGGAACTCGTGCCGATGATCTATCTGCGGCTCGCGATCTATCTGCGGCCCGATCATCCGCTGGCCATCGTGAGCCTTGCCGACATCTACGACCGGCTCAAGCAATACGAGCGCGCCATCGACGTTTACGATCTGATGCCGAAAACGTCGCCGCTGCGTCCGAACGCCGATCTGCAAATCGGCCTCACGCTCGAAACGCTGGAACGCAAGGACGATGCGCAGGCGCATCTGGAAAGCATTCTGAAATCGCGGCCGGAAGATCCCGAAGCGCTGCTGGCGCTGGGCAATCTGCATCGCTCGCGCAAGTCCTACGAGCGCGCGGCGGAATATTACACGAAGGTGCTGGACCTCTCGCCGAAGAACGACCGTGGAAGCTGGTCGACGTTTTATTATCGCGGCGTCACCTACGAGCGCATGAAGAAATGGCCTCTCGCGGAAGCCGACTTCAAGAAAGCGCTCGAACTATTCCCCGATCAACCGAGCGTGCTGAACTATCTCGGCTACACCTGGGTCGATCGCGGCGAAAATCTCGACGAAGCTTTCCGCATGCTGCGCAAGGCGGTCGAACTGCGCCCGACCGACGGCTATATCGTCGACAGTCTCGGCTGGGCCTATTACAAGCTCGGCAAATATGACGAAGCCCTGCGCGAACTCGAGCGCGCCGTGGAATTGCGTCCCGCCGATCCGACGATCAACGATCACCTTGGCGATGTCTACTGGAAGGTCGGGCGCACGCTCGAGGCGGGATTCCAGTGGAATCATGCGCGCGACCTGAAGCCGGAAGAAGACGATCTGCCGCGCATTCTCAAGAAGATCGAACTCGGTCTCGACGCGGTCGAACGGCAGGAAGCCGAGAAGAAGAATGCGGAAACGCAGCCGCCTGCCAAACCCGCCGATGCGCCCGAGGCCGAAGGCAAGAAGGACGGCGGCTGATCGCGCCGTGCCGGTGATCCCATGCCGATCGAGCGCGCGCCGGCCAAGGTCAATCTGACACTGCATATTCTGGGCCGACGCGACGACGGCTTTCACGATCTCGAAAGCCTCGTCGCCTTCACATGCTTCGGCGATGTTCTGAAGCTGTCGCCCGGCGTGGAAGAGGGCCTCTCTGTAACCGGGCCGCGCGCCGACACCGCTGGTCCGCTCGCCGAAAACCTCGTCCTGAAAGCGGCCCGGCATCTTCGCGCCGAAATGCCCGATTTGCATTCTGGCTCATTCACGCTCGCCAAACATCTGCCCGTGGCCGCCGGCATCGGCGGCGGCTCCTCGGATGCTGCGGCGGCCTTGAGACTGCTGGCGCAGGCCAACGGGCTCGATCTGCACGATCCGCGCGTGATGAAAGCAGCTGCCGCCACCGGCTCCGACGTGCCCGTGTGTCTCGAAAAGCGCGCGCGCGTGATGCGCGGTCGGGGCGAGCAACTGGGCCCGCTGCTGCGGCTGCCGCCTCTGCCCGTTGTGCTCGTCAATCCCGGCGTCGCCGTCGAGACGAAATCCGTGTTTGCGCAGATCGGCCTAAAGCCCGGCGAGGCCTCGGGCTACGGCGCACATCCCGCAATTCCCGATGGCGCCGATATCGACGAACTCCTGCGCATTCTCAGGAAATCGCGCAACGACATGGAGGACGCCGCCAGCGTCATTGCGCCGGTGATCGGCCATGTGCTTGCCGTTCTCTCCGCCGCGCGCGGATGCAAGCTCGCGCGCATGTCGGGCTCGGGGGCAACCTGCTTTGGGCTTTTCGCGGACCGGCGATCCGCCAGCCGCGCCGCGCGTGTCATCCGCAGGGATCATCCGGGCTGGTGGGCGAAAGCCTGCGTGCTGCGCTGACGACGCTTTCCTGAAGCCGCCCTTGCGCTCTCTTCCGCTTCTGTCAAAAGACCGGCCGGGCATTGGGAAGAGAAAGCTCGGAGCAGCGGATGGACGGGGGCATGGCGGGAGACAGGATCGAGGCGCTCATCGCCGAAATGACACTGGCCGAAAAGCTCGGCCAGCTCTCGATGCTTGCCGCTTCCCTCGTCGTCACCGGGCCGGTTCTTCCGGGCGATCCCGTCGATCTCATGCGCAAGGGCCGCGTCGGCGGCATTCTCAATACATGGGGCCATGACGAGATCCGCGAGGCCCAGCGCGTCGCCGTCGAGGAAACGCGGCTCAAGATTCCTCTCTATTTCGCAGTCGATGTGCTGCACGGCCACCGCACCATCCATCCGATACCCCTGGCGGAAGCCTGCGCCTTCGATCGCGACCTGTGGCTGCGCACGGCGCGCGAAAGCGCCGACGAAGCCACGCGCGATGGCATCCAGATGACCTTCGCGCCGATGCTCGACGTATGCCGCGATCCGCGCTGGGGCCGCATCTCCGAATGCGCCGGTGAGGACGCCTATGTGAATTGCGAATATGCGCGCGCGAAAGTGCGCGGCTTCCAGTTCGATGCGAAGGACCCGCAGCGCCGCATGTTCGGAGTGGCGAAACATTTCGTCGCCTATGGCGCTGTGACGGCGGGCCGCGACTATGCCGAAGTCGATGTCTCGCGCCGCGCTCTGCACGAAGTCTATCTGCCGCCGTTCAAGGCGGCTGTGGAAGAAGGCGTCGCCGGCATCATGCCATCCTTCACGGATGTTGCGGGCATCGCGATGACGGCGCATCGCGGCCTGCTGCGCGATCTGCTGCGCATCAAATGGGGTTTCAAGGGCATCGTCATCAGCGACTACAATGCGATCGGCGAACTCATTCCCCATGGCGTGGCGCATGACATGGCGGAGGCGGCGACCCTCGCTCTGAAGGCAGGCATCGACATCGACATGATGTCGGGCGCTTACGAGGACGGTCTCCCCGTCGCGCTCGAACGCGGCCTCGTGACGATGGACGAGATCGACACGGCCGTACGCCGCGTATTGCATATGAAGGAAGCGATGGGTCTCTTCGAGAATCCTTTGCGCGGACTCGAAAAGATTTCGCCCGGTCCCGACACCATCCCCGAGCATCGCGTCTCTGCGCGCGACGCAGCGCGGCGCTCGCTGGTGCTTGTGAAGAACGAGGGCGATCTCCTGCCGGTTTCAAAGAACGGCAGCAACATCGCAGCCATCGGCCCGCTCGCCGACAAGCCGGGCGAGATGATGGGCCCCTGGTGCATGGCGGGCGAAGAAAAGGAAGCCATCGGCTTCCTGCAAGGCCTGCGCGAAGGATTTCCCGATTGCACCGTGCAGCATGCGCGCGGCTGCCCCACTGACGACGCCATCGATCCCGGCGAACTCGCGCTGGCGATCGAGACGGCGCGGGAAAGCGATGTCGTCTTTCTCTGCCTCGGCGAGGACCGCCAGCATTGCGGCGAAGCGGCGAGCCGCACCCTGCCGCGTCCACCCGCCTGCCAGATGGAACTGGCGCGCGCGATCATCGCCACCGGCAAGCCGGTCGTTCTCGTCATCGCAACCAGCAGGCCGTGGATCCTGCCCGACTGGATGGTGGATGGCGCGCGCTCTGTTGTCATCGCGATGTTCGGCGGCACCGAGGCCGGGCGCGCCTTTGCCGATGTCGTCGGCGGCGAATGGAATCCTTCCGCGCGCCTGTGCATTTCATGGCCCTATCGCGTCGGCCAGATCCCCGTGCATTACGGCATGCGCAACACCGGACGCCCGCATGATCCCAACAACGGGTTCTCGACCAATTTTCTCGACGCGCCCATCGGGCCGCGCTGGGTGTTCGGCGACGGGCTCTCCTATACGAACTTCGAACTGGGCGAATTGCGCATCGACAAGACCATCGCCGGCGCCAGCGATATCGTCCACGTCGAGATGGCCGTGACGAATGCTGGCGGTCGCGCAGGCGAGGCGACCATCTTTCTCTTCGCGCACGATCCTGTCGCGCTCGTCACGCGCCCGATGCTTGAGTTGAAAGACTTCGCGAAGCTTTTGATCGAGCCTGGCGAAACGCGCACGGCGGCCTTCGCTCTGCCCGTATCGCGCCTCGCCTATCCCGGCTTCGACATGGAGCCGCGCCTCGACGATGGCCGCATCAACATCCTCGCAGGCACGAGCGCACGGCGCGAGAACTTGAAATCCGTTTCACTGGAAGTGCAGCAGCGGATGACAGCGTAAATCAATTTGCGCGGCTCATTTGCTGCGAACCTTCTGCGCGGCAGACCGTCCACTTGTCGCTGGTCTGATGGCAGTTCACCGGTCGCGGCAGGCCCATCATCGGCGTCAGCTTGTGAAAGTCCGGGAAGTCGTGGTTCACGCGGAACTGTTCAAGCCGCCGCAGGGGCTTGTCGTTATGGGTGATGATCCACGGCGCGGGAATTTGCGACGTCGGGGCGTTCACGAGGTTGACAGTCGGATCGATCAGCAATGTCGCTTCGCGATTGTTGTAGCCGACGGGATAGTAAAGATGAACGCGCACGTCTTTCGCGTTCTTCAGCTTGCCCACGTGTTCGCCTAGCTGTTGCGCGAATTTCTGCGCGGTGCGCGGCCGCGTCGCCACCTGCTCCATCTGGTTGCGCGTGAGAAGGCTGCGCGACGGCGGCACCAGCAGGAGATTCTGTTCGGGAATATAGACCACGGGAATGAAGCCCGGCGACCATCTGTCGATCAGCTTCATGCGCCATGCGAAGCGATGGCCTTCATAGGTCCAGGCGACATCGCCCTTGTAGAGATAGTGGCGCAAGGGAATGAGCGCCTGCGAAACCAGCCAGACGCAGGCGAAGGCGGCAAAGGCGCGCGCAGGCCAGCTTGGCGCCAAAGGCTGCCAGTTCGACGTCACGGCTGAGGAGAGGCGCAGCGCGCGCCGCGGCCAGTCCGTCGGGAAGAACAGCGCCGACATGGCTATCGTCATCCACGGAAAGATGCCGATATCGAAGACGAAATGATTGGTCGAGTGAAAGGCGCAATAGGTGAGGAAGATCGGCAGGCGCGTGCGCTTCCACAGCAACAACGGCGCGCCAAGGATGTGCAGGGCGATGATACCGTAGTTCCCGGCGGCGACGATCCAGTCGTATTGCCAGATCGAGCCGAAGAATACGTTTCCCTGCCGCTTGATGAGCCACGAACGCAACGGCTCGAGCTGGAGCCAGTCGGCGTTGATCTTGACGAGGCCTGCATAGATCAGGACGATTTCCGTCTGCCCCTTCAGCAACCACATGTGCATGCGCGCGACGGTTTGCGGCTGTTCGGGCCGTGCGAAATACTTTCGGGCAAGAAGCGGATCGAGCGCGAAGGCGCGGTTGGCCGGCACGAGGCTCATCAGCAGGCAGACGATGATGAGCAGATAGTAGTGATTGAGATAGAATTCTTCCGCCTGCAGGAAGCCGAAGGCCGTCAGCGCCGTCGCGAGAATCATCGCCGGACGATAGAACAGGCCGAGCGTCACGCAGATCGCCGAGATCAGCCAGATGTTCGCGAGCAAAGGCGCGTAGGAGCCCGCTGCCGGCACCCATTCGAAGCCTTCGTAAGGGAAGCGGAATGGCAGGCCGTTATTGGAGCCGAATATCTTTTCGCCCTTGCGGAGGGCGTCGTAGGCGATGAGCAGGCCGAGCGCGATGCGGAAGACCGCGAGCGAGGCGGCGTCCACAGGCTCGCGAGCGGCTGTCCAGACGCGCCCCCACAGGGACGGCTTGACGTGCGGGACGGCGATATCGGACATGGCGGAAAGAACCGGATTGGCAACCACGCAGACATTTTGCCGGCGACACGATAACGGGCGCTTAACGGCCTGCGAATGCGACGATCTACGCCCGGTCAGGTCAAATAACCCTTGGTAAACCGAACGCTCTCAGGAATAGTCCCGCTTAAGGCTTCGTTCGTGATTTGGGTTCACATTCCCTTGCGTAAATCATTGACCGAAAAGCCGTTTGAGAAAAGTCGCAGGGATTTATATGTCCGAAGAGTACGTTTTCGATCTCGACCAGTTGCGCGACATCGGCTGGGAACATTGGGATCCGATCGGACAGCGCGATCAGAACGACCGGCATCCTCACGATTACGACAACTATCTCCTGCAGGCAGCAGGCCTTGCCTTGCGCGGCGGCACGGTATGCGAGTTGCGCGACTATCTCCTGTCCTGCTGCGTCGATATGGGCGCGCCTGGGAATGAAGAGGCAGCGAGCCGCACAGCGCAAGCCATCGTCGCAAAGATGGCGCGGGCCAAAGCGCGCACGAGCTGATCGAGCGGACAGGAATACGCTCCGGAGATCTCGTGTCGTTTCCTCTGCCTCGATCCAGGATTCGCAGGCCCGTTATTTTGTGGCCTTCTCCATCGCGAAGGCGAGATCGATATCCTTCTGCGTTAGGCCACCTGCGTCGTGCGTCGTCAGCCTTACGCCGACGCGATTGTAGATATTCGTCCACTCGGGATGATGATCCATGGCTTCGATCGCATAGGACATGCGGACCATGAAGGCCATCGCTTCGGCAAAAGTGTCGAAGCGAAACGGCTTCGATATTACCTTGCTATCGGCGGAAAGCGTCCAGCCCGCGCCTGCAAGAGCGGGTGGGATATGTTTGAGAACGATATGGACCATCGGCTTTCTCTCCAGGTTTGCGCCGCGTGCGCAATCGCACATAGGAAACAGCTTTTGGGGGTCGCTGTCACCTGCGGAACAGTTGGAAACCCCGCGCTCCGGCACCCTCCTGCCATCGAAACAACGCATGACGCGCTGTTGGCACGACAAGGTTCAGGAGAGAGACATGACGATCAACGTGACAGGCCCCGGGCGCCGCGGAAATCCCGGCAATGACTTTTTCGAAGGCACTGACTTCAACGACACGCTTTATGCGGGCGACGGCTCGGACTGGATCATGAGCAGCGCCGGCGCCGACACCTATTATGGCGACGGCACCCTGGGCAAGAGCACGTTTATCGACACCGTCGACTACTCGAATTCCAACGCGGCCGTGAACGTCGATCTGACCCGCACCACGCAAAGCGGCGGCACGGCGCAAGGCGACCAGCTCTTCGAAATCGAGAACCTGATCGGTTCGGCCTTCAACGATGTGCTGACCGGCGACGGTTTCGACAACAAGCTCAGCGGCGGCGCAGGACGCGACACGCTCAATGGCGGCGGCGGCAACGACCGGCTCTACGGCGGAATCGACGGTCAGACCGACATTGTCGACGGCGGCAGCGGTTCCGACACCGTCGATTATTCCGAAGTCAATGGCGCCATGACCATCCGCCTCAACGATCAGGTGCGCGACGGGCTGTTTCTCGTCACTCAGGATGGAAGCGCGACGATCAATGCCTCGACGAGCAGCTTCTCGTTCAACGGCAATACTTACAACTACATCATCCCGGCCGTTCAGGAAGACGTACTGCGCAACATGGAGAACGTGATCGCCACGTCGCTGAATGACACGATCTACGGCAACAACCAGAACAACATCATCCGCGGTGGCGCTGGCGCAGATTATATCGACGGCAAGATCGGCAACGACACTGCCAGCTACGCACGCGATGGCGTTTTGAGCGTCAACAATATGCCGGCGGGCATCGACGTCGATCTCACCCGCGAATTGCAGATCGGCGGCGACGCCCAGGGCGACCGCCTCCTGTCCATCGAAAACGTCATCGGCAGCTCTGCCAACGATACGATCCGCGGCAATACCATGAACAACCGCCTCGAAGGCGGCGCGGGCGACGACAGCCTCTTTGGCCGGGAAGGCGCCGATACGCTGATCTCGGGCCTTGGCGCCGACACGCTCGATGGCGGAACGGGCGCGGATATCTTCCTCTACAACTCTGTCTCGGAATCGCAGATGGTCATGTGGGAGCCCTTCCCGGGCGTCTTGACGGCATTGCGCAACGAGATCGACACGATCCAGAACTTTGAAACCGGGATAGACAGGATCGACCTGCGCGGCATCGACGCCAATACGAGCATCGGCGGCGACCAGGCCTTCGTCTTCGTTTCGAGCTTCTCTGGCGCTGCCGGCCAGTTGATCCTCAACGGCTCGACGCTGCGCGGCGACGTCAATGGCGATGGCAATGCAGACCTCATTGTCAATGTCAGCGGCGCGGCGCGCGGCGATATCCTGCTTTGAGATTGAGAGTAGTGTCTTCCGTGTCCGCGTGAGAGAGAAGCGAACAAGAGAGACGGAAGCCAGTGGGCGCTGCGGGCGATCGCAGCGCCCCTTTGCCGTTGGAAGTCAGAGTACAGCGAATTTGCGTGACGTTTCCGTACGCTCAATGGCTATGCCAGCCCTCGCCATGATCGTGGCCGCTGCGGTCGATATTTTCCGCTTCCGCATAACCGTGCATCATCGCTTCCATCACCTTGCGCAAAGGATCTTCCTGAAGCGACAGGTGCCCCGCGAGAAACCCCGCGAGCCGCGCGAAGACGAGCGGCTGCATCGAGAGCAGCGGATATTGCTGATCCGCTTCCGCGCCCTCGGTATCCTTCACGGCGCGCGACAGCGCGTCGGTAAAGAGCTTGTCGATGGTAGCGATGACCTCGTCGTTGCGGCCCGCGCCGCGCGCTTCCTGCTGGGCGAGAAGCGCGCGGGCCGCCGCGAGGAAGCGCGTGTAAAGCATTTCCTCGAAGCGGGACGGGCCGTCATCGTCATCCTCGCCGCACATTTGCGATCAAAACCCCTCGGCGTTCTCGAGCTGCTCGAACCAGTCGAAACCCATCGCCTTGATGATGCGGCTGGTGATCACGATGATGCGCGCTTCATTGTTCGCGTCGGCGTTGAAGTGCTTGTGGGCGCAATAGGGCGGGATATAGACGAAGTCGCCTGTCTTCCACTCGAACTTCTTGGGTTCGCTTTCCCATTCGAATTCCATGGTGTCGTTGACTTCGAACTTCACGTCCCAGTGCAGGTCGTAGCCCTTGCCTTCGACGACATAGAACACTTCCTCCGAGAGATGGCGGTGCTTGCCCGAAGCTTTGCCCGGCGGCAGGAACTGCATGTAGATGTCGAGGCACATTTCCTTGGTGTTCATGCGCTCGTTGATGATGTGCTTGATCAGGCCGTCGGGCGAGCGCTCGAACGGCATGTCCGACCATTTCACGACATTCATCTTGGAGTCGTATTCCTTGCGGAATTGTTCCGACGCCTTGACCGCTTCCTCGTAGAAGTTGGCGTAGCTGGTAGGCTTGTGGGCGCGCTCGCGTTCGCGCGGATCGATAAAGGACATTGTCTTCTCCTGAATTTTCAGAGATCCGCCGGCGGCTTGTAGGCGAGCTGTTTCGCCGTGCCTTCCTTGGGCGGATATTCCGCGATCTTCTGGAAGAGAAGATGCATGAAGAGGAAGAGGGGCTTGGCCTTCATCACCAGCGTGATGCTCTCGTCGTCGTGATCGTCCGAAAAATGCTGATGCACGCAGGCGTTTTCGACGATGAGCGCGTCGCCGGCCTCCCAGTCGTAGCGGCGGCCGTCGTGCACGTCATGCCCCTTGCCCTTGAGCACGAAGAAGACGGCGCTGTTCATGTGGCCGTGCTTCTGGCCGTAGCCGCCGGGCGAGAACACCTCGACATGCGTCTCGATTGACTGCGCGACCTTCACCGCCTGGGGATTGATGATCTTCTTGCCGTAATGGCCGGGGCCGCCCTTCCACTTGTGGTCGCTGGTCGGATAGACGCGCGGCTGGGTGAAGAGTTCGCGCACCAGCTCGCCGTAGGTGCCCTCCAGCGCGCGGACGAATACGCGCTTGCGCTGCCAGCGCTCCCAGACGACTTCCTCGCCGGTCTGGCTGTTGTGCCCTGCTTTGGGTGTCTTTTCAGGTTCGGGGGGCATGCCCGAATCCGGGCCGCCGCGGATCGCCGCGTCTGTCATGTTTCTCTCCGGCAATGGTTTTGCGCCGGAGGATCGGCCCGTCCGGCGAGTGGGCCGGACCTAGCATGGAAATTTTCCCAATGCACCTTCCGGCGCGCTGGTCGCAGACGGCCGGGATCAGATCGCCTTGCTGGGGTTCGGCGTTGCGTGCTGCCGGAAGGCGTGCTCGTCGCGGACGAGATCCTGAAAATAGGCGTTGAGCTGCGCCTGCGTGCGCGCGCCGCCGCATTGCACCGTGACGGTGACGGGCATGCCGGCCTCCAGCAGCGGCCACAGGGCCCGCTCGACGACAATGGCAACCGCCCGCACGTCGACGCCACGGAACACCTGCCGCATCGGAGGCGCCGAAAGAACGATCGAAACCTTCATGACCTGCTCCACTTGCCCTCCATTGCCCGTGCGCCCCGTTTGGCGACCTTGCAGCAATGGTGTTGACCTCGCATGACCGTAACCCGGCAAATTTGAGGTGTTTGTGCGATTACTCACGGATAGTAACCGGATCGCTACGCGCGGGTTCCCGCCAACGGCTAAGTTTTCCCGATAACGGGGAGCCATCGGCCCCGAAATATGGACTTGATTTCAGCGGCCCCCCGCGTCACACGATTAGGGGGGCGGAATTGGCGGAAACAAGCGCCGCAGGGCGCACGGCCATCCGCGAAAGGGAAGAACATGTCCATGCTTGCGCCGGGCGCAGAGGCGGGCAAAGCCGCCAGCACCGACATCAAGATCAGGCTTCGCGGCCTCAACAAGATATTCGAAACCCGCAAGGGGCCGTTTGTCGCGATCGACAATCTCACCTTCGACATTCCGAAGGGCTGCTTCTTCATGATCGTCGGTCCCTCGGGCTGCGGAAAGACGACGCTTCTGCGCATCCTCGCCGGCCTCGATACGCATACCTCGGGCTCGCTCGAAATTACCCCGCCGGTCGACAACCGGCCCGGCAACGCCATGATCTTTCAGGGCGACTCGCTCTTCCCGTGGATGACGGTGTGGGACAATGCGGCCTATGGGCTCGCGATGCGCGGCAAGTCGAAGGGCGAAATCTCCGAAATCGTCGGCCACTATCTCCAGCGTACCGGCCTCGGCAAGTTCAAGGATTATTACCCGCACCAGCTCTCCGGCGGCATGCGCCAGCGCGTCTCCATCGCCCGTGCCTTCGCGACCGACCCTGACATCCTTCTGATGGACGAGCCTTTCTCCGCGCTCGACGAGCAGAACAAGGTGCTGCTGCAGGAAGAATTGCTGCGCATCTGGGAAGAAACCAAGAAAACCGTGATGTTCATCACCCACAGCGTCGACGAGGCGGTGACGCTGGGCGACCGCATCATGGTGATGACGGCCCACCCCGGCCGCGACAAGGCGACCATCGACGTGCCCTTCGAGCGTCCGCGCAAGGTGCTCGAATTGCGGGCCCGGCCCGAATATGGTGAATTTGTCTATAATATCTGGAGCTATCTGCGCGAGGAGGTGCACCGCGCCCGCGCGCTGGACGAGGAGAGCGCATCATGACGGACGCCGTACGACAGGCTGCGCCCGCCGCGGCGGGCGGATTTTCCTTCGCCCGCTACTTCAGGAACAGCGGCGAGCGCTGGATGAACATTCTCTCGCCCTTCGCGCTGCTGCTGATCTGGGAGATCGCGGCACAGGTCGGCTACATCGACACGCGCTTCTTCCCGGCGCCGTCGAAGATCTTCGAAACCATGTGGCAGCTAATCCTCTCGGGCGAACTCTTCGTTCACCTGAAGGCCAGCATGTACCGCCTGTTCTGGGGCTTCCTGTGGGGCGGCATTCCCGCGCTGCTGCTCGGCATCAGCATGGGCCTCAGCCGCACCCTGCGCGTCATCGTCGAGCCCATCGTCTCGGCCACCTACCCGATTCCGAAAAGCGCCATCCTGCCGCTGATCCTCCTGATCTTCGGTCTCGGCGAAGCCTCCAAGATCGTGATGGTGGCGGTTGGCCTCTTCTATCCGATCCTCATCAACACCATCGCGGGCGTCCTCGAAATTCCGAAGATCCATTTCGACGTGGCGCATAATTTCGGGGCGAAGAAATTCAACGTCTTCCGCACCGTGGCGCTGCCCGGCGCGATGCCGCTCATCATGACCGGCGTGAAACTCGGCGTCGGCCTCGGCCTCATCCTGATCTCGCTCGCCGAAATGATCGGCGCGAAATCGGGCCTCGGCTACATGATGTGGAACGCCTGGGAGATTCTCTCGGTTGAGACGATGTATGTCGGCCTGATCGTGATCGCGTTTCTGGGCGTGACGTTCAATCTCATCCTGAACGAAATCGAACGCCTGCTCGTGCCGTGGAAGACGACGCGATAGTTTATCCAGTGACGCACGCCTCCCACTCGCTGGGAGGACTGCTTCGTCAGTATCTGCGGAAAGGTAATTGAATAAGGAAGTTGGGGCGTCTATTGCGCCTCAATTCCGGTAGCACGCACGATTTCAGCCCATTTAGCGACTTCAAGGTCGACATAACGCTTCGACTGCTCAACCGACATTGGTTTGGTTACCATAATTTGCGCTGCGAACTTCGCCTTGACGGATGGGTCGTTCAGGATCGCTGTGGTCTGGCGGTTGATTTCATCGATCACAGTTTTGTGGGCAGACCCAGGGGCCACAAGCGCCGACCAAGCGACGGCTATCACTCCTTCGATACCTTCCTCCGTAAAGGTCGGAACCGCTGGAGCGGCACTTGAACGCTGCTCCGAAGTGACTGCCAAAAGAGTGATCTTGCCTTCCTTGGCCAAGGGTAGAACAGATATTAACGGTAGGACGGTCATTTGCACATCGTTGCGCATCACAGCCATGGTTGCTTCCGGAGAAGATTTCATTGGCAGATGCGTGACCTTCGTTTTGCTGGCTCTTGCCGCCAACTCCATTCCCATGTGAGACAGCGACCCCGGGCCAATCGATGCATAATTATACTTGCCAGGGTTCTGTTGAAGTTTTGCGATCAGTTCCTTTACCGTACGAATGCCGAGTTCATTGCTGACAGCCAAAACATTGGTCTGTTCCACCAAGATCGTGACGACTGAAAGGTCTTTCTCCGGATCATACGGCATGGACTTCATGAGTTGTTTGTTCAGGCCGAGAGCGCCGAGTAGTCCGATCCCAATAACTGAACCGTTCGAAGGCCCCCTTGCAACCGATGAAATCGCGAGATTTCCCCCTGCGCCGGGACGGTTCTCAACAATGAAAGTCTTCCCCGTCCTCTCGTGAAATTTGTCAGCGAGAATTCGGGCAACAATATCTGGTGTAGCACCAGCAGCAAATGGCACCATTATCGTGACTTGCGAGGGCGGCCATTGATCGGTCTGGCCCATTGCCGAATTCACTATGAGAGAAGCACACAAAAGGACTGCGACTTTGATTTTCATCGGCTCACTCCAAGTGGGGAGACATAGGCTGGCTGATGGGGGACATTTCCGCCTTATTTCACAAAAGGACACCGTTCCGCTCCAAACGTTCGCGGAGCGTTGCCTGATCGATCGAACGAGTTGAGTTGTTGCTATTGAGAGCCAGCGTTGCTGCCTCGCCGGCAGCCTCGCCCATAACGAAGCAAGCCCCCGTTACGCGGGCCGCCGACTGAGCATGATGAGTCATCGAAGCGCAGCGCCCGACAACAAAGAGATTGTCGATGCCTACCGGCAACATCATTCGATAAGGCAGTTGATTATAACCGCGCACGTTCGGAATATCTTGCCAGTGCCAATGGACATCGCCCTGAACATGCGCCTCGATAGGCCAACTGTTGCGGCCAATAGTGTCCTCGAAATCAACGCAGGACAGGACATCATCCTCTGTCAGGACATAGTCGCCCATAATGCGGCGCGTCTCGCGGATGCCGATCTGGGGCGCGATCTCCGAAATGTATGAATGTTCAAAGCCTGGGACCGTGCGCAAGAACCGGAAAGTCTCCTTGACCTGATTGCGCCCGATGATCTCGCCTTCGCTCAAACTCTCCCCATTCGCGCCATCAATCGCGTTCCCGTTATCGTCGTGGATTTGCGTAATGTTGGCCCGCCACTCAATCGGATTGCGTTGAGGCCGGACGATTGCGCCGTGGCGCGGAAACTTGAAGTCTCCCCTCTCTTCGGCTTCTCTCATCAGCCCGGGTATCTTCGTCCAAGCATCCCCTGCCTTCTCGGGATCGATACCGTTCATTCGAAACATTGTTGA
This sequence comes from uncultured Hyphomicrobiales bacterium, assembly GCA_903847605.1. Classification (GTDB taxonomy): domain Bacteria; phylum Pseudomonadota; class Alphaproteobacteria; order Rhizobiales; family Beijerinckiaceae; genus Terripilifer. The sequence goes on along the minus strand of CAINED010000076.1, from coordinate 111,652 downwards.
AGGGTAGAGGCTGTTTCCAGCACCGTCGCCCTTCTCGAAGGGAGCGCCGGCCCAAGCTGCCAAATCGCCATCGCCCGACGCATCGATAAACATCCTTGCGCGAACAGCGACTCGTCCAGATTTGGTTTCTAGAAGCAGGGCGTCGAGGGTGTCGTCAGTGCCTTTGATCACACCTACTGCAAGCGCATGGAAAATCAGTTTCGTGCCCGCTCCAAGAACGAGTTCGTCTGCCGCAAATTTATAGGCAGGGATATCGTAAGCGCGCGCATTGATCTTTCCGGCGCAAAGGTGCGGCGCATTTAGCCCGCCCAACCGGTCAATGCGGTCCAACAGTTCGTCGGCCACGCCTCTTACGACTTGGACTTGCTCGCCGAAATAGTTGGCATAGAGACCGCAGAAGTTGGATACGCCAGCCGCTGTTCCCATCCCGCCAAGAAATCCGTGGCGCTCGATCAAAACTGCAGCAAATCCTCGGCGGCCAGCGGCGACCGCTGCGGCGAGCCCCGCCGGACCGCCGCCCAGAACTGCTATGTCATACTCGCCAATAACGGGAATATTTTTCGCTGGTTCTGTAATTGTCTTGGACATCTGCGCCCCCCCCTGACCTCAGATAAAGCCCTTACCGGCTGAGTTCGGTGAGAAAAACACTATTGACGGGAATTCAGTTTTCGCGAATCGTGAATAATGGACATGCTTGAAAACATGCGCGCGTTCTTGGCGGTCGCCGAAGCGAAGAGTTTCACGGCGGCGTCCGACTCGCTGGGTTTGGCCGTGTCTGTTGTCACGAAGCGAGTGTCGCAACTCGAAGATGCTGTCGGCGTCGAACTGCTGACCAGAACTACACGCAAGGTTTCATTGTCTCCGGAGGGGGAATATCACCGCAGCCGGATATCAGAAGTCGTGTCGCGTTATGACGATGCGATATCAGCGATTCGAAAAGGGAGTGCCCAACTCGAAGGCCTAATCCGGATCAAGGTGCCGACCGTTCTTGGTATCGTTCACCTGAATTCGATCATCAAAAAATTTATCGAGGCCAATCCTTTGGTTGATGTTGAAATTCTATTGAGGGACGGACCATTTGATCCGAAGTCTGAGAATATCGACATTGCGATCACCGCATTCCCTGAAACATATGATGAAGTGATCGATCACTATCTCTGGCCTCTCACCAGCAAACTTGTTGCTAGCCCCACTTATTTTGAGAACCACGACCTTCCCGAGCATCCACGTGATTTAGCCAAGCATCGCTGTATTGTTTATCAGCCTACTCGTGAAAGTTGGGCTTTTATCGGCCCTAGCGGACCAATCACCGTTCTGGTGCATGCGCGTCTTATGAGTAACGATATGAATATATTGTTCAGTGCGGCAATGGACGGAATGGGCATCGGCCTGCTTACAACTTATGTGGTTCAAGAAGCTCTGGAAGAAGGCAAACTCGTTGAAGTTTTGGCAGGTTATCCGACGCCTGACCGCTGGGTAAAGGCCGTGATACCGAAAGAGCGGGCTACCCTGCCGCGCATAGCAGCATTGTTGAACTATCTAAAAGATAACCCTGTCTTCTCCAGGAAGTTTGGCTAGCCCAGCTCGCATTTGTGAACGTCTGCACGTTGACAAAACGTAGATGGCCATTATGTTCATATTTCGTTCTATATTTCGAGCGTCCCATTGCCTCTGCCTCAAACCATCGATGCCAACAAATCAGCCATCGCCCGCATTGTCGCCGGGCTGTTCGCACTGCTGGGGCTGGCGGGTGGCTCCGTTCTCGAGCGGATTCCGGGGGAGCTCCGTCGCGCGGTCCTGCGCGCGCTGCGGCCGGCGGAATCCGCCGTGCGCCGTCTGATCTTGATCGTGGCGAAGACCATCAAGGCGCCGGCATCGCCTGCGCGTCCGATGCCGCAGGGCATTGTCCGAGGGGAACAAGGAAAACCGCGCCTTTCCTTTCAGCTTTTCGATCCGCGCCCGCCTTTGCGCCCGCAGGGCGCGGCCAAAGCCGCCCCGCGCCCGCAGCCGCGCCTCTCCCTGTTCGGGAACGGCGAGGTCCGCAGGATATCCTGGGGTCGCGAGCTGCCGCCGGCAAAGGATAACAAGACCAATCCCGCACATCTCGTGCGCAGGCTGCAGGCCCTGAAAGCGGCCCTCGACGATCTGCCGCGTCAGGGCAGACGCCTTGCCCGCGCGCTGGCGAGACGCGCGAAATCGCCACGCCTGAAGCTCAAGGGTGTCATGCGTCCGGGACGCGCGCCCGGCTGGCGCAAGCGTCCCGTCGAAGACATCGACCGCGTGCTCCATCAATGCGACTGGCTCGCCCGGGAGATATTGCCCGATACGTCCTGACAACTTTCGCCGCCGGGAAGGACGAGCGCGCTGCAACGCGATGCGAGACATGGCGCGCAGACTCGCGTAAATATATCCGGCCTTCCTGTCGAAACCTCGCGAAATGTATGCGGTGTGACGCTGGAATTTTACCGTTTTGCAATCCTGAAAGAACGCTCGCGCGCATCGGGATAAAAATGAAATAGAAAATGAGCGCCGGACAACAGGAAACAAGAAACTCCTCCCTCATCGCTTTCACCTATCGCGATTTTCGCTTCTGGGTCAGCTATCGCTTTCTTTCAGGTGTGGCTTATCAAATAAAGACCGTCGGCATCGGCTGGTATCTCTACGACACGACGGGAAGCACCATAGCGCTCGGCCTCGCCGGCCTCTTCGCCTTCCTGCCGTCCATCGTCTTCGCGCTGGTCACCGGCCATGTGGCCGACACCTACAACCGCAAGATGATCGTGACGCTGAGCTACTGGCTGTGCGCGCTGGCGATGGGCATTCTGACCGTGGCCGTTTATCGCGGCCTCGCGCCGGTGTGGCTCATCTATGTCGCCACTGTGATGATGGGGATCGGGCGCGCCTTCGCCAATCCGGCCTCGCAGGCGATCACACCCAATCTCGTGCCGCGCGAACATTTCGCCAATGCGGTGACCTGGTATTCCTCCTGCTGGCACATGGCGACGATTGCCGGCCCCGTGATCGGCGGCCTGCTCTATGCCTTCGCGGGAACGCGCGTCGTTTTCATCACGGCGACCGTCATCTTCGCGATCTCCGCCATGTGCGCATGGGTTCTGCGCACGCCGCTCGATCCGCCGAAATCCGGACGCGGCCCTGTCAGCATGGAAACATTGCTCGCCGGCTTCACCTTCATGTGGGGCAAGCCCGTGATGTTCGGCGCGGTGGCGCTCGATTGCGTCGCGGTGCTGTTCGGCGGCGTCAATGCGCTCTTGCCTGTGATCGCCAAGGATATTCTGCAGGCGGGTCCGGAAGCTTTGGGCCTGTTGCGTTCGAGCCCCGCCGTGGGCGCGATCCTGATGTCCGCCGTCGTCGCCCGCTATCCCGTGCAGTCGCGCGCCGGACGGAAGATGCTCATCTCCGTCGCGATCTATGGCGTGCTCATCGCGCTGTTCGGACTTTCGCCCTGGCTATGGACGTCCATCCTGCTGCTCGGCCTCATCGGCGCGGCTGATATGGTGAGCGTGGTCATCCGCCATACGATGGTGCAGGCCGAAACGCCCGACGACATGCGCGGGCGCGTCGCCGCGGTGAATTCCATCTTCATCGGCGCGACCGGCGATCTCGGCGAATTTCGTGCGGGCCTTTCGGCGGCCGCGTTCGGCGTTGTGCCCGCCATCGTGCTGGGCGGCATCACGACCGTCGGCTTCGCGCTCCTGTGGTTCAAAATCTTTCCGTCGCTCGCCAAACGTGACAAGCTGATCGAACATTAAGCGGGGGAGGATGGAATGTTTCGAACAATCCGCACTGTCGTTGGCTGCGCATTCGCGGCGTTGATGATCGCTTCTTCGCAAGCACAAACGCAATGGCCGACGAAGCCGGTCAGGATCATCGTCACACAGACCGCCGGCAATGCGACGGACATCATTGCGCGCCTCGTCACCGAGCGCCTGACGCAAAACACAGGGCAGCAATTCATCGTCGAAAACAGGCCGGGCGCGGCGAATGTCATCGGCGCGACGGCGGCAGCGCGCTCGGCGCCCGACGGCTATAATTTCATGTTCGGAACCGCCGCGATCTATACGACCAATCTCTACACGATCAAGAATCTCGCTTACGATCCGGCGAAAGATTTCGACATGGTGGCGCTGATTGCGCGCGGCGTCTTCATGATCGTCGCGCATCCGTCGCTGCCGGCCAGCAATCTTCGTGAAGTCGTCGCGCTGGCCAGAAAGGAGCCCGGCACCCTCAACATCGCAACGGATCAGCCGCGCAATTTCACCGGGTTGATTGCAGCGTGGATCAACAAATCCACGGGCGCGAACATCACGACCGTCCCTTACGTGAACATGCCGCAGGGCGTGCAGGACGTGCTCAACAACCGCGTGCAATTGTCGATCCTCGCGCTGCCTGCGGCCGGACCGCATATCGCTTCGGGAGCGCTGAAGGCGATCGCCGTCAGTTCGGCCCAGCCGATTCCGGGCTTCGAACATGTGCGTCCCATCGCAGACGAAATTCCGGGCTTCGACTTCTTCGGCTGGTTCAACTTCTCCGCGCCCGCGGGCACGCCGAAAGACATTATCGCAAGGTTCAACGCAGAGACCGGCAAGGTTCTCGACGATCCCGCGTTTCAGAAGCGCATTTCGGATATGGGCTTTTATTCGTTCGGATCGCCTTCCATCGCGAAGGCCGAAGAGTTTCTGAAAAAGGAGCTGGTCGACTGGGAGAAAGTGGTCGATGCGCTCGGCATCGAGCCGCAGTGACGTCAGACTTTGCGCAGACTGTCCGTCGCCTCGACAAGCGCGGCGAGGATGCCGGGCTCGCTCGTAGCGTGACCCGCGTCCGGCACGATGTTGAGACGGGCCTTCGACCATGCGCTCGCCACATCGAAAGCGGTGCGCGGCGGAGTCACGACATCGTAGCGCCCCTGCACGATCACGCCGGGGATATGGGCGACCTTGTGCATGTTGGCGAGGAGCTGCCCTTCCGCCATAAAGGACGCGTTGACGAAATAATGCGCCTCGATACGCGCCAGCGCCAAGTCGCCATCGCTGGCCCCATGGTGGCGTGCCTGACGCGGCAGGAGGGTCAGCAGTTCGCTCTCCCAAGCGCACCATGTGCGCGCAGCTTCGCGACGGATCTCGATGTCTTCGTCGGTAAGCCGGCGATGGTAGGCGGCGACGAGATCGTCCCGCTCGCTGGGAGGTATGGGCCCGATGAAACGCTGCCATCCCTCCGGAAATATCGACGACGCGCCAAACCTGTAGAGCCAGTCGACTTCGCATTGGCGTGCGGTGAAGACCCCGCGCAGCACGAGCGCACGCACGCGATCGGGATGCGCCTGCGCATAGGCCAGCGCCAGCGCTGCGCCCCACGACCCCCCGAGGATCATCCAGTCATCGATCTTGAGCATCTCGCGCAGGCGTTCGATATCGGCAACGAGATCGGGGGTAGTATTCGCGACGATAGATCCTTTCGGGCGCGAACGGCCCGCGCCGCGCTGGTCGAACAGCACGATGCGATAGATAGCCGGATCGAAGAGGCGGCGATAATCTGATTGCGTCGAGCCGCCGGGTCCGCCGTGCAGAAACAGCGCGGGTTTGCCCACGGGATTGCCGCTCGTTTCCCAGTAGATTTCATGGCCATCGCCGACATCCAGCCAGCCGCTGTCATGCGGCGACAGCGGAGGGTAGAGCGTTCGGCCAGTTGGTCCTGCGCGTGTATCCAAGTTCGAAAATCCGGTCGTCCCGATGGGGCCGATTCAGGAAAACGCTATCACACGACGGCGCGCGCTTCGACCCTTCCAAGGGCGGCTGTCGTCGGGAAAACGAGCGATTTGATGACGACGGGCACCGCACCGGAGGTTTCCAGCATTGCGCCTATATCGATGAAGTCGAATTCCTTGAGATTGATTCCATCGATGGAAACAACCGCCTGCTTCAGCTTTCGTTCCTCGCGGGCGTGAATACCGACGAGACCGCCGATATCGCCGTCGCCGACGAGGACCAGCGGATGGCCGTTGGCGAGATGCTTTTCGAGCCCCTTTTCAACGCCGTGGCAGAAATCGTCAAGGCGCCGGAACGTGGCCGAGCCGGCCCAGCGATAGCACATGGCAATGGCCTGTTCGCCCTCGTGCTGGTCGAGCCGGCGCAAGGCGGAACGTATGGCGTCGGCAATGGCGTCGACATCGAGAACTTCGCCTTCAAGGGGAAGATCGGGCACGACGACCGGCATGTTGCGCAGCGGCAGGGTGTCGAGAGGGCTGACGAAGATCGTCGAGCCGGAGACCTGGATCGTGTATTGGGACGCGCCGACCACCGTGGCGCGAATGCCCTGTTCGGGCTTCTCAATCGCGACGCCCCAGGCTTCGATCCTCTTTGCAATGGCTTTGGCAAGGCGCGGGCCGAGATCGCCGAAGCCACGCGTCTGGTTGCCATAGACATATTCGGAGACGCCGCCGGAGAAAGTCACCGTGTCCGGCTTGCGCTCGTTCTTCAGCGCATCGAGGCGCAGCAGGCTCGCCGTTTCCTGCGGCAGCGCCCTGGCACTGACAGCCTCGAAGAGACGGTCGGCCATGCGCTCGACCATGGCGGCGCGCTGATCCTCTGAAATGATCGAACCGAGTTCGATGTCGAAGCCCGCCTCCTTCGCAAAGCGACGGCCTGCCTCCTCGAGACGCAGCACCTTGCCGTCCTGATCGAAGGAGATGATGCGGGCGCCGATATCGACCGCCGTCATGTCGACGACTTCACCATTCTCGCAAACGGCGATCTTCGATGTGCCGCCGCCGATATCGATATTCATCACGCGCGCATTATCGCGGATCGAACGCGCGGCGGCGCCGGAGCCGAAGGCAGCCAGAGTTGTTTCGAGGCCGTCGCCGGCGCTGACGGAAACGAACTTGCCGGCCTGCGCAGCGAAGAGATCGCCGATGGCGCGGGAGTTCGAGCGGCGCACGGCGACGCCGGTCAGAATAAGGGCGCCGGTGTCGATGGCGGAGGGGTCGAGGCCCGCCGCCTCATATTGCTGATCGATGAAGTCGCCGAGCTTCTTCGCATCGATCGTCATGTCGTCGGCGTAAGGCGTCAGCAGCACATCGGATTCGTGAAAAACTTCGCGCTGGGTGACGATATAGCGGTTGTCGAGCCGCTCCAGCACGAGGCGCGAAAAAACAAGATGCGATGTGGACGAGCCGATATCGACGCCGACGCTGACGAGGCGGATTTCGTCCTCTTCCTCGAGGGAGCGGCGGACATTGGAAAAGAAGACGCGTCCGCCCTGAAATTCTTCGGTCATTTTTAGCCCCTTGGTTGGCGGCCTTTTGCCCGCTCGAATGGGGATTGGCAAGGTGGCTATACGTCCGCGTTCCATGGGTTAACGACGGCGATGCCGGCCGCTTCAAATGGCTCAACATCGCGTGTCGCCACGGCAAAGCCACGCGCGGCAGCGATGGCGGCGATCTGCCCGTCCTCGCGGGTGAAATTGTATCCGCTGGCGCGGGCGCGGTTAATGACATGCGTCGCGGCGATCGCGGCATCGAGATCGAACGGTAAGATACGGTCGCCGAAATGACGTTCGACCAGACGCGCGAACAGGACTTCGAGATTGCGCTTGCGGCGGCCGTCGGGCATCCATGCAAGACCCACCACGACTTCCGCATAGCTGATCGCGGTGAAGAATAATTTCGGCGGATCCTGCCGGTCGAGCCATGTCAGCACGCGCTCGTCCGGCTTGGGTTTCATCGGCTCGGAGACGACGTTAGTGTCGATCACGAACATCCGGACGTCACTCGAACGTCACGCCGCGCCATGGCCTTCTGTCACGCTCGATCTTCAGTTCGACCCCGCCAAATTTCTGGCCGAGTTCGTAAAGCGCCGTACCAAGTCCTTTTTGCGGGGGAGCCACCGCCTGCTGCAGAATTTCGCGAATCTCGGCCTCCGTGCTGCGGCCGTGTTTTGCGGCGCGCACTTTCAGCGCACGAAGAACATCGTCGGGAAGTTTGCGGATTGTGACGGCGGCCATGGCCAAGCTCCCATTTGATGACAATGATATCATTTTGATGGCAATGATGTCAAAATGATAGCAATGCTATCAAGCGGAAGTTTCCGTCAGGCTCGATGCCGGTTGCCCACAGGGCCTACCGCAAAGCATTTCGGTCGCTATGATGGCGCTCGACTGCGCTGGAAAAGGCGGCAGGCCGAGCGCCGCAAAGGGGGAAACAATGCTGTCCGACAGATTGCGCCGCTGGGTCTTCATTGCCGGTTTGACGGCCGTCTGGATCGCTCCCGCTACTGCGCAGACTTCGCCCGCGCCCCGTATGGAGCAGCGCAAGATCGCCGACAATGTCTTCATGATGGAGAATTCCACCGGTTCCAGCAACGCCGCCTTCGTCGTCACCGACGATGGCGTGCTGGTGTGGGACGCCGATATCAGGACGGCGCCGCAGGTGCTGGCGGCGATCCGCCGAACTACCGACAAGAAGGTGCGTTATGTCGCGCTCTCCCACGCCGCCGGCGATCACGCCACCGGCGTCTGGCATTACCGCGAGGACAAGCCGATCGTGATCGGCACGCGCAAGCAATTGCGCGATCTCTACATGCAGGAAGGCGCCCAATTTTCCGAACGCAAGGCGTCCGGCAAACCCGAGGACGCCGCTTACGCGAACGCCGAACTCGTCATTCCCGATATCGCCTTCGAAGGTTCGCTGACGCTGCGTTTCGGCGGGCTGACGATGCAATTCACCGAGGAAGGCAGCGCTCATTCCACCAGCGACGTCACGCTCTACATTCCGCAAAAGCGCGTGTTCCTTGCGGGCGATCTTCTGAACACTGAAATACATCCGGGGCAGGGCGAATCCGCCGGCGTATTTTATTCCAATGTGAAAAACTGGGTCGGCCTGCTCGACAATATCATCGCGCGGCGTTTGCCCGTGGATACCTATGTGCCTGGACACGGCCCCGCCCATGTCGGACGCGGCATCGCCGATATCGAGGAACAGCGCCGCTATTTCATCGTCATGCGCGACGAAGTTTCAAAAATGCTGGCGGCGGGAAAAAGCGTGCAACAGGTGCAGGCGGAATTCACACTCCCGGCCGAATTCGCGCACTACAAGAGACCGGCGCGGCTGAAGAATTTTCTCAACCTGTTTTATCACCAGTTGATCGAGCAGGGTTTTTGGCCGTGAAGGTGACGCTTCTTTCCGGTTTGAGGAAAGAAGCGCCGTCAGTTCTCAGGAACGGATTACCAGATTTTTAAACCACGCTATCGCGCTTGGCTTCCCCGCCCGCGTCGTTCGGTTTCACGAACCAGGACGGGTCCATGCGGCTTTCGACGCCATTGCGCGTAAGGGTCGCTTCGTATTCCTTGCGCAGGTACGGGTCTTCCATCCAGTAGGGGATGGCCGTGCCGCCCTTGTCGAGGTCGATGGCGGTGTAGTCGGTGTGCTTCTGGCCCGGCGCGCCGGGATCGCGGCCGGGATTGTGCGGGCCGAACCAGGCCGTCAGACGGAAATCGTCCGACGAGGCGGAGAAATGCTGGTGATACCAGCGATCGCCACCTGGCGCGGCCGTCACCATGCCGAACGGGCCGTAATCGAGACGGCGCACTTCATGCGCGTTGCCGTCCTCCCAGGGCGTCGGGCCGAGGCGTTCGGGCCATGAATAGGTATAGCCGCCGCCCTTCAGGCAGATCAGCACCGCCGCGGACGTGTGGGCATGGGCCTTGGAATAGCGTCCGCGCTCGTGCTGGCCGATCCAGTAATAGAACTGGTTGTTGGTCATGAACGGCTCGACGCGACGCCAGCCGACGGAGCGGCGGTTGTCGAGCGGCAGGTCGCAATTCACGACGTCGGGGATGAAGTTCGTGCGGCGCATGGCGAGGCCGCGCACCGGATCGGGTTCGATATCGTCCTTCGGCTTGAAGAAGTCGTCGGCGCCGGAAAAACGGTCGCGGAAGACGAAGGGATTGTTGAACACCGCATCGACGTTGTTGATCATGTTCAACACGTTCGGCGCGGTCGTGCCGGCCAGCAGCAGCGCGCCGCCCGAGGTCGCGTTCACGATGCGGTGCCAGGCGTTCATGGGGATCGAGAAGATCGAGCCCTTCTGCCACTCGAAGACATGCTTCTTGGAGTCGCCTTCCTGCCAGACTTCGGTGGTGCCGCGGCCCTCGACGACCAGCATGATCTTTTCGAACATGTGGCGTTCGGCGTTGAGCGCGCCGCCGGGCGGAACCTCGACGACATAGCTGCCCCACTTGGTTTCGGTGCCGTAGAGCTGGATGTAGTGGCCCTTGCCGCCCAGGCGCTTCCAGGGGTGCAGCGGCAGGTTGGCGACCGAGGAAATGCCGATATCGCGGAAGACCGGAATGCCCTCCGATTCCATGAAGGCGTCATAGGGAGTCGGCTGCTTCTTGAACTCGCCGAAGCCCGCTTTCTTCAGGCCGCCCGGCTCGTGCCAGTGAACTCCACCCTTGTCGTCATGCGGCATGTCTTCCTCCGGGAAATTTGTGGGCCGCTTGGCGCGGCGTGGGCGGGGTATTCGGGCAAATGCTGGGATGTGTCAACATTTGCTACGGCTGTATTTCGTCATCGCGACAGGTCGCGGATGAAGCGCCACGCGGCGTTCTTTGCAGCGATATGCGCGGGGCTTCCCAACCGTTCCGGGGCAGCTGGAGCCTGTTGCTCGCAGCCTTCGCGCAGGCGCGCCAACAGAATTTCGCCGTCGGTGAAGTAACGGTCGCCGCCGCCGTTGCGGCCGTTGAGCGTCGGGCCGACACCGGCGATCTCATATGTCGCTGAAGCACGCCTTGCCCTTTCAAGATCGGCGACAAGACGATCTCGCTCCGCATCGATATCGGGCGCGATGCGATGGGTCACCTGCAGCGTGTACCGGCTCAATTCGACGCCGCGATCGAAGGTGACCGCCCCGAGCCAGACCGGACGCTCCTCCGCGCCTTTCTCCAGCACGCGCCAGAAGCGAACATGATGGCGGCGCAACGCGCTGGACCCTTCCTCCTTTTCAAAGGCCAGATCTTCCCGTCGGTCCTCGAAAAAGAGCGGGCTGACCGGCGCATCGCGATAGGGTCGGTCGAGCAGGACGCTGCCGACGATCTCGATGCTGGATTTCAGGGTGATCGCATCCGCCGGCGACCACCCGGCGGCGGTCATGGCGCAGACGACCTCCTCGCGGCTGCCGACGAGGCCGACATTGAGGGGATCGCCGGGGATGTTGGACGCCGTCCGCGTCACCATCGTGCGGCCTGCCAGCGCCGGCTGATGTTCATAATGCCGCCAAAAGACGGGCAGGACAGCATAAGCCAGCGCAATCCAGATCAGTAGCGCGGCTAGCGCAAGGGCTGCGGTGCGGCGCAGTCGGCGCTTTGCCTTGCCTTTTCCCACTGCTTTCATTGCCGTCGCTTCTGCTTCCAGGGCCTCGCTTGACACTCCCGCCCCGATACGCGACGGAACCCGCACAAGAGATCGGCGTCCAAATCGCCGCAGGGAGCGCGCAAGCGCCGGCGCAGGGAAATCATGGCAGAAGACAACAAGAAAGACGACACGGCCGATATTTTCCCCGCCGGCGGCCACACGATCACCGATCACACCATGGGCAACGTGTTCCATGAGCATCAGGGCGATGAGGATCATGATCACGACGAGTTCGAGACCGATGGCCCGCTCGAAGAAAACCCGCTCTGGATTCAGGATAACGTCCATCTCACCAGCGTCGGCATCGACATCGGCTCGTCGGGGACGCAGGTCATCTTTTCGCGCATTCACCTGCGCCGCCTCGCCGAGGAACTGACGAGCCGCTACTACGTCGTCTCGCGCGAGCAGCTTTATCTCTCGCCTGTCGCACTGACGCCCTATGCGAGCGACACGCGCATCGACGACGAGAAGCTGAAGGCCATTATCGCGAAAGCCTATGAAGACGGCGGCATCGACAAGGCCGATGTGGATACCGGCGCGGTCATTCTCACCGGCGAGGCTCTGCGGCGCGAGAATGCGCAGGCGATTTCCGCGATGCTGTCAGAACAAAGCGGCGATCTCGTCTGCGCCACGGCCGGCCATCACATGGAGAGCATGCTCGCCGCCTACGGTTCCGGCGCATCGAAGGCTTCGCTCGATCTCGGCAAGCGCGTGCTGAACATCGACATCGGCGGCGGCACGACGAAACTCGGTCTCATCGAGGCCGGCAAGGTGGTCGCGACGGCTGCCGTGCATATCGGCGGACGCTTGCAGGTGACGGAAAACGGCAAGATCATTCGTCTCGATCCGGCGGGGCGCACCCATGCGCGGCGCGCCGGATTCGACTGGAATTTGGGCGACACGATCAATCCGGACGATCTTGAGAAGGTCGCCGACAGGATGGCCGATACGCTCGTCGATGCGCTGGTCACGCGCCCCATGCCGCACGATGTCGAACATCTCTATCTCACCGACGCCATCGCCGATTTCGGCGATATCGCCGGCATGATGTTTTCCGGCGGCGTCGCCGAATATGTTTACGATCGCGAGCAGAATGACTTCGGCGACATGGGCCGCCGGCTCGGCCACGCCATCCGGCGCAAGATCGATGCAGGAAAGTTCCCGTGGCCGCTGCTGCCGGCGCACGAATGCATCCGCGCGACCGCGCTCGGCGCGTCCGAATACAGTGTGCAGCTTTCCGGCAATACGAGCTACATCTCGACACCGGGCAAGCTGTTGCCGCGCCGTAATCTGCAAGTGGTGCTGCCGCCCTACGAGGCCGATCAGGAAGAGATCGACAGCGCGGCGCTTACGCGGGCGATCAAAAGCCATCGCACCGCCTTCGATCTCGAACATGCCGACGCCGAATTTGCGCTCGCCCTGCGCTGGCGCGGCATTCCCGCCTACGAGCGCGTGCGCGCTTTCGCAGAAGGGGTGAAGGCCGGTCTCGCCGACAAGATCGAGCGCGGCGATCCGCTCTACATCATGCTCGACGGCGACGTGGCGCAGACGCTCGGAGCGGTGTTGCGCGAGGATTGCGGCGTGAAGTCCGAAATCCTCGTCATCGACGGCGTGATGCTGATGGATTTCGACTATATCGATCTCGGCAAGGTGCGCGTGCCCTCATACACCGTGCCCGTCACCATCAAGTCGCTCGTCTTCAGCGAAGACCCGCGCGGGCCGCGTTCGAAGGAAATCATCCATCACCGCGAGGATCATTTCCACTCGGAACATGCGCACGATCACGGGCATTCGCATGGCCACGGCCATTCGCACGATCATACGCATGATCATTCACACGGACACTCCCATGACCACGATCATGCTCATAGCCATGGGCGCGACCATTCGCACGAGCACAAGCATTGAGCCCTGAAAGGCGGAGCGCTGCGATGAGAAAACTGTTTGCAGGATTGTCCGCCTTCGCCATCGCCTGTGCGGCGGCGCTGCCCTCGCTGGCGCAAGACAATCCCTTGCCGCAAGGCGCGATCACGCTGGTTATCCCTTTTGCGGCCGGCGGACCGCTCGATGGCGTCGCACGCATCATGGTCGAGAAACTGGGACCGCGCATCAACCGCACCTTTGTCGTCGAAAACAGGCTCGGCGCGGGCGGCGATATCGCAGCGGCCTCTGTCGCCAAGGCCAATCCCGACGGACGCACCTGGCTTTTCGCGACGGATTCGGTCTTCACCATCAATCCGCACATGAATCCCAACCGCACCTACGATCCGGCGGCGCTGTCCGCCGTTTCGATGATAGGCGAAACCATTCTGCTGCTCGCGGTCAATGCGCAGAAGGTGAATGCGAACACGTTTCCCGAACTCGTCGCGGCGAGCAAGCAACGTTCGCTGAGTTTCGGTTCCGCCGGTATCGGCTCGCCCGGCCACATGGCCTTTCAGTATCTGCGTTCGGTCAGCGACATCGAGGGCGTGCATGTGCCCTATCGCGGCGCGGCGCTCGCCCTTCAAGATCTCGTGAGCGGCCAGATCGACGCGAGTTTCATCGTGTCAGGCGTATTGGTTCCGCATGTGAAGTCCGGCGCGTTACGCGCCATCGCCGTCTCCGCCAATCGCCGCATCGAGGCGCTGCCGGATGTTCCGACCGCGCGTGAAGCAGGCATTCGAGACTTCGAGGCGCGCTTCACCAACATTCTGCTGGTGCCATCGAAGACCGAGCCGGCCATCAAGGCCTTCATCGAAAAGGAAAGCCTGGCGGTCGCCGCCGATCCGGATTTCAAGACGCGTATCAACGCCATATCGACCGAACTCCTTGCTGTCGGCAGCAAGGAGGCGAACGAGTGGATCGAACGCGAGCGCGAACGCTGGGGCCAGGTGATCGCGAAGACGAAGTAAGCCGGTCTTACGCCGCTCATTCCGCAAGACGATCCGTTTGCTCCGTGTCTGACCCGTTACTTAAAAACTGGGCAGTTTCGAACGTGAATGCTTATTTTATTGCCTTGCAAAAAGTTATTGTGCATCGCACACTTTTTCTCATGTGCGATGCTCGACCCGTTTGAATTTGCCTGACTTACGAGTCGCACGGCGTCGCATCCACGCACGGGGATTGTGATGAACGAGCACGCTTCGATCTCACCAAAATTTGGCGGCGTCCTGCATCCAAGCGGCGAACCCATCCGGTTGAACAGGCAGAAATTCGTTGCGGTCGACCGCCATGTGGAGTCGGATTACAGGGCGACCTATCGCCCGCAGGCGCTCTACAGCCGCGCAGACAACGGCTTTCATGCCAATAACGAAGCCTTCCTCTTGCACGAAGTGGCGACCAACCTGCCAATCTACCGGCCGGACACCGGGCCAACGGATTTCCACCTGCATCTGCCGCCCGGCGGCTTCCAGCTTGTTCTCGTGACATCGGGCGTCTTCACTTTCGATTACGATGGCCGTCTCTTTTACGTCGGGCCGGGCGCGGCGATGCTGCAAAGCGCAATCGTCCATCGCCAGTTGTTTTACACCTGGTCGGGCCTGCCTACGGAAGAGAATTTGAAGACGGGCCAGTCCTGCATCCCCGATGCGCTGACGATGGGCTATTCAGGCAAGTTCATTGAAGCCTTCATCACCGATCCAACCACATTTCCCAATCCCAGCATCGTCGGTGACTGCGATATCGTTGAATCCGAAACTTCGCGCACGGCTTGCGCGCATCCGCTGCATGACAGGCCGGATGGCGCTGGCTTCTGGTACCAGGATCCACTTTCGCTGGCGGCGCTCTACAAAGCGTTGCCTGCGGACGCCGGGGTTCGCTCGGACGGGCCGGTGCATATTCGCGACCTCGAACTGGAGGCTCCCAGCGGTCAACTCGTGAGCGGCCACATCATCGCCACCGACCCGCGCGGGCAGTCCCTCCTGCCGAAAAGCACGACAGCCATGGCGGACATGACCGCCTTCGCCACCGGCGAAGTGGCGATGTTCCGTGTCATCCGCGGCTCTGCGGAGTTCAAGGATTTCGACGGCAAGGCCTACGAACTCGCAACCAGCGACGTGATTACAGCCGGAAAGAACGCGCTCGATCTCGTCCGCGTCGGCGAAGATACGCAGATCCTTCGCCTCGGTCTCATGGCCGGCATCGAGAACCTACGCAGATGGACTCCCGCTCAACGCGATGAAGTGGACGCGCTCGGCGGCAAGATCATCACACAGCGGGCGTTACGTCCGCTTCGCACCGAGGGGAAGCCGGTCGGCTATCTCTACAGCTGATCGTCGGAATTGCGCGCGGGATGAAATCAGAACTCGACTTCGAGTTCCTCGAAATCGTCGGCTTCCTGCCGCGCGGCTGCGATCCACTCCTGCATGAAGGGATGCGTCCAGATCAAATCCATGTAACTGGAGAGTTCGTCATCGAGCTGGACATCGTAGGTCCGAAAGCGCGTGACGACCGGCGCGTACATGGCGTCCGCCATCGAAAATTTTCCAAACAGGAACGGGCCGCCATAAGCGTCGAGGCACTCCTGCCAGATGTCCTTGATGCGCGCGATGTCCGCCTGAGCTTTCGACCAGACGCGGAAATTCGGGAAATGGGCCTTGATGTTCATCGGCAGCGATGAACGCAGGCTCGAAAAGCCGGAGTGCATTTCGCCGCAGATCGATCGGCAATGGGCGCGCTGAAGACGATCCGTAGGCAATATGCCTGCTTTCGGGGCGATCTCGTTGGCGAATTCGCCGATCGCCAGCGTATCCCAGACCTTGATGCCCTCGTAGATCAGCGCGGGAACACGTATCGAGGGCGCCAGCAGCAGAATTTCAGCGCGGGCATCCTTGTTATCAGGCGCCACCAGGCTTTCCTCGAAGTCGATGCCGGCCTGTTTGACCATCAACCAGCCGCGCAACGACCAGGACGAGTAGTTTTTGCTGCTGATCGTGAGGATCGCTTTCGACATGGCTGCCAAGGGCTCCCGCGCTAACGCTTTCCATGCTTTTGCAAGCCGTATGCCAATGGCATGGGCTTTGCCTTGGTGAATGGACGATCCCGCACAGTCGACGGATGCAATGATGTATGATTCCTACCAGGCCTATGCGGATGTCTCGCATCCCGTGCGGTCGCTGGCGGCGAATGCCGAAGAGATAATCACGGCCTGGGGGCGTTTTCCCTACAATGGTCCGATGCAGCGCATGGCGGCCTATTACGAGCTCGTCGCGCTGGCGGGCTTTACCCACGCGCGGCCCGATTACGAAATTACGGAGGTCGAGATCAATGGCGTGAAGGCGCCGGTCCGCGAGGAGATCGTGCTCGACACGCCGTTCGGCTCGCTGCTGCGCTTTGCGAAGGAGGGTGTATCAGGCGAGCCGAAGGTGCTGCTCGTCGCGCCGATGTCAGGCCATTTCGCAACACTGCTGCGCAACACGGTGCGCACGCTCTTGCTCGACCACGACGTTTACATCACCGACTGGAAGAATGCGCGGGACGTCAAGCTGTCGCACGGCGGTTTCGGCCTCGAGGACTATGTGAGCGTCATCATCGATTTTATCGGCGCGATCGGCCCGCGCTCCCATGTCGTCGCAGTGTGCCAGCCGACGGTCGCCACCATGGCGGCGGTCGCCGTCATGGCCGCCAATCGCGATAACAACCAGCCGGCATCCATGACGCTGATGGCCGGTCCGATGGATACGCGCATCAACCCGACAAAGGTGAACGAACTTGCGACAGCCAAGCCGATCGAATGGTTCTCCGAAAAGCTTACCGGCGTGGTGCCGTCGCAGCACCTCGGCGCGGGACGGCGCGTCTATCCCGGCTTTCTGCAGCTCGCAGCGTTCATGAGCATGAATATCGACAGGCACGCCAAGTCCTTCGTCGACATGTTCACTCATCGCATCGAGGGCGAATTCGAAAAGGCCGACGCCATCAAGGCTTTCTATCGCGAATATTTTGCGATCATGGATTTGCCGGCAGAATTCTATCTCGAAACCGTCGAAAGCGTGTTTCAAAAGTGCGATCTGCCGCTCGGCAACATGATGTATAAGGGCGCGAAGGTCGATCCCTCCGCCATTCGCAACACATTTTTGCTGACCGTCGAAGGCGAGCGCGACGATATCTGCGCGCCCGGTCAGACACTTGCCGCGCATGACATGTGTTCGAAGCTGCGGCCCTACATGAAGCAGCACTATCTTCAGGTCGGCGTCGGCCATTACGGCGTCTTCAGCGGCAAGCGCTGGGAGCGGCACATTTATCCGGTTGTGCGCGATCTCATCCGTTCGACGATTTGAGCGTTACAAAACGATCCGCAGGTATCAGACGACGCTCGTTGCTGGCGCTCGTGCGGCGTCCGCGCCTCTTTCCTCAAAGGATGCGACGCGATGGTTCTCAATCGCGCGCTTCACGACGAGCGGGCCGGACTGCACACGGCCGTGAATGGGCGCAAGCATCACGGGATCAATGTCCGCAAACAAGGCGTTCCAGTCGCGCTCGATGGTCGAGGTATCCGCGGCGGGAAGCCAGTCGAACTTGCGGATCAGAGTTTGATAGATGTGATCGGGCTGCGGCATTCCCTCCGGCGCCGTACGCACTATGCTCTCGTTGCCGTTGCCGAGCATGTCCGTGTTGAAAAAATCGGTCGTGTAGAGAATGCGTGAGCGTTCGTCCCACAGCCAGCTCGTGCCGAGCATCCTGAGCGGGCCCTGATAGATCCTGATATGCGGGAAGCCGAACTGCGCCAGCGTGTCTCCCATGGACATGTGCGTGATCGGCACATTGGTCGAGGAAAAATCCGGCATGTGAAACAGCGCCGCCAGCGGCACAACGTTGGCGGTGACGAGTTCGGCTTCCGGAAAGGCTGCGAGCAACCGGCCGAAATTGCCGATGCATTCGAGCTCGATGCGGGTGGCGTAAAGATAAAGTTTCCGGCGGCCGACCTGTTCGCGCAAGGTGGCGATGATGGAATCGGCATGGAGCGCAATGCCGCCATCGATCAGAATAACGCGGTCTCCATTCTCGATGAGATATTCGTTGTAGGGCTCGAATCCCTGCTGCCCCGGCACATGCCAGGTGATGCGTTCATCGATCGGCACGATGTCGGTGAGCGCTATCGTGGTCTCGTGCAGGCGCGTTATGCGGCTCATGCGAGCGTCCTCGCACGCGCAAGGCCTCGTTCCATGATGTCGGTCACTTCCTCGACATTGGTGATGACGCCGCCATGCGAGGGGCCGACGAGCTTGACCGGATGCTCGCGAAGAAAGGCGCGCAGCTCTTCCATGATGGCGCCGGCATCGACATAGCGCGCCCAGTTCAGCGCGCGGCTGATGACGACGCTGGTGTCTTCAGGCCGGATCGGCGAGGGCAGTTCCTCCGATGTCAGCGAGCACTGGCCGTGCTCGTGATCATGCGTGTAGGGATAGCCGTCGCCGACGCAGAGAAGCTGAACGTCGGGCACATAGGCCCACAGCGTGTTGGGCAGATCGTGAATGATCGCTTTCTTCAGCACCACCTGCCTGTCGCCGAGATCGATGACGTCTTCGGCTTCCATGTGATCGCAATGTTTCGCGAGATGCGGGAAAAACAACTGGTAATTGCGCATGTCGCCGATGATGCGGACCTGCGGATATTCTGCGATCAGCGCCTCGATATTCCCCATGTGCGGCGCTTCGGGATGGGTGGCGAAGATGTAATCGAGCTTGCGCCCGTTCAGCACGCGCGCGAGATCGCGCTTCAGCTCCGGCCACCCCATGGGCATCACGGTATCGATAAGCATGGTGGCCTTCGAGCCGATGACGAGAAACGCATTGTTGCCGTTATGCAAAAAGCGGTCGCCGTCGCGGACGACGAGGCACCAGCCGAACCACCAGGTGCCCGGGGCGATCTGGCGGGGCAGGCCCTCCGTCGCATTGTTCTTTACGTTCCAGCTGTTCCAGACGAAATTGCCGGTCATGCTCACTGTTCCCGATGGCGTGAGGCCAAGAATCTTGACCAAGTGTCTTGGCAAAGTCTTTTGACCAAGTTTAGGGCGTGTCTTCAAATAGGCCAAGGGAAGAATTCCGGCGGTCTAGGATTCGCAAATCTGCAATCTGAAAAATTCCGAGGTAAACAATTTCATGATCGAGACGATATCATCTAACCCCAGCCTGTTTTATCATCGAACGAATTTCGGTCAGCGTTTCAGCGGGCGCATTGACCAAGCTCTCAACGAGACTGGCCACTGCCTGTCCGTCCAAGGGACTAATCTCCAACCTGAGACGCTTTGCCTCTTCCAGAAATGCTTCTGATGAGACAGTGGCCATAAATGCAGTTCGCAAGAAAGCCACTCTTTCGGCAGGGACATCAGGCGGCGAGACATATGGTCGGGATAAGCGATATGGAATTTGCATCAATTCGATCATCTTGCGCGTCTGCTCATCTGGTGCAAGCTCGAGCGCGGTTGGCGTGTTTGGATATCGTGGATGGCGGGTCGCCCGTCCGAACGCCAGGGCCGCAAAGACTGGCGAGTCAGGCTCCAGGTAAGCAGGATGGGACGACGCCATAGACGATAATCCCACCATCCTTGCATCAATTTCTTTTCGCTCAACCGCCAGTGCAGCCGCATTGCTGTCAGGATACCCTGGTATCATTTTGATATTCAGCCTCAGACGCTCCCGCAACAGCACCACGACTGCCCCGTCGGTCGAACCATCCGCGATAATGCCGACGTGAAGCTGCTTACCTTCCGGCGATTGAAGCTCCGCTACAGATTTGGCTGGGCCATCTTTGCGAGCCCACAAGATGAAGGCGTCATCTTCATAGCTCGATAGCGACCCGATCCAGTTAAGAGTTTGCGGATCAAATTGGAACGAAGCGCCAGCAGAGATGATTGCGGCGAAAGGCAATACACGATCAATGGCAGCGATGACTGTGCCGTCTCGCGGCGCCACTTGTGCTATGTAGTTAGCAGCGCGCAGGCTTCCTGCGCCTGGCATGTTCTGTACCACGATCGTGGCGCCGCCCGGAAAATGAGCCGCCATATGGCGTGCGAGCAAACGCGTATATACGTCGTAGCCGCCGCCGGGACCGTAGCCGACCACCATCTGTATCTGCTTGCCGGTGTAGAATGCCGCTGGATCCGATTGGGCCGGGCTACATGCGACGCAACCAAGCAAGAAGACCGCAATAACTCTTATGCGTTCCATGGGGTCCTCTTTCGCCTTGAACTATTCCGCCTTGATGTTGGCCGCCCGCGCGACTTCACCCCAGCGTTTCAGTTCGGCGGCGATAAAATCGTGGAACTGTTGCGGCGTGCCGGGGCTCGGAATGGCGCCGAATTTCGCAATGCTGGCGAGAACGCCCTTGTCCTTCATGGCGTCGTTCACGGCCGAGTTCAGGATGTTCACGATTTCCGCGGGCGTGCCGGCCGGCGCGGCGAAACCTGTCAGCACCGCTGCCGACATGTCGACACCGGCTTCGCGCAGGGTGGGAAGGTCAGGGGCCATCGGCAGGCGTTCGTCGCCTGTCGCGGCAAGCGCGAGCAGCTTCTTGTCCGCAACGAGGGCGGTGAGCGAGAGCGGATTTTCGAACAGAACCTGGATGTGTCCGGCGACGACATCCTGCACTGACTGGGCGCCGCCCTTGTAGGGCACATGGGTCATGGGAACGCCCGTCCGCAGCTTGAACAATTCGGACATCACATGATGCGGCGTCGCATTGCCCGAAGTGCCGTAATTGAGCTTGCCCGGATTGGCCTTGGCCCAGGCGATGAATTCCGAAAGATTGCGCACCGGCACGGAGGGATGGACGACGAGCATGAACGGGCTGTCGACAGCGCGTGCGACGAGGACGAAATCCTTCAGCGGATCATAGCCGGCGCCGGACGGATTGACGGCGGGGTTGATGGCAAAGACGCTCGTCGTGCCGAAGAGCAGCGTGTAGCCGTCCGGGTCTGCGCGGGCGACGCGGCGCGCGCCGACCATTCCGCTCGCGCCGACCGTGTTTTCGACCACGAACTGCTGCTTGAGGCGGGTCGAAAGATATTCGGCGAAATGCCGGGCCGTCACGTCGATCGCGCCGCCAGCGACGAAAGGCACAACGATGCGCACCGTGCGATTGGGATAGGTCTGGGCCTGCGCGGCCGTGGTCATCCAGAGCGCTGCCAGCGCGGGCGCGGCAATGGCCGCAAGGCGTTTCCAATAGTGTCGCATCGAAACCCTCCCTATTCGACGGTGACGCCGGCGGCTGCGACCAGCGGCGCCCATTTTGATTTTTGATCCTGCATGTACGGTATCATCTGCGCCGGCGTCATGCCCGAGGGCTCTGCCCCCACGGAAGAAAGCTTCTCCATCACCTGCGGATCGCGCATGCCGTCGCGCAGGATTTGCGCGTAACGGTCGATGATGGCGGCCGGTGTGCCGCGCGGCGCCACCGTTCCAAACCAGGAGACCGCATCCGCCCCTTCGATGCCGAGTTCGGCGAAAGTCGGGACATCAGGAAGAAGCGGCGAGCGCGAAGGACCGGCGAGTGCGATAGCGCGAATGCTGCCGGCTTTGGCGTGCGAAATGAAGGCCGGGATCTGTTCGAAGGCGAACTGCACCTGACCGGACACCAGATCCGTCACAACCGCGGCCGAGCCGCGATAGGGCACATGCGTGATCGTGACATTGAAGCGCGTGGACAGGAGCGCGCCGTAAATGTGCATGGGCGTGCCGACGCCGCCGGAGCCGAAGTTATATTTCGCGCCATCGCCCTTCAGCAGGTCGACGAAACTCCTGAGGTCGCGCGCGGGCACCGAAGCATTGACGAGCAGCACGTTCGGCGAGGTCGCCAGCACCGCGATGGGCGCGAAATCGCCGACGGGATCGTAGGGCGCATCCTTGTAGAGATGCGGGCCGATGGAGAAGATCGAGGCATTGGCCGCAAGCAGCGTGCAGCCATCGGGCGGAGCGGCACGCACGGCCTGAATCGAGGAGACGGCGGCGCGCCCTCCCGCGCGGTTTTCGACGATGACGCTGCGATTGAGGCCAGCCCTCAGTTTTTCCGCGCCGAGGCGTGCGATCAGGTCCGGCGTCCCGCCTGCGGGGCCGCTGACGATGATTCTGACAGTGCAATCCTGGGTGCTTTGAGCATAGGCCGCGGCAGCGCAGACCAAGGCTGCGCTGAACGCACATGCTCCGCCGATGGCGCGCATAGCCGCTCCTCCCATGAATATCGGCGCTGGTTGGTCCGGCTTGCCGATATCTTCCTGAAGGATTGCACGGGTTTACGGCAGCAGCAACGCAAATTAGCGAACCTGGCCGATTGCAGCCACGCTTCGCCTTGCATCCCCATCCCGTTCCATCGCATAAACAGCTCAAAAGGGAGGGATGGAGACATGCTCAGCGTCAGGGCGCTCAATACCGAATATCAGACCCCCAAGGGCCCGCCGGTTAAGGCGGCGCAGGATGTTTCGTTCGAAGTGCCAAAGGGCAAGTTCTTCACCCTGCTCGGCCCATCCGGCTGCGGCAAGACGACGACGCTGCGCTCCATCGCCGGACTGGAGAAGCCCACTTCCGGCGAAATCGAGGCCAATGGGCGGATCGTCTATTCCTCGCCGAAGAACCTCTTCGTGCCGCCCAACAAGCGCAATTTCGGCATGGTCTTCCAGTCCTATGCGATCTGGCCGCACATGACGGTCTTTTCAAATGCCGCCTTCCCGCTGGAAGTGCGCAAGGACAAGCCCTCCAGACAGGCGATCCGCGACAAGGTCATGCAGGTTCTCTCCGCCGTCCAGCTCGACCATCTGGCCGAGCGCGAGGCGACACGACTCTCCGGCGGCCAGCAGCAGCGCCTCGCCCTCGCTCGCGCGCTGGTGATGGAGCCGGAAATCCTCCTCCTCGACGAGCCGCTTTCCAACCTCGACGCCAAGCTGCGCGAGGCCATGCGTTTCGAGCTCAAGCGCATCCAGCGCGAGAACGGCCTCACCACCATCTACGTCACCCACGACCAGGGCGAGGCGCTGGCGCTCTCCCACGAGATCGCCGTGATGAGCGAGGGCCGCATCGTCCAGATCGGCGCGCCGCGTGACATCTACAATCACCCGCGCACCAAATTCGTGGCCGACTTCATCGGCACGACCAATTTCATCGACGGCAATGTGAAGGGTTTCGACGACAAGGCCGGGCGCTACCGCATCGACACCGCCGTCGGCGACATGCTGGTGCAGGCCGACGCCCGTTTCGAAAACGGCGCTCCGGTTTCCATCTCCATCCGCCCGGAGGATATCGAGCTGTCCGAGCGCGATTTGCAAGCCGACGGCGGGTCGAATATCTACCGCGGCATGATCGACACGACGGTCTTCCTCGGCGATTTCGTGGACGTACAGGTCAAGGTGGGCAACGCCATGCTGCAGGCGCGCTCGCATCCCTCGCTGGGCGCCGGCGAGGACGATGCGATCACGCTGCGCATCAACCCGGACAAATGCGTCGCGATCGCCGACGAGTCGCGCGGCCGCAGGGCGGCGTGAGCTACCCCTACCCTCCCCCTTGTGGGGAGGATCGGCTCCGCAAAGCGGAGACGGGGTGGGGGTTGCGCCGGAATTCGTACTGAGTTGCGATGATTGTCGAGCGCCAGTCGGGGAGTTTGCACAACCCCCACCCCTGACCCCTCCCCACAAGGGGGAGGGGAATGATGCACAAAGCGTGATCGTTCGATCCGCAACGAAACAAGAAAGGAAACATCATGGCCAAGGACGCCCTTGTATCAAACGAACTCGCCAGCAAGTTCGCATCCGAGAAGGACACACCCTACCTGCGCTGGGTGCGCCAGGAAGGGCTCGACATCATTTCAGCCCATTACGTGCAGAACCTGCGCACGGTGGAACTGAAGCCCTGGGCGCGCCGCGGCGGCAAGGGCGTCTATATCAACCATGAGGCGACCCGCACCTCGAACGATTGCTACGTCGCGGAAATTCCTGCCGGCGGCAAGCTCGCCCCGCAGCGTCAGCTCTTCGAGGAAATGATCCTCGTGCTGGAAGGACGCGGCTCGACGACGGTGTGGAACGACGCGGGACAGCGCATCACCTTCGAATGGCAGGCGGGCGCGCTGTTCGCCATTCCGCTCAATGCATGGCACCAGCATTTCAACGGCTCGGGCCAGCAACCGGCACGCTTCGTCGCAGTGACGGACGGCCCGCCGGTCATGAACCTCTATGAAGACTCCGAATTCGTCTTCAACACCGCCTACGACTTCAAGAACCGCTTCAACGGCGAGCCCGATTACTTCTCGGCCAAGGGCGAGCAGCAGGGCTTCAAACTCGTCACAAACTTCGTGCCGGATGCGGTGAACCTGCCGCTCATCACCGCGAAGGAGCGCGGCGCGGGCGGCGGCCATATCCGCTTCAACATGGCCAAAGGCTCGATGAACAGCCACATCTCGCAATTCCCCATCGGCACCTACAAGAAGGGCCACGCCCACGGCCCCGGCGCGCATGTCATCATCCTTTCGGGCGAAGGCTATTCGCTGATGTGGCCGGAAGGCGAAAAGCCGCGTCGCTACGACTGGGAAGTCGGCACCATGATCGTGCCGCCGAACATGTGGTTCCACCAGCATTTCAACACCGGGACCACGCCCGCGCGCTATCTCGCCTTCAAGCATGAGGTCGTCTCGATCCGTAACGGACAGGGTGTGCCGAAGGCCTGGATCAGCAAGCGCGTCGGCGGCGACCAGATCGACTATGCCGATGAAGATCCGGCGATCCGCGCGGAGTTCGCGCAGGAACTCGCCAAACACGGCCTGCAGTCCAAGATGGACACCGCCTACGAGCAGGAAAAGGAAACGCTGCCGCCAAAGGCTGCGTGAGGTTTGTAAAGAACATCATCCCGGACGCGCGCGAGCGCGTTCGGGAGCGTCTACCGATTTCATCTCGACGACGATTTTCAGAAAAGAAGTTCCCTGGATACGTTTTGCATCCTGCTGCCGGATGAGCAGCACGCGCCCCTACATCGATCTGAAACGCGCCTTTGTGTGAGGCCGGCGCGATCTTCGTAGCGTTGCAGCGAAGTTCCAAATGAAAGCGGATTAAGAAAGGACCCGCCCTTCTTGCACGTTGCAAGAAGGGACGCGCGCTAGCGATGCGTCACGCCAGTTCGATCGTCACCTCGTCGAAGAGGTCCTCGATCCTGTAATGCTTCTTCACGATCTTCTGTTCGTAGGCATAGCGCGCGATCAACTCGATCGACTTGCGGCAATTCTCGACGCCGAAAGGCAGTTGGTCGATCTCGCCGGCTTTCGGCAGACCCGCGCGCGCCTTGCTTTCCTTCAGCACACGAAAGATTTCCTTCACGACGTCGGGCCGCTCTTTCGAGAGGTCGCTGTGGACGGCGAAGAAATGATTGACGTGGCCACAGCCGTATTTCTCGCCCCACTTGCGGCCGGTCTCTTCCGGGTTCTGGATGACGGTGCGCATATCAGGATGGGCGAGGAGATCCGCGGCCGGGATGACCGCATCGGCTTCGCCTGCCAGAGCGACTTCGTTGAGCGATTTATAGCCGGCGGGCGCGCGATCCACGAGGTCGGACGGATCGGTGTATTCGGCAAGGTGCGGATCGTCCCAACACAGCCATTTGAGCCTGGATAGATCGACGCCGTATTCGTCCTGCAGGATACCGCGCACCCAGACGCCCGTCGTCTGCGTGTAGGAGCGAACCGCGACGCGCTTGCCCTCAAGCGTCTTCGGGTCCATCGGGGCCTTTTCTTTCCGGCAGACGAAGAACTGATGCTGGTAGCGCCCGACCATCACGGCGGGCAGCAGCACGAGCGGCTTTCCGAAATCGAGCGCCTGCATGTAGGTGACGATGGCGAGTTCGCCCGCATCGAACTTGCCCTCGCGCACCATCGGCTTGAAGCCCTGGTTCGCGGTCTGCGGACCGCAGAAATCGAAATTCACGATGGGCGATGACACCTCGCCCGCCTTCACGGCCTTCGCCGTCGGCGAATCCGCGAGATTCGTGCGCAGGGATACGGGACCGGAAGCGGGGAAGTGGGGCATTGTCTCTTCAAGAATGTCATCCCGGAAAACGCGCAGCGTTTATCCGGAATCGTGTGTTGTCATGGAAATCGGTCCCGGATCGCCTTCGGCGTCCGGGATGACATCCTCTGTTTACCGGCCCGCGATTTCGCGGCCCTTGTTGAGGCCGACAAACGTACGCTCGGCCGCCGGCATCAGGAAGCGATAGCCTTCGCTGAGCACGCGCTCGACATTCTTAGCATCGACATGCGGATGGCCGACGACGACGTTGCATTCCTTGGCGATCTTCACGATGTCGACCATGTGCTTCAGCACGACGGGATGCTCGTACTGGCGGGGATAGCCGAGTTCCTGGCTGAGGTCGCCCTCGCCGATCAGGATGGCGCTGATGCCCTTCACCTTGGTGAGAATCTCTTCGAGGTTATGCAGGCCTTCCAGATCCTCGATCATGAGCATGCAGAAGATTTCGCCTTCGGGATTGAGCGGCCACACGTCGGCCTTCTTGTAATACTCCTGCTGCGACATGCCCCAGTAGCGCACGGCGCTCGTCGGACCGTCGCCGCGCTGGCCGAAAGGCTCGTGCAGCGGATGGTCCTTCATGGTCGGATAGCGGCAGCAGGACACGGCGTTATAGGCTTGCTCGGCGGTCGAGACATGCGGCCACACGATGCCGTAGGCGCCGAGGTCGAGCGCCTGCTTGGAGAAATGCTGGTTCATTTCAGCGCCGTTCGGCGGAATGCGCACGATCGGCGCGATTGTCGGCGCGATTGAACCGGACTTGGCGATCTCGCCGCGGTTCATCAGATATTGCAGGGCGTGGCGGACGTTCATGCCGTCCCACACGTTGTGCTCGGTCTCGAACACGACGCCATCATATTTCGTGCCCTGCAGGCCGATGGCGGCGTCAGGCGTGGCGGGGGAAAAGGTCGCGAAGGCCGGCTTGCCGGATTCGAGCGCGCGGATCACCGCATTCAGTCTTTCAGCCATGTGGTCCTCTTTGAGTTTTGTCGAGTGTCATCCCGGACACGCGCAGCGTGATCCGGGATCGTGCATTTGGGGCAGGGTTTCAAGCGATCCCGGATCGCCTGCGGCGTCCGAGATGACAGGTGTGGGCGAGCGATCCCGGATCACGCTACGCGTGTCCGGGATGACACTGAATCAAATCAGGCCGCGCTTCTTGAGCACCTTGTCGAGCGGGCCATAGACCTTGCGGGCGTTCATCTCGAAGATCTTCTTCTTGTCTTCGGCCGACAGCGGCAGCGCATCGACGTAGCGCTTGGTGTCGTCGTAGTTGAAGCCGGTCTCCGGATCGATGCCCTGCACCGCGCCGATCATTTCCGATGCGAACAGGATGTTGTCGACCGGGATCACCTTGGCGAGCAGGTCGATGCCCGGCTGGTGATAGACGCAGGTGTCGAAATAGACATTGTTCATCACATGATCTTTGAGCAGCTTGTTCACCATCTGCGCCAGACCGCGGTAACGGCCCCAGTGGAACGGCACCGCGCCGCCGCCATGCGGGATGATGAACTTCAACGTCGGGAAATCCTTGAACAGATTGCCCTGGATGAACTGCATGAACGCCGTCGTGTCGCCGTTGATGTAATGCGCGCCGGTGGCGTGGAAGCAGGGGTTGCAGGACGACGAGACGTGGATCATGCCGGGCACATCGAGCTCGACCATCTTCTCCCACAGCGGATACCAGTACTTGTCGTACAGCGGCGGGTCTTGCCAGTAGCCGCCCGACGGGTCGGGGTTCACGTTGCAGCCGACGAAGTCGAGTTCCTTGACGCAGCGCTCGAGTTCCTTGGCGCAATTCTTCGGGCTGACGCCCGGCGACTGCGGAAGCTGCGCGACGCCGATGAAGTTCTTCGGGAAAAGCTGGCTGACGCGATAGATGAGATCGTTGCAGACGACGGCCCAGTCTTCCGAGGTCTTCTGTGTGCCGACATGATGAGCCATGCCCGCCGCCTGCGGCGAAAAGATCGTCAGGTCGGAGCCGCGATCCTGCTGCATCTTGAGCTGCTTGCCCTGGATGGTCTCGCGCAGTTCGTCGTCGGAAATAACCGGCGCCGGGGTCGGCAGCGTGCGGTTGCCGTCGGCGAGGCCGGCAAGCTGGCGATCGCGCCATGCCTGCAGTTTCGCGGGCGCAGTCGTGTAATGGCCATGACAGTCGATGATCATCTGGGCATACCCTCTCTAGTGACCGGTTTCTGGTTTATCTCCGCCTTCGCAGGGAGCGGCTTTGGAGCCGCGCCAGTCTCCGGCGCCGGGCGGCACAATGGCCGGACAAGGAGCAAAAAGCAACGGTTTGGGATCGCCGTGACAGCCCGAATTGCAGCCATCGGGCCGCAGGATTAACGATCCTGCGCGGTGCGCGAGCGCACCGACGCAGCGTGCGGTATTCTTTTTGAGTTGGGGAGACTTCCTCGTTTGCGCGGATCATCGCCATGACTGTGTTGAGCCGATTGCAGGCCGTTACGGGGTTGCTGTTTGCAACGATGGCGGCATCGTTGCTTCCTGCTGTCGCGCAATCTCCGCAGCTGACCGGCATGTGGATCGCCATCGATGACGGATTTCCGAGGCTCGTCGGCTCCGGGATCATACTTCCAACAGAGGAGATCTTGCATTTCACTTCGGATGGCCGCGCGGAAAGCCGGCTGCTCACGATCATCGGCAACGAAACCCACTATATGTGCGCGACGGGCTGGGGCTGCTCTGACATGCTCGCGGTGCGCGAGGCAAAGGCGGAACTGACAGGCGGAAGCCTCGTATTCCGCAATCGCGAGACGACGGCGGAAGCCACAAAGATCACACAAGAGACGCAACAGCTCGCCGCCAATCTCACGGTTATCTCGATGTCGCCGCAATGGGTCGCCTCGTTCGAGGCCGGCGGCCATCGCCTGCGACTGGAAACCGCTTCGATGACGCGCATCTTTGCGCGGATCGACCCGAAGCGATTGAACGAGTTGCGAGGCGCCTTGCTGCCGCTTCCGGTCCCCTATTCGGATCACTGGCGTTGTTTCCTATCTAACGCGACGGCAGACGATCGCGCTTTCGATTCCGTCGGCGGCCCCCGCCGCGCGCCCGGAGCCTGGTTCGAAAACTATCTGACGGCGGCTGCGCAATTGCATCGCCTTGAGATTCTCACCCATACGCCGACGGCAGACGATGACCTGGCGAAATCGATGCCCGATCTCGCCAAGGCAGCGACCATGCAGGTCGTCAACACAATACTCGGTCAGGCCGCAGTCTGGCCGAAGTCGGTTCAGGAGCGCAGGAAATATCGCGCGCCGCTGCTGGCCATCACGACCATCGCGAAAATCGGCGACGAAGCGCTTGCCATGCAGGGCGCGCGCACGCTCGATCCGGCCTATGCCGGCCACGGCATTGCACCCGCCGGCATCGAGGCGTTGAAGAAAGTATTGCGAGGTCAGGAAGCGGGCGATCGTGAGGTCAGCGACCTCTTCTGCCTCGACCGCAAAAGCACACCGCAGCCACGGGCCGGTTTCGACCCGTTCCGCGGCATACCCTTGCCGAAGTGAGAATTATTCCGCCGCCTTCGCCTTGGGATAAAAGGTCGCGAAACCGAGGCCCGTGCCGGTAAGCGCTTCCGTGCGATAGCCCGGCGTATAGCTGACCCAGTCGAGATCGAGATTGGGACAGGCGCCGGCCAGCACCAGCCAGTTGCGAATTTCGGACGAGCCGGCCTGCAGGCGCTTCACGTCGAGATTGGCGAGATAGTCGAGATCGTGATTGCGCATCGCCTCGATGACAGCCTCATCGAGGTCTTCTTCCGCCTGGAAATGGCTGAGGCCCCCCGAGGCCATGAAGCCGACGCGCAGGTTGTCGGGGAAGCTCTTGATCAGCTTGTTGATGGCCTGTCCGAGTTGCACGCAACGCTTCGGCGTCGGCTGGTTCGGCGGGAAGTAGGTGTTCAGGAAGATCGGCACGATCGGCACGATCTTGTCTTCCATGAAGAACTTCTGGATGTAGGAGAAGGCATGTCCTTCGTACTGGTCATCGCTCATGCCACCGAGCGCCGCCATGTCGAAGCCGTCTTCGATCAGCCCGTGAATGAGATGCAGGGCGAGCTTGTCGTTGACGGGATATTCGACGCCGGGCTTTTCCTCGAGGCGGCGGTTTTGCGCGATCTTGTACCAAGCGTCCGGCGGCAATTGCTTCTTCACGCCGTTGCGGATCGACTTGCCGTGATAGATGCCCATGGCGGGCTGAAGGTTCTTGCTGAACAGCTCGTTCTGGTCGTCGCCGCAGATGATCATCACATCGAGCTTGGCGGCCTGAACCTCCTGCGCCATGCGCTTGATGGCGGCCTGGACGTTGTTGAAACGCGTCGTGATCGCTTCGTCCGTGACGAGATCCTTCGCATTGGGCGGAGCGAGCGCGAGCAACTGCTCATAGGTCACCATGTTGCCCTTGCGATCATAAAAATGACCCTTGGGATCGAAGGTACGGAAGCCCTTTTTCCAGTCTTCGAGCGTGCATACCAGCATCACGCTATGCGATGCGCCAAAGCCTGCAACGAATTCCGCCATGCGAGCCTCCTTTTGTTTTTCTGTCATCACTGGGGCGATATCGTCCCGGTCGCCGATGTGATCCGGGATCGCAAGCCATTATGCCCGGACGATCCCGGATAAAATGCTTCGCATTTTTCCGGGATGACACGGGTTCGGGTTAACCTTCGCCCCAGACTTCCTTGGCGACATCGGTCACGAGGCGAAGCTTGGCGTGTTCTTCCGCCACCGTCATCGCCATGCCCTCGATGCCCGAGGCAAAGCCGCATTGCGGCGACAAGCAAAGCTGATCAAGCGGCACGACCTTCGCGGCCTCCTCGATGCGTTGCCGGATGACATCCTTCGTTTCGAGCTTGCCGCTCTTCGTCGTGACGAGACCGAGCACGACCGTCTTGCCCTTCGGCAGATGACGCAGCGGCTCGAAGCCGCCGGCGCGGTCGCTGTCGTATTCGAGGAAATAGCCGTCGAAGTTCATGTCGTTGAACAGCGCCTTCGCGACAGGTTCGTAACCACCCTCGGCCACCCACGCGCCGCCATAGTTGCCGCGGCACAGATGCACGCAGACGGTCATGCCGAACTTCGGCGCGTCGCGGATCGTGTCGTTCAGGAGCTTGGCATAGGTCGCGAGCAATTGATCCGGGTCTTCGCCGATGCTCCTGGCGTGTTCGCGCAAGGTCGGATCGCAGAGATAGGCGAGATTGGTTTCGTCGATCTGCAGATAGCGGCAGCCAGCAGCCGCGAGGTCCGCGATTTCCTCGCGATAGACGCGCGCGAGATCGTCGTAAAATTCCTCGATCGTCGGATAGGCGACCTTGTCGATGGCTTCGCGGCCGCCGCGGAAATGCATGATCGTCGGCGAGGGGATCGTGACCTTGGGCACGGCCTTGGTGAGCGAGGCGAGGTATTTGAAGTCGTCGACGAAGATCGGCTTCTTGCGCGCGAGCTTGCCGACGACGGCGAGCGTCGGCGGCTGCTGCAGGACGACGCCCTCGTTGTTGTGGAAGCGCACCGGCACTGTGGAGGCCACCATCTTGGCGTTTTCGAAGGCGACAAGGAAGTCGCGCTGCCATCCGCCGCGATTATATTCGCCATCGGTGACGGCGCGGAATCCCATGTCTTCCTGCAATTTCACCACAGCGGGAATTTCCTGCTGCTGGACCTTGCGCAGTTCGGCTTCCGAAATCTTGCCGGCCTCGAAATCCTTGCGCGCCTGGCGCACATTGTCGGGGCGGATCAGCGAGCCGACCTGGTCGGCGCGGAACGGCGGCTTGGCTTTGGCAGTCATCGAAAATTTCCTCCGGGCGTGAGTTTGGCCAATCTGTAGCGCGCTGTTAGCCCGAAAACGTGACGCGGATCAAATCCGCGTCGGTCATCGCTATGACATCAAACCGGCACGCTCGTCGCGTCGTACTCGAACAGCCAGTCGTAGCGCGTGCGCACTTTTTCCGGCGCCCACTCGCGTTCCATGAATCCCACCGCGGCGACGGGATCGGCGAGGGTGCGGTTATGGAAGCGCTTGCCGGTTTCCGTGGAGCCGTTGACGATCTTCGTCGCGCGTTCGACGCGCGCAAGCTGATAGCGATGCAAGGCTTCGACGATGTTGTCGTATTTGTCGAGGCATCGGGCCAGCACGATAGCGTCTTCGAGAGCCATAATCGCGCCATGCGCGAGAAAGGGCAGCGTGGGATGGCAGGCGTCGCCCAGAAGCGTCGCATGTCCCTTCGACCATGTCTGCAAGGGCGAGCGCGCGACCAGCGCCCACTTGTAGGGCTGGTCGGTCTTGAAGATGATCTCGTGCACCGAGGCGTTCCAGTTCTGGAAGTCCGCCGCGCATTCCTCGTGCGAACCCTTCTCGTGCCAGGATTCGACCTGCCAGTCGTCGCGTTCGCCGAAGCCGACGAAGTTCAGCCATTCGCCGGAATGGATGGGATAGGTGATGACGTGCCCGCCCGGCCCCACCCAGTTCGTACCGACCATGCGTTGCAAGTCGGCCGACAGTTCGGAGCGCCTGGCGAGACCGCGCCAGGCGATGATGCCGGTGAATTCCGATTTCGAGGGATCGAACATCTGCTGGCGCAGGCGCGAGTGAACGCCATCCGCGCCGACGAGAATATCGCCCTGCGGCCGCCGCCCGTCTTCGAGTTCGAGCGTGATGCGGCCATCCTTTTCCGTATAACCCATGGCGCGGGCGCTGGTGTGGATCGCGTTGGGCTTCAGCGCCAGAACGGCGTCTTTCAGGATCGTGTGCAAATCGCCACGATGGACGAACCAGTAGGGGGCGCCGAAACGCCGCACGGAATCCTCGCCGAGGTCAAATAGCTTGAAGGTTTGGCCCGTGTTCCAGATGCGCACTTCCTTGCCGGCCGCCTCGCAGACGACCTTGCGCATGGCGTCTTCCAGCCCGAGCGAGATGAGAAGCCGCGTGCCATCAGCCGCCAGCTGGATGCCGGCCCCGAATTCCATGAGAACGGGCGCCTGCTCGTACACATCGACATCATGGCCGCGTTGCAGGAGGGCGAGCGCCGCGGTCAATCCGCCAATGCCCGCGCCAGCGATGAGGACGTGAGGTTTTCTGGCCATTTCGTTTCCCCGTTAGGGCTTTCAGCCTGCAGTTTCTTGTCCAGTTGGTTCCGGCCTTATGCGGTCCGCGCAATGCATTGACAAGTCTGGCTCAGAAACAGAAGGATATTGCGAACCAATTCAATTTACGGAGGAAACATGGGCAAGCCAACGCGCCGTATCGTCGCCGATCATGACGAGAAGGGGATCGCCGTCATCACCATGGACGGTCCTGCGCCGAACATGAAGACGCGCGACACCACGGGCATCACCTCCACGATGATCTGGGCGACGACGTCCTCCCCTGCGGACGCCAGCCGGGGCGGCGATCCCTCCCTCACGTTTCAGGGCGTCTCGCCGCCGAAGAACGGCAGCATCTGCCGCGTCGTCGAATTTCCGCCGGTCAAGGATGGCGGCAAGGGCGTCGACAATGCCGCGATGCTGAAGGAGATGGGCATCCACCACGATCCCTCCAAACCGGCGCCGCGCAATCCCTTCATGCACCGCACGGCGAGCGTCGACTATGCGATCTGCCTCGAAGGCGAGATCGACATGCTGCTCGACGATACGGAAGTGCACATGAAGGCGGGCGACATTCTCGTGCAGAAGGCGACCAATCACGCCTGGGTCAACAATTCCGACAAGCCCTGCCGGATCTGTTTCGTGCTGATCGGCGCAAACGAGCCCGAGGAATGGAAGCTCAATCCGAGCGGGCATTAGAAGCGAATAGCGAATGGTGAGTGGCGAATAGACGGATTCACCCAAGCTGGTTCGACCTTCCCCTATTCGCTATTCGCCATTCGCCAGGAACGGTTATGGATTTCTCACTCTCCGAAGAACAGCGCCTCCTGCAGGATAGCGTGCGCAAGCTGATGCAGCGCCATGCGCCGCCGGAATTGATCCGCCAGCACGACAGGGACGGAACATTCCCGTACGAGCTCTATGACGCCTGGGTGGAAGCTGGCTTGCTGCGCCTGCCTTTCCCCGAGGAATATGGCGGGCTCGGCGGTAATGCGATCGACCTCTCCATCGTTTCCTACGAAATTTCGCGCGTCAGCGCCGACATCGGCATGGCCTATGGCGGCAGCATCTTTTGTGGGCTGAACCTGCTGCGCAAGGGATCCGCCGAACAAAAGTCCTATTGGCTGCCGAAGCTGCTTTCCGGCGAATTGCGCTTTTCCATCAGCATGTCGGAACCCGATGCAGGCTCCGACGTCGGCAACATCAAGACCTTCGCGCGCAAGGAAGGCGACAAGTATATCGTGAATGGCCAGAAACTCTGGCAGACCGGCGCCGGCCTCAAGAACAACATTCTCAATTGCTACGTGCGCACCGATCGCGAAGCGCATTACCGTAACGGACTCTCGCTGCTTCTCATCGACACGCGCTTGCCGGGCGTCGAATGCCGCAAGCTCGACATGCTCGGCCGCCGCAGCATCGGCACCTACGAGGTTTTTCTCACCGATGTGGAAGTGCCCGCCGATTGCCTCGTAGGCGGCGAAAATCGCGGTTGGGATTGCCTGATGGGCGGGTTGCAGATCGAGCGCGCGGTGTCCGCGGCCGGCAATTGCGGCGGCGCGCAGGCGGTCTGCGATTTATCGGTCAAATATGCGCAGGAGCGCGTGCAGTTCGGACAACCCATCGGCTCGTTTCAGGCGATCGCTCACATGGTCGCCGACATGCAAACCGAGGTGGATGCGGCTACAATGCTGATGTGGCGAGCGGCATGGCTCGTGGCGACAGGTCAGGACGCCTTGCGCGAAATCACGATGGCAAAGCTTTTTTCCTCGGAAACCTACGTGAAGGTCGCCAATATGGGCGTGCAGATCATGGGCGGATATGGCCTGCATGCGGAATACGATATGCAGCGTTATTATCGCGACGCCCGTAGCGCGACGATTGCGGCGGGAACGTCGCAGACGCAGCGCAATCTCATCGCGGGCCTGATGGGTTTGAAGCCGAAGCGTTGAGTCAGAGTTTCAGGGGATCGACATGAAGGCAGCTGTCAATACCAAAGGCGAGAGCGGCAGTACGCTGACGATACAGGACGTGGCCGATCCCATCGCGGGACCGAACGAAATCCTGATCGGCGTGAAGGCCGTCGGCCTCAACCGCGCCGATCTCGCGCGCGGCATCGCCAACCCGGACAAGCCGGCCGCCAATATCGCGGGTATCGAGATGACCGGCGATGTGATCGCCGTCGGGCCGGGCGTCACGAATTTTTCGGTCGGCGATCGCGTGATGTCGATGGCTGGCAAATCCTATGCGGAAAAATGTGTCGCCGACGCGAGCGTCGCGATGAAGATTCCCGGCAATCTCGATTACGTGACCGCTGCTGCGATCCCCACGTTCTTTTCAACCGCGCATGACGCGATCGTCACGAACGGAGAATTCAGGAAGGGCGATGCAGTCCTGATCCAGGGCGTCACGGCCGGCGTCGGCATAGCCATGGTGCAGGTCGCCAAGGCGATGGGCGCGAGCGTCGTCGCGGGGACGTCGCGCGATGCGGAGAAGCTGTCGCGCATCAAGCATTTCGGGCTCGATATCGCTATTCTCTCCGGCCACGACAAGACAGCCGAGGTCTGCATGGACGCCACGGCCAGGCGCGGCATGAACGTCATCATCGACAATGTCGGCAAGGGCGTGCTGGCTGACAATTTCGACGCGGCGGCGATCAAGGGGCGCATCGTCAGCGTTGGGCGGCTCGCCGGCAAGATGGACGAGATCGATCTCGACAAGCTTGCGTTGAAGCGGCTGAAGCTGATCGGCGTCACCTTCCGCACGCGCTCCAGCGAAGAGAAGGCGGAAATCACGCGCCGCCTCGTCGCCGATCTTGGTTATCTCTTCGTCAGCGGCGCGATTCATCCGCCCGTCGATCGCACCTTTCCCTTCGACGAGGCGCTGGCCGCGCAGGAATACATGCGCAGCAACAAACATATCGGGAAGATCGTGCTGACGCTCTAACGACGCTTATTCCTCGATCAGGCCGCTTGCCCAATCGAGGGCAGTGCGGCCCGTAAGGTCGGTGAGGGCCGCTATGCGATGACGGTCAAGATAGTCGCGCAAGCCGTTCAAGATTTCGCGGATCATGCCGGGGCCGCGATAGACCATCGCCGAATAGAATTGCAGCAATGTCGCGCCGGCTTCGAGCTTTGCGATGGCCGACGTCGCGTCGTGAATGCCGCCTGCGCCGACAACCGGAAACTGTCCTTCAACCCGCTGCCATGTCATCGCCAGCATTTTGGTCGAAAGATCGAACAGCGGTTTGCCTGATAACCCGCCGGTTTCTTTTGCATTGGCGCTGCGCAGGCTCGCCGGCCGCGTGATTGTGGTGTTGCCGACAATCATGCCGTCGATACGGCGCGCGCGGCAGACCCGGACGATATCGTCGAGATCGCCGGGCGTGAGATCGGGCGCGATCTTCAGCAGCACGGGCTTGCGGCCGGTCTTCAGCGAAGCGCGGTCGCGCGCATCGAGGACGCGCGCCAGCAGGTCGTCGAGCACGGAGGCCTGCTGCAGATCGCGCAGGCCCGGCGTATTGGGCGAGGATATGTTGACCGTGAAATAGGTCGCGATATCCGCGAAAGCCTCGATGCCCGCGACGTAATCGTCCACGCGATCCGCCGCATCCTTGTTGGCGCCGACATTGACGCCGACGATGCCGCTTTTGCCAGCACGCGCCGCCAGCCGGTTATAGACGGCGCGATGTCCTTCGCTGTTGAAGCCGAAGCGGTTGATGACGCCCTCGTCCTCGACAAGGCGGAAGAGGCGCGGTTGCGGATTGCCCGCCTGCGGCAATGGCGTCACGGTGCCGATTTCCGTGAATCCGAAGCCGAGCCGCAACAGGGCGTCCGGAACTTCCGCATGCTTGTCGAAGCCTGCGGCCATGCCGAGCGGATTGGCGAAGTCGAGCCCGAAGGCCCTGACGCGCAAGCGCGGATCGCTGCGGCCCAGCGAGAAGGGCAACAGGTTGCCGGCCTTGAGCATGCGGATGGTGAGACCGTGCGCCTGCTCCGCGTCCATCGCGAAGAACAGCGGGCGCGCAATTCCATAGAGACCGCTCACGGTAGCAGTCCCGTAAAGTCATGGCCGCCACCGTGCCGGGGCAGAGGCTTTGCCCAGAGAACCTCACGCATCTCCAGGACGCGGTAGAGGTGGGGGAAGCGCGCCCCGCCGCGCGAGACTTCCCATTTCAAGGTGTTGCCGAGAGCGTCAGCCTCGACGGCAGCCAGAATCAGTCCGTCCTGACCGGCGAAATGCTTGGCCGCTGTTTCAACGACCGTGTCCGCCGTCGAAAAGTGAATGAACCCGTCGGCGAGATCGACCGGCGCGCCTGTGAAGCTCCCGCTGGCTTCGGCGTCGCGCCATTGTTCGGTCGTGGCGATCTTGTAGATAAGCGGCATCTGATGCTTCCAAATTGCGGCGCGACCCTATGGCCGGCGAGCGCGGCAGGCAACCGTGGCGCCGGTTTATCGCCGCGCTTGCATCTTCCCAGTTTTCGGGTATAAAAACCTATTCTATGGGAAGATGGTCACTCTAGCAGGATTTTCCCCGAGCGGCGGATGGAGGCCTCGGAATGCTGACGCATAACCAGATCTGGGGCGCGATCGATACGCTCGCCTCGCGCTACGGCATGACGGCCTCCGGCCTCGCCAAGAAGGCGGGTCTCGACGCCACGACTTTTAACAAGTCCAAGCGCCAGACGCCGGAAGGGCGGCTCCGCTGGCCATCGACGGAATCCATCGCCAAGGTGCTCGATGCCACCGGGGCGAGCCTCGACGAATTCATGAACCTCGTCAGCCTGAAGGCGAATGACGAGCGCGCCCATCCGCGCGTGCCTCTGATCGGTCTCGCACAGGCAGGCGCAGGCGGTTATTTCGACGACGGCGGATTTCCCACCGGCGGCGGCTGGGACGAAATCGGCTTTCCGAATTTCAATGACGAACACGCCTATGCGCTGGAGATCTCCGGCGACTCCATGGTGCCGCTTTATCGCGATGGCGACGTTATCGTCGTCTCGCCGGGCGCGGCAGTGCGGCGCGGCGACCGCGTCGTCGTCAAGACGCGCGCGGGCGAAGTCCTCGCCAAGGAGCTGAAGCGCAAGTCGGCAAAGACGATCGAGTTGAAGTCGCTCAATCCCGAACATCCCGATCGCACGTTCGACCTCAAGGATGTCGACTGGATCGCGCGCATCATGTGGTCGAGCCAGTAATCAGTTCTGCCCCGTGTAAAGCAGCCATGCGCCGCGCGCGATGTAGATCAGGCTAAGCGCCCAGATGAGATAGCGCGTGCCCTTGCGGAAATTCGTGTCGGACATGCGGTTGAGCACCCATCCGCCAGCCGACGTTCCGCCGGCGGAAATGATCGCGAGGCCGACGAAGAACCACCACGGCCCGATCTCGCCAAGGCTTTCGAGCAGCGCGCCGAAATAAAGAAAGCGCATCGCCTGCGAAAACAGTTGTGTGATCGCCTTCGTCGCCACGGTGACGTGGCGGTTGAGCGGGCTCGCCTGAAAGAACATGTCGAGCACATTGCCGGCAGCGCCGATGGCGATTTGCAGGAACATGATGAGAAAGCCGCAGAAATAAGCCATGCCGCGGCGGCAAATGTCCGGCGCGAGCTTTTTCGGCACGAGGTCGCCGATGAATGGCAGCAGGCCGATGCCGAGATAGATCATGGGCTTCGACGGCACGAAGGCGATCAGCATGATCGCGCCATAGCCGACAACAGCGCCGGCAACATAGCGGATCGTGATGCCCCAGTGGATGTACTGACGCCACAGCAGCGCACGCCAGACGCCATTCACGAACATCATGCCGGAAAAGACCGTCATCGCCTGGGCGACGGGCAGATAATACAGCAATACGGCGAGCAAGATCTGCCCGCCGACCATGCCGAAGATCCCGGAAACGAATGCGCCGGCAAAGGTCGTGACGGCGATGACGCCGCCGCTGAAAATCGTGATCATTCGCGAGCGCCCGCCGCCGTCACACCATTGCAGGAGCGAGCGTCTTGCCGCGCATCATATCCGCGCATTTCTCGCCGATCATCATGGATGGGGTGTTCGTATTCCCGGCGATGACATGCGGCATGATCGAGGCGTCCGCCACGCGCAGCCCTTCGAGACCGCGCACGCGCAATTGCGGATCGACCACCGCCATGTCGTCGATACCCATCTTGCAAGTGCCTGCGGGATGCGAGCGGTGCGTCGCGGTATTGCGGATGAACTGCTCGAGTTCGGCGTCGCTCTTCATGTTCTCGCCCGGCGAGATTTCCTTCGTCAGCATGTCGCGAATCGGCTTTTGCGCGAAAATTTCGCGGCTCAATTTCAATCCGCGAAGCATCGTATCCATGT
Organism: uncultured Hyphomicrobiales bacterium; assembly: GCA_903847605.1. Taxonomy (GTDB): domain Bacteria; phylum Pseudomonadota; class Alphaproteobacteria; order Rhizobiales; family Beijerinckiaceae; genus Terripilifer. The sequence continues at coordinate 71,831 of CAINED010000076.1, read as the reverse complement.
CCTCGCGCACGCCGAACATGTTGAAGAAAATGCGCGGCGCGGCTTGCGGATCGGCGGAGCGCAGCTTCACCCAGCCGCGCGATTGCGGATTGAGCGGCCCGCCGACGCGCGCCGTGAAAGCCCAACGCGGCTGCGGCAATCCCGGCATGCCCCACAGTGCGCCGCCATTGCTGGCGCTCAGGTGCACGATCTGGATATCAGGATTCTCAAGGCCCTCGCGCGAGCGCAGGAAGGTCGAAGCCGATGCGCCATTGCGCCCGTAGATCGACTCCATGTGCATGAACCACTTCGCGACCGACCATGTCGCGCGGTCAAGGCGCAGCCATTTCGTCAGGCCGATATTCTCCTTCGCGCCGAAGACATGCAGGACGTTGGGATGCTCGTTGAGGTTCTGCCCAACGCCCTTGAGTTCATGCACCGTGTCGATGCCGTGCTCTTTCAAATGATCCGAAGGCCCGATGCCGGACAGCATGAGAATTTGCGGCGAGTTATATGCGCCAGCCGAGAGACAGATCTCGCGTTCGGCATGAACGGTCTGGCGGATGCCGTCCTTGACATATTCGACACCGGTCGCGCGGCCGCGTTCGACTGTTATGCGCGATGTCATTGCGCCGGTTTCGATCGTGAGATTCGGCCTGCCCATCGCCGGATAGAGATAGGCGCGCGCGGAGGAGGCGCGGCGTCCATCCTTCGTCGTGTTCTGCTCGATGCGCGACATGCCTTCCTGCACCGCGCCATTGGCGTCTTCGTTGAAGGGAATGCCTGCGGCGTTGGCTGAGGCGAGCAATTCCTCGAAGTGGTTGTCGGGCTCCACCACATGCTGGATGTCCACCGGACCGCCCGCGCCGTGATATTCGTTCTCGCCGCGCCAGTTGTTTTCGAGCTTGCGAAAGTAGGGCAGCACGTCGGCATAGCTCCAGCCCTCGCAACCGGCCTGCCGCCACATGTCGTAATCGCCGCGATTGCCGCGGATATAGATCATCGCATTGATAGAGGAGGAGCCGCCCAGCGTGCGCCCGCGCGGAATCTGGATGCTGCGCCCGTTGAGGCCGGGCTCGGGCTCGCTCCAGAACTGGAACGTGCCGAAGCGGCTGTAGGCGACCTTGAGCATCGCGAGCGGCATGAGCTGGAGCGGATGCTTGTCCCGGCCGCCTGCCTCCAGCAACAGCACGGAAACATCGGGGTCTTCCGACAACCGCGCCGCGACGACGGCTCCCGCCGATCCCGATCCGATGACGATATAGTCGTAGGCCCGCGCCATTTAAGGTCTCCTGCCCTGCACCCGGCTTGTGCGCGCCGGATTTGATGGCGTTACAGCACGAATGCGCAGCCGGTCCAAGCGCGCGCAGTGGCCCTAATTGCCGCGTGCGCACCCGCACAGCCGCCGCGCGCCGCCTTCGTCATATTGCACCTCAAGTTCAGCCCCGCCGGCGGCTAACCCCAAGACCGGCAGAAAATTCGACAGGAGCTTGCCATGGACAGTTTTTCATCCCGCCTCGGAAATTGGCTCGCTGCCCATGAGACGGACCGCCGCGGCGGGATGTTCGTGCTCCTTATCTTTGCGCTCACGTCCGGCTTCGTCGGCTTGAAGGGTTTCGTCATCCTGTTCGGCCTGTGCCTGATCGCCGAGGGGATCGCGATGCTGCTCACGCCCGAGGCGCAGCCGCCCAAGCTCCGTTGACCGGGCCTGTGGAAAACTTTACATTCCCGCTTTCTCCCAGCCGCCGCCCCCGGAGGGCGGCGGTTTGATTTTCGGGGCGCATTTTGCGTTTTCCGGGGGGATTTTGAGCGAGGAGCAAGGCTGTGAACGCGCCGCAAGAGACTTCGTCCATTCTGCCGACCTATGCACGGGCCCCGGTCGCCTTCGTGCGAGGCGAAGGCGCGTGGCTGGAGGCTTCGGACGGCAAGCGATTCCTCGACTTCGGCGCCGGCATCGCGGTGGCGGCGCTCGGCCATAGCCACCCCCATCTCGTCAACACGCTGATCGAGCAGGGCCAGAAGCTCTGGCACGTCTCCAACCTTTACAAGATTCCGCCGGCCGAGGAGTTGGCCAAGCGCCTCTGCGCGGCGACCTTCGCCGACTTCGTCTTCTTCACGAATTCCGGCGCGGAAGCCTGCGAAGGCGCGATCAAGACGGCACGCAAGTACCAGTTCGTCAGTGGCCATCCCGAGCGCGTCGAAATCATCACCTTCGACGGCGCGTTCCACGGCCGCACGCTCGCCACCATCGCGGCTGGCGGCAACGACAAATATATCGAGGGTTTCGCCGCGCCCGTGGACGGGTTCCACCGCAAGACGCCGTTTGGCGACATCGAGGCTGTGAAGGCCGCCATCAACGAGCGCACGGCCGCCATCATGGTCGAGCCGATCCAGGGCGAAGGCGGCATCCGCACGGCCCCGGCGTCGTTCTTCCGCGCGATCCGCGAACTCTGCGATCAGCATGGCCTTCTGCTCGTCTTCGACGAGGTGCAGTCCGGCATGGGCCGCACCGGTAAATTCTTTGCCTATGAGCATACCGGCATCGAGCCAGATATCATGGCGGTCGCGAAGGGCATTGGCGGCGGTTTCCCGCTGGGCGCTTTCCTGACCACGAAGGAAGCCGGCAAGGGCATGGTCGCCGGCACGCATGGCACGACCTACGGCGGCAATCCGCTGGCGACCTCTATCGGCAATGCGGTGCTCGACATCGTTCTCGCCGACGGTTTTCTCGGCAAGGTGGCGCGCACCGGCCTCGTGCTGAAGCAACGTCTCGCGGAGTTGAAGGACCGCTATCCCGGTGTCATCGCGGAAATTCGCGGCGAAGGGCTAATGATCGGCCTGCGCATCGCAGAACGTATTCCCAATGGCGATTTCACGGCAGCCGTGCGCGACCAGCACATGCTGATCATCCCGGCGGGCGACAATGTCATACGCATGTTGCCGCCGCTGACCATTGAGGAAGCCGAAATCAACGAAGCGCTCGCGCGTCTCGACAAGGCCTGCTCGGCGATCGCGGCGAAGTTTCCCGCGGATACCGGAGCGAAGTCGTGAGCGCGTCGCTGTCTTCCGCAAACGGGACATCCAACGCCGTGCCGCCACGCCACTTCCTCGACCTGCCCGATTTCGAGCCTGCGGAACTGCGCCGCATCCTCGATCTCGCGGCGCGTATCAAGAAGGCCCGCCGCAAGGGCGAGCGCGCCGACAAACGGCCGCTCGAAGGCAAGACGCTGGCGATGATCTTCGACAAGCCCTCGACGCGCACGCGCGTGTCCTTCGATGTCGGCATGCGCGAGCTCGGCGGCGAGACGATCATGCTGACCGGCACGGAGATGCAGCTCGGCCGCGGCGAAACCATCGCCGACACGGCGCGGGTCATCTCGCGCTATGTCGATGCGATCATGATCCGCATCCTCAGCCACGACGACCTCCTGGAGCTGGCGCGCCACGCGACCGTTCCGGTGATCAACGGGCTGACGAAGCGTTCGCATCCCTGCCAGATCATGGCTGACATCATGACCTTCGAGGAACATCGCGGTCCTATCAAGGGCAAGACGGTGGCCTGGACCGGCGACAGCAACAATGTGCTGGCAAGCTGGATCCATGCGGCGCATGCGTTCGACTTTTCCATCCGCGTCGCGACTCCCGAAGATCTCGCGCCGCCGCGTTCGCTCGTCGAGTGGACACAAAAGAACGGCACGCGCCTCTCCATGACGCGCGATCCCTTCGAGGCCGTCGATGGCGCCCATTGTGTGGTCACGGATTGCTGGGTGTCGATGGGTGACGAAGAGCAGACGCGCCGCCGGCAGCTGTTGCTTGCGCCCTATCAAGTGAATGCGAAGCTGATGTCCGCCGCCGACAAGTCCGCCATTTTCATGCACTGCCTGCCGGCCCATCGCGGCGAGGAGGTGACCGATGAAGTGATGGACGGGCCGCAGTCCGTCGTCTTCGACGAAGCGGAAAATCGACTCCATGCCCAGAAGGGCGTCCTCGCCTGGTCGATGGATGCACAGGCTACGGCATGAGCGGCGAAGCACGCTCGCGTTTTGTTTCCGAAACGGGTGAGGACGACAGCGTCATCCCCTTTGCCGTCGAACCGCTCGATGTGCGCGGGCGCGTCATCCGTCTCGGGGCAGAACTCGATCGCATCCTCGCACCACACAATTATCCGCCGGAAGTCGCGCGTCTCGTCGGCGAAGCCTGCGCTCTGACGGCGCTGCTGGGCACATCGCTCAAATTCGAAGGCCGCTTTCAACTGCAGACGAAAAGCGACGGCATCGTCGACATGCTCGTTGTCGATTTCGATGCGCCGGACAAGATCAGGGCTCTGGCGCGCTACAACGGCGAAGCGCTCGAGATCGCGCGGCGTGCAGGCGCGGCAACCACGCGCGATCTGCTGGGGCGCGGGCATCTTGCCTTCACCATCGATCAGGGTTCGCATCAGTCGCGCTATCAGGGCGTGGTGGCGCTCGAGGGCCAGGGTCTTGAGGAAGCGGCGCATCAGTATTTCCGGCAATCGGAACAGATCCCGACGCTCGTGCGCCTTGCGGTGGCCGAGATGTTCAGCGGCCAGGACACGCAGCCGCACTGGCGCGCCGGCGGCTTGATGGTGCAATTCCTGCCCGTATCGCCCGAGCGTCAGCGCATGCGCGATTTCGATCCCGGCGACGCTCCGGAGGGAACGACGCAGCCGCAGTTTGTGGAAGATGAAGCGTGGACGGAAGCGCGCACGCTTGCGGCAACGGCGGAGGATCACGAACTCGTCGATCCCATGCTGTCGGGCGAAAGGCTGCTCTACAGGCTGTTCCACGAGCGCGGCGTAAAAGTGTTCGATACGCTGCGCGTCCGCCACGAATGCCGCTGCTCGCGCGAACGCATCGAGTCCATGCTGCGGCGCTTTACGCCGCAGGAGCGCACCGACATGATCGGCGAGGATGGCCTGATCGGCGTCACCTGCGAATTCTGCAATGTGAAGCGCACGTTCGAGCCGAAGGAATTCGAGTAGCCAAATAAAGTCGCATCGTGGCGCAATGCCGTCTTACGATCTATATTTTCGCCAAATGTCACCTATGAGCGTCAATATGCTTGCCGTAACTGCTCCAGCGGCGAGCGCCACCGGAAACATGATGACTATAAACGTGATCCAAATATGGGGCATCGAAAGAAGAAATACTAATATGGTCGCGACTATACTTCCTGCCAAAACTGTTGTGCGGACATTGGTGATCACCGACCACCACAGCAAGACGTAGGCCGCAGACGCCATCGCGCAGATAACCAAAGTGGAAATATTGCCGGGAATGGCTGCAATATTCTCTGCGATCAATTCGTACTCCCGCTTCCGGACGCATGATTTCCATTTCATGTCGCAATTTCATACCAATTCGAATGACAGCTTGAAAACTGCGGCAACATGCGATTTTGTATCTTAAGCAGCTGGAGGATTTAATGGCCATCGAAATGTTCGATCTCGCGGGCGCTGATGAAGCCCTGCGCTTCTCGCCCTATTGCTGGCGCATCCGCATGGCGCTGGCGCACAAGGGGCTCGATGTTGCTACGATTCCCGTGCGTTTCGGCGAAAAGCACAAGATTGAATTTTCCGGCCAGAAGCTCGTACCGGTCATTCGCGATGGCGCCAATGTGGTCTGCGATTCCTGGGCCATCGCGCATTATCTGGATGAAGCCTATCCCGACAGGCCCATGCTCTTTGCCGGCGCGGAAGCTCGGGCGCTGACATCTTTTGTGCGCCACTGGACGCAGGCGCGCCTGTCGCTTCCCCTCATGCGCGTCATGCTGATGGATATTTACGAGACCATCGACCCTGCCGACCGCGACTATTTCCGCGCCTCGCGCGAACAGCGTTTCGGCAAGAAGCTGGAAGACATGATGGCGCCCGAAGAGGGACGCGCGGCTTTCAACGCCGAACTCGCCCCCGCGCGCGAAGCACTGAAGGAAACGCCTTTTCTCAATGGCGATGCGCCGGCCTTCGCCGACTATTGCCTCTTCGGCATCTTCATGTTCGCGCGTGGCGTATCGCCCAAAGCAAAAACCCTGCTCGATGCAGGCGATTCCGTTCACGCCTGGCGCGAGCGGATGCTCGACCTGCACGGCGGCCTCGCGCGCAAAGCGCCGGGCAAGGGGTCTTGACCTGTCGCACTCGCGCTTCGAGACGCGAGCTTCGCTCGCTCCTCAGCGTGAGGGCTCATCAAACAACTGGCAAACCCAAAACCTCATGCTGAGGTGCCTTGCGCAACGAAGTCCGGCATGCCGGACTTCGTCAAATTGAAATGCATCTCGGGCAGGCCCGAGATGCAAGGCGTCTCGAAGCACGAGGTTTTCCTATTCCATTGAAAACTATTCCGCAGCTTCCGCCATCGCACGCGCCGGCGCAAAATCGTAGTCGGCGAAATCGACCCGCGACGTGCGCGCGTGATATTCGCTCATCGTCCACGGCCATTGCGTCGTGATGCGTCCTGACGGCAGCTTGAAGTAACTGAGGCAATTGTCGGCAGCGACCACGCTTTCGTTCAGACGCTGCGTCACCGCAACGTTATACTTGCGGAAGACATCCGTCTTCACCTCGATGGCGGCGGCATGCCGCGCGTTCATGGCGCCGACGCATTGCACGATATAGTCAGCCTGATGTTCGAGCATGTAGATGATGCTCGCTGAGGCATTCGTATTGGGACCATAGAGCATATAGAAATTCGGGAAATTCTCGACAGTGACGCCGAGATAGGCTTCCGCGCCATCCTTCCATTGTTCGTGAATTTCCCTGCCGTCGCGGCCGTGGATTTCCAGCCCCGGCAGAAAGCTCGTCGGCTTGAAGCCGGTTCCGTAAACGATGACATCGACTTCGTGAAAGCTGCCGTCGCTCAGGCGGAAACCATTTTCGGTGATTTCCTCAACGGCGAGATCGAACAGTTCTACATTCGGCCGGTTCATCGCGGGATACCAGTCGTTCGATTGCAGCATGCGCTTGCAGCCGAAGGGGTAGCTGGGTGTCAGCTTCTTGCGCAGGACGGGATCTGGCACCTGCTGCGCGAGATATTCCAGCCATTTCTCGCGCGCCGCGCTCGCCAGTTCATGCGAATAGCGCCGCCCGATGCCGCTCTCCATGTCGCGGAAAATCTTGTATCGCTCATAGAGATGATATGGAGCTGTGTTCATGTACCAGCTGCGATCCTCGTAGGGCAGCCCCATATCCTTCGGGTTCACATATTGCGGCGAGCGCTGACAGACAAAGAGCTTGCCCGCCACCTTCGCGACTTCAGGTACAAACTGGATGGCGCTTGCGCCTGTGCCGATGGCGGCCACGCGTTTGCCGCGCAGATCGACGCTGTGATCCCATTGCGAGGAATGCCACCATGGACCGGCAAACGTATCGCGGCCCTTGATGTCAGGCAGGATCGCCTGATTGAAAAGCCCCACGCCCGAGACGAGCGTGCGCGCTTCCCACGTGACGCCGGAAGCCGTCGCCACACGCCAGATCGAGGCGTCGGCGTCCCATGACGCCGATGTCACGCTTTCGTTGCAGCGCACGTGGGAGCGAACGCCATATTTGTCGAGGCAATGGTTGAAGTAGTCGAGGATTTCCTTCTGTTGCCCGAAGCGCGACGACCACGGCCAGTTCTGCTCGAAGGAAAAGGAATAGAAACGCGAGGGCACGTCGCAGGCGCAACCCGGATAAGTATTGTCGCGCCAGACGCCGCCGGGCTGCGCCGATTTTTCGAGAAGGTGAAAGTTTTCGATGCCCGCCTTCTTCAGGAAATAACCGAGCGCCAACCCGCCGAATCCGCTGCCGATGCAAAGTACGTCTGTCCTGCGCGTCTCGCCCATCGTTTCCTCACCGATTTTATTCTGCGGACCCGCCGCTTCGTTAACTGCATGATAGGCTGCTCGCCCCCGCCGTTCAACCATGCCCACTCATCCGGACCCTGCGACGGCGTTTCGGTTGCAAGCCTTTTACCGTATCCTTATGGTCCGCGCCGGCAGCGCGAAGCGCGCAAGCGATGAAAATGTGAGGAAACGCGATGAAGTTGATGTCGTTCAGTGTGGCGGGCAAGGCGTCCTGGGGCGCGGCGGTTGGTGCAACTGGAGCCGACGGAGTCGTCGACCTCGGCAAGCGCCTGGGCAAAGACTTTCCCGACCTGAAAACGCTGATCGCGGGCAATGGCTATGCTGCGGCGAAGGCGGCGCTCGCAGGCGCCTCACCCGACTACAAGCTATCGGATGTCACATTCCTCCCGGTGATTCCCAATCCGGAAAAGATCATCTGCGTCGGCCTCAATTATGCCGATCACGTCGTCGAGACGAATCGCGAGAAGACCGAAGATCCGGCCCTCTTCGTGCGCTGGCCGAACAGCCAGGCAGGCCATCTGCAACCGATGCTGGTGCCGCTGGAATCGACGCATCTCGACTATGAGGGCGAAATCGCCGTCATCATCGGCAAGGGCGGACGCCGCATCAAGGAGGCCGACGCCTACAATCACGTCGCCGGCTACGCGCCCTATAACGACGGTTCCGTGCGCGACCTGCAATGGGCGACAACGCAATGGACCACCGGCAAGAATTTTCCCACCACCGGCGCCTTCGGCCCGTGGATGACGACAACAGATGAAGTGCCCGCCGATACCGTGCTGACGCTCATCACGCGCCTCAACGGCAAGGAAATGCAGCGCGCGACCACGCAGATGATGATTCATTCGGTGCCGCGCCTCATCGCCTTTATCTCGAACTTCACCGAACTCGTTCCCGGCGACGTCATCGTATCGGGTACGCCCGGCGGCGTCGGTGGCCGCAAGAACCCGCCGCTGTGGATGAAGGACGGCGATATCTGCGAAATCGAGATCGACAAGGTCGGGGTGCTGCGCACGCCGATCAAGAACGAGAAGTAATCACTGCGCCTCGTGCTTCGAGACGCAACGCTGCGCGTTGCTCCTCAGCATGAGGCGCTATTCGGTCCCTCACCCTGAGGAGCGAGCGAAGCTCGCGTCTCGAAGGGCGAGGGACCTCCTTGCACAGGGAGGCCCTCATGCGTCCGTCATCGCTCGGTTATATCCGCGTCAGCGCGAAGGAGATCGACGGCTGGCGCAGCTTCGCCACCTCGCTTCTCGGCCTTCAGGTCGTGGACAGGTCGAGGAACACCGTCGCCTTCCGCATGGATAATTATGCCCAGCGCATCCTCGTCGAGAGCGACGGCGGAAGCACGATCAACGCCTATGGCTGGGAGATGAACAGCGCTGCCGATCTCGACGCCATGGCTGCGCAGATCGAACGTGCGGGGCACAGGGTCGAGAGGGGTACGCGCGCGCTCGCCGAAGAACGCATGGTGAAGGACCTCATCTACACCATTGATCCCGCCGGCAATCGCGTCGAATTCTATCACGGCCCGGCCATGGCAGCGGATGCTTTTTCGCCTTCGCGGAACATCTCCGGCTTTCGCACACAAGGCATCGGCCTCGGCCATGCCGTATTACACACGCCGAGTGTACGCGAAGCCATTCCCTATTATCGCGATGTTCTCGGCTTCGGCGTCAGCGATCATTTCGAGCAGCCGTTTCCGGCCTGCTTCTTTCATGTCAACACGTCGCATCATTCCTTTGCGCTGATTCAGGGCGAGAAGGATCAGGTGCATCATCTCATGCTGGAACTCTTCAGCATGGACGATGTGGGTCAGGCCTATGACATAGCGCTCGGCGAGAAGGGGCGCGTCGCCGTGACTCTCGGCCGCCATACGGGCAACGACGTGATATCTTTCTACAACTGGTCGCCGTCCGGCTTCATGGTCGAATATGGCTGGGGCGCGAAACAGATCGATCCCGCAACCTGGACACCCGGCGATCGTCCCGCAGGCCCGAGCTATTGGGGGCACGATCGCTCATGGGTGAGCGACGAGTTGCGCGAAAAAGCGCGGCAGATGACTCTGCAAAACGCCCGCAATGGCATGCGCAGCCCGGTGCAGGTGCTGCCCGGCAATCATCACGTGATGGAAGGCGCGTGTCCGTGGTGGGATGCGCATCGCGGCAACTGACGCCCCGCTTGCCGGCCCCGCGGCATTTCGTGCTAGATTTCCTCCAACAAAGGCATGGAGGAAGCGATGAGAGCCGTATCGCGCGCACTCGTTCTGGCAATGGCTGCTTTTGGATTCGCAACGGCAGCTGCCGCCGATGCGATCTCCGATTTCTATAGCGGCCGCACCGTCAACATCGTCATAGGTTCGGAACCCGGCGGCACCTACGATCTTTACGGTCGCACGCTGGCCCGCCACATGGGCAAGCATCTTCCGGGCAAGCCGTCCTTCGTTCCGCAAAATCTTGCGGGCGCAGGCAGCTATCTCGCTGCGCGCCGTGTCGTCAGCGTCGCCGCGCAGGATGGGCTGACGATCGGCGGGCTCGGCGCGGCCCTGCCCTATCAGCAAATCTACGATCCCAATTCGCCGCCGCTCGATATCGCGAAGATCAACTGGGTCGGCTCTACATCCGCCTATCACATGTTCATGCTGGTGCGCGGGGATTCGCCCGTGCGTTCGGTCGCCGATCTGCGCACGCATGAGACGATCCAATCGACCATCGCGCCGGGGCAGGCGAATTCGCTGATCGTCGCGGTGACGCGCGAGGCCCTGGGCGCAAAAATCAAGGGCATTCCCGGCCACAAGAGCATGAACGATGCGATGCTTGCCCTGCAGCGCAACGAGATCAACGGCTATCCGTCGATGCCGGAAGAATCTCTGCGCCGCGCCTATTCGAAGCAGCATTCCAGCGGAGAGATCCGCCTCGTCGTTCAATACGGACCCGAGCCGCTGAAAGCCTATCCGGAAGTGCCCTGGGCGCAATCTCTGGCCGCCAACGAAGACGATCGCAATCTCATCGAGCTGGCGACCGGATTTCTCAACACAGGCTATGTCTACATGATGGGGCCGGACGTGCCCAGGGATCGCGTCGCCGCCATGCGCAAGGCCTTCATGGACGCCTTGAGCGATCCCGAATTGCTGGCCGATGCGAAGAAGCAGACCTTGAATATCGCGCCCATCGACGGCGAAACCGTTTCAAGGATGCTCGCCAAGGCCTATGCCATGCCGCCGCCCGTCATCGAGCGGATGCGCAGGATTTTCGCGGCGAAATAGCTTTGTTCACCTGCGCAGTTGTTCGATCTCCGCGCGTTCGCTTTCGGTGAGAAAATCGGGCCGCGTCGGATAGGTGGCAATAGCCGTCATCGCCAGCAGCGCGCCGTGGAGCGCACTGTCGCCATCCTTCTCCCCGGCGCGAATTGCTGCGGCGATATCGCTGGACGCGCTCATGCGCGCGACCGCGCGCTCGGCTTCATCCCGCGCTGCATCGAGTGATCGGTCGCGCCATGCGATTTCCGACGCGCGCGCCGCAAGGAGAAGATTATAGCGGGTGTCGGCATCGAGGTTCGGCGCGACGCGCTCGCGCAGATGCGCTGTGGCAAGCTGGAGAAGATCAGACGCCGAGAGATCGTTGGTCAAGCAGCTCTCCATCGGTCCGGCGCCGTCATGCGCACCAGTTCATATTCGAGTTCGGCGGCCATGCGTCCCGTGAGCGCAAGCTCGAGCGAGGACTCGCGACCGGACGTGTGGCGTTCGCCCTGTTCGAGCGCGATGACCGCCCAGCGCGCATGGGCGAGGACCTCGTAAGCGGCGATAGCGTCGCGATCTATCGTTTCGCCGCTCTCGCTTTCATAGCCTTCGTAAAAATCTTCGCGCGCGCCGATGCCGCCAGCCTCACGGTCGTTGCGGCCGAAGCGCCAGCATTTTGCGCAAAACCATGCGAGATCGAAATGCGGATCGCCCCAGTGCGAAAACTCCCAGTCGAGTATGGCGCTCAATCCGCGCGCATCAACGAGGTAATTACCAGTGCGATAATCGCTATGCAGCAGAGCTACGCGCTGCGCGGGCGGCAGGTGACGCTCGAGCCAGCGCAAGCCCCATTCCAGCGCGGGCCGTTTCGCTCCGAGCGCATCGAGCGCCGCGCGCAGATGCGCGACATGGGCGCGGGCGGGATCGGGAGGCGCTTCACCGAGAAATTCGAGGCCTCGATGTCCGGGGTGGATGCGATGAATTTTCGCAAGTTCGCGACCGAGAGAGAGAGCAAGCTCTCGACGATCGCCGCCAAGCGACATGTCCTTCACGATGCGCGAGCCCAAGGCCGTTCCCGGCATCTTCTCGTAGAGCGCGAATGGCTTGCCGAAGACATTCGTTTCGCCGCAATAGATAATGGGACGCGCGACCTTCACGCCCGCAGCATGCGCGGCATTGACGAGCGCGAACTCCTGCTCGCGCGTATGGCTTGAACGGATCGTTGCCGGCGCATCGGTACGCAGCACATATTCCGTTGAATGGCCCGCGATGCTCACAAGCCAGTTTTCCTGGATCGCGCCGCCGCGCAGTGCAGCAAGGCGTAGCGCCGCATTTGGCCGCGTTCCTTCATGCCGCGCGATCAGTCGCGCCAGCGCTTCGAGATCGGGCGCACTCACTTCGGCCCCCAGCGCCAGTAGTCCAGGCCTTCGTTCGCAACGTGCCGGGCGAGAACCATCTTATGAACTTCGCTGGCGCCATCGACGAGACGCGCCTGCCGAGCATAACGGTAAATCCATTCGAGCACGGTGTCCTTGGAGTAGCCACGCGCCCCGTTGAGCTGGATCGCGGTGTCGGCCGCGAGATGCAGCGTATCTGCAACATGAATCTTCGCGCTCGATACTTCCTTGCGCGCGAAATCGCCTTGGTCGAGCTTCCACGCCGCGCGCATCACCAGCAAGCGCCCGATGTCGATGGCGTGCGCGAGTTCACCGAGCTTGATCTGGATGCTCTCATAATCGGCAAGGCGCTTGCCGAATGCATGGCGCTCGCTGACATAGGCCGAAGCGATCTCGACGCAGCGCTTAGAAAGCCCAAGCCAGCGCATGCAATGCGTCAGGCGCGCGGGGCCAAGGCGAATCTGCGTCATCTTCAATCCGTCGCCGACACTCATCAACACGTTTTCGTCGGCGACTTCGAGGCCATCGAATTCGATCTCGCAATGGCCGCCATGTTCTTCCGGCCCCATGATGGCAATGCGCCGCAGGATGCGCCAGCCCGGCTGATCCTTATGGAAAAGAAAGGCCGTGAGCCCCTTGCGCGTATCGTCGGACGTGCGCGCGAGCAAAATGAAATGTGAGGCTTCACCCGCGCCCGTGATGAACCACTTGTGGCCATAAATCTTCCATCCGCCGGATACTTTCTCGGCGCGGGTGCGGATCATCGTCGGGTCTGAGCCGCCTCCGGGATGCGGTTCGGTCATCGCGAAAGACGAGCGCACGCGCCCCTCGACGATCGGACGCAGCCAGCGCTCCTTTTGTGCAGGCGTGGCGACTTTCGCCAGCACGCTCATATTGCCGTCATCCGGCGCGGCGCAATTGAAGACGACAGGCCCGAAGATCGAGCGGTTGGCTTCCTCGTACATCGCGGCCCAGGCGACGATGGGCAATTGCATGCCGCCGAATTCCCTGGGCGATTGCGGCGCCCAGAGACCTGCTGCACGCGCATTGGCTCGCGCCTCTTCGAGGCGATCGAGCCGGATATTCTCGTGCTCGTCGAAATTGGCGCGGTCGGCTTCGAGCGGAAGCAATTCGCGCTCTACGAAGGCGCGCGTGCGCAACCTGATGTCCTCGAACTCCTGCGGCAGCGCGAAATCCATTGTACGAACCTCTCAAAGCGGCGTCAGCAGATGTCCGCCATCGACGGGAATGATGGCGCCGGTCATATAGGCCGACGCATCGGAAAGCAGCAGCAGGAGTGGACCGTCGAGATATTCAAGCCTGCCGATCCGCCGCTGCGGAATGCGCTTGATCATCGCCTTGCCGGCTTCCGAGTTCAGATATTCGCCATTGATCGGCGTATCGATATAGCCCGGCGCCAGCGCATTCACCCTGATGCGATGACGCGCCCATTCGAGCGCCATTTGCCTGGTGAGTTGGACGAGGCCGGCTTTCGACGTGGCATAGGCGCTGACATGCAGGCCCTGCCGCAGGCCGAGAATCGAGGCGATGTTGACGATGGAGCCGACGCTGCCTGCGGCGATCATGTGCCGGGCAACCTCGACCGCGACGTTGCGCGCGCCCGTGAGATTGGTGGCGATCACATCGTTCCAGTCGGCATCGCTCTCGCGCTCGAGCGGATTGCCGTGGGCGATGCCGGAATTGTTGACGAGCGCGTCGATGCCGCCTGCGCGCGTCGCGGCTTCGATGGCTGCCTTCACCGAAGACGTGTCGCGGACATCCATGGCGAATGCAGCGGCCTTGCCGCCGGATGCGATAATTTCGGCAGCGAGCGACTCGACTGCCGGGAGCCGGCGCGCGCACAGCAGGGCTTCGCCGCCATGCGCGGCAACGAGGCGCGCAAAATGTGCGCCGATGCCGGACGATGCGCCGGTGACAAGAACGCGCCGCCCCATGAGGTCGGCGCTGAAACCAGTTGAAGACATTCCATTCCGCTCCCGCACGGCTTGCGCCGCTGCGGGATCAGAATAGGGCGAAGGTCACTTGCCCCACAACTCCTTCGAGGCCAGCGCCGCACCCTGCGCCATCGCCTCGAACTTCGCCCACATGATCGAAGGATGCACTCGACGATAGAACGGACCCTGCGCAAAGCCGCAATCCGTGCCGGCGATGACCTGCTCGCGGTCGATCAGCTTCGCAATGCGCGTGATGCGCTCCGCCACGAGTTCGGGATGCTCGACGATATTCGTCGCGTGGCTGATGACGCCTGTCGCGAGAACACGGCTGTTCGGCGGCTTTCTCTCACCCCAAACCTTCCATTCATGCTCGTGACGCGGGTTCGCGCCTTCGATCACGTAGCAGCCCGCCTTGATCGCATAGATCTTGTCGAGGATGTCGCGGATCGGAATGTCGCTGGTATGCGGACCGTTCCAGCTTCCCCAGCAGACGTGATAGCGTACGCGATCCTCGGGCACGTCCTGCAGGGCGTAATTGATGACCTCGACCTGCCGGTCGAGCCATTTGCGATAGTCGGGCAGATTCACGCCCGGCAGCATGCGATCCCAGGTGACGGCGAAGCGCGCGTCGTCGAGCTGCACGAGCAGGCCGGAGTCGACGATCATCTTGTATTCGGTACGCATCGCCTCGGCGATGGCCTGCAGGAGGTCGTCGTCGTTCTTGTAATATTCGTTGCGGCGGTCCGGAATCACGGAAGTGGGCGAAGCCACCGGCAGGAAGCCTTCGGCGACACCGCTGGAGGCAAGCGCCTTCTTCATGTTGTCGATGTCGCGCTGCACGGCCTCCTGGCCCGTATAGGAAATCGGGCCGACGCAGACGGAATCCAGCGTGGTCGCCATGCCTTCCTTGGCGTCCATATCGTCGTAGAAGGCCGCGAACTTGGTGCGATCCTCGCCGCGCCGCCACAGATTCCCGTCGGACTTGAAGGGCCGGCGCTCGAAGCCGCTGAGGCGCTCCAGCACATATTGCGACCAGCTGATGCCCTTGCCGAATTCGCCGTCGCTGGGGATGTCGATGCCGGCCTCTTTCTGCTGGCGCACCACTTCCGCCACTTCCTTCGCAAGCGTCGCCTTGTGCGCGGCCTCGTCGACGGGCTTGCCTGCCTGTTTGGCGCGCAGGTATTCGACGACGGAGTCGGGGCGGATGAGGCTGCCGACATGTGTCGTCAGAATACGGTCGGTGCTGCGGTTCATTGATCCTCCCGGGCCGCGAGTGCGGCTATTGCCTATCCGAAGGCGGCCTTCTAGCCCGAACCCGCTAGGCGCGGCAACCGTGGGCATTGCATCGGGAAGCATGGATATTTCCCACTGCCCTGCGCTTTGCCGACGCGGCAAAATGGGAGACAAATCGAGGCCGGACAGCTAATCTCCCGGGCAAAGCCGCCGAACCAGGCGGCGTCAAGAAACTGGAAGGGAACGGTAAATGAAATCACGCCTCGCTCTGCATCTTTCCGCCGCCGCCGTGGCCGGCCTTTTCGCACTGCCTGCTTCGGCGCAACTTCAGCAGATCAAACTCGGGACAGTGCAGTCCTTCGGCGCCATCGTTACCTACATCGCGAGAGACAAGGGCTACTACAAGGAAGCCGGCATCGAGGTCGATATCAGCTTCATGAATTCGGCGGCGAATGTCGTCGCGCTGCTCGCCAAGAACGAGTTGCAGGTGGTCGAAGGCGGTATTTCCGTCGGCTATTTCAACGGGCTCGAACAGGGCCTGCCGATCATCATGACGACAGACCGCGTCTCGACGCCGATCCATCATCAACTGCTGGTACGCGCGGAGTTGAAGGACAAGATCACCAAGCTGACGGACCTGCGCGGCAAGAACGTCGGCAGCAATTCGGTCGGCGCCGTCACCACCTACGAACTCGGCAAGATGCTGGCGACGGTGGGCATGACGCTGAAGGATATCGAGCTCAAGACTCTCGCCTTCCCGCAGATGGCTGCGGCGCTCCGCAACGGCGCGCTCGACGCGACCCTGCAGATTCCGCCCTTCGCCGCCGCGATTGAAAATCAGGGCATAGGCTTCCCGATTGCCGGCGTCGATGCGCTGGTGCAGCCGACGCCGATGACGATTGCAGCCAGCTTCATCAACACCGAATGGGCTGCGAAGAACAAGGACCTCGTGAAGAATTTCTTCGTCGCCTATATGCGTGCGACCCGCGACTATTGCATCGCCTATCACAATGGGCCGAACCGCAAGGAGGTCATGGAAATCGCGCTGAAGACCGGGCTCGAACGCACGCTTGAAGCCATCGAGAAGAATCCGTGGACCGGGCGTAGCATAGACGGCAGCGTCCACATGGAAAGCGCGATGGATCAGCTGAAATGGTACGTCCAGCAGGGACTTGTCAAAAGGGAAGTCCCGGCCGAGCGCGTCTTCACGCGCGAATATATCGACTTCGCCAATGCGAAACTCGGGCCGCCGCCCGCCGTCAATCCCGAATCCAAACTGCCGGGTTGCCGCTGACCATCATCGAGGGGATCAATTTATGACATTCAATCGCCTTCTGCCGGCCTGTCTTGTCGCCGGCTCCCTATCGCTGCCTGCCGCCGCGCAGGAAGTGACCGTGAAAATCGGCGCTGTGCGCTCGGTCGCCAACGTCTCCGTTTACACGGGCATCGATCTTGGCTGGTACAAGGCCTATGGCATTAATGTGGAAGTGGAGGATCTCGACGCCTCGGCCAACGTGATTTCCCTTCTGGCGACCAACCGGCTTCAGGTCGTCGAAGGCGGCATTTCCGCGGGCTTCTTCAACGGAGTCGAACAGAAACTGCCGATCATCATCGCGACCGACCGCACATCCTCGCCGCTGAGCCACAAGCTCATCGTTCGCCAGGATTTGCAGGGCAAGGTGAAGCAGGTTTCCGATCTCAAGGGCATGCGCATCGCCAGCAATGCCAATGCTTCGGTCACCTCATACGAAGTCGGCAAGATTCTCGAGACGGGCGGATTAAATTTAAGCCAGATCGATCTCAAGATCATCGCCTTCCCGCTGATGGGTGCGGCCTTCAAGAATGGCGCGATCGACGCCGCGCTGGTGATTCAGCCGTGGGCGTCGCAAATTAACGACGAAAAGATCGGCTTCACCTTCGCCGATCCCGACGATCACGCCAATCCGCGTCCCCTCACCATCGCGGCGACGATCATCAACACCGACTGGGCGAAGAAGAATCCGGATCTGACGAAAAAGTTCTTCGTCGCCTATATGCGCGGCGTGCGCGATTTCTGCCTCGCCTATCATCGCGGCGCGAACCGCCAGGAAGTCGTCGAGCGCGCGGCGCGCATGGGGCCGATCAAGGACAAGGGCTTCATCGAGAAATACCCTTGGCCCGGCCGCAACATGAGCGGCGAGATGAATGTGCCGAGCCTGCTCGACATCCAGAAATATTATCGCCATATCGGCGTGACCAAGAGCGAGTTTACGGCCGAGCAATTGATCGACAGGCAATATATCGATCACGCCAACAGGGAACTAGGGCCGATGCCGGCCGTCAACCCCGAATCCAAATTGGCGGGCTGCCGCTGATCAAAATCACGGCGGAGGAAACATGCAGGATTTCAAGGGCCGCGTCGCTGTGGTCACGGGCGCGGCCTCCGGCATCGGGCTCGGCCTGTCGCGCATGTTTGCGCAGGCGGGCATGAAAGTCGCGCTTTGCGATGTCAGGGCCGATGAACTGGCGAAGGCCGTCGCCGATGCCGCCGCCTTCGGCACGCGCTGCATTGGTCTCGAAGTCGACGTCAGCGATGCGGAACAGGTCGAAACCGCTGCCGCCCGCATCGAGGCGGAATTCGGCCGCATCGACATCGCCTGCAACAATGCCGGCGTCGTCGCCTGGCCGCGGCCCGTCGCCGATTTCACCTTGCAGGACTGGGACTGGATTCTCGGCGTCAATCTCTATGGCGTCATCAATGGCGTGCGCGCCTTCCTGCCGCGCATCGAAAAGCACGGCGAGGGCGGGCATATCGTCAACACCGCGTCCATTGGCGGTTTTCAGGTGCAGAAGGGCCGGCGCACCGCCGCCTATGCCACATCGAAATTCGGCGTCGTCGCGCTCACCGAAGGCTTGCTGAACGACCTTGAAGGCACAAACATCGGCGTCTCCATTCTTGCGCCCGGCGCTGTGAATACGGACATCTATCGCGCGCCGGAATTCCGGCCGGATAAATTCGGCGGCCCCCTGCTGCGTCCCAATACGCAGACGCCCGATCTGAGCGAAGGGCTTCATCCCGACGCCGTCGGACGCCGCGTGATCGAAGCCATCCGCGCGAACGAATTCTATATCTTCACGCATGTCTCTACACGCGACTGGCTCGCGCGCCGCCATGCGCGGATCATCCACGCTTTCGAAGCAACGGAAAAATGGGCGGCGGCGGAAGCCGAAAATCGCGGCAAGGACTGACGGCGCGTCGTCATACTGAGCCGACGCAACACAGGGATTTCAAGATGACGATCATGGGCGGCTGCCATTGCGGCAAGATCAGATACAAGGTGGAAGGCGAGGCGATGACGCATGCGCTGTGCCATTGCACGGATTGCCGGCGTCATGCGGGCGCGCCGATGGTCGGCTGGACCATGTATCCGAAGGAAGCCGTCACGGTCGTTCAAGGCGCGCCGAAGACCTATGAATCTTCGCCAGATGGAAGACGCCTCTTCTGCGGCGATTGCGGCACTGGCCTTTTCTACGTCAACGACAAAATCCTGCCCGGCATCATCGACGTGCAGAGCGCGACCTATGACGATCCCGAAGCCGTTCCCGCCCGCATTCACATCCAGGTCGCGGAGCGCATCTCATGGATGAAAAGCGCCCATGAGCTGCCTGCTTTCGAGCGCTTTCCATCCAAATTGTAAAACGCAAGAAACAACCCAACGGAAACGCCATCCATGACCAAGGAAATCTTCGATCTCGCCGGACGCTCCGCCTTCGTAACGGGCGCGGCCAGCGGCCTCGGCTTCGCAATGACCGAAGCGATGGTCGAAAGCGGTGCCGCGGTCTGTCTCGCCGATGTCGACGCCAACAATCTCGACAAGGCCGTCGATCATTTTCGCCGCCAGAGCAATCAGGTCGAGGGCGTCGAACTCGACGTGCGCGACCCCGCGAAAATCAAGCAGGTCGTGAAGGCCTATGCGGACAGGCAGGGCAGGCTCGACGTGATGTTCGCCAATGCCGGCATTACCGGCGGCGCGCCGATCAGCCAGCCGGACGGGGCGATCGAGACCATCGATCTCGATGTCTGGCGCAACGTGCTCGACGTCAATCTCACCGGCGTCTTCGCGACCTTGCAGGCCGCGGCCGCCGTGATGAAGCCGCAGCGCAGCGGGCGCATCATCGCGACAGCCTCCATCGCCGGCATGCGCACCTCGAACGTCTCGGGCTATGCCTATTCTTCGACCAAGGCGGCCGTCATCCAGATCGTGAAACTCGCGGCGGCCGAACTCGCGCAATACGATATCCGCGTGAACGGCATCGCGCCCGGCCCCTTCCTCACGAATATCGCCGGCGGACGCATGTTCACCGATCCGGCCCGTCGCGACTTCATGGCGCAGGGAACGGCCTTGAAGCGCGTCGCCGATCCGAAGGAACTTAAGGGCCTCGTGACGCTGCTGGCGTCGGATGCGGCGAGTTTCATCACCGGACAGGTGATCGCCATCGACGGCGGGGCGCTCGTCATCACCTGAGGAGAGAAGCATGAGCGCGCAGAACGAATCCGCGAAGGAGAGTCCAAGCCGCATCCCGCTGAGCTTTTCGCATCTCGGCATTCACGTGAACGACCTGCCGCGCATGGAGGATTTTTATACTCGCGTGCTCGGCTTTACCGTGACGGATCGCGGCGTGGCGCGCGGGCTGCCCATCGTCTTCACGACGTGGAACCCGCGCGAACATCACCAGATGGTGCTGGTCGGCGGGCGGCCGGAAACCATGCCCTACAACATCATCAACCAGATGTCGTTTCGCGTCGAAAAGCTCGAGGATGTGCAGGCGATCTGGGTGCGCGTGAAGGACGAGCCGGGCGTTCACGATCTCTATGGCACCAACCACGGTAACGCCTGGTCGATGTATTTCCGCGACCCCGAGGGCAACCGCATCGAAATCTTCTGCGACTCGCCCTGGTATATCGACCAGCCCTGCGTCGAAACGCTGGACCTGTCGCGAAACGCCGATGAAATTCGCGCGCAATCGGAAGCCTGGTGCCGCCAGCAGCACGGCTTCAAGCCTGCAGCCGATTATGCGAAGGATGTCGCAAGCATGATCGAGGCGCACAGCGGCGTGCGAGTGAGTTAACGTCATTCCGGACGCCGAAGGCGATCCAGGAACGCATTGATTTTCATCCCACGCGATCCCGGCTCTCGCTGCGCTCGGCCGGGATGACAACGAAACACCGGAGCATTCCATGAAAGTCGCGCTCATCCAGATGAATTCCGGTTCCGACAAGGCGGCCAATCTCGAACAGGCGCGCGGCCTCATCGAACAGGCCGTCAGGGAAGAAAAGCCGGACTGGATCAGCCTGCCCGAGGTTTACGACTTCATGGGCGGCTCGCTACGCGACAAGCAGGCGGCTGCCGAGAAACTTCCCGATGGTCCCGCATGGACGATGATGCGCGACCTCGCCAAAAAGCATGGCGTCTATATTCACGGCGGCTCAATTCTCGAAAAGCTCGACGGCGAGGAGCGGCTCGGCAACACCACCGTCGTTTTCAATCGCGAGGGCGAGGAGATCGCGCGCTATCGCAAGATTCACATGTTCGACATCGTGACGCCGGATGGCCAGGAATATCGCGAGAGCAAGGCCTATCGTCCGGGCGATGCGGTCGCGACCTACGATTGCGATGGCGTCACGGTCGGTTGCGCCATCTGCTACGATCTGCGCTTTCCGGAAATCTTTCAGGCGCTCGTCGCGCGCGGCGCGGAAGTCATCGCGCTGCCGTCCGCCTTTACGCTGCAGACGGGCAAGGACCATTGGGAAGTGCTGATCCGCGCGCGCGCCATCGAAACGGAAACCTATATGTGCGCAGCCGGGCAGACGGGCACGCATCAACAGGGCAACGAGGTGCGTGCGACATACGGCCACTCTCTTGTCGCCGACCCCTGGGGCCATGTTGTCGCGAAAGCGTCGGACGGCGTAGGCTACGTTGCCGCACGCCTCGATCCTGGCAGGGTGAAGAAAGTGCGCGCCATGATCCCGGTCGCGCAGCACAAGGTGAAACTCACATGAGCGTCTCCACCGTATCGCCTGTCACGAAGATCGATCTCAATCGCCTGCTGTCGTCGCAATCGGGCCGCTCCGAGGAAATGGAAGCGGTCTGGCAATTCATTCTCGCCGAAGACAAAAAACTGCCGGACCAGTCGAAGATGACATTGCCGGAGCAGCGGCAGGTCTTCGGCCTGCGCGCCAGGCGCTGGAACAGCGATCTGCCGGAGCTTTCAAGCTGCGAACGCATCGCCATCCGCGCGATCGACAATGCGCCCGACGTCGCCGCCGACCTGATGACGCCGGAGGGCGCGCAGCCCGGATGTCTCGTCTATGTGCATGGCGGCGGCTGGGCCTTCGGCTCCATCGACACCCATGCGCGCATCCCGCGCACGCTGGCGAATGCGCTCAAAGTGCGCGTGCTCTCGGTCGAATACAGGCTGACGCCCGAACACCCCTATCCCGCGCCGCTGGAGGATTGCGTATCGGCCTGGCGCTGGGTCGTGCAGCAGGCGCAGGCGAAGCAGGAATTCGACGGGCCGCTGACAGTCTCCGGCGACAGCGCCGGGGCCAATCTCGCGCTCGCGACGATCATGCACGAACAGCGCGGCCATCGCCGCGCGCCGGACGCCGGCATGCTGTTCTACGGCGTCTATGGCAGCGAAACCGATACGCCCTCCTACGAGCGTTTCGGCGAGGGCTATGGCCTTGCGCGCATCGGCATGGAAAAATTCATCGACTGGTACGCGCCGGGCGGCTCGGGCCCGGACTCATTGCGTGAAGACGCCCTCATCTCGCCTCTCAAAGCGCCCGAAGCCATGCTCGCGCGCCTGCCCCCGCTCTATCTCTGCGCCGCCGGTCTCGATCCGCTCTTGTGCGACACCGTCAATATCGCGCGCCGTCTCGACGAGGTCGGCGTGCGCTACGACGTGAACGTGCACGAGGGCGTCCATCACGGCTTCATGCAGATCACCCAGCGCTTGAGCGAAGCGCGACGGGCTTACGATCTGGTGAAGGGGTTTTATGAGGGCGTGGTGGGGTAGCGAAGCCTCCGCTTCGGCGGTTAGAAAACACCATAGATCAAACATTTTCTTTGCTCTTCCCAAAAGAAAATGTTTTGGACAAAAGTCGGGTCGCCGCCTATCACTGCCCTGTCGAATTTGACCTTGGGCAAAAAGTCCCCGCCGCATGCCGGTCCGGGGTGAAAAATGGCCCGAAACGGGAGGAAAGGCTGCCATGGCAGAGCAGTTCGTCGCAAAAGCTTCGGAATTTCAGAACGGTGACCGCCAGATCATCCGCGTCGGCGAGGACGAGATCGGCATCTTCAAACACGAGGGCAAGTACTACGCCTATTCAAACTTCTGCCTGCATCAGGGCGGCCCGGCCTGCGAAGGTCTGACCATCGCCGGCGTGAAGGAGAAGCTGCGCGACGACAAGACCTCGGTCGGCCTCTACTTCGATGAAAACTCGATGCATTTCGTCTGCCCGTGGCACGGCTACGAATACGACATGTTCTCCGGCGAGCAGGTCGCGGACCGCCGCCTGAAGCTTAAGAAATACAACGTCGTCCAGAAGGGAGACGAGGTTTATGTCGTCGCCTAAGACGCAGACCTCGAAATCCGCGACGGCCAGGCCGGCCCTGAAAAAGCCGGCTGCGGCGAAATCCGCCCGCAAGGCGGAAGCCGCGGTCGAGCCCACCCGCGCCGAAAAGGCCGCCTTCCTGAAGGCGATGGTGCAGGGCATCAAGCCCGGCTCGAAGGCGGCGGAAAAGTCGGCGGCACGCAAGGGGCCAGAAGCGGCAAAGTCCGCCAAGGCCGCGAAAGCCCCAAAAGCCGAAACCCCGGCCGCCGCCCCGAAGGTTGAAGTGCTGCGCCGGATCTCGGGCGCGGCTTCAATTCCCGTGACGCCGGAATCGGAGCGCGCGCTGGCGCTGGCAAAAGAGCTTGAAGCCACCCTCGCGGACGGCAAGCTCGATGCGCTGCAGCCCCACGCCATGCAGGCGCTGATGGCGGCGCTTTGCAAGATTTATTCGGCGCAGGACGAAGCCGACATGCGCTACCCCGTGCTTTCGGGACGCGGCGCGGTGACAGGCACCGATGTGATGATCGTCTGCGGCGCGCTTTTGCGAGCCGTGGACCTGCAGGTTTTCGAACTGGGAATGTGGCAAAGCTGGTCCGGCAGATAGAGCGTGTTCCGGAAAAGTTGCATGACTTTTCCGCCAAGAACACGCTCCAGCGTAGAGTCCAACGCCGGACTTTCGAGACAACAGGCTAAGGGGAGACCGACATGGATCTTATTGCTGATCGTGGCCGTCGCGTAACGGTCGAGGAACTGAATACGTCGCGTTTGCTGGCGCATGCCGACAAGCAGTCGCGCGACCGCAAGTTCGATGAAGTGCTGATCGTCGATTGCGACGCGCACCACTACGAGAACGAGCATTTCGGCGACATCCTGCCCTACATGGAAAACGAAGTGTTCAAGCAGCTCGCGCTGGCGAGCCGCGCCAAGGGCGGACGCGGCAGTGTCGCGCCGTCGGGCTTCGGCTATCAGGACATGGGCGGCCGCGTGACGCGCTATCCGCTGCGTTCGTCCGAAAAGACCGACCAGTCCGGCGCCAAGCGCGACGTGCAGCTCGGCATGCGCTGGATGGACGCGATGTCAGTCGATTATTCCTGCCTCTTCCCGACGGGGATGCTGAATATCGGCTTGCATCCGCAGAAGGAAATGGAATTCGAACTCTGCTGGGCCTATGCGCGCTGGGTGACGGAGAAGGTTCTGCCGGAATCGGGTGGGCGTTTCTACACCATGCTCTGCCTGCCCTTCGGCGATCCCGAGGGCTCGCTGCGCATGGTCGAGCATTTCGGCGATCGCCCGGGCGTCGGCGGCTTCATGGTTACCTCGGTGCGCGACAATCTGCAGGTGCACGACAACCGTCACATGAAGACCTATGCGGCCATTCAGGAGCGCGGCAAAGTCCTCGCCTTCCACTCCGGCCCGCACTGGGGTTCCTCGACCTTCCAGAGCTGCAACCGCTTCATCTCCGCCCATGCGCTGGGCTTTTCCTGGTACAACATCCTTCACTGCACCAACTGGGTGGTGAACGGCATGGGCGAGCGCTTCCCGAAAATGCCGGTGCTGTGGATCGAAGCAGGCCTCGCCTGGATTCCCTTCCTGATGCAGCGCCTTGATCACGAATACATGCTGCGCCCGTCGGAATGCCCGATCCTGAAGAAGAAGCCGTCGGATTATATGCGCGACATGTTCTATTCGTCGCAGCCGATGGAAATCCAGGACATGGAAGCGCTGGAGACCACCTTCCGCATGATCAAGGCGGATACGCAGCTCCTCTACGCCTCCGACTATCCGCACTGGGATTTCGACCTGCCCTCGACGATCTCGGATCTTCCGTTCGTATCGGAAAAGGCGGTTCACAACATTCTCGGCGGCACGGCGCACAAGCTCTTCAAACTGCCGCCGCGCAACGAAAAGCAGAAGGCGAACCTCATCAAGCACGGCAATTACGTCGAGTGCTGAGGGAATGCCCTCATGGTGAGGAGCAGTGCGTAGCGCTGCGTCTCGAACCACGAGGGCAATAAACAAAAAAGTTTCCTCGTCCTTCGAGACGCCACCTGCGGTGGCTCCTCAGGATGAGGAAACTTCTTCCTGGCCGGCATTGCCGGCCATTTTCATTTATGGCACGGTGAAACCAACGAATATCGCCCCGGGGAGGGTTTTATGGATCTGATCGCCAATCATGGCCGGCGTGTGAGCGTCGAGGAGCTCAACACGTCGAAGCTTCTCGCCCATGCCTCACGGCAGGCGAAGGAGCGCAAGTTCGAGGACGTGATGATCGTCGATGTCGATGCGCATCACTACGAGAACGAGCACTTCGGCGAAATCCTGCCCTATATGGACAACGAAGTCTTCAAGCAGCTCGCGCTGGCCAGCCGCGCCAAGGGTGGACGCGGCAGCGTTGCGCCGTCGGTCTTCGGCTTTCAGGACATCGGCGGGCGCGTGACGCGCTATCCGCTGCGCGACAGCGAGCAGGCCGGCAAGGGTTATCAACGCGACATCGAGATCGGCCATCGCTGGATGGACGCCATGGGCGTCGATTATTCCTGCCTCTTCCCGACCGGCATGCTCAACATCGGTTCGCATCCGCAGGTCGAGATGGAATACGAACTGACCTGGGCCTACAACCGCTGGGTCACGGAAAAGGTCATTCCCGAGAGCAATGGCCGCTTCTTCACCATGCTCGGCCTACCGATGTCCGATCCCGAAGGCGCGCTGAAACAGGTCGAAACATTCGGCGACCGCAAGGGCGTGCGCGGCTTCATGATCACAGCCGTGCGTCCGAATTTGCCAGTGCACGACAACCGCCTGATGAAGGTCTATCGCGCGATCGAGGAGCGCGGCCTCGCGCTCTCCTTCCATTCCGGCTTCAACTGGACGGACAAGCAGTTCCAGAGCTGCAACCGCTTCATCGCGGCGCATGCGCTGGGCTTCTCCTGGTACAATATCCTTCACTGCACCAACTGGGTCGTGAACGGCATGGGCGAGCGCTTCCCCAAGCTGCCGGTGATCTGGATCGAGGCGGGCCTCGCCTGGGTGCCCTTCGTGATGCAGCGCATCGATCACGAATACATGCTGCGTCCCTCGGAATGCCCGCTGCTGAAGAAGAAGCCGTCCGACTATATGCGCGACATGTATTACTCGACGCAACCGATGGAAATTCAGGACATGGGCGCGCTGGAAGACACGTTCCGCATGATCAACGCGGAGACGCAGCTCATGTATGCGTCCGACTATCCGCATTGGGATTTCGATCTGCCCTCGACGATCTGGGATCTTCCCTTCGTCACCGAAAAGGCCAGGCACAACATCCTCGGCGGCAATGCTGCACGCGTTCTCGGCCTGCCGCCGCGCAACGAGGCGCAGAAAAAGAATCTCGAGCGCTTCGGCAATCTGAAAGCCTGATGTCGACGGCTTGACAGGAGCCGGCTAGAGAGTTCGACTGTGATCAAGGGCGCTGCCGATGCAGCGCCCGCAAAACAACAAAACAAGGGAGGCTAAAATGTCCGATATCATTTCTCTTGAGACCGTGAAGATCGAGCGCGACGGCGCGACGAGCTTCATCATTCTCAATCGTCCGGAAAAGCGCAATGCGATGAGCCCGCAGCTGCATCTCGACATGTGCGAGGCGCTGGACTGGGCCGAGGAAGACGAGCAGACCCGCGTCGTCGTCGTCACGGGCGCGGGCGGCCACTTCTGCGCGGGGCAGGATCTGAAGCTCTATTTCCGCGAAACCGAGAATAATCCGAAGGCGCGCACGAGGGCCCGCCGCGCCGCGCACGAATGGCGCTGGAACAAGCTCTCCGCTTTCCCGAAGCCCACCATCGCCATGGTGCACGGCTATTGCTTCGGCGGCGGCTTCACCCCGGTCATCGCCTGCGACTTCGCGATTGCGGCGGAGGATGCGAGCTTCGGTCTTTCCGAAGTGAACTGGGGCATCATCCCCGGCGGCCTCGTGGCCTGGGCCGTGACGGAAGTGATGGGCTATCGCGACGCGATCTATTATTCCGTCACCGGCGAGCGCTTCAGCGGCAAGGAAGCCGCCGGCATGAAGTTCGTCAACAAGTCCGTACCGAACGACAAACTGCGCGACACCGTGATGGAACTCGCCCGCAGCCTGGAGGCCAAGAGCCCGGCCGCCGTGCGCTACACCAAGGAAGCCCTGCGCAGCGTGCGCCGCATGACCAAGGATCAAGCGCTCGATTATCTCAACTGCAAGAGCGACGCGCTCAAGCATCAGGATCCCGAAGGCGGGCGCGAAAAGGCGATGAAGCAGTTCCTCGACGAAAAGGTGTTCAAGCCGGGTCTGGGAACCTTCAAGCGCGAAAACGCCTGATCGCACGGCACAAGACGGGAAGGGAGGTCCGTCATGTCCGCTGACGCCGGTACAGCCACACTGCCACGGACACGGCTGCCCCGTTCGCTGCTGAATATTTTCAGCAGCGACAAAGGCGCATTCGTTCTGGTCGCCACAATCCTGCTGGCGGTGCTCGTGCTGCCGCCGCTGGTCTTTCTAGTGAAGGGCGCGATCACCGCGACGGCGAAGGACGGCACGACCTATTACTCGCTCGAAGCCTTCAGCACGCTGGCGAACCAGCGCGGCATCCTTCTCAGCGCCTGGAACTCTGTCGTCTTCGCCGTTCTCAGCGCGATCTTCGCCCTGTTGATCGGCGGCGTCGTCGCGTGGATCGTCGAGCGCACCAACGCGCCGTTCAAGAGGCTGGCCTACTTCACGACTATTCTGTCGCTCGGCACGCCCTTCGTTCTCTACACCACGGCATGGCTGATGTTGCTCAGCCGCTCCGGTCCGCTCAACACCTGGTGGAAGATGCTGACGGGCGGGACCGACAATCTCATTAACGTCTACGGCATGTCCGGCATGGTGCTGATCGAGGCGCTGCTGTGGTCGCCGCTTGTTTTCCTTCTGCTCGGTGGCACATTGCGCAATTTCAATCCCGAGCTCGAGGAGGCCGCCAAGATGAGCGGCGCGAGTTCGTGGTCCACCATCCGGCGCATCACATTCCGCCTGTCGCTGCCCTCCATCCTTGCGCTGATGATGCTCGTCTTCATCCGCACGGTGGAAGCCTTCGAAGTGCCCGCGCTCGTTGGAACCCCCGGCCGCGTGCATGTGCTGACGACGGATATCTACGACCTCATGCATCGCACCAATCCGCCAGATCTCGGGACGGCGAGCGCGCTCTCCGTCGTGCTGCTGGGCGTCGTTTCGGTGCTGCTCTATTTTTACGGCCGCATGACGCGCAACGCCGAAAGGTTTGCGACCATCACGGGCAAGAGCTTCCGTCCGCGCGAGTTCGAACTGGGCCTGTGGCGCATCCCGGCAGGCTGCCTCGTTTTCTTTTATTTCTTCGTGATGATCGTGATGCCGCTCGCCGTGCTCGTTTGGACGTCGCTTATCCCGTTCGAGACATTCCGGGCGACGTCGTTCAAGCTGATGTCCTTCAAGAACTATGAAGTCATCTTTGCGGCGACCCGCAATTTCGATCTCGTCATCAACACATTCATCATCGCGCTTTGCGCCGCGACCTTCACCATGCTGCTCGCCGCTGTCGTCGCGTGGCTCTCCGTGCGCAAGGCGCCCGGCGCGCGCGTGCTCGACCAGCTCGCAACGACGCCCCTCGTCTTTCCGGGCATCGTGCTTGGCGTCGGCGTGATGCAGCTCTTTCTAAATGTGCCGCTCGGTCTCTACGGCACCATCTGGATCATCGTCTGGGCCTTCGTCATCAACTACATGCCCTATGGCGTGCGATATTCTTACGCCGGCATGTTGCAGGTTCATCGCGAACTGGAGGAAAGCGCGGCGGTCGCTGGCGCCGGGCAGATCACCGTGTTGCGCCGTATCGTCGTGCCCCTGCTTGCGCCATCGGTCATCGCGGGCTGGCTCTTTATCTTCCTCTTGTCGACGCGCGTCCTGTCGCTTCCTGTTCTGCTCGCCGGACCAAGTTCGCAGACGATGGCTGTGGCGATGTTCGATCTTTGGGGCAACGGCCAAGGGCCGGAACTCGCCGCCCTTGGCCTCGTATGGAGCCTGATGATGACGGTCATCGCGCTTCTCTTCTATTTCGTCGCCCGCCGCGCCGGCACGGGCATGTATGGTTCCTGATTGCGGATGATCCATGAGCGCTGAAACGACGTCGCCGGGCAAGGTCCACGCCCTTCTCAACCCGCGCAATGTCGTGATCGTCGGGGCAAGCGACAGGCCCGGCAACTGGGCCGAACGCGCGGCGCGCAATCTTCGCCAATATGGATTTGAGGGAAAGATTTTTCCCTACAATCCGACGCGCGACGAGATCTGGGGCGAGAAATGCTATCGCAGCTTCGCCGATCTGCCTGAAAAGCCCGACCATCTTCTTGTCGTCGTGCCCGCAAAATTCGTTGCTGCAACATTGCGCGATGGCGCGAAAGCCGGCGCGCGCAGCGCCAACATTCTCAGTTCCGGCTTCGACGAGGCGCCCGGCGAGGAAGGCGCAGCGCTCGGCCGCGAGCTCGCGCAGGCGATCGCCGAAACGGGACTTGCGGTCTGCGGCCCGAACTGCATGGGCAATTTCAACTCATCATCGAAATTCTTCACGCTGACGGACGATCGCCCGCATAATTTCATCGAAGGCCCAGTCGCGCTCTTCGGCCAGTCCGGCGGGATCGTCATGGCGATCAAGCGCGGGTTGGAAGAACGCGGCCTCGTCGCCTCGGCCTTCGTCACCAGCGGCAACGAAACCGGTCTCAACAGCGCCGACTACATCGACTATTTCGCGCAACAGCCGCACATCAAGGCGCTCGTCTGTTACCTCGAATCGATACGCGCTCCAGAGGCCTTTCTGGCGGCCTGCCGCCGCGCACGCGCTGCAGGCAAGCCAGTCGTTGTGATGAAACTCGGCGCGTCCAGCGAAGGGCGCGAGGCGGCCGCAGCGCATACCGGCGCGCTCGCCGGCGCGCTCGACGCTTTCGATGCCGTAGCAGGCGCTGCGGGTGCTCTGCGCGTACGCAATCTCGACGATCTCGTGGAGACCGTCGAATATCTCGCGCATGCGCCCTTGCCGAAAGGCGACCGCATCAGCGCCATGACGTTTTCAGGCGGCTTTCGCGGATTGTTGCTCGATTGCGCCGAACTCAGCGGCCTCAAGTTTCCAGCGCTCAGCGAAGCAACCCGCGAAAGGCTCGACAATATCCTCGGCGTCGGCACGATCCTCGGCAATCCGCTCGATGCTGGCTTCACGGCGCTGAGCAGCAACAAGGCCTATATGGACTGCGTGCAGACGCTGGTCGACGATCCCGACATCGACATCGTCATGCTGCAAGAGGAAGTGCCGCGCTGGCCGGGCTCGGAACGCAAGGAAGCCAATCTGCGGGCCGTCAACGAACTCGCGCCGAAGGCAGGCAAGCCCATAGTCTTCATCAGCATGATTTCCTATGGGCAAAACGACTACAGCCGCAACCTGCGTGCTCAATTGCCCAACCTCACCTTCCTGCAGGAGCCCGATCGCATCCTGCGCACCATGCGCGCGATCACGGACTACGTGAAGAATGGGCAAGCGCTCTCGACTGCCGCCCGTCCTCGAAATGCGCAGGCGCGCGCCATACTCGAAGAAGCCTTGCGAAAAGCCGGCCCTGCAACGCTTGACGAAGTCACATCGAAACGCGTGCTTTCGCTTTACGGCATAGCGACGCCGCGCGAAGAGCTTGCGCGGAGCGCCGATGAAGCCGCTGCCGCCGCCAATCGCATCGGCTATCCGGTCGTTGCAAAGGTCGTCAGCGCAGCCCTGCCGCACAAGTCGGATATCGGCGGAGTCATCGTCAATCTGAAGAACGAAGCGGAGATGCGCGCCGCCTTTGCAAAAATCTCCGGCGCGGTCGCGGCGCTCAAGGACCGTCCCGTAATGGACGGCGTGCTGGTCGCTGAAATGTATCGCGGCGAACTCGAATGCGTCATCGGCGCAGCGCGCGATCCGGAAGTCGGCCACGTGATCCTTTTCGGCAGCGGCGGTGTCAATCTTGAGATAATGCGCGATTCAGCATTGTCCGCGCCGGGGCTTGATCGCCAAAAGGCGCTGGCGCTGATCGACCGCACGCGCGCCGGACGATTGACTCAAGGCTATCGCGGCAAGCCGGCGCTGGACCGGAATGTTCTCGCCACGACGATCGTCGGCCTGTCACATCTTATTGAAGATTGCGGCGACCTCATCGACAGCGTCGACATCAATCCCTTCCTTGTCGGTGTGCAAGGCGGCGCAGCGCTCGACGGGCTGATCGTCCTGCGGCGCTGAAAGCTTACCAATCCCTTTAACCCTTCGTTAGCCATGACGTGCGGCCTGCTCGCAGGCCCTTCGTGTGCGCCCGAGCGCCCTCCATCGACAGCCGCACGAGTAAGTGACTTTTTCAATTACGAACGGAACCAGATTTGCAGCCTTCATTCCGCGAGCGGGCCTTACGAGCCGTAACCGGGAATGAGGTGTTTCAAATGAGGATTTTGTCCATATTCGGGACAAGACCCGAAGGCATCAAGATGGCGCCACTGGTTCAAATGCTGGCGGCGCAGGAAGATTTCGAATCCAGGGTCTGCGTGACCGGACAGCATAGGGAAATGCTGGACCAGGTTCTCGATGTCTTCGGCATCGTGCCCGACCATGACCTTTCCATCATGCGTCCCAACCAGACGCTGACGACCATCATGACAGCCGTGCTCGAGGGCCTGCAGGGCGTCATCGCCGATGAAAAGCCGGATTACGTGCTCGTTCACGGCGATACAACGACGTCCATGGCCGCCGCCATGGCCGCCTTTTACGCACGCGTGCCTGTCGGCCATGTCGAGGCGGGCCTGCGCACTGGCAACATGGATTCGCCCTGGCCGGAAGAGATGAACCGCTGCGTGGTGGACAGGATTTCCAGTCTGCTCTTCGCACCGACCGCTTCCTCGCGCCAGAATCTCCTGTCCGAGAGTATCGACAATTCGCGGATTGCCGTGACGGGCAATACGGTCATCGACGCGCTTCACATCGCCTCGCAGAAGGTGAAGGAACCGGCTCTGCGCGCATCGTTCGAGAAAAAGTTTGCCGGGTTCGACTCAAGCCGCAGGCTTATTCTCGTCACCGCCCATCGCCGCGAAAGTTTCGGCGAGGGCATCGTCAACATCGCCAGCGCGCTGAAGCGCCTTGCGCAGCGTGACGATGTCGAGATCGTCTATCCCGTGCATCCCAATCCCAACATCAAGCGTCCGGTCGAGGAAGCTTTGTCGGGATTGCGCAATGTCCATCTCATCGAACCGCTCGACTATCTGCCCTTCGTCTATCTCATGGACCGCGCGCACATGATCCTGACGGATTCCGGCGGCGTGCAGGAAGAAGCCCCGGCGCTCGGCAAGCCCGTGCTCGTGATGCGCGATACGACGGAGCGTCCCGAAGCGGTTGCCGCCGGCACGGTCGCCATCGTCGGCACCAGCGCGCAAGCGATCTATGCGAATACGACGCGCATTCTGGACGACGCCGCTCTCTATGGCCGATTTGCCCGTGCGCAAAACCCCTACGGCGACGGCAAGGCCTGCGCGCGCATCGTCGCCGCGTTGCGCCAGGGCGCCATCGCGCCGGAAGCGCAGTTTATGCCCGCTACGTCTTTCAAAGTCGCCGCCGAATAATCCCTTTCAACACAAGCTCGATCGAGGCCAATCATGACGCTTGCTACCGTTACGACTTCTCCCGTTACCCGCCGTGCTGCCACACCTCTCAAGGCCGTGCCCGCACCTTTTGCAACAACCGGTATCGCCGATGTCTCCATCATCGGTCTTGGCTATGTCGGTCTGCCGCTCGCCGCCATCCTCGCCGACAAGAAGATGAAAGTCTCTGGCGTCGATATCCGCAACGAAGTCGTCGACAATGTGAATGCAGGCGTTGCGCCGGCCTTCGAGCCAAGCCTCGAAGGGATGGTACGCAACGGCAGCCAGGACGGCTATCTGCGCGCCTCGCTGACGCCGCAGCCTGCGCATGTCTTCATCATCGCCGTGCCGACGCCGATCGACGAAAACAAGAAGGCGGATGTGAGTTATGTATTCAGCGCCATTCGCTCGATTGCGCCTGTGCTGACATCAGGCAATCTCGTCGTGATCGAATCGACATCGCCTGTCGGCACCACCGAAAAGGCGGCCGAGATTCTCGCCGAACTGAGGCCCGATCTCACCTTCCCGCTCAAAACGCCCGGCCGTTCCGACGTGATGATGGCCTATTGCCCTGAACGCGTATTGCCCGGCGCCGCCATCAGGGAGCTCATCGAAAACTCCCGCACGGTCGGCGGCCTCGATCGCCGCAGCGCCGAAAAGGCGCGCGAATTCTATGCGCGCTTCGTCACCGGCGTTCTGCGCGTCACGGATGCCCGCGCGGCAGAACTGTCGAAGCTCGCCGAGAATTCCTTCCGCGACGTGAACATCGCCTTCGCCAACGAGCTGTCGATGCTCTGCGAGCAGATCAATGTCGATGTCTGGGAAGTCATCGACATCGCCAACCTGCATCCGCGGGTGAACATTCTCGCGCCCGGCGCCGGCGTCGGCGGTCACTGCATTCCCGTCGATCCCTGGTTCATCCATGAGATGGCGCCGGAGATCACACCGCTCATCCGCACGGCGCGCGAGGTGAACGATCGCAAGCCGATGCGCGTCGTCGAACAGATCGAGGAAGCGGCAGGCGGCGACAAGAGCGCGCGCATCGCCCTGCTCGGCCTTGCCTACAAGCCGAATGTCGACGATCTGCGCGAGAGCCCGGCTGTCGAGATCGTGCGCGAACTCGCGCATGCGGGTTTTAGCAATCTTCAGGTTGTGGAGCCGCATGTGACGTCGTTGCCGCGCGAACTCGCAGGCCTCGCGGGCGTTCGTCTCACGGCGCTGGAGGAGGCCGTCGCGAAGGCGGATGTCGTCGCCATTCTCGTCCCGCACGATGCTTTCGCCGACATGCGGCGCATCAGGCTGGAGAAGGGCGCGCTCATCGATCCTGTCGGCTATACGCGCGCGCGCCGCTGACCGTTGGGCGCGCGCCCCGAGGCGCGCTCTCGACAAGACCGAACAAAAATGACAGTTCGTTGCGGATCGGATTTCCGTTCCGCCCAACCAGTCCTGTCACGGCCACTTCATGGCAACCGAAACATTTTCCCACCGCGCCGTCGTGCGCCTGCCGCGTGCGGTGGTCTTTCGCAACATGCTCGATCCGGCGATCCTCAAGCGCTGCGTCGAGGGCTGCGAGGAACTCGTCCTCGATACGGATTATCGCTATCGCGTTATTGCGAAATACAAGGTCGGCCCCCTCACGCGCACGTTCAAGGGGACGGTCATGGTGACCGAGGGCGTGGACGGCAGTTACATGAAATTCCGGCGCGGCAGCTACAAACCCGTCGTCGGCTCAGGCGCTTTCTCCGGCATCGTCCAGCTCGACGATCACCCCGAAGGCACGGCTGTCTTCATTGAGGTGAATGTCGAAGCGCCCGCCGCCATCATCAAACTGGTGCGGATGCTCGCGCCCACGGACAATGCGCGGCTGCTACGCGACTATACCGCGCGCTTCGAAGAGACCGTGCGCGCGTATGGCGTGCTCGATACGGGCGCTGCATGACCTGACGCAAATCGCCGACGGCTTGCTCTCCCGGCCGCCCCTGCCTATGTCTGCCGTTCCATGAACGATGCACCCGCCGGAGTGAAGCGTGGCCGAACCCAGCCTGTTTTTTCTTTGCAAGACCGATGACCTTGCCCCCGGCGAGGCGCGCCGCATCGTGCGCGATGACGGAG
The DNA here is from genome assembly GCA_903847605.1 of uncultured Hyphomicrobiales bacterium. GTDB lineage: Bacteria > Pseudomonadota > Alphaproteobacteria > Rhizobiales > Beijerinckiaceae > Terripilifer. Next base: position 36,811 of record CAINED010000076.1, on the reverse strand, counting down.
ATATCGCCGTCTATAATCTGGACGGCACGTTCTACGCGACCGAGGACCGCTGCTCGCATGGCCTTTCCAGCCTCGGCGAAGGCGAGATCGTCGGCGACGAGATCGAATGCTCCATGCATTTCGGCTCCTTCCACATCGCCACCGGCGAGCCGCGCCAGCCGCCGTGCAGCGTCCCCATCCGCACCTATAAGGTAGAGGTCCGGGGCGATGACGTTTTCGCGGTCCTCTGACATGCGAAGGGGGCGGCGATGATACCGGTCACGCGTTCCATTTCGCTCGACGACGACGAGATCGTGGAAACTTTCGTGCGCGCCTCCGGCCCCGGCGGCCAGAACGTCAACAAGGTCGCCACCGCCGTCGAGCTGCGCTTCAACGCAGCCCTGTCCGGCAATCTGCCGGAAGCGGTACGCCAGCGGCTCGGCCCCATTGCCGGCCGGCGCATGACCAAGGACGGCGTCATCGTCGTCTTCGCAGACCGCTTCCGCACGCAGGAACGCAATCGCGCGGATGCGCTGGAGCGCCTCCTCGACATGATCCGCAGCGCGACCCATGTGCCGAAGCCGCGAAAGGCGACGAAGCCCACCTTCGCCTCGAAACAGCGCCGGCTCGAAAGCAAGAAGAAGCACAGCGTAACCAAGGCCGTCCGTCAGTCGCGGCCACGCTCGGACGATTGACCGGGATAAGCCCCCCGACTGCGCGAAATTTGCAACAGTGTGGCTGCGCTTCAACAGTCATTCATCGTCATGGGTAGTAAGGTGATCGCAGGCGCGCCGGAATTGTCGATTTCGTGCGGCGTATTTGTGCGCACAGAAAGCTGAAACGCATTCGATGGCCGTGAATGGAAGGACTTCGCCAGATGATGTCGCCGCCAAGGCTGGCGGGCTGCTCATGCGTCTGGGCCTTGCCGTCCTGATGATCGTGCTGCCGCTGGCAGCGATCTATTCCCGCCGCCTCGTCTTCACACTGATGCCGGTCGCCGCCGGACTCATTCTGCTGGGCTCGAGCCTCGTCCCGGGAAACACGATTCTGGCCGATATTCGCCGGGGACTGACGAGTTCGGTCGGCCTCGCCGCCGTCGCGCTGGCGCTCTGGGTCGGCGCGTCGCTGATATGGACGCCGTTCCGGGGCATTGGCCTTGAAGTTTTCGCCAAGGCGCTCGGCACGATCGTTCTCGCCTTTGTGGTCATCGCGGCCCTGCCGTCGCGCAGCCGCGTATCGAACCTGAACCTGATGCCCATCGGCGCGGGCCTCGCCGCCGTCGTCGCTGCTGCCCTTGTGCTGGCGGTTCCGGCGACCGTGCCCAACATGCCCGAACTCGAACTTTCAACGCTCGAGCGCGCGGCGGTCGGTCTTGTCCTTTCCGTCTGGCCCGCGCTGACGGCCCTTGGGGTGCGCGAGCGCTGGTCCTCGGGCGGCGCGCTCGCCGTGGCCGTCGCGATCGCCGCTGTTGCGGTCTGGACGCCGGCAGCGCTAGCCGGCATGGCGGCAGGCGCGCTGGTATTTGCGCTCTCCACCAACAATCCCCGCCGCATGGCGAAATTTCTCGCCTATGTTTTTGCTCTGGCGATCCTGCTCGCGCCGCTCTTCCTGTTTGCAGCGGAGCGCATTCCCGGCCTGCCGCTGGGACTTGCGAAGCAGGTTGCGCCCTGGACGGAACTCGTGCGCGCCGCGCCCGAAAAGCTGGTCACCGGGTTCGGCTTCAACACCCTGCAGCGCGCTCTTTCAAGCGGTCTTCTGCCTCAGACGGCGCCGACGAATCTGCTGTTCGAAATCTGGTTCGAACTTGGCGTACTCGGCGCCCTCTTCAGCGCGGCGCTGATATTCCTCTCCTTCCGCGCCGCGGGGCGGGCCGAGGCGCATGGCGCGCCTTTCCTGCTCGCGGGTCTGACTTGCGTGCTGGTCATCGCGATCTGGGGCCTCGCCACCCTGCAACTCTGGTGGATCACCCTGCTCGGCGCGATGGCGATCAGTTTCGGCTGTGTTCTGAAGGGGCTTCAGCGGGAGGATCGCCCGGCAGCCGGAAAAATCAGAAGCGGCTTGATGCAGCCGGCCTGATCGGCTCGACACTGTCCCCGAACTGGCTTGCGAAGAAGGCCCGGTAGGTACCGTCCTGCGCCATCAGTTCCGCGTGAACGCCCGTCTGCGCGACCTTTCCCGCATCGATCACGAAGATGCGGTCGGCATTGACGATGGTCTGCAGGCGATGGGCGACCACGATCGTCGTGCGCCCCGCGCGCAGCAGGTCCAGAGCTTCCTGCACCATGCGTTCGGATTCCGAATCCAGCGCTGCGGTCGGCTCGTCCAGCAGCAGGATCGGCGCATTCTTCAGCACGGCGCGGGCAATGGCGATGCGCTGCTTCTGGCCGCCCGACAGTTGCGCGCCATGCTCGCCGACCTGCGTATCGTAACCCGTCGCAAAACCCATGATGAACTCGTGCGCATAGGCTTTCTTGGCGGCGGCGACGATTTCCTCTTCGCTCGCGCCTTCGCGTCCGAGCGCGATATTCTCGCGGATCGTGCCGCGGAAGAGAAAAACATCTTGCGAGACGAAGGCGATCCGGTCGCGCAACGATGCAAGCTGCACGCCCGAGATGTCCTGTCCGTCGATGAGAATGCGCCCGCTGTCGGGTTCAAAGAAGCGCTGGATCAAGCCAATAATCGTCGATTTGCCGCCGCCGGAGGGGCCGACGAGCGCCGTCGTCTTGTCGGGCTCGGCAACGAGATTTGCGCCGTTCAGCACCGCGTCGCCATCGCGATAACGAAAATGCACGTCCTGAAGCTCGATGCGCCCGCGCGCGAGTTCGAGTTTCGGCAAATCGGGACGGGGCGCTTCCGCCATCGGGCGGTCGATAATCTGATAGATGAGCTGAGCGCCGGTCAGACCGTTCTGAACGTCGAGACGCAGGCGCGCGATGCGCTTGGCGGGCTCGTAGGCCAGCAGCAGGGCCGCAATGAACGAGAAGAAGGAGCCCGCGTCGGCCTGCGCATAGGTGACGCGCCAGCTGCCGTAAAAGATTACCGCGCCAATGGCGAAACCCGCCAGCGCATCGGAAACAGGACCGGAGAGCGCGGCCCCCACCGCCACGCGATTGCTGGCCTTTTCCACATTGCGCACTGCGCCCGACATGCGCCCGCGCAGATAGTCTTCGAGGTTGAACGACTTGACGATGCGCCCGCCCTGGATCGTTTCCTGCACGATCTGCATGACCTCGGCGGAACTGTCATAGCCGCGGCGCGCGAATTTGCGGATGTTGCGCACCATGCCGCCGAGCAGATAGGCGGCGACAGGCATCACCACGATCGACATGGCCGTCAGCAGGGGGTCGTGGATGAGCATGATCGCGACGAGGCCGACCAGCGTGAGCACATCGCGGCTCAGCGACAGCACCAGCACCTGCAAGGCATCGCGCACGCCGTTGGCCGCATAGGTGAGGCGCGTCATGAATTCGGTCGAGTGGCTCGCGCCGAAGAAACTCATGTCCTGCCGCACGATGTGCTCGTAAAGGCGGTTCTGGACGTTGGCGACGATACGGTTGCCGGTGTGGGCCAGGATGATCGACGAGACGTAGGTCGCCAGGCCGCGCAGCACGAAGAGGCCCGTGACCGCCCAGGCCAGCGTGCGCAGATATTTGAAGCCCTCGCCGTCGATCATGCCGTTGACGACCGGCTTCAGCAGATAGGCGGAGGCCGCAGTCGCCGCAGCGCCTACGGCGAGGAAGGCCGCCGCAAGCAGATATTTCGGCACGTGCTGACGGCCATGCTCGACGAAGATTCGCCGGAGCAGAGCGGTTGTCGAAACTTCGCTGTTGGTACGGCTATCGCTCATAAATCATTGAGTCCGGACGGGCTTCGATATCGAAGGCGGCTGCGGCGCTTCCTGCCTCCCGCGTGAACTGGCCAGAAACCGGGTCTCCCGGCTGGCGCGATGGCGCTTCCTAGCCCGCCCCCCATGCGGGCGCAACCTTCGGGACGGCTTGACGGTCCCTTGCCATCCGCCGCCGCCGCGCGCACGATACGTCGCCGCCGGGAACAGGCGGCAAGGGAGTGAAACGTCATGCGCCAGCCACGCTCGGAATCCGCTTTCGATTACCGCCTGAATTTCGCTGCGCTCGCCGCTGCCGCCGTCATGGCGGCCGCTGTCGCTCCGCCTGTCGCGATGGCGCAGGAATATCCCGACCGCGCGATCCGCGTCATCGTTCCCTATCCGCCGGGCGGGCCCACCGACACGCTGGCGCGCGCGCTCGGCGAAGGTTTTCGCGAGCGCACCAAGTACGGCTTCGTCATCGAGAACCGGCCCGGCGCGAATACCGGCCTCGGCGGCCTCGCCTGCAAGCAATCGACGCCGGACGGCTATACGCTCTGCTTCCTCGCCTCGACGACGGTCTCGCTCAATCCGCATCTTTACGCGAACCTGCGCTACACGCCGGCCGATTTTGCGCCTGTGTCCAATGTCGCGACGACGCGCGCGATCTTTCTCGTCAACAAGGGCATACCGGCGGCAAACCTCAAGGAATTCGTCGAATACACGAAGAAGAACCCCGAGAAGATGAACTTCGGCTCCTTCGGCCTCGGCGGCGAAACGCATCTGATGATCGAATGGCTGAAGAGCAAGACCGGCGCAGTCATGACGCATGTGCCCTTTACCGGCTTTGCGCCGGCGATTCAGGCCTTCGACCGTGGCGACATTCAGGTGATGGCGCCCATCGCCGTGCCGCCGATCCTCGACCGCATGGAGAAGAAACAGGCGACCGGCATGTTCATTCTCGGCGACAATAGGGCCGACAACGTGCCTGACCTTCCCTCCGTGCGCGACCTCGGCCTGCCCGCCATCGGATTCAACACGTGGTTCGGCATGCTCGCGCCGGCAGGAACACCGAAAGACCGTATCGAAAAAGCAAGCGCGATAATTCGCGAAGTGGTTGCGCAAAAGGAATTCGTCGCGAAGTTCATGACCAACTCCGGCTTCGTGCCCGAAGCAGGCACGCCGGAGGAATTCAGGAAATTTCTCGAGAACGATTACATCAAGGCGGGCGAACTGGTGAAACTCTCCGGTGTGAAGCTCTCGGCCGAGTAACGATGCTTCATAAGGGAGGGATGAAATGAAAACGCCTCGCGCTCCTGCATTCGCGCTTGCGATGTTTTGTGCATTGGCTGCGCTCTATCCTGCGCTCGGCCATGGCCAGCAGTTTCCGGACAGGCCGATCAAGGTCATCGTGCCTTTCCCGGCGGGTGGCCCCGTGGATACTCTGGCGCGCGCGCTCGGGCAGGGTTTTCAGCAACGCACGGGCCAGCAATTCATCGTGGAGTCGCGTCCCGGCGCGAATACGAGTCTGGGCGCATTGGCGTGCAAGCAGTCCGCGCCCGATGGCTATACGCTCTGCTTGCTCGCATCGACCAGTGTTTCACTCAATCCGCATCTCTACAAGGATCTGCGTTATACGCCGGCCGATCTTGCGCCCGTGACGAATATCGCGGTTTCCCGTGCCGCTTTCCTCGTTCACAAGAGCGTGCCGGCGACGACACTCGCTGAATTCGTCGCGTGGTCGAAGAAGCATCCGGAGAAAATGAACTATGCGTCCTTCGGCGTGGGCAGCGAAACCCACCTGATGACGGAATGGTTCAAGAAGCAGACCGGCGCGCAAATGACTCATGTTCCCTTTCAGGGATTCGCGCCGGCTATCCAGGCTTTCGACCGCGGCGATATTCAGGTGATGATCCCCGTCATCGTTCCGCCGATCCTGCATCGGATCGAAACCAAGGAAGCCAATGCGCTTTTCATTCTCAACGACAATCGCGCGGCCAATATTCCAGACGTGCCTTCAGTGAAGGATATCGGTCTGCCGCCGATCGGATTTGAAACGTGGTTCGGCATGTTCACCTCGGCGGGAACGCCCGCCGACAGGGTCGAAAAGCTCAGCGAAGTCCTGCGCGCCGTCGTGGCGGACAAGGAATTTTCGGAGAAGATCCTGCGCGGCGCTGGCCTCGTCCCCGTTACGAACACGCCCGCGGAGTTCAAGGCCTTTCTCGAAAAGGATTTCGTCAGGGCCGGTGAACTCGTGAAGATTTCAGGCGTGAAGCTCGGCGATCAATGATGTAATCACGATCAATCATATCTTCGGGAGGCACATCTGACTACGGCCCAAAGTTCGCAACCGCTCGTCATCGCGCGGCAAGGCTGGTTCTATGCTGGCGGGCATGTGGACGAGACGCAGGCGGGCAAGCCCGTCGTCGGCCACATGTATGTCGAATTCCAGATCCCGCAGGATTTGAAATGTCCCTATCCCGTCATCATGGTGCATGGCGGGCAGCAGAACGGCACGAACTGGACAGGCACGCCGGACGGGCGCGAAGGCTGGGCGCAATATTTCCTGCGCCGCGGCTATGCGGTCTATGTTGTCGATCAGGTGGCGCGCGGGCGTTCCGCGCATAATGCGCCTGAGGCGCATGGCCCGCTCGCGCCGCTCAACCGGGATTTCGCGATGCGCCGTTTCATCGCGCCCGAGCGTTACGTGGATTGGCCGCAGGGCGCGCTGCACAACCAGTTTCCGGGCGAGGCGAAACCCGGCGATCCCATCTTCGACAATTTCGTATCTTCGCAAATGCCTTCGCTCGCCGATTATGCGAAGCAGCAGGAATTGAACTCTGCCGCCCTCGTCGCGCTGGTCGACAAGATCGGCAAGAGCATTCTCGTGGTTCATTCGCAATCGGGCGCCTTCGGCTGGGTCGTTTGCGACCGACGGCCCGACAAGATCGCTGCGCTGGTCGCGCTGGAGCCTAACGGACCGCCGGTACGCGACGTCGACAATCTCGGCGCGCCCGACTGGTTCGCGGATGTCGGACGCTGGAAAGTGTCTGGCCTCGGCGACGTGCAGCTCACCTGGGAACCGCCACTTGCGGCAGGCGAAACATTAAAATGGACGAAGGCGGAGAAAGCCACGCGGCCCGATTGCGTGGGGTGCTGGTCGCAGCAGGAACCGGCGCGCAAGCTGTCCAATCTCGCGAAAGTGAAGATTGTGATGCTGACGGCGGAAGCGTCCTATCACGCGCCCTACGATCACTGCACGACGCAATTCCTGCAGCAGGCGGGCGTCACGCTCGATCACATCTATCTTGCTGAGCGCGGCATCAAGGGAACCGGCCACATGCTCATGATCGAGAAAAATTCGGACGAGATCGCCGGCGTCGTGCATGAATGGCTGCAGGCCAATCTATAGAAGCGGTGTCATCCCGGACGCCGAAGGCGATCCGGGATCGGTCGCCAAGGACTTGCAAGCGATCCCCGCTCTTCGCTTCGCTGCGGCCGGGATGACGAAGGAGCACGAGTTGGAAGAAATAGAAAAGGAAATCGCCGCTGAAATCGACGGGCGCAGAATTCTTCTGCGTTACTGGGCGATCAATTACGGTACCCATGTGGGATCGACCATCAAAATGATCGACGCGGCGAACAACGCCTCTATTGTCGAACTCTCTTTCGAGACGCACTGGAATGCGGCCGGCCGCTATATCCTGCGCATCGGCGGTGTGAAGGAAAATTCGTCCTACCCAAATACCGGGGCGATCGCATCGCTGGCTGGCGCCAATGTGCTCAAGAAGCTTGCGGACCTGTTCTCGACCGCGAAATCGCTGGATGAAGTTTTCGCGCGGGTAAAGGCGAATGTGAACGCGCTGCTCTGGGCGGCGGGTGTGGGGCTTGTGGAGGCTTGATTTGGTGTCATCCCGGAAAACGCGAAGCGTTTATCCGTGATCGCGCCGGGCAACATCAATGCGGTCCCGGCTCTCCGCTACGCTTCGGCCGGGATGACAACGCTACCCCTCCAGTTCCTCCCGCAACATCTCCAGCTCCAGCCATTCCTCCTCGGCCTTCGCAAGGTCTTTCTCCGCCTTCGCGAAAGCTGCGCCGAGCTTGTCGAAGCGCGACTTGTCGCGCGCATAAAGAGCCGGGTCTTCCATTTCTTTCTGGATCTTCGCCTTCAGCGCATTCAACTCATCCATGCGCTTAGGAAGCGTTTCCAGCGCATGCTTCTCCTTGAACGAAAGCTTGCGTTTCGGAGAGGATGCGCCCGATGGCATAGGCGCATCGGCAACGGGCTTCGCAGCCTTCGGCACAGCGGCAACTGGCGGTTCCGCGCCGATGCCATAACCGCGCTGCGCGATCATGTCCGTATAGCCGCCTGCATATTCGATCCAGCGTCCATCGCCTTCCGCCACCAGCACGGAAGTCGCAACGCGATCGAGAAAATCACGGTCGTGGCTGACGAGAATGATCGTGCCCTGATAGTCGGTCAGCAATTCCTGCAGCAGATCGAGCGTTTCGAGATCGAGATCGTTTGTCGGCTCGTCGAGCACGAGGAGATTGGAAGGCAGCGAAAGAATGCGCGCCAGCGCAAGGCGTCCGCGTTCGCCGCCGGATAATTTCGATATCGGCTGTCGCGCCTGCTCCGGCGTGAACAGAAAATCCTTCATGTAGCCGACGACATGCTTCTTGACGCCGTTGATCTCGACATAGTCGCCGCCGCCGCCGGTGAGCGCGTCTTTCAGTGTCCAGTCATCGCGCAATTGCATGCGCTTCTGGTCGAGCGTTGCAAGTTCGAGATTGGCGCCGAGGCGCACGAAGCCGCTGTCGGGCGCGAGCGCGCCGGTCAGCATGCTGATGAGCGTCGTCTTGCCCGCGCCGTTCGCGCCGGCGATGCCGAGCCGGTCGCCGCGCAGGAGGCGGATCGAGAAATCGCGCACGATGGCGCGCTCGCCATAGCTTTTCGAAATCTTCTCCGCCTCGATGACGAGCTTGCCGGACACCTGGCCTTCCGCCGCCTCGAGTTTCACGTTGCCGGTGACGCGGCGCTGATCGCTCACCTGCTGTCGCAGGTTGGCGAGTTCCGCCATGCGCCGCACGTTGCGCTTGCGCCGGCCGGATACGCCGTAGCGCACCCAGTGCTCCTCGTTGACGATCTGCCGGTCGAGTTTGTGGCGTTCCTTCTCTTCCTGTTCGAGCACTTCGTCGCGCCATGCTTCGAAAGCGCCAAAACCTTTTTCGAGCCGGCGCGTCTCGCCCCGGTCTAGCCACACGGTGATGCGCGAGAGGTTTTCGAGGAAGCGCCGGTCGTGGCTGATGGTGACGAGCGCGGAACGCATCGAGCCGAGATATTTTTCCAGCCATTCGATGGCGGGCAGGTCAAGATGGTTTGTCGGCTCGTCGAGCAGGAGAACGTCGGGCTCGGGTGCGAGCACGCGCGCCAGCGCGGCGCGGCGCGCCTCGCCGCCGGAAAGCCTCGCCGGATTCTCATCTCCCTTGAGCCCGAGCTCATTGAGCAGGTATTGCGCCCGCCATGGATCGTCGGCCGGGCCGAGTCCCGCCTCTACATAGGCGAGCGTGGTCGCGAAGCCGGTAAGATCGGGCTCCTGCGGCAGGTAGCGGACCGACGCATCCGGCTGGAAAAAGCGCGTGCCGCCATCGGCTTCCACTTCGCCCGCCGCAATGCGCAGCAGTGTCGACTTGCCCGAGCCATTTCGGCCGACCAGCGCGACGCGTTCGCCCGACGCGACCGCCAATTCCACGCCGTCGAGCAGCGGCTTGCCCGATATCGTCAGGCGGATGTCTTGCAGGTGCAGTAGCGGAGGGGCGGCCATGGATTCGGGTGTTGCAAGGTTCGGGATGGTCCGCCTCCCCCCGAGCAGGCTGCAAAGCAGCCGTATGGAAGGGCGAGGCGCTGCACTTCTGGTCCTCCGATACGCCGCCTTTTGCGGCTACGCAGGACGGGGGAAGTGCGGGCGGACGGCTTCCTTAAACCATTTTCAGGCAGAATGGACCTGCATTCCGCCTTATTTCCTCAGCATCTGATTCGCCCGACGCCGCCAAGGTTCACCATGCGCCCCGAAGTCACCGCCGCCATCGCTGCCCTCGAAGCCCATCGCGTCGAAATCGGCCACCGCCGTATCGTCGATATCTTCGCCGAAGATCCGAAGCGCTTCGACAATTTTTCCGCCGGGCTCGACGATCTTCTGCTGGATTATTCCAAACACAGGATCACCGCTGCGACGCTGGCGCATCTGATCGTTCTGGCGCGCGCCGCCGGCCTTGAGGAAAAGCGCGCGGCGCTCTTTGCGGGCGCGCATGTCAACAACACCGAGGATCGCGCCGCCATGCACATGGCGCTGCGCGACATGTCGGCCAACACCATCAACATCGACGGCCAGAACGTAACCGGCGAAATCGGCCGCGTGCGCAAGGCCTTTCTCAACTTCGCCATGCAGGTGCGCGACGGGACGCTGCGCGGCGCACGCGGCGCGCCCTTCGCAGACGTCGTGAACATCGGCATCGGCGGCTCCGATCTCGGCCCGGCCATGGCCGCGCGCGCGCTCTCGCCTTTTCGCGGCAGCGGCCCGCGCGTGCATTTCGTCTCGAATGTCGATGGCGCCGATCTCGCCGATACGTTGAAGGCGCTCAATCCGGCGACGACGCTCTTCATCGTCTCGTCCAAGACTTTTACGACCCAGGAAACGATGACCAATGCGCGCTCCGCGCGCATGTACATCATCAAGCAGCTTGGCGAAAAAGCGGTGCCCGATCACTTTGCCGCCGTTTCGACGAAACTCGATCTCGTCGAACAATTCGGCATCAGGAAGGATCGCGTCTTCGGCTTCTGGGATTGGGTCGGCGGGCGTTATTCCATCTGGTCGGCGATCGGTCTCTCGCTCGCCATCGCCATCGGCCGCGACAAGTTCACGGAAATGCTGCGCGGCGCGCATGATGTCGACAAGCATTTCGTGGAAGCGCCGCTGGAACAGAATATCCCGATACTCATGGCGCTGCTCGGCGTCTGGTATCGCAACATCTGGGGATACCAGTCGCACGCCGTCATTCCCTACGACCAGCGGCTGGCGCGCTTCCCCGCCTATCTGCAACAACTCGACATGGAATCGAACGGCAAGTCCGTGACGCGCGACGGCGCGCCGATGACGCTGGCCACCGCACCCGTCATCTGGGGCGAGCCCGGCACCAACGGACAGCATGCTTTCTTCCAGATGCTGCATCAGGGCAGCGACGTCATCCCCGTCGATTTTCTCGTCGGCGCACAGCCGGTGGAGGCGGACGCCCATCATCATGCCTTGCTTGTCGCCAACTGCTTCGCGCAATCGGAAGCGCTTATGCGCGGGCGCTCGCGCGAGGAAGTCGAAGCCTTACTGCGCAAGCAGGCCGTGCCGGCAGACAAGATCGCGGCGCTTGCGCCGCACAAGGTCTTTCCGGGCGACCGTCCTTCCTCGACGATCATCTATCGCAAGCTCGACCCGCGCACGCTCGGCCGCCTCATCGCGCTCTACGAACACAAGGTCTTCGCGCAATCGGCGATCTGGGACATCAACGCCTTCGATCAATGGGGCGTCGAACTCGGCAAGGAATTGTGCAGTCGCCTCGCTCCGATTGTCGAGGATGCAACCAAGCCACTGGATAGCCTCGACGGATCGACGGCGGGCCTCATCGCGGCGCGCCGCGCGCTGATGTCCTGAAGCACCTCATAATAAGCCGTACGCGACATCGAGCGCGCTTACCCTCCCCTTTGTGGGGAGGGTCGACGCTGCGCAGCAGCGGCGGGGTGGGGGTCGTGCGATTCTTGTGATTCGATGCCTTCACCGCATCGCGCGCGCATAGGGATGCATCTTTTCGATGCAGCGCGAGACGATGCGGTCGAGATAGCGCTGGATTTCGTCTTCATGCAAAAAGGGTGGCGCGCCCGACTTGCGCGCCAGATAAAGCGTCCACGTCAGCGCGGGCCGGTCGATGCGCCGCGCCATCAGCGTGCCGTCGGCCAGTTCTTTCGCCGCAAGACTCCACGGCATTATGCTGACAGCGTCGCCGCGCGCGATCATCGCCTTCATCGACATCACCGAATGTACTTCATAGGCGAGACGCAGCTTCAGGCCGAGCCGCCGCGCCTCGTTCTCGACGATCTGCCTGATCACGCCGCGCTCGCCGGCAATGACGAGTTCGTTCTCCAGCGCTTCGGCGAGGCTGACGCTCGTGCCGCGCAGTTTTTCATCCGGCGCAGAGATCAGGAGAAGGTCTTCTTCCATCACCGCGCGGCGCTCGATCTTCGCGCGCTCCGGCGCATTGTAAAGAAAGGAGACATTGATCTGCCCGGCCTCCAGCGCTTCGAGCAGGACGGGACTGCGCTCCTCGACGAGGCTGACAGTCACCTCAGGCAATTCGCGATGCGCCTCGACGGGAAGATCGGGACCGAGCGTCAGCACCAGCGTCGGGTTGACGCCGAGCACGAGGTGATCGCGCCGGTCGCTGCCAAGGCGGCGGATGTCGCGTTCGGCGGCTTCGAGATCGTCGAGAATTTTCCGCGCGCGTTCGTAGAGCAGCACGCCGGCGGAGGTGGGCGTGACGCCGCGTGAGTGGCGGGTCAGCAGGGCGGTGTCGAGTTCCTTTTCCAGGAGACGGATCTGCTGCCCGAGCGCGGGCTGGGCCAGCGAAAGTTTGGCCGCCGCCGCCGTCATGTTGCCGGCGTCGACGACCTCGATGAAATATCTGAGTTGGCGGAAATTGATGGCAGCACCCGCGTGTTCGCGCGAATTCTCACAAGGCGGGCGACGAATGTTCGTGCGTATGGCCGTGCTCGCCGTGGCTGTGGCTGTGGCCGTCGGACCGCACCGGCACGAGATTGATCTGGCCAAAGCGAACGCCACGCTCGGCGATTGTCGCTTCCGCGAGTTTTCGCACCGCGCCGGTCTGGCCGCGCAAGAGCGTCACTTCCATGCAGAATTTGTGGTCGAGCCGGGTACGCATGGAGGAAATGGTGAGGTCGTGATGCTCGTGCTGGGCCCGATCGAGCCGCATGGCGAGGTCGCGCCCGTCGTAATCGTAGACGTAGGAGACGGCCGCCACGCAGTCCCGGGTCTCCTCGATCGCCTTTTTCTCCACGAGCGCGTCGCGCACGAGATCGCGCATGGCCTCGGAGCGGTTGGTGTAGCCGCTGCGCGCCATGTATTCGTCGATGGCGCGGGCCATGTTGTCGTCTACGGATATGGTGACACGTTGCATGGGCTGGGTCCGATGGAGCTGGATGCCGATTATACTGCGAATATGCGACCTGCGGAAAGTTCGATTGCCACATTGGCGCCTTGCCACTTGAGCAGGGCAGGAATTGCAGCGCCGCGCGGCTGCCGTTAAGGTGCGGGAAAAGATATGGGAGAACGCCGATGCGGGTGATGAGCTTTCACCTGATGCCCTATGCCGACCTCGATCCGTCGGTGAAGGACAAGTACAAGTCCGCCTGGGTCATGGTGCCCAATTCCTATTTCGATCCGCAGAAGGGCCATGTGCTCTACAACCGCTATCTCGACGAACTCGAGCTGGCGGCGGAACTGGGCTTCGACGGCGTCTGCATCAACGAGCATCACCAGACCGCCTACGGCCTGATGCCCTCGCCGGTTGTAACGGCCTCGGCACTGTCGCGGCGGATCAAGAAGGCGAAGATCGCCATTCTCGGCAATGCATTCTGCCTGCGCGAGAACCCTCTCACGCTGGCCGAAGAACATGCGATGATCGACGTCATCACCGGCGGGCGGCTGATTTCCGGTTTCGTGCGCGGGGTCGGCTCGGAATATTTCTCCTTCGGCTCTAACCCCGTACATTCGCTGGAACGCCACAAGGAAGCCAACGAACTCATCGTGCGCGCGTGGACGGAGGCGGGACCCTTCTCCTTCGAGGGCAAGCACTATCACTTCGAATATGTGAACCTGTGGCCGCGACCGTTTCAGAAGCCGCATCCGCCGATCTGGTGCCCGTCGAGCGGCAGTTACGAAACCATCGACTGGGCCTGCGATCCCAGCCGCAAGTATGTCTACGTGCAGACCTACAGCCCGCGCGACAACGTCGCCCGCTATCTCGATCTCTATCGCGAGACATCGCAGGTGAAATACGGCTATGAGGCCTCCTCCGACCAGATTGGCTGGTGCGCGCCGATGTTCGTCGCCGATACGGACGAGCAGGCCATCGAACAGGCGCGCCCGCACATCGAATTCATGTTCAACGTCCTGCTGCCGAAAGCCTCCGAATTGATGTTCTTCCCACCGGGGTACATGTCCGTCGAGTCGCTGCAGAAAGTGCTGGCGCACAAGAAGGGCAATGCGGGCGGCATGAAGATCGAAACGCTGATCGAGCGCGGCATCATCATTTGCGGCAGCCCCGATACTGTGCGCAAGGAAATCACTAGGGCGCATCGCGAGATGGGCTTTCAGGAGCTGATGGTGATGCTGATGTTCGGCACGCTGCCGGCCGATCTCACCGAGAAGAGCATCCGCCTCTTTGCATCGGAAGTGCTCCCAGCGATTCAGCAACTCACCGACAAGGATTATCGGGGCTTCGAGGTGAAGAAGCCGCAGATGGCTGCAGCGAAGTAACTCAAAAACAACAGGGAGGACGTCCGCAAGGGCGAAGCAATATGGTCTCTTTTTCTCTGCCTGAAGAACTGCGCATGCTCAAGGATTCGCTGCGCCGCTATGTCGACAACGAGATGATCCCGCACGAAATGGAAAGCGTCGAGGGCTCGGAATTCAGGCCCGGCTGGCAGGAGCGTTACCAGGAAGGGATGAGAAAGCTCGGCCTGTGGATGATGGACGTACCGGAAGAGTATGGCGGCGCAGGCCTCAACCTGCTCGCCAAGTCCATCGTCTGGACGGAGCTTGGACGCACGGTGGCGTTGCCGGCGCGCGAAGACATGGTCACCGGCCCGACCGTGCGCGGCATCCTCTATACGCTTGAAGGCGAGATGAAGGAGAAATACCTGCTGCCTGTGCTGCGCGGCGAGAAGCGCGCCTGTTTCGCGCAGACCGAGCCCGACGCTGGTTCCGACCCCGGCGGCATGCGCACGACGGCCGTGCGCGATGGCGACCATTATATCATCAACGGCACCAAGCGTTTCATCACCGGCGCAAGCAAATCCGACTTCATGCAATTGATGGCGGCGACGGATCGCGCCAAGGGCTCGAAAGGCGGCATCTCCTGCTTCCTCGTCGACATGAATACGCCCGGCGTGAAACTCGGCGCTCAATATAAGACGATGATGGGCGACCAGCCCTGGGAGATCATCCTCGATAACGTACGCGTGCCCGCGCAGCAGCTTGTTGGCGGCGAGGGCAAGGGCTTTTCGCTGGCGCAGAAATGGCTGGGCGCAGGCCGCGTGAAGCATGGCGCGCGCGCTGTGGGCGTCGCCGAGCGCGCTCTTGAAATGGCGACGAGTTACGCCAAGCAGCGCTCGACCTTCGGGCGTCCGCTCGCCGACCGGCAGGGCATCCAGTGGAAGCTCGCCGACATGTATATGGATATGGAAGTCGCGCGCATGCTCGTGTGGCGCGCTGCGTCATTGATCGACGAGGGACACGAGGCGCGCACCGAAGCCTATCACTGCAAGTATTTCGCCGACGAGATGGCGTTCCAGGCCATCGACACCTGCATGCAGATCCACGGCGGCATTGCGCTGACGACGGACCTTCCCATTGAGCGCATGTGGCGGCAGCAACGTAGCTATCGCATCACGGAAGGCGCAAGCGAAGTGATGCGCACGGTCATCGCGCGGCATGTGCTGAAGGAATATGGCAACAGGTAAGTGGGTCAGTGCGCCGTATGCTGTTTCACCAGCGTGGCGATGCGCGTCGGTATGCGCTCGATGCCCTGGACCAGTGTCGTCACAGCCTTGCGTGCCCCGGGCAAAGGATTGACGAACTGGT
The DNA here is from genome assembly GCA_903847605.1 of uncultured Hyphomicrobiales bacterium. Classification (GTDB taxonomy): domain Bacteria; phylum Pseudomonadota; class Alphaproteobacteria; order Rhizobiales; family Beijerinckiaceae; genus Terripilifer. The sequence goes on along the minus strand of CAINED010000076.1, from coordinate 21,082 downwards.
TCTTCGGCTCGAGTTTCGCGCCAAGCTTGACCGGCTTCTGGGATTTTGAGACCGGTTTCGCCCGCGCTGACGCTTTTGTTGAAGGGCGTGAAGCTTCGGTTGGGGCGGCCGATGAAAGCGCGGGCGCGTTCGCCATCGCCACGAGTGCAGGCAAAGCCTGCACGGGCGCAAACACCTGAGCCTCTTTTGCCGGCGTTGGTTCGGGCTGCGCTTCCCTCACGAGAGCAGCGGGCCTGATTTCGGACTCGCGCCGATCGGCCTCGGGATTCTTGAATCCGGCGGGCGCAGGCTCCGGCATCGCAGTGCGTTCGCTTGCAGGCATCGTCACGGCAATACGAACGGGCAACGCGGAAGCAGACAATTCTTCGCGCTTATCTCGCTGAGAGGAATCGCCGATCAGCGTCGCGGTTGCGAGCAGGGCGAGGAGGAGTGAAGCAGCCAGCGCGGCAGGCACTGCGAAGGAGCGTGTTCTGCGCGCCGGAGGCGCTTGCACGAACGGATTTGTGCTCGCCTGCGGCAGTTCCGGATAGGGCCAGAACACGACGGCGGGCGGGCGCGGATCGCCAAAAAGGTCCTGCCTCGCACGTATCTGCCAGACGGCGCGGCCACTTTCGACAGTGGCGAAGAACGGCGCAGACAGGGACTGCAGCGTTTCGCTCACCCTGTTGCAGATGCCTTCGTATTCGCTGGTCTCGATCAGGTCTGTAAGATCGCCGCAGTCGAAGACATACGTGGAAGCAAGTTGCACAAGCAGGCGCTGGACACCGCCGGCATTGGCTTCCATCGACATCGGCAGCTTTGCGCCCAGCAGGAAAGCGCCGATCAGTTCGTGTCTGTGGTCGCTCGCTAGTTCCGTCGCGTGTCCGCCGGGGCTGCAAAGCCAGATGTCGAAACACAAAGGCAGTTGCGCGTGCGGCCGCATGTTGCGGTCGGCGAAAACCGGATCGAGCGAAACGGCGAAGGACAGCATGCAATCGGCGGCGACCGTGACTTCAAGCTTTCGTTCCGCGGGCGAGCCGGCAGCGCCTCGCGTCAGAGGCGGCAGGGCAAAATCCGTCCCGGCCCAATCGTATATCGCGCGACACGCTGCATAAAGCGCGTCTCTGTCGAGCGCAGTCATGGTCAGCCCCCACATGCCCTGCCGCGCTCTTGCAGACTTCGCCTGCTGTATCGCGCGGTTTGCGTCCCACACGATCTCTACGCGATCGATGGTCCGCTGATTGGGCAGTCGAAACCTTAGGCGAACGGCCCTGCTTTCACGATCCGGATGTTGTCACCGTCAACAGCTATCGTTGATTTTCCACAAGTTACACGCGGGATGCGCAGTGTGATTTGACGGGCACATTTTTGCCGGAATTCATCACCTGCGGCAGGCGGCAATGATCCCATCATACTGTTTTTGAAGGACCGGGGTCAGATTGTTGCGCACGACGTGCTTCCAGATGTCCGTCCTGAGCGTCTCCTGCGCGATACAATTGCAGGCGCGCGCACAAAAGCCGGGATCGCTTCCTGTTTGCTCGCAACGGGTGATGCAGGCGCGGATGTAATTGCCCTGCGGGATGTTCGCGTCGGCCTGAGGCTGGATCGCAAGCGCCGCGAGCCACACCATCGCGAAAAGTAGCGGCTGGTGCAGAAGGTAGATGATGAGGGAATGCCGTCCCGCCGTTTGCAGCAGTCGTGCTGGCGGCGGCATGGCCCTGACGAACATTTTGCGATTCAGCACCCATTGCCCGAAGCCGAGCCCGAGCAGCATTGCGCCGGCCCAGGGAAAGAGCGGCCGCCAGTCGTTGGTGAGCGGAACGCGAACTCCAAGACCGAGCCAGCCGTTCACCGTATCGAACGCCGGTAGTTCGATCACCCATCCCGCGATGAAGACGAGAGCGCCCGCAAGGCCGGTCAGCCAGAAAGGCGCAAGCATGAAGGCGAGCGAGATGACGCTTGCCGCGGCGATGCAATGCAGGATGCCGAAGGTCACGAAACTCTGCGGAAATGCGAACCAGGTCGCAACAGTCACCAGCAGAGCCGCAATGACGATCTTCGCGAGCCTGACAAGGAATTTAGTGAGATCGAGTTGTGGCTGCGCCGCGATGGCGAGCGCAAAGCCGGCGATGGCGAGAAAGCTGCAGGCGATGGCGTGGCCGAAGACGGTGAAGAGCGTGGAACGCAATACGCCGCCCGGCACGAAATGAAAGTAAGCGAGATCCCAGGTGAAATGATAGATCGCCATCGCAACGAGGGCGATCCCGCGCAGGCCGTCGAGCCACGGCCAGCGCGTTGCGCCCGGAACGCCGGGCTTACTTGCCATCCGACGCCTTGCTGGAGAAACGCCCGAAGATCATGTCCGGCGCACTCGTATTATGCTTGGACGGGATCAGGCGTCCAAGCCAGAATTCGACGGCGTTATTGGCGCTCTTGAACTGCATCACATTGTCTTCCCCCCAGCGCGAGCCGCCTTTCGTACGCCAGGTCACGCGCGCCGCGTCTGCATTATATTCTGTCGCGTACATCGAACGCAGCGCCGCGAAGGGCAGGTTGCCGGGCATCGCGCCGGAGAAGTTCACGTCGATCGACATGTGCTCCTGATCGATCTTCTCCATTTTCATGGTGGCGGATCCGCCGCGCACGAAATTGAGCGTGAAAGTCAGCGTCGCCGGATCGAACGACACATCCTTGATGGCGACGATGGGGCGGTCCTGAATCTCGACAGGGCCGACAAGGAAAGACGAGCCATAGGCGGTCATGCGCATGTCGGCGAAAGGCAGGGGACGCGCGCGCCAGTATCCATCGGGAGGATAGAGAACAAGCACTTCCTCGGCGCGGTCGCGATAGCGCATCCAGAACTGGATCATGTGCAGACCTTCCTCGACGCGATCGCCGACGCGCACCGGCACAGTGCCGGGACGCCAGAAGGCCGGGAAAGTGAATCCGGTAATCCAGTATTCCGGCGTCTCCCAGAAGGTGATCTTGCGCGGCTTGGTTCCTGCGAAGACGGGATCGTTCGACATGTCGCAGGAGGTAAAGTCCGGCGCGTAGCGATCGTTGACGATTGTTCCAATATAGGCGGGATGCACGGCCTGAATGCGGAACTGGCGAACCTGCGGAGAAACGAAATCGAGATGGATATTGTCTTTCTCGGCGCAGAGAACGGGCTCGCTCTTGTTCGTCACGTCGACGCCGATGGCATTGGGATCGGCCTTTTCGGCGGGCGGAACGAACTGGTTGGATCCGGGCACGGTCTGAGACTGCGACATTGCTGCACCTGTCAGTCCAAAGACCATCAATGCAGCGCAGGCCCAAAGGTTCGTTTTCAGCATTCGTCCGCTCATTCTCGTGTATCGCCCTTCATGTTCAAGCCGGTCCTGCCGGTCCAGTCGTCGCGCAAGGCGTAGATATCGCCGGAATTGGCTTCATGGGGAAGGCCGGCAATATGCCCGCGCATCGTCCCGGCGTCCACGGGGCTAGCAAAGGTCATGATTTGCGATTCGCCGAGCGAGACATTGAACCTGTCATAACCGAGGTCCGCGCATCGCCGCAGGCAGGCATCCGCAACATCGCGCTGTATCGTGGTGAATTCAAACGAAAGCGCCGGCACAGGCGCGCTCAACCCGCGCAGCACCTGTTCTTCGGCGCCCTCGACGTCGATTTTCACGAACACGGGCGCTCCGTATTTTGCGATCAACGCGTCGAGCGTCGTCGCTCTCACCTGGACCTGTTTGTCCCAGGTCTGCCCCTCCCATCCTTTCGCCCCCGCATTCGCGGCCGTGACGAATTCGGTCGAGAGCGTGGAGACCGTGGGATTGCGCGTATTGACCGAAAAGGTCAGCACGCCCTCGCGATCGGAGACGGCGGTTTCGAGCAAGGTGACATCGCGGTCCCGCCCGTGCAGCAGGCGCAAGACGCGTAAGCAATTGGTCTGCGGTTCGCAGACGACAACGCGCGCGCCGAGCCGCCGGAAGGACGCCGTGCGATCGCCGACATGCGCGCCTATGTCGAAGACGAGATCGTCCGGACCTGCGAAATCGCGATGCATTTCATCGAGCGCCCGCGCGTGGTTCTTGTCGAGACGATAAACCTTGATCGAGCGCCATAAGCCCCGCCATTCGTCGAGAACGCCCATGTCAGCGGCTCCGGCGCGATTCGAAATCGGCGATTTCGCGCGGCGTGTCGAATTCCTCGGGAATCGCGCAAAGGCCGGTGCTTTGCAGGAATGCGCCGAGCGCTGCGCCCGACGTCATGACAGCCAGCGGTATCGCAACAACATATCCCAGAGTCAGCGGCAGGCTCGGCAGGATCGTTGCGCGCGCCAGCAGAAAAGCCGCGCCGAAAATGAAGAAGCCGAAAAGCAACTGCGGCCAGAGCAACTTCGCGGCCTCATCCCACGCCACGCGATGGGCATCGCGCGATTGACCGCTCCATGTTGCACTGACACCGAAGGGAAGTCCGAGCACGAAAATAGCGGTTCTGAACGTCGTTGCAGATGAGAGAAGCAGCGAGAAGACGGTTTCCGCAATTACGCCGGCGGCAAAACGTGGTCCGCCACCATAGCTTTTCAAACCGCCTTTCGTCAGCGCCACATCGAAGTAGCCCGCGAGTTTCGGCGACAGGTACATCAGCATGAACACGATATAGAGCCACAGCGCGGACATGCCGGGGAAGTTGGCGTAGGTCTCGCCATCGAGCGGCTTGATGGCGATGAGGGCAATGATGGCGGTCCATGCGGGAATGCCGATGAACATCATGATCGCCCAGACGAGCTGGAAGCGGCTCGTGGCTTCGATGCCCTTGAGATCGAGCAGTTTCAGATATTGAAGGTTGCCTTGGCACCAGCGCGTATCGCGGCGCGAGAATTCCGAGAGCGTCGGCGGATTGTCCTCCCAATTGCCGCCTTCCTGCGGCAGTACGCGCACTTCATAGCCTGCGCGCCGCATCAGCACGGCTTCGACCTGATCGTGCGAGAGAATGCGTCCGCTCAGCGGCCCGGTGCCCGGCAAAACAGGCAGATGGCAATGATCGCGAAAGGGCGCGATGCGCACCAGCGCATTATGGCCCCAGAATGGACCACAATCGCCGTTCCACCACGCCGCGCCCGACGTATAAGGCCGCATGGCGTGGCGCATGCCAAACTGGAAGAGGCGTGCGAAGCCGGATTTGGCCGGCGCGCCGGTGACAAGGCCCTGCAGGATGCCGATCTTCGGCCAGGCCTGCCCGACGCGTACCATGCGCACGATGGCTTCGCCCGACATCAGACTGTCGGCGTCGAGCGGGATCATGAATTCGTACCCATTGCCGCGCGTCTCGACGAATTCGCGCATGTTGCCGGCCTTGAAGCCTTCGTTACTGGCGCGCCGCCGGTAATGCAGCCGCGCCGCGCCCGCGCCGGAACGTGCTTTCCATACGTCGAATTCCTCTTCCTCGCGTTTGGCGATGCCGGGATCGCGCGTGTCGCTCAGAACGAAATAATCGAAATGCGCGCCTTCTCCGGTGCGCTCGACGGATTCGCGCACGATTTCGAGACGCAGGATCGCGCGCCGGGGATCCTCATTATAAATCGCCATGACGATGGCTGTGCGGGCCGTGATCGGGGTGGGCACATCTGCTGCTGCGGCATGCGGCGCGACGGCGGCGACAGCGTCGCCCGAGAAGTGCAGCGCCCAGACGCCGATGAGGGCATTCCACAAGCCCAGCACGGTCCATGGCGAGGCGATGGCGAAGCCGAAAAATATCGCCGCGTCGATGACGCTCCAGCCGCCGTGACCCAGGATACTGGCAAGCCAGACAAGCAGCCCCAGATAGGTGAGCGTGTTGAGTGCGAAGACGATCCAGCGCCGGCGCGTCAAAACCTGCGCCTGCTGGACTCCCGCCGGCGTCATGGCCGGCGCGCCCGCGATAGCGAGGGAAGGGGCTGCAGGCTCGATTTCTCTGGGGGACATGAATACTGAACTCTGCGAAGTGGAAATCGGCAGCCGGATGATTTAGGCCGGATGAAGCGCACCGGGATGGCCAATGTTGGGCGAGAAGGACATAGCAGCCGCAAACCGCACGGCAAGGGCCCTCTGGTACGAGAGCCAGGGCCGCGCTGTCTTGCGCGAAGAGAATCTGCGTTCGCCGGGAACCGGCGAAGCCCTTGTGCGTATGCAGTTTTCCGCCGTCAGCCGCGGCACGGAACGGCTTGTGTGCGAAGGCAGGGTGCCCCTAGCGGAATTCGAGCGGATGCGCGCGCCCTTGCAGGACGGTTCTTTCCCTTTCCCTGTGAAATACGGCTATTGCGCTGTCGGCCTCGTCGAGGATGGCCCTCGTGAAATCCTCGGGAAACCGGTGTTCTCTCTGCATCCACATCAGGATTGCTTCGTCGCGCCGGCCTCGATGCTTCGGGTCCTGCCCGAAGGTTTGCCGTCGCGCCGCGCGGCGCTTGCCGCCAACATGGAAACCGCGCTGAATGCTGTGTGGGATTCCGGCGCGGGGCCGGGAGATCGCATCGCGATTGTCGGCTGCGGGCTGGTCGGACTTCTGGTGACCTATATCTGCGCAGGTTTGCCGGGGGCCGATGTCGTCGCCTGCGACATCGACGCGTCGCGGTCTTCCATTGTGCGGTCGTTCGGCGCGCGGTTTTCCGCGCCTGACACAATCGCAGACGACGCCGACATCGTCTTTCATGCCAGCGCATCGGCTTCGGGCCTTGCAACCGCGATCGGCGCTGCGGGCTTCGAGGGGAAGGTCGTGGAACTCAGCTGGTATGGCGAAGGCGCCGTCGCCGCGCCGCTCGGCGGAGCGTTCCACAGCCGCCGGCTGCAACTGATCTCTTCGCAGGTGGGCAGCGTATCTCCGATACGACGTCCGCGATGGGACTACGCGCGCCGCCTCGGCAAGGCGCTCGATCTGCTCAGGGACGAACGGCTCGATGCCCTCATCACGGACGAAATCGAATTCGAAGATGCGCCTGAGAAGCTGCCAAAATTCCTGACATCCGGCGCGGGCCTCGCTGCCGTCATTACCTATCCCTGAAGGAGTTCATCCATGTTTGCAGTCGAAGTGCGCGAGCACATCATGATCGCCCATTCTTTCAAGGGCGAATTGTTCGGCCCGGCGCAGAAGCTGCACGGCGCGACCTTCGTCGTCGATGTCGCCTTTTATCGTGAGTCTCTGACGGACGATGGCGTCGTCGTTGACATCGGTCGTGCCCATGACGCCTTGAAGGCGACGCTTGGCCCGCTGAATTATCAGAACCTGGACGAACTCCCACAATTCCAGGGCAAGCAGACGACGACGGAATTTCTTTGCAAACATATCTTCGATGCGATGGCCGAAGCGCAGCGCGCCGGCAAGCTGGGCCCTGGCGGCGAAGGCATTTCACGCATCAAGGTGACGCTGCATGAATCTCATGTCGCGCGCGCCTGGTATGAAGGCACGATCCCACAATGACCGGCGCTCTGTTATGGAGCGCATGAAATGCGCGTGCATTTCGCCATTCCCGGCGATATCGAGACCCGAACCGGCGGCTATATCTACGATCGCCGCGTGATGGCGTTACTGCCGCAATTCGGCATCGATGTCGTGCATATGCAGCTCCCGGCGAGCTTTCCATTTCCTTCCGCCGACGATCTTGCAACGACACGCGTGAAATTTGCGGGCGTTCCTGCGGGGGACGTCATTGTGGCCGATGGCCTTGCATGGGGTGCATGTTCTGCGGAATTCGCGGCGGCGACAAGCGCCGGAATTATTGCACTTTGCCATCATCCGCTGGGACTGGAATCAGGATTGGAAGCTGAACTCGCCGCACACCTTCTGCAGAACGAGCGCGCGGTTCTAGCGGCTTCCGCACATGTCATAGTCACCAGCGGCGAGACCGCGAAGACGCTCGTCAACGATTTCGGCGTGCCCGCGCAAAAAATGACCGTCGCCGAGCCGGGCACGGACAGAAAACCGCGCATGGTCGGCGGCGCGGGTGCGCCACAACTTCTTGCTGTCGGCTCCGTGGTGCCACGCAAGGGATATGATGTGCTCGTCGACGCGCTCTCGCGTATCGGCAATCTTGACTGGCGCTGCACGATTGCAGGTTCGATTTCGCGCGCGCCGGATTTTGCCGCGCGCGTGAAAGACAAGATTACTGATGCGCATCTTGGCGAGCGTATCGTGCTGACGGGCGAAGTCGATGATGCAGCGCTAGAGGAACTATACGCCGCAGCGGATATCTTCGTCTCCGCTTCGCACTACGAAGGCTATGGCATGGTGCTGACCGAAGCCCTTTCGCGCGGTCTGCCCATCGTCACGACAACTGGCGGAGCGGCAGCGACGACTGTTCCCGATGGCGCGGCGATGAAAGTCGCGTCGGGCGATGCAATCGGGCTTGCAGATGCGCTGCGAAAGCTCATTCAGGATTCTTCCTTACGCCGGCAAATCGCCGAAGCCGCATGGATTGAGGCGGAAAATCTGCCTCGCTGGGAAAACACCGCCGCAAAGATCGCCGCCGCCATCCGCCAGGTTGCGGAAGTGCCAGGAGTTGAGTCATGAGCGGCTTTTCCGTCGACTGGCTGTCTTTGCGCGAACCCGTCGATCACCGCTCGGTCAATGCCGATGTGCGCGCGGCATTCATGCGCGATTTCGGTGCACGCGATCACGTCACGCTGACCGACATCGGCTGCGGCTCGGGATCGCATCTGCGCTCGCTGGCGCCTCATCTCGGCCCGCGCCAGACGTGGCGGCTTGTCGATTACGACGCAAGGCTTCTCGCTGCGGCGCGCGAGCTCTTGTGCCGTTGGGCGGACCGCGCTGAGGATACTTCAGCGGGCGTTAGGCTGGAAAAGAACGCACGCATCATCGAAACAAGCTTCGTGCAATGCGACCTTTCGAAGGATCTCGACACGATTCTCGACGAGCCGGCCGACGCTGTCACAGCCGCTGCCTTTTTTGATCTTGTCTCGGAGCGGTTCATCGAGACGTTCATCGTCGCGCTCACGGCGCGCAAACTGCCGCTCTACACGATCCTGACGTACGACGGGCGCGAGGTCTGGTCGCCTCCGCATCGCGCAGATGCGGCCATGCTCGCCGCTTTCAACGCCCATCAGTCGACCGACAAGGGATTTGGCGCAGCCGCCGGTCCGAACGCCACGGCTCTGATGAGCGAAGCCTTCAGGCGCAAAGGATATATTGTCGCGACGGGTGAAAGCCCATGGCGATTAAGCGTCAAAGATCGCCTGCTTATGAGCGAACTCGCGAGCGGAATTGCTCATGCCGTCGGCGAAACCGGACGTGTCGCCGCAGACGATGTTGCTTCATGGCTGGCGGACAAGAAAACGGCGGTGCATTGCGAGATCGGCCATCTCGATCTTTATGCGCGCGCGAACTGATTTGCGATTCAATAAAGAGAGCATCGGGTTAGCGAAAAACCGGGGCTACTTTTTCGCCCCATGCTCTAACTCCAGCTGCGCGGCAGCATGCGCCACAGGACGATGTCGCGCTTGACGAACGTATGCATCATCGCGCCGGCGAAATGCATGAGGATAAGCAGCGCCATCAATATGCCGCCGAAGAAATGCGCCTTCTGCAATACCTTGAACAATGCCTCGTTCTTGCCGACGAGGTTCGGCATGTCGAACAAGCCGTAGAAGGAAGTCGTCGCGCCGAAGGCCGAGGCCATCATCCAGCCGACGATCGGCATGAAGAACAGCATCAGATAAAGAAGATGATGCGTCGCCGTCGAAGCGATGCGCTCGAAGCGCGTGAGTCCCGCATAAGGCGCGGGCGCGCCATAGCTCGCGCGCACGAACAGCCTGATAATGGCGAGCGCAAGGACGAGCAAGCCGGTGGAGCGGTGCAGCAGATAGAGCCGGTCCTGCAGCGGCCCCGGCGCGATATTCGCCATGGCGATGCCTGCGGGGATCATGCCGATCACGAGCAATGCAATGATCCAGTGCAGCCATTTGGCCAGTGGCGCGTAATGTTCAGGCCTGCCGGTGCTGTCGTTCGTGGCGCTCATTTCTGCCCCTCGCGCATGTCGCAATCGAACAATACTTCGCCGCCGCCAAGAAGGAAAATCCGCGTCGCCGGGCGCATGGCCTGCGAAAGGCGCTCGATCGGCGGAAGTTCGAGCGAGGGTTTTCCCGCGCCGATGATCAGAGGCGACACGACGACATGCAGCCTGTCGAGACAGCCCGCCTGCAGGAAACGGGACAGGGTGATTGCTCCGCCTTCGATGAGAATTTTTCTCAAACCACGCTGAAAAAGTTCGCCGATAATTTGTGAAGGCGAAAAACCGTCAATCCCGGTCTGCAAGGCGATGATGTCGTCGCAGCCGGCCGGGCCTGTCTGCGCCGATGTGACGAGAATCCTTCGCGCGCCGTCCGGATTCAGCCAGCGGCCACCACCGCCGATCCGACCCCGGGGATCGATGACCACGCGGGCAGGATTGGCGCCGTTGACCCGGCGTACCGTGAGCTGCGGATCGTCGGCCAGAACCGTGGCGGCGCCCACCACGACAGCGTCCACTTCCGCGCGCAGCCGGTGGAGATGATCGAGCCCGGCCGCTCCCCCGATGTTCTGCGCATCGCCTGAAAGGGTGGCGATACGGCCATCGAGCGATTGGCCGATCTGCCCGACAACGAACGGCGAAAATGGGTGCGCTTCGTGAAACGGGGCGAAAATATCCATGACCACAGCGCATAGACGATATGCATCGTATTTTCTATGGCTGAAGCTGAAACCGGAAGGCGGTCTCGAGCGTAACTACTCTGGAGCGTCGCACCTTCGTGATTTTTCCGCCACTTTTCGCTGTCACATTAATATGGCAGTTTGAGCGGGGCTGTATCATGGACCTTGGCGACGGTCTCCCTACGTTTGGGCCGGGGGTTCGGCGGCCTGCGTGCAAGTGAGGGTAGACGTGTCGATTTCCGATTTGTTCGCGGACGTCCGCGGGGACAGACAGACTGTCGCCGTGGAACGGGCGATTTCCGAAGTACGGGCCGGCAGGCCCGTTTTATTGCGCGCTGGCCAGTCTCTCGCCGTCGCACTTGGCGTTGAAGCGCTCGACGAGCGGATCGCCGCCGACTTGCAAAACCTTGCGCGCCGCAACGCGCGTCTCGTTCTGCCGGCTCCGCGTCTGAATCGGCTCGGATTCGAGCGCACTTCGCCTGGCTCCTTCGCCCTGCCGCGCATCGACACCGCGCGCATCTCGACGCTTGCCCTGGAAGTCAGCGCTCGCTACGACGCGCCGGTCGCGCCCCTTTCCAAACTCGACACCGCCGCTCTCGAGCTTCTTCATCTCGCGCTGGTCCTGCCTGCGGCGATTGTCGTTCCGGTTTCGGTGCGTTCGGTTGCGGATCTCGGACTGATCGAAGTCGACGCCTCGGCGATCTCCATCTTCCGCAGCCGGAATGCGGCATCGCTGCACATCATTTCCCGCGCGCCCGTTCCTCTCGAAGAGGCGCCTGACACTGAATTCGTTGTCTTCCGTGGTGGCGAGGGCCTGCGCGATCAGGTGGCCGTCGTGGTCGGCAAGCCCAATCTCGCCGAACCGGTCACAGTGCGCCTGCATTCGGCCTGCCTCACGGGCGACCTCTTCGGTTCAATGAAATGCGATTGCGGCGACCAGTTGCGCCAGACCGTGAAATTCATGGCCGAAAACGGCGGCGGCGTGCTGCTTTATCTCGATCAGGAAGGGCGCGGCAACGGCCTTTCCAACAAGATCCGCGCCTACAAGCTGCAATCGAAGGGTTTCGATACCTACGATGCGGATGCAGTGCTCGGCTTCGATCACGATCAGCGTGGCTTCGATTTCGCAGCCTCCATGCTGAAGGAGCTCGGCATCGCCCGCGTGCGCGTGATGACGAACAATCCGTTCAAGATCGCCGCTCTCGAACATGCGGGGCTGGATGTCGTGGCGGATCAGCGTATCATAGGCCGCCTGAACGATCACAACGTGCGCTATCTCGCCTCCAAGCGCGATCGCGCCGGTCATTACATCGAGCTCGATGCCCCGGAATCCAAGTCAAACGCCGTCGAATAATCTGCACATCAGCGGTACGATCGATCAGCAGCGGCCGGGTTATCTACCGGCCGTTTTGCTGTTTGCCTTGGGCACGCTTGTCCTTGCCTTTCCCTGGCTCTCCGGCAGGTACACGATCCCCTGGGACGCCAAGGCGGAATTTTACCCCTCGCTGGTCTTTCTCGCGCGCTCCATTCACGCCGGCGAATGGCCCTTCTGGGCGCCCAATGTCTTCAGCGGTCAGCCGCAGATCGCCGATCCCCAGTCGCTGATTTTCTCTCCGCCATTCCTGATACTGGCTTTGCTGAATCCCGTTCCCGGATTCAGAGCCGCCGATGCAGCGGTTTTCGCGACTCTTTTTTGCGGCGGCCTTGGCATTCTCATGTATGCGCGCGATCGTGGCTGGCATCCCGCCGGCGCGCTTGTCGCGGCGTTTGTCTTTTCTTTTGGCGCATCGAACGCCTGGCGCATTCAGCATCTCGGACAGGTGATGAGCCTGTGCTGGTTCGCCATTGCGTTGTGGCTGCTGGCGCGTGCGCTCGACCGGCGATCCTTCCTGTGGGGCCTGCTCGCCGGCGTTGCCGCAGCCTTCATGGCGATCGGGCGCGATCAGGTCGCCTTGCTGTGCGTGCTCGTTCTCGCGACATATGTCCTCGCACGTCTCTTCGAAGCGCCGTTCGGATTGAAACGCTTTCTTTCGAATTTCATCCCGACCGGCGGAGCGGCAATCACGGGATTGCTGATCGTTGCGCTTCCTGTCCTCCTCACCGCCGTTTTCGCCGCGCAGTCGAACCGGCCCGTCATCACCTATGAAAGCGCAGTGGCGGCATCGCTCCATCCCGCAGCTTTCTTCACAATGATCAGCGCCAATCTCTTCGGCACGGCCGGACCCATGGCGAAATATTGGGGCCCGCCGACGCCGGAGGTGTGGAACGACAATCTCGCCCTCGCGCGCAATATGGCGGACATCTATTTCGGGGCGTTGCCCGTCGTTGCGCTGATCGCCATCGGCGTCGTGCGCGGGCGCATCTTCGACCGCGAGATTCGCTTCTTCACTGTCGTCGCGATCTTCGCCATTCTTTACGCGCTCGGCAAATATACGCCCTTCTTTCAACTGGCCTATACGCTGCCCGGGGCGGACATGTTTCGCAGACCCGCGGATGCGACATTCATTCTCGGCGCAATGGCGGCGCTCATCGCAGGCTACCTCGTCCATCGACTTCTCGATGCGGAGGACAGGCAGACGAAACTGCAGATGATCGCGAGTATTTCGCTCGTCTGTCTGGCGCTGCTCTCCTGTGTCTTCATTGCATGGAGCAAGGGCAGGCTGTCCCAAATTGGCGTGCCGCTCACTATCGCCGTCGCCAGCTTCTTCCTCGCGAGCTTCCTTCTCTGGATCATGCGGCTGAACTGGCATCGCGTGAATGTCGCCGTCGTTCTCGCGGCAGTGGCGATGACCGCCGATCTCGCGCTCAGCAACGGGCCCAATGAATCGACGGCGCTGCCGCCGCAAGAGTACGACGTGCTGCGGCCGGAAACCGCCAATCCCACCATCAACCTGCTGATGGACCGCTTGCAGAAGGCGGCAGCGCCCGACCGGCGCGACCGGGTCGACATGTCGGCTGTCGGCTTTGCATGGCCTGATACCGCGCTTGTTCACGGCTTCGATCACTGGCTGGGCTACAATCCACTGGTGCTCGGCTGGTATGCCAATGCCACAGGCGCCATTGACCATGTCGCGATCCCCGAACAGCGCAAATTCTCGCCGCTGTTCAACTCCTATCGTTCGCCGATGCTCGATCTGCTGGGCGTGCGCTATCTCGCATTCGGCGTGCCCGCGCAGGAACTCGACAAAAATTTCAAACCGGGCGACCTCCAGGAAATCACCCGCACGAAGGACGCCTATATCTATGAGAATCCGCATGCGCTGCCGCGCGTGCTGATTGCATCGCGCGCCGTCGCGGCCAGCTTCGACGCGATGATCAAGAGCGGTGAGTGGCCCACCGTCGATTTCCGAAACACCGTGTTGCTGGAGGCCGCGCCTGTATTAAATGTGCAAAACGAAGCTGCGGCGCAGACGCGGGCGCGCATTCTCTTTTACGGCAATACGGAAGTGCGCGTGGAGGCGACATCAAGCGCGCCGGGATGGCTGGTGCTGCACGATGTCTGGCATCCCTGGTGGACGGTGGAGATCGACGGAAAGCCGGCGGAGCTGTTGCGCGCCAATGTCATCTTCCGCGCGGTTGCGATTCCCGAAGGGCAGCATGTGGTGACGTTCCGCTTCAAGCCGTTTGAAGGCTTGTTCGCGAGCCTCAAAGAAAAGCTGAAATAGCTATTCCAGCCGCACCAGCACCGAATCCGTCGTGCCCTTCGCGTCGATCACGGAAACGCGCGCGAAACCTGCGCCGTCGGGCGTCCACGTGGACTGGCGGCGATGTTCCGGCGTACCGATGGGCGCGCCGTTCACGATCCATGTAAACGGCGCAACGCCGCCCTGCACTTTCAGCGCGAGCAGGGCTTCGCGCGTCGGGCCGCGCGCAAGACCAAGATCCACGCGCGCACCCTGCGGCGGATAGGCGATCTTCATTTCGCTGGTCTGCGCGCTCGCGATGGCTTTCGGCGTATCCTTGCGCAAGGATCGCAACGGCGGCGGCAATTCGCTCGTGCGCGCGACGAGTGCGTTCGGCGGGCGCGTTACCGGCGCAATGGCGCCGGGAATGCGCGCGAAGGCGTCGAACAGAACGGGCGCAGCTGCCTGCCTCGCGACGAGGCCATGCACCGCGCCATTGTCGGCCCGCCCGAGCCAGACAGCTATCGTCACGCGGCTGTCGAAGCCAACGGCAATCGCGTCGCGATAGCCATAGGACGTGCCTGTCTTGAAGGAGATCTTTCCCGCGAGCGCATTGGTCGGCGGCGGCGTACCGCGCAAGATGTCGGCGACATACCAGGATGCGACGGGTTCGGCGATGGTTGCGCCTTGCGCGGACGGACGCGGCCTGTCGAGCCGCTCGACAAGTTGGGGCATATCGCCGCCGCGCGCGAGACCGGAATAAAGCCGGGCCAGGTCGGTCAGCGTGATGCCGAGACCGCCAAGCGCCAGAGCAAGTCCCGGCGGCGCTTCCTTGGGCACGACGATATTCGCGCCGGCGTTCTTCATCCGCGCGAGAAAGCGCGACGGCGTGACTTCGTTGAGCAAAGCGACAGCGGGAATGTTGAGCGACATCTGCAGCGCGAGCCGCGCACTCACCTGACCCTGAAAAGTGAGGTCGAAATTTTCCGGTGCATAGATGCCGTAGCGCGTGCGCCGGTCGTCGACCATCGTTTCGGGATGCGCGACCCCGTTCTCGAAAGCGAGCGCATAGATGAAAGGCTTCAGCGCCGAACCCGGCGAACGCAGCGCATTCGTCATGTCGATGGCGCCCGCGCGCTCGCTGGAGAAGTAATCGGCCGAGCCGACGCGCGCGAGAATATGCCCGCTCTTGTTGTCGATGACGACGATGGCGCCGGTGATCTTCGGGTCAAGCCGCTCGCCATGTTCTTTCAACAGCGCTTCGAGCGAAACCTGCAGCGCGCGATCGTAGCTGAATTGCAGGATGCGCTGGGACGGCGCTGCTGCGAGCGCGGCTTCCGAAGCATGCGGCGCATTCGAGGGGAAGGGATGGCGTTGCGATGGCACTGCCTCGCTTTTGGCGCGTTCGCCTTCCTCTCGCGTAATGAGCTTTCGCTCGACGGCGCGGTCGATCACGCGGTCGCGCGCGCGTTTGGCAATTCCTGTCGCGCGATCAGGCCTTCGCACTTCCGGCGCTTGCGGGATGGCGACCAGCAGCGCCTGTTCGCCGAAGGACAGGCGCTTCGGCTCCTTCCCGAAATAGGCGATGCTCGCAGCGCGCAATCCTTCGAGATTGCCGCCGTAGGGCGCGAGCACGAGATAGAGATCGAGAATTTCTTTCTTGCTCAACTGCCGTTCGATCTGCGCCGCGCGCACGATCTGGCGCAGTTTTGCAGGCAAAGTCCGCTCGTCGCGCGGCTCGAGCAGGCGCGCAACCTGCATCGTCAGCGTGGAGCCGCCGGAAACGACGCGTCCGTTGGTAACGGCCTGCGTGACGGCGCGCAGCATCGCGCGCCAGTCGATCCCCTCATGGCTGTCGAAGCGATTGTCTTCGTAGCCTTTCAGCATCGCCAGGAAGCGCGGATCGACATCCTGCGTTTCCAGCGGCAGCCGCCAGCGTCCCTCTTTCGTCGTGAAGGCGCGCAGCAACTGTCCGTTACGGTCCACGGCGACTGTCGAGCCGCGCTGCGCGGGCGAATAGTCGAGCGGACCGAGCGAGGCGACGTAATTCTCCCACGCCGCGGGCACGCCGAGACCCAAAGCCGCGGCGACGATCATCGCCGCGGCATATTTGCGTCTTCGTTTGCGCTCGCGCGCGCCTGCGCTCATCGTTGCACTTACTTCGCGCTGGTGACCGTGACCGTGCCGAAGGCCGTGCGCCCGAAGCGCTCGGGACGATACATGTCCTCGATCGACGCCGGCGGCAGCACATATTGCCCGGGTGTCACCGCGCGCACGATATAGGCGGCGTAGAATACGGCCTTCTGCTTGCCGGCGCGTTCGAAGGCAGCAACGAAGCGGTCGTCCTTGTATTCCGCGTGATCGACGGACACGTCGCTCTTCAGCCACGGCAGGGCTTCGATGGAGCCGCTGTCCACAAGACGCGGATTGTCGATCTCGAGACCCGCCGGCAGTTGATCGACCAGCAGCAGACGCGCATAGGCGGCTTCGAGTTCGGTGACTTTCAGCGTCACGACAAGGCGCTCGTTCTGCTTGATGTTGGCGAGATCGGCGGGCTTGCCCTCGAGCGTGAAGTAATTCCGCTCGACCTGATAGCCCTGCGATTCCGCGGGCTCCTTCACCGAAGGCTGGCCGGCCGTCGTGATGACGACCTGCGCCGGCGACTGGCCTTCGTTGCCGATGCGCACTTCGCGCCCGTCGAGCGCGAAGCCGCGCCAGGTGCGGAAGTAAGCACCCTTGTGCGGCTGGCCATCGATGGTGAGCGTCATGTTCTGCGCCTGCTTCGACATCGCAGTGGCGGCCAGCACCATCCAGGTGTTTTCCTGCGTGCTGGTATAGCGCGTGAAGCCGCGCTCCTGCTGCACGGTCATCGCCGCGCGCGTCAGCATCGCATCGCCCGCATTCGTTTCGGCGGCGAGGGCGAGCATGCCCGCGCTGTCGCGCAACAGCGAACCGTAATCGGAGCGCGAGAAGCGCGTGCGTTGCGAAGCGACGAGCAAGCGCGACGCGGCCTCAAAGGCTGCGGTCGCACGGCCGCGGTCGCCAAGCAGCGCGAAGGCCGCGCCGAGTTGCGCGCGCGCCAGCGGATTGGTGAAAGCCTCCATCTTCGTGTCAGCAAGGTAGCGCAGGTCGCCGATGATCGGGCGGCCGTTACGCGCCAGCACATAGATGGCATAGGCGATCGGTCCCGAATTCGCCGCGGATACATCGCTGGCGTTGACCACCTGATTGCGCAGGCGGTCGAGGGCCTGATCGAAACTGCGTTGCGGGATTTCGTAATTGGCTTCCCGCGCGCGCGTCAGGAAGTCGCTGACGAAGGCGTCGAGCCAGAGATCGTTCGAGCTTTCCGAAGACCACAGGCCGAAGGAGCCGCTCGCATCCTGCCGCGACAGAACCTTGTCGATGGCCGACTGGATACGCTGGCGCAGATCGCCATCGAGCGCGAGAAGGTTCGCCGTCGCAAGCTGGTTGACATAGAGCAGCGGTAGCGCGCGGCTCACGGTCTGTTCCGTGCAGCCATAGGGATAGCGATCGAGCGCCTGCAGCAGCGCCGGCACGTCGATGGCGCCGAGCGGCGAGGCCGCAACGGAGATCGCGCCCGTGCCCGGCAGGAAATCCGCCACGAGATCGTTTGTGATCGTGATGCTCTGTCCGGCCGGCAGATCGCGCACCGTGCGGCGATAGATTTCCGAACTGCCGGACTGCACATTCAGCGCGAAATTCTGCGTCGCATCGAGATTGGGTCCGGTGATACGCAACGCGAGTTCCGCCCGGCCGATGCCGGCCGCCGTCACGGGAATGGAAAATTCCGTGCGTTGTTTCGCATTCAGCGTGATCGTGCGCCGCAAGGCTTCGGCCGCGATCGTGACTGGACCACGGATGTCGACATCGACGACATACTGGCCCGGCGCGCCGTCGACATTGTCGATCTGCATGTGGAATTGCGACTTGTCGCCGAAGTTCAGGAAGCGCGGCAACGTCGCCTGCACGACCACGGGATCGCGCACGAAGACATCCTTCTCGGCGGAGCCGACGCGCGACTTCGACCACGCGACGGCCATCAGCCGCACGGTGCCGTTGAAAGCCGGGAGTTCGAACGTCACTTGCGCGCGGCCATCCGGGCCCACTTTGACGACGCCGGAATAACGCGCCATCGGTTCCTGCGTCGGACGATTGCCCTCGACGCCACCGCCTGCGGAATCGCCGCCCGAACGGATCGCGCCGCGCGTGCCCTGCATGCCGTCGATCAGCAGTCCATAGAGATCGCGGATTTCCACGCCGAGCTGGCGCTGTCCGAAGAAATGGTTCGTCGGATCGGGCGTCTTGTAGCGCGTGAGATTGAGAATGCCGACATCGACCGCGGCCAGCGTGATGTAGGCGTCTTCGCCTGGCGTCAGACCCTTGAGTTCGACGGGGATGGCGAAGGGCTTGCGCGGCTCGACCTTATCCGGCACCGGCATGGATACTTCGAGCTTGCGCTGTCCGGCTTCCACCGCAAACCACGCAAGGCCGAGCGCGCGGCCCGGCATGCGCCGCGCCTGCTGATCGAGCGGACGATGCGCGAGTACAACCGCATAAGCGCTCGCGCCCCATTCCGGTTTCACGGGAATGTCGATGGCATTGTCGCCGGTCTTGAGGTCAGCGAGAACGATTTCGCGCAGCTGGTCGCCGACGATGGCGATCGTCGCGTTGCCTTCGAAGCGCGAGGTGACACGCAGTTTCAGGGCTTCGCCGGCATTATAACCCTTCTTGTCTAGATTGACTTCGAGCAGATCCGGAACGTCGGCGCTTGCATCGCCCGACCATCCCACATTGAAGGAAATGCTGACCGGCGCGAGCGAACCATCGCTCGAGACGACGTCGAGACGATAGGCGCCCCAGCCAACTGGCGCGCTGATCGAGGCGACGCCCTGCGGTGTCGCATCGACCGTGCCTTCCGAAACACGGCGCGTCGTCTTCACACGCTCGAAGCTCCAGCGGCCGTCCGAATTGTACCACTGGTAATTGTTGGTGACGCGCGAAAGCGTCCAGCGCAGGCCATTCGCACCGACGCGATTGCCTTCCGCATTGAGCGCGATGACGTTGAATGTCGCGCTGGAATCCTCGCGCAATTCCTCGAAGTTCTTGCGCAGGGCGATGAGGCTCTTGTTGGGACGCACGGGCAGAGTAACCATGCGCTCGACGGCGCGGCCGCCCGCTTCCGCAACGCGGATGATGAACTTCGCTTCGAGCGGGCGCGTCGTATCGACATCGGGAATCTCGACTTCGACCGTCGCCTTGCCGTCGTCGTCCGTATTGTCCGAGGTTTCGATGTCTTTCTTGATCGTCTCGAATTCCTGGTCTTCGAGACCGGCGACATAGCCCTCGAGTCCGGGCAGGTTGAGCTGCTTTGTCGCCTGAATGACGAGTTCGCCCGATATTTCAAGATCGGAGCCCGGCGCGCCGTAGAGGAAGCGCGCGACCGTGTCGATATTCGCCGTCGTGCCCGGCTGCACCTGCTTCTCCTGCGGCGCGATGGTCACGTCGAGACGCTCAGGCAGATAATCTTCGACGAGGAAGGTCGCTTCGCCGATGGCCGGGCTTTTGGGATCGGCATAGGCCGACACGCGCCATGTGCCTGACTTCACGCTCGGCAGAAGGTTGACCGACCATGCGCGGCCGCCAAGGCCCTGATCGCCGACCGAAGCGCGCTTGTATTCGACGCCATCGGGGCGGCGCACGACGAGCGTCAATGGCACGCCGGCAACGGCATTGCCGCGCGGATCGCGCAGCAGCGCGCTCACATTCACGGTTTCGCCGGAACGATAGACGCCGCGCTCGGCATAGACGAGTGCATCGAGCGCGCGCGCCGCAGGCCGCCCCTTCACGCCGCGATCGGTGAGATCGAAGGCCGAAGTCGCGAGATCGAGGAAGGAATAATCGCCGTTGCCGTCGCTTGCCGTCACGAGGCCGGGCGCCAGTCCGCCCGTGCCGCGCGAAAGGCCGGGATCGAATTTCGCATGGCCGTTGGCGTCGGTCTTCGCCGTGCCGAGAATTTCATTGTTGCGCGCGATGAGGCGCACTTCGAGATTGGCGAGCGGCCCCGCGCTGGCGAGCGAGCGCGCGAAGACATGGACGCCGTCGTCGCCCGAGAAAGACGTGAGCCCGAGATCGGAAACGACGAACCATTGCGTCGAAAGATTCTCATAGGAATCGTCGTTGTCTTCCATCACCTGCGAGGGCGCTTTCTCGCCGGGCAGGGAGGCCATCACGTAAACGCCGGGTTCGAGCTTCTTCAGCGCTTCGAGAACCGGAAAAGCGGTGATCACGTCCTTGTTGAGTTCCGCCTTCACATCGAGCGTACCGGTCCAGACCTTCACGCCCTTGTTGTCGAGAAGATCGCGCAGCCGATAGCTACTGACCTGCGACAGGAATTCGTCGCTGCGCACGGCTGGCAACAATCCGCGGTCGCCGATGCGCACGACATCAAGCGCGATCTTCGGCGTGTTCGTCGAGACGATGGGTATGCCTTCCTGTCCGACGCGCGGCAGCACGTAATTCTTACCGGTGAAGCGCGCCTGCGGGGAACGGTCCTTCACGTAGATTTCGTAGTCGGAGGATTTCAGCAGCTGCTCTTCGACGGCGGAGGGCAGGCCCTGACGCACGACGATGGAATAGCGCTCGCCATGCTTGAGGCCTTCGACGCAAAGCTGGCGGTCTTCATTGGTGATCGCGCCATTCGCATTGCCGGAGACCGCGATGAACGGCGTGAATTCCGTGCGCGCTTTCAGCGATTCCGAAAACTGGAAGCAGATGCGCGGCGTGACGAGAT
The DNA here is from genome assembly GCA_903847605.1 of uncultured Hyphomicrobiales bacterium. Lineage (GTDB taxonomy): Bacteria > Pseudomonadota > Alphaproteobacteria > Rhizobiales > Beijerinckiaceae > Terripilifer. Next base: position 4 of record CAINED010000076.1, on the reverse strand, counting down.
CGCT
>CAINED010000075.1 GCA_903847605.1 uncultured Hyphomicrobiales bacterium | reverse complement strand
GGCGGCGGCGGCATGGGCGGAATGGACTTCTAAGAAGTCCATTCGCCCAGAATCCCGAATATTCAGGTCGCGCAGGCGCGACCTGAATGGTGGCATGGATTTCTGACGCAGTCAGAAATCCTGAATGCCACCCATCTTCTAAAGTGTCGAGAGCCGGGCAAGCCCGGCGCTCGATGGCGGAATGGACTTCTAAGAAGTCCATTCATCCCACCGATACAGACAGGCCGCGCATTGCGCGGCCTGTTTTCGTTCGTGCGTCGAAAGTTGTTGGGGCACAGGGCGAATCCGAACACTGACAAGAAATTCCAAGTTCAATTCGCCGCGCGCTTTTAGCCGGCATTCGATTCAAACTTGCGAAATCATTCGATTTATCCGATCGATTTGAAGCGCCGTTGCGAGCTGTCAATTGCGCCTGTCAATGCGAAATTTCTTTCGCTGTTGCGCTGCGAAAATGCATTTTCTCTTTGACTATCCTTCTGTTTAAGCGTTGTAATTGCTTAACATAGCCTGTGGCTATCGCGCCGACCGCTCGAGAGTGGGCCGATATCGACAGAGCCAGAACGGTAACGAAGGGAAAAAGGAGACGCAGGTTTCCGGTTGCTGTTGTGGCTGCGAGCTAGCGCACCTGGAATGCAAGGGGCAATTGTTCCGAGGGGCATGAGTAATGGCGCATAGAACCTTGACGCGGGCAGACCTACTGCAAGTCGTCTATGTCACGGGACCTGGTCTTTCGCGTGTCGAGGCGAAGGATATCGTGGAAGCGGTTCTCGATACTTTGTGCGGGACGCTGGAGAATGGAGAGTCTGTGAAGTTGCGCGGCTTCGGCACGTTCAACGTGCGCTCGAAGCGCCCGCGCGTCGGCCGCAATCCGAAGACCGGACACGAATATCCGATAACCGCGCGCCGCGTTCTCACCTTCAAACCGTCGCCGCGCCTGATCGCCGCGGTCAACGGCGAGGTCGCCGAACCCGGAGCAGACGAGGACGATCCGGGCGAGACAGCACGCGCGCCGGCCAGCGCGGCGAGCCGCACCGGAGCGCAGGCCGCCAAGACGCCGTGATCAGCATCGATTGACCCAAATGGGTTAAACCAGCGGCTGGATCTCTCAATCCCTGTAGTTTGCAAAGCTCGGCCATTCGCGCCGTTGACAGCGCTTGCCTTGATCGTTGCTCGCCCCCCATAATTCGCCCGCGTCGACGCGGGAGGGAAGCATGCCAGGATACCGTTTGTGGCGAGGCATATTTGCGGCCATTGCGGGTTTCGTCTTCCTGCAGCCTGCTGCAGCGCAGTCGGACGACATCGCCGCTTTCTACAAGGGCAAGGAAGTCGCGATCATCGTGGCGCATTTTCCAGGCACCGGTTTCGACGTCTATTCGCGTGTGCTCGTGCGGCACATGGGCCGGCACATTCCCGGTAATCCCTCCATGGTCGTGAAGAACATGGCAGGTGCGAGCGGACTGACAGCCGCCAATTGGCTCTATGCGACGGCGCCGAAGGACGGCACGCATATGGGCATATTCGCCCACACGGTCGCGCTCGAAAATATCTTCGGTAACGAACAGGCCCGCTTCGACGCGAGCAAGTTCGTCTGGGTCGGCAATATGGAAAAGAGCGCCACCTTCTGCATCACGACGAAAGCGAGCGGCGTCTCGACGCTGGCGGAATTGCAGCAGAAGCAGGTGATCTTCGGCGGCACCGGCGCGACAGGTCCGCTCGTCGTTCTGTCGAACGGCATCAAAAATCTTCTCGGCGCAAACATAAAACTCATCACCGGCTACAAGGGCGCGCTCGACGTGAAGGCGGCGATGCAGCGCGGCGAAGTCGGGGGCACTTGCGGCATGATCTGGTCGCATCTGCGCACGGCATGGAAGGACATGCTGGATACCGGGGAAATAAATCTCGTCGTGCAGACGAGCGGCGATCCCGTGCCGGGCGTCAAGGCGGCGCATGTGCGCGATTTCGTCAAGTCGCAGGAGGATGCGCAGCTCTTTGGGCTCGTCTTCATGGTGGGCGAACTCGGCCGCAATTATGCGCTGCCGCCGGGCGTACCGGAGGAGCGTGTGGCGGCGCTGCGCAAGGCCTTCATGGCGACGATGGCGGATCGGCAGTTTCGCGAAGAAGCCGAGAAACTCGGCGTCGAAGTCGTGCCCTCCGACGGCGAGGACGTTGCGAAGTCGTGGCGGGCCTATTCCTCGGCCGCGCCCGCCACCGTGGAGCGGGCGAAGCGGGCCATCACTTCGCAATAGGCGAAGTTCAGCCAAACCGATTTTCCATGGCGCGCTTGATCTCGTCCTTGATCGGTTCGGCCGCGGCGAAGATCTGGTTGAGGCGCGCGAAGTCGAGCAGACGAAATTGATCGACCGCCGGCCGTAACAGGAGGTCGGGCGGCGTCGCATCCAACATTTCCTGCGACAGGGCCCCCTGCAGGATCTGCGACGCGCCGAGCAAGGCCGCGAAGGGTCCGGGCGCGCGGCCGTCCTTCTCCACCGGTCCGCCAACGACATCGCAGGCGATGACGAAAGGGCTGATGGCATCTGCATCGCGCGTCATCAGGCGACGGTGCGGCAATGGCTCGGTAATGCCGCCATCGAACAGCAGGCGGCCTTCGATCGTCACGCCCTTGGTCAGGCCGGGAATGGCCATAGAGGCCGCTACGGCCGGCCCCAGCGGACCGCTGGCGAAGGTCACTGACTTGCGCTCGTAGAAATCGGTGGCGACCGCGATGAAACGGATTTTCAACTCCTCGAACCGGTCCGGCACGTCCTGCGGCCAGACGAGATCGAGCAGACGCTCGGCGTCGAGCAGCATGGGATTGCCGAATTCGCCGCTGAAGATGTCCGTGAATTTTCCAACCCGCGCGCGCAGAATACGCGCCATCAATTGCGCACGGTCACGGGTGAGGGCGAGACAATGCGCGCGAATGTCCTTGCCGCGCAACCCGGCCGCCCAGGCCGCGCCGATGACGGCGCCCATGGATGTACCGGCGATCGCGCCAGGCTTCAGCCCGAGTTCGTCGAGTGCTTCTATCACCACGACATGGGCGAAGCCCCGGGCTCCGCCGCCGCCGAGGGCGACGGCGAACGTGTTCGGGTTCCGATCGCTCATGGAATTAAAGCTTCTTCGGATTGCCCTTGTGAAGCGTGCCGCGGAAGCCGCTGCCGCTGCTGTCGCGGAAACTCACGATGTCGCCATCAAGCTCGATCGTGAAGCATTCCTTGTCTTCGTCGGGAAATGTCACGCAGATGTTCTGGCCTTCGAGCGCCCATTTGGCGGTATCGATATCGCCATCGTCCAGAGCTACCAGCGTGCCGTCCGCCTTGACGTAATAATCGTATTCGCTGCCTTCGCGCTTGCCCGAAACCGTATTGCCGATGATGGCGTTCCAGGCCGCGAGACCCGAAAGCTTCGCAGGCATAGTCGGCGCCGCAGGAGCGGGCGCTGCAGGAGCGGGCGCAGGGACTGGCGCTGCAGGCGCCGGTTCGGCAGGCGGAGCTGCAGGAGCAGGCTCTGCAGGGGGTGTTTGGGCAATACCCGAAAACGGCATTGCAAGAACAATAGCGAAAATGCTGGCGGAAATGATCGAAGTCGGACGCGTCATGACGGTATCCTGCGGATGGGCGTACCGTTCCGAACAACCGGAGCGGAGCGCTCAAGAATAACTCATTCCGCGCATCCGCGAATACGGCCCGCCGGATCGAATGAAATTTATTTCGCGCGCTCAAGTCCCGCGTCGCGTGGCAAGGCATGGCCGATGCCGAGCGGCCTGGCGTCGATCAGCACGAAAGCCATGCGGCAAGGCTTGTCCGACACGTTACGCCAGGCGTGATAGGTGCCGCGCTGGATCATCACGTCGCCCTGCCTGATGGTGACGACCTCCCCGTCATCCAATTCCATTTCGATCTCGCCATCGAGCACGATGATATAGTCGATCGTCTCCGTACGGTGCATGCGCGGAATGTTGCCCGGCGGATAATCGGCAATCATGAAACGCGTGCCGTTGACCGGCGGATAGGTTCCGAGCTTGCGCGCGCCCATGTCCTCGGCATCTTCGCCGATGGGCATTTCGCAGGGCATGCAGTCCGTGCTCCACATCAAACTATTGTATTGCCCGGCCGCGGAGCCCGCGCGCTCGTTCGATGCGACGCCATCGATCAGTACTTTAGCCTTGCCATTGGCGTCGTGGCCCGTGACGACCCGGCGTATGTTCATTTTCGACATATGTCCCCCCGTTTATTCTGTCAGTTTCCGAAAAACTCGAGCATCGCACGCGCGGTATCATCAGGGTTTTCCTCGGCCACAAAATGCCCGGCCTCTATGACTTCGCCGGTGGCATGCGGGGCGAAGGTCTCACGCCAGACATCGAGCGCCGGTTTCGCGCCGGAGGTCAGATAGAAATTTCCCGGCAGTATATGAACCGGACAGTCGATTGTCTTGCCTGCCTTGAGGTCGGCTTCGTCGGCTTGTCGATCCTGTCTTGCACCGGCGCGATAGTCTTCACACATGGCGTGAATGCGCGAGGAATCCCCCCATGCCGAACGATAGGCTTCGAGTGCGGCGGGCGAGAAGGGCTTGAGATCGCCGGTGGCGGACCATTTCGCCATGAGGCCGGAAAAATAACCGTCGGGATCCTTCTTGATCTCATTTTCCGGAATGGGCTCGACTTGCGAAAGGAAACCCCAATGGGCTGCGGGCGCACGGCCCGCCTCGATATTGCGCCAGACTTCGCAGGTCGGGATGATGTCGAGCAGAGCGAGTTTCGATATGCGGCCGGGATGATCGAGCGCAAGGCGATAGCCGACGCGCGCGCCGCGATCATGTCCCGCGAGCATGAAGCGAACATGCCCCAGCGATTCCATGACGTCGATGACATCGCCGGCCATCGCGCGCCTGGTATATTCTTCGCCGCCTGTGCTGCGAGGCGCGGAGGACCAGCCGTAGCCGCGCAGGTCCATGACGACCACGGAAAATTTCTGCGTGAGCGCGGGCAATACGCGATGCCACATGACCTGAGTTTCGGGAAAGCCATGGAGCAGCGCCAGCGGTTCGCCCTGCCCGGCGCTGCGCGCGAAAATGCGCCCGGCTTTTGTGTCGATCCAGTGCGCCTGCATGTGGTCGAGCATTGGCGATTTCCTTGTGGTGGCGAATGCCGGGCTGTGTTGCCTCACCTGACCCTGAATGTTAGTTTCCGTCCACTAAAACAAGCTGCAAAAGCAAACCACAAAAACAAGCTGAAGGAGGGGAAATTGTTCCGCAAGATTGTCGCTCTTGGCGCCCTGGGCGCTGCGGCCCTGGGGCTGCCGTTTTCAGACTCGTCAGCCCATGCGCAGGAATGGCCCACACGGCCCGTGCGCTTCATTCTGCCATTTGGTCCGGCTTCGGGCGCAGATATCGCGGCGCGCCTCCTGTCGGAACAATTGAAGGGCATCTGGGGCCAGCCGGTCGTGATCGAGGGGCGGCCCGGCGGCGACGGTCTTATCTCCATCCGCGCCGTGGTCCATGGCAAGGACGATCATCTTCTCTTCTTTGGGCCGAGCAGCGCCTTCGTCGTGCATCCCTACGTGCATGACAATCTCGACTACGATCCCGAAAAGGATCTGACGCCGATTGCGGGCGTTGCGAAGGTACAGGTCGCGATGGCGGTGCCGACAAGCCTTGGAGTCGCCAATCTCAAGGAATTCGTGGCGCTGGCGAAGAGCAAACCGGATGCTCTGAGCTACGGCGTGGCGCCGGGCTTTTCCGAATTCGTCTTCAACGGTTTTCTGAAAGAAAACGATCTGCGCATCGTCAAAGTGCCCTATCGCGACATCACGCAGGCGCCGCCGGATATCGGCATCAATCGCATCCAGATGGCGATGATGTCCTATGCGGCCATGCGCGCGCAGGCGCAGACCGGCAACATCCGCGTGCTCGCCATCAATGACAGCAAGCGCTCGGACGCCGCGCCGGATATTCCTTCGGTGGTCGAGTCCGGCTTCCCGGGCCTCGTGGCAAGCCCTATCCTCGGCCTTCTCGGCCCCCGGGACATGCCACTCGCTGCACGGCAGAAGGCTGCCGCCGGAATCCTGCAGGCATTGAAGGACAAGGCTATCGTCGACGGTCTTGCGCGTTCGGGCCAGCCTGCGGCGCCAATGGGAATCGAGGAATTTCAGGCCGGGCTCAACGAGCAGCACGCTCTCGTTGCACGCATCGCCAAGGTTCTCAGCCTCACGCGAAAGCGCTAGCTCGTCGGGCGCTAGCTCGTCTCGCGCTCGCGCGCCACGGCGCGCCAGCCGATGTCGCGGCGGCAGAAGCCGCCCGCCCAGTCGATGACGTCGATGGCCGCATAGGCGCGCGTTTGCGCCTCACTGACGCTTGAGCCAAGCGCTGTGACATTCAGGACGCGCCCGCCATTGGCGAGAAGCCGCGCGCCGTCCTGCTTCGTGCCCGCGTGATAGATCGTGACGCCAGCCATTGCGGCAGCCTTGTCGACGCCGCGAATTTCGCTGCCGCGCTCGGGCGCATCGGGATAACCCTTGGCAGCATAAACCACTGTCAGCGCCGTCTGCGCTTTCAGGCGGACCGGCGAATTGCGCAGGGTGCCCGCGGCACAGTCGAGCAGCAATGGCAGGATATCCTCGTCGAGACGGGGCAGCATGACCTGCGTCTCCGGATCGCCGAAGCGGGCGTTGAACTCGATGAGTTTGGGGCCATCCTTGCCGATCATCAGGCCGACGAAAAGAACGCCCTTGTAGGGCGCGCCGCGCGCCTTCATGCCTTTCAGCGTGGGCTCAACGATCTCGCGCATCACACGCGCGGAAACCTCGTCGGTCATGACCGGCGCGGGCGAATAGGCGCCCATGCCACCGGTGTTCGGACCGGTGTCGCCATCGCCGACGCGCTTGTGATCCTGCGCCGACGCAAAGGCGAGCGCGCGCTCGCCATCGCACAGCGCAAAGAATGAAGCTTCCTCGCCATCGAGAAACTCCTCGATGACGACTTCCGCTCCGGCTGCGCCGAATGCGCCGGAGAACATCATGTCCACGGCGTCGAGCGCTTCCGTCTCGTTCATTGCGACGATGACGCCCTTGCCGGCCGCGAGCCCGTCCGCCTTCACGACGATGGGCGCGCCATGCTTGCGGATATAGGCCTTCGCCGGCTCGGCAGAAGTAAAGCGCTCGTATGCGCCAGTGGGGATGCTGAAGTCCCGGCAGAGATCCTTCGTGAAGCCCTTCGAGCCTTCGACCTGTGCTGCCGCTTTCGAAGGCCCGAAGGCGGGAAAGCCCGCTGCTTCCAACTCGTCGACGAGACCCGCGACCAACGGCGCTTCCGGACCGATGACGACGAGGGCGATGCGCATGCGGTGGCAGAAAGCGATGATGTTGCGATGATCGGCCGGATCGAGCGCGATATTTTCCGCAATCGCAGCCGTGCCCGGATTGCCCGGCGCGACGTAGAGCTTTGACAGCAGGGGCGATTTCGAGATGGACAGCGCAAGCGCATGTTCGCGCCCGCCGGAACCGATGAGAAGGACGTTCATTCTGAGGGAATCCGCTGCCATTTCGCCGCTATCGAGCGTTTAGGGGAGGCCAAGCTGCACTTCAAGAGTTCAAGCTGCTGTGATGCGCCGGGAAATGTCGCCGGCAAGCCTTTGATTGGAGAAGTCGAGTGACTAGCTTCCGGGCAGGCCGGATCATCCGGCCCTTATTGCTCGGAGACGCAGATGAAACTCTATTATTCACCCGGCGCGTGCTCGCTTTCGCCCCACATCGTGGCGATGGAAGCCGGCATCCCGCTTGAACTCGTGAAGGTCAATATTCCCAAGAAGCAGACCGAGTCGGGCGCCGATTTCTGGGCGATCAACCCGCGCGGCTATGTTCCCGCGCTTGAGCTTTCGCGTGGCGAAGTGCTCACCGAGGGCCCGGCCATCGTCCAGTACCTCGCCGACCAGAAGCCCGAATCGGGGCTGGCGCCAAAAAATGGCACGATGGAACGCTACCGCCTGCAGGAACTCCTGAACTTCGTGACAGCCGAATTGCACAAGTCCATCGGCGCGCTGTTCAATCCGGCCATGAAGGGCGAATGGCTCGACAACCAGCTCGCATTGATCGACCGCCGTCTGGGGGCGCTCGACAAGATGCTCGCAGGCAAGACATATCTGATGGGCGACAACTTCACGGTCGCCGACGCCTATGCCTACACGGTTCTGAACTGGACGCGCCTCAAGAACGTCGACATTTCCAAGCACGCGAACGTCACGGCATATTTCGCGCGCGTCGGCGAGCGTCCCAAGGTGAAGGAAGCCATGAAGGCCGAGGGCATCGGCGGCTGAAATTACCAATTTTACCCGCAATAATAATCATCCCGGACACGCGTCGTGCTGTCCGGGATGATCTTATTTATCGCTACTGAAAGATCTCGTTGAACCTGCGCTTGATCGCGGTCGACTGCTTTTCGAGATAGTCGTAGTCGACGTCGAGCAGCTTGATGTCCTTGACCGGCGTAGCGCCTTCCGGTGGCGGCAGGTCGATACGCGCGGAGTAACCGCCGCTGGCGGGAAAAATCTTCTGCGCCTCATCGCCGATCATGAACTCGGCAAACCATTTCGCGGCGTTCGGATTCGGCCCGCCCTTGATGATCGAAGTCGGCGAGGGGATGACATATGTACCTGCCGACGGAAAGATTGTCGTGATCTTGTGCCCGGCGGCGCGATCTTCCGCCGCGTAGGAATCCAGCGCGCCGACCGCGATCCAGCGCTCGCCGCGCTTGATCATGCTGGACACCTGCTCGTTGCCGCGCACGATCATGATGTCGTTGGCCTTCAGCTTTTCATAGAAGCCCCAGCCGTTGGTGCGCGAATGGGCGCCGACCACGGTAAGCTGCAAGGCTGTGAACGAGGGATCGGTCATGACGAGCCGCCCCTTATATTTTGCCTGCATGAGATCGTCCCAGGTCTTCGGCACATCCGCTGCCGGCACGAGATCGGTGCGCAGGTAGATAGTCATGATGTTGAGACGCTGCGCGATGTAGTGACCCGCGGGATCTTTTGCCGCGTCGGGAATTTTCTCGAAATTCTCGGGCTTGAAGGGCACGAACATGCCCTTTCTCGTCAAGGATTGCGCCGCGGCCGGATCGGATGTCGTCATCACGTCGACGGCGAAGCGTCCCGCTCCGGTTTCCTGCATGAAGCGGTTGAGAACGGCTGAGCCGCCGGAGCGAAACAACTCGACCTTGATGCCGGTGCGCGTTTCAAACAGCTTTGCAATCTGCTGCGCCTGCGCAATGGGCGTCGAAGTGTACCAGACGACCTTGCCCTCTTTCTTGGCAGCCTCGCGGTCTACGGGATCGGCAGCGAACGCCGGCAGCGATGCGGCGATAAGTGTAGCGACGGCAATGGCTAACTTGCGCATGTTCTTCTCCCTCGAGACGGCACTTGCAACACATCGGGTGATGGAGCCGCCCTCCACGGCTCCACCATCCGCGCCTTCAGTGGCCGGTGTATACCGGTTCCGGCTGCGTGTAGAAATTATAGAGGATTTGATAGACCATCATATAGTTTTTCTGCTGGAAGGACGCATGGGAAATGCCCTTCATCACGATGAACTGCTTGTCGGGGTTCGGCAATGCGCAGAAATACTTGATGAGATCGTCAAAACTCGCGATGCCGTCGAACTCACCGCGCATGATGATCGCAGCCGCCTTGAGCTTTGCGGGATCGCAGATCGGCAGTCTTGAGCACATGTCGACATAAGTTCCGGTCGGCAGCGAATCGTCGAGCGCCAGTATGGCGTCGGCGAAGGCGTCGATGGTCGGCTGGTCCGCCGTGCCGGGATGATCGCGATCGAAGATGCTTTGCACGAAGGCGCGGTTCAAGGGACGGCGGTTCTTCGCGATGAATTCCGGCAGTTTCTTCTTGCGCTCGGCGAGCGTCGGCGAACCCTCGCCCGTCCATACGAAAGCATCGAGCGCTATACGGCTCACGCGATCCGGATTGCGCTCGGCGAACAGCGCCGCGCGCAAGGCGCCGGAGGAAATGCCATAGACGAGCAGCGGGCCGCAGTTACGCAGCTTCATGATGTAGTCCGTTGCCGCCGTCAGATCGTCCGCGCCGTTCGATATGTCGCTGTTGATGTCGCGATGCTTGCTGGAGCGGCCATAGCCTTCCATATCGACGCACCAGCAATCGAAGCCGCGAACGGCGAACCAGTCCATCACAGACGACCAGGGACGGCCCGGCACCTTGAGGTCGAATGTCGGCTGCGAGGCCATCGACGAACCGTGCACGAAGAGGATCGTGCCCTTCTTGTTCGCAGGCGTACCGGCATATTTTTCGAACATGAAGAGTTTGACGTCGCCCTTGTTCGTCCAGTGATCCTCGCTCTTCACTTGCGAGAGTTCCGCGATGTCGTTCATGTCGTTTCCTTTCGAATGATTGAGGCTCTTATCACGCCTGCGCCGGAAAGATCGAGCAGGCGCGCGTATCGAATTCGATGGCGACGGCGTCGCCGGGCGAAAGTCTTTGCGAGGGATGAGCCTCGATTCGCAGCATCGTCCCGTCGCCAAGCGCAACCTGATATTCCACGAGATTGCCCAGAAATGTCCGGTCGGCGATGCGCGGCGCAGTATCGGACGGAACGGTCTGCTGCAAGCGGATGTTTTCCGGCCGCACGACGAGATCGACGGCGTCACCCGCTTTCAGCGTTTCATCCGCCGACATGGTCAGCGTGACGCCGGTAGCCGAAATGCGTGCCTGCCCCTCTGCAATGCTCTCGACGGTCGCCGGGATTATGTTGGTTAGACCCATGAAGTCGGCGACGACCCTGTTCGCCGGGCGTTCGTAAACATCCTGCGGCGAACCAAGCTGCTGCAGCAATCCGCCATGCATCACGGCGATCTGGTCGGAAAGGGCCAGCGCCTCGGCCTGATCGTGCGTGACATAGACGAAGGTGATGCCGGTGCGGCGCTGCAATTGCTTGAGTTCGCTGCGCATGCGCTCGCGCAGCTTCGCATCGAGATTGCTGAGCGGTTCGTCAAGCAGGAGAATATCGGGTTCGACGACGAGCGAGCGCGCCAGTGCGACACGCTGCTGCTGCCCGCCGCTGAGTTCATTGGGATAGCGTGCCTCGAGCCCGCCGAGATTGACGAGTTTCAGCATCGCGTCGACTTTCGCGCCGATATCCGCCTTCGGAAGCTTGCGCAGCTTGAGACCGAAGGCGACATTGTCGAACACGGTCATGTGCGGCCAGATTGCATAGTTCTGGAAGACCATGCCCATGCCGCGCGACTCCGGCGGAGCGACTCCGGATACGGAGGACACGATTTTCTCACCGACACGGATTTCCCCGGCATCGGGCTTAAGATAGCCCGCGATGAGGCGCAGTGTCGTCGTCTTCCCGCAGCCGCTGGGGCCGAGCAGTGTGAGAAAACAATTGTCCGATACTGCAATGTTGAGATTGCGCACCGCGGCGGCATTGGCGTCAGCCGTATAGGATTTCGTCAGGTTGGTAATGGTGATGCCGGCCATCAGCCGCCTGCTCCCGTTCTTGCGCCGCGTTCGCCGCCGAATTTGTTGGCCACGTAAATAGCAATGGAAATGATGACCATGTTGATCATCGCCAGCGCGCAAACCGACTCCAGCGCGCCGGTTTCGTAAAGATTATAAACGGCGACAGCCAGCGTGATCGACGACGAACTGAAGAGAAGGATCGAGGCCGACAACTCCTGAATGACCGGCACGAAGACGAGCAGCCAACCCGCGAACAGACCGGGGCGTATGAGCGGCAACGTGATCTTGCGCAGCGTTTCGCTCCAGGATGCGCCGAGGATACGCGCGCTTTCCTCAAGCGAGGCATCGACCTGCCGCAGCGATGTATTGGCGGCGCGAACGCCGAGCGGCACATATCGCCCGACATAGGCAAGCAGCAGGATGGCAAGTGTGCCATAGAGCGCGACCGGCATGGCCAGCCAGAACTGAATCAACGCGACGGCCATGACGATGCCGGGCAGGCCCAGCGGAATGAGCGCGATGTAATCGAGATATTTGCGGCCCGGCGTTTTCGTGCGCAGATCGATCCAGCCGATGATGACGCCAAGCGCGACCGCGAAGGTCGCAGCGAGAATGGCCAGCAGCAGGGAGTTGAGAATGGCGCGCTGCGTTACATCGTACTCGAAGAGTACGAAGACGTAGTTCTTCAGCGTGAGATTTTTCCAGAACTCCAGACCCCAGGATTTGGAAAAGGATGTCGCGATAAGCGCCGCATAGGGCAAGACGATTCCGACGATGAAGATGACGATGCAAAATCCGAGCACGACCCAGCGCCAGACGCCGAGATCTATGAGTTGCGGACGGGAGCCCTTTCCGCCGAGCGTGACATAGGAGCGGCGCGCGAGGAAAGAGCGCTGCAAATAGAGCGCGCAAACCGTGATCGCCACGAAGACCAGCGAGAGCGCCGAGGCCAACCCATACTGCGGCGGATAATCGAACAGCGCGTAGATCCGCGTCGGCAGGGTCACGATGCGTCCGGGAAGACCAAGGATCGCCTGCGAACCGAAGAGAGCGATGGCGTTCACGAAGGCGAGCAGGGTTCCCGAGAGAACGGCGGGCGCGACGAGCGGCAACGTGATCGCCAGCGCCGTTCTTATCTTTCCCGCGCCGAGAATCTGCGCTGCTTCTTCGTAGGATGCGTCGACGGATTGCAGCGCCGTCGACGACAGAAGGAATACGAACGGGAAGGTGTGCAGCGTCGTCACCAAGACGAGGCCCGGCATCGAGAAAATGTTGAAGAGCGGCGCTTCGCTGCCCGTCATCGCGCGAAAGGCCGCGTTGATGACGCCGGAATTCGGCGCGAAGAGCGTGACGAAGGCGATTGCGGTGAGGAAAGGCGGCGAAAGGTAAGACAGATTGGCCGTGAGATGAAAGAGCCCTTTCATTGGCACATTGGTGCGCGACACCGCCCATGCTAGCGGCACGCCAATCAACAGGCTGAACAGGCCCGTCCATGCGCCGAGAATGAGCGAGTTGAGCAGGGCAGATACATAGAGACGACCTGTCATGGCCGTCGCGAAATTCTCGAAGGTGAATCCCTGTTCGCCGCGCAGGCTGCCGACGAGCAACCACAGGATCGGGCAGACGACGAGCAAGAACAGCGCAACAACTGCGCCGGCCATGACGATCTGTTCGAGGCCGATGCGCGCACGGCGCGGCGCTTCGCCGATTGCCGATGCATCGCTCATGCGTGGCGCCCGGATGTTGCACATGGCAGGCGGCGCATGACCTGGTTGCAGAAAATTTCTGCAAACACCGGGCGCAATTTGCGCCCGTGCGTCACGCCCTGAGTCATCGCCACGATATTCCCCTCTCTCCCGCGAAGAGAGCTAATGCCTTGGCGCGCGATGTCAACTCAAACGGAGAACCAGGTGGCTATCCGGCCTTCGCGGCTTCCTGTGGCGTTTGCGGCATGAAGAAGACCAGCAGGTTCGCGATAATGATCGTCACCGCGAGGAACCAGAAGGCCGACAGCAGGCCGTATTTGTCCGCGATGAGGCCGCAGACCAGCGGCCCTATGAGCGAACCGACCGCCTGAATACCGAACATCGCGCCAATGGCCGTGCCGCCAAGGTTGCGCGGCGTCGCATCAAGCAGCCATGCCTGAAGCACCGGACGTATCGCGAAGAGGAAGAAGCCGAGGACCGCGACGAAGGCGACGAATATCGGCGACTTGCCGGCGAAGACCATGGCGAACAGGACGACGCCGGTCATGATCATGGCGGACATGATGACGTTGCGGCGGCCCATTTTGTCGGACATATGCCCGGCGACCGGCGCGGCGATGAATCCTGCGGCCTGCAGCACGAACATGGCGACGCCGACCCACCAGATGGAATAGCCGAGATCTTTCGCCAGATAGAGCGGCAGGAAGACCATGATGCCGTTCTGCGTCATCGAGCGGAAGGCCGAACTCACACACAGGAACATCAGCACCTTGTTCTTGAAAAGTTGCGGCAGTGCGCGCATCACCTCGCCGCTGGTAAGCTGCTTGCCGTCAGCGCTGGCGGGCGCATTCTTCTTCGGTTCCGCCGTGAGCTTGCCCAGATACCAGAGGATGGCGACGGCCATCACGACGCCGGGCAGGATGTTGAGAATGACGACATCGCGCCATGTCAGCGCGAGCCAGGCGATGAGTGCCCCGGCGGCCAGCGGCGCCAGCGCATCGCCGACATTGCCGCCCATGCCGTGATAGGCCATCACAAGACCCTTGCGCTCGGGGAAGCGGCGGCCGAGCCACGGAATCGCCGTCGGGTGCCACAAATTGTTGCCGACGCCGATGAGCGCCGAGCACAGCACCAGCATCCAGTAGGCCTGCGAGAAGCCCATCAGGAAATAGGGAACGCCGATCCAGAACAACGACAGGGCCAGCAGCAGGCCCTTGCGGCCGACCGAATCGACGATGATGCCGCCGGGCAGATTGGAGATCGCGCCGGCCGCATATTGCGCGGTCATGATGAGGCCGATCTCGGTGTTGGAGAGGCCCATCTCGACGCCGATAAGTGGCAGCAGAACGTAGAAAGTCGCCGGATACCAGTGGGTCAGCGCATGGCCGATGGTGATGATCCAGACTTCCAGAAACGAGCGTTCGGCGCGGCTTTCGCCAGCGCTGGCAACGGCTGTCATGCAACCTCTCCCCAGATTTTTGATCGTAATTTTACGGGTGGAGCAAAATCGCGCTTTTGCGGCAGCGGGTCAAGAAGCCGTTCCGATCACCCCTGCCTCATGATGGCTTCCGCAGCCCGCACGCCACTGAGGTAAGCGCCGTGCACGGTGCCGTGGTATTCGAAATCAGTATGCTCTCCGGCGAAAAGGAGCCGCCCGGTTTCGGCGGTCTTGAAGCGGTCAAAATCCCCCGGCGTTGCCCCCGGCGGAATAACGGAATAGGCACCGCGAGCATATGGGTCCTGCGACCAGCGTGATTGGACGAAGCCCGATGGCCGCGGCAGTGCCTTGCCCACCATGTCCGACAGGGCGGCGAGAAGATCCGCCTGCAAATCGGCTTCGCTCATCCGCTCGGCGCGGACTGCAAAGTCTCCGCTGGCCATGGCCGTGAGAATGTTCTTGCCGGCATGGGCCTTCACATTGAGGAAGATCGGCCAGCGGCCATGGACGGGGCTGACATAGCCGAACCAGTGCGGCCCTGCCGGCCAGTGTGCGCCGTCGAAAGCGAGCGAGACCTTGATGACCGCGCCGACCCCGATCTTGCCGATGGACTGTTGAAGCTGCGACGGCAGGGGCGGGTCGAAACTCACGCTGCCGGCCTTCAGCACGCCGAGCGGGATGGCGCAGATCGCATGATCGGCTTCGAATGAATTCGATGCCGTTTTGATAAAGACGCGATCAGGTTCACGACGGATATCCGTGACGGCCGTATCGAAATGAATCCGGATGCCCCGCGCGAGCTGCGGCAGCAATCTGTCGTAGCCTTCGGGCAGAACGGTTTCGGGCCCTCCAAAGGCGCCGTCTTCGTCGTGCCAGTATGCCGAGATGCGCGAAGCGTCATCGCCCATATCGTTCTCTATGTCGGACGCGAGCGTCCACGCGTTCAAGGGATTTTGCAGAAAGGCCGGATTGCGCTTTTCGAACGCAGCCCTCAGCGACAGGTCTTCGGTCTCTTCCAGCGTATCGTCGATCTGGTCGAGCAATCGCTTGTATCTGGCTTCCGCTGCATCTGCTTCCCTTTCGGGAACTTCGCGCCCGCCGGGACGCATGATCTCCATCTTGTCGTCGTCGTCGGTGATGAACAGGCGTGCGCCAGCCTTTTTCGCGAGCGCGGTGACGGGATTGCCATCGATACCGTGAATCCAGCCTGCGCCGAATTCGACCGGCGCGCCGAGATCGCGCGAGGTGTGAATGCGCCCGCCGATGCGATTTCGCGCTTCGAGGATTTCAACCGCATAGCCCCGATCCGTCAGCAGGCGTGCTGCAGAAAGGCCTGCTATCCCCGCGCCGATGACGATGACTTTTTTGCCCGGCTGCGCCAGCGCTCTCCCACCCAGCGGATAGACGAGGGCCGCGCCAGCGCCCGCGAGCCAGCGGCGGCGCGTCAGTTCAAGCGGCATGACTTTGCGCTCCGCTCGAATTCTTTGTCGATGCAGAAGGTTCATCGAGCCGCGCGATATCCTTTGCGAAAACGGCTATGCCGCGACCACGTTCCTTGGCCATATAGAGAGCTGCATCCGCAGCGGCCATGATGCCTTCGGCCGTCTCGCCATTGCCGGGCGACAAGGCGATGCCGAGACTCGTACCGACATCGGTTATGGAGCCGTCATCAAGCGTGATCGGCTCGCAAATCCCGGCGATCATCCGCTGCGAAAGAATTGTCAGCCGTGGGATATCTGCCCAGGCGGTAACAAGAATAACGAATTCATCGCCGCCCGTGCGGGACACAAGTCCGGCATCACCCACGCAATCGCGGAGGCGCATGGCGACTGTCCTGATCACGGTGTCGCCGCCCGCATGACCATAGGTGTCGTTCACCGCCTTGAAGCGGTCGAGGTCGCAGGCGAGCAGGGCGAAAGGTCTATCGTCCAGAGCGCGAATGGCGTCATCGAGTGCGCGAGCGAACTTCAGCCGGTTCGCGAGCCCCGTCAGCGGATCGTGCAGCGCAAGCTGACGATTCTGTGCTTCGCTTTCTTCGAGGCGAGTGGAGATTGCGCCTATTCTGCGCGCGAGCAATAACGCGGCAAGGGCAAGGGCGAGCGCAAGCAGCACGATGATGGGAATAACGACACGCCAGATATGCTCGCCAGGCGATCCGCCCGTCCAGTCGAATGCGCCGATGCGTACGCCGTCGAGATCGAATATCGGCCTCCGGCCCTGCGTCGCGCTTGCGCGTTCATCGCGAAACGCGAAGGCTGCAAAACCCAGTTGCGCGTTGAGTTCTTTTTCAAAAGCGCCTTCGATATATCTCGCGGACACCAGAATGTAGGGCGGACCGTCGGGCATCACCAATGAACTGTCGTCGTCCGGGACGATCGCCATCGCGCTGACGACGGCGGGTTTGCCGTCAAACCGCCCGAACGCGAATTCGGCAACATCGGAGGCCTGCCCCAAAGGCACCGCTTTCTGCCGGAAGCCATTTTGCGAGGCGATCCGGTTACGCATGAAACGCAGAACAGCGCGGTCGGCGATCTTGTAAAGCAGTTCGCTTTCCGCGAGCGCCCGGTCCGGGAATGCCGTCTCGCCCTGCCGCGCAAACATGCGAAGCACCTTGTCGGGACCGACAAGGACGATTTCGTCATGCGCGAAATCGCTCCATAATGTGTCGACCACTTCATCTTCGAGAAAGCTGCGGCTGAACTTCTGCTGGATATTGGCAAAGCCCTTGTCCCAGCGGGCGAGGCCGAGCTGATCGCGCGCCATCAGGTTCTGGCGGTCGCGCAGGGCATTTCCGAAAAGCTTCAGATCGTTCTCGGACGACTGGAAATTCGCAGCCTGCGATGCGACATGGCCCACGTAGAGCAGCGACGCGCTGGAAATACCGATCAGGAAGGCGGCCAGCAGGAGCACCAGCGTCGAGACGCGCCAGGGCGCGATGCGGGGCCTGCCCCGTCTCTCAAAACGCAGCTTACGCATAAACACTCCCGGCAATCGCCGGGATATATCACGCGAAGTCCGAATATAATCTTAAGCGCCGCCGGTTCACGCCTGCGAGAGAACGGCAACGCCATCGGCAGCCTTCACGCCCCGGCCTTCCGGCAAAACGAAGAGCGGGTTGATTTCCGCCTCGACCAGATGGGCGCCCAGCTGCGCCGCCATTTTCGAGAAATTGCAGATGGCTGATACCAGCGCCTGCACATCGGCTTTCGGCCGTCCGCGATAGCCATCCAGCAATGGCCACGACTTGAGCGAGCGCACCATTTCGAATGCCTGATCGCGCGAAACTCCGCCCGTTTCAGGCAGCATGCAAAGCGCTGTGTCTTTCATCAGTTCGGCGGTCACGCCGCCCATGCCGAGCAGGATGGCGCTGCCTAGAGCATCGCGGCGCAAGCCGAGGATCAATTCGGCGCCTTCAGTCATTTCCTGAACGACAAAGCGATCCGGCATCTGCCCTGACTTGCTTCCGACTTCGCGCTGCATGGCGGCAAAGCGTTGGGACATATCGACCGCGTCAACGCCGACGGCGACACCGCCGACATCGCTCTTGTGCGTGATATCCCGCGACAGGATTTTCAGAACAACGCGTGGTCCCAGTTTCTGCGCTGCGCGTGTCGCTTCGTCTGCTGAAGCGACGATGATTTCCTTCACGCCGGTTATGCCGAAGCGCGCGAACAAGGTTTTCGCCTCCGCTTCATCGAGGGCGCGCAAGGGAATATCCGAAACATCTGTCTGCGCTACGACATCTTGCGGCGAAGAAACAGTCGTATTGCAAGACACGCGACGCAAGCCATCGAGCGCGGCGGCGCAATTTTCAGGCTGGATATAGGAGGGAATGCCATATTGCGTGAGGACCGCCGCGGCTTCCGGCGCATGCGGACTGACGAAAGCAAGAACCGGCTTGTCGCTTTTGTGAAGCTGTGACGCGATGGCGTCGGCCATCAGCTTGGGTTGTCCGATGCCCGACGAGCCCACGATGACCACAAGGGCATCGTAACTTGGCGAATCCAGAAGCGTCGCAATCACGTTGCGTAAAAATGCCGGTTGCAGGCCTGCAAGCGTGACATCGATGGGGTTCCGGTCGAGCACGGCTTCCGCGCCGGTCTGCAAGGCGCGCAAGGCCGCTGCTGTCGCTTCGTCCGGCGGCGGCGTCTCGAAACCCGCGAGCCCCAGAGCATCCGAGACCAGCGTGCCTGCGCCGCCTGTCGAGGTGATGATGGCGGCGCGATTGCCTGAAAGCTTGCGCTTCGTCGCCAGAGCCGCGGATATATCAAGAAGATCGCCGAATGTTTGCGCGCGGATCACGCCGGTCTGCTCGAAATAGGCGTCGTACATGGCGTCTTCGCCGGCCATCGCGCCGGTATGCGAAACGGCGGCGCGCGCGCCGGCTTCGGAACGTCCGATCTTGAAGGCGACCACTGGCTTGCCGGCGCGAGCCGCTTTCGCCGCAGCGCGCCGAAATGTTTTGGGATTGCGAATGCCCTCGACATAAAGGGCAATCACATCTGTCGCTTCATCGTCCGCGAGCGCATCGACGAAATCGCAGAGATCGAGATCGGCTTCGTTGCTGGTGGCGATGAGTTTCGACAGGCCAATGCCGCGCGCGGCGGCGCGCGAAAGCAGCGATCCCAAAATGCCGCCGCTCTGCGAGACGATTCCGATATTGCCGGCAGGAAACCGCTCCATGTCGAGCGCGCCGCTCGCCGAGAGAATGATGCTGTCGGTCAGATTGACGAGGCCGATCGTGTTCGGGCCGAGAATGCGCATGGAGCCTGCAGCGTCGCGCAATTGCTGCTGCCTTGCACCGCCTTCCTCGCCCGTCTCCGCATAGCCGCTCGCGAGCACGATGGCGGCAGCCGTGCCGCGCACGGCGAGTTCGCGCACGGCCAGATGCGCACGCTCCACGCCGAGCAGAACAATGGCGACATCAGGCGTTTCCGGTATCGAAGCGATATCGGGATAACACTTGATGCCATCGATATCCTGCGCCCGCGGATTGACGGGATAGATCGCGCCGGTGAATCCATGCTTGCGCAGATAGGCGACCGGCCGTCCCGCCGTCTTCGTTGCATCGGTCGAAGCGCCGATGACCGCAACGCTGCGCGGTTTCAGAAGGCGGTGGATGGCGTTTTGCATGAGAACCTGAGGATCTGTGGCGTGTCATCCCGGCCGAACAAAGCGAGAGCCGGGATCGCATTGAGATTAATTACGGCGCGGTTCCGGATAAATCGCTGCGCGATTTTCCGGGATGACACCCTTCATTTCCTCTCCGCGCTGCGCTTGAGAAACGCAGCGACGGACTCGCGATGCTCGGCGCTGGTGTAGCAGATGCCCTGCGCCTGCGAGCCCTGCGCGAAGATCTGTTCGGCCGAAAGTTCGAACGTCTGATCCAGAATGCTCTTGCTCAGCGCCATTGCGGTGAGAGAGTTTTTCGCAAGCTGCGCCGCCCAGGTCTGCGCTTCTGCCAGCAAGCCTTCGGGCTTCGCCAGCCTGTCCGCAACGCCGATGCGTTGCGCCTCGTCCGCATTGATAGTGCGGCCGCTGAAAATGAGATCCTTGGCTTTCGCAAGGCCTGTGCGGCGCGGCAGAAAATACATGCCGCCGCCATCGGGAATGAGACCGCGCAGAACATAGGACCATGTGAAGGTTGCAGAGTCGCTTGCGACAACGAAATCGCAGGCGAGCGCGGTATCTGCGCCGAGGCCCGCAGCCGGTCCGTTCACGGCAGCGATGGTCGGCTTTGGCAAACGGAACAACAGTTCGACCGCGTGATGCACGCGCAACTGGCGCTTCCAGCCGTTATAGGCGATCTCGCCCTGCGGTTCGTTCAGCCGCTTTTCCATGCCGGCGATATCGCCGCCGGCGCAAAACCCTTTTCCCGCTCCGGTGAGAACCAGCGCGCGAATGTTCTTGTCGGCCGCCACGTGTTCAAGAGTTTCGACGAATTGCGCGCGCATGTCGTCGTTCATGGCGTTGCGCTTGTCGGGCCTGTTCAGCGTCACGGTCGCGACACCATCGACGACGGAAAGAAGGACGAGATCTTCGCTCACTTTTTACTCCGGCTTGATACCAGCATCGGCAATGGCTTTTTTCCAGCGCGCCACTTCGCCCTTGAAATAGCTATCGAGTACCTGCGGCGCGCCGCCCGCGATGACGAGACCTTCGGGTTCCGTGCGCTTGCGGAAGTCCTGGGATTGCAGAACCTTGTTGATCGCCGCATTGAGCCGTTCGACGATCGCCGGCGGCGTGCCGGCGGGCGCATAGACGCCATACCAGCTTTCGGCGGCATAGCCCGCTACGCCCGCTTCGCCGACGGACGGAATGTTCTGATGCGTCGGCGAGCGCTGCGACGTCGTCACGCCGAGCGCGCGCAGGTTGCCGGCTTCCAGAAAGGAGGCGACGGCAGCGGAGGTCGCAAACATCATGTCGACCTGTCCGCTGATAAGATCGTTCAGCGCCTGCGATGCGCCGCGATAGGGCACGTGGGTCGTCTGCACGCCGGCGAGGCTGTTGAACAATTCGCCCGCCAGATGCGCCGACGTGCCGACGCCCTGCGAGGCGTAATTCAGCGCGCCGGGCTTTTGCTTCGCATGCGCCACGAGATCGCCGACCGATTTGAACGGGCTTTCCTTGCGCACGACGAGCACGTTGGGCGAGCGCGCGAGCAGGATGACCGGCGTAAGCCCGTTGAGCGGATCGTAGGGCAGTTTCGCCTTGAGGCTGGGATTGGCGGCGTTGGCGAAGGTTGCGACGACCAGCGTATAGCCATCGGGCGCGGCTTTCGCCACGGCGTCCGTGCCGATGATCGTCCCGGCGCCGGGCCTGTTGTCGATGATGATGGGCTGGCCGATCTCCGGTTGCAGGCCCGCGCCGAGAACGCGCGCGATGAGATCGGTGCCGCCGCCGGCCGGGAAAGGCACGACGAGGCGAATGGCGCGGTCGGGGAAGGTTTGGGCAACCGCCGGAGACAAAGCGCCGAAGGACGCTACGACCACTGTGGCGGCAAGCGATATGAGACGATGGAGCATGATCGATACCATTCGAGCGTTTCCAGGAAGTCTATGTACTCCGGAATTGACTGTAGGCGTTGCAGAGCGCTGATGCATCGCTACAATTCCACTGAATGGAAATGAGGCCTTATGGCAGCGGGGTCACTTGTGACGCGAAAGCCTGCATTCGAAGATCCCATCACGAACCGCTCGCTGCAGCGCGGGATTGAAGTGTTGCGCGCCTTCCGGCCGGGAACGGACCTTCTCGGAAATGGCGAACTCGCCGAGCGCACGGGCCTGTCGCGTGCAACCGTCAGCCGGCTGACGCAGACGCTCGTTGGTTCCGGAATGCTGGAGCATGATCTTTCCGCGCGCGCCTATCGCCTCGCGCCTGCCGTACTGTCTCTCGCGCACGCAATGCGTGCAGGTTCGCCGCTTCTGGCGACCGTCACGCCGCTGCTCCGCGCCGCCGCACAGACGCATCGCGTGAATGCAGGCCTTGCGGCAGCGGATCGAGACGACATGATCTATCTTGAATCCATCCGCTACCATCCGCGCGCATCCTTGCGCACGATTGTGGCGGGGCAGCGCGTTCCGATCAGGCTGACATCGCTGGGACGCGCATGGCTTGCGGGCATCGCGCTCGGCGAACGCGATGCGATCATGCGGGACTACAAAAAGCGATTTCGCAAAAGCTGGAAGATGCTGGGGGTAGAACTCGAGGATTCTTTCGGCAGCGTTATGCGCGAAGGTTTTTGCGTGGCCACATGGCAGCCGGGCGTTGTCGCGCTTGGCGCGCCGTTGATACTGCCTTCGGGCCGCACGCTCGCCATCAATATGAGCGTTTCAGGCATTGAAGATTCCACGTCGGTGGTTGCACGGCTTGCAACGCCTTTGCTGCGTCTGAAAGCCGATATCGAGGCAGCGCTGCAGGAGGCTGCCTAACCGCCCCCGCCGCGCCTCAGATGTTCATCCAGCCGCGGCATGATCTCGACGAAATTGCAGGGCCTGTAGCGATAGTCGAGTTGATGCACGAGAATGCCGTCCCAGGCGTCCTTGCAGGCGCCGGGCGAGCCGGGCAGTACGAAGATATAGGTCGCGCCGGCGACGCCCGCCGTCGCGCGCGACTGGATCGTGGACGTGCCGATTTTCGGGAACGAGATGGCGTGGAAGACGCTGGAAAAACCTTCCATGCGCTTCTCAAACAGCGGTTCGATGGCCTCGGGCGTCACGTCGCGGCCGGTGAAGCCAGTGCCGCCCGTGGTGATGATCGCGTCGACGCCGGGATCGTCGATCCATACACGCACTTGCGCGCGAATCTTTTCGATATCGTCGGTGACGATGGCGCGCGCGGCGAGGCGATGACCGGCTTTCGTCAGCCTCTCCACGAGCGTGTCGCCGGAGCGGTCGTCGCCCAGGGCGCGCGTGTCGGAGACGGTGAGCACCGCGATCTTCAGTGCGATGAAGTCGCGGCTTTCGTCGATGCCGGGCATGTCGGACTCGCTTACGAAGACTGACGGCGGGCGAAGGTGTTGCAGGCGTCGACGCTTCCGGTCTTCAGGCCCTGCTGCAACCAGGCGACGCGCTGCGCGGCCGAGCCGTGCGTGAAGCTGTCGGGCACAACCTGGCCCTGCGACTGCTGCTGCAAGCGATCGTCGCCAATGGCCTGAGCCGTGCGGATGGCTTTCTCCACATCGCCATCTTCCAGAATTTGCCATCTGCGATTGGCGTGCGAGGCCCACACGCCCGCGAGGCAATCGGCCATGAGTTCGACGCGCACGGACAGGGCATTGGCTTCGGCCTTGCTGGAGGCCGCGCGCTGCGCCTGCTGCACCTTCGGCAGGATGCCCATGATGTTTTCGATGTGATGGCCGATCTCATGCGCGATGACATAGGCGTAGGCGAAGTCGCCGCCGCCGCCGAGCCGGCGCTTCATGTCGTTGAAGAAGGACGTATCGAGATAGACCTTGCGATCGAGCGGGCAATAGAACGGACCCATCTGCGACTGCGCCGTGCCGCAACCGGATTTGGTGACGCGGCTGAAGATGACGAGCGTCGGCGGCTGGTACTGGATGCCCTTCTGCTGCGGCAGCACTTCCTTCCAGACGTCCTCGTTCATCGCGACGACCGCGGAGATGAACTTGCCGACTTCGTCGGCGGGCGGGCCGGACTGACGGCGGGTCTGTTGCTGTTGCTGGGGCCTCTGGATTTCCTGCTGCGTGCTGCGCCCGCCCGAGAGAATCTGGCCGCCGCCGATCAGGATGCGCGGATCGACGCCGAGCAGCATGCCGATGATGCCGAGCACGATGATCATGCCGATGCCGAGACCGCCGCCGCCGCTGCTGCTTCCGCCGCCGGGGATCGGGAAAGGCAGGCCCGCGCCGCCTTCGTTGCTGGCGTATTCGGTGTCGCCGCGCCGGTCGTCGATGTTTTCCGACTGGCGAAAATCTTCCCACTTCATGGCCGCGCTCCCGGCGAATATCTCTGGAGCCCAGCGACTCCAAGCAAGGTCAGTTATGTAGCAGGGCGTCCGCCCGATTTACAGTGGGAGAGGAGGCGACTTGTTTCGCTTCCAGGCGCTGCCCGGCTGCTCAGCGCTTTATGTCCGGCGCAACTTTTTGCGCTCAACCGCTGCGCGCTTGAGCGCCCGTTGCGCCAGGCGCGCGGAAACGGGCCCGCGCTTCCAGGGAAGGCAGGTGCGAGGGGTCACGGGACGCTGGCGCAGCCTGTGATGGAAGAGGGATGAACTGGCGCGCCAGCGTCCCGCGATCCGGCTTTTTGCGGTGTCCGCCAAACCCTGGAAATACGAACCCCTGAGGTTCGCAACGGGAATCGGCATGAGCCTTGCGGCCCATGCGTGCTGGCGGTCCGGCCCAAATGCCGTGTCCGGTGAACACGACCCTCAGGCGCCGGTCCCATCTGCCTGAAACGACCGCTCGCGACCGGCCCCTCGTGGATAGGATGAAATTCATATAGGAATATTTTCAGTAGATGTCAAGTGGGTTCTGCCCGCTCGCAAAGTCGCCTTCGTGACCGAATATAAACCGGAAGCGTTCAAGGTCCGCCCATGCCGATTCTGATTCTTTTGCTTGTCGCCGCGATCCTCGCGCTGGTTTTCGGCCCACAACTCTGGGTGCGGCGGACGATGGCGCGCCATGCGGACGAGCGGCCGGATTTTCCGGGCACCGGCGCGGAACTCGCGCGCCACCTGCTGGACGAAGCGGGCCTCAAGGATGTGAAGGTCGAGACGGCGGGCGAGGAAGGCGATCATTACAGCCCCGACGACAAGGCGGTTCGTCTTTCGGACCTGAACTATCATGGCCGCTCGGTGACAGCCGTCGCCGTGGCGGCGCACGAGGTGGGGCATGCCATTCAGGATGCCCAGGGGTACAAGCCGCTGGTCTGGCGGCAGCAACTCGCGAGGCAGGCGCAGAAGGCGCAGGCGGTTGGAGCGGTCCTGATCATGGCGTCTCCGCTCGTCTTCGGCTTGGTGCGCTCGCCTGCCGTTCTCGTGCTGGAACTGCTCGCGGCCTTCGCCATCATGGGGACGACGGTTGCCGCCCATGCCGTCACGCTGCCGACGGAATTCGACGCGAGTTTCAATCGCGCCATGCCGCTGCTGAAGAAATACATTCACGAGAACGATCTGCCGGCGGCGCGGCAGGTGCTGAAGGCGGCCGCCTACACTTATGTCGCCTCCGCGCTGGTGAGCCTGCTCGATGTGATGCGCTGGCTGCGCGTCTTCCGCTTCTGAATGTGTGCGCAAGCGATCAGAGATCGAGCGTGGCCTGTTTCTCTTCGTTGGCTTGCGCGAGAGGCTCGCCATTGTCGAGAAAGCTCTTCGCCTGCGCCACGATCTTCTCGCGCTCAGCAGGCGGCATGCGTGCGAGATTCTTGTAGGGCATGGCCATGCGCGGATTGCGCGACAGGCGATGCTCATTTTCGATGAGAAAATTCCAGTAAAGGAAATTGAACGGACAGGCGTCCGTGCCCGTTCGCGCCTTCACATTATAAAGGCAGCTTCCGCAATAATCGGACATGCGATTGATATATGCACCCGAGGCCGCATAGGGCTTGGAGGCCATCACGCCGCCATCGGCGAAGATCGCCATGCCGTGCGTGTTCGGCAATTCAACCCAGTCATAGGCATCAGCATAAACGGCGAGATACCATGCCTCGATTTCGGCCGGCTCGATCCCGGCAAGAAGTGCGAAATTGCCCGTTACCATCAAGCGCTGGATATGATGCGCATAGGCGTGATCGTGCGTTGACGTGATCACATCCTTCACGCAGGCCATGTTGGTTTGCGCAGTCCAGTAGAAATCCGGCAGCCTGCGGTGCGCTTCAAGCGCATTCGTACGCGCATAGCCTGGCATTTTCAGCCAGTAGAGGCCGCGCACATATTCGCGCCAGCCGAGTATCTGGCGAATGAATCCTTCGACGGCGTTGAGCGGCGCTTGGCCTTTCCGCCACGCCAGTTCCGCGCGCCGGCAGACTTCCATCGGTTGAAGCAGGCCGATGTTAAGCGCGGGCGACAAGAGCGAATGATAGACAAAGGCGTTGCCAGCCTGCATGGCGTCCTGAAAGTCGCCGAAGAAGGGCAGGCATTCGGTTATAAAATGGTCGAGCGCGAGCAGCGCATCTCGCCGCGTCACAGGCCAGTCGAAATTTTCCAGCGTGCCGAAATGATCGCCGAAGCGGCCTTCAACAAGTGCCATCAAATCGCGGGTTATCTCGTCCTGTGGAAAACGCCGACGCTGAGGCGAAAGGTGGCCGCGCGGCAGCGCCTTGCGATTCTCGGCATCGAAATTCCATTGGCCGCCCGCCCGCCGATCGCCGTCCATGAGCAGTCCGGTCTTGCGGCGCATCTCTCGATAAAAGAATTCCATGCGCAAGCTTTTGCGGTCGCCCGCCCAATGTGCAAATTCCGCGCGCGAACACAGGAAGCGATCATCCTCCCGGATTTCGACCGGTACTCCGAAACTCTGCTGCCAGTCGCGCATCATTTCGAGGACGCGCCATTCGCCGGGCCATGTCGAAATAATGCGATCCGGCCGATGCCGGCGGATAGCGCGCTCCAGTTCTCCCGTGAAAGAGCCGCTGTTGCCGGGCGCATCGACCTTCACATAATCGACGTCGATTCCCTCTCCCTGCAGTTCTTCCGAGAAATGCCGCATCGCCGACAAGACCAATGCGATCTTCTGCTTGTGATGGCGGACATAGGTGGTTTCTTCCGCGACCTCGACCATCAGCACGATGTCGTCGCGGGTCGCGCCGTCAAGCGCGGCGATGTCGCGCGAAAGCTGGTCGCCGAGGATGAGGATCAGGGATTTCATCGAATGCTCCGGACTTGATCATCTGGCGCACGGTTCCAGATCGGCAATATCTGCATCGATAGGGTCTCCGCGTGGCTCGCATGGCAAAGAAATCGTCCCTGCCGCAAAAGGATTGCCTGGCGTGCGGCAGGCCTTTCGCCTGGCGAAAGAAATGGCAGCGGGACTGGGACAGCGTTCGCTTCTGTTCGGATGCCTGTCGTTCGGGCCGGCGGGAGAAGGCCCGCGGAAGGCTGGCAGCGATCGGCGGCGGGAAGTAATTGGCACGGGTTCTGCGGCATGCTCATTTCACGATGACTTGACCAGCGCTGCGGAGTACCCGCCTTCGTTTCCATCCGATGGGAAAGCGCGGTAGAGAGGCCCGGGGAATCGCGATCTCGACCGGAGCCGTTCATGCAGATTTTGGCCATTGCCGTCGCCGCTGTCGCCGTTCTGGCGGCGCTGGCGGGATTTCAGACGCCGGCAGGGACGGGCTTGGCGGCCTACGGCGATCCTGCGCTCTACGGTCTGGCGGTGGCAGGCGCGGCGCTGACCTTCGCGACGCTGGGCGCGGCGCGCATTTCGACTTTCCTGCGCATCTTCTCGACGATCTTCGCCGTCGAATATGTGCTGACAGGGCTTGTGTTCATTGCGGGGCGCAAGGGGGTGTGGCCGTCCGGCCTCGCGGACCTGCAAGTACCCATCAGCCTGCCGGTCACCGTCGCCGTGTTCAGCCTGATCGTCTGGACGATCTCGTACATTCCGGTGATCCGGCAGATCACCGCGCTCGCCGATCCCTATTTCGCATCGGACGCGAAGCGGGACGTGAATCTCGGTCCTTTCGGCATGATGCGCATGGCGGAAGGCCGGCTCGGGCGTCTGCTGATCACGCTGCTCGTCGTCATCAACCAGTTGCAGGTCGGCATCAACGTGCGGCTGTCGTTCTTCAACCGCGACTGGTTCGATGCGATTCAAAAGAAGGACGAGGCGGCCTTCTGGTCGTTGCTCATCTATGTTTTCTGCTTCTGGGCGGCGATCGCAGTCACCAGCAACCTGATCGAATATTTTTTCGAATCCGTGTTCAAGATCGGCTGGCGGCGCTGGCTCACCCAGCGCTATGGCGACAACTGGCTCGGACGCGGCGGCCTCTATCGCATGGCGCTTATCGGCGACGGCGCCGACAACCCGGACCAGCGAATCTCCGACGACGTGCGCGGCTATATCGACAATACCTACGCCTATTCCATCCAGTTGCTGTCGACGATCAGCAACCTCGTGTCCTTCTCGATCATACTCTGGACGATACCGGCGGAATTCGCGATCCCCGGCACCGATATCGTGATTCCCGGCCTGCCCTTCTGGGTTGCGCTGCTTTATTCGGTGGTCGGCACTTGGCTCGCCCATCTCATCGGACGCCCGCTCATCAAGCTCGATTTCATGAAAGAGCGTTTCGAAGCGGACTTCCGCTTCACGCTGGCGCGGCTGCGCGAATATAGCGAACAGGTGTCGCTGTTACGCGGCGAGCGTTCGGAGCGCGAGCGCATCCGCGATCGTTTCGGCAATATCGTTTCGAACTATTTCGCCATCGTGTTCCGCCAATTGAAGCTGGCGACCTTCACACACAGCTTCTTTCAGGCGAGCGTCGTGATCCCCTACATCATCGTCGCGCCCTATTACTTCCTCGGCAAGATATCGCTGGGGCAGATGTCGCAGACGGCGGGCGCATTCGGGCGCGTCGAAAGCGCGATGACATTCTTCATCGCGCGCTATTCTTCGCTCGCCGCCTTCAAGGCCATCGTCGATCGTCTCACGAGTTTCGGCGAAGCCATCGAGAAGGCCGCCAATCTCGGCACGACGCCGCCGCGTCTCGACGCGACGCGGTCGCAAACCCGCGACCTCACCTTGCGCGACACGATTCTCTCGCTGCCGAACGGACGCCAGATCGTGCGGATCGACAATCTCGCCTTCGCGGCCGGCAAATCGACGCTGGTGAACGGCCCCTCCGGCTCGGGCAAATCGACGATGTTCCGCGCCATTGCGGGCATCTGGCCCTATGGGCAGGGCACGATCGCCTTTCCCGCAGGCGAGGACGGACATCCCGTCGAAGTGATGCTGCTGCCGCAGCGACCCTATATCGCTTCGGGCAATCTCAAGCGCGCTGCCAGCTATCCCGCGCTCGAGGGCGACTACACGGACGAAGAGGTCCGCAATGCGCTGATCAAGGCGCGGCTGCCGATGCTGGCCGATCAGCTCGACGTGGAAGAAGCGTGGTCGCAGCGGCTGTCGGGCGGCGAGCAGCAACGTCTTTCGATTGCTCATGCTCTGCTGGCCAAGCCGAAATGGCTTTTCCTTGACGAGGCGACATCGGCGCTCGACGAAAAGCTCGAGGGCGAAATCTACAGGATGTTGAAGGAAGAACTGCCTGACACGACCATCGTGTCCATCGGCCATCGCTCCACGCTGCTCGATCTGCATGACGAACGGATCGAATTGCAGCCGGAGGATGATGGCATGTTCCGGCCCGTGCGCATGGCCGATGCGAAAGCATGATTTGAAAAAGTGAGAGCCTCCCGGGGGTCGGACATTCCCGGGAGGCTCCATTTCCCGCCGACGAGAGGCGGGGCGGCGGAAAACTTTCAGAGCATGTCCACAAAAAAGCCGGATGACTTTTTCGCGACGGACATGCGCCTGAAATCAGTTGCAGACGCGGATGCGGCGGTAGCCGACGAAATCGCCCCAGCTGTTGTGGACGGCGCGCTTCTCGACCCAGCAATTGCCGCCGGAGACGTAGTAGCCGCCATGCGAAGGCGCGGCATAAGCATGCGAGGCAGCGCCGATGGCCAGCGCGCCAACGGCGAGGCCGCCGAAGAAGGCTGCGTTGCGGCCGAACTTCGCTTCCGCAGGCGCGGTCGAAGCGGCGAGGGTGATGCCCAGCGTGAGGGCGGCAAGGGTTCCGGTGGTGATCTTCTTGAAAGTGTTCATGGCTCTCTCTCCTCTCGAAGGCAGCGGCCTCTTTGCCGTCTGCCGATGTTTGGAGAATAGGCGAGAACAATTCTGGCCGATGTGCGCATGCGCACGCGGCTGAAAGACCTGTTGCGAGTCCGAGTTTTACTGCCGCCCGGTCCTTTGCAACCGGCCGCGCCTCACGTGATTGCGAACGGCTTCGACCAGCTTTTTCGAAAGCGCTCCCGGCAAGAATCCGAAGGCAAATCCTTTCGCCGGATCACGCCTTTCTACGAGGCGCAAATCCGGTCCCGGCCATAAAAACGAATTCAGTTCATGCGTGATGATCCAGCATCGCTGGTCGTCGAGGCCGAGTCGCTTTGCAGTCTGCAACGGCATTTCAATTGCGTTGTTGTCGGGATCAGGCGGGGTATGCGTGATCGGCGCAACAAGGACTGTTGTGCCGTCCCCGTTTCGCTTGACCGCGAGAACGACCGCGCATGGCCGGTCCTTCACACCCTCTTCATGCCCTTGCAGCGCCTCGTCGCGCCACAGATAGGCATAGCGAATGACGAGACCTGTTTCCGGCGCCGGAGGATTCACTTTTCCAGTTCGCCGTCGAAGCGCTCCGTCCACCTGGGCGCAGACGTCTCATCGAGCGCTTTTACGAGATCGTCAGGCAGTTCCCAGGCAAAATAGGCCTTGCGGGTATCGAGGGCCTTGAGGCGCGCGTATTCGGTTGCCGAAAGCAGCACCAGACTGTCGCGGCCATGGTTGGTGATGGAGACGGGTTCACGCTGGGCGATTTCGCCGTAGCGGCCAAACTGCTTCTGGGCTTCCGCAGACGTGATCTTGACCATGGCCGATACCTCGCGGCCAGAATACACAAAATACGGATAATTCGCAATTTCAGGAAATTCGCGACAGCAATCCCGCAATCCGTTGCGCCGAGCGCTCGATCTGCCCCGGCGCGATCCGCCCCGCTGCGGCGGCGGCTTTTACGGCGGCGACGGCCTTTTGCGGCAGCATGTCGTCGGGTTTGAGCGAATTCGACAGCAGCACGAGATCGTGGCCGGCCGCGATGGCGCGCACGATGGCGTCCTCGAGGTCGAAGGACGAACGGATCGCCTTCATGTCGAGATCGTCGGTCATGATCGCGCCGTTGAAGCCGATATCCTGACGCAGCAGGCGCACCGCCGCAGGCGACAGCGTCGCGGGCACGCCGCCGGTCAGTTTCGCATGGGTGAGGTGCCCGGACATCACGATGTCCATCAGGCCGCGCTTGGCGAGATCGCGGAAAGGCACCAGTTCGTCGGCGCGCCATGTCGGCGTGAGATCGACAGGGCGATCGTGCGAATCGACATAGGTCGAGCCGTGCCCCGGAAAATGCTTGTGCGCAGTCAGCACGCCCTGCGAGCGATGGCCCTCGACGAAAGCCCCCGCATATTGCGCGACGGTCGCGCCGTCCTTTCCGAAGGCCCGTCCCCATTTGTAAACGATGGGGTTCTTGGGCTCGAAGCCGAGATCGACGACCGGCGCGAGGTTCAGATTGAAACCGGCGGCCTTCAATTCGCGCGCCATCGAGGCATAGACGCCGCGCGCCTGTTCCGGCGTATTGCGGGCCGCAATGGCCTGCGCGGCGGGGATCGCATTCCAGCCCGTGCGCTGGCCGAGGCGCTGCACCGCGCCGCCTTCCTGATCGACCGAGATCAGCGTTTTGCCGTTGCGCGCCGCCGAATTGAACAGGCGGGTCAGGCTCTCGATACCCGGACGGTTGCGGGTGTTGTGGCCGAGGAAACAGACGCCGCCGATGCGTCCTGCCGCCAGATGCTGCGCCAGTTTCTGCGCGCCGCTGTCGGCGCTCGAAGAGCCGGAAAAGCCGAGCACCAGCATCTGCGCGACCATGCGGTCGTCGACCGCGCCCTGCGCGCGCGCCACCCATGGCGAGGCGACCGCGGCGGCGGAAACGAGGAGCGTGCGGCGGGAGATTTTCGGGAAAGCATTGCGCATGAATCGGTCCACGGCTGAAAGGCCGTCCTGCTTAGCAAATAATCGAAGCAGGTTCTCGTCGAAAAGGTCCGCAACTTTTTCGGCCAACACGCCGGGCGCTGCCGGAGCAAGGCGCGCCCCCGCTCAATGCTTACGGCGAGCGCCGCACCACGCCATCGCGCAGAAAGACGCGAAACGGCGTCGTACCCTGCCCGCTGCCATCCTTCGCCTTCCAGCGCCCGTTCGTGCAGAGAATGCCGCCCTGCGTGGCGACGGCGTCGAATTCGGCGATGTTCTGAAACACTTCGCCGGACGGCATTTTCACTGAAAAATCCGTGCGGCAGAGATTGTCCGATATCACGGGATTATAGCCGTCGATCATGACGCCGCCGCCGCCCGTGCTTTCGAAGGGGTTCTTGAGCAGCGGCCAGTTGTTGAAGTTTTCCTCGGCATTCTGCTGCGCCCATGCGGGCGACAGGCCGGCCATTGCAATCAGGACAACGGGAAACAGGCGCATGCGAACCTCCATCTCATAGAGGCGTTACACGTGGCATCGCCCGGCGGATGCACTGCCGGGCGAAAATTGCGGCACGGCCATCAAAGTCGATCAGCCTTCGGTCCTGTCGCTCCGCTTGCAATACCACCATGTCAGAGAGAGCAGCGCGAAGCCGCAATAGGGCAGAAAGGCGAGCAGGTTGGCGTCGCGCGTGTCCCGGGTCCAGGCGAAGAGGATCAGCGCCACGAACAGGCCAATCGGCAGCGCCTGCATTCCATTGGTCATGCCAGCATCCTGCAGCCGGCGGCTGCCGGCGGCAAGCAGGAGATAGAGCATCGACAATTGCGGCACGAAGACAATGAGCAGCCTCTGCATTTCGTAGTGTTCGTAGCTGAAAGCCGCAAACATCACCATCGGCGAAAGAATGCAGACCAGCATATAAGCGGCGAATATCAGCCAGAATTCCTTGCGGCTGCTGCGTCCTTTCCATGAAAGCAGACGCATCATTGTATTTGGTTCAACACTGAGAGACATATTCATTGCAAGCCCCCGATAACAGCATGCGCTTATAGTAGTCTCGCTGCACGAAATGGCTGTGCTGTCGCACACAAGGGCTGGTCAATCTTCTTATTAATCAAGCGTTAACATTAAAACATGCGTCCCAGTAGGGATGCGGACCAAATCTCTGTGCGAGAAAATCGACGAAGGCGCGCACCTTCGGCGACAGGTGCCGCGCGTGCGGATAGACGGCATTGATCGTGGCATTTTGCGGCACGTATTTTTCAAGCAGGGATACCAGCGCTCCGGAGTGAATATCGGAGCCTACGATGAACGTCGGCAGCGCAATGATCCCCAGACCTTTCAGCGCGGCAACACGCAACGCGTCGCCATTATTGATGTTCATACGGCCGCGCACGGAAACGCTCGTCTTTTTTCCTCGTTCGTCGACGAAGCGCCATTCGCGCGAGGAAGCGAGATTGCTGTTCGCGATGCATTCATGATGCGCGAGGTCAGCGGGCTTCTGCGGAACACCGTGCGCGGCGAGATAGTCGGGACTGGCGCAGATCGCGATGCGCACCGGCGCGAGCTTGCGCGCAATGAGGCTCGTGTCCTGCATCTCGCCGATGCGCACGGCGACATCAAAGCCTTCTTCCACGAGATCGACGAAACGATCGCTCATGGCAACATCGACTGAAACTTCGGGATAGAGCGCCAGGAAATCCGGCAAAGCGCCGGCAAGATGCAGAAAGCCGAAACTCATGGGCGCGGCGACACGCAACAGACCGCGCGGCGCGGCCTGCAACCGTGTGACGGCGCGGTTCGCTTCGTCGAGATCCGCAACAATGCGCGTCGTGCGTTCGAGATAGCCCCGGCCGACCTCGGTCAGGGTGAGCGAGCGGGTGGTGCGATGAAAGAGCCGCGCGCCAAGCTCGGTTTCCAGTGCCCCGATGAGGCGGCTGACGGCGGATTTCGAGGAACGCAGCTTTACCGCAGCCGCCGAGAAGGAACCGGTTTCGGCAACCCGTATGAAGGCCTCGATGGCGCTCAGCCGATCCATTCTATTATCCCGGAAATTGCAACAATTTTGTTCCCACTATCATAATTGTCGCTCCCACGGCGAAAATTTATAACGCCGGCATTCGCGAAATGCGCGAAACCATCGCCCGGAGCATTCTCATGTCACTCGCCGCCCCTTCTTCCGCCAAGCCAGCCGTTGCTGAGCCCATCATTCCCGCAGTCGGCGCCCTCGCCAATTCGCTTTCCCCCTTTGCCGAACCCATGGTCCGCGTCGCCGCAGGACTGCTGCTGGTCCCGCATGGCGCGCAAAAGCTGTTCGGCTGGTTCGGCGGCTACGGCCTTGAGGCTACCGGCCAGTTTTTCGCCACCAAACTCGGCCTGCCGCCCTCCTTCGCTTTGCTCGCCGGCCTGATCGAATTCGTCGGCGGTTTCATGCTGGCTGCGGGGCTCCTCACCCGCGCTGTCGCGGCGCTGGTCTTCGGCGTGATGGCGGTCGCGGTGCTGCTGGTGCATTTGCCCGCAGGCTTCTTCTGGACCTCAGGCGGCTACGAATATCCGCTGCTCTGGGGCGTCGTGGCGCTCGCCTACGTCATTCGCGGTGGCGGCCGCTATTCGCTCGACGCCGTCATCGGCCGCGAAATCTGATCCCTCTTAAATCAAACAACAGGAGCCAGACATGGCCAAGGTTCTCGTCCTCTATTATTCGACCTACGGCCACATCGAGACGATGGCGCAGGCCATTGCCGAAGGCGCGCGCAACGCTGGCGCGCAGGTCGACATCAAGCGTGTGCCGGAAACCGTGCCCGAGGAGATCGCCCGCAAGGCGCATTTCAAGCTGGATCAGGCCGCGCCTGTCGCCAGCGTCGCGGATCTGGAACACTACGACGCCGTCGTCGTCGGCACGGGCACGCGGTTCGGCCGCATATCCTCGCAGATGGCGGCGTTTCTCGATCAGGCCGGCGGATTGTGGGCGCGCGGCGCGCTGAACGGCAAGGTCGGCGCGGCCTTCTCGTCGACGGCGACGCAGCACGGCGGACAGGAGACGACTTTGTTCTCCATCATCACCAACCTGCTACACTTCGGCATGATCATCGTCGGCCTGCCGTATTCGCATCAGGGCCAGATGAGCATCAGCGAAATCGTCGGCGGCGCGCCCTATGGCGCAACGACCATTGCCGGCGGCGACGGCTCGCGCCAGCCGAGCGCCATCGAACTCGAAGGCGCGCGGCATCAGGGCGAACTCGTTGCGAAGACGGCGATGAAGCTGTTCGGTTGAGGCAAAGTATGTCACCCCGGACGCCGCGCAGCGGTTGTTCGGGACCACAAAAGACGTCGAGCCATCCCGGCCTGTGCTGCGCCCGGCCGGGATGACCTTTACTGACCAGTCTATCCGATCCGCGCCGCCAGCTTTTCGTACAGCGGATTGACGGCGCTGAAGATGTAGTCGAGCGCGCTGACCGTGACGTTCTGTGCGCCGTGTTCGATCAGCCAGTCCGCGGCTTCCGCGACCTTGCCGGCCGGGCAGATCAGGCGAACGATATCGCCTTCGAGGCCATAGATCATGCGCGCGCCGAAAAGTGTCTCGGCTTCGCGGGCAGTGCGGCGCGGCTTGCTTGGCAGAGTGCAGCGCACTTCGCGCGAGGTGCGCGCGTCTTCTTCCGCCGCGATGCGCGAGAGAATCCTGCGCGCGATGCTCTTCTGCCCTTCGCCCCATTGCGCATTGAGCGACGCGACGAGATTGGCTTCCGACCGCAGCATCACGCCATCGTCGAGAACCTTGAGCGCATTGGCTTTCAGCGTCGCGCCTGTCGTCGTGATGTCGACGATGAGTTCGGCCTGACCGGCGGCCGGCGCGCCTTCGGTGGCTCCGAGCGATTCGACGATGCGGTAATCGGTGACGCCGTTCTTCGCGAAAAAGGCGCGCGTGAGGTTGATATATTTCGTCGCGACGCGCATGCGCTGGCCGCCGCGCCGCGCGCGAAACGCTGCAGCTACATCTTCGAGATCGGACATCGTGCGCACGTCGATCCAGGCCTGCGGCACGGCGACGACGACATTCGCATGACCGAAGCCGAGCGGGGTCAGCAATTCCATGCGCGCATCGGCGTCGGCGACATTCTCGCGCACGAGATCTTCGCCCGTGACCCCGAGATGCACATTGCCGCTCGCAAGCTGCGAAACGATTTCGGACGCCGACAGGAAGGCGATTTCGACGTTGGGCAATTCCTTCAGAGCGCCGCGATAATCGCGCGCGCCGCGTCCTTGCGTCACGGTCAAGCCCGCGCGCGCAAAGAAGCTCGCAGTGTTTTCCTGCAACCGCCCCTTCGAGGGGATGGCGATGACGAGCGTGGCGTTCTGTTCGGATGGCGCGTTCATAGTGCGGCCTCCGCCTGCGGCACAAGCCGGTCGCACCAGATGGCCGCGCCGACAGCCGGCACGGGCGAAGTCGCGCCGAGCGCGGTCATCAGATTGTCGTAGCGGCCGCCGCCGACTACAGGCCCGAGGCCCTCATTGGCGGCATCGCGCGCCTCGAAGACGAAGCCCGTGTAATAATCGAGATTGCGCGCGAAAGACGTCGCGAAATCGATCTTGCTCACATCGAAGCCGCGCGCAGCGATGAAGCCGATGCGCGACTCGAATTCGTCGAGCGGCTTTGCGAAGTCGAGTTTCGAATCTCCGGCGAGCTTGCGCAGCTTTGCGGCGGCGTCATCGGGATCGCCTGCAATGGCAAGGTAGCTTTCGATCACGGCGCGTTTTTCCGCGCTGAAGCCGGCGCTGTCGCGCAAGGCCGCCTGTTCGAGGAAGCGCTCGGCGATTTCGCCCGCGCTGCGGCCGCTGACGGAGGAAATGCCGGCGATGGAGAGAAGATCCTCGACGAGCGAGCGAGCGCCGTTGCGGTCGACGCCCTGCAGCGCCGCGAGAACGCCGGAGTGATCGCCGTTCTCGCCGGCGGGCGGCGCGAAGATAACGTTGAGCTTCTGGCCGCGCGCGATGCCGCGCCTGATACGGCGCAGCCACACGGCATCGAGCTTCAGGGCCTCGAGCAGCGCATTGAAGAGCCCGGCGTCGCCGAGTTTCACGTCCAGATTTTTTGCCCCGCCCTGCTGCGCCGCTTCGAGCGACAGCGTCATGACTTCGGCGTCGGCCGCTTCGCGATCGGCGCGGCCGAAGCTTTCGAGGCCGGCCTGATGGAATTCGCTGAAACCGTCGGGACGATAGCGGAAGACCGGACCGAGATAGGAGAAGGCCGCCGGCGAACCGGGTGCGGGCGAAGCGAGATAAGCGCGGCAGACGGGAATGGTGAATTCCGGCCGCAGGCAATATTCGGCGCCCGAGGGATCGGTCGTCGTGAAGATGCGGTGGCGCAGTTCCTCGCCCGCGAGTTCGAGGAATGTCGCCGCTGGCTGGAGTATCGAAGGTTCCGTGCGCGCATAGCCGGCCGCCACGAGATGGGCGATGAGCGCCGCCTCCCGCTGCCGCGTCTGGTTAACGATGTCTTGCGCTTTGGCCACGTCGAGGTTCGCCTAAATCCCTGATTGCGCCTGCTTGTATCAAGCCGGTGGCGCAGATGCGAAGCATTTTAGGCAAAAGGGTGAACGGTTTCCGGCGATGTCAGAGGATGCGCGCTTCGAACAGCACAAGCACGGCAACG
>CAINED010000074.1 GCA_903847605.1 uncultured Hyphomicrobiales bacterium | reverse complement strand
TCACGCTTCGTAAGTCCTTCTAGCCTGCCCCGGTAGAAGGGCTGATACTGCGCCGCCGGAACCTGATATTCCGGCGGCGCTTTTCTTTTTCACGGGGCGAACATGAAGCTGACACGGCGCGAGACACTGGCGGGCGCAGCCGCGCTTGGCGCAAGCGCATGCGTGACAATGCCGGAGCCGCAGGCAATGGCGGACGCGCATGTGGCCTCTGGCAAAACGCTGAGCCGGATCGCATTCGGCTCGTGCGCCAAGCAGAGCAAGGACCAGCCGATCTGGAACGCCGTCAACGCGGCCGAGCCGGACCTCTTCATTTTCCTCGGCGACAACATCTACGCCGACACGCGCGACCCAAAGGTGATGGCGGACAAGTACGCCATGCTGGCGGCCAAGCCCGGCTTCCAGAAACTGCGCGCGAACACGCCGGTCTGCGCCATCTGGGACGATCACGACTATGGCGAGGACGACGCCGGCGCCGACTATCCGATGAAGGATGAAAGCCGCCGACAGTTCTGCGATTTCTGGGGCGAGAGCGCCGACAGCGTGCGCCGCACGCGTGATGGGATCTACGCCGCAAACATGTTCGGCCCGGCGGGGCAGCGCGTGCAGGTGATACTGCCGGACCTGCGCTGGAACCGTACGCCGATCCGCAAGCTCGACCTTGGCGGCAAGACCTACGCGGCCTGGCAGACCGAACAACAAAAGGCCGGCGCTCCCGTGCCCGGACCTTATGAGCGCAACCCGGCGCTCGATGCCTCCATGCTGGGCGAGCCGCAATGGTCATGGCTGGAGCAGCAGCTGCGCCAGCCGGCGGATGTGCGCGTTCTCGCCTCAAGCCTGCAGGTGCTGGCCGACTTTGCCGGCTGGGAAGGCTGGATCAACTACGCCCGCGATCACCAGCGCCTGTTCGCCGCGATCCGCGACGCAAAGGCCAACGGGCTCGTCTGCATTTCCGGCGACACACACTACGCCGAACTGTCCATGCTCGACCTCAACACGCCTTACCCGATCTGGGACCTGACCTCGTCGGGGCTCACCGAGGTCTGGCCTGTGCTGCCGCCGAATGCGCTGCGCGTGGGCGACGCGCTGCGCGAGAACAATTTCGGCCTGATCGACATCGACTGGAGCAAGCGCGAGCTCAACCTGCAGGCCTGCGATGTGACGGGCGAAGTACGGATCAGCCGGCGCGTGCCGTTGGATGCGCTGAGGGTTGGCTAGCCGTTGCCGGCAGACCCCCCCGCCTTGCAGGCGGATGTCCTGGACATGGCTGGTCAAGCGCCCGAAGCTGGCGCAGACTCCTCGTCAAGACGGCCATCGAGGCCGCCGGACCACGGGGACGGAAATGACGATGTTCACGAAGGCTGTGCTGGCTGGCGCGGCTGCTCTTGCGCTGGCGTCCTGTCAGGCAACAGCTCCGCCGATGGCGGATGCGCCCGCAGCGCCGGCGACCCCGGCAATCGCCGCGCCCACGCACGATATTGCTCCTGCCCCGCAGCAGGTCGCTGGCACAGCCGCCCACCCCGGCGAGTCCGTCTACAAGACCTATTGCGCAGCCTGCCACGACCAGCCCGAGGCGACGCGCTCGCCAGCGAAAGATACACTGAAGCAGATGAGCCTGCTGCTCATCAACTTCGCGCTGACCGAGGGCAAGATGAAAGCGCAAGGAGCTGTGCTATCCGCCGAACAGCGGGCGCAGGTGGTCAACTA
>CAINED010000073.1 GCA_903847605.1 uncultured Hyphomicrobiales bacterium | reverse complement strand
TGCACGCGTCGTGGCTTCGACCACATGGGCAGGCGCTTTCGCAAAGGCTGCGGGCGCGACAGATGTTGTTGTTATTGCGCCCGCTGATTTTCCGCATCCACCAGATTACGATCCGCGTCCGTCAGACCTTGCCGCTATTGCCGGAGCCAAGTTTGTCGTGATGGCCCCGTTCGACGGATTTGCAAAGCGCCTGCAGCAAGCCACAGGCAGCGCTGCGCAAATCGTCACGGTCGACCTCGAAAACACGCCCGGCAAAATCCGTTCGGAAGTTGCGCGTCTGGCAAAGATTTTCGGCACAGAGACCGCCAGTGAGGCGTTTCTCACGAGGTTCGATAGCGAATATGGGCGGCTATCGACGCAAGTGAAACGCGAACTCGGAGAGCGCAAGCCTGTCGTGGTTGGACACCGCTTTATGGCCTATTGGGCAGAGTTCGCGGGCCTGCCGATCGCAGGTGTATATGGCCCCAGGCCATTGCAGCCGCAGGAGCTGGCCGATCTCGTTGCCAAAAAGCCAGGTGTAGTTTTCAAGAATGGCCAGACCGAGCGCGGCAATGCACCTTCTGCGGGGCGGGCGATAGCTGATGCGACCGGCGCGCGACAGGTTGAAATTCTCAACTTCCCCGGCAAGAGTCTCGATTTGCTTGAGGTGTTTGAAGAAAATTCACGTCGCATTGCTGCAGGGCTCAAACCCTAGCCAATGTTGGCGCGGCAGACTCCGCTGTTGCCGCGCATTTTGCGAAAAGCACCATCGACCGGCACACCTGCTCATGCGTGAGTGAGCCGAAGGCGAAGGAGCCGATAAGGCTGGTTGGAGCAATCTCCGAAGAAATTCTGCGCAGACCGGCGGAAACCGTTTCGGGGCAGCCGATCAGCACGCAACCGCCTTCAATCAGTTCGGTCAACGTGACGCCGCTACCGCCATAGCCACCCCGGATGGTCATGGGCGGCAGATCGTTTAGGCCGATAGGTGAGGTTGCAAGGCGATTGTGAGCGGCGAGATGCCAGTAATCGAGCAAGGCTGGAACTCCTTCTGCCAATGCCTGCTCATCCGTTTCGGCGACGTAGACAAATCGATGCAGCAGGACTCCTTCGCCGTCAGCCGACAGACCCGCAGCTGCGCGCGCAGCGCGATATGTAGCGGCCATCATCTTGGCTTCAGGGACGGTCTGTCTCCCAATCGCGAGCTGCCAGCCATTCCTTGCCACTGTTGCCAGGCTTTCCGTTGAAACCGATGGATATGTCAGCGGGGGAAAGGGCTTCTGGAAAACACGTGGCCGGATCGACACGTCCTGATATTTCCAGAACGCACCATCATGTGAAAATTTTTCTTCGGTCCAGCCACGCATCATCACTTGCAAGGCTTCCGTGAAACGGTCTTCTGCGCCGGGCCTATCGAGGCCATAGACTGTGAACTCAGGACGTCTGATGCCGCGCCCGATGCCCACGTTCAGCCGACCTTCAGTCAAATTGTCGAGCGTAGCGATTTCTTCGGCCAGCCTGACTGGATCGTGGAACGGCAAAATATTGACGAGATTTCCGAGGCGAATTCGCGAAGTTCGTTGCGACGCTGCCGCAATGAGCAGGTTGGGCGCTGGCAGTAAGGAATAGTCGGAATGATGGTGCTCGGCAAACCAGGCCTCTTGATAGCCGATGTCTTCAGCCAAACTTACTTGGCCAAGCACTTCCCGGAATAGCTGGTGCTCGGGCGTGTCCCGCCGCGCCTGATTGTATATAAAGATTCCCGTTTTCATTTTTACGAATTCAACTGTCTTTTTTCGTGCGGAGATTGTTAAGCAGCGCTCAGCAAGAGCATCTACATGCTTACGTCTTTTCGCAAAATGGCAACTTTCATCCGCGGCTGGTCCGTTTTATATAGCTTCATGTCACAATCGCGGTAAGTCTGGAAGCCGAGGTGGCCTTCTCACTGATTTCAAGAAAGGTGGCGGTCCCGGCAGGGTTCGAACCCGCAACCTTCTGGTTCGAAGCCAGATCATCTATCCAGTTGATCTACGGAACCGGCTGCCCCTTAGTGGGCGTTAACTGCGGTGGCGCATTAGAAATCACGGATCATTATCGCTATCGCTCCGGTGCCGTGCACGGGAGGCGCCCCCATTAGCGCCCGAAGCGGCAGCTAAATTTCGATCACGAGAGAACGTGCGGTTGGCGCCATCGGCCGCAGCACCGCCTTTTCGACCGGCTTCCGTGGCAAGATGCCGATTGACTGAAAAGCTACGTTTATCGCTGGGAACCGATTTTCCACCCATTGACGCGATGGCGCGGCGCTTTTCGATATCCATTGAAGCGAATCCACGCTTGAGCTTTGGCTTTTCTTTTTCTTCGGTCACGGCAGCGCCTCCCAGCACTACGATTCTTTGCGCAATTGTCGAGGTTGATGGCAATTCGCGCAAGCATGAGCGCTGCAATAATCAGCTTAGGTCGACATCGATTATCATCATCGCAATACATTGAACGTGAAAGGGATGGCTCACGATGTCTGTGGGGTCTGCTGGTTCGGCAGACCCAAGGCGGCGGAGATTTCGCCGAGGGTGGCTTTTTCGGCGTCACTGACGGCAACGCCGCCAAAACCGAGGAATCCGCCCTCATTGCCTGCCTCTGCCGCCTTCTGACCGACCTGTTGCAACCATGCCTTGAAGCCGGGCGCTTCCGCCGGCGCTTTTGCGTCGACCAAGCCGGCGACAGCGCGGAGCTCTTCGATCGCCCGGGTTTTGATCTGGTCGACCGGAATACTTTTGAACTGTGTTTGCATGCGGTCACGCACTGCTGACCTGATGGATGAATCGGCGATGCCGTCAGCAATGGCTTTAGCCAAAGGATTCGCCGACGCGTCCTTTTTCACTTCGAGCAAGGCCCAACCACTCGACATGGATTCCTTCAACAACCCCCAAAGTCCGCTCGGATCGGCGGCTGTAATCGCCATTGCGACAACAATCGGACTTGCGACCACGCGCGCCCATTCTTCAGTGGCAACGTTCGTTTTGGCTGTCATGACATCCTCCATGTCCTTTTCTGTAACGGGCGGACTACGACTGTGTTCCGGCCCGTGGCTCGGAGTGGCGGATGCATGGCCCCCTCAGGCAAAGGTCGCAAGTTGGGGAATGGTCGGTGGCAGCTTTTGAAAGCGGTGGCCGCCGTCTCATGCTGCAGCGAACTTCTGCACAAAGGCCGGATAGCGCTCGCCCGTGATTGCGCCCGGCGCGAAGGCTTCCTCCAGCGCCGACAGGTCAGCGGCGTCCAGCGTGATATCGAGCACGGCGAGAGTGTCGGGCAGGCGCGCGCGCCGGCTCATGCCGACGATGGGAAAGATATCGTCACCGCGCGTCAGCAGCCATGCGATGGCGAGTTGTGCGGGCGAGCATCCCTTCGCATGCGCCATATTCATGAGCGCCGTCACGACTCCGAGATTGTGCTGCAGGTGTTCACCCTTGAGGCGCGGCGGCGTCAGATGCGCGTGCGGGCTGGTCGGTTCGCTGGTCACAGCGCCACTGAGAAGGCCATCAGCGAGCACACGGTAAGGAACGATGCCAACGCCCAGTTCACGCGCCACAGGAAGAATCTCGCGCTCGATGAAGCGGCAGGCGAGCGAATATTCGATCTCAAGCGCCGTCACCGGGTGAACGGCATGGGCGCGCCGCAAGAGGGCCGCGCCGACTTCGGAAACGCCGAGGTAACGCACCTTGCCGTCGTTGATGAGATCGGCAACGGCCCCGATTGTGTCCTCGTAGGGCACGGCGGGATCGGCGCGGCAGGGCGCGTAGAGGTCGATCACATCGACGCCGAGCCGCTGCAGCGAATAGGAACAGAAATTCTTCACCGACGCCGGCCGGCCGTCGAGCCCGAGCACCTGTCGCGTCGGCGACATCATGAATCCGCATTTGACGCTGACGAACGCCTTATCGCGCCGTCCCCTGATGGCGCGGCCAACAATCGTTTCGTTGTGGCCCATGCCATAGAAATCGGCGGTGTTCAGGAGATTGAACCCGGCATCGAGGGCGGCCTGAATGGTCGCTATGCTTTCGTCGTCGTTGCGAGGCTGTTGCAGGGACATGCCATTGCATCCAAGGCCGAGCACGGAAATGCTGGGTCCCCGCTTTCCAATCGTCTGCGATTTCATAGCGAACTTCTCATTATTTGGGGCTGAGGCGACGGGGGTCAGTGAATTCGAGCTTCCGGACACCATGGCCCGGCCATTCGATTTCCGTCGATGAATTGCAGTCGGTTCAAAGGCAGATCTGCGGTCGTGGCGCCTCGATCATCGAACACGACATGTTGCGGCCAGGCCGTGTCGTATCGAGGCCAAAGCGGAAGACCAGGACCATTGGGATCGCCGGACTTCGCGAAATT
This sequence comes from uncultured Hyphomicrobiales bacterium, assembly GCA_903847605.1. Lineage (GTDB taxonomy): Bacteria > Pseudomonadota > Alphaproteobacteria > Rhizobiales > Beijerinckiaceae > Terripilifer. The sequence goes on along the minus strand of CAINED010000073.1, from coordinate 35,688 downwards.
TGCATAGTAAGTCGACATAAGGCGAGCCACGTTACGGTCGGCATCGTTCCAGCTCCACGTGATCATGCGCTGATTGTCGAAAGCGTAGGGAATTTCCGACGCATGCGTCGGCACGCCCAAAGGCGATTCCGGCGGTGGCTGCTTGGAAAACAGATAGACATAAACGTCCGACTTGCCGCTTCGACGCTGCAAATCGGCCCACTTCCACGTTGCATAATTGACAATCGTGTCGCCGGCCATGAATTCGGCCGATAGTCTCGCCTCGGCATCGCTGGCGTGAGGGTAGAGCTTCAGAAACGCTTCCGCGTTCGAACCAAAGAGCTTCTGTGCTTGCGACTTGAATGCATCGACGGATTGCGCCCCGGCCCAATCGGGCTTGCATACGCCGCGCCGCTTACTGTTGGCAATGAAGACATCGCCTTCCTTCAAATTCCAGCCTGCGATCAAGGCAACGTTATTCTGCCCTCCGCGCGCAAAAGTGTCCTCCGGCGATTCCCGAAGCAAATACCCATCGATGTTAGGTGCAAATTGGCCGGGCTCAAAAAGATACTTTGGCGCACTCTCACCAAGCGCAGCAATTTTGGCCGCGAGCAGCGCACGGAGATCCGAAACGGAACGCGCTTCCGCAGCTTCGGCGAATGCAACTCCTCGTTTTTCCGCCCAGGGCAATGGCCTTACAGGCAAGGTGTCGACTGTCGTGCCGAGCCCCGCGCCGCTGTTCCCAATCGCACGCTGAAAGAGCCCTTTCGCCAGCGGTGATGCTGTCAGGACACTAACGCTGATAGCACCTGCGGATTCGCCGAATATCGTTATGTTTTCGGGGTCGCCGCCAAACGACGCGATATTGCGCCTGACCCATTGCAAGGCAGCGATCTGATCGAGAAGGGCATAATTTCCGGAAGTCTTGTTCGGCGACTCGCTCGTCAATTCCGGATGTGCTAGAAAGCCCATAACGCCGACACGATAATTGATCGATACATAGACGACGCCTTTTTGAACAAATCGGGCACCATCATACCAAGCTTGATTGCTATAGCCGTAACCAAAGCCACCGCCGTGAATCCAGACCAGCACTGGTCGCTTGTTTGAGTCGGGAGCCGACCAAACATTGAGATAAAGGCAGTCTTCGGACATGCCACTGCCACCGATGGGTCTGTAGGGCGGAAACGGCATCTGCTGGCAGCGATCTCCAAAATCGCTCGCATCGCGCACGCCTGTCCACGGGGCGAGTGGTTGAGGCTCTCGCCATCTCAAATTGCCTGTGGGAGGCGCTGCGAAGGGAATGCCCTTGAACACACGCACGCCATCTGTGTCGACCGTTCCCGCAAGGGTTCCGGCGTCGACAGCCACTTGGGGTCGCGGAATTTGGGCGCAGGCGATGCCGCCATATCCGAAAACGGCAGTTAGGCAGCCGAGGCAGAAGCTACGAAGAAATGACATGTTCGAGTTCCCTCTCCGCGACGCCGTTTTGGCAGTTCGCTCGCCTCCTAGAAAACTTCGGCGAATACGAATAGATTTGAAATTTCTGCAGGCGATGCCGAATCAATATCACTGACCGGCGTCGATCGCGGCCTGCGCCTGCCGAACGAGACCAGCGAAATAGTCCGCGGCCGGGGTCAGACCCAGCCCCGCGCCGTGCACCAGCATGATCGGCGGGGCGGGAAATGTTTCAACCAGTGGGACTGTGACGAGAACGCCGCGCAGACGGTCAGACTGAAGCCATTGCTGCGGAACCATCGCCAGCATGTCGGTATTCAGGAGAACGCTCAGGATCGACAATGCATTTTCGCAACGGCAGGCGAGGTTTGGCGGCGGCAGACCGCGTTCCGAAAACAGCGCCAGCATGTCGTCCTGCTCTTCGCGGAGCACGGATGTGGCAATCCACTCGGCGTCGCGCAAATCCTCCAGCCGCCGCGCGCCGGACAGCGGATGGCCCTCGCGTGCGACCACGATCCTGAAATTGTCGCAGATTTTTGAAATCTGCAGATCGGCGACCCGCGAACTGCCCTCGATGGGGCCGACGTAAAAGTCGATGTCTCCTTCGATGAGATCGGTTTCAAGCGCCGGCAGGAGCCCTTCGATGATGCGCAGGCGCACCTTTGGATAGCGGCGGCGGAAGTTGCGAAGCACCGGTCCGAGGATCGCCATATGCCCGGCGATGGAAAAGGCCGCAACAAGCGTGCCCTCGAGCTGGCCCTGCAACTGGGCAACCTCTTCTCGGCCGCGGCGCACTTCGCCCATGATCTTGCGGGCGCGCACGAGAAAGCTTTCGCCGATCGGGGTGAGTTTCACGCCGCGTGCGCTGCGGACGAACAATTGCACGCCCAGCGAATGTTCAAGGTCCTGGATGCTGCGCGTGATCGCAGGTTGCGCCTGGCCAAGCGATCTGGCCGCCGCCCGCAAGCTGCCATTTTCTGCAATCGCCGTGAAATCGCGCAGTTGATTCAGCTTCATATGCAGACCGCGCTTCAAGCGCCCTCCCGGTCAGCCCAGAGCGATAGCAGTTTACTATCGGCGGGACAATTTTGGCATCTTTCGCCTATCGGCAACGCAGACTAGAAACTCTTAAACTTCGCAAGGAGGTTCCGCATGAGCACCACGACGACGAATGCCGACGGCAGTGCCTACGGCCGTCCGAAGGGCCAGACCAACAAGCTGTTGACGGAGACCGGACCCGGCACGCCCTGCGGCGAGATGCTCCGGCGCTATTGGCACCCAATTGCAATCTCCGCCGAGCTGACCAGCGAGCGCCCGCAGGAAGTGCGGATCATGAGCGAGGACCTCGTCCTCTTCCGCGACAAGACGGGCAAGGCCGGCCTTCTGCATTCGCGCTGCAATCACCGCGGCACGTCTTTGTATTTTGGACGGGTAGAGGATCGCGGTCTGCGCTGCTGCTATCACGGCTGGCTATTCGACACGCAGGGCAATTGTCTCGACCAGCCCTGCGAGGTCGAGGGCGGCAAGAACCGGCAGAACTATCGCCAGCCCTGGTATCCCGTGCAAGAGCGCTACGGTCTGATCTTCGCCTATATGGGGCCGTCGGCGAAAAAGCCCATCCTGCCGCGCTATGACATCCTTGAAGGCGCCGACGAATATGAAGTGCATATCGGCGGCTGGGGTTCGGCCAACGATCACAGCATCAAATGCGTGCCGCACAACTTTTTCAACATGATGGATAACATGATGGACCCGTTCCACGTGTTCATCCTGCACTCGACAATGACCGGCATCCAGTTCGCGCCGGAATTCGCGAAGATGCCGAAAATTGCTTTCAGTGCGACCGATACGGGCCTCGCACATACATCTTCGCGCCGTCTCGACGATGGCCGCATCTACGAGCGCATCGTGACGGTGCCCTTCCCCAACGCGCTAAGCGTGCCGCCGATTACGCTGAATGCCGGTCCATCGACGTCGCTCACCTGGGTCGTGCCGATCGACGATACGCATTACATTCACGTTCTCTGCGCCAAGAAACAGGACAAGCCCGAATACCCGAACGTCATCGATCGCAACATCAACAAGAGTTGGGGCCAGATGACACCGCAGGAACGGCGCGACTATCCGCGCGATTATGAAGCGCTCGCGGGGCAGGGCTTATTCTCCCTGCATTCGGAAGAACATCTCGCCGGCAGCGATCAGGGCGTCGTCATGCAGCGTCGCCTGTTCCAGCGCCAGATCGAAATCGTCCAGAAGGGTGGCGATCCCATCAATCTCATCTTCGATCCGAAGGACGAACTCGTGAAGGTGGGCGCGTTTAACTACTATCCAAATGCAGAGGCTGCCGAATAGGAGGACAATTCCGGCGGCAGCCGGAAAAAGGGGAGGTTACCAGTGCCGACAATGACAAGGCGGTCAGCTTTGCTGGCCGCGCCTTCGCTTTTGCTGCTCGCATCGGCCGGTCGCTCTGTGGCGCAAACCTATCCCGATGCGAATATCCGCGTGCTCTGCGCGTTTCCGCCCGGCGTCGGGCTCGACCAGATGGTCCGCTATTTCGGAACCAAGCTGCAGGCGGTCTGCGGCCGCACCGTGGTCGTCGAAAACCGGCCAGGCGCAGGCGGCGCGATTGCGACCGAGGCGCTCGCGCGCGCCAAGCCCGATGGCTACACGATCTTCATTCACGCAGGGAATGCGCTGGCAGCCAGCCAGAATTTGATGAAGAACAATCCCGTCGACGCGCGCGAAAAAATCGTCATCGCATCGACGATCAGCAAGCAGGCATTCATGCTGGCGGTGAGTGCGAACGCGCCGTTCAAGACGCTCGCGGAACTGACAGCGCATCTCAAAACCAGGGGCGACAAGGCGACCTTCGCTACAGGTAGCATTGGCGCGGGTGTCGGCGACGTGATGGGCGCGCTCTACAACCAGAAGATGGGCTTGCAGGCGATTGCGGTGAATTACAAGACGCCGGATGCCTCGCTGAACGACCTCATGTCGGGGCAACTCGATTATGGCTGTTACGATCCGGCCTTCGCCATAGCGCAGCAAAAAGCGGGGCGCTTGCGCGTCCTCGGCGTTGCCTCCAGCGACCGGCGCAGGGCCATGCCGGATGTGCCCACCATGACCGAACTCGGCATTCCCATGGACCTTCTGGGCTGGTTTGCGGTGATGGTCCCCACAGGAACGGACGCCGCCATTGTCAATCAGCTCAACGTATGGACGAAACAGATCGTTACTGATCCCGAGACGATGAAATTTCTGTCGATCTTCGGCGGCGATCCATGGGTCTCGACGCCACAAGAAGGGCAGGCGCGGCTCAGCCAGGACATCGCCGCGTGGGGCGAGTATGTGCGCATCGCGAAAATGACGCCGCAGTAGAGCTGACGGCTTACGCGCCAGTCCTCAATAAGCTAGCGGTTCTAAAGTGCCATTCCCGGCGGAAATTCGCGCTCAAGTCCGAATCGAACCGGGATGCTATTTCATCGTGAATGGGCAGGTGGCTTTCGTCGCCGAGAAGGGTGACGTGTTCACCAACGATCAGGGCCGCCGCGACGCGCGTCTTCGGGTCATTTTTGAAAATGTCACCGAGAGCAACATGCTGATGCGCTCCCTCCAGCGCCAGCTCAACGCGGACCCGGCCGGACGCCGTATCACCGAACCGGATGAGCGCTGCCGCTACGACTTGGAAAGCGCTCGTATTGTCGAGGGTCCGTGAATCCGCCTGCGACATTACCCATCGTCGTGGAACATTTCTGAAGAGCTTTTCAGACGCGAGCAGAGTTTTAGCGCAATTTTTCAACGCGCCGAAAGAATTAAGCAGGATTTAAGTTTTGTTAAGTGCGACTTGTCGTGGAACGAGGTGGGTTTATCGTAGTTTTTCGACGCATTTCGAGGAGTTTTTGGTATGTTACGAGAACTTCCAATACGATTTCTTCAATTTTCCGACGGCTTGTGAGGAGGGTGGGAAAATTTCTAGCCATTTAAACGCGCTCACCACAACTCGCCTCACATACTGACGCGCAAAAACGAGTTCATAACCGCAGCAAAATGACCCCGTGCCGGATTTTTCGAATATTCCCGCGCGTTGATGAACTTTGTTAGCATTAGAGAATGTGCATACTGGACCGCCCTTTGCATTATGTAGTCAGAAATTCACACTCTTTATTGGCGACGATCTCAGAGGGTGATTTCGGCAACAGAACCGAGAGCTAAGCGGGCTCACACCATTGAAGGACGATTTCGCGACCAACAGGCATGCACCGGGCAATCGAAGTTTGGCTCCGCAGTCCATTTCTGATCAGACATCAGAAATGGACTGAAGCTCTATAGGAAAAACGGAAACCCCGGGGTTCGAGTTAAGCAATACTTAAGTTTCCGTAAGCTGACGCCCCACTTTTGGAAGCACCGAAGGCTTAAGCGATACAGTGGTCTCAACGATCCGGTTTGTGAATAAGGGCACACGAGCGTGGGGATGAACGCGAGGAGTTGAGGGCGATGCGGCTTTTTTGGCCGAAGGCACGCACAGTGTCCCGTCCTTACAACCCTAGTCCATTCCGGCGCCCGCGCGTTCAACCCCACCTCTAGAAGCTGCCCCACAACGGGTTCGAAGCATATCGCAGATCGCTTTCTCGTTTCGCTACCTCGAGTGCGCGGGGGTAGTAACGCCGGAAGTTCGATACAGTCCATGGTTTGCCAGTGCGGCTTCTAAAGCCATCCCAACAGTCAGATCGACGATCTCCTGCCGCTGGGCATACATATCTCAGGCAGCCTCCGGGACGTGGCCTGAAAACGCCGCTTACGATCGATCCGTGGTGGCGCACGTCTAATGCGCTTGTTAGAAAACGAACCGGATTCGTCCTAGAACTTAAATCGGACCGAAATAGTTAAGCTGGAATCAAGTTTTATTAAGCTGCTGTTTCGGCGCGGGATGTTGAGTTCTGCAAGATTTCGAGGTTGTTTCGAGGGATTATTCGGGAGTTTTGGTCCGGCGCGCGACACTTTCCATCCTATTCTGACAGTGAATGAGGAGGCTAATACCGGTTTATTCGAGAAAAGGCGCGAGCATCGTGACCCTCCTCATCTTTATTCCGGGATAATGATGTCGTTCGGACGCTTAAAAAGTGCCGCATGCCGGATTTTTTGAATATTCGCGCTCGCTAATGACTTTTTTGCCTTGCACAGCACGCGGATAAAGACGCCGGAAGTTCGGAAAAGTCCAAGTTTGTCCCCGACGGATGCCGAAGCCTGAAGCGTTCAGCGCCGCAATCTTCTCACCAGCGCCACAAATAGACAGAAATTCCGAAATTGGCGCTCACGCCAGAACGTTGTCATCAAGTTCCTTATTGGCAACGATATTCATGTGCATACGACGAAGCTGCTCCCTCCGAATGCCGAAATGCGCCTCGCGATGACAATTGGGGCAAAGCGCGATGACCGCCTTCGGGTCGTCCGGCCCGCCATCGCTGACACGCCGGATGTGGTGTGGTTCGAGATACCCATCACCATTTGGGCGGATGAATGGCGCCGGACTTCCGCATCCTTCGCATTCGCCTTTGGCGCGCGCGAGTATATACTGCTTAATGGTGGCAGACCTCTGATAGATCGTCCTGACTGCATCAGAGAGCCGACTTCCAGCTACAGGTCTTGCAGCATCGTATGCGGCGCGTCTCAGTTCAATCAGATCGACACTGGCATCTCCAACGTCCCGCACTTCATCATCATCACCGGAACTCACGGCGTCGATGTTCACCAGGTCAAATACGATCGCCTGCCGACTTGACCCCTCGCTGTCAGGCGCGTTCACTGTGTCGTGGCTTGCACAGACGAAGGAGCCCAGAAAACGCACCTCGCCGCCCTTACGAAGCGTTTCGAACAACAACAGTTCCTTGCCGGCGGCTGCATGTTCCCCAACAGCCTTATTCCCCGCTCGCCACTGCATGTCGCCGGTCTGCCCTTCACCGAAGTATCGAAAGGACCCGTCGGGTTGCCAACCGTCATTATAGCCGTGCTGCGTTCCGGAGCTGCCCGTAAAAAGGAAGATCACAGGGTGATCTGCCGGCGTGGAAATCCCGCCCTGTTGCTGACCCCGGAACCGAGCATGAATGTCGCGGCGCCTGATGTAGGTTCGACCCGCAACGAAGTTCCCAAACATTTTCACGTGCTCCGACGGCGCTTGTGCCATGCCGGAAGATAGCATGAACTCCCAGGTTAATCGGGTTCGGCCGTGTAACGCCTTCCATATGATACTATTATTTATAATAGAAGATATCTACTTAGCCGAAAGCGTTACATCTTCTATTTCATTACTATTCGCGGCTAAGATGAGCCTCGGCGAATTACATTTTAGAATAGTAGAATAATAAGACCTTTGCCTGCGGCTCTACTCCTTGCTCTGTTCTGCAACAATATAGAGCACCTCTCCTACGTCCAAGCATGATGCTCTGAACTTTTTTCGCTTCCGCTGCAAAAAGTCGGCAAAGTCGAGCGTCCAAGCGCTATAGCTATATATGAAGCGTAGCATCGGAGATCATCATGACTGTGAACATGCGGGAACTCTTGGAACTTAAGCGGATCATACCGAGGGAACGGCTTGGCGATGAGAATGATGTGCAGAGACGTAAATGGTTCGACTATCGCTTCCTTCCGGCCGCGGCGGCTACGCGGCTGTTTTCCGATACCTACGTGGAGGTCTATCGGGAGAAATGGGCTACTTATATGGACCGCGACAGCGCGCAGCTAAAACAGCCGGTGCCTAAGGCTCCTGGGCGCCGAGAGGTTAATGCCCTTTGGATGGCGCGAGTAGTAGCTGATGAACTGGGTGTGCCCTACCGCTTCTTCATTCAGGCGTCGATCGATGCTGCGGCCCGTCGAGGCTGCAGGCACTTCCCTCTTCCGAACCAGCTTTATCACACGCTGGCCCTTCCGGTGATCGTTGGCAAATGGCGGGAGCTTCGTCGCGCTCGCTTGCAGTTCTCGCAGGAGCCCATCTACTTGAACGAGAACTTTCAAGGCCTCCCTGAGCAAATCCAGCACCGAGAGTGGGTGATCGGCGAGATCAAAGCTATGGGTAGCTCGGGCTATCAGATTGAAGACGCAGTCAATACGCTCCGCATCCTCTCCGAAGGAGATGTAAGGTTGGCGTTCGGTGGTGAACGTTCCTTTGAGCTGCAAACTGCTTCCTTGAGCTCGAACTCTGCGTCTCACGTTCGAGGCATCTCGATCCGGTCTTGCTTGGGACTCACTGGACCGACTTCCGGTGATGCAACCTGCAATGATTGCGGTCACATGCGCGCATGCTCCGGAGTGGCCGGTAAGCTTGATGAAATCATCGTAAGTAAATTTGGTTGTAATGACCCGCACAAAGCCCGCAAGACAAGACAGACGAGGGAGAGAGTTCGGCGTCATCGGGCCAAAAAAAGAGATGCCAAATCTGCTGCTCAGGCGGCCGCTGCGGCCTGAAGGGTGTTGGCACGTCCGAGAAGGAGGTGGATAGTATAAACACCACTGGGGCCAGACAGACTGTTTCCCCATCGCGCCCGCAGGAATTACCTGAGCTTTCGCCCCCTGTCAGCGGCGTTCGGATCGCCCGAATAACGGGGGCGAAGGGCTCCCATTAAGCCATGCGTCTGCTCCAACGCTCGAAGGTTACCCATGGCTGTTCTCCATTCCGCGAGCAGCCGCCCGCATAATTGCCTATAGCGCTCGCTCGGAGTTTTGACGGAGAAAGTTGGTCACATTCTGTAACGAAACGAAAAATGGATTGATGGGACGTAGGACTGGCAGGTGATGAGGATGCTACCGCGGGGGCGGAGCACATCCCGCACCCCCATGACACCAGCGCGAAAATCCTGGGACTTCGTCCTCCCCGTCAGTCGAGCTTTGAGACGAGGTCGGCGGCTCTTAGGTGGGTATAGCGCTGGAGCATCCGAAGCTCCTTGTGTCCGCTGATGCAAGCGACCTCCATCAGTCCCAGCCCCTTTTCAAACAGGCGCGAGACGGCTTCGTGGCGCAGGTCATGGAAGTGCAGATCATCGAGACCGGCGCGGTCGACGAGGTGCTCCCACGACAATCTGACCGCGTTCCCGCTATGCGGTAGCACTCGCCCGCTTCGCTTGGGTTCCAGCCCCCTGAGCGTCTCAACCGCGCGCCGCGACAGCGGCACGTCCCGGCTATCACCATTTTTGGTCAGGGGGAGATGGGCGACACATGTATCAAGGTCGATATTCTCCCATGTCAGGTCGAGAAGCTCACCCCGCCGCATGCCCGTCTCAAGCGCCAGAATGATCAGCGGGCGCATGTAGCGATTGCGACCCTCATCGGCGGCGCTCAACAGTTCCTGCTCCTCCCCGGGGCCTAGACGGCGCATGCGGCCCTTGGGGGGCGTCGGGCGCCGGACGAGCTTGCACGGGTTGTCCGGCAGGTAGATGCCCCACTCGCGGCGGGCGGTGTCGAGGGCATGGCTGATCAGGTTCAGCTCCCGGATCACGGTCGCGGGCGAGACAGTCTTCAGGCGCTGGTCGCGGTAGCGTGCGACCTCGCTGCTTGAGAGCAGCGTCAGCGTGCGAAAGGCGATGTCGCGCGTCATCAGGGCATTGATGCGCGCAATCTCGCTCACGGAGCTCCTCTTCGTCGGGGAGACGCTATCGCGATACCGCAGCAGGACGTCTTTTAAGGTCGTGGACTCGGCCATACGCGTGTCCGGCAGTATGCCGGCCCGATCGACCTCAGACTCAAGCTGCCGTGCCCACTTCTCCGCGTCTGCCTTTGCGTCGAAGCTTCGGGCGCGCGGGGCGAGACCCTTTCTGCGAACCTGCGCCTGCCAGCGTCCTCTGAGCTTTCGGATCGTTGCCATGTCTGTTCTCCTGTTGCAGAGAACAGAGGACATCCCCTGTGGCCCGCCAAGGATTATCCCGGCGACGACCGAAGGCAGTGTGCCGCTATTGTGCCGAAGCCACACCCCGGGATTCGATCGGCGCAGGAGAGCCTACGGGATCAAGGACTTCCGGCAAATTGCACCACGGAGAACGCTGCTGTGCGTAGGCAGCAGTCTCTCGCTCGCCCTGCTGCATCGATAAAAGCAAGTTGCGCATTGTTGGATTGCTTTCGAGTTTCAACTGAACCATATGAATCTCTAAATAATCTTATGGTTCTTTCTCACTCGTCCATGATTTGTTTGAACAGCTGTTTCACAGAAACACCTCCTTTGTCTTGGAACTCGGAGATTACTGATCCACTGATTTCGGTTGCACCACCGCGCCCGCTGAGCCCCTTAAAGGAACCGTTGTTGGACCAGTCCCAAGTTTTTCCAGATCGAAGAACTTCCAGCATTGCTTCGGTTTGGAACGATCCGCTACCAAGGACCCGATGAATAACCTCTGCACCGATAAAGCAAACACCCCAAAATCCAGCGCCTCGCAGCGCGACATGCTTTTGCGGCTCCTTAAACACTTCTGGTATCCATTTCTTGATAGCGAGAAAGTAGTTCCTTATAACTTTGAATTGCGCGTCACGATCTTCGAGCGCAGTCAAGTTCGTGGGACGCGAAAGCATGTATCCGATACCAGTTTTAAGCCCGCGAAGCGGAAGCGGGTGAATCGCACTCGGCTTACCTCCTTCATTCACTAGGCCCTTTAAAGGACTCGACAAGTCCGTAGCTAATTTCTTTGCAATGTATAATGGGGGATCAGAATACTTCAGCTTTTCCTCTTCAGTAAGCCGCGTGGTGATGTTATCAAGATGACTCGTGCTCATACGACGTTGATTGTTATTGATATCTTTGAACAGCTTTATCTCTTCATCGAGAGTTAAGGACCTTGCAAGGCAAAAAGAAACCACCTTCGTGATAGGCTCATAGCCCTCAGTATCACCACCTGCAAAATGCAGTCGGTGATTTCCATCTACGCGAGAGATCTTTATTTCACTACTTTTCGCAATCTCTGTCTTTTTAAACGTTAGCCTACACAAGCCGTTCGCATCTGGGGTAGAAACGGAAATTACATTTGCATCACGCACACAGAGAAAGATCTCTGGCCAGAAGGCAAACTCTTCGTTGCGAATATATAGGTAAGCATCTCGAGCGTGCTTTGGACTGAGATCCCGTTGAGTTCCTCTAGGATTAGTTTTCTGATCAAAAATGTCTGCACGAGAGATAAGCGCAAGATCGCACAACCTCGCGTAACCACGCAAAACATCAACTCCTAGAACAGCGTGCCTGAGAACAGGAACCGTCAATGTATCGGGAAGTCGGATGTGAACTTTTCTCTTCATCTCAGCCTCAATCCACGATGCGAGCCGCACTCTTTATCACTAAGTCTTGTAGATGATTCTCCCACGGCAATTCGCGGTTTTGGCTGTGGTAAAAGAGATAATAGGCAATCGCACTGCTTCCGAGTCTCCCAACCTCTTCAAGGTTGTCCTGAACCTTCCTGACGGAATCTTCATCGGCCCTTAGCGCTCCTCCATGGACAATCTTGCTCCGCGTTGAATAAAGCGCTTTAAACAAAGAAAATGTATTACTTCTTTTTTCGGGATCTGGCTCTAGTATGAACGACATATATAAAGCAAAACGATATGCCAATTCAGTTTGTCCTGGAATTAATGACTCAAGTGCGATTGTTAGATCAATTACGCGATCCTCGAATGATTCTTTGGCAAAGAACAGGTTCAGCCGATTAAGGGTGAGCAGCGCCTTTGGGTTTCTGCGAACCGCACTCGCAATTGCAGCGTAATGGGTTGCTAATTCGTCGAAATTTGTGCCTGACTTCAACGAGAAGGATGTAGACGACAGGTTGTAGCGATCAGTTCCCTGAGCAAACGTAAACTTATCAATCACTCTGAATTTCCGCGCCTCTTTCGCAACGACGCCGAATGAGAAAAATACTGGCCCCTTTTCCGAGTGGAAGTTGAGGGTATGCCTAGCAACTTCGTGCACAAGGCTCACCTTTTTCTTTGCGTCATCGTGTGAGTCCGCTTTGGTGTATAAACACTTGGAAGTGGTCAGAACTGAGTCACGGTATTGTTCTGGAGCAGCATTCAAAATCGCCCCGTAGTGACCATCGGGGACAGTCCGCAGATCCGTTTCAGCGTCGAGCTTCAAAGACGAGAGACCGCAAAGTGTCACCTTACGATTCAGGACCGGAAAAATGAGATGAAAGGCTGTGCCCACGATATTTAATCCGAAGTGGCCATGCTATCGGAGATAGTAACTGGTTGCGCTGCCGAACGAGCAGACATTCAAGGACCTCTTTAAGATGCCCACAGATTTTTCGCGCGCCTATTCCACTCTAGGACCTTTCGAGCATTGTCCAACTGGAACCCGGGAAATGCTCCGGCTTCCTCTAAAATGCGCCGATTTTCTCGTTGGTGAACCCCACCGGCCCGCAGAATCGGCGGTAGCTTAGGGAAATCGGATACGGGTTAGAACTTGTTGTTGGGTTCGCGCTTCTCGCACGGCCCTTCGGTCTTGTGAACGCTGCGCATAATGCCTTGCACAACCGTTACGTCGAGCGTGTAGATTCCTGTTGCGCGGTCGATGCGCGCCGAGAAGCTTTCGACCATGGGGTTTTGTTTTTCGGAGCGATGCAGAATGTAGAACCCTTGTGAGGCATCGACGGTCCAAAGATTGGGTTCGCCCCGCTTTGGCCATGCCTCGACGCTGACCGCGCGCCGTCCTGTAATATCAAAGTTTAACTCGACTGGCAGAAACGGTCCTGTCGGGGCGGAGGTCAACTCGCCTTTCACCCAAGTCCAGCTTTTCGAGGTTACGGTGCAGCGCAGTGAGACGGTCTCTTGGGCCAGCGCGGGGGCACCGATGAGGCCCAAAGCCAAAAAAGGGATCAGACGTCTCATTCGGCCAGCTCCCAGTTGTGGTAAGGATAGTTACGGTTCGGCGGCGGCACTTAGCCAGCGACAACATGGATCTTTCTATACAGACCTATGATGGACGGCTCCGAATGGCTGTTCTTGCCGGAGTTGGTGAGCCGGGTCGAAGGCAGTGGCGCATCTGTGCCGGTTGTCAACAAACCGGGACATTTTGTTATATATTACAAAAGGCTGCGTGGACGTTGAGGCACCTTCGGAGGGCAACGCTCTATCCAGCTGAGCTATGGGTGCCGGCGCGTGGCGCGACGCGACTTGTTTACCCCATCGGCCCCGCAGCAGCAATGCGCAAGCTGCGGCTCTCCATCAAGCCATGCGGATGATGCAGGCCGCGCCCGCACCTGCGGCACTTGCGCTGCCTTCGGGCTTGCCCTCCTAAACGACTCCAGTCCGCGCGGTCTGCGGCTCCCCCACAGGTTTTGTCAGTGCTCACAAATATCCTCGGCGGCGCGGGCCGCGCCCTCGGCATTCCGCTCTTCCGGCGCTACTGGACCGGCCATTCGCTCGCCTCAGTCGGCCGCTGGATGTACCGCACCGCCATTGGCTGGCTGGCCTGGGAGATGACGCATTCGACGAGCTGGCTCGGCGCGGTGGCTTTCGCCGACCTTGTGCCGACTGTGGTCCTTACGATTTTCTCCGGCGCGCTCGCGGACCGTTTCGGTTTCATGCGCCTCATTCGCCTCAGTCAAATTCTCGCGGGCGCGCTCGCTGCGCTGCTGGCGTTCCTCATTCTCACTGATGTCATCGGCATCTTCGGGCTGATCGTCATCACCGCCTGCTTCGGCTCGGCGGAATCATTGGGTCAGCCCGCGCGCATGTCTGCGGTGAACGCCATGGTGACGCGCAAGGATCTCTCCTCCGCCATCGCGCTGGGCTCGGCGTCCTTCAATGCCTCGCGCATCGTCGGGCCGGGCATAGCGGGCGCGCTGATCCTGTGGCTTGGCGCGGGCGCGGTCATCGCCCTGTGCGCACTGACGTTCTTCTTGTTCTTCCTTCTCCTGCGCACGATCCACATCGAGGAAGCAAAGCCTGCCCAGCAGCGCGAGAACAGCCTTCTCGCAGACATCGGCTCGGGTATTTCCTATGTCGTGCATCACCGCGGCATCCGCTTCGTGATGATCATGCTGGCGGCGACAAGTTTCTTCATCCGGCCGGTGATTGAACTGATGCCCGGCGTCTCCGGACAGATTTTCGATGCAGGTCCCGGCGGCCTCGCATTCCTACTGGCGGCCATCGGCATCGGCGCGCTTTTTGCCAGCCTCTTGCTTGCGCGCCGCGGCGAGATGCAAGGCCTGACGAATTTGCTGATCTTCTCGACGATCCTCACCGGTGTTTCGCTGATGCTCTCCATGCAGTTCGGCCATATCTGGATGGCTGCGGCATTTCTCGCCGTGATGGGCGCGTTCATGCTGTCGGGCAACGTCGCCGCGCAGACGCTGGTGCAGAACAGCGTCGATGCGCCCTTTCGCGCGCGGGTGATGAGCCTCTTCATCATTTTCGCCTACGGACTGCCGGCTGTCGGCGCGGTGATTATGGGCTGGATCGCTCATTACGCGGGTTTGCAGGCGACCATCGGCGGCGGCGCACTCGTCATGCTGCTGTTCTGGCTATGGTCCTGGCCGAAGCGCCGGGATATGGCGCAGCGCCTCGAAGCAAGCGATGCGGCGAAGGGACACTGAAACAGCCAATTCCCTGATTTAGCGTGTCTTTTTTTAGAAACAAATCGAAACGCGTAGTCGGCCGGCACTGCCGGGACTCTGCACATCTCGCGATCAGCCGCGCTTTGCGCTAGGACCGTTACATTTCCGCCTTGGCGCACCATCTATATGGCGCCGGTTGGACCCATTCGAGGAGAGCGATCATGAACGAAGTGGTTGTGAAAACGCCGATGCAATATCTCGACAAGGCGATGGGCGCGCTGCGCGACATCGGCCTGTTGCCGACCGGACCGCAGGAAGCGCCGATCGTCGGACTGCTCGAAAAGATCACCGACCTCTCGCCGGACCGCATCGCCGTCATCACCCGCACGCTCGGCCAGATGTCGGTCTTCAACGAAGTGGTGCGCGAGCAGATTTCGCAAATGGAAATCGGCCAGCGCTACGAGAAGATCACCGAAGGCTTCAACTCGATTCGCGACGACGCCAAGCGCATGGTCGACCAGATCTCCGACGGCAAGCTCAGCATATTCGAGCGCGGCACCAATGCATGGATGAAAATTTCGCGCGGCGACATCGCGGCGCGTTTCGACGAGATCAAGGATGTCTATGTCGGCGTCGCGCGCGACACGAAAAAGAATATCGAGCGCGAGCATATCATCATCGAGGCCTATCGCGACTTTCGCGGCGCTCTGAAGCAGGCGGAAGTTTCCGCGCTCGAAGTGCTGAAACTCGCGGAAGAGAAACTGAATGCGGCGCGCGTCGATCTCGGCAAGGCGGCCGATGCGATCACGGCCTACAAGGGCGAGGTTCCTGCCGAGCGCGCCAGGCTCGAACTGACGCGCGACGAATATCTTCGGCGCATGCAGAACGAGGAAGGCCGCTACCAGATTTCCAAGGATCTCGCCGACAATCTGACCATCGGCTACAACACGTCCGAAGTCATTATGGCGCGCCTGATGCAGACGACGTCCGCGAAGGAGCGCGTTTATCAGCAGGCCGTCTCCTTCTTCTCGACAAATGAAAGCGTGCTGACGGCGCTGAAAGCATCGTTCACCGGCATGTTCGGCCTGCATGAATCGACGCAGACTTTGAACGAGATGAAGGAAGGCGTGTCGAAGTCGATCGAGGTGCTCGCGGAAATCGGCGGCAAGATTCAGGAAGAGGCGCTGAAAGCCGGCTATGGCCCGACGCTTCGTGCCGACTCCGTGAAGAAGCTCGTCGACAGCGTGGTCAACTTTCAGGAGAAGTCCACGCAGATCATCGCGGAAATGCGCAAGCTTGCGACCGAAAATTCGCAGGAGATTCGCGACGCGGTGGAAGACGGCAAGCGCCGTATCGCCGAACTCGCCACCAAGGGCAATGCGCTCGTGATCGAACTCGAGGCGAAGCCTTCGTAACGCAAAGCTGCGCAGGACCTATCCCATGTCCGACACGACGACCGCCACGGCAGTTGCGCAGCCGCGTCTCGACGATCTCATGCTCGCCATGGATGTCGTCGATACGCTGCGCCATGAAGAGCGGCTTGTCGAAAAGGAACTTGCGCAGGGCGATCGCGACGAGGCGCTGAAGAAGCGCCTGCGCGAAATCTACGAAGGACAAGGTCTCGAGGTTAACGACCGCATCCTCGAGGAAGGCATCAAGGCGCTCAAGGAGTCGCGCTTCACCTATAAAAGATCGGGCTCCGCCTTCGGCCGTTTCTGGGCCAATCTCTGGGTCAATCGAGTGATATCCGGTGCGGCGCTTGGCCTTGTGCTGGCTGTCCTCCTTGTCTGGTTTGGCGCGGGTGTCTGGACGGGCATTCAGGAGCAACGGACGCGGACCGCTGCGACAGTCGAGATTACGCAGACTCTTCCAAAGCAACTCGCGGATGAGAAGGCGACAACGCTGTCGCAAGCGCGCACCGACGATGCGCGTGCGGCTATCGACAAACTTGCAAGCGATGGAGAAGCGGCGCTCGCGCGCAAGGACGCGACCGCCACGCGCGCTGTCATCAAGTCGATGCAGGATCTGCGCGCGCGCATCGTTCAGGACTACGAATTGCGCATCGTCTCGGCGCGCGGCGAGACGACAGGCCTTTTCCGCACGCCCAACGTCAATCGCGACGCGCGCAATTATTACATCGTCGTCGAGGCGATCACGCCGTCCGGCCAGAAGCTGACACTGCCTGTTCGCAGCGAGGAAGACAACGCTATCGCCAACGTCGCCAAATTCGCCGTGCGCGTGCCGCAGAAGACATACGACGACATATCCCGCGACAAGCGCGACGACGGCATCATCCAGAACAATGTTCTGGGCCGCAAGGCGCGCGGCGCGCTGGAACCCACATGGTCGATGCCTGCCATCGGCGCCTATCTCACCAAGTGGTGACGCAATGATTTCCGGCCGCGACGCGTTTTCGCAGATACAATCGGCGCTGATGGGCGTGCGTCGCGAGGAGGAGGCCCTCGTCGCCGCGCTGAATTCTGCGATGGCCGAAGCTGCGCGGCTGCGCACCGAAGAAGCGCAGTCCTGGCGCGCATTGGCGCGCGTGCGTCTCGATGCGCTGTCGCGTGAAAAGGTTTCGGGTCCGCTCGATTCCTCCGAGCGGCAGGCGCTGGTGCTGATTGCGCAGCGTCAGGTGAAGCTCAATGAAGCCGCATCGCAACGCGATGCCCTGCGCAAGCAGATCGAAGAGGCCGGCGCAAAACGCAACGCGGCTGCCGGCGAAGTCGAGGCCGCTGCCCATCGAGTCGACGAGCTGCGCGCGAAGACGCAGGCGCGGCTGAAAAGCGATCCGCGCTGGAAAGACCTCATTGCCAACGCGGCGCGACTGAAAGAAACCGCCGCCGGCTCTGCCGAAAAGGCGAAACTTTCCGAAGACGAAAAGAGCGGCAAGAAGAAGCCCTACGAGGCCGATCATCTTTTCATGTATCTGTGGTCGCGCGGCTACGGCACGGCGGCCTACAAGGCCGGATTTTTCGCGCGCTTCTTCGACGGCAAGGTCGCCCGCCTCATCGATTACGAGGAGTTGCGGCCCAATTATTTCATGCTCAACGAAATTCCCGCGCGCCTGCGCGATCATGCCGAGCGCCTCGCGAAGGACGCAGAGGCCGAGGCGCAGAAGCTGACGCAATTCGAACGCGCGGAACTCGAAGCCGATGGCGTCAAGGCGCTGGAAGAAGCGCTGTCGCAAGCGGAAGCCCGCCATGAAGAGGCCGATGTGCGCGCCGACGCGCTCGAAAACGATCTGAAGAAACGCGAGGAGGAAAACCGCACCGCGCCGGAAGAATCGAGCGATCCGCTGCTCAAGCGCGCCATCGACATCATGGCTGAGGCTTTGTCGCGCGAAGACTTGCGCAAGCTGATGCGCGAGGCGCAGGCGACGCCGACGCCGGAAGATGAAAACATCGTGCGGCGCATCGGCGCAGTGCGCGACGCCATCGAGGCGACCGACCGGCAGATCGCAAAGGCGCGGCAGGCCACACTGGAACACACGCAACGCCGGCAGGAACTCGAGCGCACCAGCGACAGTTTCCGCCAGCGGGGATACGACGATCCCTTCGGTGGCTTCAAGAGCGGCGATTTCATCGGCTCGCTGATCGGCGGCATTCTCGCGGGCGCGCTGCGCGGCGGGCGTATCGACGACATGCTCGAAGACGGTTTCAGGCGGCGCAAGCCGCGCGCGCGCGGCGATTTCGGCGGCGGCATCCAGACACCCGGCGGCGGTTCATGGGGCCGCGGCGGGCGCATGAGCGGCGGCTGGTCGGGCCAGCCCGGCGACTGGGGCCTCGATGACATTTTGGGCCAGAAGCGCAATGAAGGCGGCAGCACCGCCAGCGGCTGGGGCGATATCGGCGAGTGGATCGAAGACGCCATGAAGAACGCCGGCAAGGGTGGACCGTGGCCTGATGATAGCGGTTCTTCCGGCGGTTCGTCCGACAGTTCCTGGGGCGGCGGATCGTCCGACGACGATGGCGGGTTTACGACCGGGGGGAGGTTTTAGGCCTCCACCAACAAAGCGAAACCAATCGTCGCTGCTGCCTCACCCCGCCGCCGGCTTCCGCACCAGCTTCGCAAGATACGGCCCGGCGACCGCGAGCGCGGCGATCACCAGCAAGGTCAGCGACAGCGGTCGCGTGAAGAAGATGGTGAGGTCGCCCTGGCTGATCGTCATCGCGCGACGGAATTCCTGCTCGGCCAGCGGCCCCAGGATCATGCCGATGATGACGGGCGCAGTCGGGAAATCGAAGCGGCGCATCAGGTAGCCCATCACGCCCATCGTATAGAGCAGCAGCAGGTCCACCACCGAGCGGCTGATGCCGTAGGTGCCGATGGTCGCGAAGACGAGAATGCCGGCATAAAGCAGCGGCTCCGGCACCTTCAGGATTTTCACCCAGAGGCCGACGAGCGGCAGGTTCAGCACCAGCAGCATCACGTTGCCGATGTAGAGGCTGGCGATCAGCGACCAGACCAGCGCCGGCTGCGTGTCCAGCAATTGCGGGCCGGGATTGATGCCGTAGCTCTGGAAGGCCGAAAGCATGATGGCGGCGGTTGCCGATGTCGGCAGGCCCAGCGCCAGCATCGGCACGAGCACGCCGGCGGCCGAGGCGTTGTTCGCGGCTTCCGGCCCCGCGACACCCTCGATGGCGCCGACCGTGCCGAATTCTTCCTTGTGTTTCGAGAAGCGCTTTTCCATCCAGTAGGAGAGGAAGGTCGGCACTTCCGCGCCGCCCGCCGGCATGGCGCCAATGGGAAAGCCGAGGAAAGAGCCGCGCAGCCACGGCTTCCACGAGCGCGCCCAGTCGGCTGCGCTCATCCAGATGGAATCCTTTACCACCAGCACTTCCTGCGGCCCGCGCTTGCCATGGGCGGCGAGATAGAGCGTCTCGCCCACGGCGAAGAGGCCGACGGCGACGATGAGCACGTTGATGCCATCGAGCAGTTCCGTCACGCCGAAGGCGAAGCGGGGCTGGCCTGTCTGCAGGTCGATGCCGATCATGCCCAGAAAGATGCCGACCGCGAGCGCCGTGAGGCCGCGCAGCGCCGAGGAGCCGAGCACGGCGGATACGGTGACGAAGCTCAACACCATCAGCGAGAAATATTCGGCCGGGCCGAATTTCAGCGCGAAACGCACGACGGGCTCGGCCGCGAAAGTCAGGCCAATGGTGCCGATGGTTCCTGCCACGAAGGAGCCGATGGCCGCCGTCGAGAGCGCCGCGCCGGCGCGACCGCTGCGCGCCATCCGATTGCCTTCGAGCGAGGTAACGATGGTCGCACTTTCGCCGGGCGTGTTCAAAAGGATCGACGTCGTCGATCCCCCGTACATCGCGCCATAGTAGATGCCCGCGAAGAGAATGAAGGCCGAGGTCGCATCGACCTTGTAGGTGAGCGGCAGCAGCAGCGCGATGGTGAGCGCGGGGCCAAGGCCCGGCAGTACACCGATGGCGGTTCCCACGGTCACGCCGACAAGGCACCACAACAGGTTGATCGGCGTCAGCGCCAGCGCGAAGCCGTTGGCGAGATGGGCAAGAGTATCCATCAGAGTTGCGCATCCATCAGATCAGACTCTCGATGAGGCCGCTGCCGATCTTGTAGCCGAGCACGCGATCGAAGCCGACATAGGACACGAGCGCGAGCGCGAAGCCGATGGCCGCGTCGCGGATCGGCTGCGTACTGCCGAAGCCGCGTGCGATCAGCGCGAACATGACCGTCGAAACGAGAATGAAGCCGATATATTCGATGGCGGCGGCGTTGATGATGAGGCCGAGCGCCACCCAGCCGAGCGAGCGCCAGTCGGTACTCTCGGGCGCATCCTCGATCTCATGCGACCAGCCGCCCCGCAATGCCGCGAGCGTCAGGAAAATCCCGAGCATGAAGAGCATCGCCGAGACGATCCACGGAAAGACGTCCGCGCCGACCTGCGCATAGCTCGCCGAACCGGGAATGACGCTCGCCTGCCAGGCGAGCGCCAGCGACAGCAGGATAATTCCTGCACCGATCGCAAGATCGCCGCGATTTCCCTGTCGATCTTGCCCCGCGCCATCAGGCATCGCGGCTTACTTCTTCAGGCCGAGGTCGGTGAGGACTGCCGTGATGCGCACGACTTCATCGTCGACATATTTCTTGAAGGCGTCGCCGGTCATCAGCAGGCCGTCCCAGCCCTTCGTCCCGAGTTCGCCCTTCCACGCCGGACCGTTCGCCATCTTCTCGATAAGGTCCACGAGATCCTTGCGCTGGGCATCAGTAATGCCCGGCGCTGCGAAAACGCCGCGCCAGTTCGACAGTTCGACGTTGACGCCCGCTTCCTTCAGTGTCGGCACATCCTTGAAATCGGCGACGCGGCTTGACGACGAAACCGCCAGCGCGCGCAGCTTGCCGGCCTTGACCTGTTCGGCGAATTCTCCGACGCCGGAAATGCCGGCCGAAACCTGATTGCCGAGGAGCGCGGCCTGGGCCGGGCCGCCGCCGGCATAAGCGACATAGGCCACCTTGCGCGGATCGAGCCCGAGCGCCTTGGCCATCATGCCCGCGAGAATATGATCGGTGCCGCCCGCCGAGCCGCCCGCGAAGGAAACCTTGCCGACATCGGCTTTCATCGCGGCGACGAGATCCTGCATCGTCTTGAACGGCGATTGCGCCGGCACGACGATGATTTCCGCTTCGCCGGTGAGCCGCGCAATCGGCGTCACCGCGGAAAGCCCGACTGGGCTATTGTTGGCGACGAGCGAGCCGACCATCACGAGGCCGCCGATCATGATCGCTTCGGGATTGCCCTTCTTGGTCGAGACGAAGACCGGCAGGCCCACAGCGCCGCCGGCGCCGGGCCGGTGCTCGACGCGGAAGTTCGTGATGATGTTGTCCTTGCGCATCGCCGCTTCGATCGAGCGCGCCGTCTGGTCCCAGCCGCCGCCGGGGGCTGCGGGGACGAAAATCTGCAGGCTAGTCGGTGCGGCGAAGGCCGGCAGGCCCGCTGCGGCGAAGACGCTGCACAGCAGGCCGTTGCGAATAACATGACGACGCGAAATCATAATCCACCCTCCGTGATCCCTTCATCTATAGGGACCACGTCCGACGGGAAACTTCAAGGCGGAGCCCAGCAAATCCCGCGGGGAAATCGCTTTACTTGATCGGCGGACGGGGCAGCGTGGACTCGCCCTTTTCGACGATGAACTCATAATCGAGCTTGTACCAGGGCGAGGCGACCCCGGACTTGGGCGCGGGCTCGTCGTGGCGCTTGTAATTGCCGAGCAGTTTTTTGGTGACGCCGAATTGCGGATCCTTCTCGATCAGTTCGTCGTCCTGATCATAGACCTGCGAGATCATCGTCTTGTAGCCGGGCTTTACGATCATCACGTGCAGATGCGCGGGGCGATAGTGTTGGCGGTTCTGCGCTTTCAATAGCGTCCCGAGCGGGCCGTTGATCGGCAGGGGATAGCCCGCCGGCTTGACCGACCAGAACCAGAACTTGCCGTCCTTGTCCGTCCTGAACATGCCGCGCAGGTTCATTTCCGCCTGCTCCGGATCCTGCTGCTCATAGAGGCCCACCGGCGAGGAATGCCAGATGTCGGCGACGGCATCCGCCACCGGATTGCCCTGGGGATCGCGCACCACGGCCTCTACCAGCATGGCGGGGCCGGGCGTCGGGGAGCGCAGCAATGTGCCGCCATTCTCGACATCCGGGACGCCCTTGCGCCAGAAGGGCCCAAGCAGATTGTGGGTGGTTTCCTGTTCGCCCATGTTGCCGTTGTTCAACAGGCACACGAGTTGCGACACGCCGAGCGAACCCGACATGACCGACGCTTCGTTATGCGTGTCCGACGAGGCCTGGCCGATGGCGTTCACGATCTCCAGCGCCATCTGGAATTCTTTCTCCGTCAGCTTCACGTCACGCACGAAGGAATGCATGTGCGTGACGAGCGACACCATGATTTCGCGCAGGCGCGGATCGGGCGTGCGCTTCATGGTCTCGACGACGACTTCAGTGAGGTGCTTGTGATCTTTCACGATCATGGACGTTCTCCCGCGAACATTGGTTGTCGCGATCTAACCCGATCCGCCCATCGCCGTCGAGTGAGCGGATGATCGCATCCCTTAGAGAGCGAATTAAAAAACGGCGGGTGTCGCCCGCCGCTTCTTGCCTTCAGTCAAATCGCACCGCGATGCGGATTATTTCATTGCGGATTATTTCTTGCCGGTCGCCGCCTTGATGGCGGGCACCCAGCGGGCGAGTTCGCTCTCGACCAGCTTTTGCAACGCGGGACCGCCACGGCCGTCCGGACCCGGAACAACGCCGCCGAGATCGTCGAAACGCTTTTTCGAATTGGGATCGTCGAGCGCCTTGTTCAGTGCATCCTGAAGCTTCGCGGTCACATCGGCCGGCAGGCCCTTCGGACCGAAGACAGCGTTCCATGCACTGACCTCATACTGCGGCAGGCCCGCTTCCTTTGTGGTGGGCAGGTCGGGCAGGGCGGGCGAGCGCTGCGGCGTCGCGATGGCGAAGGCCTTGATATTGCCGCCGCGAATCTGCTCGACCACGTTGACGATCTGGTCGGTCATGAAATCGACCTGACCGGAGACGAGATCGTTCAGCGCCGGGCCGGTCCCGGTATAGGGCACCAGGGTCGGCGATGCGCCCGGCATCATTGTGCCGAGCAGGATGCCCGTCGTATGCGAGACCGAGGCGTTGCCGGCGTAAGCCTGGTTGGCCTTGTTGCCCTCTTTCGCCGCCCAGGCCAGAAATTCCTTAAGGTTCGTTGCGGGATGGTTCTTCTTGGCGACGATGATGATCGGCGTACCGGCCGCCAGGCCGATCGGCGTGAAATCCGTCGCCGGATTGTATTTCAGGTTCGGAAACAGCGCCGGCGCGACGCCATGCGTGCCCATATGGCCCATCATGATCGCGTATCCGTCGGGCTTGGCGCCGGCGCCACGGGTGATGCCGGTCGTGCCGCCTGCGCCGGCCACGTTTTCGACGATCACCTGCTGGCCGAGAATGCGCGACATCGGCTCGGCGACAATGCGCGCGATGATGTCCGTCGGGCCGCCGGCGGCGAAAGGCACGATCATCGAAATGGGACGCGTAGGATAATTTTGCGCAAAGGCCGGAAGCGCAAACACTACGCAACCGATAACGGCACCAAGCAACCTTTTCATATCAGAACTCCTCCAACAGGCCGGGCTCTCGTGAAGCTCCATGCCGCCCGACGCGATGATATAGCGCAAAAAGGCGGCCCACAAAGGGGCCGCCATGTGACTTTCGGCCTATAGCCCGGCGGGAAAGCCGGACCAAGCTTGGCTATTCCGCGAAAACTTCCTCGCGCTTCTTTCGCATGGACGGCAGCGCCGCGATGATCAGCAGACCGAACGCGATGGCGAGCAGCACGGCGGAGACCGGACGCTCGACGAAGGTCATGAAGCTTCCGCGCGACAGGATCATCGCCTGACGGAATTTTTCCTCCATCAGCTTGCCGAGCACGAAGCCGAGCAGCATCGGCGCGGGCTCGTAGCCGAATTTGATCAGCAGGTAGCCGACGAAGGTGAAGAAGGCGGTGGAAAGCACGTCTTCCATCGCATTGTTCACGCTGTAGATACCGATGCAGCAGAAGATCAGGATCGCCGGGAACATCATGCGATACGGGACCTTGAGCAGCTTCACCCAGATGCCGATCAGCGGCAGGTTGATGATGACCAGCATCGCGTTGCCGAGCCACATCGAGGCGATCATGCCCCAGAAGAGATCGGGGTTCTTGGTCATCACCTGCGGGCCGGGAATGATGCCGTGAATGGTCATCGCGCCGACCATCAGCGCCATGACCGCGTTCGGCGGAATGCCCAGCGTCAGCAGCGGGATGAAGGCCGTCTGGGCGCCGGCGTTGTTGGCGGATTCTGGACCGGCGACGCCTTCGATCGCGCCCTTGCCGAAGCGGCTCGGGTCTTTCGCAATCTTCTTTTCGACCGTGTAGGACGCGAAGGGGCCGAGCACCGCGCCGTTGCCCGGAAGAATGCCGAGCAACCCGCCGATGAACGTGCCGCGCAGCACGGGCGGAATGCACTGCTTGATTTCCGCCATGGACGGCAGAAGACGTCCGATGGCGCTGCGCACGACATCGCGCGCTTCGGGCGTATCGAGATTGCGCAGGATTTCCGCGAACCCGAAAATACCCATGGCGAGCGGGGTAAAGTCGAGACCGTCCGACAGGTTCTGGATGCCCATCGTGATGCGCTCCTGACCCGTTTCGAGATCGGTGCCGATCGTCGAGAGCAGGAGGCCGAGCAACACCATCAGGATGGCTTTATAGACAGACCCCTGCGCCAGCACGGTCGAGAAGACGAGGCCCATCACCATCAGCGAGAAATATTCGGCGGGGCCGAAGAGCTGCGCGAGCTTGGTCAGCGGCTCGCCCATGGCGGCGATGAACAGGGTCGCAACCGTGCCGGCAAAGAAGGAGCCGAGAGCCGCGACACCGAGCGCCGTACCGGCGCGGCCCTGTTTGGCCATCTGGTGGCCGTCGAGAGTCGTGACGACGGCCGTCGCCTCGCCGGGAATGTTGACGAGAATGGCTGTCGTAGAGCCGCCGTATTGCGCGCCGTAGTAGATGCCGGCGAGCATGATGAGAGCGCCGACCGGCGGCAGGCCGAAGGTGATCGGCAGCAGCATGGCGATGGTTGCGATGGGGCCGACGCCGGGCAGAACGCCGATGAGCGTACCGATCATGCAGCCAAGGAAACACAGGCCGATGTTCTGAAACGTCAGTGCGACGCCGAAACCTTGCGCGAGATTATTGACGAGATCCATGACGCGCCCCTCACCAATAGTTCGCGATCACGGGGATCGGCAGATTGAGCAGGTACTTGAAGAGGAAGATGCAGAAGCCCGTCATGATAATCGAGAAGATTGCCGTCTCGATCAGCCTCGTCTCCGAACTCGCGTAGGACGCCACGATCATCGCGGCGGGCCCGGCCGCCACAAGCCCGACCGTGCGGATGAGAAACGCAAAGCACAGGATGCCCAGGATGATGAAGAACGGGCCGCGATAGGAGAAAGTCGGCAGACGCGGCGCCTTCTTGTCGAGGAGAGCCATCAGCAGCAGGATTGCGCCGCCGACCACCAGCATGAGCGCGACGGCGCGCGGCAGCATGCCCGGCCCGACCGCGCGCAGCGAGCCCATCGGCAAATCGCGGCCCTGGTAGACGAAGAATCCGCCGACAAGTATCAGGAATAAGCCGGCGGCGATGTCCTGCGCGACGGGAATAGTCAGCCCCATCGGGCGTTTGTGTTCGCCCGCACCCTGGTCACTCATCGCTCCCCCTCCTGCCCTCTGATCCGTTAGGTTGCCGGTTTCCCTAGTCCAGCATCCGTATATTCCCTAAGTCACCGCGTCGTCACAGGCAATTCGAAATTTTGTGCAGCGGCGGCAGGGTCCGGGGCGGCCGATGAACCGCCGCCCCTTCCTCATTGCGCTGCAACAGCAAAGCGATACAAGACCGCGCTCAGCCGACATGCTTGGCGAAGAACTCATGCGTGCGCTTGCGGGCCAGCTCTGCCGATTCCTGATGCCAGGACGCGCGCTCGTCGCAGTTGAAGCCGTGTCCCGCCGGATAGACATAAACAGGCATATCCGGCTGCGCCGCCTTCACCTTCTCGACCGCCTCCATGGAGATGGAGTGGTCGGTTTCGCCGAAGTGGCAGATCGTCGGAATCTTCGGCTTCTGGTCGGCCATCGCGGCAACGCCGCCGCCGTAATAGCTCGAAGCCGCCGCGAGGCCCGGCAGATTGACCGCCGAGGCATAGACCAGCGTGCCGCCCCAGCAATAGCCGACGATGCCCACCTTGCCCGCCGACTTCACCGCCTCGATCGCGGCCTCGATATCCATCAGCGTTTTGGGAAGCTCCGTCTTGGCGCGGATTTCCATGCCCTTCTTCGGATCGTCGCCGGAATAGCCCAGTTCCACATTTGGCTCGACGCGGTCGTAAAGGGCGGGCGCGATGGCCAGATAGCCGGCGGCCGCATATTTGTCGGCGTCGGCGCGGATGTGCTGGTTGGCGCCGAAAATTTCCTGCAACACGACGACCGCGCCGCGCGGCGCGCCCGCGGGCTTGGCCAGATAGGCTCCGATCTTGACGCCGTCCTTGCACGTCAGGGTGATGTGTTCTCCCATGATATCCTCTTGCTTGTTTATGCGCGTTCGCGGGAATGCGCGGGAATTGCCGCCCTCTCTCGCCATGTCGCGGCGCGGGCCGGCGCATAAAAGAGCATCGGCGTTTCCATTGCCAGCAGTTTTTTGCAGCGGTGTATTCAGTCGGCGTGCACGGCGGCAGGCTGCGGGCCGGTTCGCCGCGCGGGACGTTTCAGCAACAGCACCAGCAGCGCCGCCGGCAATGTGATCCAGAACATCACGAGGTAGTCGTTGGAATAGGCGACGATCAGCGCCTGCCGTCCGATTTCCGAGTCCAGCGCCGCCCTCCCGCGGGGATTGGCGAGATTCCAGAACAGATAGGCGCCGCCCGTCTGCGCCATGCGGTTGAAAGGCGTCAGCGTTTCGGAAATCTGCGCATGCATGATTTGCGTAGTCGCTGTGAGCATCGTCGCGACGATCGAAACGCCGATGGCGCTGCCGACGTTGCGGATCAGGCTGAAGAGCGCCGCGCCATCGGTGCGGTACTGAACCGGCAGGGTCGCAAAGGCGATCACCTGCATGGGAATGAAGATGAAGCCGAGGCCGACACCCTGCATCGTTGTGGAGACGATGAGATCGAAAGGCGCGACATCCGGTGTCCAGCGCGACATCTGCCACAAAGAAAGCGCAAGCAGGGTGATGCCGCCCATCATCACGACGCGGGGATCGTATTTGTCGACGATCCGCCCGGCGATCAGCATGGCGAACATCACGCCCGCGCCGCGCGGCGCGAGAAGTATTCCGGTATCCCAGGCGGAATAGCCGGCCATCGCCTGCAGATAAGGCGCAAGCAGCGCGACGCTGGCGACGAGCACCGCGCCGATCAAAAACATCGTCATCAGGCCGATGGTGAAATTGCGGTCGCGAAAAATGCCCGGCGGAAGGAGCGGATTTGGCGCGAGCCAGACATGGACGAGAAAAAGATAGGCGCTTAATCCCGCGATGACCGCATAGATCACGATTTCCGTCGACTCGAACCAGTCGTTATGCGCGCCGCGATCGAGCATCAGTTGCAGCGCGCCCAGGCCTATCGCGAGAACGATGAAGCCGGTCCAGTCGAAACGCATGGCGGGATCGGGCTCACGGTCGCGAAGGAAAAGTCCGATGCCCGCCATGGCTGCAAGTCCGAACGGCAGGTTGATGAAGAAGCAATAGCGCCAGTCGAAGGTGTCGGTGAGGTAGCCGCCCAATGTCGGGCCGATGATCGGCCCGACCATCACGCCCATGCCCCACATGGCCATCGCCTTGCCGCGCTGGCTCATGGGGTAAACGTCCATCATGACCGATTGCGACAAGGGCACGATGCCCGCGCCGGTCGCGCCCTGCAGCACGCGATAGAAGACCATCTGCTCGAGCGAATAGGCAAAGCCGCACATGACGGACGACAGGGTGAAGCCGCCGAGGCAAATCACGAAGACGCGCTTGCGACCGAAGCGCGCCGCCAGCCAGCCGACCGGCGCAGTCATCACTGCAGCCGCCACAATGTAGGAGGTGAGAACCCAGGTGACCTGATCGAGCGTCGAGGAAAACGTGCCCTGCATATACGGCAAAGCGACGTTGGCGATGGTCGAATCCAGCGTCTGCATCAGGGTTGCCGAGATCGTGCAGATAACGATCACGCCGCGATGCGGAGGAACCTTGAATGTGGAGGACGCCTCCATCGCGCGTTATTTTCCGGTCGCTGCGAGGTTTTCGATCCAGTTCAGATCGACGGGCGGCTTGGCAATGCCCAGCAATGTCCACAAATCGGCGAGCGTACGCTTGTGACCCGTATCGACAGTCACAATCGTGCTCATGCCGGCGCGCAAGGGCGGATCGCCCGCCTTTCGTTCGACGGCGATGCGCACGGGGATGCGCTGCACGACCTTGACCCAGTTTCCGCCGGCGTTCTGCGCCGGCAGGATCGAGAATTCCGAACTCGTCGCAGGAAAAATTGAATCCACTTTGCCGGTCCACACGCGGCCCGGATAAGTATCGACTGATATCTCGACGGGATTGCCGTTGCGCGCATGAGTGAGATCGGTCTCCTTCAGGTTCGCCTCGATCCAGATGTTGTCGCGCGCGATGAGGCCAACCGCGCCGGTATTCGTCAGCGCCGCCGTTGCGGCGACCAGAAATGTGCCGGGCTGCAATTGCTCAACCGAAGTCACAGTGCCAGCAAAGGGCGCGCGCACGATGGTGCGTTCGAGCTGGCGATTTGTTTCGGCAACGCGCGCCTGCGCTTCGAGAAACTGCGGATGCTTTTCCGTCGCGCGTTGCGCATCGCCGCCAAGGCGCGTCAGCGCGACCTGCGCGGCCTGCTGCAATGACTTCAGCCTGTTCTCTTCGGCCGCGAGCGCGAAACGCGACTGGTCATATGTCGCTTGCGACCCCGCGTTGCGTTTTGCGAGCGCATCGGCGCGTTCGAAATTCGTGCGCGCATTGGACACCAGCGCTTCCTGCGCGGCGATATCGCTGCGCAGCCTGATGTAATCTGCGCGTGACGCCTCGATGGTGAGGCGAGCCTGATCGCGTTGCGCCTCGGCGGCGGCGACAGCGATTTCGAACTGGCGCGGGTCGAGCCGGAACAGGATTTGTCCGGGTTCGACCGATTGGCCCTGTTTCACTTCGACGGAAGCGACGATCCCGGAGACATCGGTCGAAACCATCAGTTTGGCGGCGCGCACATAGGCATTGTCGGTCGAGACATATCGACCGCCGCGCAGCCACAAGACAGCGCAAGCGACGATCACCGCAGCGATGCCGCCGAGCATGAGAATCGAGCGCACAACGCCGCGTCCGTAGCGCGTCGGCTGCCGCGGCACGGGCGCAGCCTGTGACGCCACTGCCTGCTTTTCGTCACGGGCGGTTGGCGGCGGCGTTTCCGGGGCCGGCGCAGGCTCTTTGGGCTCGCGCAGTTCGACGACCTTGCCGGCTTCGCGCGGCGCGGGTTCGCGGGGGACATTGGCGGTGGAACTCACGACGCCGCCCTCCCCGCCGGAGACGATTGGGCCACTTCCTGCAGCGCCGCCTTAAGGTCGACAAGCGCAGCCGTCAGCGCCGCAAGGCGCTCATCGCCGACGGCCGAAGCAATCGATGCCGATAGTTCTGACCGATAAGCCCGAATTTCCGTGAGAACGGGGCTGACCGCCGGCAGAAGGTGAAGACGGCGGATGCGGCGATCTTTCGGATCTGCACGGCGCTCCACGAAGCCGCGGGCCTCCAGCCTGTCGATCAGGCGCGCCACAGTGATGGGTTCGACCTCCACGAGCGAGGCGAGTTCGTTCTGGGAAAGGCCCGGCTCCAGTTCCAGCCAGGCAAGGATAACCCATTGCGCCCGTGTCATTCCCATGTGGCGGGCGCGCTGGTCCGCGCGCGTGCGCATCAGGCGCGCGACGTCGTAGAGGAGAAAGAGAGGGTCCTTTTCGAGACCGTGCGCCACGGGAAACCTTAAGCAGAGCTGATCTTAACGCCAGCTATCATAACGCACGTTATGATCGATGCTCAAGTCCTTGACCAAAGACTATTCCGATGAAAGGTCGGTCGCCCTTTTTACGAGATGCGGCGGCGTCTTGAAGAATTTTTCGATGATTTCAGCGACGCGCTCCCCTGACATGGGCGCAAATTCGATGCTGATCTTCTTGCCGTCCTCGATGGTGGCTGGGTCTTTCATCGTGTCGCCCAGCGCCTTGCGGAGAGCCGCCACGCGATCCCCGGGCGTGCCGGGCGGAGCCGCGAGCGGGCGCGTAATCTCGGATGGTCGGAACAACAGTTCGCCGATCTGGCGGGCCTCATCGTCCTTGAGGATTTCGCCGGCCGAGGTCGCAGGTCCGAAGAGGCCGATCTTCCGGTCGAGGCCTGCCTGAAAGAAGATCGTCAGGTCGCCCGATTGCATATCCGAGAAATAGGACGTGCGGACGGTGGACTCATACATCCCGCAGGTGCCGTGGACCTCGCCGTTCTGCATGGCGAGGTTGATTTCCCGCGTACCTTTGTAGCCATTGATGACCTTGACCGGCGCGCCGAGCAGCTTGCGCAGGATGGTCGGATAAGTTGCAGTTTCCGCCTCGGGCGAGGTCGAGCCGAAGACGATGGTCTTCTGTGACTTCAACAGATCGTCTAGCGTCTTGATCCCAACGCCGCCGCCCTTCCAGATGCCGCAGGCATTGATGTCGTTGTGCATCGAGCCGATCCACTCGAATTTCGCCGGCTCTGCCTTCATGTTCTGATTGCCGCGCAGGGGTTCGAGCATCAGCAGCATACCGAAGACGCCGAGGGTCAGTCCGTCTTTCGGCGCGGCGTTATAAAGAAAGTTGACGACGCGCATGCTGCCCGCGCCGGGCATGTTGCCGACGACAACATTGGGATTGCCGGGAATGTGCTTGCCGAGATGACGGGCCACGATGCGCGTCGTCATGTCGTAACCACCGCCGGCTCCATAACCGACCTGAATCGTGATGGTCTTGTCGCGGAAGAACTCGGCGGGAGATTGCGCAAATGCCAACGCCGGCATTGTCAGCGCAGCCGAAGCTGCAAGCACACGCATGACACAAAGACGCCTGCCGGCCATGGAGTTCCTCCCACTCATATTGCGATTTGGTTAACCATAGCCGCAAACATGGGCGGCTCCAAGCGCCTGCAAGGTAACGGGCGATCAAGGCTAAGGTCTTAAAGTTGCAAACCTAAATCAGGGTCAAACAGCAACGACCGGGACCGTCATGACATCAAGAGAAACGCCGGACGCGGGCGCGCCTTCCGCAGAACCGCTGGCCTTGCGCCTGACCGGTCTGACGAAAGTCTTCAACAAAACCGCTGTCGATCATCTCGATCTCTGCGTTCAGCCCGGCGAATTTTATGCGCTGCTCGGCCCCAACGGCGCGGGCAAGACGACGACCTTGCGCATGGTCGGCGGATTGTTGCCGCCGACATCTGGATCGATCGAAATCTTCGGCATCGACGCCTTGCGAAAGCCGCTCGAAGCCAAGGGTATCACCGCATGGCTGCCCGACGAGCCGATGCTCTACGACAAACTCGATCCGCTCGAATATCTCGAATTTGTCGCAGGCCTTTGGAACGTCGATCCGCGCCGCGCCGAAGCGAATGCGGAAGAGTTGCTGAATGTCCTCGGTCTCTGGGAACATCGCTTCGAGAGATGCGAAGGATTTTCCCGCGGCATGAAGCAGAAAGTCGCGCTCGCCGGCGCATTGATTCACGAGCCTAAACTCCTGATGCTCGACGAACCGCTGACCGGTCTCGATGCAGCGATTGCGCGACAGGTGAAGGAACTGCTGACACGGCGGGTCAAGGCAGGCGCAACGATCATCCTGACGACGCATATTCTCGAAGTCGCCGAAAGACTGGCAAGCCGCATCGGCATCATCGCCCATGGCAGGCTGATCGCGCAGGGAACTCTGGAGGAACTGCGCCGGCACGCGGGCAGCATGCATTCCTCGCTCGAAGACGTCTTCCTCGACCTTACAGGCGCAACGGAGAAAGCGGCGTGAATCTTCCCGCTTTCGCCACGCGGCCCGGCACGCTCACGTGGCTTGCGCTGCATGATCTCAAACTGAGCTGGCGGCGCTTCCGCTCGGTCTTCGGCGCGCTGCCGCCACGCACCGTCATTCTCATTCTCCTGTTTGCGATTGCGGCCTTTCACGTGCTGGCGATACCCGTCGCGCAATGGTTCCGGACTGCACAGCACGACGGACCCAACCAGCTTCACTTCTATCCCGCCGTCGCTTCTGCGGTGCTGTTCGTGATGCCATGGCTCGTCTCGCAGGCGCTGACGAGCACAACGCGCGCGCTCTACACACGCAACGATCTCGACCTTTTGCTCGCATCGCCGCTTCCGCCGCGTCTTGTCCTTGCAGCGCGCGCGCTCGCCATCGGCTGCGAGTCGATCGGTTCGGTGGCGATCTTCCTGTTGCCAATTGCAAACATGAACGCACTGCTCGTCGGCTGGCAATGGCTGGCCATTTACCCCGCGCTTGTTGCAACGGGACTGATTTGCACTTCGGCCGGCATCGGCCTCACCTTGCTTCTCTTCAGGATCGCAGGCCCGCGCCGCACGCGGCTCGTCAGCCAGGTTGTCGCGACGATCATCGGCGCTGCCTTCATATTCACGCTGCAGGCGCTGCATGTGATGCCGGAAGGCGTCCGCGGCTCCATCGTGGCCGCCATCGAGAATCCCGGCGGCAACATGCTGTTCGACAAATCCGGCTGGCTATGGCTGCCGGTGCGCGCCGTGGCGGGCGAGCCTGTCTCGTTGCTGCTTTGGTGCTCGATCTCGATCGTGATCTTCATGGCGACCGCGCTGCTGCTCGGCGAGCGCTTCGCGCTGAGCGCCGTGCAATCGGGTGGGGCGGCGGCGCCCGTTTCGGCGCGGCGCGCGCGGCGGCAGGTTCAATTCCGCTCGGGGCTGGGCCGGGCGCTCCGACTCAAGGAATGGCGGCTTCTCGGCCGTGATCCCTGGCTGCTCAGCCAGATCATGCTGCAGGTGATCTATACGTTGCCGGTCAGCATCGTGATCTGGCGCAGCCAGGGGCCGAACGGCTCTATGGCCATATCCATCGCGCCGGCCATCGTCGTGATCGCCGCACAGATATCGGCGTCGCTCGCCTGGCTGACGATATCGAGCGAGGACGCGCCGGAATTTCTGGCCACCGCGCCGGTGCCGCGCGGCGTGATCGAGCGGCGCAAGCTTGAGGCCATCGCGGTGCCGCTCGGCTGTTTTCTGGCGGCGCCATTGTTTGCCCTGGCCTGGGCGAGCGTCGAACTAGCGATCTATACGGCGCTGTTCGCCATCGGCGCAGCGGCGTCTACGGCCTTCCTGAATTTCTGGCACCCGATGCCAGGACGGCGCGTGGCGGTGCTGCGGCGGCATTCGCAATCCAAGCTCATCGCGATCCTCGAACATCTGCTGTCGCTGCTCTGGGCGGTGGCGATGGTTCTCGCGGTGGTAGAATCATGGTTTGCATTGATCCCGCTTGCGATGGTCGGCGGCATCCTGTGGATGAACCGGCCGCGCAAACCAGTCATCGCGTCAGCGCCCGTCCCGGCCGCGGTCAGTCCAGCCGCGGCCTGAGGAAGAAGACCGGAACGCTCCTTGCTGCTTCCCTTTCCGAACGGAGAGGCGATCCCATACCGGCCGGCATTCTGTCGGAATCCGGCACAACCGCCATCCGAAACGGGACAGGCGGGCAATGTCGATCTCCAATACGGAACTGCGGCGCAAGGTTTTCGGCGGCGACACGAGCGGCCATGCGCCAAGGCCTGTCAGGCTTCCCGCGATCACCAATCCTTTCGCAGGCATCGCCGATCTCTGGTTGAACTTGTGGCGGCGCATGGCCGAAGCGCTTTCGCAGGCGTTCCCGCAGGAAATCGGCGGTGAAACACGCAAGACGCCGCTGGCGGAGCGGCTCGCCGCAAGCGCGAAGGCAAAAGTCCGTTTCGAACCAACGGGACGGCTGGCTTTCGCCGACACGGCGCGAGGGATCGCCGTTTTGCTCGCCGTCTTCATGGCGCTGGCCGGGGTAAACGGGCATCTCAAGTTCGGATTTGCGCTGATCGACGGGGCCGCGCAGTTCCTTCATCCCTTCGCCATTCCCGCCTTTCTCGTCCTGACCGGCATGTTCCTGCGCCGCTCGCGAGAAGCGACCTGGGCCGAATATGTGCAGCGCAAGATCGGGCCGCTCGCTCTGGCGCTGGCGCTGTGGTTCGCAGCCGTCGCCATGCTGGCGCAGTCCCAAATCATTCGCGGCGGAGGAACAGGCTGGCTGGCCGGGCTCAATTATCTCCACTTGGCGGTATTGCTGACGGTACTGCCCGGCTTTCTGTTGGCATGGCGCGCGCTGCACAATTTCCGCACAGGGACTGTCTTTGTGCTCGCCGCCATCATGGAAATCCTGCACACGGAATACGGCGGGATCGTTTGGATCGAGGCGATGCGCGGCATGGTCTATCTCGCCGCCGGACACTGTTTCGCGGACAAGTTTCGCGCGCTCGCAAGATTTGCGCGTGGCAACCGCCCCTCTGCCTTCGCCATACTGGGCGTCTGGGCGGCGTTCAACGCTCTGATGGTCTATGCCGACGTGCAGATCATCGCGGGCGAAAAGATCTCGACCCTTCCTTTCGCAAGTCTTGCCATCGGCCTTGCTGGAGCCGCCGCACTTATGATGGCCGGTGAAATCCTGTCCGCAACACCTGTCGGCGCAAGTCTGGCGACCATCGGGCGCAAGTGGATCGCCGTCTACGCCATCCTGCCGCTGACCATTGTCGTCCTCGCAAACGTGCTGGAATCGGCGAGCCTTTTCGCAACCCAGCAGGAAGCGGTGTTCGCGCTGATGCTGGCGCTGGTCGCTGCGGCCGCCGCCTATTTCGCCGCCGATGCGCGGGAAGCGCAACCTTTGCCCGCGCCCGCCCGCATGCGGAAGCTGTGAACGGCGCTTCTTCGCGCTCGCAGGGCTGCAATTCTGCTGTAATGTCCCGCCAGAAATTCTGATCAATGCGCGGCCTCGCCACGCTGGAGCGTATCCCGAAAAAGTTGAATGACTTTTTCGATGAGGATACGCTCTATTTCTAG
>CAINED010000072.1 GCA_903847605.1 uncultured Hyphomicrobiales bacterium | reverse complement strand
CTCCTCAAGGCTCCACGTCCGCCGCGTCCCGCCAATGCCGTCCTTCGCCGCCATCTGGTGTCCACCTCTTCGCTGGTGGACACCTAACCAACTCCATATGCAGAGCGGTAGGCGGTCGTCCGATCACGCTTACAGAGAGACCGCCAACTCGCCTGAGTAGGGAATAGGGAGCCGCCGGCGAAAATAGTATAGCCCCCTTTTGAGGGTGATGTGTGAGCTTTGTGGGAGCATTTAGGCGCGTCCTCGCGGCAGCAGTGTGAGCTGAGCGAAGAAACCCAATGATTTGAATGTTTAGCGGGGGTGCTGGCTGGGGAACCTGGATTCGAACCAAGATTGACGGAGTCAGAGTCCGTAGTTCTACCGTTGAACTATTCCCCAATGCGGCGCAGCGCGCCGTGTGCGGGGCTCAAATAGGATAAAGCGGCGCGGGGGGCAAGAGGTTTCGCCTCGCCCGAAGCGGAGAAGCGCAACCATCCGTTCCACAGGCGCGGCGCGCGGGAGAATACCGCTGAAATGGCGACCCGGGCGCCGGCGATTTCTCGCCGGCACGCCGGAATATGCAGATCGGACAACCGGTTATCGACGGGCTGCGCTGATCGCCCGCCAGACGCGCTCGGGCGTGAGCGGCATTTCGATCTCCTCGACCCCAAACCCGGAAAGCGCGTCCAGCACGGCATCGTAGATGACGGCGGGACTGGCGATTACGCTCGTCTCGCCAACGCCCTTCACGCCGAGCGGGTTCGTCGCGGCGGCGATGTTGGCATAGCCGAGGCTCAGTTCGGGCATATCAGTCGCCCGGGGCATGGCATAGTCCATGAAAGAGCCGGACGCGAGCTGGCCATCGGCGGAATAGGCGAGGTGTTCGAGCAGCGCCTGCCCAAGCCCCTGCGCGAGCCCGCCATAGATCTGGCCTTCGCAGATCAGCGGATTGATGGGCTGGCCGATATCGTCGACGCTGGCGAAGCGCTCGACACGGACGACGCCTGTTTCGGGATCGATCTCCACCTCGCAGGCCTGCGCGCCATTGGGGAAAGCCGGCGGATTGGAGCCCCAGGTGCCCACGGCCTCCAGCCCGATGGTTTCGCCTTCCGGCAGCACCATCGCGAAAGCGGCGCGCGCGACATCATCGAGATTTACGGACCGGTTCGCGCCGCGCAGACGGAAGAGGCCGCGCTCGTGCTCGATCTCGCTGTCCTTCGCCTGCAACAGCCGCGCGGCAATGCGCCGGCCCTTCGCGACGATCGCATCAGTGGCGAGAACGAGCGCGCAACCACCGACGAGCGAGGAGCGCGCGGCATAGGTGCCGCGGCCGAAACTCACAGCATCCGTATCGCCCTGCATGAAGCGGATGCGCGCGAGCGGAATGCCGAGCCTGTCGCTGACGATTTGCGCCCAGGCGGTCGCATGTCCCTGTCCGTGGCTGTGCGTGCCCGACAGTATCGCCGCATCGCCATTGGCGTCGATGCGCACTTCCATGCGTTCGTTGCCGACGCCGGAATATTCGATGTAGTTGGATGCCGCACGTCCGCGCAGGAACCCGCGTGCAGCGCTTTCCTGTCGGCGGTTTTCGAAGCCGGTCCAGTCGGCGACTTCAAGGCACTTGTCGAGAACGCCCGGGAAATCGCCGGTGTCGAAGACATAGCCGCCGGGCGTATCGAGCGGTGTGTACGGCATCTCCGCCGACGTCACGAGATTTCGCCTGCGAATCTCGATGCGATCGATGCCCGTTTGTCGCGCGGCTTTTTCCATAAGCCGTTCGATGAGCAGGTTTGCTTCGGGACGCCCTGCCCCGCGATAGACGCCGACCGGCGAAGCATTGGTGAAAACGGCCGTCGCTTCGATATCCGCCACCGGCACGCGATAAACCGATGTCGCCATGCGCGACGCCGTGCGCGGCGGCGAGGCGCTGGCGGAGATAAAATAGGCGCCCAGCGCATGCAGCGAGCGCACGCGAAGGCCGAGAATGTGTCCGTTCGCATCCAGTGCGAGTTCGCCATCGGCGATGTGGTCCCGGCCGTGATTGTCGCCGGCGAGAGCTTCGCCGCGCGTCGCCGTCCATTTCACAGGACGTTCGCACCGACGCGAGGCCCAAAGGACTAGCGCGTCTTCGGGATAAGCATTGGCCTTCATGCCGAAGCCGCCGCCGACATCGGGCGAAATCACGCGAATACTGTTTTCCGGGACGCCAAGCACGAAAACGGCGAGCATGCGGCGCACGGCATGCGGATTTTGCGAGGACGCATAAAGCGTATAGCGGTTGTCGAAGCGGTCGTAGTTTCCAACAGCGCTGCGCGGCTCCATGGAATTGGCCGAGAGACGCTGGCTGCGCACGCTCGCCTCGACGATATGCGCGGCTTTCGAAAACGCTTGATCCGTGGCAGCGCTGTCGCCTTCCTTCAGGGTGAAACAATGATTGGCCGCACAATCCTCCCAGACGAGCGGCGCGCCCTTCATGGCCAGCGCGGCGTCGGCATTGGCCGGAAGCGTTTCATACTCAACACGGACGAGCTCTGCCGCATCGCGCGCCTGCTGAGGCGTTTCCGCAACGACGCAGGCGACCCGGTCGCCGACACAACGAACGCGATCGCGCACGAGGATCGGCCAGAGCGTCCTGTAGGACTCGGGGCCGCCCCAAT
Organism: uncultured Hyphomicrobiales bacterium; assembly: GCA_903847605.1. GTDB lineage: Bacteria > Pseudomonadota > Alphaproteobacteria > Rhizobiales > Beijerinckiaceae > Terripilifer. The sequence goes on along the minus strand of CAINED010000072.1, from coordinate 100,419 downwards.
CTTTGGGATAGGCGAAGGCGGGCATGCCCCTGACGCCATCGTATTCCGCATCCGCGCCTGTGAGCACGGCGATGACGCCTGGCGCTGCAAGTGCTTCGCTTATTTCGATTGACACGATGCGCGCATGGGCATGCGGAGAATAAACGACGGCGGCATGGCACAGGCCCAGCAGAGCGACGTCATCGACATAACGCCCGCCGCCGGTCAGCAGGCGCTTATCCTCGACACGCGTAACGGTCGCGCCAATTCCTTCAAATTTCGTGGTCATCTATCTGCCACTACCATTGTTAAGGTTCCCCAGCGCAACGAACAGTGGAACAATTCGGATTTTGCCTGCGCGCCAGGCGATCGCGTTTTGCGTGATGCGGAATCCGAACACGCCATCACTTCCGCTCTACACGCGGGTATTCTCCGGACGCCGGTCGCGGTGGTGCTTCGATTTCGGGAACCGAAGGGTCGAAGCCGAAGGCAATGTTGACCTGCCGCTCGTAAAAGCTGTTGATGCGCCGCCAGATGCGCCAGCCCTCTTCGGTCCGTCGATAGGTTACGTCGTAACATCCGGTCGACTGGGTCTGGGCCGGTTGACCATTGTCGATATATTGAGCGCGGTACTGCACGAGGATGCGAGAGGTTGCAGAATCGCCGTCGATCACGAAATGCGGAAGGTGCAACATGTGCACACAGCTCATACGGTCCGTTTCGCAGTATCTGGCCAAATTGGCTCGGCCCTGAAGAATGTTCCCATCACTCGTCGTGGCAAGCTGTCGGCGCGTGTAGAAACCGTCCTCGGTGAACAGGGCCGCCCACGCCTGCCCATCTTTGCGGTCGTAGTGATAGGCATATGCGCCTTCCAGCCGCAGAAGCTCCAGCTGGTCTTCAACTCGCCGCAGTCGCAGCTCGAGGTTTTTCAGGTCTGACATGCTTCCTCCCACCCGGCCGATTTTTCTCTTGCGTTCGCAGGCCTGCGCCAGCGTAAAATAATCCCGTTGGCTGTCTCAGCACAGCCCTTATATGCTAGATTACCTGAACTTTGACGCCGAATGGCGAGAAGTGTTTGTCGAGACAACAGGTTCGTTCAAGCCGCGAAGGCCGGACGCATTGGGGAGGAAGCCATGTTCAGATCCGCGGTTTTCGGTGTGCTCGCATTGGCGCCAGCCATGTTGATATCGGCGCCCTCCACCGCGCAGGGCAATTATCCCTCGAAAGAAATACATTTCATCTGCGCTTTTGTGCCGGGCAGCGGCGCCGACATCATGGTCCGTTTTTTTGCGGACAAGATACGCAAGAAAACCGGGCATACCATTGTCGTCGACAACCGGCCGGGCGCAGGCGGCATGCTTGCGCTGACGGCAACAGCCCGCGCTGCTCCCGATGGGCATACGATTCTCGTTGCGGGCGGAACGGCTGCCGCCATCAATGCCAATCTGCTGAAGTCGCCGCCGGTCGATGTCGGGAAGGAAATCAGAGCGGTCGCCGCGATCAACAAGATTCCGTTCGTGGTGGCGGTCGATAGCAAGTCGCCCTACATGTCCTTGACCGAGCTCACGGAAGCCTTGCGAAAGAAGGGCTCCAAGTCGAGCTACGGCTATGCGACATCATTCGCCAAGGTGATCGGGGAATCCTACAAGACCGTAGCCGGGCTGCAGACTGTCGATGTCAGCTACAAGAGCGGTGGCGATTCCCTGAACGACATGGCCGGCGGCCTGATCGACTTCGCCGTTATCGATCCTACCCTGGCTCTTCCGCAACAAAAGCAAGGCAAGATACGATTGCTTGCCGTCTCGTCCGCCGAGCGCTTCCGGCCGACAGGAAATATTCCGACCTTCAGGGAACAAGGCGTCAATATAGAATTCCTCGGATGGTGGGGGGCCATGACGTCAGCAAAGACGCCTGACGATATCGCACGCACGATCAATCGCTGGTTTGCCGATGCACTCGCCGATCCTGAAACCGCAACATTCCTGATCAACTCTGGCGCAGATGTGTTTGTACTATCGCCGGAAGAGGCCAATGCCCTGCTTCTTGAAGATATCCAGAATTGGGCGCGACTGGTCGAGATGGCGCGGATCGAAAAACAGTAGCCGATCGCAAGGACTGGTCGTTCAATCGCGCTTCAACGACGCTTGTTCCGCTCAGGTTCGTCGCGCGCTTCGAGCAGGTTGCAGGAATCCCCGGCAAAGCCGGGGACTCTTTCCTTGTGCTAGAACTTTCCGGTGTTCTCGCGATACCAGCGTGCCGCGCCAGGATGCAGTTCGACATCGAGCGGCGTGCCCTCCGTATCCTGGCCAAGCTGGAGCACGCCGGTGTAGGCATCCTCCCACGGAATTTGCTCGCGCCGCGCGGCGATGGCCGCAACCATTTTGTAAGCCGTTTCCTCGGGCATGCTGGCGTTCACATATAGTGGCCAGCCGCCGTAATCGAAGCAGGCGTAATCTTCCTTCATGGAGGGAAATTGTCCGGCAGGAATGACCACACGACGCCACCCCAGCGTCTTCATGTAATCGAAATGATCCGGCTCGATCTGGATCGGGACCATGCCAGCTTTCAATGCTTCCTCGAACCAGATGACGAGGCCTTCGTCGAAGATCGCTTCGAGGCTGCCGTCGGCGAGCGCGCTCATGCGGCGCTTGTCGTTCGGCGCGCCCGTCACATTCAGCTTGCCGCCCCACGAGACGATATCGGCGACAGAGAAGCCGTAATAGCTGAGCACCTGATCGATGAAGACGCGCGTCGAATGAGTCGGGTCTTCCTTCACCGAAACATGCAGCGGATACTTCTTGTCCCTGATGTCTTTCAGCGTTTTGATGCCGAGATTCGGCCGCACGTAGAAAACAAAGCGATCCCATGTCGGCCAGTTGGCGACGACTTTCAACGGCAGCTTTTCCTTGAAGAGACCCAGGCCGCGCACGGCCTGGGTGAGAAAACCGGAGGGGTTGACGATGGCGGCGTCGAGGTCGCCCTTCGCCACGTCGTACATCAGGATGGGCGAGCCGGTCGCCATCGAAAGCCAGGGCCGCCAATGTTCGCCCGAGCCGTTGCCGACGGAAATCCGCATGTCGCGATTGCCGCCATAGGGGGTCGCAGGATCGCCCGCGATGTGCAGGCCGATCTCCCAAAGCCATTTGGTGCGCGAAAAATTCGCGCCGCGCGGCAACGGATACATAAAGTCCTCCCCGGATGATTGTTATCTCGCGAAGCCTAGGGCCTCGGAGGGAAGTTGAAAAGCACCCTGCGCCCGAGCTCAGGACACATATTTCTCACGCAATCCCAACCGTTCGAGCCGCGGCAGGATTTCGTCGCGCAGAATCGGGAACTCCTCGATATAGTTCACCATTCCCACCGCCATGCCGTCGAGACCCGCGTCGGAAAGCTGTTTCATGCGTTCGGCGACCTGATCGTAGCTGCCGACGAGCGGCGAGGTGCCGATGCCGGCGATGAGATGCGCCGTCTTTTCGCGCAGGACTTCCTGCGGAATCGACTGACCGCCGCCTGCGAGGCGAATGCGCGCGATATGTTCGCCCGCTTCCCAGTCGCCGTTTTCATGCACGATGTAATGATACCAGTCTTTGGTCTCTTTCTCGGTCTTGCGCGTAAACAGGTGGCCACTGGCGTAGATTCCGGTCTTGCGGTCCGGGGCAAGCGCACGCAAGGCGGCCGCATCTTCATAGACTTTCGCGATATCGAAAATGGTCATGAACATGCAATCGGCGTGGCGCGCGGCAAAGGCCTTGCCAGCGCCCGACGTTCCCGCGCTCATGAGCAGCGGACGACCGCCTCCATAGGGTTTCGGCTTGCCGAGAACGCCTTTCAGCTGAAAATACTTGCCATCGAAATCGAAAGGCTCGTCCTCGTTCCAGATCTGCTTGACCACGCGCAGCCATTCTTCCGAATAGCCGTAACGCTCATCGTGCTCGCGCAGCGTGACGCCGAACATCGCGAATTCGCCCTGGTTCCAGCCGGAGACGAGATTGATGCCGAAGCGGCCATGGCCGACATGATCGGCGGTCACCATCTGCTTGGCGGCGAAGACCGGATTGGCGAAGGCGACATGCAGCGTGCAGAAAGCCGATATCTCCTGCGTCGCCGCCAGCAGGCCCGTCGCCCATGTCAGCGTTTCGAAGGTCGTGCCCTCGGTATCGGTTTCGCCGCGGTAGCCATGCCAGCGCCCAATCGGCAACAGGAATTCGAGCCCGGCGGCCTCCGCAAGCTGCGCGGCTTTCAGATTATTGTCCCAACTTTGCTCCCAGCGCTCCGTGGCCTTGGTCATGGTCAGGCCGCCGCTGCAATTCATACCGAAGAGGCCGAGCTTGAATTTGTTGGCCCCGTCCATGCGGGTGAGCGGACGCGTCATTTCATTCCTCCCGGGGCATCCCCCTGTTGTTATCTGCGAAGCTTGCAACAGGCCGCGAATTTTGTTGAGTCCATTCCCTGCGACCGGTAGCAGCAGCCTGCCGGCGATTTTGGAGGACACATGGCCCGCGCGGCCCGCAAAACCAGGAAAGCCCCGGCCGGACAACGCGCCGCCTCCCTTTCGCGCCGCTTCGGCATGGACGATCCCGTGCTGACGGAAATCGTGCGCCATGGCGTGCTCGCGGTGACCTCCGAGATGAAAACCAATCTCATGCGCACCGCCTATAACACCATCATCTACGAGGCGCTGGATTTCACGGTCGGGCTCTACACGCCCGAAGGCAACACGGTCTCCATCGGCCTCGGCTTGCCGATGTTCATTCGCGGCATGGCGGAAACCGTGCGGGCGAAGGTCAAGCATTTCGGCCTCGACAATATTCACCCCGGCGACATCCTCGTCACCAACGACGCCTATCTCACGGGTTCGCATCTCAATCATTTCACCTTCAGCCTGCCGATTTTTCACGAAGGCAAACTGTCCGGCTTTTCCTGCTGCATGGCGCACTGGCCCGATGTCGGCGGCCAGCTCGGGGGGAGGACCACGGATATCTATTCCGAAGGGCTGCAGATCCCGATCATGAAGTATCAGTCGCGGGGCAAGGTGAACGAAGACCTCGTGCGTCTCATCGCCATGAACGTGCGCCTGCCCGAGCGCGCGATGGGCGATCTGCGCGCCCAGATCACAGCCGTCAAAACGGGCGAGCGCCGCTTTGGAGAACTCCTGGCACGTTACGGCCGCGACGAAGTTCTGTCCGCCATCGCGCGCATCATGCGCCAGTCGGAAGCCGGCGCGCGCGCCCGCACGCTCGCCATTCCCGATGGCGTCTATGAAGCCACGTCCTTCATGGACGACGATGGCGTCGACATCGGTCAGAACGTTCCGATCAAGGTACGCATCATCGTCGAGGGCGAAGACATGACCGTCGATCTCTCGGAGGTCGGCAAGCAGGTGCGCGGTTTCTTCAATTCTGGATCGACGACCGGTATCGCCTGCGCGCAGGTCGCCTACAAATGCCTGACCTCGCCGACCGATTATCCGATCAACGAGGGATCGTTCCGCTCGCTGAAAGTGAAACTCGCGGAGGGCACTGTCGTCAGCGCGGTGAAGCCCGCCGCCATGCGCGCATGGATGACCTTTCCGATGACGATTGTCGACACGATCTTCAAGGCGCTGCAACACGCTGTGCCCGATCGCGTCATTGCCGGCCACCATGCCGATCTTCTGTCGACGCGCATGTATGGCATTCATCCCAAGTCCGGCAATTTCTTCATGGGCTCGTTCGGGCCGCTCGGCGGCGGCTGGGGCGCAAAACTCACCGAAGACGGACAAAGCGCCACCGTCTGCCTCAACGATGGCGACACGCATAATTCGCCGGTCGAGGCGACGGAAGCGAAGTATCCCATTCTCGTGGAGCGTTTCGGCTTGCGCGACGGCTCCGGCGGCGCAGGCAAGTTCCGCGGAGGCCTCGGCATCGAAAGGCGCTGCCTTGCGCGCGCCGCGATGACCGTCAACTCACAGGCCGACCGCATGTATTGCGCGCCGTGGGGGCTTGCAGGCGGGCGCGACGGCTTCGGTAATGAAGTCACGATCAACCGGGATAGCGGCGAAGAGCGCGATGTACCCAACGCCAAACTCGCGCTTCAGCGCATAAAGCCGGGCGAGGGATTCAATACACGTTCGGGCGGCGGCGGCGGTTTCGGTCCGCCCATGGAGCGCGATGCCGAAAAGGTCGCCTTCGACGTGCGCGAAGGCTATGTCAGTGCGCAGGAAGCGCAGGACATCTATCGCGTCGCGCTGACGCCTGATGGCAAAGTCAATTACGAAGAGACCGCACGCATGCGGCAGATCACCACCGACATGGCTTGAGGGAGGCCTGACATGGTTCGCATTGCTTTTTCCGTCGCCGCAATTGCAGTCGCCGCATGCGCAACGCCTGCGCTTTCACAGGACGCGGCCATCGTCGACTTCTACAAGGGCAAGACGATCACCTGGATCGTCGGCACAGGCGAAGGCGGCGGCTACGATCTGAGTTCTCGTCTCGCCGGCCAATATGTTTCGCGTTTCATTCCCGGCAACCCGACGGTCGTGCCGCGCAACATGCCCGGCGCCGGCAGCATCGCCGCTGCGGAATTCGTTTTCGCCAACGGGCCGAAGGACGGCACGATGCTGGCGATGTTCCAGCCGACTTTCATTCTGGAAAAATTCACCAACCCGGCTCGGCGCTACAAGTCGGAAGAATTTACATACATCGCGCGCGTCGACGCCAGCGATCTCGTCGGCCTGCTATGGGCCGACGCGCCTGCAAAATCGCTCGAGGACGCAAAGAAACAGGAAGTCATCCTCTCCGCAAACGCAGCGGCCGGCACATCCGCGACGATTCCCTGGGCGCTCAATCGCATGATCGGCACGAAGTTCAAAGTGGTGCTCGGCTACAATTCCAGCGCACGCATGGGCCTCGCGATGGAAAGCGGCGAGGCGCACGGCATCGGCTCGACGAGCTGGGACTATCTGCAGACGAAGCAGGACTGGTTCGACGGCAAGAAGATCAACATTCTCTATTCGATCACGATGGAGCGCATGACCGCGTTGCCTGGCACCCCGACCGTGAGCGAACTCGTCAGCAACGACCGCGACCGCAATGCGCTGAAGCTGATGGCTTCGACCTCCACAGTGGGCCGCGCCGTAGTTTCGCCGCCCGGCAACGATGCCGCACGCACGAAAGCGCTCCGCGACGCATTCGAAGCGATGTCCAGGGACCCCGAATATCTCGCCGACGCCAAGCGCCGACGTCTCGGCCATGACTTCATGCGCGGGGACAAACTGCAGGCGCTGGTGGCGGATGTGGCAGGGCAGCCGCAATCGGTCGTGGACTGGATGATCGAGGTGACCAAAAAGCCGGACTGATTTGACATTGGCGTCGATTTTATGACAATCGAGTCAATCTGGGGCCTACGGCCCCGGCGGGGCATGGAGCGGGGAGATGAGTGCGACGCGCGCCTGCGTGCCGGTTGAAGGCGTTTTTTACCGCCCCTCCGCAGAGGTCGACAGGTATTTCGAACGCGGCGCGTGGCTGCACACGACCGTGGGCGATGCATTGCGCGAAGCCGCGCGTGAAGCGCCTGACAAGTTATATCTCATCGCCGGCGATGAAGAGATTTCCTTTGCGGAGATGGACCGGCGCACCGAAATCCTGGGAGCCGCCCTGCTCGATATCGGGCTGAAACCCGGCGACCGCGCCATGTTCCAGATGGGTTCCGTGCCCGAAACTGTGGTCGCGCTCTTTGCCTGCTACAAGGCGGGCGTTCTGCCGGTCTGCACCCTGCCGCAATATCGCGATATCGAAATCGGCCAGCTTTCCGACATGTCCGGGGCATCAGGATATTTCTTGCAGGCCGACAACAATCCGAATTTCGATCTCATCGCCTTCGCGCAGAAGATGATGCAGCGTTCGGCAACGCTGAAGCATCTCATTGTCGCGCGGGGCGAAGCGCCCGCCAGCGCACATTCGCAGGAAGGACTGATCGCCGCCGGCGATTTCGAGCGCGCGCGCCAGCGTCTGTCGGCGATCAGGCTCGATCCCGAGGATGTGCTGACATTCCAGCTTTCGGGCGGCTCGACAGGCGTGCCGAAGATCATCCCGCGCTTTCACGGCGAATATCTCGGACAGGCTGAGGCATGGGCCCAACTCCATCGCTTTGGCGGCGACGACATTGCAATATGGCCCCTGCCCGTCATTCATAACGCAGCGATGCTTCTCGTCGTGCTGCCGGGTGTGCTCAAGCGCGCGACGACGATTTTACAGGATCGCTTCGACCTGCAGATGTTTTTGGGCGCCATCGAAAAGTATCGCGTCACCTATGCAGGCAGCATAGGCCCGGTCGCGCCGCGTCTCCTCGACTTTCCGGACGTGCGCAAGCATTTCGACCTCTCGTCGCTGCGACTATTCGTCGGCATGGATCGCGCCGACGCCATTGAGGCGCATATCGGCATACCCTCCATGAACCTCTACGGCATCACCGAGGGGTTGCTGATGACGACGCCGCCGGACGAGGCGCAACTGCAACGCCACACAACCAACGGCTATCCCTCGCATGCTCTGGACAGCGTGCGCGTGCTGGATCCCGAAAGCGAAAAGCAGATGCCCCCCGGCAAGGAGGGCGAACTCTGCTTCTTCGGCCCGCATAGCGTGCGCGCCTATTACAATGCGCCGGACGAAATCAATCGAACGAGCTTTACAAGCGATGGTTATTTCCGCACTGGCGACATCGTCAGCGAGCATGAAATCGACGGACGCAGCTACTACAAATTCCTGGGCCGCCTCAAGGACAACATATCCCGCGGCAACGAGAAGTTTGCGGCGGAGGAAGTCGAATGCCTCATCGTCATGCACCCGGCTGTGCTCGACGCCAAGGTCGTCGCGATGCCGGACCGCTATCTCGGCGAACGCGCCTGCGCTTTCATCATTCCGCGTCCCGGCGCACAGGCACCTGATGTACCCGCTCTCGGCCGTTTTCTTGTCGATCAAGGGCTCGCAAAATTCAAACTGCCGGAACGCATCGAAACCATATCCGAATTTCCGGTGACGCGTGTCGGCAAGGTCGACAAGGTGGCGATGCGAAGAATAATCGCCGACAAGCTCGCCAGCGAGAATGTTGTTTCGGAAAAGGCTACAGGATGAGCGAAAGCGTCGAAGTCAAAGCGCATTACACCATCGGAGAGACCTTCGTGAAGGAGATGTGCTTCACGAAGGCAGACACCAGGAATTTTTCCGAATTCATCGGCGACAGCAACCCCCTTCATCTCGACGAGGATTACGCGAGAAAATCGCGCTTCGGCGGACTTATCGTTGCAGGCGCGCATACGGCCGGCGCGATGGCCGCGTTCACCGCGACGTTCACGACGGCGCGCACGACGAACAACGTCGGGCTCGAAATCGCCTTTCGCTTTCGCCGCGCCGTGATGGCGGACGAAAAGCTGCGCTGCGAATGGAAGGTCGCGGCCATCGAGGACAAGCCCAAGATGAATGGGTATATCGTGACTTTCGAGGGCGCGCTCTACAACGCTGCGGGCGAGGCCGCCGTCACTGGCCAGACAAGGACGCTCGTCTTCTACGAGCAGCCCGCAGGCTGATTACGCTTCTCCGGGGAGCATGACCGGGACGCCGCGCGATGTTGCGAGGCGCAAGACAATTTCAAATCCGCCATCCGCCAGAAAGTTTCGCCCCAGAACGATCGTGCGCTCGTTGATCGCGCCCAGCGTCCACATTATGACCTCCAGGCTCGCGTCGTCGATATCGAGAACGCGCAATTGCCGGGCCGGCACCCCTGCCTGTTGCGCGATATGTTCGATATCGCGCGCAACATTTTCAAAACCGGCAGCGAGCACGACGAGAGACTCGCCTGATGTCCGGGCCATGCGTCCGGCGAGTTCCAGGGCCTTGTCATCCTGGGGGTCGACGATTGCTGCAACGGGTCCGCTTCTTCGGCTGACGAGCGAAGGCACAATCACCGCCGCGGATTTTGCGTGAATCGCAGCTTCCACGAGCGAAGAAAAGGGAAGCATCATCCATTCGCCGGCAAGTTCGGGGGCCGGCAATGCCACAATGTCGAAATCCGCAATCGCGCGCGCGATTTCTCCAACAGCCGCGCCTGCCAATGTCTGTACGCTGGTTTGCACACCCGCAGACGCAGCGATTTCATCGAACAGGACTTGTGCGCGGCGGCGAGCGCTATCGCGACGCGAGGTTACATCATTCGCACCGATCTCGCTCCAGCCTGCACGCGCCACCATATATTCGCGCGCAAAGGGGATTGATCCCAATGACTCCGACGCCCCGTCCTCGATCATCAACGCCGTCATCTGCGCGCTCATCATAAGTGCAAGATCAGCCGCGATTTCGACGACGTGCCGCTTCGGCATATGCCCGCAGACGCCGACGGCAAGGCGAATGGACCGCGCCGCGTTCATGTCGGCGTATCCCTGCCATTGTTTGCGCTGCCGCCGGGCCCTTGCTCCTTGCGGATGCGGGCAAAGAGCGCGAGGCGGTCCTGTACCTTACGGTTGAAAGTGCCTTCGGGATAAAGCCCCTCGCTATCGGCTTCGCCTGCGGGCAGCCCGGTCAACAATTCCATGCCCTCGTCGATGCGGGAAATGGAATAGATCGCGAATTTGCCGCCTTCGCAGGCATCGCGAACATCCTTGCGCAGCATGAGATGCTGCACGTTTGCTTTCGGCACCAGCACGCCTTGCGTCCCCGTCAGGCCACGCGCGTTGCAGACATCGAAGAAACCTTCGATCTTCTCGTTGACGCCGCCGATGGCCTGCACTTCGCCATGCTGGTTGACGGAACCCGTCACCGCAAGATCCTGCCGCACAGGGATTTCACCCAGCGCCGAAAGCAGGCAGTAAAGCTCCGTCGAGGAAGCGCTGTCGCCATCGACGCCGCCATAGGATTGTTCGAAGACAATCGAGGCCTGCAGCGCAATCGGGAATTTCAGCGCATATCGGCCCGACAAAAAGCCGGACAGGATCATCACGCCCTTGGAATGAAAGGGGCCGCCGAGTTCGACCTCACGTTCGATATCGATGATGCGACCCGCGCCGGGCGAAACGCGGCATGTGATACGCGATGGCTTGCCGAAACCATATCCGCCGAGCGACATCACGCTCAGCGCGTTGATCTGCCCGATCCTGCTGCCACTCGTCTGGATGAGCGCAATGTCGCGCATGATGCTTTCGCGGCCGAGGCTTTCGATGCGCGAGGAACGGATGCGCTGCTGGTCGATGGCGCGCTCGACGTGGGTTTCGCTGATGATGCCGGCTCTTGATGCCGAAGCATAATCGTTGGCTTCAATCAGCAAGTCGCGCAACGGTTCGACGAGCAGACTGACCTTTTCCCTGTCGGACGCAATGCGGCTGGCATATTCGACCATCCGTTCCACGGCGGAGCGGCTGGCAGGCAGCAGGTTTTCATCCCGCTGCACGCCCGCGAGCATGCGCGCGAGTTGCGCCTCGTTTTCGGCATTGCGGTCGGTGGCATCATCGAAATCCGCAAGCACCTTGAAGAGGCGTTGCATGTCCGGATCGAGACCGTTCAACATGTAATAAAGCTGCCGGTCCGCGAAGATGACGACCTTTACGTCGAGCGGCACAGGATCGGGTTCAAGAGATATCGTGCTGGAAAGTCCCATGGCCCGCGCCACGTCCTCGATCTGGATCGACTTCGTCAGCAGTGCACGCTTCAGCGCCTGCCAACTGTAGGGCTCGCTGACAAGGCTGCGTGCGTCGAGCAGAAGAAATCCGCCGTTGGCGCGATGCAGGGCGCCCGCCTTGATCAGCCGGAAATTGGTGATGAGCATGCCCTGCTGCGCAAGATGCTCTATGCGGCCAACGAGATTGCCGAGCGTCGGATGCAACTCCTCGATGACAGGCGCACAATTCTCGCAAGCGGGATCTGCGACGAGCACATTCACTTCGTAACGGTCGAACGGTCCGCCAACGCGCGTGCGCGCGGCCTCGACGGCCGCTTCGGTCTGTGGTTGCGCAAAGAGTTCGACATTGTCGATCAAGTCCTGCTTGACCGCTTCCAGATGTCGAATGACGGCGGGTATATCGCCGAAGAGTTCCTTAACCTCGGTGATATTCTGCTCGACGGCGAACTGGACGTTGTCGCGATCGAGTTTGCGAAGGGCCTCGCGTCGGCCTTTCTCCAGCCTGGGCATTGAGCGGAGCGTCTGCTCGAGTTCCGGCTCGAGTTCGCGCATGGCCGCCTGAATGCTTTCTTGCTCTGCCTGCGGAAGCCCCATGAATTCTTCGGGCTGCACAACCTTGCCGTTGCGCACCGGCACGAAGCCAAACCCCATCTGCGTGCGGACAATGGCGAGTGATCGCGCCATGGCTTTTTCGCGCAATGCGCCGAAGGCCTTTTCCTGCTGCTCGCGCATGGCGTCTTCGATCGCCGCCCGCTGGTTCTGATAGTCGCTGCTCTCGAAGGCCGCAGGCAGCGCCGCCTTAAGGTCCTCAATCAGTTCATGCATCTTGTCGCGAAAGACATTGGCGCGGCCGGGCGGCAGGCTGATGGCGACGGGTCTGTGCGGGATCGTGAAATTGTTGACGTAAACCCAATCCGGCGTCGGACTCATGTGTCCAGCGCGCGCCTCCAACATGGCGCGCACATTCTCGCGCATGCGCAGGGCATCCGGGCCGATCACGAAGACATTGAACCCTTGAGCGCCAATTCGGCTGCCGAATTCGATGGCGTCGAGCGCCCGATCCTGCGCGATCATCGTCGCGGATGGCGCAAGATCCGCCGTCGTTTCGAAGGTAAGGCTGTCGAGCCGCGCCAGCCTGTAGAGGTCGCCGGACTTCAGACGCAGGGCATCTGCGATTTGCGATGCGGCATCGGCGGCCATGACACTCCCTCATTCCAGATTTTCACGCTGCGGCAGCCCCGAGCGTGACGTAAAAGGTTAGGGTGCGCAGCGCCTGATCGCCTTGCGGCGTATCAATTATTGCAGAACGCTACTGCCACGTGGCGAAGGCCATTCCACTGCCCGTACCCGCCTCGGAACGGTAACAGGGCACATAGTCCAGCAGTTCCATCTTGAGCTTCGTTTCGGCGATGATGCCCGCCATCACGATCCAGTTCTTGGTCTCCGAAGTACCGGAGCGGAACATGATCTGCGGCTCGCGGCAGATCGTCGCCCAGTCGTTCTTCAACATCGCATTGAGAATGCGGTGGTCGAAATCCTCGTCGACGACGAAGTGACTGACGCCGCCTGACGCCGCGACCGCCACGCGCTTGCCCGGCTCCCACGCCGCGATGGCGCGCCCGAGCGATCGGCCGAACTCGAAGCAACGCTTGGGCGTCGGCTGGTTCGGCGGGAAGAAGGTGTTGATGAGGATAGGCACCAGCGGAATCGGCTTGGAATTCAGGATGCGCCTGTAAATGAAACCATAGGCATGGCCGAGCTTGCGGGGCACACCGCCATCCTGCGGCTGCGTTGCGCAGGCCGTGACGTCGAAGCCTTCATCCATGGCGCGGGCGATCATCGCTTCGCACAGATTCACGGGCGTCGGATAAACTTCATCCTGCGGCGGGAAATAAACCTTCATCGAATAGGCGCCGCCGCGGCCGATGATTTCTTCCTTTTCCTTCTCGCTCAAGGCGCGGTTATAGACTTCCTTGCCATGATAAATGGCGAAAGTCGGCTGCGTATCGGGGAAGAACCATTCGTGCTGATCGTCGCCGACGATGACGAGCGCGTCGATATCCTGCGCCAGCGTGCGGCGGCTCAATTCGTCGAGTTGCGCCTGGCAACGGTTCCAGCGCTCGGTTTTCACTTCCAGCGTGTTCTGCTTCTCGAAGCCGTCGGCCTTCCGCAGGGCTGCCAATTCCGCGAACGTGTATGTGCCATCGCGATAGGCGAGTTCGGGATTCTTGCGATCCACGTTTGCGCGCAGATCCCATTCATGCGGCGGCGTCGACAGGAGCGGCCCATGGGAAGCGCCAAAAGCGTAAACAATATCTGCCATTTCTCTCCCCTTTGCTTTTCTTCTGGGATGTCGCGGCGAGGCTAGCCCGTCGCGGCCCCGCGCGCAACGCCCCGCCCCTTCAAACCTTGATACCCAGAAGCGCTGCCGCATTCTGCGAGCAGACCCTGCGTCTGATGTCGTCCGTGACGGCCGCACCGTCGATGAATTCGGATGCGTCCGCCGAATCCTCGAACGGATAGTCGGCCGCGAACATCACCTTGTCGGATCCGAGCGCGCCGAGCGCACACTGCAGGGGCTCGATCGAGTTCACTCCGGATATGGTCACGAACAGGTTGCGCTTGATGTAGAAGGATGGCGGATGCTTGCGCGCTGTCGGCGAAGCATTGAACTTCGCGCGACTGTCGAAACGCCAGAGGCCATAGGGAATGGTCTCGCCCATGTGGCCGAGAATGAGGCGCGCGTTCGGAAAGCGTTCGAACGTGCCGTTGAAGATCATGCGCAACGCGTGTGTCGCGGTTTCGACCGTCCACTCCCACGCCGGACGGCGCAACTGCAACTGGCCGCGCAGCGCGGCATAGGTTTCCTCGGGATCGCCGGGATGCAGATAGAGCGGCGCGCTGAGCGCCTGCGACACTTCCCACAGCGGCGCATAATAGTCCTCGTCGAGATAACGGCCCTTGGTGTTGCCGTTGATGAGCGCACCGACGAACCCCAGTTGCTTTACGCAGCGCTCGAGTTCCTTCGCGTCTTCCGCCGGCTGTTGCATGCCGAGATGCGCAAAGCCACGATAGCGGTTCGGGTGTTTTGCAATCTTTTCGGCGAGAAAATCGTTTGACTCCCTGGCGCGACGCGTGGCGACATTCGCATCCGCATCGCATTGCGCCCCGGGACCCGCGATGGAGAGGACGGAAATATCGATGCCGTTCTTGTCCATCATTTCGATGCGCGCATCGCCGAGGTCGAGCAGGCTGCGGCGCAGATAGTCGATGGCCTTGTCCGGCAGGCCGGCGACGCTCGGTAGCCAGTAGTCCATGAAATTTTCGGGGATGAAATGTTCCTCGAGCGCGATCTTGCCAAAGCCTTGAGCCATGTGGTCCTCCCGGAGCCGAATGATAGGATGGATTTATCCGCCAGTGCCCAGGGGCGCAATCGTTTCAGGCCGGGCGCATCACCGAAAGCGCAAGATCGAGCAGCGGACCACCGGTCAATCCGTCGATGAGATTGAAATGGTGCGCGCCCTCAAGATGCAAAGGCGCTGCTGCTCCCCATTTTTCGGCTATTTCCGCGGACTGCCGCTTGAACTCGTCACTCTCAAGGCCGCCCAGCGATACAGCGATGCGTGTATCGCTTCGCGGCATACGGCGGATCGGCGACAGGGCTTCAACCGTTGCGGCATCCTTCAGCCCGAGCACCGGGCCCATCGGGATCGGCGCGAGAGCGGCAACATCGAATATGCCTGAAAGTAAAATTGCGGAACGCAGGGGCGGCGCGAGCGGATCGCTCGCCATCATGGCAGCCAGATGACCGCCCGCCGAATGGCCGCTCACATGCATTTCGGCAGCGTTTATCGCGAGATTTTCCTGCTCGCGCACAAGAAACTTCAGGGCGTCGCGCACATGTTCGACGATGCGCGAAAGCGGCGTTTCCGGCGCAAGCGGATAGTCGATGTTCGCCACCGCATAGCCATTGCGCAACATCCCCGCGCAAACCTGCGCATGCTGATCCTTCGTTGCCGCCTGCCAATAGCCGCCGTGAATGAACACGAAGACCGGCGGACGGGTCGCGCTTTCAGGGCGATAGAGATCGAGCATGCAATCGCGATGCGCGCCATAGGCAATGTCGAGACCCCTGTGGCGTTGCCGCGCGTGTGCGCCATCCATGGTCCATTGCCTGAATACGCCGAGCATGTCAGGGACCTGATTGCGCGGGGACATCTGGCGCGCGAGTTCCATGACGCTGTAGTTGCGAAATACCGGCGTCGGTGGCGGCGGCGCATTGGGGACGCGCGCTGATGCGCGAACCGTCACCTCGTCATCTTTTCCATACCTGACGGATAAGGGCGGTCGAAAGCCCGCAAAAACTTCGCGCCAGGCAAGATCGACAACACGACGGCCCGGATGCAATTCTTGCGGCGCGCCGCATTCCCATGTCATCGAAGTCAGATGATGCGGTCCTGCCCCTGCAGCGACGAGATTGCGCAGGCATTCGTTCAGCGCCTCGCCGAGCACATAGACGGCGTCGCTGCCCTGCGCCCGTCCTTCGACTTCGATTGTTCTTCCGTCAGACGCCGAGCCAGCCATGAACCTTGTCCCAGTCGCGATCGAGTTCCGGCGTGCTGCCGCGCCAGACCGTAGCGCCTTTCTCGATGACGACATGCCTGTCGGCGAGGCGGCGCAGCACGTTGATGTTCTTGTCGACGATGAGGATCGACTGGCCCTCGCGCCTCAACTCCTCGAGGCAGCGCCAAATCTCCGCGCGAATGACTGGCGCAAGCCCCTCGGTGGCCTCGTCGAGAATGAGCAGGCGCGGATTGGTCATCAGCGCGCGGCCGATGGCGAGCATCTGCTGTTCGCCGCCCGAGAGCGTGTTCGCCCATTGATTGCGCCGCTCGCCCAGACGCGGAAAAAGCTGGCAAACGCGCTGTTCCGTCCAGGGATTGTCACGCTTCAATCTGTTGGATGCCGTAGCAACAAGATTTTCGCGCACGGTCAGCGTCGGAAAGACCATGCGTCCCTCGGGCACGAGGCCAGCGCCCAGCCGCGCAATGCGCTCGGGCGTCCGTCCCGCAATCGTTTCGCCGCAAAATGCGATGTCGCCCCCGCGCGGATTCAAAAGCCCCATGATGCAGCGGATCGTCGTCGTCTTGCCCATGCCATTGCGGCCGAGCAATGTCACGCATTCGCCTTCGGCTATATCGAGATTGATGTCGAAGAGGACGCGACTGGCGCCATAGGCGGCTTGCAAATTGCTGACGGCGAGCATCACGCGTCTCCCTCGCCGAGATAGGCCGCGCGCACTTCCGCATTCGCCTGAATTTCCGCTGAGGTTCCGGTCGCGATGATGCGGCCATAGACGAGAACGGAAATACGGTCGGCCAGCGCGAACACAGCTTCCATGTCATGCTCGACTAGCAGCATGGTCACACGGCCCTTGAGCGCGAGAAGCGCTTCCGTCATTTCGCGCGATTCCGCAGCGCCGAGCCCTGCCATGGGTTCGTCAAGCAGCAAGAGTTTGGGTTGCGTCGCGAGGGCCAGCGCAAGTTCGAGCTGCTTGTGTTCGCCGTGCGAAAGCTCTGCGACTTCCACATGCGCGCGTTGCGATAGACCGGCATCGCCGAGAATTTTCAGAGCCGGCTCGATCAGCGATGGATCCTTGCGGGCATCGCGAAAGAAGCTGAACGAATGGCCCTGCCGTACCTGGATCGCGAGGGCGACATTGGCGAGCGCCGTCTCCTCGCGCAGCAATTGCGTGATCTGGAAGGTGCGCGCGAGGCCCCGGCTCACACGCGCAGGCACGGGCAGATCGTTGAATCGCTCAGTATTGAATAGGATCGATCCTGCATCGGGCGTGAGTTCGCCGATGATCTGGCCGATCAGCGTCGTCTTGCCCGCGCCATTCGGCCCGATAAGCGCGTGGATCTCACCCTCGCGCACATCGAGCGATACATCGTCGGTCGCGTGCACCCCGCCGAAATGTTTTACAAGATTGCTTATGGCGAGTAGGCTGTCAGTCACGCCGTCCTCCTCGCAACAGCGCGATCAGCCCGTTGAGGCCGCCGCGCCAGAAGAGAACGACGAGAACAAGCAACGGCCCGAGGATGACGGCCCAGTGCTCCGTCCACGCGGCCAGCACGCTTTCGAGCGTCAGCAATACGGCAGCGCCGATCGCAGGGCCGGTCAATGTACCGACGCCGCCGAGGATCACCATGATCATGAGCTCGCCCGATTGCATCCAGTTGAGCATGTCCGGGCTCACGAACTTCGCGTAATTCGCCATCAGCGCGCCTGACAGCCCCGCGCCCATGCCGGCGATGACATAGGCTGCGAGCTTGTAACGATAGGTGGAGACGCCGATCGTCGCCATGCGCCGTTCGCTCTGGCGAATGCCGCGCAAGACGAGACCGAAGCGCGAATTCACGAGCCGCGCCATGAACCAGAACCACAGCACCGCGAAGCCAAGCGCGATATAGTAAAAGCTCAGATCGTCACGCACATCGAAGCCGAAGAAATCGTTACGGCGGCGCACGGAAAGACCATCGTCGCCGCCATAGGCTTTCAGCGAAACGAAGAGAAAGAAAATCATCTGCGCGAAGGCGAGCGTGATCATGATGAACTGCACGCCGGACGTGCGCAACGAGATCGCGCCCAGCACCAGCGCGAGCAGCCCGCAAATCACGATGGCGAGCGGCAACGTGATCGCCATGTCGGTCACGCCGGGAATGAAGCCCCAGATCGGCGCATTCCAGCGCGCATGCGCGTAAAGAATGCCGACGACATAACCCCCGACGCCATAAAAGGCCGCATGGCCAAAGCTGACGAGCCCGCCATAGCCGAGGATGAGATTGAGGCTCGCGGCGGCAATCGCAAGAATTACTATGCGCGTTGCAAAGCTGGTGAGCGCGCCCAATTCGAAGAGTTGCGCGCCAAAGGGCAGCGCCGCAAGCAGGACGAGGACCGCTACAAGCGTTACCATGCGCAGGGGATCGCGCGCTTCCTTGCGGGGGGCGACGGGCTTAGCCATGGGCGGGGAACAGTCCCTTGGGTTTCAGCGCCAGCACCAGAGCCATCAGGAAATAGACGCCCATCGACCCTATGCCGCCGCCGAGCGCGTCCGCTTCCTGCCCGGCCATGAACGTGCGCAACAGGCCCGGCATGAAAGCGCGCAGCATCGTATCGACAATGCCGACGAGCAGTGCGCCGTAAAATGCGCCGCGGATGGAGCCGACGCCGCCGATGACGACGACGACGAAGGTAAGAATGAGGATTTGTTCCCCCATGCCGGCCGTGACGCCATAGAGGGGACCCGCCATCACGCCGGCAAATCCCGCCAGCAGCGCGCCGAGGCCGAAGACGAACGTGTAGAGCAGGCGAATATCGACGCCGAGCGCGCGCACCATTTCGCGATGCGTGGCCCCCGCCCGCACCAGCATGCCGATGCGCGTGCGGGCGATCAGCAGATACAGCCCCAGCGCCACGACAAGGCCCGCCACGATGATCGCGAAGCGATAAACCGGATATTGAATGCCGGGCAAGATCGTCACGAAGCCCGAGAGCGCATCGGGCGGCGCCAGCAGCAAAGGCTGCCTGCCGAAGATGATCGTCGCCATCTGGTTAAAGAACAGGATCAACCCATAGGTCGCCAGCACCTGCTCGAGATGATCGCGCGCATAGAGTCTTCGCACGACGAGCAATTCGACGAGAATTCCTGCAATCGCCGCGGCAGCGAGCCCGTAGGGTACGCCAAGCCAAAACGAGCCGGTCTTCGACGTCGCCCATGCCATGGCGAAAGCGCCGGTCATATAGAGCGAGCCGTGGGCGAGGTTGATCACGCCCATGATGCCAAAGATCAGCGTCAGTCCCGCCGCCAGCAGAAACAGGGCGACGCCAAGCTGGATGCCGTTGAGGATTTGCTCGATGACGAGTGACACGCAAATCTGCTCCGCCACAACGAAAACGGCGCGCTAGGATACGCGCCGCTTCCAGACTTTCAGATCAAGACTGCTGGAAATCACATCTTGCAGTCTTTGCCGTAAACGTCCGTGTGATTGGTGAGGATCTTTTGGTCGAGCTTCAGAACGAAGTTGCCGCCGGCGTCCTTCACCACGTTCATCGCATACCAGTCCTGAATCGGATGCTGATTGGCGGCGAATTTGAAGGGGCCGCGCGTCAACTGGAAGTCGGCCTTGTTCAGCGCCGTGCGGAACGCAGCCTGATCGAACTTGCCGCCGTTCGCCTTGAGCGCGGAGGCGATGCCGAGCGCGGTGTCATAGGCCTGCGCGGCCCATTGCGTGGGCATGCGGCCATATTTCTTCTGGAAATCCTCCACGAACTTCTTGTTTACGGGATTGTCGAGATCGGAACTCCACTGCGCGCTCACGGCCGTGCCGAGGAAAGGTTCGCCAACGGCTTTCACGATCACTGCGTCGCCGGATGCGCCTGATACGACCTGCGGCAGCTTGATGCCCGACGCCGCATACTGGCGTGCGAAGGCGATGCCCGCGCCACCGGGTATGAAGTGGAAGACCATGTCGGCGTTCGAGGCGCGGATACGCGCGATTTCCGCGGCATAGTCCGTCGCGTTCAGAACGGTGTAGACTTCGCCCGCGATCTCGCCCTTGAAGAAGCGCTTGAAGCCGGCGATGGCGTCCTTGCCGGCCTGATAGTTCGGCGCAATCAGGAAGGCGCGCTTGTAGCCGAGGCGCGTCGCATTGGCGCCCGCGCTTTCATGCAGGGAGTCGTTCTGCCAGGACATCACGAAGTAGTTGCGATGACATTCCTTGCCAGCGAGTTCGGAAGGCGCTGCGTTGAGGCTGACATAGGTGCCGCCGCCTTCGAGAATGTCGGGCACGATGGCCGCCGCGACATTGGAGAAGATGATGCCGGTGAAAAGCTTCACGCCTTCGCCCTTGAGAAAGCGATCGGCGATCTGCTTGCCCTGGCCGGGCTTGACCGCATCGTCTTCGACGAGAAGATTGATCTTCGCGCCGCCGAGCGTGCCGCCGCCATGTTCGATGGCGAGATTGAACGCATCGCGCGCGTCCTGTCCGAAATAGCCGGCAGGCCCCGACAGCGTCGTGACGAAGCCGATCTTCACCTCCTGCGCGAGCGCCGGCGCAGCCAGCAGCGCGGAGAGCGCGAATGCATGTGCTACCTTTTTCATCGTCTTTCCCTTCCTTTGTTAGAAGTGAATAGCGAGTGGCGAATGGCGAATTGATCTATTTCGCCCGCTTTTCATTCTCTACTCGCTACTCGTCATTCGCTCAAATGTTAGCCCAGTTCTCTGGCGTCGCCTTGCCGGGATGCACCGTACCGCAGCCATGGCATTTGCGCAGCTTTTCATCTGCGTAAAACGCCTCAAACAGCGGCGGCAGATCGCGCACGATATTCGTCAGCGCGACTTCGACGCGATGGACACGATTGCCGCAGTTCATGCAATACCAGTTGAACCCGTCGAGCGCTCCGCGCGGCCTGCGCGGCTCGACGACGAGACCGACGGAGCCTTCCTGCGGGCGCTGGGGCGAATGCGGTGTGTGCGCGGGCAGCAGAAACACCTCGCCCTCGCGTATCGGCACATCATAGAACTGGCCGTTATCGACAATCTTCAGCACCATGTCGCCACGCAACTGGTAGAAGAACTCTTCCACGGGATCGTCGTGATAGTCGGTGCGGCGGTTGGGGCCGCCGACGACCTGCACGATCGTGTCGGCGTCCTCGAAGACGACCTTGTTGCTGACCGGGGGCTTCAACAGATGCCTGTTCTCGTCGATCCATTTGTTGAAGTTGAACGCCTTCAGTCTGCCTGATGTCATCGTACTTTTTCCCGTATGAAACGCGCCGCTATTGCAGCGGCAGGCCGCTGGCGGAAACGATCCTGGCCCATTTGGCGATCTCGTCCGCAACGAATTTTTCGAGATATTGCGGCGAGCGCCTGTCGGGCCTGACGATCGTGGCGCCAAGCTGCTCCAGTTTTGCACGAACGCTATCGGTGTCCATCGCCGCAATTGCCGCAGCATTGAGCTTTTGAACGACGGCCGACGGGACGCCCTTCGGCAGGAAGAGCGCCGTGAAACTGTAGGCCTGCACCGCGGGATAGCCGGCTTCGGCCGTAGCCGGCGTTTTCGGCAAGACGGGCGAGCGCTCGGCGGCCATCGTGGCAATCGCCTTCACTGTTCCCGCCTCAACCTGCGGCAACGCCGTCACCACGATCTCGCAGAGAAAATCGATGCGTCCCGCTTGAAGATCCTGCATCGCCGGGCCCGTGCCGCGATATGGAACATGCGTGACGTTCGCGCCGATGGCGCTCGTCAGCAGCGCGCAACCAAGATGCGTCGACGAGCCCGCGCCTGCCGAACCGTAATTCATCTTGTCGCCGTTAGCCTTAGCATAGGCCGCGAATTCAGCGAGCGTTGCGACTGGCAAATCCTTGCGCACGATGAGGACAAGCGGAATTTCCGCCAGCAATGCCACCGGCGCGAATTCCGTCTTCGCATCGTAGAGCGGCTGCTTGTACAAAACCTGGCTGAACGTATGCGTCGCGCTGGTGCCGAGCAGCGCGGTATAGCCATCAGGCGCCGAGCGCGCGACGCGCTGCCCGCCGGTGCCGCCGCCTGCGCCGGGAACGTTCTCGATCACGACGCCCTGCCCCAGGATTTGCGCGAGGCGCTCGCCAACGATGCGGCCAAAGACGTCTATGGGTCCGCCCGCCGCCGCCGACACGACGATTTTGACTGGCTGCTGTGGCCATTCCTGGGCATGCGACGCAACGGCAGAAAACATTGCCGCCCCAACCACCACCGAACGGCGAAATCTATGCAACGAGGACCTGATCATTCCGCGGCCTGCGAGGTGGCAGTCGACATCTTCAACCCGCACGCCTCGAAGGCGGCGCGGGTCGCAGCCTTTTCGCCATCGGTAAGATTCAGCATCGGACGGCGCACCGGGCCGCCGACCTGCCCCAGCAGCTCCTGCCAGTATTTTCCGTGAGCGGGCGGCTTTTCCTTGGGATGCGTCGAGCGGATGGCCTGCCGCACAGGATTGAGGCTGTCACGGATCTTGCGCGCTTCCTCCACCTTTCCTGCGAAGGCGAGGTCGGTATAGTCGCGCATGCGGCGGTCGTATTTCGTCTGCAGCAGATAAGGCGGCGAGGAACACAGATAAAGCCGCCAGCCGAGTTCGACGATATTGTCGAACCATTCCTCTTCCGACGCCGTGGAGACAATAATCTTGTCGCCGGCGATTTGCGTCAGCTTGGCGTACATCTCGCGGGGCACGCTGTATTTGATCGCGACGATGTTGGGCAGTTCGGCAATACGCGCGCAGAGCTCCGGGCTCATCAGATAGCCGGAATCCGGATGGCTCCAGAGCGCGATGCCGATATCGACCTGTTCGCTGATGTATTTGTAGTATTCGTAAAGCGTTTCGTCCTGCGCCTTCAGGAAATGCAGCACCGGGGCATGCACGACGATATAGTCCGCGCCAATGTTTTGGGCGTGTTTTGCAAGTTCGATCACGACGTCCATGTTCTGGTCCGACGCGGACATGATCGTGCCCGCACGTCCGCCGACCTCGTCCACGGCGATTTCCATGAGACGCTTGCGCTCGGGAAGCGACAGCGAGAAGAACTCGCCCTGCTTTCCGGCGACGAAAAAGCCGTCGATCGAGAGGTCGTCGACCCAATGGCGGAAATTCTGGCGCAAGCCTTTCTCGTTGATGGCGAGGCTGCCGGGATCGAAGGGCGTCAGGGCGGCAGCCCAGATGCCGCGCATGTTCTGGCGGGCATAGTCCTTGGCGTCGGCCTTGCGATATTTCATGGCATCCTCTTATGCGCTGACTTTTGCGCGCTGACCCGGACGTCTAACTCATGGGCATTCGCCAATATTTGGGCTGGCGCGTCAATCGGCTTGACTACCTATTTTACAAACTTGTCCAATTTCTTACGATAATGTCAATACAACGAATTTGCGGCGCCACCTGCGGCCGTGGCAAAGGCGCTGAGCCAACGCCGGGATCAATATGACAATCCTCGAAACCTTTGCTGCGCAGATTCTCTCCCTGCCCGCACCCGCAGACACCGCGCGCATCGACGAGCGCATGCGCGTGCATCTCGCCGATACGAAAATTGCCATGGCGGCCGGCGCGGGGTCGTCGGAAGGCGGCGCATTCGACGCCGATGGGGCCGGTCCCGCCCTTTTCTGTTCGTCCCTGCCCGACCGAATCGCCCTTAAGGTCGCCCAGACCCGGCTGACGGAAATCGACGACATCCACATGGCCTCGTGCACGACGGTCGGGTCGGTGATCGTCCCGGTCGTGCTCGAACTGGCGGCGGAGCTTTCCGTCACTGAAGCGCAGATCGCAGCCGCCCTGCGCGCGGGCTACGACGCCATGGTACGGCTCGGTTGCGCAGTCGATGGCGCGCGCATCCTCTACGCAGGCATCTGGCCGACCTACCTGACCGCCCCCTTCGGCGCGGCGGCGGCAGCGGCGGCGCTGCTCGGGCTCGACGCCACCAGAACGGCGAACGGGCTAGCGTTGTCGCTCGCCCAGGTCTCGGGCGCGGCGGGCGGCCCGGCGCCCGGGCGCAATCCGCGCTGGCTTCTGGCTGGATGGGGGGCGGCAGCGGGTGTGCGGGCGGCGCTGGCGGCGCGCGACGGCTTCGGCGGCGACACGAGCCTGCTCGACGGCGACTGGTTCCTCCGGACGCACGGCATCGCTTTCGACGCAACCAAGCTCGCGGGCGCGCCGGGCTCCTCGCTGCTCGAGATGAGCATCAAGCCGTGGTGCACGGCGAAACAGGCCTGCGCGGCGCTCGCCGGCTTCATCGAATTGCTCGACGATGGCCTGCAGCCGGCAGACATCGCCGCAGTGCGCATCTTTGTCCCGCCCTCCTATCGCGCGATGATCGCTCACCGCCCGCCCGGCCGCATCGGCCGCATCGGCCGCATCGTCTCCATCGCCTGGCAATGCGCTGTCGCCGCCTATCATCGCGACGCGCTCTACGACATCGAGCGCGCGGACTTTTCCGGCGAAGCGGATTTCGCGGCGCTGATGGGCAAAGTGGAAGTACACGATGACGACGCGCTGTCGGCCTATTTCCCGCAGCGCTATCCGGCGCGGGTCTTGGTGGAGACGAAGAATGGAGCGTCGCGGGAGACAACCGTTTTCAATGCGCCGGGAGATCCTGAAGCGCCGATGACGTTGGCGGATGTGGAAGCGAAATATGCGCGCGTTGAAGCACGACGCACCGTTCTTGGGTGACAATTCCTCCGGCAATTCGCACGATCGAATACTGGCGTGAATGTGGCTATTGTCGAGATTACCTGCGTGTCGTGGCCATCACGCGTTTAGTAATTGCGCCAACGAACACAGGCACAATTGCGATTGTATGCTGTAATCGAAGCATAAACCTGTCAAGCGCAAGCAGTGCGTTTATAGACGCACGATAATTTTTTTCCGACGCGCTTTTTAGCCTGATTTCACCGGCAGTTTCCGCGCGCCTTCAGCGGCGTTGCTGCGTCGGCATTCCCAAAAACAACAAAGGTCATCTGATGAAGCCAACTCTCGTTGCTGCGTTCGCGTTGCTGTGCGTCACACAGGCGAATGCCCAGGACTCTCATGCTGCCTTTTTCGCGAACGATCCTGTTGCGCCAAAGGCCGAAACAACAGCACTTGCAACTTCCTCCATGCCGGCGAGATCGTCTCGCATTTCACTTCGACATACGGCGCGTGCTCAGGGCCAAACGGAGCAAGCCGCTTCGGGCGGGGTTTACGCGCTGGTCGATGCGGCGGCGCAGCGCTATGGCGTTCCCATGCGTATCGCGCGTTCGATCGTGCGGCACGAAAGCGGCGGGCGCTGCAACGCGCGCGGGCGGCATGGCGAGTTGGGCCCGCTTCAGATCAAACCCGCCACGGCGCGCGGCCTCGGGTTTTCCGGCCCGGCCTCGGCGCTCGCCACCTGTGGAGCGGGTCTCGAATGGGGCATGCGCCATCTCGCCCTCGCCATGCGCAAATGCGGCCATCCCGGCCCCCACAATTACGGCCTCGCCGGCGGCTGCACGCGCACGGCCTATGTACGCAAGGTGATGGGCAGCGCCTGATCCCGGCCTCGGCTCTTGCTGCCCTGTTGCGCAGGGAACAGCCTTCGGGCAGTTTCCGGCGCAAGGGGGGGCGCATGGTCGCGGTAATCTACACATTCATCATCGCGTGGCTCGTCACGGGCCTCATCTTTGCAATTCCCTTCGCGCTCACCGGCGCGCAGCATATTCCGCGCGTCAAAGCCGCCCTGTCGGCCGGCGCGCGGCTTCTCGTCATTCCCGGCGCCATGGTTCTCTGGCCGTGGCTTTTATGGCGCTGGACGCGCGCCTTCGACCGGAAGGCGCGCAAATGAGGCGCGCGCACCGCACGGCGCACCGCATCCTCTGGCCGGTCATCGCTGTCCTGCTTCTCGCCGGCGTAACGATGGCGTTCGTCTTGCGCCCGCCGCCGGAAAAATCTTCGCAATTCCCCTCGCCGGCGCCTGAGAGCATCGCATGAGCGCCGGCTTCCAGGCGGTGCAGTGGAACCGCGCCAAAATCCACTACGACGTCATTCTCATCGCCTGCGTCGCCGCGTTTATCGCAAGCTATATGCTGCTGGGCCGGGCGCCCGGCGCGGATGGCAAGATCCCCGAATGGGAAGATCTGCGCATTCAGGCCTTCGGCGCCTGCGCCTTCCTGATGATGTCGCTTATCCTCTGCATCGGACCGCTGGCGCGCCTGTCGCCGCGCTTCCTGCCACTCCTCTACAATCGCCGGCATTTCGGCGTGCTGGCCTTCTGCATTGCGGCGCTGCACGGCTATTTCGTGCTCGACTGGTTCATCGTGCGCAACGAATTGCCGAATTTCTGGACCGAGCTTGTGAACTCCGAACACTACGGCAAATTCATCGGCTTTCCCATGAAGGCGCTCGGCATTGCCACGCTGCTGATCTTCTTCGTCATGGCCGCGACGAGCCACGACTATTGGCTGAATGTGCTTTCGCCACCGATCTGGAAGGCGATCCACATGGCGATTTATGCCGCCTATGCGCTGATCGTGATGCATGTCGCTCTGGGCGTCATGCAATACAATTTTTCTCCGGTCGTGCCGGTTGCCCTTGCCCTCTGCGCCGGCACGGTCGCGGCACTGCATGTCGCAGCGGGTTTGAAGGAGCGCGCTCTCGATGCGGGGACGCAGCCCGAAGCGGACGGCTGGATCGCGGTGGGTTCCCCTGAAAGCATGACCGACAAGCGCGCAAAAATCGTCGCGACGCCCGGCGGCGAGCGCATCGCTGTCTTCCGCGATGGCGAGAAGATCGGCGCGGTCTCGAATCTCTGCGCCCATCAGAACGGACCGGTCGGCGAAGGCGAAATCATCGACGGCTGCATCACCTGCCCGTGGCACGGCTGGCAATATCGCATCGAGGACGGCTGTTCGCCGCCCCCGTTCAAGGAAGAGCTTCCCACCTATCGCCTGCGAATCAAGGACGGCGTGGTGCAGGTGCATCCTGAAGCGCTGCCGCCGGGAACGCCGGCAGCTATCTCGATTCCCGCATCCACTTGAGTCTTTCCGCTCCCGCGGGCATGAGGGCGCATGGCCCATCTCGCAGACAGGCAGTTGCAGGCGGCGCGCGATCTCATCGCGCATGTCGCCGCGCGGCTTGAGGCCGACCTTTCCGCAGAACTCTGGAACGGCGAGGTTCTGCCGCTAGGTCCTGGCGCACGCGACGATATCCGGATCGTCATCCATTCGGCCAGCACAATAAGGCGTCTTCTGCTCAAGCCGGGATTGATGACGATCTTCGAACTCTACGCCAACGGCGATATCGAAATCGTCGGCGGCTCGCTGGTGCAGGCTGTCGCGCGTTGGGATCACATCAAGGCGCTACATCTGCCGAAGACAGTCGACAAGTTTTTCGTCGCAAAAACGCTCTGGCCGTTCCTTTTCACCGCGCGCGGCGAAGACAAGGTGTCGGCGCACGGCTGGAACCAAGGCGTCGAAGGGCGCATTGACAGGGGACGTGACGACAAATCGCTCATCTCCTTTCACTACGATCTCTCCAACGCTTTCTATGCGCTCTTTCTCGATCCGGAGATGGTTTATTCCTGCGCTTACTATACGCGCGAGGGTATGACCCTTGCGGAAGCGCAGATCGAGAAGCTCGATCTCATCTGCCGCAAGCTCCAGCTACAATCCGGCGACCGCTTTCTCGATATCGGGTGCGGCTGGGGCGGCCTCATCTGCCATGCCGCCAGGAAATACGGCGTGCAGGCGCACGGCGTCACTCTGTCGAAAGAGCAGTATGACTGGTGCGTCGAAAAGATCGCGCGCGAAGGCCTGGGGGATCGCGTGAAAGTGGAGTTGCGCGATTATCGCACCATCGACGCGCCCGAGAGCTACGACAAGATCGCCCAGATCGAAATGTTCGAGCATGTCGGCATCGACAATCACGATGCGCATTTCATCCAGATGCACAAATTGCTGCGCCCGCGCGGGCTTTATCTGCATCAGGCCTCGACGCGCATGGCGACGCGAGATCTCTCGCGTTTCCGCAAGCCCACGCAGTATCAGAAGGTCATCACGCGCTTCATCTTTCCTGGCGGCGAATTCGACTATATCGGCCTTTCGACCACCAATCTCGAACGGCTCGGCTTCGAAGTTCACGATGTCGAGGCCATGCGCGAACATTATATTCCCACCTTGCGCGCATGGGGCGAGCGCCTCGTCGCCAATCGCGAAAAGGCCATCGCAGAGGCCGGGCCGCAGCGCTATCGCCTGTGGGAAATGTATTTCACGCTCTTCGCCTTCGCGTTCGAGCGCAACACGGTGTCGGTGTTTCAGACCCTCGCCTCGAAGCGGCGGCGCGGCGCATCCGGCCTGCCGCTCGATCGCGCGACGCTTTATCGCTGATCAGTTTGCCGGCTCCTTGATCAGGACCGGCCTGCCATGCGGCGTCTCGATATAGGCTTGCGTCCAAGCCGCTTTCAGCGCGGCGAGCGCCTGCGCATCGGCAAGCTTCTTGTCGATCAGCAGTTGCTCGAAGGTCGCGAGCCAATCCTCGTAATAGGTCGCATCGCCATCATCGGCGCCCGATGCCGCCGACGTGGCGCGCTGCCTCGCAAAGCGCGCCGCCCATTCGGGCCAGGTGTAATGGCCGGATTGCGCGAGGCGGTGCGTCAGCGCGAAAATTTGCGCGTGCCACGGTTCTGCGAATGGCGCTTCGGGATCGGGCAGAGCATCAGGCTGGTTCAAGATAGCTCTCCCAAAGGTCGATGGTGACGACATCGCGTTCGTTGGCCTGCGGCCCCCAGAGATCGCGCGCTGCAAATTCCACTGTGTAAAGATGCTGCGGGCACTCGCCTTGGAAATGCGCATGCGTATCTGGAAACAGATGCCCGCCATGATGCAGGATAATCTTGCCTTTGTGGCCGCGCGCATAGCGTGGCAGCCGCGTATGGCCTTCCGGATTGAAATTGATCGCGCGCACATTATCGCCAATGGCGAAACGCGGCGGCTCATTCACCGGTCGCGCCGCAGGCCGCCCCTTGCGCAGGAGATTGAGAACTCCTTCGGCGTTGATGGGGTTGCGGCCAAGATCGTGCTTGCCCCTGGGAGTTCCGGCGTCGATTTCCTCGACCGACAACAGGCCCGCCTCGACCGTGAGGTCGGCAAGACTGGTGATCCAGCGCTCGTAGTAGGAAAGCGTCAGATATTGCTGCGGCGACAGTCTTTCATTGGCGTGCCGGCCGGCGTCGAGATTCCATTTCCCCCATGCGCCCATCACCATGCGCAGCGCCATCGCCTGCGCTTCCCAGTCGTGATGAAAGACGGGTTCATTCTCCTCGATCGGAATCGGACCGAAGCCGTGCATACCGCCCATGTCATGAATAGAATTCATTTCAGGCTCCCGGCTGCTTCGCCAATCCCGTGCCGACCATGGAATCTCGCGTCACGAGTGCCGCGAGTTGCTCCTCGCTGAAGCCCTCGGCGCCCTGTGGGCGCTGGGGGATGACGAGATAGCGAATCTCCGCAGTCGAATCCCAGACTTTCACCTGTTTCGTCTCGGGGATATCGACGCCGAATTCCCTGAGCACGCCGCGCGGATCGATGACGACGCGCGAGCGATAGGCCTCGGACTTGTACCAGACGGGCGGAATGCCAAGCACCGACCAAGGATAACAGGAGCAGAGCGTGCAAACGACGACGTTATGCGTCTCGTCGGTATTCTCCACGGCCACCATGTGCTCGCCCTGCAGGCCGGTGAATCCCATTGCGTCGATGGCCTTCGTGGCGTCCGCCATCAAAGCCGTGCGAAAGGCAGGATCGCTCCACGCGCGCGCGACGACTTTTGCGCCGTTCTGCGGTCCGATGCGGTTCTTGTAGGCGTCGATGAGTGCGTCGAGTGCCGCAGGATCGACAAGGCCTTTCTGCGTCAGCAGGGTTTCCATCGCCTTCACGCGCAGGGCGGGATCGGACGGCAGATGGGAATGAGTCACGCTGCCGTGATGGTGATGATCGTGATCATGGTCGTCATGGTGATGATGATCGCCACTCATGCCTGTTCTCCAAGGATGCGCGCCGCCATGCGCTCGCCCACCATCATCGTCGGCAGATTGGTGTTGGCGCAAGGCACATTCGGGAAAATCGAGGCGTCGCAAACGCGCAAGCCTTCGACGCCGATGACGCGACCATTCGAATCCACCACGGCCATCGGATCGTCGCGACGGCCCATGCGATTTGTGCAGGAGACATGCCAATGGCCCAGCACGGCGTCCCTGATCCACGCGGCGCAGGTCTCGTCGTCGCGCAGGAGGTCGTCCATCGAGGGCGCGTCGGCGATCATGTACTTGATGACGGCCTTGCGCAGGAAGGGAGCGGTCTCCATTACCGCCGCGCCGGCCTTGGTCTGAATGTCGTTCCAGCGGCTCCAGATCGCGAGTTCGCGCGCCTTGTCGGACAGGCTGATCGGGAAAATCTCCTCGCAGGCCGCCTGAATGGCAGGATGCGCCTGCAATTTGATGATCCGCCGGGTGCCATCGATCAACCGCTTCATGTCGCGCGGGTCGCTGCACATGTTGAAATCGATGTCGGGGCTGACGGCAGGATCGAGCGACTTGAGCCTGATCTCGCCCTTAGAAAACGAGCGGTTCACCCACATCATGATGAGGCCGATGCGCGCGCCGATGGCGTGCCAGGCGCTCTTGTCGTGCGAGTTGATATACATGTCGCCCGGCGGGCAGCCTTCGAGGCCCGAGGAATAGCGATGGCCCGCAAGAATTTGCCTTCGTAACGTGGGGGGCAGACGCGCCTCACGCTTCATGTAGACGCCGAGATTAACGCCGGGATGCTCCTGCAAGTTTTTCCCGACGCCGGCTTTGTCCGCGATCACATCGACGCCCAGCGCCATGAGATCGCGCGCAGGGCCGATGCCGTTGCGCATGAGGAAGGCCGGCGAATGGATCGAACCCATGGAAAGAATCACTTCGCGCGCGCGAATTTCCATGCGCTCGCCATCGCGGTTCGCGACAAGGCCAATCACGCGCGTGCCTTCGAACAGCAGTTTCTCGACGCGCGTCGAACCCATGATGGTCAGGTTCTTCCGCGCACGCACATCTTTCGTGAGATAGCCGCGCGCAGCGGAGATACGCTCACCGCTGTCGGTATTGTTCACAACAAGCGGAAAGAAGCCTTCGGTCGCCGTCGAATTCTGGTCGTCGAGATAGGGAAATCCCTCATCCTCGACCGCCTGCATGACGGCTGACGTGAAGGGCGGCCATTGCTCGCGTTTCCAGCGGCGCATGTTGATCGGCCCGCCCTTGCCATGTAGCGGCTCGCCGTAATCGACGTCGTTTTCGAGTTTTTTGAAGAAAGGCAGGACGTCGTCCCAGCCCCAACCGTCGGCGCCGGCGTCCCGCCAGGCGTCGTAGTCGGTCGGCAGGCCGCGGTTGGCGCACATGCCGTTGACCGCGGAGGTGCCGCCGATCACCCTCCCCTGCGTGTAGCGCCGGCGCGGGCGGCGGTCATAATCGTTCCCCGGCTTCGGGCCGAAGGCCGACAAAAGGTTCGTATAGGTGAAACGGGCATTCGAATGGGCATTGCCGGAAAAGCCGTCGATGATCTCACGCGGTTCGGTTCCCGGCTCGTAATCCGCGCCCGCCTCAAGGAGGAGGACGTTGTTAGACGCCTTTTCGCTGAGACGGGCGGCCAGGGGCGACCCCGCTGACCCCGAACCAATGACGATATAATCCCAGACCCGGGTTGCGGCCGCGCTCATGTTTCCTGCCCTGTTTTTGGCGGTTTCGTTTTCCGAACATAAGGCGATTTCGCGGGCTAAACCAAGACAGCTTGGCGTGATGCAGTGATGCAATTGCATCAGCCCATCAATTGGGATAATATTTCGTCATGCGCACGACCCTCGATATCGACGACGACGTTCTGGAAGCCGCCAAGGAGATTGGCCGGGCAGAAAACAAGACGGCTGGGCAGGTTCTCTCCAGCCTCGCGCGTAAGGGTCTTAACGAACGTGCCCACATCGATGTCAGCAAACTGGAAAGGCGCAATGGCTTCCTAATTTTGCCGCGCACCGGGCGTGTCATCACAAACGAGATGATCGACAAGATCAAGGAAGAGATCGAGCTTGAGGAGGTTGAAGCTGCGAACGCTCTACGACGTCAACGTCCTTCTGGCGCTGATCGATCCTGACCATCCACACTTCGAAGCCGCCCATTCATGGCACACTGAAAACCAGCACGAGGGCTGGGCCTCGACGCTGACGACACAGAACGGCTTTCTTCGCACGATTTCCCGCCCTGCTTATGTGGGCTCTGTACGCCTCAGTAATGCGATAGCCCTGCTTCGCGCCACTTGCGCATCGCCCAGCCATGAGTTTTGGACGGAAGATATTTCTTTGCTGGACGAAACGCGGTTCGACGCAACAAGACTTGTCGGGCATCGTCAGATTACAGACGCGTGCCTGCTCGCAGTCGCTATCCGGCATGGCGGCCGGCTGGCGAGCTTCGATCGGAATATTCCTGTTTCAGCCGTTCGGAATTTCAAACCCGAACACTACGTCGTCCTCGGATGACTGTCCTGGATCTGGCAAGGTTACGAAAATCTCACGTAGCGGCCCCGATATTTGCCTTGAAATCGCAAAAAACCATTCCCAACTTGCCGCCCGGTGGCGGGCCGTATATGCCCAGACCACCGCGGACTTTCGGCAGTCCCGCGCCCGGAGGGGCCGGCAGCCGGCGGGCCTGTACATTGGGAAGGGAGACCGGGCATGGCGCTCGTCGAGACACGCGCCCTCGTGAAACGTTTTGGCGCGTTCACAGCGGTGGATGGCATATCGTTTTCGGTGGATCGGGGAGAGGTCGTTGGTTTTCTGGGCCCGAACGGCGCCGGAAAATCCACGACGATGAAACTCATCGCAGGCTTTCTTGAGCCAACTGCGGGCTCTGCAGCCATCGGCGGGCATGACAGCCAGACGGATGCCGTGGCGGCCCGCAAGCTGCTCGGCTACCTGCCAGAAGGCGCCCCGCTCTATCCGGATATGACCGTGGCGGGCTTTCTGGATTTCGTGGCCGCCATGCGCGGCATGACCGGCGCAAAGGCGCGCGACCGCCTCGCCGAACTCGTCGAACGCATCGAACTCGCCGAAGTCTGGAACCG
Source organism: uncultured Hyphomicrobiales bacterium (assembly GCA_903847605.1). Classification (GTDB taxonomy): domain Bacteria; phylum Pseudomonadota; class Alphaproteobacteria; order Rhizobiales; family Beijerinckiaceae; genus Terripilifer. The sequence goes on along the minus strand of CAINED010000072.1, from coordinate 67,114 downwards.
CCGTATCGAGGCACTGTCGAAGGGTTTCAAGCGCCGTGTCGGCATCGCGCAGGCGCTGGTGCACGATCCCGACGTGCTCATTCTCGACGAACCCACGGATGGTCTCGATCCGAACCAGAAGCATGAGGTTCGCGAACTCATCCGCTCCATCGCCGCCAACAAGGCGATCATCATCTCGACGCATATTCTCGAGGAGGTGGAAGCCGTCTGCACTCGCGCCATCATCATCGCGCGCGGCAAGCTTCTTTCGGATGGCACGCCTGAAGAACTGATGAGCCGCACGCCGGCGTTTGACGAACAGGGCCGGCCGCGCAGCGGCTCGGTGCGGCTGGAAGAGGTCTTCCGCGACATCACCCATCCGAATGTCAGTCCCGCGGCTGACACCACCAAACTCGAAACTGCCGGAGCCTGAACATGAACGCCGCCTGGCTCGTCTTCCGGCGCGAACTCGCCGCCTATTTCGCAACGCCCATCGCGGCGGTGTTTCTCGTGGTCTTCCTCGCCGGCATCGCAGGCATGACCTTCTTCGTCGCGAATTTCTTCGATCGCGGCCAGGCCGACATGTCCGCCTTCTTCCTCTGGCATCCCTGGCTCTTCCTGGTGTTGATGCCCGCCATCGGCATGCGCCTTTGGGCAGAGGAGCGCCGGGCGGGCACCATCGAACTTCTGATGACGCTGCCCGTCTCGCCTTGGGCGCTCGTCGTCGGCAAATGGCTGGCTGCATGGGTGTTTGCGGGGCTCGCGCTCGTTCTCACCATGCCCTTGTGGATCACCGTCAACTATCTCGGCTCGCCCGATAACGGCGTCATCCTCGCGTCCTACATCGGCTCGTGGCTGCTGGCCGGCTGTTATCTCGCGATCGCCGCCTGCATGTCGGCGCTGACGAAAAACCAGATTCTCGCCTTCATCGGCGCCGTCGTCGTCAATTTCATCTTCGTGATGGCCGGCTTCGATCTCGTGCTCGCCGCCGTGCGCAACTGGGCGCCGCTCGTCATTATCGAAGCCATCGCCTCGATGTCCTTCGTCGGCCATTTCCAGCGGATCGCCGATGGCGTGCTCGAAATTCCGGCGCTGATCTTCTTCGCTTCGCTGATCTTCTTCGCCTTATGGCTGAATGTCCGCATTCTCGAAGTCCGCAAGGCCGCGTGAGGAAATCCATGTCAGACGAAAAGACAAATTCCCCAGCGCCCTCTTCCGGCGCAGCCCGCACCGGAACGCTCGCGATCATCGGTGTTCTTCTCGCCGCCGTGATCTTCGGTTGCGTGAACATGCTGTCGGCGCAGTGGTTCCGCTCCGCGCGCATCGATCTCACGCAGCAGAAGCTTTATTCCCTGAGCAACGGCACGAAGCAGCTCATCGGCTCCATCGAGGAACCGATCCGCATGCGCTTCTTCCTGTCGGGCCAGCTTACCAAAGAAGCGCCGCAACTCGCCGCCTTCGCGCAGCGCGTGAAGACGATGCTGGAAGCCTATGTCGCCGCCTCTAACGGCCGCATCGTGCTCGAAATCGTCGATCCCCGCCCCTATTCGGAAGATGAAGACCGCGCCGTGGCGCTCGGCGTCAGCCAGTATCGCGCCTCGACGGGCGACCGCGTCTTCTTCGGTCTCGCGGCGACGAACTCGACCGACGGCAAGGCCAACATTCCCGCCTTCTCGCCGGAACGCGAGGCTTTCCTCGAATACGATCTGACACGCATGATCTCCGAACTGGGACGGCGCGGCAAACCCGTGCTGGCGCTATTCGACGGCATCGGCCTTGCCGGCAATCCGCAGACCCGCCAGCCGCAGCAGCAGACGCTATTGCAGATGCAGCAGTTCTTCGACGTGCAGCAGGTCGGCGGCGATGTCGAGAATCTGCCTGCCAACACGCGTGTTGTAATGGTCGTGCATCCGCAGGGACTGAGCGACAAGACGCTCTATACGATCGACCAGTGGGCCGTGAACGGCGGCGCGACGATGATCTTCGTCGATCCCTGGGCGGAGAACCAGATGGGTCCGATGGGCCGCCCGATGCCCGACGCTTCCTCCAACATGGAGAAACTCTTCAAGGCCTGGGGCGTCGATTACGATCCCAAGCGCGCCGTCGCGGACGTTAATTTCGCCTTCAAGGCCGAGCGCATGATCAACGACCGCCCGGTTACGATGATTAACCTGCCGTGGATGGCATTGCGCGGCGATGCGCTGAAGAAGGAAGAAGCCATCCTCGCGCAATTGCAGGCCTTGGTGCTGACCACTGCTGGCTCGTTCACGACGGCTAAGGAGGGCATGTCGATCCGTCCGCTTGTTACCGGCTCGCCCGATGGCGGCACGATCGAAGCGGACAAGGTGCGCGACCGCAACGCGGACCTCCGCGAACTCGTTCCGCAGATCAAGAAAGACGGCAAGCCGCCGGTCATCGCGGGACGCCTGATCGGCAAGCTCGACAGCGCCTTCACCGAAAAGCCAGCCGACTCCAAAAGCGAGGGCGCCTTCAAGGCGAAAGGCGACAAGGACGCCAACATCATCCTCGTCGGCGACGCCGACATGCTGATGGACCGCAACTGGGTGCAGCGCCGCGAAATTCTGGGTTCGCAGGTAGCGCAGGCCTTCGCCAACAACGGCGACTTCGTGAACAATGCTGTCGAGCAGATGGCGGGCGGCCCTGCCCTCACCGATCTGCGCGGCCGCGGCGTGTCGTGGCGTCCCTTCGAAACCATCCAGAAGATGGAGACCGAAGCGAGCGCCAAATACAGCGCCAAGGAACAGCAGCTCACGCAACGCCTGAAAGAAGCGGAAGAAAAGCTGACCCAGCTTTCACGCTCGGGCGGCGACAAGCCCGGCGCGAAGGGCAACGAAGTGCTGACGCCCGAACAGGTCGCGACCATCGACAAGTTCAAGCAGGACGTGCTCGCGACACGCGAAGAATTGCGGCAGGTGCAATTCGCGCTGCGTAGCGACACCGACAGGCTCAAGAGCTGGATCACCGGTATTAACGTCGCGGGCGTGCCCCTCGTCGTCGGCTTCATCGCCCTGCTGTTCGCGCTGCGCCGTCCGCGCCGCGAAACGCCGAAAAAAGAATCGTGAGGGTCGAGAGATGAACAGTAAGCAAGTTGGCGCACTCGGCGTCATTGCGGTCGTCGCGATCGCGCTGACGTCCTACACCTACACCACCTCGCCGCAGCGTTTTGCCGGCGACAGGCGCGGCGTCGCGGTCTTTCCCGAACTGGCGGCGAAGGCGAACGACATCGCGACTATCACAATCCGCGACAAGGATCGCACTTTCACCGTCGAGCGCACCGACAAGGGCTTTTTCGACAAGGATTCCAAATATGCGGTGAAGCCCGAACTCTTTCGTGACCTCGTGGGCAATGCCGCGGCGCTGAGTTTCGAGGAAGCGAAGACGGCCGACGAGAAACGCTATGTCGATCTCGGCCTAGCCGATCCTGAAAAGGACAAGAGCGACAAGGCTGGGCGCGAAATCGTCATTCGCGACGGCAAGAACAATGTTCTCGCCAGCTTCTGGGTCGGCAACCGCGAAGCCTCGGTCGGCGGCGCGCGCGCCGGCCAGTACATGCGCTTCGGTAACGACAAGCAGACATGGCTCGTGCGCGGCACGACCAATGTGCCCGCGCCGCATACGGCATGGTTCGAGATCAACTTCTTCAACATGAACAAGGAGGCGCTCGAAAGCGTCGAGCTATCGGGCGGCGAACTGCCTGACATCAAGTTCGCTTCAGCGAAGAAGGGCGAGGATCTCAAGCTCGCGAGCGAAGTGCCCGAAGGTCGCAAGGAAGACACGAACAAGTCGCTGCGCGTCGCCTTCATGGTCGATCCGCTCAGCTTCGAGGAAGTGCGCCAGCCGAAGGAAGAATTGAAACCTACGGGACGCAAGCTCGTCGCCAAGGATCGCGATGGCCTCGTCGTGACGGTTCAATCGGTGGGCAAGTTCGAGGACGGCTGGGTGCGCCTCACGGTCGAGGGCACGACGGACGACTCGAAGAAGCGCGCCGAAGACCTGAAGCCGAAGATGGAAGGCTTCGAATTCAAGCTCATTCCACGCTACTTTGAAATCATGGGCTGGAAGCTCGAAGATTTCACCGAAGCCGTGAAGAGCTGAAGACGGCAGTCATCCCAGCCGCGCGAAGCGAGAGCCGGGATCGCAATTAGATCGGTCACGCCGCGCTCCCGGTTAAATGCTTCGCATTTGCCGGGATGATATCACGCCATCGCCGGCCAGATTTCCTCGGGCTTCACCACGCGCGGTGAAAAGCCTTGTTCGAAGACATAACGGCCAATGGCCTCCAGCGCCGGGCGGTTCTTCTCGTAATCGTAACTCCAGAAATCCTTGCCGAAGACGCGCCAGTTTTCCTCGACGTGATCCATGAGGAAGGGCAGCGCGAGACGTAGCGCATCCGTATCCCAAAGGCCTTCCACGGCAATGTCGCGCGCTTCGCAAAATGCCTTGTGCAAGGCGCGTGCGACCCAGGGATGCTCTTCCCACACGTCGCGCCGCAGTGCGATTGTATGCATGACCGGAAAGATGCCGGTACGTCCGTAGTATTCGATCTCGGTCTGCTTGAAATCGGGAAACAGCCGCACGAGGCCCGGCCATTCGTCTTTCAGCAATTTGGGAATGTAGATCGACATCAAAGCGTCGAGACGCCCCTCGATCATCATCTTCTCGAGCGTTTCCCCATCCGGCAGGAATTCGAGCTTCACATCCGCAGGCAGGTCGAGCGGAATGAGCGGGCGTTCGGTGGGGGCCGTCAGCCCGCCCATGAACCAGTGCATGTCGGACGCGCGCAGGCCGTATTCGTCCTGCAACATGCCGCGCATGAAAGTGACGGCCGTCGAGGAATATTGCGTCGTGCCGACGCGCTTGCCGCGCAGATCCATGGGCGTACGTATGCCCGCATCCTTGCGCACATAGATGCACGAGTGGCGAAAGAATTTGGACACGGGGACGGGAATGCCGACAAACGGACAGTCCCCGCGCCCGATCAGGGAGACGAGCGAGGCCAGCGACAATTCGGAGGCGTGAAATTCCTTGTCTTCCAGCATGCGCGGAAACATCTGCCGGGGACGCAACACCTTGATGTCGAGATCCACGCCTTCGGCCTTCACATGTCCGTCGATGAGCGGGCGCGTGCGGTCGTAGTCCCAGCAGGCAAGGGTCAGTTTGAGATCGCTCATGTCAGGCTACATCCGCCGGTATTTCGCGACGATCTTCTCATCCACATCGATGCCCAACCCCGGCCCGTCCGGCACGTGCATAAAACCGTTCTGCGGATAGATCATGTCGCCGAGCGGCGATTGTTCGAGATCGGCGTAGTAGAATTCCGCCAGCGCATCCTGCGCCATGGCGGCGACGACATGCACGGTTGCGATCCAGCCGGGACCATAAAGGGGCGAATGCGGATCGACGCGGACGCCCGCCTCGCGCGCATAGCGAATTGCCTTCCACAGTTCGGTGACGCCGCCCATCTTGACGGCGTCGGGCTGCACGACATCCACCGCCCTGGCGTCGATGATGTTGCGAACGTCGAAGAAGTTGCCGAGGTTTTCCCCGGCAGCAATGGGAATGGGCTGCGCGCGCCGGAGCGCGGCCAGCGCCTTGTAATCGTCAGGAGGATTGATCGGCTCTTCCAGCCAGGCGAGATCGAAGGGCTCGAAAGCCTTCGCCATTTCGAGCGCCATTTCGGGCGTCCACTGGCAATTGGTATCGACCATCAGCTTGGGCGCAGGGCCCAGAACATCGCGCGCGGCCTTCACGCAGTCGACGGTACGCTCATGCAGCTTGATATCCTTATAGCCGCGCTTCAGCGCCTGCTCGCTGACCTTCGAAACGTATTGCGGTTCGTTGAGGCGCAACAGGCTCGCATAGGCCGGCACGCTCGCGCGCGAATTGGCGTTGAGTAGCTTGTGCAGCGGCTTGCCCGTGATCTTGCCGCGGATATCCCACAGCGCAACGTCGATGCCTGACAGCGCGAAGATCGCCGCGCCGTTGCGGCCGAGATTGACGACGCGCTTGTGCAAGTCGGCCATCGTGCCTTCGATATCGACGGCGTCCTTGCCGAGCGCAATCGGCGTGACGAGACGCTCATAGGCGGCATGGGTCAGCGCGCAGCCGCCGAAACCGAAAGCCTCGCCCCAGCCGGTGACGCCCTCGTCGGTTTCGACCTTCACATAGAGCGCGTCCATCGTGTTGCGGATCGCGCCCGTGAGGTCGGCGGATTTCGGCCCGCCGTGATCGTAGGGAAGGCCGATCAGCATCGGTTCGATGCGCGTGATTTTCATCGGCCCTGCCCCCGCGCAGTTTTCAATAAGGCCGCACGTTCGAGACCACCGTCGTGCGCAGCATCAGGCGGCGCTGGTCTGCGGGAAAATCCTCGCGCGCATGGGTCGAGCAGCGGTTGTCCCAGATCATGAGATCGCCGACTTTCCAGCTGTGCGAATAGACGAACTCCGGCTTTTCCGCATGGTCGAAAAGGGCTTCGAGAAGCGGCTCGGCCTCCCTGTCGTCCATGCCTTCGATGCCGACCGTCATGAGGCGATTGACGTAGACGGCCTTGCGCCCGCTCTCCTCGTGCGTGCGGAAGATCGGATGTTTTGCAGCGGCAAAGGCTTCCGTTCCCTTCCCGTCACCCTTGATGGTCGATCCATAGTTATAGTGATGTTTCGCCCATTTGCCCTCGAGCTTCTTTTTCAACTCGGGATCGAGCGTATCGTAGGCGGCATAGCCGCTCGCGAACAACGTATTCCCGCCGTAGCTTGGTATCTCGATCGAATAGAGCAGCGTGCCCTTGTCGGGAATTTCGTGATGGATCATGTCGTGATGAAACATCATCTCGCCGTCGGGCAGCGCGCCGATGGGTTCGCCGTTCTCGCGGATGTTCGAGATGAACATAATGCCCGGCAGCACCCGGTTGAAGCCCGGCGGAAAATATTTGGGCGGGCGGCGGATCGGCGCATGTTCGCCGAATATCCTGGTGGCGCGGACATGGTCTTCCTGCGAGAGGTTCTGGCCGCGGAAGATGAGAACGACATGATCCAGCCAGGCCTGATAGAGCGCCTTCTGTGTCTGCTCGTCGACGGGCTTGGAAAGGTCGAGCCCGCGAATTTCCGCGCCTATATGTTTTGTCAGCGGCACGATCTCGAACAGTTTTGTGGCGGCGATGGTCATGGCGTCCTCCGCATGATCGATTGTTTTCATTGACAGTTAGCGCCTATGGTTCGCCAACGCAAGAATTTTGCATTCCGGATCAAAACTAATCAAAAATTTCTCTTGCTTCGGCAAGAGGATGCATATTGGATTTCTCCCTGATTTTCCGCTAGCCTTCGAGAATTGGACAAGAATTTTAGGAGCTTTTCAGCTTCTCATTCAGGGGAGACGTAACATGGCCGATGAGATGTCCTGGATTGTCGTCGAAAAGTTTTCCAAAGATATCGGCGCTATCGGATTTATTGGCGACAGTGCGGTCGTCGTCGTCGCGTTCTACGACGACTATGATGGTAACAAAGATGGAAAGGTAAGTTGGGGTGAATGGGGCGCCGGCAAGATTTCGCCATTAAAGCTGAAGGGTTCTGCGCTTGTCGAAGTCGCTATGCAGGGGCGCGCAGATCCTGACGTTATCGAAAAGGATCCGACGTTCGGGAACGTGGCCATGAACATGTTCCTGAATTTTGCGCGCAGCCTTATTGCTGACGGTATCTATGCGGTTTACTTCAGCCGCGCCGTAAAAGGGCTCGTCTCACCGGCGTCGGCGTTTATCACGGACAATATCGTGAAACAGTTTGCAATCCGGAAAGGTTTCGAAGCGGCCGTGAAGAGCGCTTACGATTCGGCGATGAAATAACCCTGCGTCGGCTTGGTTCTTGACCGCGCATCCCCACTTACGCAAATTGCTGCGTATTCGGTCAAACCGACAGATCAAGGGGGGAACATGGTCAGCCAGGACGCCGCCAAACCGAGCGGGCAAAAAGTCTTTATTTTCGCACCGCGGGAGGAGCCGCCGGAACTCATCCAGCGGCTTGAAAACGTCGGCTGCGATGTCTTCATCGGCGATCCGGCCTGGCAACTTCCGGGCGGCAGCCACGAAGATGAACTCGTGACCCATGCGCGCGAGGCCGTGGCGCTGGCCGGCACGTCGATCCGCAACACTCCAATTTCGCGCCGTATCATGGAGGCGTCGCAGCGCCTGCGCATCGTCGCGAAATATTCGGTCGGCGTCGACGATGTGGACGTCGAGGCCGCGACGGAACTGGGCATTCTCGTCACCCATGCGCCGACCGAGAGCAATTGCTTCGGCGTCGCCGAAACCACGGTCATGATGATCCTTGCCATGTGCAAGCGCGCCATGTTCCGCGATGCCGAAGTGCGCGCCGGCAAATGGCGCGAACCGCATCAGAAAGCGACCTTCCTGGGCGCGCGCATTTCCGACGACTATCAGGGCATCACCATCGGCCTCGTGGGACTCGGGCGCATCGCAACGCGCGTCGCGCAACTGCTCGCGCCGTGGCGCGTGCGCATCATCGCCTGCGATCCCTATATTCCACCAGGCAACTTCCTGCTCGCGGGCGTCAAGGCGGCTTCCTACGAGCAATTGCTGCGCGAAAGCGACGTCGTCTCCTTCCATGTCACGCTGACGAAGGAAACGCGCTACATGCTGCGCGACGAGCGGATCGCCATGATGAAGCCCGGCGCCATCGTGATCAACACGGCGCGCGGCAAGGTCATCGAGGAAGCCGCCGTTGCGCGCGCCATCGAAAGCGGACACCTCGCGGGCGCTGCGATCGATGCTTTCGAAATCGAGCCGCTGCCGATGGATTCGCCGCTGCGCAAACTCGGCCCCAAAGTGCTGATGTCACCGCATTCGGCTTCGTTCAATGCGGACGGCGAATTGCGCGAGGGCGTCTCATGGGCGCATCGCTCGATCATGACCGTGCTGAAGGGCGGCGTGCCCGACAACGTCTTCAACAAGGAAGTGATCCCGCGCTGGCGCGAGCGTTTCGGCGGCGTCAGCGTTATCGGGTGAGCGCTCCTGAGCCGCCCCTCCGCTTCGTCAGCAACACGACGAAGCCAGCCGCCAGCACGATCGTCGAGCCGATGGCCGTCACCCAGATCAGCGGCCATACGGTCTTGTCCGCGAGCTGGCCATAGGCCTGTGCGCAGATCGCGCCGAGAAAGGATTGCAGGAAGACGCCGATGCCTGAGGCCGTGCCTGATAGCCGCGGGATGATCGCCATCGCGCCGGTCTGGCTGAAAGGCAGCGCAATGCCCTGCGCAAAAGTAATGAAGAAGCCCGGCAGGAATAGCGAAACCATCGACACGTAGCCAAGGCCCAGCGCCAGGCATTGGCCCAGCGTTGTCAGCGCGGCGAGAATGGAGCCGGTCAGCACCATCGTTTCGACTGAAGCCTTGCCGCTCATGCGGCTCGCAACGAAATTGCCGAGGAAGTAGCCGAGCGGAAAAAGCGTGAACCATATGCCGAAGGCTGCCGCCGGACGGTCGAGTATATCCTTCATCAAGGTTGAGGCCGCGGATGCCATGGTGAAGAAGACGGCCGAACTCATGCCGGTCTGCATCACGAAAGCCGTAAAGCGCAGGCTTGAAAACAGTTCGACATAGGCGCGCAGCATGGGCGCCCTGGCATTGGCGCTCGCGTCGCTCGCCGATCGGGTTTCAGGAATCAGGAAATACGCGCCGGCGAGAATGGCCGAGGCGCTGACGAAGGCCACCCAGAACACGCTGCGCCAGCCATAGATGTCGGCGAGTATGCCGCCGATGAGGGGCGCCAGCGCCGGCCCCATCGTATAAAACATCGTGAGATAGGCGATGACCTTCACAAGCTTTTCCGGCCCGTAGGCGTCGCGCGCGATGGCGCGCACCAGCGCGACGCCGCAACCTGCTCCGGCCGCTTGCAGCAGGCGTCCCGCAATGAGCGTTTCGATCGACGGGGCGATGGCACAGAGAAAGCTGCCCGCTACGAAAAGAATGAGCCCGGTCAGCAGAAGCGGCCGCCGTCCGTAACGATCCGACAGCGTCCCATACACGAGGGTCGCGAAGGCCATGGTGGCCAGCGAAATGCTGAAGGATAGCTGCGCCGTCGCGTCGGTGATCGCAAAAGCCGCACGAATGCTCGGAATAACGGGCATGAATATATGCACCGCCAGCGGCGTCGCGAGGCCGACGGAGGCGATGGCGATGGCGAAGGCGGCGGAGGGGTCTTTTCGGGCGGTCGCCCCGGTGGCTGTCATGGCTGCCAGCGCTACGTGGCCCGCCGCGCCCGGTCAACGGACGCGGCTGCATGGGCGGCATGTCCGGACGCGACTGCTCGAAGTCTTTCGAATTCGTTCACCAGACTTCAACACAATTCGCGCAGGGTGAGATCGAGAATCCGCCCAACGGAGACAATATGCTGCGCGCGTCCATCATCATCGCCGCCCTCGCTTGCACCGCCGGAACCGGCTTGGCCCAGAACCGCTTCGAACTCGCGCAGGCGAGCGGCGCTTTCGTCGTGGTCAAGCCTTCGGGAAAGCCCTTCGCCACAGCGCCCGTCAAAGTCGCCTCGCCTTCCGACCGCCCGGTGGCCGCCCGCCGCGCGCCCAGCTTCGGCGGCGCGGCCTTCACGCCCGAGGACACGGACCAGCAGGCCCCGGCGACCGCCGATGCGCCCCAGCCCGCCCCTGCGCCCGCGCAGACGCAGCAGCGCACGGCGCAGGCGCAGCCCCAGAATGCGCAGGGCCAGCAGCGTCAGGGCCAGCGCGCCGCCCCTGCCGCAGACGCAGACGCCGATCCGGACAAAGAGCAGGAAACCGGCGACAAGGAGCCGGATGACGGCGCGAACGGCGACGCTGGCAACACTGGAAACAACGCCCCTGCCGAAAATTGAGACTTCTAAAACTTGATTTATCCAGCAAGGCCGGCTTCGCCGGCCTTCATACTTTCGTATAGTTGGCGTTCAAATCGTTGGGATCGGTCGACACCCGCATTGCGGGTCTCTTCCGCCCCATTATAGTCCCTCCCTAGGGCTCCGCGCGAGCGCCTGGCTGTTTGAGGCAGCCGTTTGGAGGGAGAATTTTATGTCGGACAACAAGCAGACCGATCGCCGCCGTTTTCTGAAAGGCGCGGCACTGGCAGGGGCTGGCATGGTCGCGGCTCCCGCGGTCGTGAAAGGCCAGACTGTCACCAACATGCGCTGGCAGAGCACCTGGCCGTCGAAGGACATTTTCCACGAATACGCGCTCGACTTCGCCAAGAAGGTCAACGACATGACCGGCGGCGAATTGCGCATCGAAGTGCTGCCGGCGGGCGCGGTCGTGCCGGCCTTCCAGCTTCTCGACGCCGTCACCAAGGGTACGCTCGACGGCGGCCATGGCGTGCTCGTCTATCATTACGGCAAGCAGACCGCTTTGGCGCTCTGGGGCTCGGGCCCCGGTTACGCCATGGACGCCAACATGCTGCTCGCCTGGCACAAATACGGCGGCGGCAAGCAGCTGCTCGAAAAACTCTACGCCTCGATCGGCGCGAACGTCGTGTCCTTCCCCTACGGCCCGATGCCAACGCAGCCGCTGGGCTGGTTCAAGAAACCGGTCACGCGCGCCGAGGACATGAAGGGCCTCAAGTACCGCACGGTCGGCATTTCCATCGACGTGTTCCAGGGCATGGGTCTTGCCGTCAACGCGCTGCCCGGCGGCGAAATCGTTGCGGCGATGGATCGTGGCCTGCTCGACGCGGCGGAATTCAACAACGCCTCTTCGGACCGCGTTCTCGGCTTCCCGGACGTGTCGAAGGTCTGCATGCTGCAGAGCTATCATCAGAACGCCGAGCAGTTCGAGATCATGTTCAACAAGGACAAGTTCAACGCGCTGCCGGCAAAGATGAAAGCCATCATCGAAAACGCCGTCGACGCCGCGAGCGCGGACATGTCGCAAAAGGCTATCGACCGGTATTCGACGGACTACATCGAGATGCAGACCAAGGACAAGGTCCGCTTCTACAAGACGCCGGACACCATCCTGAAGCGCCAGCTTGAAATCTACGATACTGTCGTGGCCAAGAAGGCGGCGGAGAATCCGCTCTTCAAGGAGATCATGGAATCGCAGATCGCCTTCGCCCGCCGCGCCACGCGCTGGGAGCAGGATACGGTGGTCAACCGCCGCATGGCCTTCGATCACTATTTCGGTCCGAAGGGCTCGCTCTCCAAGGGCTGAGACCGGAGCATCTTGAAGCGCCATCCGGTTCGCAGGAGCCGGATGGCGTTGTCTTTCGCGGCATGCGAGGCGCCATCGTCAGCGCGCCGCCAACTCACACCGGACATCCGGACATGACAGTCCAGCGGTTTCTTCACTTCGTCGATGACGTCAGCACATGGGTCGGCAAGGCCGCCGCCTGGCTGATCATCGGTCTGATGCTTCTCGTCTGCGCCGAAGTCTTCAAGCGCTACATCCTGAACATGCCGACGGCGTGGATATTCGACGCGAGCAACATGTTCTACGGTTCTCTCTTTATGCTGTGCGGTGCCTATGCGCTGGCGCAGAACGCCCATGTGCGCGGCGACTTTCTGTATTCCTCGATGAAACCACGCACGCAGGCTTCACTCGATCTCGTGCTCTATTTCGTCTTCTTCCTGCCGGGAATTCTGGCGTTGATCTGGGCCGGCTACGATTACGCCGCACAATCATGGCGCATCGGCGAACATTCCAACGTCACCGCCGACGGCCCGCCCGTCTATCATTTCAAGACCGTGATCCCGATCGCGGGCGCCCTCGTCCTCTTTCAGGGCATTGCCGAGATCGTGCGCTGTATCGTCTGCCTGAAGACGGGTGCATGGCCGGCGCGGCTCAAGGACGTTTCGGAAATCGATGTCGTCGAGCAGCAGCTTGCACAAAGCGAGCACGTCGACGACGCCACGCGCAAGCTCGCCATCGAAAAAGCCGCCGCCATTGAAGAGGCAGCGCGCCAACGCGGCATGGGTAGCGGAGATAAGGTATGAGCGATCCCGCACTCGGCCTCTTGATGCTCGGCCTGATCGTCGCCGTGATCATGCTCGGCTTCCCGACTGCCTTCACGCTGATGGGGCTCGGCATCTTCTTCGGTTACATCGCCTTTTACATTCCCGGCCAGCCTGTATGGGAGAACCGTGTCTTCGACCTGATGGTGCAGCGAACCTACGGGGCAATGACCAACGACGTGCTCATATCCATCCCGTTATTCGTGTTGATGGGATATGTGATGGAGCGCGGCGCGCTGGTCGACAAGATGTTCTACTCGATCCAGCTTGCTTTCCGTAACGTGCCCGCAGCGCTCGCCGTCGCTTCGCTGATCGTCTGCACATTCTGGGGCATAGCGAGCGGTCTCGTCGGCGCGGTCGTCGTTCTGATGGGCGTCATCGCCTTCAATCCGATGTTGCGCGCGGGCTATGACGTGAAGCTTGCCGCCGGGGTCATCACAGCCGGTGGCACGCTCGGCATTCTCATTCCACCCTCGGTCATGATCATCGTCTATGCGGCGGTCGCTGGCCAGTCGGTCGTAAAACTCTATGCCGCCGCGATGTTTCCGGGCTTTTTCCTGTCGCTGCTCTATCTCGCCTATATCATCGGCTGGGCGATACTGAATCCGAAGATTGCGCCGAAACTTCCCGAAGAAGAGCGCAAGGTGCCTGTGCCCGCATGGATGGGCGAGTTCGGCAAAAGCTATTCGCAAAACATGTTCGCAGGCCTTCTGAAGGCGCTGGCTTCGCCCGGCAAGGCGCGCGCAATCAAAGCGGATGGCAAGCCCGTCACCTATGGGTTCCTGTTCTCGAATTTCCTTTATTCGCTCGTGCCGGCGGCCATCGTCTTCGGCAGCCTCTGGCTGGTTTACTGGTACGTCGTCATTCATCAGCAAAAGAAGGCGGAAGTCGAGGTCAGTGGAGTCGAGCAACTGGGTACGCCGGAAGTCGCGACCGGCCCGGCAACCGGCGCGGAAGCGGGTCCGCCGGAAGCCTTCTATTACTGGTTCTTCGGCATCTGCATCGTCTTCGCGCTGCTGATGGCGCGTTACTATTGGCGGATGAAGGCGGAAAAGCTCGAAGTCATCAAGCTGTTGACGACATCGATCGCACCGCTCGGCATTCTCACCGTCGTCGTTCTCGCCGTCATTCTCTTCGGCATCACGACGGCGACGGAATCCGCAGCCGTCGGCGCGGCCGGCGCCTTCCTGCTTGCGCTGCAGGCGCGCTCGCTGAACTGGCAGAGGACCAAGGAAGCCGTTTTCCTCACGGCGAAGACAACGGCGATGGTGTGCTGGCTCTTTGTGGGCTCGGCGATTTTTTCTGCGGTGTTCGCGCTTCTGGGCGGTCAGGCTCTGATCGAAAAATGGGTTCTCTCGATGAACCTGTCGCCGATCCAGTTCATGATGCTCAGCCAGGCGATCATATTCGTGCTGGGCTGGCCGCTCGAATGGACCGAGATCATCGTCATCTTCGTGCCGATCTTCCTGCCGCTCCTGAAGCACTTCGCCATCGATCCCATTCTTTGGGGCGTGCTTGTCTTCGTGAACCTGCAGGCGGCCTTCCTGTCGCCGCCGGTCGCCATGTCCGCCTTCTATCTCAAAGGCGTCGCGCCCTCGCATGTGACGATCAACCAGATCTTTGCTGGCATGATGCCCTACATGCTGATCGTCATTCTCTGCATGGTGCTGATGTACATCTGGCCGCCGCTGACGCTGTGGTTGCCGCAATATCTATATGGCGGGGGGTGAAGGCGAGTGGCGAATTGGGAGTACCAACTGTCGGCTGAAGCCCGAGGGATGGCATACCCTACTCCTGCTTTAAGTTCGATCGCCTTTTCGCCAATCGTTACGCACTATTCGCTTTCCCCCGCGAAAGCGCGTGACCCAGCGCCCCCGATATTTCTCGCGCGCTAAAGCACGCGAGTTGCGTCACCGCCTCTACGCGGGCGGGCGGCAATCTGATCTCCGGACCGAAGATGACGACCGCACCCACAACTGCATTTGCCCTGTCGAAATAGGGCGCAGCGACAGCGACAACGCCGGGTATGACCTCGCCGCGCGCCACGGCATAGCCCTGCTTGCGGATCTCCGCGAGATCGCGCGCGAGCGCCTTGAGGTCGCTTCCTTCAGGTGCTGACTCCAGGACAGCCTGTGCCTCTTTCTCTGCCATGAAAGCAAGGATTGCCTTGCCGCTCGCGCCGCGCGTGAGATGTTCCTTCGGGCCGATGCCGCGCGACATGGACAGCGCATGCGGACTCGTCAACTCGATGACATAGAGATGCTGATGGCCCTGAAGCATTGCGAGTGAAACCGTCTCTTGCGTCTGCTCGTGCAGGCGTTCGATGACCGGACGCGCGGCGCCAACGGGATTCAATCCCGCATGCCAGCTTTGCGCGAGCTGCCCAGCGGCGTAGTCGAGAGAGAAGCGTTGCGGCGTTCCATGTGAGCGCACAAAGCCATGCGCCGCCAGCGTTTCCAAAAGGCGGTAGAGCGTCGGGCGGCTGAGGCCCGTCGCTCGCTGCAGATCGATCACGCTCATCGCGGGTTTGGCGGCGCTGAAAGCCTGCAGGATCGCAATGGCGCGATCCACAGCGCGAACGCCGCCCCCATCTCGCTCTGTGACCCTCTCCATGACTTTCCCCGCTGAGTCCGTCCAGTCTAGCCGATCAAGATCGACACGTCCATCAGATGGACATCGTGTCCATTTACGTTTGACACGGATGCCGCGAACGGGTGTAATCATCATGGAAAGCGGCGCGGGTTCGTGCGCCCAAACTTCGAGGGGAGAGGCTCATGGAATTCGGCTATTTCACGCTCAGCGATAATCGCTACCCGGACAATCCCCGCAGCCCCGAGCAATTCCTGCACGAAATCCGCGACCAGGCAGTGCTGGCCGAAAAGCTTGGCCTCCACTCCGCATGGATCGGCGAACATCACTTCAACCGCCGCGGCTGCGTTTCCGCACCTCTCGTCGTCCTCAGCCACGTCGCCTCGGTGACGAAGAAGATCCGCCTCGCGCCCGCCGTCGTCGTGCTGCCGATCCATCACCCCATCCACGTCGCCGCCGAATGGGCGACGCTCGATCAGCTCTCCGGCGGGCGTGTCGATTTCGCAGCGGGCCGGGGTTACGACAGTCACGAATTCACGCCCTTCAACGCAGACTTCCAGCAATCCGCCGAACAGTTCACGGAAGGACTCGAATTCCTGCAGAAGTGCTGGACTGAAACCGGTCCTTTTTCGTTCGATGGCAAGTTTTATCAGGCGCATGACATCGAAGTGTTTCCGCGCCCGCTGCAAAAGCCCTTCCGTCCCTACATGGCGTCGTTCTCGAAATTCTCGATGGAGCTTGCGACCCGCTTCGACTGGAACCTCCTGCTCGCGCCCTTCGCCTCGACCATTCTCTTCGGCAGTCTCGGCAACGCCGTGAACGCCTATCGCGAGATCTGCGAGCAAAAGAAAGCGCCGGTGCGCAAGGTGAAGTCGAGTTATTTCATCCATATCGGCGGCGGCCATGCGGACATGCAGGAAGCCAAGGCGCGCATGGTCAATTACATTTCGATGGCAGGCCTGCGCAAGAAGATGAGCCAGGGCGGCTCGGGGCCCCTCCCGCCGACTATGGAATATTTCAAGAAGATCGGCGAGAAGCTGAACGATCCCTCGGGCGATCAGTTCGACGACAATTCGATCCTGTTCGGGTCGCCGCAACAAATCATCGATACGCTGAAGCGCGTCGAAAATGTCGGCATCGACGAAGTCATTCTCTACTTCAACTTCGGCAACAAGCCCGACGCCTTCGTGCGCGAACAGATGCATCAGTTCATGCAGGACATCGCGCCGGCGTTCCAGAAGCAGCCCGTGGCCGCGGAGTGAGGTGGAACATCCTTCTCCCCATGAAATGGGGAAAAGGTGCCCGAAGGGCGGATGAGGGGCTACGCCACCTCGCGCTCAATTACTTTATTATATGGCCAATTTTTACGCTGTCCCTCATCCGGCGCTTCGCGCCACCTTCTCCCCGCAAGCGGGGAGAAGGACGAGCGGCTACTTCACACCATCTCCTGTACCGGCGCACGTACACCCATGCGCTCCAGACGCGGCAAGACTTCCTGTGCGAAATACGGCAATTCGCGCAGATAGTTCACCATGGAAATGCCGATGCCCCGCAGGCCCGCCTTGCTAAGATCGGCCAGGGTTTTGGCGACATGATCGGGATCGCCTACGATCGGCAATCCGCCCATGCCGTTCGCATAGGCCTTGCGCTGCCGCTCGTATTCTTCCGCGCCCACCGTCTCCACTGAAATATCCTTGAGCGCGAGAATGTCGCGCACGGCGGTCCAGTCGACGCGCTCGGTGCCGGCGTAGTGGTAATAATCCTGCGCCTCTTTCGTCGTCGGACGGCAGGTGACGACACCGACTGTGTAGACGTCGATCTCGCGCCCATAGCCGCGCGCCTCTTCCTTCACCCACTTTACCTTTTTGGCTGTCTCCTCCATCGAGAAGCGATCGGCATTGGTGAAGAAAGCATCGCAGTTCTTGAGTGCAAACGCGCGACCGTTTGGCGACGCGCCGGCGTTCATGATGATCGGGCGCGAGCCGCCATAGGGTTTAGGCTTAGCGCGCACGCCCTTGTGCTTGAGAAACCTGCCGTTGTAATCCCAGTCGTTGTCCGGGCCCCAGGCGCGCTTGATGACCTCGATCCACTCCGCTGCATGATTATAGCGGTTGTCGTGATCGCGCTGGTCGATGCCGAACATGTCGAACTCGCCCTCGTTCCAGCCGCAGACGATGTTGAGGCCGAAGCGCCCGCGGCCGATATGATCGGCGGTCACCATCTCCTTGGAGGCGATCAGGGGATTGAACATCGGCGCGTGGACCGTGCCGAAACAGGTGATGCGCTTGGTTTGCGCCAGCAGGCCGCAGGCCCAGGTGATCGTCTCGTAGGTCGAGCCCTGATAATCGGTGTCGCCGCCATAACCCTTCCAGCGGCCGACCGGCAGCATGAAGTCGATGCCTACATTGTCGGCCATCTGCGCGAGCTTGAGGATTTCCTCCCAGTCGGCGGTCCAGCGCTCCTCGACCAGCGTCACAGCGCGACCGGACGAACAATTCGACCCGAACAATCCGATGTTGAGGGCATTTTGCCCGCGCATGGCCACGCGCTCGGCCTGGGTGACGACGTTCATTTTGGTTTCCTCCGGACGGGAAGACTAATCCCGCCAGACGAAACGCGCAAAATGCCAAGGTGTCACATGAGCCGTACTTGGGAACGCCTATTTCCGGAAGGTGGCGGGGTCCGCCTTCACAACGTCCTTCAAAATCAGGATTTTCGTGACGTCGCCGCGGATGCCGAAATCGTTGTCATTGATGAGCACGAGCGAGCCGTCGCCCAGCAGAGCCATGCCCTCGATCTTTTCCGGCGCCGGTTTGAAGTCGCGGAAAGTGTCGAAGCGCAATTCCTTCTTCAGCGGCACGATGCCGAGCTTGCCGGCGTCGTTTTCGGACTCGAGCGAGGGCGAGGTCGCCACATCATCCCATTTGCCGCCAAGGATATCCGTCGCGCCTGCGAGCGCGACTTCGTGCAGTTTCGTCGTCTTTTCCGTGCGCTCCAGAACGAGCAGACGATCAGGGCCGAGCGCCAGGAGTTCGGAAATGCGCGGATCGTTCTGCTTGTCCGAAGGATCGGCGCCGAAGCTGCGCGGGTCGTCGAGCTGATAGACATATTCGCCGACGACCTTGCCGCTTTCGCGCTCGATCTTGAAGAGGCGTGCATTCTTCGCGTTGCGATAGGTCTTCGCGTCGGGATTGGCGAGCGGGTTCTGCATGATCGCGTAGAGAAATCTTTCATCCGGCGAGATCGCGAGCGACTCGAAGCCGCGATTGCCCTGACGCTTCGAGAGTATGGCCGGCAGCGAGGGTACGATCTCGGCTTCGGCATCCTTGTAGTCCGCGGCCGCATTGGCCGGCACCAATCGCTTGAGCACGCGGCCATCGGAAGAAATAAGCGCCAGAGACGGACCCATCTCTTCGGAAATCCAGAAACTGCCGTCGGCAAGGCGCACAATCCCTTCAAGGTCGAGATTGTCGGGACCGTAGGGCAACGGTTCGCCAGCGAGGTTCATGCCGGTGTCTCGGGTCGAAACCGTCTGCGGGTTGAGCAGGCCGGCGATCGGCTTGCCCGACTTCGCCGTCTTCAGCGGAATGACTTCGAGCACGCTGAACGTGCCGGCCTTGCGATCAAGCTGCAGCTTGTAGATCGACGGCGTATAGCCGGGGCTCGGATAGACGCGACCGCTTTTCAATTTCTCGCAAGCCGTGACGACATCCGCACCGAGACTGCCAGCTTCGTCGCAGGTCATGTTTGGGCCGCGATCCCCGACCGTCCATATCACGTCGACCGGATCGGACGGATGCCGAAATGCGCCCGAGCCCGGTCCAACCGAATAGTTGACGGTCTTTCCGTTCGGCAGCGTTATCGGGGCCGTGACGAGTTTTGGATCGCTCGTGGTCAAGACCTGAACCTCCGCAGCATGCGCCGACGACGCGATCAGCGTCAGGACAATGGACGGCAGAAACAGGGTGGAAAGATGTCGCATGATTTCACTCGCCGTTCTGGAGGTCTTGAGCCTAGCACCCCCACATTCACGGCAGTGATGACGCTTTTGTGACAGTGAGCGTTTCAAGCGTTCGAGGGCGGCAACGGCTCCCTGCCCCTGATAACATCGGACGCCTTGTCGGCCATCATCAGGATACATGCGTTGATGTGCGCGCCCACCATGTCCGGCATGGCCGAGCCATCGACAACGCGCAGGTTCTCGACGCCCTTCACTTTGAGATCCGAATTCAGCACGCAATCTTCGCCGGAGCCC
The DNA here is from genome assembly GCA_903847605.1 of uncultured Hyphomicrobiales bacterium. Classification (GTDB taxonomy): domain Bacteria; phylum Pseudomonadota; class Alphaproteobacteria; order Rhizobiales; family Beijerinckiaceae; genus Terripilifer. The sequence goes on along the minus strand of CAINED010000072.1, from coordinate 47,279 downwards.
ATCTTGCAAGTGCCGGCAGGATGGTGCGCCGTAATCGCTGCGCGCTTGATATAGGCGTCGATCTCGTCGTCCGTGCGAACCTTCGGGCCGGGCGTGACTTCTTCGCCGCGATAGGGATCGAGCGCCTTTTGAGCGGCGACATCGCGCGCGATCTTGAAGCCGAGACGCAGTTTCGGAAGATCGTTGGGCGAAGAGAAGAAGTTATAGATGATCTTCGGCGCATCCATCGGATTGGTGGAATTCAGCTTCACCTCGCCACGGCTTTCGGGATGAAGCAGGCACGGCCTTATGCCGTAGCCATCCGCATAGGGCGCCTTGATGCCGGGGAACCACATGTTGGTTTTCGTTGGCACACCCCGGAACATATATTCGATGTCAGGCACCGGCTGCGAAGGATCGGTCTTGATGAAGGCATGCAAGCCGCCGGGCACGACGACGCCGCGTCCGCTGCCGAAGAAATAGGCCTGAATCATGGCCCATGCCATGCGATCGAAACGCATGCTCTCACGGAACGGCGACATGTTCTGCGGCCGCGTGAACATGATGAGCATGGCCAGATGATCCTGCAGGTTCTTCCCGACAGGCAGATCGACGATGGGCGAAATGCCCATTTCCTTGAGATGATCGGCCGGCCCGATGCCCGAAAGCATCAGAAGGTGCGGCGAGTTGAATGTGCCCGCGGACAGGATGACTTCCCTGTCGGCATAAGCGTCGACGCTCATGCCATTGTTCACGAAGGTGACGCCACGCGCGGTCTTGCCTTCCATTATGATGCGCGTCGTCATCGCATTGGTTTCGACGGTGAGATTGGGGCGGCCTTCCGCGGGACGAAGATAGGCGTTGGACGAAGACGAGCGCCGCCCGTTCCTGATCGTATACTGGCTGCGCCCGAAGCCTTCGCCGTTCGCACCGTTATAGTCTTCCGTTACGGGAATGCCGGCCTGCCGCGCCGCTTCTCTCCATGCTTCGAAAATCGGATCCTGCGTACGCGCGAACTCGGTTCCGATCGGCCCATCAGAGCCGCGATAGGCGGAGCCGCCGCCGGAATTTTCACCATGCGCCCAGGTCTCGCAGCGTTTGAAGTAAGGCAGGCATTCCGCATAGGACCAGCCCTGCGCGCCGTTGCGCGCCCAGCGGTCGTAGTCGCCGCGATGGCCGCGCGTATAGGCCATCACGTTGACAGACGACGAGCCGCCCAGAACCTTGCCGCGCGAGGCCTCGATGCGCCTTCCGTTCAACGCCGCCTCGGGCTCGGTGTGATAGCCCCAGTCGAACATGTTCCACTCGTGCATCTTGCCCATGCCGAGCGGGATATGAATCAGCGGATGGCGATCGCGCGGCCCGGCCTCGATCAGCAGCACGCGCACATCGGGGTCTTCGCTCAGCCGCGCTGCAAGCACGCAGCCGGCCGAACCGGCGCCAACGATGATGTAGTCGTAATTCCTTGCGGCCATGTCCTGCCCCCGTCTTTTATTTGCGGCAGGGGTACTATGAGCGGCAGCGGATGTCATCTTTGAAAAATTGCGAGCCGTACTGTCGTTGCCATCGCACGAGAACGGCCGTCACCGCATCAGGTCCATGAACCGCGAAAAGTCGGCGGCTTCGATGGCGCTGCACACCATGCCCGATCCCATGGACTCCGCATATTCGCGCGCGCCGCCCAGGCGCGGGTTCGCGCCTGCCTCGCGCAGCAGCCGTATCATTTCCCTGGTTTCATCCGTCAGGGTGAACCCGATGGCGTAACTATGCTCCAGCACATAAGCAATGGGCGGCAGTCCCCCGGCGTCCTGCACATTCGGCGATGCCCCCGCCGCCAGAAGTTCGCGAATCTTTTGCAGATCGGCGCGCTTGACGGCTTTGTGCAGGGCTTCGGGATATTTTGGTTCTTCCTTCATCCCAATTGCAGATTGATCGCGCGGATGACAGGCACCCAGCGCGCGCGTTCCTCGTCTAGGAAGCGGCGTGCCTTTTCAGGCGTGTCATCGTCCGATGGTTCGATTCCGGATTCTATGAGATAGGCGCGAAAGTCCGGCATCTTCATCACTTCGCGCGACGCATTGGCGATGACATCGACGATGGCGCGCGGCGTCCCTGCAGGCACGACAAGGCCGGTGAAGTTCAGCGCGATCATGTTCTTGAGGCCGGCTTCTTCGGCAGTTGGAATATTGGGAGCGCCGCGCATGCGCTGCTGCGTCGTCATCGCGAGAATGCGGATCTTGTCCTGATTGTGCAGCGCCAGCACCTGCCCGGTGATGTTCGGGAAGGAGAGCTTGATCTGTCCGCTGACGAGATCGATCAGCGATTGGCCGCTGCCCTTGTAGGGCACATGCGGCAGGTCCGAGATGCCGGTGAGCGACTTGAAGAGTTCCGCTCCGAGATGGGTGGCGGAGCCCGTGCCCGCGGAACCGTATGAATACTTGCCCGTATTCTTTTTGAGATAGTCGATGAGTTCCGCCAGCGTCTTCACGGGCATCGAGGGATGAACCGAAATCCCGAGGCCGTTGAGCGTGTTGATGCAGACCGGATCGAGATCCTTCTGCGCATCGTAATTCAGTTTCTTCGCCGCCGCGGGAATGATGATGTTCGGACCACCGCCGCCCAGCAGCATCGTGTAACCGTCGGGCGCAGCGCGCGCGACCTGCGCAGCGCCGATCGCTCCACCGGCGCCGCCGACGTTTTCAATCACGACATTGCCGAGCCACGGCTTCACCTTTTCTGCGAAGGGCCGCGCGAAAGCGTCGTAAACGCCGCCGGGCGCGAAGGGCACGACGAACTTGATCGTGCGCTCGGGATATTTGCCCTGCGCCCGCAACACGGATGGCGCGAAAATGCCTGCGGCAGAGAAATAAACGAAGCGGCGGCGGGTGAGAGAGCGCATGACATTCCTTGTCGTGTCGTCCCGGAAACGCGAAGCGTTATCCGGGACCGCGAGGAGATTACAACATAACGATCCCGGACAAAATGCAGCGCATGGGTAGGGAATGACGTCGCTCCGCTTTCAATTCACCCCGCCTTCGTCGCGCTTTCCGCCATCGCGCTGCGCACCCTTTGCGGCGTGAACGGCGCGCTGCGCAGGCGCACGCCCGTCGCATCGAACACCGCGTTGGCGATGGCTGCGGCGACCGGTGCCGTCGCGGCTTCGCCGGCGCCCAGCGGGCGCTGGTCCGGCCTGTCGATGAGCGCGATGTTCAACTCCGGCACTTCGGCGAAGGTCAGCACGGGATAGCTCGCCCAGTCCACGCCCGTGATCTGGTTGCGGTCGAACTTCGTCTCCTCGTGCAGCGTGCGCGAGATCGTCTGGATGATGCATCCCTCGACCTGCGCCTTCACGCCGTCGGGCGAGATGATCTGCCCGCAATCATGGGCGCAACTCGCGCGCACGACCTTTATCGCGCCGCTCGCCTTGTCGACTTCGACATCGATGGCGAGCGCCACCCAGGTTTCGTTGCCCTTGTAGTGCGTGAAAGCGATGCCCCTGCCCTTGCCATCGAGCCGCGGTTGCACGCGCGGCTGCCAGCCATGGATTTCCGCCGCTTTCTTCAGCACGTCGATGGAGCGCGGCTCCTTCAGATATTCGAGCCGGAATGCGACGGGGTCTTTGCCGGCAAGCAACGCAAGCTCGTCCATCACGGTCTCGACGGCCATGAGATTGCCGATCTTGCCCGGCGCGCGCAACGGCGAGGTGCGCACCGGCGCGCCACGCAGGAAGTGCAATTGCGTTTCCATGTTGGGAATTTCGTAAACCGGCGTCGCGCCCTGAAAGAGCGATCCGGTCGCAATACCCATCGTCTGCGGCAGGCCTGCAAGTTCCGGCCCGACGAGCGGCACATTCGGCAGCTTTGGCGTCGGGCGCGGAATCCACATCTGCGAGCGCCAGCTCGTGATCTTGCCATCGGCGTCGAGGCCGGCTTCGACCGTCAGCGTCTGCGGCGGGCCCTTGGGATCCCAGGCGTGTTCGTCCTCGCGTGTCCATTGCACGCGTACAGGCTTGCCGACGGCGCGCGAAAGGATTGCGGCGTCCGCGGCGGCGTCGTCATGGCCGTTCATGCCGTAACAGCCTGCGCCATCGAGATAGATCTGGCGCACGCTTCCTTTCGGCAGTTGCAGAAAGCCGTCGAAGGCATCCGCGAATTTGTGCGTGCCCTGTGACGCCGTCCATATCGTCGCTCCGTCGCTGCGCACATCGGCGATGGCGCAGGAGGGCCCAAGCGAGGCATGCGATTGCATCGGCCAATAGAAATCCGACGTCACCTTTTTCGCAGCGCCCGGCCATGCTTTTGCGAATTCGCCTTTCTTGTCGATGGTCTGCTCGCCATCGCGCGGGCCCGACGCGCGCAGATAGGATTGCGCTTCGGCGCTCGACGTCGGAATGCCGCCGCCTTCCCACACGGCCTTCAACTGCCGTGCGGCCTTATGCGCGTGCCATTCGCGCTCGGCGACAACGCCGAGATAGTTGTTTATGCGCACGACGCGCACGCCGGGAATATCTGCGACAGATGTTTCGTCGACGCTGACGAGCTTTGCGCCGGGACGCGGCGGATAGACCGAACGCCCGTGCAACATGCCCTCGACTTTGAAGTCGTGCATCCACACATGCGTGCCCGTCGCCTTGCCGGGCATGTCGGGCCGCTTCACATGCTTGCCGACATATTTGTATTCGCTGGGCCTGCGGCGCGGCGCTTTCGGATCGAGTTCAAGATTGAACGACTGGTTGGCGAGCAGCGCCGCGAACGTGACGCCGGCGCCGCCCTTCTTCGGGCGCACCTCGCCGTCGATCGTATCGAGTTCGGCTTCCGGCAAGTTCAGTTTTTGAGCGCCGAGTTTGATCAATGCCGCGCGTGCGGTCGCAGCCGCCTGTCGCGTCTGCACGCCGCCGCGCATCATGCCGTTCGAGCCGGATGTCGAACCCTGATCGGGCGTCAGATGGGTGTCGCCCTCGATCATCGTGATGCGCTCGATGGCTATGCCGAGTTCGTCGGCGACAATCTGCGGCAATGCGATGCGATGTCCGGTGCCGAGATCGACCTTGCCAGAGTAGAGCGTCACGCCGCCATCGGCGTTGATGACGAAATAGGAATCGACCTTCTTGTTGTCGGTTCCGCGCCGTGCGGGAACTGGACCCGGAAGATTTTGCGCAAGCGCGGGCGCGTGCATCGAAAAGGCGACGACGAGAGAACCCGAGCCTGCGAGAAAGGCGCGGCGCGAAAGAGCGACACGATTTTGCATGATGTTCATGTGCCCCTCCCTCACTTCGACGCGGCGGCGCCAGAGGCCGCAGCTCTCATGGCAGCCTTCACGATGCGGTCATGCGTGCCGCAGCGGCAGATGTTGGCGGCGAGCGCCTCGTTCACCTGCGCCTTCGTCGGCGACTTTGTCTTCGCCAGAAGCGCGGCGGTCGTCATCACCATGCCGTTGGTGCAGTAGCCGCATTGCGAAGCCTGCTCCTCGATGAAGGCGGCCTGCACGGCATGCGGCTTCTGCGGCGTGCCGAGGCCCTCGATTGTGACGATCCTGCCCTTCGCCGCGGAAACGGGCGTCATGCATGTGCGCACGGGCTCGCCGTCGATGATAACAGTGCAGGCGCCGCACTGGCCGAGCCCGCAGCCGTATTTCGCGCCTGTCAGATTGAGATCGTTGCGCAGCACATAGAGTAATGGCTCCTGCGGATCATGCACGTCGACCGCGCGCGACTGACCGTTCACGTCAAGCGTATATCTGGCCATCTTGTCCCTCCCCGGAAAATGCCAGTCTAGCGTTCCTGCGTGCGTGATCAACGACGAAACGGAATAAAAAATCCCGGCCGCAGGGGCCGGGATCGAAGTCGGTGGCCTCTGGAGCCGCCACCTGAAGTTTCAAACTCTTGGCAAAAGGCCGGCCTGATGCGGGTCAGGCCGGCCCTCTGCGATCAGAAGTTGCGCTCGACGCGGAGACGGGCGTTCCACACGTTCGGGCTGATCTTGAAGTTGAGCGGGTTGCCGCCGCACACGCCAGCCGCCGCGCCGCCGCCGCCGATGCCGCCGACGCAGGCCGCAGCCACGTTAGCAAGCGAGGGAGCCGCGCCGTTCAGGCCGGTCAGGTTCTGCTTCAGGCGGGCATAGCTCAGCTCGAGGCCGATGTCGAAGCCACGAACCGGCGACCAGGTCAGGTTGGTGCCGACCGTCCAGGCCGAAGCCTTGGAGAGGCCGCCCTGCTGCCAGTCGGTCCGCTGCGTCACGCGGACATAGCTGGCCGCGATGGTGTTGGCGAGAGCCGCCGGCGTCGTGAAGTTGGCCGTGTTCTGGCCGACCGCGCCGGAGAGCGCCGGCGCCGTCGAGCGCTGACATCTCTCGACAACGCTTGATCTTTGAGCGGACGCGTCAATACTGCCCGGCGATACCGAGGCAGGTCGAGGAGATCCCATGAAATCGGCAATATTCGCTGCGCTGGCGCTCGCATCGCTGGCGCTTCCCGCTTCGGCGCAAACTGCGCAATGGCCGCCAGCCCAGGTGACTATCGTCGTCCCGTTCGCCGCAGGTTCGACGCCCGACATCATCGCGCGCCTGCTTGCCGACAAGTTCAAGGAACGCACGGGCAAGGTTTTTCTCCTCGAGAACCGGCCGGGCGCGGGCGGCAATCTCGGCGTCGCCGCCGTCGCCAAGGGGCCGGCCGACGGCTCCGTTCTCGGCATCGGCCTGCTCGGCGGGCTCGGCATGAACAAGCTGCTGATGAAGTCCATGCCCTACGATCCCGACAAGGAGATCGTTGCAGTCACAATTCTCACCGAGCAGCCGAGCGTGCTCGCCGTCAGCAACGAGATGGGTGTCTCCACCGTCAAGGAACTCGTCGCAAAGCTTGCGAAGGATCCCGGCAAGTATAATTTCTCGTCGATCGGTCAGGGATCGCTGTCGCATCTCTCCATGGAACTCGTCGCCAACAAGAGCGGCACGAAGGTTACGCATCTTCCCATGAAATCGTCGCCCGAAGCCGCCATGGCCGTGATGCGCAACGACGTGCAGATGACGGTACTGCCGGCCGTGTCCGTCCTGCAGTTCGGCAAGGAAGGCAAGCTGAAGATATTGGCCGTCACATCGGAGAAGCGCTCGCTCGCCATGCCTGATGTGCCGACATTCAGGGAATCGGGCGTGGAAGGCGTCGTCGCCGCGGCGTGGAATGCGCTCGTCGCGCCGGCGTCCGTCCCCAAAGCGGTGCTCGACCAGATCAACGCGCACACCGTCGCCGCGCTGAACGATCCTGCGATCCGCGAAAACTTTTCAAAACAGATCATGGAGCCGACGCCGATGACGCCGGAACAGGCGAAAGCCTATGTCGCGGCGGAACTGGTGAAATGGGCGGCCATCGTGAAGGCGGCAGGCATACAGCCGCAATAAGCGGCAGGAGCGGCGCAGAACAATCATGCCCTGCGCATAAAGAGAGGAAGCACCATGAGGGCAGCACGGCTATTAGCAAGCCTTTGTGTCTTGCTTGCCCTGTCGAATGCTGCTCGCGCACAGGAAGACTTTTACAAGGGCAAGACCGTCCGCATCGTCATCGGCACGGCTGTCGGCGCTTCGTATGGTGTTTTCGCACAAGTCGTCGCACGCCATCTCGGGCGATTCATTCCCGGCGAACCGGCGCTCGTGCCCGTGGCCATGCCCGGCGCGGGCGGGCTCGTAGCGCTCAATCATCTCGCCAATGTCGCGCCGAAAGACGGCACTGTCATTTCGGTCATTCATGTCACTCTGGTTCAGGAAAGCCTCTTCAACGACAAGGCGAATTTTGACGCGCGCGACTTCAAATGGATCGGCAGGCTCGACAGCCTCGGCTTCGTCGGTCTGGCCTCGAAGTCTTCGGGCATCAAGACGTTGGAAGATGCGCGCAAGCGCGAAATCATCGCGGGATCGCCGGGATTGAACAACGTGCCCGCGCAGGCGCCGCTCGTCCTCAATCGCATCGGCGGCACGCGCTTCAAGCTGATCAGCGGCTACAGCGGCGTCGGTCAAGTGTTTCTTGCACTCGAACGCGGCGAAGTCGAAGTCGCCGTCGCCTCGCTCGCGACGATGAGTTCGGTCCTGACCGACAAACTGAAGAACGGCGACCTCCTGCCCTTCTTCGTGCAGGCGGGACAGCGCCTGAAACAATATCCCGATATTCCCGCCATCGGCGAATTCGCCAGGAGCGATGCCGAAAAAGCCTTCATGAAAGTCTTCACTCTCACATCCGATCTCGGCCGCGCGCTCGCCGCAACGCCCGGCGTGCCTGATGATCGCATGACGATTTTGCGCAACGCCTGGCGCAGAATGATGGACGATCCCGGCTTCAAGGCGGATGCGGCCAAAGTGGGTCTCGACCTCGACCCGCTGGATGCCGACGCGCTCGCCAAAATGGTGCGCGACGCCATGGATATGGAGCCGCCTTTGCGCGCGGAAGTGAAGAAATTCTACGATCAGGTTTTGGGCGGCGCGCAGTAATTCGGATTGCCCACGCCTTGCCCATGCTTGCGACGATTAAATCCGCCTGCAAGAATGATCGAAACAGGCGCGGCCGTTCGCACGCGCCCTTCACGGAGGATTCATGCGCATCGTCAACAGCAGGACGACCTTGCACAACGCGCCGATGATGCTGCCGCTGGTCGAAAAGCCGGCTGCCGATGCGCTGCGTGTCATCTTCGAGATCGAGACCGACGATGGACATACGGGCTTCGGTTCGACGGGGCGATGGCTCGGCCACGGCGTGAAGGCCATTCTCGACCAGCATCTCGTGCCGATGATCGCGGATATGGACATTCGCGATCTCGAAGCCGTTCACGCGCGGCTCTGGCCCGAGATAACCCCGCGCGGCGTGCGCAGCGGCGCGGGCATGGCGGCGCTTTCCTGCCTCGACATGGCGATATGGGACGCGATCGGCAAATCGACGGGGCGCAGTGTCTCCCAGATGTTCGGCGGCGCACGCAAGGAGGCGGACGTCTATGTCACCTTCGGCTTCGGCGTCTATACCGAAGACCAGCTCGTGCAATTGGCAAGGCAGCTCAAGGGCGATGGCTTTCGCTGCATCAAGGTGCTCGTCGGCGTCGCCAAGGGTGGCATCGCCGAAGATGCGCGGCGCGTGAAGATCGTGAAGGACGCCGTTGGCGACAGCGTTTCCGTCGCGCTCGACGCCAACGAATCCATCGGCTTCGATCAGGCGCTACGGCTTACGCGGATGTTGCGCGACATCGACATCGCCTTCTTCGAAGATCCCATCGCCAACAACGATCCGCGCGAGCTTGCGGACTTGCGCCGTATCGGCGGCATACCCATCGCCATCGGCCAGTTCGATGGTTATGCCAGCCGATTCCGCCAGTGGATCGAGGCAGACGCCATCGACATCGTGATGGCCAACAGCATGTATAACGGCGGCTTCACGGAAACGCGGCGCGTCGCGGCTTTGTCGCAAGCCTTCGACAAGCCGCTTTCGGATGCGGGCGGCGGCGGCCTTTTCTCGCTGCATCACGTCACCGGCTTTCGCAACGGCACGATGATGGAATCCCATCTCGGCAATGCGCGGCTCGAACATCAGCTCTTCACCAATGCGCCGGAACCGAAAAACGGCAAGATCGCCGTGCCCGACCGTCCGGGCATCGGGCTCGAACTCAATCGCGATTTCCTGAAAGAAACGCTCATCGCCTAGAGAAAACGGGAGCAAGCCATGGGCGCATTTTTCAAGGCCGGTTTGATTGCGTCCTTGCTGCTATCAGGTACAGCGGTCGCGCAGGACTCTGTCGCGGAGTTCTACAAGGGCAAGCAGATCAGGCTCGTTCTGCCCAATCAGCCCGGCGGCTCCACCACGATGTATGGCCTCGCCGTTTCCGAATTCTGGCAAAAGCACATACCGGGCAATCCCACCATCGTGATGGAATACCGCACCGGAGCGAGCGGCATTACCGCCTCCAATTACGTATACAGCGCCGCGCCGAAGGACGGCACGGTTCTCCTGATGATGATCGCGGGCCAGATCAATCAGGATCTCGAACCGGCGGGCGCGCGCTACGAAGCGGCCAAGTTTTCCTATATCGGCCGCGCCGCCGATCTGCCACGCGCCATCGTCGCCTGGCACACGTCGGGCCTCACCAGGGTCGAACAGGCGCGCGACAAGGAATATACGATGGGCGCTGGCAACAAGGGCAGCCCGACATGGCTGCATCCCGCGTTGATGAACGTCCTGCTCGGCACGAAGTTCAAGATCGTTGCGGGCTACGCCGGCGCGGGCCCCATGTATCTCGCGCTCGAACGGGGCGAAGTCGATTCAGCCAGCGTCGGTTTCGAGGGGCTCACGTCGGCGCGCGCGAACTGGCTGCGCGACAAGCAGGTGAGCGTGCTCGCCACCATCGGCAGCCGTCCGCTCGCCGGCCATCCCAACGTGCCCAATCTCGTCGACCTGATGAAGACGCCAGAAGACCGCGCGATGATCACATACATCCAGCATCATTCCGATTTCGGCCAGCTGTTTGTCGGCCCGCCGGATATGCATGCCGAACGGCTCACGGCGCTGCGCCGCGCCTTCGATGCAACGATGCGCGATCCGGCCTTCCTCGCCATGGCCGAAAAGCGCCAACTCGAAGTCATTCCGCAGACGGGCGAGGAATTGCAGGCCTACGCTGCGAAGATCGCACAGCGCGACGAGAAGATGGTGGAAAGACTGAAGAAGATTATAGGGGATTGAAGCTGCTATCGCTCACTTCGCTTCGATGATCGAACGCAGCCGCTCCACGGCGGCTGGCGGAATTTCGAGCGTCTTCTTCACCGCCGCTTCCAGTTCCTCGCCGTTGGCGAAGCTGACTTCCGTCCCAAGATTCTCGACCTCCTTGCGGAACTCCGAATCCGCCGCCATTTTCGCAAATGCATCGCGCAGAATTTTCGTTTGCGCGGCAGGAATGGCCGGTGTTCCCAGGATCGAACGTCCGATCGTCGCCATGCTGCCATAGAGGCGGAAAACCTGTCTCGCGTCTTCGGTGTCGCCGATCTCGCCGAGCGATGGCGCATCCTCGATCGTGGGATCCCTGTCGGGCAGGTATTGAAAGATCACATTGACCTTGCGCTGCGCGACCCAGTCCGGCTTCGAAGCCTTGAAGCCGATCCAGTTGACGGCGGTACTCTCGACTTCTCCGCGCTCCATCGCGATCAGCGCGTCGGTGGCGGAGCGATAGCCCTTCACGATCTTGAACTTCGTGCCGAGCAAGGCGTTCATCAGCGTCGGAATCGTTTCGGCAATGTTGCCTGCCCCGGTGCCCGCCAGCAGCGCTTCATGCACTTTCGCGTCTTCCAGCGTCTTCACCTTCGAAGAACTCAGGATGACCTGAACGCCGGAACTCGATACGACGCGGCCGATCCATGTGAACTTCGACGCATCGTAACTCACGGCCGGATTTTTGATCGCCTGCTCGACGGCGATGCTTTCCGCGACAATGCCCAACGCAGTCCCGTCGCGCGGCGCGACGCTGTAAAGATAATTGGCTGCGCGGATCGTGCCTGCCCCCGGCATGTTCTCCGGGACGATACTTGGATTGTCCGGTATGAAACGGCCGAGATGGCGCGCCGTCAGCCGTCCATAGAAATCGTATGTGCCGCCGGGCGCATTGCCTATGATCACCTTGATGGTCTTGTTGCGGAATGTTGCTGCCTCCTGCGCGCCGGCATTCAAAGCCGAGGCAAGCCAGCACAGCGCCGAGAGCGCGAACAGATAGCGTTTCATCTTTCCTCCCCGCGATATTTCACGACCCGCCCGACAAACTACTCGACGCCCGATGTCGGCGGCGGCATTTCATTAGCCCATGTCTTTGGAGGCTTTCCGTCGCGAATGGCCATCATTTCGCGCCGCCAGATGTCGCGCAGCAATATGATGGCGGCATCCGCCTGCCCGAGACGCTCCATCTTCCGGTCGGCGATCACGCCCTGCCCCATCAGCGCAATGCGATCCTGGATGCGCGTCATGTCCGCGCCGTTGCCGCGCCAGGGAATGTCCTTGAAGCGCATCTTGCCTGATAGCACAGCGTCGGCGATTTCTTCGGCCGGTGGCAGTTTCGACAATTCCTCCCACTCGGCGCGCCGTCTCTGCATGAAGGCGTCGCGTTTTTCGGGCGGCACTTTCGCGAAAGTCACGGTATGCGTGATGTGGGTATCGTCGTCGATCGGCACGCGGAAGCCCAGCATGTCGCGCCAGCCGGTTTCCTCGGGATAGGTCGGCGCCTGCGCCCAGCTTGTCGTCGTCGGCGGCTGATAGAAAGTCGCACGCATGGGGCCGCTTTCGCGCTCGCCATATTGGGCGATGCCGAAGCCGGTTTCTTCCGTTTTGATCAGCGGGACATGTTTGTTGATATTGCCGTCGTAAGGCGAGTTGGCGTGCAGAAAACCGATATGAACTTCGTCGATGGAGTTCTCGAGATTCTGAAAGAAATTGATGGGCCTGACGAGTTGATGCGAGAACAAAACGCCGTCGCCCTCGAAATGCGGGTAGCGGGGCGGAGATGGCGGCGCACCCTCGCCCATGTAAGCAAAGACAAGGCCGAGATATTCGATGCAGGGATAGCTCTTGATCTTCACGTCGTCCGCGAACGAGCACGGTTCAGAGGGCTGATCGACGCATTGGCCCGAGCCGTCGAATTTCCAGCCGTGATAGATGCAGCGGATGCCCTCGCCGTCGACGATACCTGTCGAGAGCTGCGTGCCGCGATGTGCGCACCGATTGCCGACGAGATAGACCTTGCCCGACGTGCCCCGAAACAGCGTCAGGTTCTCGCCGAGTATCTTGATCGGCTTGCTCCACTCCGCATCGAGATCGCGACTCTGGAATATCGCCAGCCAGAATTGCCTGAAGAATTTTCCCGCGAGCGTGCCCGGCCCGGTGTGCACGAAATCGTCGACATCTGCGGTCATCGGCGCTGTCTCCCAGTTTGTTTTTCCGGGAGCTTATAGTTGCTACGGCGCCATCGCAATGGCGGTATCGCGGAGCATGATGCAAAGAGCACACGCAATGAAAAGGGGAGGCGAACGCCTCCCCGAAACTGATTTCGGCAGGTCCGCCTGTCGACCGACAGCGTCCTGCCCGCCAAACAATTGCAGACGATTATCTCAGCTTCGTCACGCTTTGCTGGATCGCGAGAATCTCGTTCGCGTATTTCTTTTCGGCCGCAGCCGATCCCCAATGGGTGATGAACAGCAAGTTTTCTTCGCTGAGCTTCAGGATCGTGAACCTGAGTCCGGTGGGGCCGTCTTCGTCCGTTGCCTTCCACCTGGTCACGATGGAGTCTCCGCCCTCGAACTTGAATTTTTGCACGGTCTTGCTGGCCTCATCGCGCGTGATCTTTGCCTCGACGAGCCATTCCTCCCATTGTTTCATCGCGCGCGTGAAATCGCCCATGGGCACCAGCATGAATGAGATATAAAAGTCAGCGTTCGCGCTCGTGGCCTCGATGAGTAGAGTATCGGTCTCGGTTTCCCAGCCGTCGGGTATTGTGATCGAGACGACAGGGTTACCGGAAGGCAGCGAATGCGTGGCCGCGGCCACGCCGCCGGGAGAGAAGGCGAGCAGACACGCAAGAATAAAGATGCGAAACATCGGAACCACCATCGCGGATCCTTTTAACTGGCTGCGAGAAAAATGGCCTGCACTTCCAGCGACATTTTAATTGCGTGCTGCGAGAATTGCCAGTGGTGACGCAAAAGGTGAAAAGGAAAAAGGAGAGCGCCCGGTGCTCACCTTTGCATTTGTTCGGGGCTGAAGCCCAGCTTCCGCGAGACTACCCCTCGCGCGGCCGCACGATCACATTCAGCGACACCTGAATACCATCGCTGAGTTTCTTGAATGCGCGCTCGAGCGCCGGAATCACCTTGTCCGGATCTTCCAGGCGCTCGCCGTAGCCACCGCATGACTCCGCGATCTTTTCGTAATCGGGCGAGGGCGCGAGATCGACGATGGGCAGGCTGTTGGCCTTGGCGGCGAGACCGTCGGGATACATGCCCGTCGTCGCGCGGCGCACGGCGTACCACTGCGAATTGTTCATGATCATCGTGAGCACCGGCAGCTTTTCCGCCTGCGACACGAAATGCGCCGCCGTCGGCACGCCGAACATATAGGAGCCGTCGCCCACCGTGGTGATGACATTGGCTTCGGGGCGCGCGAGCTTGGCGCCGAGGCCCTGCCCCAGACCCATGCCGAGCGCGCCCGACGAGGTCGCCAGATGCGTGCCGGGTTCCTCTATGTCCAGGAACATCGAGCCGATGCCAAGCTCGTCCGAGATGATGTCTTTCTTGCCCTTTACCTGGTTCACGCAATGGGCAATCCAGGGATAGGTCATCGGGCGCTGCGAACGGCCGGCGTTGATGGCGGCGGCCTTGCGATCCTCGAACGCCTTGCGCAGTTCGGCGTTCTTCGCGCGGCGCGCCTCGACCTTGTCCTTCTTGCCCGCGAGTTTCACCTTCAGCGCTTCGTTGAGCATGTCGAGCGCCGAGCCGGGATCGCCGGCAAGCGCGATGTCCATTTCGAAACCGCGGAAGGGATAGCGCGCGAAGTGAGGATCGCAGCCGATGTGGATGAGCTTGGCGGTCTCGGCCGGCTGCGAGAAGCGGGGAATCCAGGGGATCGGCGAGTTGATGACGACGACGACGTCAGCCGCTTTCAGAAGCTGCGGCGTAAGCGCGCCGAGGTTCATCGGATTGGCCGAGGCAAGCGCCGCATACTGGCCGGTGGCCACCGCAATTGCGTGATCGATGGCGATACGCCCGAGCGCGTGGAAAGCGCGCGGATCGCGCGCGGCATGGGCCGAGATGATGAGAGGGTTTTCCGCTTTCGCCAAGAGGTCGGCGGCTTCCTCGATCGCTTCCGCCGAAGGCACCGCGATGGTGGTGCCCAACGCCCGCGCGCGCTTCTGCGCGCCGGCAGGCAGCGCCGGGTTGCCGAGGGTTTCGCGCGGCAGGGTCAGATAGACGGGGCCACGCGGTTCGGTCATGGCGATATCGAGCGCGCGCCCGACGATGGTGTCGACCGGCTGGCCGTCGCGCAGTTCGTAGTCCCATTTCACATGCTCGCGCACGATGGCGGCCTGGTCGAAATTCTCCTGCGACCAATGGATGTTGTTGTTGCGCGAGCCGTGATGGCCCGTCTCGGTGAGCGGCGTGCGGCCGGCGGCGAGCAGCATCGGCACGTTGTCGCGCGCGGCGTTCATCACGCCGCAGATCGTGTTGGCGGTGCCGACGTTGACATGCACCATCACGGCGGCCATTTCGCCGGAGACCTTGTAATAGCCCTGCGCCATCGCGGTCGCGACGTTTTCGTGCGGAACGGTCACGAATTCCGGCAGCGCGCGGCCGGACTGGCGCGACTGCAAAATCCCCTCGATGATCGGCGCGAAATCGGTGCCGCCGTTCGCGAAGACGTATTTGATGCCGTAATTGTGCAGCGCCTCCATATAGGTCTGGGCGACGGTCTGCGTGGCGGCGGCGGGATTATGGACGTTCATTCAGGCTTCCTCCGGAGGGATATCTGGGCGGTTTTGGCGCGCTTGGTTACGGTCCTAAGGCTTTTGTCGGCGGGGTCAAGCCGCTGGCCTTTTGACGCTCCCGGGGTAAGGTGAGACGAGGGCTTGGCCGCAGAGCCGCCGCCACGAGGACGCCATGATCGACAATGCCGCAGAATTCGCACGCTGGAACAAGCGCTATTCCGCCCCCGAATACATCTTTGGCGAGGGCCCCAACTATTTCCTCGCCTCCTGCAAGGCGCTTCTGCCGAAATCGGGCAAGGCGCTGGCAGTGGCCGATGGCGAGGGCCGCAACGGCGTCTGGCTCGCCGAACAGGGGCTCGATGTCGTCTCGCTCGATTTCGCGCCGGAAGGACAGGCCAAGGCGAAAAAGCTGGCGCAGAAGCGCGGCGTGAAGATCGACATCGTCGAGGCCAATGTCCACACTTGGGACTATCCGGAAAACGCCTTCGATGTCGTCGTGGAAATTTTCACGCAGTTCTCGACGCCGGACGAACGCGCGATCAAATGGGCGGGCATGAGAAAAGCGCTGAAGCCTGATGGCCTCATGATCATCCAGGGCTATACGCCCAAGCAGCTTGTCCACAAGACCGGCGGCCCCGGCGTGCTTGAGCAACTCTATACGCGCGAGATGCTGGAATCCTTTTTCACGGGGATGAAGGACATGAAGATCGTGGAAGAAGAGCTGGAGATGCATGAGGGCACATCGCACGGCGGGATGTCAGCCGTGGTGAATTTTACGGCGAGGAAGTGATTTTGAATTTTATCGTTGTCATCCCGGGAAAAAATGCGAACGCATTTTCTCCGGGATCGCACGGGATAGTGTTCCAAAAACGCAGCGATCCCGGATCGCCTTTGGGCGTCCGGGATGACGATCCTTAATTAGCCGCTCGCCAAAAGCACCGATCTTTTTTATCCTGTCCCAAAATCAGGGAGGGAAACATGCGTCTGAACAAAGGCATTGCGCTCGCCGCGATATGCGCCGCTTTCACCACACCACTATTCGCCCAGGACTATCCCTCCCCTGCCCGCACGATCACGATCCTCGTGCCGACGCAGCCGGGCGGGCTCGCGGATATCGTCGCGCGCGCCTTTGCCGCTGGCCTCACGCAGCGCACCGGCGCGAAGGTTGTTGTGGAGGGCAAGACGGCGGCGGGCGGCGTTCTCGCGGCTGAAACCGTCGCGAAGGCCGCGCCCGACGGCTACACGCTTTATTCCGGCTATCACGCGACCAATTCCATGTTCCAGCATTTCGACCGCAAGCTGAACTTCGATCCCGAAAAAGATTTCGCGCCCATTTCCCTCGTCGTGTCAGGCAAGAACCTGCTGGTTGTCCACCCGAGCACGAATGTGAAGAGCGTCGCCGAACTCGTCGCGCTCCTGAAATCGCAGCCCGGCAAATTCTCCTACGCATCGGCGGGCGTCGGCACGATCTCGCATCTCCTCGGCGAGCAGTTTCAACTGGCGACGGGAACGGAGATGAACCATGTGCCCTATCGCGGCGCTGCGCCCGCCGCGCAGGATGTCGTCGCCGGCCATGTTCCCGTCTTCTTCGATCTTCTGGGTCTTGCCATGGAGAATGTGCGCGGCGGCCGGATGGTGGCGCTTGCCTATCTCGCCGACGAACGCGCACCGCAATTGCCCGATGTGCCCACGATGAAGGAACTCGGCTACGAGGGTTTTGTCGGCGGTGCGTGGTTCGGCCTCTTCGCGCCGGCGGGCACGCCGCGGCCGATCGTCGACTGGCTCAACCGGCAATCGACGGAGATTTTCTCGGCTCCGGAAAACCGGCAGGTGTTCGAACGTCAGGGCCACATGCTGCCGCTCGGCCCGCCCGACCAGTTTGCAGCCTTCCTGAAGGCGGAATCCGATCGCTGGCGCGACATCATCCGCAAATCCGGGTTAAAGCTGCAATAGGCAGGCCATCGGAAATAATCCCGCAACATTGCGAGCTTAGCCGTCAGCCGGCTTGAGGCAGAGCAAATCGCCCCTTGCCCGCGCCTGCTACAAACGGGTGCGGTCGATTGCCGCTTAACTTGGGATTCTCGCATGCGTCGCAGCGCCGGACTGGCCGCCATCGTCGTTCTCGCCGCCGTGGCCGGCGGTTTCCTCTGGTGGCGCAGCCAGGCGCCCGTCGCCGTCACTGTCGCCGCTATCGAACGTAACGTTGAGGCGCGGCTCTTCGGCATCGGCACAATCGAAGCGCAGATTTCCGCCCGCATCGGTTTCCAGATCGCGGGGCGCATCGTCTCCGTCAGCGCCGATCAGGGCCAGATCCTCGAAGTGGGAACCGTCATCGCGAGACTGGACGCCGCCGTGCAGCAGGCTCGCGTACAGAAGGCGCAGGTCGCGATGCAGCAATCGGAGACCGCCCTTGCAAAGGCGCGTGCGCTGCTCGAACGCGCGCGCGTCAATCATCATCAAAAGCAGGCCATTGCGGAACGGCGGCAGGCGCTTGTCGAGAAAGGCGCGGCGACGCGCGAAGCGACGGACGAAGCGCGCACGCAGGCCGAGATCGCGAAAGCCGATGTGCTCGTGGCGGAAGCGGAGGTTTCCGTCGCGACGGTCGCGCGCAAGGATACGGCGGCATCGGCAGCCATCGAACAGGCCGTGTTCGACCAGCATACGCTGTTCACGCCTTTCCGCTCGCGCATCATCGCGCGGTTGAAGGAAGAAGGGTCTGCGGTCAATCCCGCAGAGCCCGTTTTCTCGATCATCGCGCCGGAAACGGTGTGGGTGCGCGCCTATATCGACGAGGCGCTCGCAGGCACGCTCAAGCTCGGTCAGACCGCCTTCGTCCGACTGCGTTCCGATCCCAATACCATCGTTGAAACCGAAGTCGTCCGCATCGATGAGGAAAATGACCGCGTCACGGAAGAGCGCCGTCTCTACGTGCGTTGCAAGAATTGTTCGCCCGAACATCTCGCGCGCCATCTCGGCGAGCAGGCGGAAGTGGAAGTCGTCACGCGCAAGATCGAAAGCGGTCTCTTCATTCCCCTTTACGCCATCGCCAAATACAACGGCCGCGAAGGCACGGTGTGGACGGTGGAAGACGGCAAGCTTCATCGCCGCGTGGTGAAATTCGGCGAACGCCTGCTCGACGGGCGCGTCGTCGTCGCCGACAAGATGCCCGATAATGTGCGCATCGTCATCAACCGCGACGCCACCCGCCTGCGGGAAGGGCGCGCCGCGCGCATGGCGGAACGCGCGCCATGAACCTCGCGTGGCGCGACATCAGGCACAATCTCGGCCGCTTCGTGATGACCTGTGCGGGCCTCGGCCTGCTGCTCGCCGTGGTCATGTCGATGATCGGCATTTACCGCGGCATCGTCGTCGATGCGCTCACCATCGCGCGCGCGCCCGAAACCGATATCTGGGTAGTCGAAGCGAAATCGCGCGGGCCCTTCGCTGAGGCGTCGCGCATTCCCGGCGATACACGCGCGGCTATCGCACGCATCTCGGGCGTCGAGGCCGCAGGCGCGCTCACCTATCAGACCATCGAAGCTGGCGTGCGCGGCAGGACGGCGCGCCTTTATGTCATCGGCTACAAGCAAGGCGCGCCCGGTGGGCCCCCGGTCATGGTCGAAGGACGCCATATCGCGCGAAGTCACTATGAGCTCGTGGCGGACAGATCGGCAGGATTGGAAATCGGCGAGCGCATTCGGCTAGGACGCACCACATTCGAAGTTGTTGGGCTGACATCGCAACAGGTGAATTCGGGCGGCGATCCGGCCGTCTATATTACACTTGCGGATGCGCAAAAACTGCAGTTCGATCTCGACCCGGCAGCAGCACGCATCCAGCTTGCGCGGGGCGGATCGCCCGCCAGCCGCGAGACCGTCAACACCGTCGTCGCGCGCCTCGCGCCCTTCGCAGATGCCGACACGGTTGCCGCCAGCATCCGCCAATGGAAGCATCTTGGCGCAATCACGCAGACGGAACAGGAAGCCATTCTCTCGCAGTCGCTTGTGGATCGCGCGCGACGCCAGATCGGCATGTTCACGGGACTTTTGCTCACCGTCTCCGCCGTCATCATCGCGCTCATCATCTACACGATGACGATGGAGAAGATCAGGCATATCGCCACCCTAAAACTGATTGGCGCGCCGGACAGCCGCATCGTCGGCATGATCGTGCAGCAGGCGCTGGCGCTGGGGCTGATCGGCTTTGCGCTCGGCGCGGCGCTGATCTTCAACATCAAGGACTTCTTCCCGCGCCGCGTTATTCTCGAAGCCGACAATGTATTGTTGCTGGGGGGCGTCGTCACGCTCGTCTGCCTGCTGTCGAGCGCGCTCGGCGTGCGCGTTGCGCTGAAGGCCGATCCTGCCACGGCGCTCGGAGGCTGAGATGATTGAAACATCCCGCCCCGACACAAGGCCCATCGTCGAAGTGCGCAACGTCTCCAAACATTTCGGCGAAGGTGAGACCCGCGTCGATGCGCTACGCGATGTCTCGCTCGATGTCAGGCCGGGCGAGGTCATCGCGCTTCTCGGCCCCTCAGGCTCGGGTAAGTCGACATTGCTGAACGTCATCGGCTGTATCACCGAACCCTCGGAAGGCAAACTTACGCTCGAAGGCGACACCGTTTACGATGGACGCTGGCTGCGCGATGACCTGCGCAAACTCCGTCTCGAAAAGATCGGCTTCATCTTTCAGTCGCACAACCTCCTGCCCTTTCTCGATGCGACGGATAACGTCGCGATCGCTCTCGATCTGGCACATGTGCCGCGCGCCGATGCGCGCAAACGCGCGATCGAGCTTTTGGACTATCTCGAAATCGGCCATCGCAAGTCTGCGTTGCCAGCCAAACTGTCAGGCGGCGAGGCGCAGCGCGTCGCCATCGCACGGGCGCTCGCCAACAAACCGCGCATCATTCTTGCGGACGAGCCGACAGCGGCGCTCGATTCCAAACGCGCGGGCATCGTGATGGACCTTCTGCGCAAACTCGCGCGCGAGCAGCAGGCCGCGATCATTGCTGTGACGCATGACGAAAAGATCTTCGACCGCTTCGACCGCATTTACATGCTGCGCGACGGCCGACTCGAAAGCGAAAGCGCAGCCGTGGCATCGGCTTGAGCGAGCTTCAATCGCGGGGTCGAACGAATTTGCTATCTGCCCGCTGCGATAAGGCGTAACATTCCCATTGCAATCAGGGTTCGTACGACGACTCCTGAAAGGTCGTCGGTAGCACAGCCACCGTAATGATGGCGCGCCATGCTTGAACCACTGTCATGCAGGAGGAAAGCCATGGCAAATCCCGACATCATCATGCCGGCCAAGTCAGCCGATGCGCTACCGGCCGTTCGCACGATTTCCCTGTCCGATCTCCAGGAATGTCTGCGTAGGGGCATTGACGACTTCCGCGCCATGCCCACCCATGTCGTCTTCCTTGCGTTGATCTATCCCATCGTGGGATTGCTCCTGGTCGGCGCGACCTTCGAACGCGGTTTGATTCCCTATGCCTATCCGCTCGCGGCCGGCTTTGCACTGATTGGACCCGTCGCGGCCCTGTGGATGTACGAGTTGAGCCGTCGTCGCGAACTCGGTCTCGATACATCCTGGCGACATGCTTTCGATGTCTTTCATTCGCCTTCCCTGCCGGCCATCGTTGGGCTCGCAGCGCTGCTTTTGATCACCTTCGCAATCTGGATGGCCTGCGCGGAGTCGATCTACACCGCACACTTCGGCTATCGCCGCGAAAGCTCGATCTACGAGTTCATGCGGCTGGTGCTGACCACGCCCGAGGGCCGCAGCATGATCGTCGTCGGCAACGCCGTGGGCCTGCTGTTTGCGATCGTCGTCGGGACGATCAGCGTGATTTCCTTCCCGCTGCTGCTCGATCGCAACGCGGGATTTGCCGGGGCGATCCTGACGTCCATGAAGGTCGTCATTCGCAATCCCGTCGTCATGGCGGCATGGGGTCTGATCGTGGCCGTGTCACTGGCCGCGGGGATGGCCCTGTTCCTTGTGGGCCTCGCCGTCGTCATGCCCGTGCTCGGCCATGCCACCTGGCACCTCTATCGCAAGGCCGTGGAACCCGCGCCTGGCGAACGGCCCGAATATCAGCCGCGCCCGAAAGGCAAGCGCTACGCCGCCGATTTTCCCGTATCGCTCTTTGTCGCCTCGAATGACGAAGAAGGAGGGCGCAACCGCTGACAGGGGGCTGGCACTGGACGATATGACCACTCGCAATCGCGGGAGCGCGTCTATACATTCGCATTCATGAATATCCACGCTGCTCCCGCTCGCGCATCCCTCAGCCTTCCCATCGAAGGCATGACCTGCGCCACCTGCGCCAACACGGTCGAAGCCGCGCTGTGCAAGCTGCCCGGCGTCGAGGCGCAGGTGAATCTTGCAGGCGAGACGGCGCAGGTTTCCTTCGATGCGCTCACGACGAAAGCGTGCGACCTCGAGGAAGCCGTGCTCAACGCCGGCTACGAGGTCCCGCACGAGCGGATTGAACTCGCCATCGGCGGCATGACCTGCGCGACCTGTGCGGGCCGCGTCGAGAAGGCGCTGGCTGCCATCGACGGCGTGGTCAGCGCGTCAGTGAATCTCGCCGGCGAAAAGGCCTATGTCGAGTTTTTTCGCGGTGTTGTTGGCGCCACCGATCTTATTCAAGCTGTCGAGAACGCGGGCTATAGCGCGCGCCCTGTCGAGAACGATGCCGAGCGGCAGGCCGCCATCGAACGACAGGAACAGGAAAAGCAGCGCTGGGAACTGTTGCAGGTGATCGCTGCGCTGGCGCTTTCGGCGCCGCTGACCTTGCCGATGTTCGGCATCGAGGTGAACGGCGCGCTGCAATGGGCGCTTGCGACGCCTGTGCAGTTCATATTCGGCGAACGCTTTTATGTTGCCGCCTGGAAGGCCTTGCGCGCGCGCACCGGCAATATGGACCTCCTCGTCGCGATGGGCACGACGACGGCCTATCTCTATTCGGTTTACCTGCTGTTCCAGAGCCACGGCGGTCCGCTCGGCGACCATCACGGCCATCTCTATTTCGAGGCGGCCTCCGTCGTCATCGCGCTTGTGATGCTCGGCAAATATCTGGAAGCGCGGGCCAAGCGCTCGACCACCGCCTCCATACGCGCGCTGATGGCCTTGCGGCCCGACGTGGCGCGCATCGAGAAGGATGGTGGCGAGATCGAAGTGCCGCTTTCCTCGGTCTCTGCGGGAGATGTCGTACTGGTGCGGCCCGGCGAGCGCGTGCCCGTCGATGGCGAAATTCTGACCGGCGCATCGGCGCTCGATGAAAGCCTGCTGACCGGCGAAAGCCTGCCCGTCGAGAAGAAGACGGGCGATCGCGTCACCGGCGGCTCTATCAACGGCAACGGTTTTCTGCGCGTGAAAACGCTCGCCATCGGCCGCGACACAATGCTGTCACGCATCATCGCGCTCGTCGAGAATGCGCAGGCGAAGAAAGCGCCTGTGCAGAAACTCGTCGATCAGGTTGCGGCGGTCTTCGTGCCCTTCGTGCTGGTCTGCGCCCTCGCGACCTTCTTGGGCTGGTGGCTTATCGGCAACGATGCCGGCGCGGGCCTTATCAACGCGGTCACCGTGATGGTCATCGCCTGCCCCTGCGCGCTCGGGCTCGCGACGCCCACCGCCTTCATGGTCGGCACGGGCGCTGCCGCGCGCGCGGGCATTCTCATTCGCGATGCAGAAGCGCTCGAACATGCGCACCGCGTCAATGCGGTTATTCTCGACAAGACGGGCACGCTGACCGAAGGCAAGCCCGCCGTCACCGATCTCATTCCCGGCGACGGCGTATCCGCCCAAGAGCTCTTGCGTCTTTCCGCAGCCGCGCAGCAGGGCAGCGAACATCCGCTTGGCAAGGCCATTCTGGCGCGTGCGAAAGACGTAGCATTGCCGCCGGCGCAGGATTTCGCCGCCATCACTGGCAAGGGCCTGACTGCATCAATTGAAGACAAAAAAATTGCCATCGGCAATCGCCGCCTGATGAGCGAAAGCAACGTCGAGACGTCAGCGCTGGAACAGCGCGCCTCTTCGCTCGAAAGCGAAGGGCGCACGGTCATGTGGGTTGCGGACGCCAAGGCGCAAAAGCTGCTCGGCATCATCGCTGTCGCCGATACGATCAAGCGGCATTCCATCGAGGCTGTGAAGCAATTAAAGGCGCGCGGCGTCATGCCCATTCTCGTCACCGGCGACAATGAACGCACGGCCTCCGTCGTCGCCAAAGCCGTCGGCATCGAGCGCGTCGAAGCCGGCGTATTGCCGGAAGGCAAGGTCAAAGTCGTCGAGGCCCTGCATCGCGAAGGCAAGGTCGTCGCCATGGTCGGCGACGGCGTCAACGATGCGCCCGCGCTTGCGGCGGCGGATGTCGGCATGGCCATGGGCACGGGCGCAGATGTTGCGATGTCGACGGCGGGCATTACGCTGATGCGCGGCGATCCGCTGCTCATCTCGGGCGCCATCGGCATATCCAGCGCCACCTATTCCAAGATCAGGCAGGGCCTGTTCTGGGCCTTCATCTACAATGTCGTGGGCATCCCGCTCGCCGCCTTCGGCATTCTCAATCCCATGTTCGCCGGTGCGGCAATGGCGCTCTCATCCGTCAGCGTCGTTCTCAACGCGCTGATGCTGCGCGGCTGGAAACCCGGCTGATCTTGCGGGGCCTGCATTTTCGGAGCAATCTTTCCTCAACACGATTTGGGGGAGGATTTTCATGCAGCGACTTTTCGCAACGGTCCTGGCTTTAGGCCTTATCGCGTCTTCATCGACATTGGCGCAGGACGCCGAGAGCAAATTCTTCGAGGGCAAGACGGTTCGCATTGTCGTCGGCTCCGGCTCCGGCGGCGGCTACGACATCTACGCACGCTTGATGGCGCCCTATTTTGCCAAGGCGCTGCACGCGACCGTCGTCGTCGAAAACCAGCCGGGCGCGGGCGGCATCACCTCGCTCAACCGCATGTATATCGCGCCGCCGGACGGCCTCACGCTCTCCTTCGCTAATGGCACGTCCGCAGCCTTCGCGCAGATCACGGACCAGCCGGGCCTGCGTTTCGATCTGGCGAAATTCGATTATCTCGCGACGGTTGGCGCGCCTCCCGGCCTCTGGCTCGTTGCGGCCAATTCGCCGTGGCGCAGCGTCAAGGATGTCATCGCCTCCGGCAAAAAGCTGAACTGGGGCGCGAGCGGGCCGTCGGACGGGCTCGGCAACGGCGCGGCCTTCACATGCGCTGCCCTGAAACTGCAGTGCCAGATCGTTCCTGGCTATACCGGCAGCAATCAAGCGGCGCTGGCCGTGATGAAGGGCGAGATGGACGCCGTCTATATTCCGGAATCCTCCGCCAACAATTTTGTAAAAGCCGGCCAGAATTTCGCGCTCGCGACCATGGCCCGCCACAAGTCGCGCTGGTTTCAGGATCGTCCGACCATTCATGAGGCCGTCGATCTCGACGCCGATGCGCAATGGCTGTTCGACTTTCATTCCGGCGTCGAAAATCTCGGCCGAATCCTGATCCTGCCGCCGAACATGCCGAAGGCGCGCCTCGCTTTTCTGCAGAAGATCACGAAGGACGTTCTGCATGATCCGCAGCTTATCGCCGATGGCGAGCGGTCCGAGCGCATCATCGAATATCTCGACCCCGACAGCACGTTGAAGAATGCGCAGGCCGTCGTCGCCAACATCACGCCGGAGCAGAAGGGGCGCGTGCAGGCGCTTTTGAAGAGATAGTTCTCCCGCATAGTTGTGAAGTTGCTCGCCGGGTTCCCGCTCTCCGCTTCGCTTTGGCCGGAGATGTGGACCGCCTTGGCGTCCCCGGAACGATCAGACCGGCCCCGCTTGCCTCGCCGCGAAAAAAGCCTTTAATCGGCGGCGAGGAGAAGGGAAATCGCCATGAAAAAAGCATTCGTCGCCGGGCTCGCTGCCGCGGCCGTTCTTTCCGTCGCAAGTGTGGCGCAGGCCCAGAGCTGGCCAACGCGCGGCATCACCTTCGTGGTCCCCTTCGCCGCGGGCGGCGGCACCGATGCATTCGCACGCCCGCTTGCGGCGCAACTCGATCAGCAACTGGGCCAGCGAATCATCATTGAGAACAAGGCCGGCGCTGGCGGCACCGTGGGCGCATCAGCCGCTTCCAAGGCCAAGCCCGACGGCTACACATTCTTCGTCGGCGCCGCCCATCACGCCATTGCCCCGGCCATCTACCCCAAGCTCGACTACGACATCATGAAAGACTTTGTCGCGGTCGGCGTCATCGCGGAGCCGCCTCATGTCGTCGTGGTACATCCGAAGAAGGTCGCGGCGACTACGCTCAGGGAACTGATCGAAGCCGCCTCGAAGAATCCCGACAAGATGAACTATGCCTCGGCCGGCAATGGTACGACGCATCATCTCGCCGGCGAACTTTTCAAGATTTTGTCGAAGACGAAAATCCAGCACGTACCCTATCGCGGCGCAGGCCCTGCCTTGCAGGATCTCGTGGCCGGACATGTGGACATGGCGTTTGACGGCCTCGGCTCATCCGCGCCGCAGATTGCCGGCGGCGGTTTGCGGGCGCTGGCCGTGGCCGCGCCCAAACGCAATCCGGCTTTCCCCGATTTGCCAACCGCGGCCGAGGCAGGCCTGCCGGGCTACGAAGTCTCGACGTGGTACGCGCTCTTCGCGCCGAAGGGCACGCCGGACGATGTCATCGCCCGCATGACCCAGGAGTTGAAGAAAGCGCTGGATGCGCCGGCGATCAAGGACACCTGGGCGAAGAACGGCTCGCCGGTCCCCAATGTCTATGGCGCGGAATTTGCGAAATTCGTCGCGTCCGAAGTCGAGCGCTGGGGCAAGGTGGTGAAGGAAGCCGGCGTCAAGGCGGAGTAAGAAAAAGCGAGTAGCGAATGGTGAATAGCGAGTAGTGGAGCAAGGGAGGCAATTGCTCCGCCTCCCTATTCGCTACTCACTATTCGCCATTCACCCTTATCGGAGAAGCGACATGATCGAACTCCACTATTGGCCGACGCCGAACGGACAGAAAGTTCGCATCTTCTGCGAGGAAGTCGGGCTCGACTACCAGATCGTGCCCGTGGACATTGCGAAGGGCGAACAGTTCAAGCCTGATTTTCTCGCGATATCGCCGAACAACCGCATGCCCGCGATTGTCGACACGGCGCCGAAGGATGGCGGCGCGCCGATCAGCATTTTCGAGAGCGGCGCGATCCTTCTCTATCTTGCGGAAAAATCCGGCAAGTTCATCCCCACCGACGTGCGTGGCCGTTTCGACGCAATCCAATGGGTGATGTGGCAGATGGCGGGCCTCGGCCCTATGGCGGGGCAGAACGGACATTTCAACACCTATGCGCCCGAGAAAATTCCCTATGCCATCGAGCGCTATGTGAAGGAAACAAACCGCCTTTACGGCGTGCTCGATAAACGGCTGGCTGACAACGAATACATTATCGGCAATTACTCCATCGCCGACATGGCCTGTTACCCGTGGATCGTGCCTCACGAGCGGCACAAGCAGGACATCAACGAATTTCCCAATCTGAAGCGCTGGTTCGAGACGATCAGGGCGCGGCCAGCCGTTCAAATCTGTTACGAAAAAGGAGAGGCGATGCGCGCGGGGCATACGCTGATGACCGACGAAGCGAAGAAGATTCTTTTCGGCCAGACGGCAAGGCGTGAATAGGGAGTGGCGAGTGGCGAGTAGCGAATAGTGAGTGGCGAATAGAAGAATCTTTTTTCGGAGTTTCTGTTTCAACCTACATATTACTATTCGCTACTCACTATTTGCTATTCGCCTTGCTCCTACTCCATCCACCCCAGCAGCCACGCTGTCTCGAACACGGCAGCTCCTGCAATCAGCAGCGGAAACGGGTGAAGTTTCGACTTCCAGACGAGAATGCCGGCCGCGCCGATCATCACCGCGCCTGTCAGCAACTTGCCGCCGCTCAGCTGAAACAGGGCGAGCACGCCAGACATGATGAGGCCGGCGGCAATAGGTGTCAGACCGCGCTTCATCGCGACCTGCCACGGCTTGCCCGCGCCTTCGGTCCAGGCGCGCGACATGGCATAGCAAAGCGCAGACGACGGCACATAGAGCGCCAGCATGGCCACGACAGCGCCCAGAAGGCCGGCAACCTTGTAGCCGATCATCGCGCCGATGATCGAACTCGGTCCCGGGAGAAAGCGGCATACGGCGAAGAGATCAAGAAAATCCTGCGGCGTGATCCACGGACGCGCCACGACAGTCTCATGCTGCAGTGGCGCATAGATCCCCATGGCGCCGCCGATGGACGCGATCGACAACGGAGCGAGAATGATCGCGAGCGTGAGGAGGACGTTTTCGTCACGCATCGCCCGACGCCTTTGGCTTGCGCGGCCACGCCACGGCAATCGACAGCGGCGTCATGATCGCGACAACCCAGAGCAAGGGCCACTTCATCACGCCGATCATCACGAAGGTCGCGAGCATGATGACGATGGGCACGATGCCGGATGTGATCGAAAGCTGCACGGCGCTGAGGCCTGTGCGCAGGATCATGCCGATGGCGGCCGCCGCAACGCCGGTCATGGCGATCTGCAACGGCTTGATATCAAGAATCTGGTGATAGACCGCCGTCGCCGCGATCATGATGATAAACGGGCCAGTCAACATGCCACCGAGCGCGGCGATCACGCCTGCCAATCCACGCAAATGCTGGCCGATGAAGACGGCAAGATTGGTCGAATTCACGCCAGGCAGCACCTGCGCCAGCGCGATGCCCGGTACGAAATCCTCGTTCTTCATCCAGCCGCGCGCCGTCACAATCTCGCGCTGCATCCATGGCACGAGACCGCCGCCGAAGCTGAAAACACCGATCCAGAAGAAGACGCGATAGATTGCAAATAGAGAAATGAAGGGCTTTATTTCGGAGCCGGTTTCGGCTTGCGTTTCGCTCATCTGTTGACGACCGATCCTTTCACGGGCGCTCCGGGCGAGGCGCCCGCCGCGAGCGCAGGCCATGCGGCCGGAGACATCGTCGCCGCGAGATTCTCCGCAACGTCAGCTTCCTCTTTCCAGTTGCGCGCGACGAGGCGCTGCCCTGTCACTTCGCTGCTTGCGTCGGAAACGAGATATTTCAGCGGTGCGATCATCGCGTCGGGCTTCACCAGCTTGCCGCGATCGACCGGCGCGTGGGTCGGGATCATGGCGGTATCGGCTGCGCCACCTGGGATGAGCACGTTGCATGTGACGCCTGTGCCGGCGAGGTCTTCCGCCCAGCAGGCGCTGGCCGCTTCCATCGCCGCCTTCGCCTGCCCATAGGGCGTATTGCCCTCGCGCATCATGGTCGAATAGCTCGTCGTCACGTTGACGATGCGCCCCTGCTTCTGCGCGATCATGTGCGGCGCTGCGGCTCGCGCCAGCAAAAACGGACCGCGCACATTCACGTCATAAAGACGTTGCCATTTGTCCGGGTCGACAGTCCAGAAGCGTACGAGATCGGTCAGAAAATCCTTGCTGAAGATGACCATGTTGAGGCCGGCGCAATTCACGAGAGCATCGATACGGCCGAACTCCTTCACGATCCGCTCGATGGCGGCTTCGTCCTGCGCGCGGTCGCTGACATCGAGGCGCAATGGCAGGAAGTTCGTGCCACCGGCCTCGGCCGCCGAGCGCGCGGCGGCGGCTTCATCGACATCGCCGCCGATCACCTGAGCGCCAGCCTTCGCGAGGCCAATCGCCATCGCCTTGCCAAGGCCAGCGCCCGCGCCAGTCACGAGACAGACTTTTCCCTGCACGTTGTCTTTCATGTCCCTCCCCCGCTTTTAATTTATGCCGGACTGCACTGATCGCGTGTCATCCCGGAAAATCGCGCAGCGATTTATCCGGGATCGAATGAGAAATGCGCTAGCGATCCCGGCTCTCGCTGCGCTGGGCCGGGATGACTGTTCTTGGTTTCTATTTCGCCGCGACCATATTCGGCGCTGACTCCATTTTCCGGATTTCGCCCATCACGTCCCGGGCATAGATTTGCATATTCTTGACGGCGAGGTCGTGCGGCAGCGTCGCGAACTGCAGCATGGTCAGAATCTTGCCGAAGCCGATCTTCTTCTGGTAGTCGAGAATCTGCTGACGCACGGTCTTTGCGCTGCCGCACAGGAACATGCCGCTTTCCATCACGGCCTCCAGAGAGCGGTCGCCGGTCTGCATCTGCGCCTTCGCTTTCATTATACCCTGCATGGACTTCAGCGACAGATAGCCCGGCGGCAGCAGCATTTCCGGCGGCATGCGCAAAAACTTCTGGTAGAAGGCTTCGGCATGCGGGCGCGCTTCGCGCATCGCGATTTCATCGGTCTCCGCGACATAGCAGGGCACGGCCCAGCCGAGTTTATCGGGCGTCGCCTGCCAGCCCTGGCGCTCGGCGGTATCCCGATACTGCTTCATGTATTTGGCCAGCGCATCCACAGGCGAAAACGTCTGCAGATAGGTGTAGCGGCGATCGGGATGGGTCGCCCATTCGATCGTCTCGGTCGAACCTTGAGAGGGAATCCAGATCGGCGGATGCGGGGTCTGATACGGGCGCGGCCAGAGATTCACATAGTTGAAGTTGAAGTGCTTGCCCTCGAAGGCGAAGGGGCCTTCGCGCGTCCAGGCCTGCACGATCAGGTCATGCGCCTCGTGGAAGCGCTCGTGCGACATGGCCGGGTTGGCGTTCCACGAAAAATATTCCGCGCCGATGCCACGAACGAAGCCGGCAATGAACCGCCCGCCTGTAATATTGTCGAGCAGCGCCATTTCCTCGGCAATCGTGATGGGGTTGTTGACCAGCGGCAGCGCGCGGCCGAGCAGCGCAATCTTCACATTTTTCGTGCGGCGCGACAGGGCGCCGGCGAGAATGCCCGGCTGCGGCATCAGGCCGTAGGCGTTGGAATGATGTTCGTTGACGCAGAGGCCATCGAAGCCCAGCGCCTCGCCCATCTCGAGTTCGTCGAGATAGCGGTTGTAGAGAAGATGCCCCTTCTTCGGATCGTAATTGCTGTTGGGCAATGTCACCCACGACGATCCGACCTTGTCCGTCTGCGTGACGTCGAGGTCCGCGTAGGGCATCAGGTGAAAGAGATAGAACTCGGTCTGTGCGGTCATCTCAAGCTCCCATTATTTCGCGAAGTCGCTGATAGCTGCGACGAATTCGGCGGATTTTTCGGCATGCGGCAGATGTCCGCAATTCTCGATGATCTTGACGCTCGCGCCGGGAATCGCCTCACGGAACCGCTCGGCATAGACGACGGGGATCAGCGCGTCGTTGCGGCCCCACAGCACCAGCGTCGGCAGTTCGATGCGGTGAATCCATTTTTCGAGTTCTGGATTGAAGAGGCGCGGGCTCCAGGCGAGGCGCGCCGTCATCAACCTGTTCTTGGCGCCTATGTCGCGATCCTCGTCGGAAAGCGGCATCGCCAGCATCTTTTCGGCCAGTTCCTGCGAGTGGAAAAGATTGCGCGTCAGCTGTTCCGCATTCCACAGGAAGAGATCGCCCGGCGGCGTGCCCTTCACGCGCAGCCCGGCCGAGGCGACGAGGACGAGCTTGCTGATCCGCGCGGAATCGCGGACCGCGATTTCCGAAGCGATCCAGCCGCCCATGGACGTGCCGACGATGGTCACATCCTTGAGGCCGAGATGCTTCATGAAGCTCAGATAGAAATTGGCGAGATCGCCGACATTGTCGAGCCAGGCCGGCGTGTCGGATTTTCCGTAGCCCGGATGCTCGGGCACGATGACATCGAATTCCTTGGCGAGTTCCGCCATGAAAGGCATCCATCGCCCTGCCCCGTTGGCCCCGTGCAGGAACAGAAGCGGCGCGCCCTGCCCGCCGCGCAGGATATGCGTGCGGCAGCCCTCTATCGTCTCGTAGAAATCCCTGACCTCGGACATCGAACCTCCCGGCGCGTTCTTCGCTATCGTGGTGCCGTTCGCCGCAGTTTCTAGTCGAAACCGCATGGCGACGCTACTGACGCCGCCTTCCTCTGGCGCAGGGCTGCCATTCGCGTGGCCTGACCCCAACTGAGCGGATTTTAGGCTGCCGCGCCGCTTGTGCCATGCCTCTCACCGTGGCATTTTGCCGTCAGCGGCGCAGGGCAAACGACGCCGGCTCAAAAAGTGCGGGGAACGTCAGGGTATGGGCTTGGACCCTCAGTTTATCATCGAGCAACTGCTGAACTCCCTCCAGTTCGCGATGCTCCTCTTCCTGCTGGCCATCGGCCTGTCGGTCATCTTCGGGTTGATGGACTACCTGAACCTGGCCCACGGCACGATCTACATGCTCGCGGCCTATCTCGCCTATTCGATCGCGCAACTCAGCGGCTCCTTCTGGGTGGCTTTCTTCCTCGCGCCTGTGGCCGCGACGGCGATTGGCATGGTGCTTTATCTCGTTCTGCTCAAGCGCGCCGAGATGGAAACCCATCTTGTTCAGGTGCTGCTGACGGTCGGCGTCATCTATGCGGGCACCGATATTCTCCGCCACATCTACGGCGACCTGCCGAAGGGCGTGACGCAGCCTGAATTTTTCACTGCGCCGGTTCAGATATTCGGCGTCAGCTATCCGTCCTATCGCCTGTTCATCATCGGTCTCGGCCTTGTGATCCAGATCGGTCTCTACTTTGCTCTGGAGCGCACGCGCCTCGGCGCGCTCGTGCGCGCCGGGGTCGACGACCGCCAGACCGTCGAGACGCTCGGCGTCAACATCGGCGCGGTCTTCATGCTGGTTTTCGCCATCGGCACTTATCTGGCCGGCGTTGCGGGCGTCGTCGCCGCGCCGATCTTCGGCGTTTATCCCGGCATGGATGCCACGATCATCATCCTCGTGCTGATCGTCGTCGTGGTCGGAGGCCTCGGCTCGCTGAAAGGCGCGATCCTCGGCTCGCTGCTGATCGGCTTCGCCGATACGTTCGGCAAGATCCTGCTGCCGCAATTCGCGATGGTGATGATCTATCTCGTCATGGCCATCGTGCTGATCTTCAGGCCGACGGGCCTCCTGCCGGCGCGCCGCTTCACCGGTGCTGGCTGACATGAGCCTCACCCGCAACCAGATCAGGCTGCTGATCGGCGCCGTCATCGCCGTTCTTTCCCTCGTCGTGCAGCCGCGCATGAGCGCTTTCGCGCAGGAGCTTTTCGCGGAAGCTGCGATCCTCGCGATATTCGCGCTGAGCCTCGACATACTCGCGCGCTCCGGCCTCGTTTCTTTCGGCCATGCCGGATTTCTCGGTCTCGGCGCCTATGCCTTCGGCGGCCTGACGGTGCTTCAGAACTGGCCGGCAGGCGCTGCGGTCTTCGTCGCCATCGCCATCGGCATCGTCGTCGGGCTCATTGTCGGCATTTTCGCGGTGCGCACATCCGGCGCCTTTTTCATCATGGTGACGCTCGCCATGGCCGAGATGTTTTATTCCTGGGTGTTCCGCAGCCCAATATTCAATGGCGCCGACGGCATGGGCGGCGTACCGCGCCTTGATATAAAATCGTTGACCGGGCTCGACCTTAACAATCCCGTGAGTTTCGCAACCTTTTGCATCGTCATGTGCATCCTTGCGTGGATCGTCGTCGAGTTCATCGCGATCACGCCGTTCGGCCGCACCCTCGACGCCATCAGGCAGAACCCCAACCGTATCTCGGCGCTTGGGGGCCGGGTCTTTTCCTATCGGCTTGCAGCCTTCGCGCTTTCGGGCGCGATCGGCGCTTTCGCCGGCGTCATGAAAGTGCAGCACACGAATTTTCTCTCTCCCGATCTCGCGAGCTGGATCATCTCGGGCGACGTGCTGATCATCGCGGTCATCGGCGGCATGGGCACGTTCGTCGGCGGCATTATCGGCGCGGGCCTGCTGGTCTATCTCAAGGAAATTCTCTCCTCGAATTTCGGCCACTGGTATCTCTTCCTCGGCGGCATATTCATTTTCGTTGCGCTGGTTCTCCCGCGCGGCATCGTCGGCACGTTCCTGGACTGGACGGATGGACGGCGCGCAAGCAAAAGCGCGCCGGCCGCGACGGAGAGCGAAACATGACAACGCTCGAAACGCGCAAGCTTTGCAAATCCTTCGGCTCGCTTGCGGTGACGCAGGACGTGACGCTCACCTTCGCGAGCGGCAAGCGCTATGCCATCATCGGCCCCAACGGCGCGGGCAAGACGACCTTTTTCAATCTTCTCGCCGGCAATCTGCGCGCCGATTCCGGCCATATCCTGCTTGACGGGCGCGATATTTCCAGCCTTGACGTCACGAGCCGCGCCCATATCGGTATCGCCCGCAGCTTTCAGCGCAATAATCTCTTTCCGGAATTGTCTGTGCTCGACAATATAGCGATGGCCTGCGCGCTGCAGCAGGGCATTGCACCCTCGTTCTGGAAGCCGATGAAAAGTTACACGGGCCTTCGGAATGACGCGCTCGCGGTGGCGCGGCAGGTCGGTCTCGAAGACGATGCCCAGATCGCCGTGCGGCAACTCAGTTACGGCAGCCAGCGCCAGCTCGAAGTCGCGCTCGCCCTTGCCTGCAAACCCAAGGTGCTGCTGCTCGACGAGCCGACCTCCGGCATGAGTCCGCAGGAAACGGCGCGCATGGATCATCTGATCAAGAACCTTCCGCGCGACATCACGACAATCGTGATCGAACACGACATGGATATCGTGCTCGAATTCGCCGACGAGATCGTCGTGCTCGACTACGGCCGCGTGCTCGAACAAGGCACGCCCGCGCAGATCAAGGCATCCTCGATCGTGCGCCAGCGCTATCTCGGCGAAGAGGGCCAGGCCGTCGGGAGTCGCGCGCCATGAGCGAAGCAAAGCGCGAAGCGCTCCTCTCCGTTGCCGATCTTCAAACCTATCTGGGCGACAGCCATATCATCCAGGGCGTCTCTTTCGAGGTGAAGGCGGGCCAGGTGCTCGCGCTGCTCGGGCGCAACGGCGCGGGCAAGACGACAACGTTGCGCTCGATCATGCGCCTTGCGCCGCCGCGGAGCGGTCGCGTTGTGTTCGACGGAAAATCCGCCGACGGTCTGCGCACATTCGAAATGGCGCGGCTGGGGCTCGCTTTTGTTCAGGAAACGCGCGCGATCTTTCCTTCATTGTCGGTTGAGGAAAATCTTGCCATTGCGGCGCAACCTTCCTCTCACGGCAGTGGCTGGACGCTGGAGCGTGTCTTCGACAGTTTCCCAAATCTTGCCGCCCGACGTCACAATGGCGGCACGCAGCTTTCAGGCGGCGAACAGCAGATGCTCGCCATAGCGCGGGCGCTGGTGGCCAATCCCAAGATGCTGGTGCTGGACGAGCCGAGCGAAGGCCTCGCGCCGCTCATCGTACGGCAGATCGCCGATCTCCTGATACAATTGAAATCGGATGGCATGACAATGCTGCTCGTCGAGCAGAACTTTGCGCTGGCCACCGAAGTCGCCGACGAAGTGGTTGTGCTTGGCAAGGGCCGCGTACGCTGGACCGGCACGAGCGCCGAACTACGCGCAGCCGACGATATCAGACATACGTGGCTGGGGGTTTAGGCCTGTTGTCGTCCCGCAAAAAAGCACAGCGTTTATAAGGGATCATTCGCGCAAGCTTACCAAGCGATCCCGGATCGCCTGCGGCGTCCGGGATGACTGTGAACTTCACTTTTGCAAATACCTGAAATAGCCGCTCCACAATTCCTCAGGTACTTCGCTTTCGTCCCACACGCCGATCAACACGCCACGGCGCAGGCTGCGCCCGCGCATGCCCTTGATCTGCGCTTCCGATCGCGTCGTGCGTTGCGACAAACGGAACTGCCAGTGGCGTAGCGCCGCATCGAGTCTTTCGTACTCCGGCGCAAAGGCCGGGTCGGCGCCGAGATCGTTGAGTTCGTCCGGATCGCCTTCGAGATCGAACAGCATCGGGCGAAAGCCGATGGCGTGCATGTATTTCCAGCGCCCGTCCGTCACCATGAACAGGCGCGCATCACGTGGCTCCTGTTTCAACACGCCTGCCGTCTGCGAGACCGAATAATCGTATTCGCTGATGGCATATTTGCGCCAGGGAACATCTTCACCGCGCAGCAACGGCAGAAGCGAGCGCCCTTCCATGCGATGGGACTGCGCGGCGACTTCGCCGCCTGCGGCTTCGTAAAAAGTAGGCACGAGATCGATGGCCTCGACGAGTGCCGGGCTCTTCGTGCCACGCGTCGAATCCGCTTCGGGCGAGGGATCGTAAACGATCATCGGCACGCGCACGGAAGGTTCATGAAAGAGATCTTTTTCGCCGAGCCAGTGATCGCCAAGGTAATCCCCATGATCGCTCGTGAAAACGATCATCGTGGTCTGCATCAGTCCGCGCTTTTCAAGAAAATCGAACAGAAGGCCCAACTGGTCGTCGATCTGCTTGATGAGACCCATATAAACGGGAATGACCTCGCGCCGCACCTCGTCGCGTGAAAACGTCTTCGACACGCGATGATTCATGAATTCACGGAATACGGGATGGTCGGTCTGCCTCTCCGCTTCGCTGCGCACGGCCGGCTGAACATGTTCTGGCCCGAACATCGTATTGTAAGGCGCAGGCGCGATATACGGCCAGTGCGGTTTGATGAAGGAAAGATGCAGGCACCACCTGTCGTCGCCCGCCTGCTCGATGAATTCCATCGCACGCCGCGTCATGTACGGAGTTTCGGATTCCTCATCCTTGACGCGGGCAGGCTTGCGCGCATGGCGCATGGCAAAGCCCGATACCGGACGGTTTCCGTCGCCTTCGGCTGAATTCGCCCAATCGTGCCAGCCGTTGTCGCCATCGTAGCCTAGGTCCTGCAGATACTTCAGATAACGCGGGCGAAACTCTTCATAGGGGCCATCAGGACCCACCGTGTACATGCCGTCATCGCGATCGAAAGGATCGAATCCGCATTGCGACACGCGCACGCCGATAATGGAATTCGGATCAACGCCGAGCCGCGCCATGCCTTCCTTGTCCGCGACCATATGCGTCTTGCCTGCCAGCGCGACTTTCATGCCGAGCGGGCGCAAGTAGTCGCCGAGCGTCATCTCGCCGACCTTGAGCGGAAAGCCATTCCAGGCCGCGCCATGTGAATCCACATAACGCCCGGTGTAATAGCTCATGCGACTCGAGCCGCAGACCGGCGACTGGACATAGGCGCGGGTGAAATTGACGCCGCGCGCCGCCAGCGCATCGATATTGGGCGTCTTCAGGTGGTGATGGCCATTGCAGGAGAGATAATCGAACCGCAACTGGTCGCACATGATGAAGAGAATATTCTTGACGCTGCTCCCCGCCAAAATGCGCCTCCCGCTCTTTCCCTAAAGTCCCGCGATCGCACGACAAAAAACGCATGCCGGACGATTACAGGCAAATCGCAGCCTCGTTAACCCCCAAAGGTTAACGCCGATTCATAATTGCGCGAAAATGCCGGCCAAACAGCAGTTTGGCTTCATGCTTTGATTAACGATGTGTGAAACTTCCGCACCCCTGACGCTCCGGATTTGATACAAATAAAGCCGCGAATTCAGGACCATTGCCATGCTGCAGGAACGAACAACGGAGGCCGCAACGGCGCTGTTCAGCGCGCGCGAGCTCCTGCGCTGCGACGCGGCGACAGAAACGCTTCTCGCGGGCCTGCGCAAGTCGCCCGCACAGGCCTTTGCCGTCCTCCTCGATCTTCTGCGGGGCAAGCCCTTCGTCGAAGCCATCTCCTCCCGATTGCCGTTCGACGCTTCCGCGATGCTCTACGACGCCGATGTGTTGAAGCGTTTGCAGGCCGCGCGCGAGCAGGGCACGCCGGTCGCGCTGATCCACGATCTGCCGGAGGCCTGGAGCGAGGGCATCGCGCTCTATCTCGACATCGACGGAAAGGCCCATGCGGACGTTGTTCCCAGCTACGCCGCAGGCGCGGCCGAGCACAAGCAGCCGAACATATTCGCTGCTTCGAGGTCGAACATCCTGCGGCTCGTTGCAAAAGCGCTTCGCATTCATCAATGGCCGAAGAATGCACTCGTATTTTTGCCCGTGCTTCTCTCGCATCGCTATCTTGAGCTTGCTCCCGTACTTGCGAGCGTGATCGCCTTTTTCGCGATCGGTTTTGCCGCCTCGACAATCTACGTGATCAACGACCTGATGGACGTGAGCGCCGATCGCCGCCATCCTTCGAAACGGAACCGCCCCTTCGCCAGTGGAGCTCTTCCGGCGCGCTATGGCTTCGCGCTTGCGGGCCTCAGCCTGCTTTCGTCGATTTGCCTTTGCCTGCTGCTGCCGCCGCTCTTCGCCGCGACTCTGGCGACCTATATCGGCGTGAACCTGCTCTATACCACTTATCTCAAGCGCAAGCTGCTCGTCGACGTCCTTGCTCTCTCGGGTAGCTATACGCTGCGAATCCTGGCGGGCAATGCAGCCACCGGCATAGAACTCTCGTTCTGGCTGCTGGCCTTCTCGATCTTCATGTTCTTCAGCCTCGCGCTGGTGAAACGCTATGTCGAGATGGATACGATCGGCGTACACCAGCCCACCGAAAAGCGGGTGATGGGACGCGGCTATCGTTACGTCGATCTCGAAATGCTTTCGCAGATGGGCGTCGCCAGTTCATTTGCCGCTGTTCTCGTTCTCGCGCTCTATGTCGAGCGCGCTGGCAGCACGGGGCTCTACTCGCATCCCGAACTGATCTGGCTCATATGCCCGATCGTTCTTTATGTCGTCAGCCGCATCTGGTTTCTCGCCAAGCGCGGCGAGATGAAGGACGATCCCGTCGCCTTTATCCTTCGCGACTGGCGCAGCCACCTCATGGGGGCCATCGTCGCCGGCATCGTCGTGGCGGCCGCATGGTGAGCAGCGAGCGGCATGTCGCATGGGGCGGCGTATCCTGCGCGCCGGCGCATGTTGTGCGTCCGGATATGACGACATCGGGCATTGCTGGCGGCTCCTACCTTGCATATGGAGCAGGACGCAGCTATGGCGACACATGCCTGCCGGCTGGCGATACCCTTGTTCACACGGCGAGCCTCAACCAAATCATTTCATTCGACGCCCAAAAAGGCATTCTGCGCGCCGGCGCAGGACTCAGCCTGCGCAAGATTATCGAACATATTCTTCCGCACGGATGGTTTCTGCCGGTCACGCCCGGCACGGCCGAAGTCACGCTCGGCGGCGCGCTCGCCAATGACGTTCACGGCAAGAATCATCATGTCGCGGGAACCTTCGGACGCTTTGTGCGCGCCTTCGAATTGGTGCGCTCGGACAGGGCGCCCATCGTCTGCACGGCCTCCGCCAACAGCGATTACTTCGCCGCCACCATCGGCGGGATGGGCCTGACGGGCGTTGCGACGTGGATAGAAATCGAACTTGTTCCCGTCCGTTCCGCCAACATACGACAGACCATTACACGCTTTGCAGACATCGAAAGCTATTTTGCCGTCAATGAAAGCCGTACGCCTGCAACATACTCCGTCGCATGGATCGACGGCCTCGCGCCTCGCAATGCTTTGGGGCGCGGAATCCTGATCGAGGGCGAACACGCCGACGACGGCGACTTTCCCGTCATCAGAAAAGCATCCGTCGACATCCCCTTCGTTGCGCCTTTCACTCTCGTCTGGCGCACGCCCTTGAAGCTTATGAACGCTCTCTATATGCGCCAGCGCGAGGGTGAGAGCGTCGTCGACACCGAAAAATTCTTCTATCCGCTCGACCGGATCGGCCGCTGGTCGCGTCTTTACGGACCGCGTGGCTTTCATCAGTTCCAGTGCGTCATCCCGGAGAAAGCAGCGCCGGTGACAGTGCGCCAACTTCTCGAAATCGCCCATGATGACGCCGGCGGCTCTAACCTTGTCGTTCTCAAGAAATTCGGCGACTTCGATTCGCCGGGCATGCTGTCCTTTCCGATGGCGGGATACACTCTGACGATGGATTTTCCGGACCGGGGCGAGGGGACCTCGACCTTGTTGAAGAAACTCGACGCAGCCACGCTCTCGGCCGGCGGCCGAATCAATCCCTACAAGACACGCGCGATGAGCACCGAAACCTTTCGCGCGTCGTTTCCGCACTGGCGCAAACTCCTGCCTTTTCTTGATCCTCGCGCCGAATCGCAGTTCAGTCGGCGTGTCGGGCTCTATTCGCGCGAAGAGCAATCGTCTCCCGCGACGATCGGCGTCGCGACACTGCACATTCGCTGAAAGCGCTGCACATGTCCGTTCTCGATGACGGTATAAAAGACGAAGCGCCGCGATCGTTCTGGTCAAACCCCTATCTGATCGCCGGCGCTAGCATGGTTCTCATGCTGGCTGGCCTCGCCATCGCCATGCATTTCGCGATCGGACCCAGCTACTGGGATCTGTCGATTTACCTCGACGCCGCACATCGCATCGCCAACGGACAAAAGCCAAACGTGGATTTTCTGACGCCTGCAGGTCCGCTCGAATATTATCTGTTTTATCTGACGACCCTGCTGTTTCCCAATGCGCATCCCCTGCTGTCGACACAATGGTCGATCCTCTTCGTAGCCTTGCCGCTTTTTCTCGTGGTATTGAAAGACATCGATGCGCGTTCGCGAAGCCTGTCGCTCGTATTGACCGCGGCCTTTTTTTGCTTCGCGCTGCTTCCCGTCAACTCCGCCGCACATTATCCTGCGCCGGGCTTCGACGGTTATGGCATATATAACAGGCATCCGGCGCTTCTTCTCTACATCCTCGTTTGCGCGCTTCTTTTCGTTGAAGGGCGCATGCGCCTTCAGGCGATCATTGGCATAACGCTCTTGTGCCTGTTTCTTTCGAAGATCACCGGCTTCGCCTCCGGCGTTCTGCTCGTTGGATATGCATTTCTGGCGCGCCGGATCCGCTTCACGGATACCATCGCCTGCGCAGCCGCCGTTATTGCCGCGCTAGGCTTACTTGAAATTACAACCGGAATTGTTAGCGCCTATCTCAAAAACATGCTCCAACTCGCGGCGCTCAACGAAGGCTCGTTCCTGCGCCGCTATCGCGCCTTCGTCGGCAGCCATGTCGAATTGTTCCTGCCACTTGGCCTCGCCGTTCTTTGCCTTGCCTTTATGCAAATGCGGCGCGCAGGATCTATAAAGCTCTCCCTTGCGGGTTTTCGAAACTGGCTCGATACCGATTCGGCATGGCTTTGCGCCATCGTTGTAAGCGCCCTGATATTCGAAATCCAGAATACCGGCAGCCAGGAGTTCATTTATCTTGTCCCTGTGCTCGCATTGGCCTTGCGGCGTTTGTGGCACAGACAAGAGCGCTATAGACTTGCAGCGATCTTCGCGCTTGCCGTCACCGCAGTCCCGCTCATCACCTCGATTGCCTATCGTGGCGTTCAAACTCTGTTGTCGCAGTCGACATACCAGAGACTTGACCAACCCGAACTCGGGCCCCTTGGCCAGGTCAGCTCACGGCCCGGATATTTCCTGCGCGCGGCCGCGCTGAACCGTCATTATGTGGAAGCGCGCGAGTCCTATCGCAAGCTGGCGAAGGAAGGCGTCTCCCATTCCGACATTCTGACGGCCGAGCCTGACTTTCAGCTCGCCTGGCTGATCAATACGGCTTCGGCCATCCGCGCCCTGCAAGCCTTCGAGCGCAATTCCGGCCGCCGTCTGGAAACGATCTATACGTTCGATTTCACAGATCCCATGCCCTATCTTCTGGGACGCAGACCCATCCGCTACGTGCAGATCGGTCTCGATCCCTTGCGGACCTTGCCGCCGCGTGACGAGCGCATGCTGTCGTCCATAGCAAGCGCAGATGGAATCCTGATACCGCTTTGCCCTGTCATGCCGATGCGCGAAGCCATCGCGGCCCGCTTCGCCGCGGCCATCGAAGGCCGGCAGCGCATATCCCTCAACGCCTGCTGGGATCTGCTGATACGCAACGGCAGCGACTTCGCTTCTCTGCGCTGATCGAAAGGTTTTAAACAGCAAAACGCCCGGTCGATAGACCGGGCGTTCGCTGGTTCAATTGGTCTTTCTGGCTTAACGCTTCGCCATCATGCCGATGTAATCGGTCACGATGCCGGTAATGCCACGCGCGAGAAGCGTTTCCAGCGCCTTGAGGAAGTGATCGCATTCCGCCTTGGTGATGATAAGCGGCGGCTCGAGGCGGATAACGTTGCGGTTATACTCGGTGAAGGCAACCAGCGTGTCGTGCTTTGCAAGCAGCAGCGCGCCGATGAAGCCGCAGAGCGAGCCTTTCAGCTTTTCATCGAGCAGCGCCACCATCTGGCGCAGACCGAAGGGCAGCGTCTGGCTGAAATCATGAAACTCCAGACCGATCATCAGGCCCTTGCCACGCACATCCTTGATGACTTGCGGATATTTCGACTGTAGCGCCTTGAGCCCGTCGATGAGATAGTCGCCCTGTTCGGCGGCGTTCTCCATCAGCTTTTCGTCATAGATGACATTCAGCGCCTCGATCGCCGTCGCGCAGGCTTCGCCAATGCCACCGAAAGTGGCGGGCGCATGAACGAGCGCCGTCTTGGGCGTGCCGTAAGCCTTCATGTAAACGTCACGCCTCGCGATCATCGCAGCCATCGCGCATTTCGAACCGCCCAGCGCCTTGGCCAGCGCCGTAATGTCCGGCGTCACGCCATATTGCTCGAAGGCGAAGAAGGAGCCGGTGCGTCCCATGCCGCATTGCACTTCGTCGGCAATCCACAGCACCTTGTATTGATCGCAGAGGCGACGTACTTCGTGCCAGTAGGACGCAGGCGCTTCGACAATGCCGGCGCCGCCCTGGATCGTCTCTAGGACGAGCGTTCCGATGGTCGGGTCGCTTTTGAAGAGCGCCTCGATGGCGGCCGCATCGCCGAAGGAAACGCGACGTGTGTTGTCGGCGAGCTTGAAACGCGAGCGGTAGAGCGCGCCGTCGGTTACAGCCAGAACGCCCTTGGTCTTTCCGTGGAAAGAGTTTTCTGCGTAGACGATGGTCGCGCGTTCCGGACCCTGCGCCTGCTCGGCGATTTTGAGCGCTGCTTCCATCGCTTCGGAGCCGGACGAACCCAGAAACACAAAGTCGAGATCGCCGGGCGCAATCGCCGCGAGATTATAGGCGAGCGCGCTGGCGTATTGCGACATGAAGGCCATGCAGATTTCCTGCCGCGCCTCGTCCTGGAACTTCTTGCGTGTCGCCACGATGCGCGGATGATTATGTCCGAAAGCCACCGATCCGAAGCCCCCGAAGAAGTCGAGAATCTTGCGGCCGTTGGTATCGATGTAATTGGCGCCTTCCGCACGATCGATCAGCACGCGATCGAAGCCGAGGAGGCGCAGAAAGTGCAACTGTCCGGGATTGAGATGCGCTGCAGTCAGCTCGCGGACCCTGGCGAGGTCGAGCTTCTTGGCATCTTCCACCGTAATGAGCGCGGGGCGGACGGGACGCGTTTCGGTTTCGTAAGTATGTGCAAGTGTCATGTTCGCTTCCTTTATTCCGCAGCCACGGGAAAAGTCTTGCCATTCGCGGCCGCAAAGCCGGCGCGATATTCGCGATAGGCCGCTTTCAACATGTCTTCGTCGCGATGCAGCGGTTTCCAGCCGAGGTCCGTCTTGGCTGCCGTCGTATCGAGGATGCAAATCTCGTCGGCGATGAGATATTGCTCGGGATCCATGAGAGGCAGGTTAATGAGATCGAGCGAAGTCAGCGCGAGTTTCACCAGCGGCGCGGGCGTCGGCATAAGAATCGACTTGCTGCCGGCTTCGCGGACGAGGTCGCGCAGCAGTTGCTTCACAGGCGGCGGATCATCGGAGCCGAGGTTGTAGGCTTTGTTCGGAAGGCCTGCGCGCCATGCGGCCTCGCATGCCGATGCGCAGTCGAACACCGAGATGAACTGATAGGGATTCTTGCCCGAGCCGATCATGGGCACCGGCAGGTTGAGATCGATCAGCTTGAAGAGTTTCGAGAGAATGCCGAGACGGCCCGGGCCGATGATGAGGCGCGGACGGAATATGCTGATCGAAAATCCCTTCGCGCGGTACTCCTCGCAGATCTTTTCGGATTCGAGTTTGGAAAGACCATATTCGCCAAGGGGAACCGCGGGCGCGTTCTCGCGCGTCGGCACTTCATGCGTGTGGCCATAGACCATGTCGGTCGTGAAATGAACCAGTTTTGTCGCGCCGTGCTTCTCCATCCATTGAAGGATGTTGCGCACGCCATCGTGATTGACGGGCCAGAAGAATTCCCGGCGCTTGGCGCGCGGCATGATCGGGCTCAGCATACGCGCGGAAAGATTGTAAACGACGTCGTCGGGTTTGATATCGACGGACTTGAAAGTGACGGGCGCCGTCACGTCGAACCAGCAGTGCGGCAGCGTATCATTGTGGCGCGCCGCGCCGCGCGC
This sequence comes from uncultured Hyphomicrobiales bacterium, assembly GCA_903847605.1. Classification (GTDB taxonomy): domain Bacteria; phylum Pseudomonadota; class Alphaproteobacteria; order Rhizobiales; family Beijerinckiaceae; genus Terripilifer. The sequence continues at coordinate 3,529 of CAINED010000072.1, read as the reverse complement.
GATATCCGCGATCACGACCTCTTCGCCCTTGGCTGCGAGGTTCGCCGCAAGTTGGGTTCCCACAAAGCCGTCGCCACCAATGATGATGTGTTTCATTTCGATACAGTTCCTGTTGCCGGAGAGTAATCAGCAAATTTCGTGCAAGCGGATCAGCGTGAGTCTTCAGCTCATGGAGATGAGGATTGTGCCACCGACGATGAGGGCAAAGCCGGCGATGCGCAGCGCACCGACGTCCTCGCCAAAGACGAAGTAGGCGTATACGCCGACGATCACGTAGGCGAGACTGAGGAAGGGGTAAGCGAAGCTCAGTTGCACGCGCGACAACACGACCAGATGCGAGGCCATGCTGATCACGAAGGTGCAGAGTCCGATGAAGACCCAGGGCTGGAAAACGATGCCGAAGACGATCCAGACGGGATTGGAGCCGAGCTGATCCAGCGGCCCCAGTTGCATCATGCCGCGCTTCAGCATGATCTGCGCCGCCGCATTGGTGCTGACGGTGAACAGGATCAGGACAATCGAGAGTGCAAAAGGAGACATATGGCGGCCCGGGTTCTTGCTGCATCGCGTTGCAGCAAGAAGCGGGCCTCAGAAATTGTTCGCAGGCATTAACCCTAACGGCTTCTCATGCATCGAGGACTGGATATTTGCGGAAAATGCCCATCTCGTTGAAGGGTATCCGCCGCTCCGAGGCGAGATAGGCTTTAAGCCGCGGGCGCTGCGCGACTTCATCATGCAGTGCGATCAGGCGGGGATAATTCGATTCCACCTTCGCGAAGGCGTTCGGGAAAGCGTAACGCAGGCCCTGCACGAGCTGGAACATGGAGAGGTCGGCATAGGTGATCCCGCCACCGCAGATGTATCGCCCCGCCGGATTGCGCGCCAAAATCTTTTCGAAATAGCCCATGTATTTCGGCAGCCTCAGCTCGATGAATTTGGCGGCGGCCAGCTTCGCTGCTTCGATCTGCTCCTCGAAATAGAGCGAGTTGGCGATAGGATGATGCGTGTCGTGAATGTCCTTGATGAAATCGGTCACAGTGAGCTGCACCTGCAGGAGAAACAGGCGCGAGGCGTCGTCATCGGGCGCAAGGCCGATGCGTGGCCCCAGATAGTGCAGGATGTTCGCCGTCTGCGCGATCAGCATGTCGCCGTCACGCAGGAAGGGCGGCGCAAACGGCGGGCGCGCGACATCTTCGCCGTTGATGAGCGCGAACATTGCGGCGGTTCCAGCGTCGCCGCCGCGCGCGACGTCGATGTAGTCAGCACCGGCGTCTTCCAGAGCGAGGCGCACGAATTCGCCGCGGCCCTGAATTTTCGCGTGGTAGAAAAGTTCGTAGGGCATCCTGCCTCCTCCCGTAGTCATCCCGGAAAAATGCAAAGCATTTTATCCGGGATCTTATCGTTATTGCGCGCTCCAGCAGAGCGGTCCCGGCTCTCGCTACGCTCGGCCGGGATGACACCGAACCTCACACCGGAAAATGCTTCGCCAGCCAGTCCTCGAGAATCCGCTTCACGAGGCCCTGATCGTCGTTCAGCATGAAGTGATCGACGCCTGAGACGAGATGCATGTCGGCGGGCTGTTTCGCGCGCATGAAGAGGCCGACGGCCTGCGATGTCGGCGTCACCGTGTCGTTGGCGGGATGCAGCAGCAGCAGCGGGCGCGGCGAGATATTCGCGACGACATCGTTGGCGCGGAAATCCATCATGCTCATCGCGGTCTCCGCCGGAAATTCCATGATGGCGTTGCCGACGAGATTTTTGCGCAGGTGAACGGGGATCGGCACGATGTCGAAGCGCGGCATCATCAGCGACTTGCCGGTCTTCGCGCGGTGACGGCGTCCCTGCTCCAGCTTCATGATGAACTTCTTCCACTGCGCAGCGCTCTTGTGCTGCTCGCGGAATTTCGCGACGCCATCGCCCCAGCCGCCGACCGCGATGACCGCGCCCAATCGCTTGTCGACGCCGCCGGCGTAGACCGCGACTGCCGCACCGAAGGAATGGCCGAGCACGCCGATGCGTTTTGCATCCACCTGCTTCAGCGATTGCAGATAGGTCGCTGCGGCCTGCGTGTCGCGCACCTGATCCTGGCAGAGAATGAAGGCTGTCTCGCCGCCGCTTTCGCCGCAGCCGCGCATGTCGAAGCGCAACACGATATAGCCCATGGCCTCGAGAATCTTCGTGGCCTCCACGGGCGTCGAGCCATCCTTGTTGGTGCCAAAGCCGTGCAGCACCATGATGGCCGGGCGCTTCTCCTTCGGCTTCATGCCGTCGGGGATATGCAGGACGCCTGCGAGATCGAGACCATCGGATTTGAACGTGACGCGCTGCTGCATATGCCCCTGCTCCCTCGAATTTCGCCGCTGTTTCCATTGCGAGCCAGCAATCTTATAAGGCTCAAAACGCAGGCAGAAAACCGGAGATTGCACAGCGTGAGCACCATTGTCATCGGCGCGCAGGCGCTGGAAGAATTCGTCGCAAGGCTCTTCGTCGCAGCGGGCCTGCCACAGGAATGGGCGAAGTCGGAAGCCGAAATTCTGGTCTGGGCGGATCTGCGCGGCGTCGGGTCGCACGGCGTGCTGCGCATTCCCTCCTATCTCGCCTGGATGCCGCGCGGCTTGCGAAAGGCGGATGCGAACATTCGCACCATCAAGGACAAGGGCGTCATCGGCGTGCTGGAGGCCGATCGCGGCCCCGGCCTTTACGTCACACAGCGCGCCATGGACATGGCCATCGAGAAGGCGCGCACCCATGGCATCGGCTTCGTCTGGGTGCGACAGGGCACGCATACGGGCGCGATGGGTTATTACGCGCGGCGCGCTGCGGAAGCGGGCATGGTCGGTATGACCATGTGTTCCTCGCGCCCGCTGATGGCCTATTTCGGCTCGCGCGACGCCGTGCTCGGCACGTCTCCCATCGCCATCGGCGTGCCGCGCGCCAATGGCACCCCCATCGTCTTCGACATGGCGGCGGCGGCAACGACCATCGGCGCGATGGCGCAGGCGCGGCAATCCGGCAAGCCGTTGCCGGATGGCGTCGCGCTCGATGCGCAGGGCCATGTCACGACCGATCCCTACAAGGCGGAGACGCCGCTGCCCATCGCCGGGCCCAAGGGTTCCGGCCTCGGCTTCATGATCGAATGCCTGTGCAGCCTTCTCGCCGGCTTCCCGCTGGTGTCCACAGCGCTGGAAGATCCCTCTTTACGCAACGAATATGTGCTGAACGCGCTCTGCATCGCCATCGACCCCGAAGCCCTCGATGTCGCCGCCAGCCTCGGCAAGGAGGTCGACCGCCTCGCGCGCGACATCGCCGCCGAGCCGCGCGCCGATGGCGTTTCGGAAATCCTGATGCCCGGCGAGCGCGGCGATCGCGTCATGGCCCAGCGCCGGCGCGAGGGCATTCCCATCCCCGAGGGAATCTGGAAGCAACTTGTTGGCGAGGCGCAAAAGCGCGGGGTGAGTGTGCCGGCGGTGTAACCCTTCTCCCCATGAAATGGGGAGAAGGTGTCAGGCGAAGCCTGACGGATGAGGGG